>SVNH01000001.1:306783-349332 GCA_015067005.1 Ruminococcus flavefaciens
ATATGGGACTAATATCGTTGAGATGCCCCAGCTGCGGTGCTGAGGTAGTATTCAGCGGCAAAGTGATAGGAAATTGCCCTTACTGCGATTCTCAGCTGCAATTTGATGATCTGGCTGATAAAAACGAGCTTGAAAAACTCAAAGCAGAGAATTATGAATATGAGCGTCAGGAAGCGAACGAGCAGGTATACAAAAAAAGGCTGAAAAGCTTAAAGTCAGTAATGACTTTTGCATTTGCTGTGCTTGCTGTGACGACTATTATCGGATTTCTTCTTGTTCTGTTCGGAAAGCCGAATGCCGGGGTGCTGCTGGTGCTTTTGGCACTTTTGGGATTCATTATAATCCCTCCCGTCGGCGGAGCAAACTATCCATTTTTCGATGACAAAAAGGGAGTTATGGTAAACGGAGGGGCAAAACGTTTTCTGAAGATAATCACTTTCTATGGCATAAGTATTGTGGTATTGACAGCTTCGATGTTTTCCGGAGCAGTAATAGCTAATGCAATGGGCTATGAAAGCAAAAGCTCAAAAAAATCAGCCGCGGAAGCTAAGGATTCTACTGATGATACCGACACTCTTGCTGAGGAATGGATGTATACCAACTTCTCGACTGATGACGATGATCTGCTCCATTACTATGAATGGCAGTGTCCTGGTGAAGTATGGGAAAAGGATAAGGACAGCAAGGATACTGTTCTGATGATAGAGCGTCAGAGGGCGCTCGCAAAGAACCTCCTTGAAAAGCATGATGTAAAGGTAGTCAAGGTCGAAAAGCTTGATGAGATGAATGATGCTGAGATTCGCGGTGCTGAGGCTTATTTTGACGACCGTTTCGACTGTTCAGTAACTGCGGTGCAGGGATATCAGTATCATGTTCAGGTGGAAGTCAGATACAGTAAGGATGACGATGATACCAACAGAACAGACAGTGCGATATGTGTCGTTAAGCTTAAAGACGATGGCTGGAAGGTGATTCCTGATAGTGCAGGTAATCTCAGCTATTATGAAAAAAGCACAAAGTGATAACAGTCAAGCTGATATGTCTGAATTTGCAGCAATAACGCTCTTCGGATCTTTTGTCTGGAAATAGGGTACTTATCAAGTATTATGAATTATAAAGAATCAAAAATATCAAATAGGAGGACATTATTATGTCAAATGAAATGCAGTTAAAGTATGGTTGTAATCCGAATCAGAAGCCTTCAAGAGTATACATGGCTGACGGCAGTGAGCTTCCTATCGAAGTTCTTTGCGGCAGACCTGGTTATATCAATCTTCTTGATGCGCTCAACGGCTGGCAGCTCGTAAAGGAACTCAAGGCTGCAACAGGAGTATGTGCAGCAACATCCTTCAAGCACGTTTCACCTGCCGGCGCTGCTATCGGCAGACCTCTCAGCGATGATCTGAAGAAGATCTACTGGGTAGACGACCTCGGTGAACTTTCACCGCTTGCAAGTGCCTATGCAAGAGCAAGAGGCGCTGACAGAATGTCCTCTTACGGCGATTTTATCGCACTTTCAGACAAGGTAGATGTATGCACAGCGAAGATGATACAGCGTGAGGTCTCAGACGGCGTTATCGCTCCTGATTATGATCCGGAGGCGCTTGAGATACTCAAGTCCAAGAGAAAGGGAACTTACTGCATCCTTAAAATCGACGAGAACTATAAGCCTGCACCTATCGAAACAAAGCAGGTCTACGGCGTTTCCTTCGAGCAGGGACGCAATGAGCTCGATATCAACCGCGATCTCCTTTCAAACATCGTAACAGATAACAAGAACATTCCTGATGATAAGAAGGATGATCTTCTCATCTCACTTATCACACTCAAATATACACAGTCCAATTCCGTATGCTATGTCAAGGACGGTCAGGCTATCGGTATCGGAGCAGGTCAGCAGTCAAGAATACACTGCACAAGACTTGCAGGTCAGAAGGCTGATAACTGGTGGCTGAGACAGTCTCCGCAGGTAATGGGACTTCAGTTTGTTGACGACATCCGCCGTGCTGACCGTGATAACGCTATCGACGTTTATATCGGCGATGAGTACGAGGACGTTCTCCGTGAGGGCGAGTGGCAGCGTATCTTCAAGGTAAAGCCCGCTGTATTCACAGTTGAGGAAAAGAAGGCATGGCTTGCCAAGAATACAGGTGTATGTCTCGGTTCGGACGCTTTCTTCCCATTCGGCGACAACATCGAGAGAGCTAAGAAGTCAGGCGTTGAGTACATTGCAGAGCCGGGCGGTTCTATCCGTGATGACAACGTTATCGAGACCTGCAATAAGTACAATATCGCTATGGCATTTACAGGCATTCGTCTGTTCCACCATTAAGCATTATGACGGCGGAGTTTCTCCGCCGTCACGATAATATAAGTATAGAGGTAGATCTGATAATGAAAATCAATAAAATAGCAGCATTTGCACTTTGTCTCACTATGCTTGCAGTCACAGGCTGTTCAGGCAAAAGTGAAAGCGAAAGCGGAAGCAGCAGGAGCAGCAGTACAACTTCGGCGGCTTCGGTTCAGACAAGTACAGCTTCATCATCAGCAGCAGAGACTTCAAAGTCTGCTGAGACACCTTCGGCTGCAAGTGTAGAAGGTGAGTATTCAGTTGCAGTGAAGGGCGATAAGCTTTGCAGATTCAAGGCAGATAGTTCTGTCTGGGATGCAGCTATGGTCAAGAGCGTTGAGTGCCTTCTCAATATGAAAACGGACAGCGGCGCAGTTGATGTTGTGTGGAATCCGGCTGTTGAAGATCTGAAAAAGACAGTCAAGGAAAGAGAAAAAGGCTATAAAAGTGCCAGCGGTATTGATCCTTCATCGGTCAAGAGCGATATAGTAAAATGCAACGGCATTGATGCCGGCTGGATATGCTATACCCGTACTCAGGGCGGAGAAAGTACCGTTTGGAGTATGTATATGTTCCCTGACAGTGAGGGTACGATAGTCTTTAATTTCAGCGCAGATGCGGATAAGTATGAAAAATGCGTTCCGGAATTTGAAAAGATACTGAACACTGTGACAATAGGCTGAGATGATATAGGGGGAAACTGAATAATGAAGATCAGAAGAGCGATCGCATTTGTACTTTGTCTTGCAGTGCTTTCGGTAACAGGCTGTTCAAAGAATGCTGACAGCAGCAAAACAAGTACAGGCACGACCGCCGCAGTGGTTACAGACAGCGCCGGGGACGGTACAAAGGCGGAAAGCCGTACTGAACCTGCTACCGCAGCTGTTCCGGCAGAGGTTCCTGCCGGCAGAAAAGGCTATCAGACCCCTTTTTACAGCTTTGATGTTGATGAAGGTCTAACTGTATCGAATACAACAGACAAGGATGACGGTGTCTGGGAGTATACATTTTCAGGCGGAGATTTCCTTGAATTGGAAATACAGGGCGCATATAACGAAGCACTTACCCCTGTTGCTGCCGTGAAATATGATACCGAAGACTTTGATGAAAAAGATAATATCAGCGACTTTGAATTGGAGGTCATTGAGAATGCTCCCTATGAATGTGCAGCTTATTTTTACACAGATGAAAGAGACACTGATTCAAAGGGCAACAGATTCTGCTGCTATCAAATGGCTTATCAGTCGGTAGCCTTTACAATAGAGGCGTCATATTCTCCGGAGAACGAGGAAAAGGTCAGGGAAGAGCTTGGCAGGATAATCAGCTCGGTAAGGTATATCTCCGATAAGATGCTCCCGACAGAGCCGCAGGATTATGATACCCCATACCTGACTCTGCATTATGATCCTAAGTGGGCAGTATCAAGGGATAAAAAGGAAGATCTTGCAAATGGTGCTCTTGTGGACGTCAAATTCTGTTACGCTCAAACTGATGATCCGCAGAAGTATCTGTTCCCGAATATGACACTGAGAGTTGAAAATAACGGCGGCAAGGAGAACGCTTTTGAATTAGCCGGAAATCAGTATAAGAACAATAGCAAATCAAAGATGCTTACGGACGTAAAGATGAACGAGGATGAGATACTCGGTCACAAGGCTGAACTGGTATCGTCGATAATGGGAAAAGAGGACAAAGCGCCGGAAGACCGTTTTTGCCTGAAGACATGGTATTTTGACTGTAATGGCATGGTATATATCATCTCGGTTTCAGGACATCTTGATTCCGAAAGCGATCAGCAGGACATTGATGAGCTTCTGAGCGGTCTTACTATAAAGGAACTTTCAGATGAGGAGATCGCAGCTGATATGCAGAGGCGTGAGGATGCCCGTTATACAGCTTATACTTTCAGAGGTGCTTCGTTTGAAGTGGATTCGCGCCTTAAAGCGAAAGAATTTGATGATACAAAAAGAAATATACACTTTGATAATTATGGAAATGACCTTTATATATACTTCTGGGAGAACGATAAGGCTGAAGACAGGATAGAGTTTGATTCCGAATCTGTAAAAAGCGGCTTTGAAGACAAAAAAGCAGAAAGAAAAGCCAGCCTCAAAACAAGCAGGGAACACATCGGCGGATATGAACTGAAGCTCCTTTCATACATAGAACCAGCAAATTACAGTCATTCCAGTGATGAAAGAATAAAGAAATACTATTATAATAATGGCAATGATCTCTGGGTATTTGAATTTGATTGCTATGAAGGTAAGGAAAGCGAATCTGATGAGATCATAAAGGCATTTTTCGAGTCTCTGAAATTCGGAGAAGCACAATAAATAACTACGGAGGAAAAACAATGAAAAACGTATTAGTAGTCGGCGGAGGCGGAAGAGAACACGCCATTATCATGAAGCTTGCAGAAAGTCCGAAGGTAGGCAAGATATACTGCACCCCAGGAAACGGCGGAATATCCAAGTTCGCTGAATGCTTCAATGTTGCCGCAACAGACATTGAGGGCGTTGTTAAGCTTGCAAACAGACTTCAGCCTGATATGGTAGTAGTTGCTCCTGATGATCCGCTCGTTCTCGGAATGGTCGATGCTCTTCAGTCCGAAGGCTTCATGACATTTGGACCTAAGGCAAATGCGGCTATAATTGAGGGCTCAAAGGTGTTCTCAAAGGAGCTCATGAAGAAGTATAATATCCCGACTGCATTCTATGAGGTGTTCACCGATTCAGAAAAGGCGATCGCTTACCTTAAAAAGCAGAACAGCTATCCGGCAGTTATAAAGGCGGATGGTCTTGCACTCGGAAAGGGCGTTATCATTGCTCAGAATGAGGAGGAAGCAGTTGCAGCTGTTCACGAAATGATAGATGAACTCAAGTTCGGAAAGAGCTCGGCACGTATCGTTATCGAGGAATTTCTTACAGGTCCTGAGGTGTCTGTTCTTTCGTTCACAGACGGTAAAACTCTCGTTCCTATGATCTCTTCTATGGATCATAAACGTGCGCTCGACGGCGATAAGGGACTCAATACCGGCGGTATGGGTACTCTCTCTCCGAATCCTTACTATACAGAAGAGGTTGCAAAGGAATGTATGGAGAAGATATTCATTCCTACTATGAAGGCTATGAACTCCGAGGGACGTACATTTGAGGGATGTCTCTATTTCGGACTTATGATAACCCCTAAGGGACCTAAGGTGATCGAATACAACTGCCGTTTCGGCGATCCTGAAACACAGGTCGTACTTCCTATGCTTGATGCCGATCTTTACGAGATATTTGAGGCTGTTTACAATCACACACTTGCTGATGTGGATATAAAGTGGCATAATGGAAGCTGTGCCTGTGTGGTAATGGCAAGCGGCGGCTATCCTGAAAGCTACCCGAAGGGCATTGAGATGAACGGCTTCGATGACAAGGGACAGATCGAGGGCTGCTTCGTATACCATGCAGGAACTAAGCTCAGCGATGACGGAAAATTCCTCACAAACGGCGGACGTGTCATCGGCGTTACTGCTAAGGGCAGCGATCTTCAGGCTGCACTTGACAGAGCCTATGAGGGAGTTTCAAAGATAAGCTTTGAGGGAGCTCATTACAGAAAAGACATCGGTCAGAGAGCACTCAAGGCACTTGGATAAGGGTGGACGGAAATGCAGAAAAAGCTTTCACTCGGATTGCTGTTCGGACTTATAGGCAATGCACTATTTATACTCTTTGCGATCCTTGCTTACTGGTATTACCTTATATTTGATCCTTACAGCACATTCTGCAAAGTTCTTGAGCATACCACATATGCGGCTCTGTTCAGCGGATTTATCGCACTTGCGGTCTCGGACGTGCTTCTGTGTATTACAGTTCGTATGAGACTGCCTTTCAAGATAGCTTACACGGTATACATTCTGATGGAAGCTCTTGTGATGTATTGTGAGCTCAATATGTACAAGGTAATGGACTATTATGATCCATATTCGCTGAAGCTGATGATGCTCCATGCACTGATTTCAGCAGTGGTGTGCTTCACTTTCGTATATCTTGATCCGTATAAGACACCGTATGAGGTTGCGGTCATATTATGTATCGGCGTGATACTTGGCGGAATGTTCGGAAATATAATCGGTATCAGACTGTATTTCAGCGTTCTTGCAAATGCGATAGCTTATACAGGACTTTTCATTGCGATAATCAGGATGCGTAAGCGCGAGATAATCGAGATAGACTGCTACGGCGATAGTGCGCGTGTAGCAGAATACAAGAGCGTTATATATGAAGAGGAAACAGATGAGGACACCGATGAAGACGCAGAAGCACCTGCATCTGAGACCGATAAGCCGGACGATAAGAAGTCAGGTAATTGATATTCGACAGCGTCAGACGGCATTCTTTAACGAAATAGCTGGTTACCGAGCCTGAGAGTAAGGGCTCGGTAATTTTTTTTGCTGTGATCCTGCCGGCGGAGTTCAAGCAGTCATTTATTGCTATTGTTTTGCATATACGCTCATATAGTTAATACTGACTGCATTGCACGGAAAAAATGTGTATCAAAAACGAAAGATTGCCGGATCCTTAACAATTATGATTTAAATTGCTATGGAATTTATGACAAAAAAATCAATAACAATTTGTTGTTTTCTCCAAAAAAATTAAAATCGGTATAATTTTTAAGGTGAATTTTTGAGAAAGTGTTGATTTTTTATGGCATATCAGGTATAATATATATGTGTAATTTTGTTTCTGATCTGTGCCGGATCTGAAAATCCTCTCTTGCGTATTTATTGTAAAAGGCATATTCATCAGGAACTTTCTGGGAAATCGGCTGCGTCTCTGCCGTAAAGAGACGACCGCAATCAGTTGATGCGGTCAGGAGATCATTATGGATATAACACTCGTAACGACTTCTTTCAACGATGAAGTTCACGGTACTGATAATGATAAAAAAACAGGCTGCGGAATTAATCTGATGAAGCCTGAAAACGTCATAAAGTACCGCCGCGGAAATTATATGACTGACCTTAAAGAGATCACCTGCGAAAAATGTAAAGCTGTACTCGCTAAGAAGATCATAAAGTCAGATAAAAAGGAAATGGATAGGCTCATTAAAGAGGAAAGGCTCAGAGCCAAGAAAGGTTTTGTTGACGAAGGTATAGTTCCTCTCGGAAATACTACCGCAAAGATCACAAAGGATCCAAGAGAAGAAGAAAAGAAAATTGCAGCAGCTAAGGCTGCCGCTGCTGAAAGAAAAGCAGCACTCCAGGCTGCTGAGGAAGAAGAAAGAGCCCGTGAAGAGGCTACAAGAGCAAGAAGAGAAGCCGAAGAAGCTGAGAGAGCTGCCCGTGAAGCTGCTGAGGAGGAAGCAAGAGCTGCCGCTCAGAGAAGTATTCCGGGAACCGGCGTTGCTATGGACGATAGTCTTGCTCAGTTCGCAATAAATGTTCCTGAAAAGGAAGAAGAGCCTCAGGATACAAACAGTGATGATGATTTCCTCGCACAGTTTGCTGTTGAGAAGCCAAAGGAAGAGGAAAAACCTCAGATCCAGGACGATTTCCTTGCACAGTTCGCAGTTCCTACACCTGAGCAGCCTGAACCGGTTCAGGAAGCACCTAAGGAAGAATATGTCCAGCCGGTAAGCAGCAGCGAAGAAAATATCATAAACGTAAACAGCGAGGAAGACATTATGAAGATGTTCTCGCTGGATGGTCAGGTAAATAATTTCAGCAATGCAGTAGCAAGCGCTGTAAACAATACTCAGCCCGAGGTTACGGCTTACGAGAGCGAGCCTGATATTATTGATGTTGAGGCTGATGAACTCACCAAGTCAGAAGCAGCTGCACCTCAGATACCTGATCCGGAACCAGAGGTAGATCTTTCAACCGTTTCAGAATGGGATATGGTTGCAAATCAGATATTCGGATACGCTAATTCACAGCAGGAGGCTGAAGCTCCTGAAACAGAGCAGACGGAAATGGATGAACTTCCAACGCTCGAAGAAACTGAGATCAATGCTCCGGCTCAAGCAGAAGTTTCTGCACCGGTTATTGACGATATACCAGTACCGCAGCCGCAGGTGACTCCGGCGTTCGAGGAAATTCCCGCTCCTCAGCCACAGCCACAGGCAACACCGATGTTTGGCGGAATCCCGGCACCGCAGCCTCAGCCGCAGGCAGCACCGGTATTCGACGAGATCCCTGTACCGCAGCCTCAGCCGCAGACAGCACCGATGTTTGGTGGAATCCCGACACCACAGCCTCAGCCGCAGGCAGCACCGGTATTTGACGAGATCCCGGTACCGCAGCCAGCTAAACCGCAGGCAGCGCCGGTATTTGACGAGATTCCGGTACCGCAGCCAGCTAAACCACAGGCAGCACCGGTATTCGATGAGATCCCTGTACCGCAGCCAGCTAAACCGCAGGCAGCACCGGTATTCGATGAGATCCCTGTACCGCAGCCAGCTAAACCACAGGCAGCACCGGTATTCGATGAGATTCCGGTACCGCAGCCAGCTAAACCACAGGCAGCACCGGTATTCGATGAGATCCCGGTACCGCAGCCAGCTAAACCGCAGGCAGCGCCGGTATTTGACGAGATCCCGGTACCGCAGCCAGTTAAGCCGCAGGCAGCGCCGGTTATCGAAGATATTCCTATGCCAGCATTGAATGATATGCCAACCGAAAACAATATTGAGGAAAATGGGGAAGATGATATGAATAAGTATAGATACAGCACACCTGTATTTGCTGATGAGATCAGAAATACTCAGCCAGCACCAGCACCAGCACCCGTACAGCCTGCTAAAAACGACAAGAAGGCTGCACCTGAACAGCCACAGATAATCAGCGTGCCTCAGTTTGCCGGTTATGATGCAAACGGACAGCCGGTTTATACATATGTTCAGATGCAGATGGCAGGAGTAGACGCTAACGGTCAGCCGATATTTGCTCCTCTTCCGGGACAGAGTATCATTCCACCGGTGAATGCACCTCAGCCGCAGGCAGCTCCTAAGAAGAGTGCCGCAGCAGCTAAGGCACCTGCTGCCGCTGCTCCACAGCAGCCGGCTCCGGCACCGTCAGTTGCACAGAAGAAGGCTGCTAAAGCTGCTGCCGCTGCTGCTCAGAACGGAACACCTTCTGCAAACATCTCGAAGATAGCTGTAAATCCACACAGCAAGTCTACATCACAGTCATTCATCAATGCTATTGCAAATTCCAAGAACTACGCTGAAAAGAGCCTTATCGAGACTCAGGGACTTAAAGCTAATGCTCCTCTCCTTACCTCTATCGAGGATGTTCTTTCACAGATGGGCGATGATTCACTTAAGAAGAAAAATGCCGCAGCAGCTGCTGCTCAGAAGAATGTTCCTGTATACGAAGAATACAAGGGCGCTTCAAAGTCTTCATCAAGATCATCTGCACCTAAGAAGACTGCATACGATGACGATATTCGCTTCATGACAAAGGCTGAACTCAAGGCTAAGAAGAAGCAGGATAAGATCGATGCTAAATTCAAGAAGGATATGGCTAAGAGAGGTCTCTGATCCTATATAAAATCAAGCGGAGCAATACCGGTTTCCGGCGGAGCTCCGCTTATCAGTATATTATAAAAAACGAAACGAGGAATACCCATGGCATCATACAACGAAATAATCGAAGAACTGAGAGGAAAGCTTGGTGATTCACCGGAAGAAAATGAGAAGATACTCCGCGAAGAAGCTGAAAAATTTGCTAAGGCAGGCAATAAGGAAGGCTTTGATGCCGCTGAGAGTCTTATTATGGAAAATATTCCGGAAGAAAGACGAAATGAGATCATACGTATCACTCATGTGGATGGCGTTCGTCTTGATAAAATGTACGCTCAGGTAGTTGAACTCATGAAGAATAAGGAGTATGTTGAAGCTAAAAAGGTAGCTGAGCGCCTTTACAAGAAGATCGTGGTAGAATTCAAAGAGGGTGAGAATAATAAGTTCGTATCACTGAGAAATCCCTTTGAAGAGAATTTTTATCAGATAATATTCAAGCCGGAAAAGGAACTCATCCGTGCGCCTTTCGATTTTTCTGAGTATATCACAGCTTATGCTTACATAATGATCGAGACAGGCTCTCCGCTGGATGCTATCCCGATACTTGAAAAGGCGATAGAGTTCAATCCTGTTGACTGCGGACCAAAGTTTGAACTTGCTGAGGTCTATAAGCTTCTTAAGAACCGCCGTCAGGTCGAGATTATTACCCGTGAGACACTGAGAGTTGCTTCATCACCGGTCGCACTTGCCCGCTGCTATGCTAATATGGGCTATTCTCTTACGGATGCAGGCGAATTCGAGGATGCTGCTGCTTTCTATACAGCCAGCGTTATGTTTGAGCCTAATCCTGCCATACCTTACGAAATGCAGCTTCTTGCTGACAGAAAGGGCTCCCCGATAGTACGCCCGACGCGCGACAGGATCGTTGAGGTGCTTGAAAAGTATGATATGCGTTTCGGTCCGAATCCTGAGATAGTGCAGATAGCTTCTCAGCTTGCGGCTTATTACCTGAATGAAAAGGATATTCCGAATGCACTCAAGGCTATGAAGCTTACCTATAACCTTACTCTTGATGAGAATATCAAGAAGCTTATTCTGAAATATGATCCGAATGCAGTTCAGTATTCTTCAAGAGAGCTTGAGGCTCAGAAAAAGGCTGCTGAAGGCAGAAATATAACTCAGACTGTAAACGAAAATCCGGAAGAATAATAAAACAGCATAATTAAGGGGGCGATGATTATTTCATCGCCCCCTCTGTTTATGTCATAGGTGAGTAATACAGTGTTACTTTCTTATCTTCATTGAAATATCGAAGCATTTAACGGAATGAGTGAGAGCGCCGAGTGAGATTATATTAACACCTGTTTCGGCAACTGCTCTGATATTTTCAGCGGTAATATTGCCGGAAGCTTCGAGAAGAGCTCTTCCGTCGGTTATCTCAACTGCCTCAGCCATTTCGTCGCAGTTCATATTGTCGAGCATGATTATCTCGACTTTGCTGTCGAGTGCCTCTTCGAGTTCAGCGAGCGTTCTTACCTCGACCTCGATTTTTACGGTATGACCGATCTTCTCGCGGAGTGCAGCTACTGCCGCGGTGATACCGCCGTAAGCATCAATGTGGTTATCCTTGAGCATAGCGGCATCGGAGAGGTTATAGCGGTGATTCTTTCCTCCGCCGACTGTTACTGCATATTTTTGAAGCGCACGAAGTCCGGGGAGAGTTTTCCTTGTATCGGTAACAGAAGCATTTGTGCCCTTGACAAGTTCAACGCACTTATTGGTAGCAGTAGCGATTCCGGACATATGCTGAAGAATATTCAGTGCAGTACGTTCGCCCTTGAGCAGAGTAAGGGTGCTTCCTTCGAGTTCAGCTATAATATCTCCTTTGTTTACTTTAGTACCGTCATTGAGGAGGATGTTGAAGTCAACATTACCGCCTGCGAGCTCAAATACTCTTTTTGCGATTTCAATGCCGCATACGATACCTGTATCCTTAGCGACATAATATGCGGAACTTTTGTGATCTTCGGGGATGAGATTATCAGCAGCCGCGTCGATGTAGTTAATATCCTCCATAAGGGCTGTTGTGATTATATTATCAACATAGCATTGCAGAAGTTTCATAGTCAGCGTCCTTTCGTTATTCAGTTACTTCACTGAGGATTATCGAGGCTACTGTTACAATTGATTTTGCGAGAACGTAATCGGCATCAACGTAGTATCCGCCGTTGAGGAGGTCCTTACGCATTTCCTCTACACGCTTCAAGCCTTCCGCAGCAGCAGCCTTATCCGGTATAACGAAATAGCTGTTCTGCATTATTTTTCTTGTTTCGGTGCGTATGCCCTTAGGGATAGGACTGCTTCCGATATGCGGATCGAACTCTGCTTCCTCGAAGTTTTCGGGTACCTTATCAAGCTTTGAAGCGATATGTCTTGCTGCATGACGTGAAAATACGAGTGCTTCGAGCAGGGAATTGCTTGCGAGACGGTTGCTTCCGTGAACGCCTGTATGCGAGCATTCGCCGCAGGCATAGAGGTTGGGCAGGCTTGTCTCAGAGTTGTTATCAACGTCGATACCGCCCATGAGATAGTGCTGGCAGGGGTAGATCGGAACGGGTTCTTTGGTGAGGTCATAGCCCTGTTCGAGAAGGTTCTTATAGATCATCGGGAAGCGCTTTTTGAGGAAATCGCTGTCCTTATAGCTTATGTCAAGGAAGAACTCAGTGGAGTTCTGCTTTTTAGATTCGAGGACGATAGCGTGTGAAACGACGTCTCTCGGTGCGAGTTCGAGACGCTCATCGTAATTCTGCATGAAGCGTTCTTTTTTGCAGTTGAGAAGGTAAGCACCTTCGCCGCGGACAGCTTCGGAAATGAGGAAGCACTCGCGTGTTGCACGGTTATTGAAAGCAGTCGGGTGGAACTGAACATAGCTGAGATTCTTGATCTTAGCGCCCATTTCATAGGCAAATGTGATACCGTCTCCGGTAGCGATAGCGGAATTTGTAGTGAACTGGTAAACACGGCCGATACCGCCTGTTGCAAGAATCATGAAGTGACAGTTGCAGGTCTGATAGGAGCCGTCTTCGTTTCTGAGGAAAGCAGAATAGCCTGTTGATGTCTGCTTAACGCCGCACATGAGGGTATTTTCCTTGATCTCGACATTTTTGAGAGTCTGAACATAGGCGAGGAGCTTTGAAGCGATCTCTTTTCCAGTTGAGTCAGCGTGGTGGAAAATACGGTGGTGGCTGTGACCGCCTTCGAGGGTGCGGTGATAGGAGCCGTCAGCGTTCTTATCGAAATCGACGCCGATATTGATAATATGTTCAATATCCTCGGCAGCTTCGCTTACGAGGGTATGAACGGCATCGACGTTATTTTTAAAGCTTCCTGCTATGAGAGTATCGTTCTGGTGGTACTGGATGTTATCAGACGGAGAATTATAAACTCCGGCGATACCGCCCTGAGCGAGCGAGGAGTTGCACAGAGCGAGGTCCCTTTTGCAGAGAATGAGGATATTAAGGTCGGATGGCAGGTTGATAGCTGCGTAAAGACCGGCAGCACCGCAGCCTGCAATTATGACATCGTAGTTATTAGACATACAACACACGTCCTTTGCGGATATAGTATACAATTATTATACCATATTTTTTTTGATTTGTCACTACCATAACGCAAAACTTTTTAAAATAATGCAGGCGGGAATATGGTTAAAACAAAAATAAAATAAAATGCTATTGACTTTGCAGAAAATATGTTCTATAATAATAATCACAAGGAATAGAACGTTAGTTCGATAGCTGCCTGACACATTTTTTCTCCCTATTTGACGTAAAAAAGGAGGTTTTGAAATTGAATCGCATGATAGCTGAATATATTGCCAGTCTTGAGCTTATTAAGAAAAGGAGCAAAGAACTGTGTGCATTAAGGAGAGGTCTTATCGAAAAGGGGCTTGAATACAAGGTACAGGAGCTTGATCTCGAAAGACGCATCAATATGCTGAGTACGGAGTGTATTCAGACTAAGGAGGTAATATCATATCTGACATCATATGCAAGGAGGATCGAGCAGCGTGTCAAGACGTAAAAGCTATTCCGATACCTTCACAGGCACAGCAGATGAGGGTATAAGAGCCATTATCGAGCAGAAATCAGACGATGATGGCAGAAGCAGGCTAAAAAATATACTGTTAAAAGTTATTAATAATGAACTTACTCCGAGACAAAAACAGATAATTGTGCTATACTATTTTCAGAAGAAGGACATCGTTGCTATCAGCCGTGAACTTGATGTTACTCCGCAGGCAGTATCTGCGGCAATGTCGCGGGCGCGTCTGAGGATGTTCAGGATACTGCAATACTATATCTGAGGTAAATAAATGGATACGCCGATAATAGATTTTCTTGAAAATTATAATGCTTCCGGAACACTGAGATGTCATATGCCAGCGCATAAGGGAAAGGTCGTTTTTGGATTTGACCTTTCTGACGACATTACCGAAATATCCGGTGCGGACAGCCTCTTTGAAGCAGAGGGCATCATCGCTCAGAGTGAACGGAATATGTCTTCACTTTATGGTACAGCTGCTACTGTGTATTCCGCCGGCGGCTCAACTCTTTGCATACAGGCTATGCTTGCAATTATGAAACGTGAGGGCAGACGGGTATTCGCCGCGAGGAACGCTCACAGAGCGTTCCTTAACGCCGCCGCACTCCTTGACCTTGAAGTTGATTGGTTAATGCCGGAATACAGCAGCAGTCTGCTTTCCGGAGAGGTAAGTGCGGCGGCAGCAGCAGCCGCATTGAGCGGCTGCCGCGGCGAAAAGTGCTGCATATATCTCACGTCTCCGGACTATACCGGAAAAACTGCTGATATAGCGGCGATAGCGGAAGTATGCCGCGAATATGATGCAAGGCTCATTGTAGATAACGCGCATGGAGCACATCTGGCTTATATGCCGGAAAATATGCATCCGACAGCACTTGGAGCGGATATGTGCTGCGATTCTGCACACAAAATGCTTCCTGCACTGACGGGAGCTGCTATGCTTCATACCGCACGTGAAGAATACGTTCCGATGCTAAAACCTGCTATGGGGCTTTTCGGTTCTACAAGTCCTTCGTATCTCATAATGGCTTCGCTTGACTATTGTAATAAGTACATAAGCGAGCGAATACGCGGGGATATTGCTGCCGGTATTGAACAGATAAGTCTGCTGCGAAGCCGTTTTTCGGGCAGACTTCTCTTCACTGACGGTGATCCGTTCCATATTACGGTACGTGCTTCTGAAAGCGGTATAAGCGGAATTCGCCTTGCTGAACTCATTCGTGAAAATGGCTGCGAGTGCGAATATTCAGACAGCGATCTTGCAGTACTGCTGATGTCTCCTGTGAACACCGCCGCTGACTATTCGCAGCTAAGTGATGCACTTGAGAAGTCGCTCAGAGGAGTTGAACTTATCCCGCGTGAGGCTGAACCTTTTCCACTGCCGCTCCCTGAGAGCGCTATGTCGGTGCGTGAGGCTGTATTTGCACAAAGCGAGACTATATCTGTTGATGAAGCGGTCGGACGCATATGCGGTGCCGTTGAGGTACCTTGTCCGCCTGCGATACCAATAGCAGTAAGCGGCGAGGTGATAAGCCGTGAATGTGTGAATATTTTCAAAAGGTATGGTATTTCTGAAGTAAATGTGGTAAAATGATTATATGTTGTTCTCGCAGAGGACATATTCTTTGCAGAAAGATAAATTGTTATGAAAAAGATATATGGAAATGATAATATCCGTTCAACGCTTATAAGTATGGTAAAGAGCGGAAGGACTGCTCACTCTCTGCTGTTTTACGGCGAGAAGGGCAGCGGTAAAAAACTCATGGCGGATCTCTACACAAAGCTTTTGCTGTGTGAAGCGCCGACGGATGAAGGTCCGTGCGGGATATGCCGTTCATGCAGAAATTCTGATTCGGGGATACATCCGGACGTAACCTATGTTGAGCACAGCGGTAAGCTCGGCGGCTTTTCAGTCGAGACAGCCAGAGCAGTGATAAGCGATGCTTACATTAAACCGAATAACAGCAGCGGCAGGAAGATATATATTTTCGCTGACTGCCATAATATGGATCAGCGAACGCAGAATACGCTCCTGAAACTCATCGAAGAACCGCCGGATTACGCTTTCTTCATATTCACGGCTGAATCAAAAGCGGAATTCCTGCCGACTATCATATCAAGATGCGTCTGCCTCGGAACTTCTGTATGCTCTTCGGAGGAAGCCCTGAACGCACTCTCTGAAAGCGGATTCTCGCCGGAAGAGGCAAAACAGGCTGTAAGCTGTTTCCACGGCAACATAGGTATGTGTACAAGCTATCTCATTGATGAGAACCTCAGGAAACAGGTAGATTTGACAAAATCACTTGCTGATAGTATAATAAGAAAAGATGAATATGCGCTCAATGTTTCGCTTTTTTCAGTCGGAAAGGAACGCGGCGATATAAAAGCTGTGCTTTCCATGCTCGATAAACTCATAAGGGACTGTGCTGTGCTCAGCAAGTGCAGGGACGCTGAAACGATAAGCTGCTTCCGTGAGGGCGCTGAACGCCTTTCGTCTATGCTTACAGCAAGCCAGTCGATAAGGATACACCGCTGTATCGAAAGGGCATGGAGCGCTGTTGAATCCAATGTCAGCGCACCGCTTGTGCTGACATCTCTCTGTGCTGAGATCGCAGGGATAGTAAGATAACCGGGAGTTCTCCCGTTTGGAACGGAGTATAAAATGAAAGAGATAGTAGGAGTACGCTTCAAGAGCGTAGGAAAGATATATTACTTCTCACCGGGCGATATTAAGGCTCAGGTCGGCGATCACGCTATCGTTGAGACAGTAAGGGGAGTAGAATGCGGAGAGGTCGTTATTGCTAACAGACAGATCGGCGATGATCAGCTGGCTTCACCGCTCAAGCCTATAATCAGACTTGCAACACAGGCTGATATGAAGATAGTTGAAAAGAACAAGATACGTGAAAAGGAAGCCTTCAAGATATGCGAGGAGAAAATTGCTGCACGTAAGCTGAAAATGAACCTTGTAGAGGTCGAGTGTACATTCGACAATAATAAGCTGCTGTTCTACTTTACAGCTGAGAACCGTGTGGATTTCCGCGAACTTGTAAAAGACCTTGCTGCGGTATTCAGAACACGTATCGAGCTGCGCCAGATAGGTGTGCGCGATGAGGCTAAGATACTCGGAGGACTCGGCATCTGCGGAAGAGAATTCTGCTGTAAGGGTTATATGGGCGATTTTCAGCCGGTTTCGATCAAAATGGCTAAGGAACAGGGACTTTCCCTCAATCCTACCAAGATCTCAGGTACTTGCGGCAGACTTATGTGCTGCTTGAAAAATGAGCAGAACGCTTATGAGGCACTGCTGAAAATAACTCCTAAGATCGGTGCGATAGTGGTTACTCCGGACGGCGACCGCGGACGTGTTGAGGATGCTAACCTAATTACAGGCAAACTCCGCGTAAAGACCGATAAATCGGAAGTGCCGGTAACACTCGACAGAAGTGAGGTTAAACTTCTCAAGGACGCTGAGATAAAGGTCAACCGTGATGAGCTCAAGGCACTTAAAAACCTTGAGGATAAATAATGCAGAAGGTAAACTACGGCAGACTGCTGGATGATAAGCTTGCGGAACTTGCCGGAAGCGGTAAAAAGCCGTCTCTGCTGCTTCACGCCTGCTGTGCGCCTTGCAGCAGCCACACGCTGGAATTCCTCAGCGGTCACTTCGATATAACGCTGTATTTCTGCAATCCGAATATCTCGCCGGAGGAGGAATTCGATTTCCGCCTGAGCGAGCTTAAACGCCTTGTTAAGGAAATGAAGCTGGATATAAATATCATCGAAGAGCCTTACGATCCGAAGCCGTTTTTTGAACTCGCAAAGGGACTCGAAGAACTCCCGGAGCGCGGTGAGCGCTGCCGGAAATGTATCGGTTTCCGTCTTGAAATGGCAGGCAGCAAAGCTGCTGAACTTGGCTGTGATTACTTCACAACTACACTCACGATCAGTCCTCACAAGGACTGCACGTTCATTAACGAATGCGGTGCTGAGGTGTCAAAGAGATGCGGTGTCGATTATCTTTTCTCGGACTTCAAAAAGCATGACGGCTATAAACGTTCGATCGAGCTTTCAAGGAAATATGATCTTTACCGCCAGAATTACTGCGGCTGCGTTTACAGCAGACGAAATGCTGATAAATAATGAAAGAGGCTGTATATGGCTAAGGAAACCAAAACAAACGCTATGCGATTTCTTGAGAAAAGCAAGATAAACTATACCGTTCAGACCTATGAATGTGATGAATTTATTGACGGCATACATACTGCTCAGCAGCTTGGTCAGCCGCTCGATGAGACCTTCAAAACTCTCGTTGCGACCGGTAAGAGTGGGAGTCATTACTGCTTTCTGATACCGGTAGCTCTGGAACTTGATTTGAAAAAAGCTGCAAAAAGCGTTGGTGAGAAATCGGTAGAACTGCTTCATGTCAAGGACATCACAGGTGTTACCGGATATGTCCGCGGCGGCTGCACTCCTATCGGAATGAAGAAGCAGTTCATGACTGTGATACACAGTACCGCCGAAAATATGTCTCTTTTTTACATAAGCGGCGGCAGGATAGGTACGCAGATAAGGCTTTGTCCTGCTGAACTTGTAAAGGCTATCCGCGGAAAATTCGCGGACATAGTTCTCGGCAGCGAAGAATAAGGCAGTATAAAAAAATCATGCGGACGACTGATCTGTTATCAGTCGTCCGCATTTTTACTGCGTTAAGCTGTTATGTCAGAAATACATTCTCACGAAGTCCAGCAGCGGACTGCTGAAAATAAGTGAAAGGGTGTATAGCACCTGTATCACAAGTGCTGCTGCAACGAGCGGAGATACTATCGCAAGTGAAAAACCGCGGCGTGTCTGAGCGGGAGTAGTTGCCGGAAGCTTATGCTCTATACGGAAGACGATAAGCATTGCACAGCCCATAATTGCGAGGAATATGAATATCTCGTTAAAGAGTATCAGTGCCCTGCCCGTGAGATCAAGTTCCGAGGAGATAGAACTGTAAGTATTCAGGAATGCGTGTACAACTATTGCCGGAATTATCGAGCCGTGGATAAGTGTTATATGTGCGAGGAATATCCCGAGAGTGAATGCAAGCAGAAACTGAGGGATATTAGCGTGAGAGAGCCCGAAGAAAAGTGCGGATATGAATACCGCAAATCTCTGATTGGCTTTTGAGAAGGTTTTCAGAAGCATCCCGCGGAAGAATACTTCTTCTGTAACGGGAGCGATAATGCAGGTGTAGACCATCATTATGATCTTGCCCATGTTCGTTACCGCCATTCCTTCTGTATTCATGACATCGGTAGTGTATCCATAGCGAGAGAAAATGCTCTCGAAGAATATCGAAGCAATGGTTGCGAGGAACAGCAGGAATATCCCTATCGAGCAATACTGCAAGCCCTTCCCAACGCTGTAATTCCGCGTTCTTACAAGATCAAGCCTGTTATCGCCGGAAAGCTTTATCCCGAGCGAGGCAAAACCGAGGTTTGTAAGGGTGTAAACTATCAGTGTAAGACCTGCGATTATCGAGGATGTTCTCAGATACTCCTTTATCACAGAGATGTCTATATCCGGATTCATTCCCTGAATAACTGAAAATATTATTGCCATTATCGCAGAAGCGAGGTAATCAGAGACTATAAAATGTGCGAGCATACAGCCGCCTGCTATCGCATAGAACTTCTTGATACGCTTACGTTCTTCCTTGCGCGGTTCAAGAGGTATTTCAAAGCTGCCGTCCGCGGACTGAGGCAGTATTTTTGAATAATCGCCGGCGTATTCGTGGTACTCTGTCGGATTATTGAAAGGATCGTGCCGGTTTGCAGAATACTCAGAAATACCGCGTTCATCGAGTCTGCGCCTGAGAGTATATATTTCATGATTAAGAGAAGCGATCTCGCTCCTGTGCTGTTCAGGACTGATATTATCTGACATATTTCGCCGCCTTCCGGAGAATAACTTGATACCGGAGAGATTCCGGAGATCGTACTATACTATTCTATCACATTTTTGTATTCTTGTAAAGACTTCTGCAAACACAAAATGCAGTAAGGCGGCTGCACATTATTTTTCAATGAAATTGGTGCAGGGGTATGGACAAGAGTGTAATTTTATGATATAATATCTATGACACTTACAGGCTGCTATTGGCATCCTGATACTATGCCTTCCGGCAAGAAAGGAAATAATATGCTTCACGAGAAATCATGCGGTGCTATCGTTTACCGCAAATTTCACGGGAATACCGAGATACTGCTGATAAAGCATATCAACAGCGGTCATTGGTCATTCCCTAAAGGACACGTTGAAGCCGGTGAAACAGAAGTTGAGACCGCCCGCCGCGAAATAATGGAAGAAACCTCTATTGATGTTATTATAGATCCGACATTTCGTGAAACGGTAACATATTCGCCAAAAAAGGATACTGTAAAGGTAGTGGTCTATTTTCTTGCAAAAGCCAAGAATGTGGACTTTGTTCCGCAGGAGGATGAGATCGCTGACATAAGATGGGTGGATATTTCTTATGCCTCTAATATATTGTCTTATGAAAACGACAGAACTATCGTATCAAAGGCAAAAAACGCAATTAAAGAATCCTATTGAAGCTTAACATCACCGGAACTTTAAATTGAATATGGCAAACGTGATTAGCACTCTCGCATCGAGAGTGCTAATTTTCATTATAGCGTCACAATTTTATGATATTTCTGTCATATTCCGGCGTTAACATATAGTCAACATAAGGAATACGAAAGGAAGCGATACCAATGGAAAGTGTATATGCAACGGATTTTCGCATAGAATAACTTTGTAAATCAACTTTTTGGAGGTATGAATTATGTATGGACTTACACCTTTTGGAAGAAACAAGTATGATCTCTTCAACATTTTCAACGACTTTGACAAGGACTTCTTCAATGACACTATGCCTATGAACACCTGCCGTACCGACATCAGGGATGACGGCGATAAATACGTCATGGAATCGGAGCTTCCCGGCTTCAGCAAGGAAGACATAAATCTCGACATCAATGGCTCTTACCTCGTTATCTCCGCCGAGCATAAGTCGGAAGATGAACAGAAAGACGATAAGGGACATTATATCCGCCGTGAACGTACTATCGGCTCTTATAAGAGAAGCTTTGATATTTCGGATGTAAGTGCTGAGAATATCAGTGCCGAATACAAAAACGGCATCCTTACGATAGATCTGCCAAAGAAAAAAGCAGAAGAAACGGTAACAAAACGACTTGAAATAAAGTGAAAAAGACGGACTATTAAGTGCGGTAATCATATGGAAGTTTATCAGTAATTTATTGAGGGAACCTCTTTTGAGAAAGGGGCTTCCCTCAAACTCCCTCCCGAAAACTTTCGTCTGTTTTTTTCGTAATGGTATAAAAAATTCCGGAAGTAATATAAACTTCCGGTTTTTTATTTTTATGTTAGTTCTTATACCATTGCGAAAAAAACGAAATAAAAGTCTTTGGAAAGGGGTCCGGGGAAGAACCTTTCCTCAGAAAGGTTTGCCCCGGTAAGCTGCTGATAAATCTGCTGTATGAGTATCGCACATATTAGTTTGTTCTTCATCAAATTATTCTTTTTGTTTCCGGAAATTATCACAGCTTTCACATATTGTCCGGTTATAATTCGATCATGGAAAGAGAAACACATGGGATTGGGAACTTAAGAAAGTGGTGATATATTATGTCTAAACTTAATGTATACAAAAGATCTTTAGGCATCCTTACAGCCGCATTTACTTTTGCTGCTGTTGCGACCGGATGTTCAAGCAGTTCTCAGAGCAGTTCAGATAGTGAGAGCAAGACAAAAGCTGCCGGAACTACTGTAACAGAAAGTGCTGTCAATGCATCACCTATGTCAAATATGGAGTTTGATTACAGTGAGATATTCTCTGAACGAGACCTTTCCGGTGATTACGACTCTATTGATGCCGAGATAAAGCTTTCCGGAGATTCGATAGATTGCGACGGCGACGGAGTATCTGTTCAGGACACTACTGCTACCATTACTGAAAAGGGTGTTTACCGCATAACAGGTACACTTGATGACGGTCAGATAATAGTTGACGCGAAAGGTGAAAAGGTACAGCTTGTACTTGACGGTGCTTCGATAACGAGCAAAAGTAATGCACCGATAAGTGTTGCGAATGCGGATAAAGTCTTCATAACGCTTGCTAAGGGCTCGGAGAATACTGTTACCGACAACAGCAAAGCTTCTTCTGATGAGGAGCAGGATTCGGCAATATTCAGCAAGGACAGCCTTACTATAAACGGCAGCGGTTCACTTACGGTCAACTCTTCCGGCAAGGACGGCATCCATTCAAAGGATGATATAGTTATTACCGGCGGAAAGATCATTGTGAACGCTGAGAATAACGGTATAAATGCAAAGGACTACATCGCTGCGGTAGGCTGTGATGTTACGGTCAAGGCTGGCAATGACGGTATGAGATCTACAAATGCTGTGGACGATTCCTGCGGCTTTGTCTACATAGAGAGCGGAAATTACAATATCACGGCAGAAGGTGACGGCATCTCAGCTGAGAGCGTATTTTACGCTGAAAGCGGTGATTTCAACATAGTTTCCGGCGGCGGAAATGAGAATTCAACGAAAACTCACACTGACGATTTCGGAGGCTTTGGCGGAGGAAGAGGCTTCGGCGGCAAGGAGATGCCGACTGATGAAAACGGCGAATTTTCCATGCCTGACGGCATGACACCTCCGAATGGAATGACACCTCCGGACGACTTTGATCCTTCTAAATTCGGCGGCAGACAGAAGACTGACGCTCAGAGCGGTGCGACCCGTGAAAAATCAGGCAGCATCGGAGATGCACAGTCTCTTGCAAATTTTCAGTCCGGCGAGAGTAACGAAAACAGTGAAGCTGAAAATGAGACAAGTCAGAAGGGCGTAAAAGGTAATGAAATAGTTATCCGAAACGGTAATTTCAGCATAGATTCTGCTGATGATGCGATTCATTCAAACGGAAATGTAAACATCTCCGGCGGTAACATTACCGCGAAAACTGGCGATGACGGTATTCATGCTGAGGAGCAGATAGATATTTCTGATGGTACTTGCATCATAAACAAGTCTTATGAGGGCATTGAGGGCAAGCTCGTCAATATCAGCGGCGGTAATATTGAAGTAAATGCTTCTGATGACGGCTTTAACGGCAGTGACGGCACTTCACAGGGCGGAATGGGTACTTACTCGGAAAGTGTTGTTGTGAATATCAGCGGCGGAACTGTTTATGTCAATGCAGATGGTGACGGTCTTGATTCCAACGGAGATATGACTATCAGCGGCGGTACTGTTATCGTGAACGGTTCTACAAACGGCGGAAACGGCGCTCTTGACAGTAACGGCGAAATAATTGTAACAGGCGGAACACTCATAGCTGCCGGCAATTCGGCTATGGCAGAAGCGCCTTCGGAGAAGTCTGAGCAGAATTCAGTCTCCGCTACCTTCGACAGCAATTTCAAGGGCGGTACACTCGTTACTCTTACCGATTCTGACGGCAAAGAGCTCCTTAGCTTTGCGCCGGCAAAGAGCTTTAACAATATCGTTATAAGCACTCCAGACCTCGTAAAGGGAGAGACATATAAATTCTATACCAACGGTACATCATCCGCAGAGCAGAAATACGGTCTCTACAAGACCGGCGGCTATAAGGGCGACGGCGATGAATCCGGCAGCTTTACAGTTGAAAGTGCTGTATCCTATGTAGGAGAGCGCTCCGGCTTCGGCGGCGGTTTCGGCGGCGGAAAAGACTTTGGCGGCATGGAAATGCCGACTGATGAAAACGGAGACTTCAAAATGCCTGATGGAATGCAGCCCCCGCAAGGATTTGACGGCAAGGAGTTACCGACTGATGAGAACGGCAGCTTTAGTATGCCGGAGGGGATGACACCTCCGAATGGCATGACAACGCCTGACGGATTCAACGGCGGACGCGTCGGAAGACGTTCCGCAAATAATAACTGATATCCAGATTTTTCATATAAACCACCTTCTTTGACAGCAGCGCACAGAGTTCCCCTTCTGTGCGCTGTTGTCATTTTTATAATATTTGTAACATAGTGCGTTCTTTCTGCATATAATATACCGTGAAAATTCGGCGTGCCGTATGCCGGAAAGCGGTGGAGCAGTTATATGTGCGGAATAGCAGGGGCAATAAGTTTTGCTGAGGATATGCGGGCGGATATGAAGGTATACGAGAATATGCAGCGCGCCATACTTCGCCGCGGTCCGGACCAGCGAGGGATAATCATGACCAAAGAGGCGGCGCTCATCCACACCCGTCTTGCGGTCATCGACATTGAGGGCGGCAGGCAGCCGATGACGTATTCGGGAGAAAATGGAAATTACATCATAGTATATAACGGCGAACTCTATAACACTGACGGGATACGTTCGGAACTGGAAAAGGATTTCTCGTTTGAAACTCGTTCTGATACCGAGGTCGTATTGAAAAGCTTCGTAAAATGGGGAGAGAATTGCGTTGAACGGTTCAATGGCATATACGCATTTGCGATATATGACGAGGTGCGGCACAGGGTATTTCTTGCGCGAGACAGGATAGGCGTTAAACCGCTGTTTTACGCGCTTTGTCAAGACAAGCTGATATTTGCCTCTGAGATACCGGCATTGCTTGAACACCCGGATGTTCCGCATGAGATAGACAGCCGGGGTGCTGCCGAGCTGGTACTTATGGCGCCCGGAAGGACTTCCGGCTGCGGAGTTATCCGAGGTATCGAAGAGGTGAAGCCTGCCTGCTGCGGATTCTATTCAGCGGAGGGGCTTGAACTGAAAAAATACTGGAAACTAAGCGCTTATGAACTTGACGAGACCTTTGAACAAACTGTGGAGCACGTCCGCGAATTGCTGCTTGATTCGATACGCCGTCAGCTTGTATCGGATGTGCCGGTATGCACGTTCCTTTCGGGCGGACTTGATTCGAGCATAATATCGTCGGTTGCAGCGTCCGAAATGAAAAAGCAGGGGAAGACGCTCCATACATTTTCGGTCGATTATCGGGATAATGATAAATACTTCAAGAAGAGCCATTTTCAGCCGAACAGTGATCCTGAGTATATCCGCTGCATGGCGGAATATCTTGGAAGTGAACACCACTGGACTGTCATTGACACGCCGGAGCTTGTTTCTGCCCTTGATGATGCTGTCGAAGCAAGAGGACTTCCCGGAATGGTCGATGTGGATGCTTCACTGCTGCTGTTCTGCCGCGAGATAAAAAAGCACGGAACGGTTGCACTTTCGGGCGAGTGTGCAGATGAGATATTCGGCGGTTATCCGTGGTACAGGGATAAGGACATACGTATGACGGACGGCTTCCCGTGGGCGCAGAGCACGGCATATCGCAGCAGATTCCTTGCAGAGCGTTTTGCCGGAGATATAGACGCTGAGGAGTATGTTTACAATGCTTACAGAAATACTGCTGACAGTGCCGAGAAGCTTCCTTCCGACAGCGCGACAGACAGCCGTATGCGCGAGATGACGCAGCTGAATTTTGACTGGTTCATGCAGACTCTTCTTGACCGTAAGGACAGGATGTCGATGTACAGTGGACTTGAAGTGAGAGTGCCGTTCTGCGACCATAGGATAGCGGAATATCTCTATAATGTGAAATGGGAATACAAGGACTGGCAGGGCAGGGAAAAGGGACTTCTGCGCGAGGCAATGAAGGAATGGCTGCCTGAAAAGGTACTCTACCGCATGAAGAGCCCGTATCCCAAAACTCATAATCCCTCATTTCTTGCGGCGGTAACGGAAAAACTGAGGGGGATACTAAGTGATGACACGCCGCTTACAGAAATGATAAAGCGCGAAGAGCTTGAGCGTCTGCTGCGCCATGAGGATAATATTCAGTGGTATGGGCAGCTGATGAATCTTCCACAGACAATAGCCTATTTTATACAGCTTGACTATTGGATGAAGAAATTCAATATAAAAATCATATGACTGGTATCCGGCGCAGAGCTTTACCTCTGCGCCTTTATATATATTATAAATGTATAGGCTGAAGCTATAAGGCGGAGCAGTTGCGGTGGAAATTGATAGTCGGAATTTCAGCTTGTATGGCGCAAATAACTTTTCAACAGTCAAATTGACTAAAATCAAGTTAAGTGCTTTGCCGTAGTTCACAATTCTATAAAAAAAGATGAAAAATCCGTCAGTTGATGTTGCATTTGTGAAAATGGTGTGATATAATATTTGTATAAGTTCAACAATGTGCAGCGTTGAGTGTCAATGCTACATTTTGCGCTGTCTTTTTATTTGATTTTGTAGAATAATTGCCGTTTGGGTTATCTGTTATTACACCTGGTATAATTGTTGGTGAATATTGATAAAAAACGGTCGATTATTTATGTCAAAAAAACGATTGAAAAGTAACTCTTAAAATGTTATAATTGTTATTATTAAGACAGTGAGAAACGCTTAGAAAAGCAATATTTTATGGAGGTGGTTTCATGAAGAGTTTTTCCTATGTTGCTCAGGACGCTAGAAACAAACAGGTCAAAGGTGTGATCAGTGCGGAAAGCGAACAGGAATTCCTTAAGAAAATAAAGGAACAGGGCTTATACGTTAAGGATTACAGGGAAAGCGATTCAGACAATTCAAAATCCTTATACAAGTTTTCGGTCAAAGAACTTGCATTCTGCTGCCGTCAGCTAAGTGCTATGCTGACTTCGGGCCTTACGCTTGTAAAGTCGATCGACATTCTTGTTAAAGAACAGGAAAGCGAAAAAGCCCGTGCTATATGGCAGGACATTTACGAGAACGTTCAGAAGGGTGAATCCTTCTCGAATGCGCTCGAAGCACACGCTGGTTCATTCCCCGAATTCCTGATCTCAATGGTAGGCGCAGGTGAGAGCAGCGGTTCGCTCGATGTAATCATGCAGCGTATGTCTGACCACTACAACAAGGAAAATAAACTCAAGAATACTATCAAGGGTGCTATGATCTACCCGATCATACTTCTCGTACTCTGCGTAGTAATCGTTATCTTCCTCTTTACGTTTATCATGCCGACATTCATCGGAATGTATGATGACCCATCCAAGATGCCTGCTCTTACAAAGATCATGGCTGCGATCAGTGACTTCCTGAGATACAAGTGGTATATACTCGTTATACTCGTTGTTGCTGCATTCTTTGGAATAAGATATGCTCTCAAGGTTCCGAATCTGAGACTTAAATTCGACAGATTCCTTATCAAGGGACCAGGCTTTGGTCCGCTCGTTACAAAGATTTACACCGGCCGTTTCGCTCGTACTCTTTCATCACTTTATTCAAGTGGTATCCCGATGGTAGAATGTCTTGAAAGATCATCTGCTATCCTCGGCAACCGCTACATTGATGAAAAGTTTGTAGAAGTTGTAGATGAAGTTAAGCAGGGTGAAACTCTTTCAGCTGCTATAACAAGAACTGAGATATTTGAACCAATGTTCTGTTCAGTTATCTTTGTTGGTGAAGAGTCCGGTGCGCTTGACTCGATCCTTGAAAAAACATCTGAATACTACGAAGAAGAATCAGAAGCCGCTGTACAGCGTCTTGTAGGTATGATCGAGCCTATACTCATCATCTTCATGGGCGTTATCATAGGTATGGTTGTTATGGGTATCTACCCGGCAATGTATGGTTCATTCGAAAGTATCGAGAACGAATAAAAACGGAAAGGTGGAAAGATAAATGCTTTCATTTGATATTACCGATAGAAATATACGAGTTGTTAAGGGAACAGAGAGCAACGGCAAGATCAGGATCAGCTCTGCTGCTAACCTTAACGTTGAAGAAGAACTCATTGTTAATGGTCATGTTAAGGACGTTCCAAACGTTGCAACACTTATCAACGGAGTTCTCAAAAGAAATAAGATGCCTGATAAAGAGGCTATCGTTTCAATTTCCTCAAACCTCACTATCTTTAAGGAAATGAACGTTATCAAGGGCAAACCGCAGGAACTCCAGAAAACTGTTAAGCAGCAGATGCAGGCAGAGCTTAACCTTGATGATTCTTATGCAGTATCCTATATCGTAGTAGGTGAGGCTGAGAGAACAGAGGAGAACAGCGAGCCGGCTTACAGGATCCTTGCTACTGCTTGTCCTAACGAGATCATCAACAGTTACAGAGAAGTATTCAAACTCCTCGGTATCTCACTTAAATCAGTAATGATCGGATGTAACTGTATCACAAAGGTTCTTCTTGCTGATACAAAGATCAGATCAAAGATGCCTCTCCTTGCTGTACAGATAGATAACAACTTCATCTCACTCAACCTCTATGAGCAGGGACAGCTTTCATTCTCACGTTTCGCTTCTATCGATGCTGCTGACTACGGTTATTCCGACGACTACGTTTTTGAAGCCGTTAACGAGAATATCTTCCGTATGCTCCAGTTCCAGAGAAGCCGTAACACCGGTGAGGTAATTGAGAACGTAATTTTCTACGGTGATACTCACGATTATGTAAGACTTACTGACGAACTTGAAAAGCTCGACCTCAGAACAAGTCTTATCAATGTTCCTCCGCAGATCCACGGTCATGAAAACCTTGAATTCTCACTGTATGCAAACGCTATCGGTGCTATGTTCAAGAGAAACAAAGACACTGAAAAGATCAACCTTCTTGAAACTGATCTCGGTACTGCTGTTAAGAACAGGATCAAGGATGACAGCGCAGGAAACCTCATCTTTATTGGTGCTATCGGTCTTGCAGTTGTTGTAGCAGGCGGCTGGTACGCAGCCCGTGCTATCAAGGCAAAGCACGTTAAGGACGATGTAAAGTCTACTGAAAAGTTCATCAACAGTGAAGATACAAAGCAGAAGCTTACGCTTCAGAAACAGCTTCTCACTGTTAAGGATCAGGTTCAGGGCTATTACGACCAGATGAACAATACATACGATGCTTACCTTTCACAGCCTGTGATCGACGGTCCTAAGTTTGAGTCACTTTTAGATGTTGCAAAGAGCACCGGAGAACAGTTCGGTATCGAGAGCGGCATTGTAGCTCATAAGGGCTTCAGTAAGGGACAGATCGACCTCGACCTTACAGTTGATGCTGAAATGATCGAAGATAATCCGAAGATGGCTCAGGAATTCCCGGCAGAATATGTCAAGAACCTTCTTGAGGCTAAGGATGCTAACGGAAATACGATATTCGGCGCTGCTACATATTCAGGCTATAAGGTTGAACTGGTTGACGATAAGGAAAAGGAAGAGAATCCTGACGCAAAGGATAAGGCTAAGTTCAGTGTTAAGGTAAAGATGAACAGCCGCCAGAGCGCATATAATCCTGACGCTGACACCGAAGACACAACAGAAGATAAGAAGTAATAGGGGAGAGTGATTAAGATGAAATTAAATTATAGAGACAAGGTTATTCTTGGTATAGTTCTTGCAATTGCTATTTTCCTCGCTGGATATTTCCTTCTTATCAAGCCGAAGAATCAGCAGATCAAAGACGACAATAAGAAACTCGACAAACTCAAGGTAACTGAAACAGATTACAAGCAGAAGATCGCTCAGATCGATCCTCTCAAGACAAACATTGAAACAATTGTAAACGACACTAACGAGATCACAGCAAAGTTCGTTGCTAAGGACAATGTAAGCGATCCTGTTCGCCTCGATCAGTTCATGCAGCACTTTGCAAATGATAACGACATCAGAATCACAAGCCTTGCAGCTGGCGATATGAAGGAATCAAAGATCCCTTACTACTATGCAGCAGTTGCAAACGAGATCGGTTCAGGTCTCCGTACAGTAGCAGACATCAATGGTGACTACCAGTCACAGCTCGATCAGGCAAACGCTGAAAAGAATCAGCTTTCTGAAAGAGAAGTCGGCGGTGTTATCCAGACACAGTATGGTATCGAGGCTATCGGTACAAGAGAAAATCTCTGGAAACTCATGGAAGAGATCGAGAACCGCGATGATACTATCATTATTGATTCAGTATCATATAAGCTTGAAAAGAAGGCTGAGGCTGAGGATCCCGATAATCTCACAGAAGAAGAAGAGAATAATATCGAAATGGAAGACACAGTAAAGATTAACATGGTCATTTCAATCTATTCAGTTTACGATTTACCACAGCCAAATTACGAGCATCTTAATGTTGAAGCAACAGATTCTAAGAAGAAATAAGATGAGTATTCCCTTCGGTTATAAACAAACATAACTTGAAAGGCGGTAAAATGATGAAAACTGAAAAAAGAAAACTAAAGGGTTCAGTTCTCTTTACAGTAGTATCAGTACTTTCAATCATGATCATTTTCATGACCTGTACGCTTGCAATGGCAGCTGCTGCTAATAAGAGATCAAAGAAGACCTATTCATCATCGCAGTCGACTTACACTGCAAGAACTGCTATTGACAGTATGCTTGCAGCAGTTGGTACGAGCAAGGATTTCTCAAAGGCTATCCGCTCGCTCAATGCGAATGAGGAAATGAGCATTGTTGTTGATCTCGGTGAGGGTTCACTCGGAAGAGTCAGCAATGCAAAGATCAAAAATATCGGTACAAAAACCGTTTACGATCCTGATGAGAAGGACTGGGTGGAGAGAAATCTCTACTCACTGTCCTGTGATGTTACTATCGGCGGCGAGACCACTACGATCACATCAAGAGTAATGCAGGATCCGCCGGCTTCAAGCGGTACAGGCGGCGGTGCGGGCTTCCTTACATACGGAAGTGCTCACCTCGGTACATTCACCTCCATCTGGGGCGGTGCCTACGTTGGTATGGGTGAATGGGATGCTACTGCAGTTGACGGAACACCTGTAAAGAAGAACTGGAATACCGGTGACCTTCAGAATCTCTATGAGTGGCAGCCAAGCTGGATGCCGGATGGTGTGACCTGTGATATTGAACACAGTACATTATACACACCACTGGATCATCGTCACTGGTCTGGTAAGAAGTACAATCTCCAGAATGATAACACAATTGAGACACCTATGATCTTCAATGGCTCTCTCAACTGCGAAAACATTCTTGAAGTTTACTTCACTCAGAAGGATAAGAGTGCTGTTGTATGGGGCGACCTCAATATCAATAACGGTGGTCTCGGATTCAATATGTCTGATGCACTCAAAAATGATATCAATAGTAATAAGGTAAACAATTTGTATGAGCTTCCTTTCATGTATATTGATGGTAAGCTCAAGTGCAGCAATATGCTCACAATGAACAATGTTAAGGGTGCAGCTGTTCCGGCTGAGAATCATCCGATAAACATTTTCTGTGGTTCACTCGAACTTACAGATAAGTGTAACAAATTTGAGATATGGTCCGACCTCTATTGTATGGATAAGGGCGCAGATTCAGTTATCAAGTCAAAGGGTACTGCTCTTTATAACTGGAGCAACTCAGTTATGACTGGTACTTCAAGTATCAGCACAGTCGGCGGTTCACTTTATTCAAATGGTAACCTCAAGATAGATACAGCTGAGCAGGCTCTCGTTATCAATGGTGACCTCAGAGTTGCCGGAGATCTTGAGATCAGCAATACTGATGTTACAGTTGAGGGCTGCGTTGCAGTTGGCGGTTCTATTGTTCTTAATGGTGGTCAGAATAGCAAGGGTAAGCTCCATGTTAAGGATAAAAACGGCATGAGAACTGCTGCTGTTGACACAACTAAGAGCGGCGATGCTTCCGGTATCTATACTGATATAGGAATTTCAGATGAAAAAAATGGACAGTTCAAGGGCATGAAACTGAAAGATGGCTATACAGTAGGCGGCATTGAAGCAGTTTATGTTCATAATCTTACTTGGAAGACTGATAACTGGAACTGGTCACCTGCATGGTGCTGGTGTGAAAAGAGTGCTTTTGAAAGCTATGTAAATTCACTTCCTGCTGCTAAGAAACCAACGGTAATGCATAATACTGATCACGCAGCTCATCCGTTTGATTACTATGAATTTGTTGGCGGTATGCATTACAGCGAAGATGTTGAAACACCAGACTTTGTTCTTGGAACAACATACGGCACATATGATTTTGCTGAACCAAAGTTAGTAAAGAAGCTGTATTATGATGCAGATGGACACGAGGTTGCAGCAGTTGATGCTTATGAGAGCGATGGCGATCTTAAGTTTGAAAACAAGCACGTTTACAGTGTTCAGATCTTCAATAACAAGAATCAGTCTATCTATCCTGAATATGCTACAAGAGAATCACTTCTCGGTATTTCATGGCCTGTTGAAGGTATGGAAAAGGGCGAATATATCAAGGAGATCCCGTCAACTGTTACAATGCCGGCACCTATTGACGGCAGTTCATACGGCGGAAACACAATTACAAATAATGCAGTTCTTACAGGTCTCTTTACAACACCTGTAAACATCGAAGCAGACGGTAAGGTTATTTACGTTCAGCTTAAGGATTTCTCACTTGAAGTAAGTGATCCTACACAGTCTAAGCTTAATGTTAAAACTAAGAACGGCGGTAAGGTTTACTTCTCACTCAGCGGCGACATTGAGAACAACTATGAGCTTGATGACGAGCGCAAGGCTAAGAAGAGACTCAAGACAGTTTACGAGTACATGAGCGAGTTCAAACTCGAAGACATCAAGGATACTCCATCAGCTACACTTCCGGAGTTCAAGGTATCTGATTATACAACTGATGTTAATAACTATAAGGCTCCAGGAGATGCTTTCGATCTGAGTACAAAGTATCCTGACGGCGTTGTTATCAAGAACGTTCCTGATGCTAAGTACTTTAACAGCGGAACACGTAAGTTCACTGTAACTCCGGGCGCGAGCGATTACTGGATCATCCTTGACGGTTGTACACTTGAAAACACAAGCATTGATGTAGACGATTCAAATCCGAATGCAGGAATGGTAAAGATCTTCATCAAGGGCAATGTTGAAATGAAAGCAGATTCAAAGATCATCACAAAGAGTTATCGTGACTTTATTGAAAAGGCACCGGGTGCTCCGGATTACATCTATATGCAGAGTGATCCTGATGATGACAACCTCAAGCCGCCTACAATAAGCGGCAAGACAATGGTTCCGGCTTACATTCCGAATATTGAGATCTATTCAACAGATGCAAGAAATAATCCAAGCCAGAGAGCACATCTTTATCTTGATGATGATGTTCTTATCACAGCATACATCAGAGCTCCTTATCTTGATATGGAGACAGCTGCTATTTCTGAAAAGAAGGATCTCTTATCACGTATCTACTACGATGGAGTACGTCAGGATTCAACGATCGTTGGCGTATACCGTTTCGCAGTTCTCGGTTGTATGAACGTCGGCAATGCAGAAGGCGGAAGCCAGCCTATGCGTGTATTGTACATCAACCGCGATGGCAACAAGCCAGCACCTATTACAGACGCAGAAGGACGCCACCAGTATGAGTCAGTTGAATACATGGCTTATCAGCACTAAGGAGGAATGACGTATGAAGAAGCACCATACTAAACTCAGCGGCATGACTCTTGTTGAGATGATAGTAGCGCTTGCAGTTTTTGCAGCGCTCGCTCTCATCCTCGTTATGATGGGCAACTCTGTTGAAAAGCATTCGCGCGCAGCTACTAACCTCAATAAGAAGGTAGCTGTTGAAGGTCCTATTGCAGAGGGAAGAAATCAGGGAGCTTCTTATCTCGTTAACAACGATGTTGAGATAAAGGTCGCTGTCGGAAACGGCGAGCCTGAAACAATGACAGGTACTTATGTCCCGATCCACGGAACGATGTACTACATTGATCCTAACAGCCAGAACGAGACAGATCCGACTGATCATTCACCTATCCCGGACACAGCACCGAGCGAAAAGGACTTCACATTCAAATATGTTGTTGTTACTCAGCCAACAGGTTACTTAGCAGCACCAACTACAACTGAACCTGCAACACCGTAAGGAGGGAGTCTTATGAAAAGTAACAATAAACTTAAAGGCTTTACCCTTGTTGAATTGATAGTTGTAATGGCTATCTTCGGTATTCTTATGACAGCTGTAATGCGTGTGTTAACACCGCTCAATAAGCTTTCAAAGCGCGCAAGCGTTCAGGAAGCAAATGCTGCTGCAGTCGACAATATGAAGTCTTATCTTGAAAACTCACTCAGATATGCAGATTGCATCGAGACCTGCGTCGGCGGTCTCACAGATGATAACGGCAGACCTTTTGCAGACTATAATGCGAATGATCTTACCAAAGAATTCGGTATCAGATCATACGATGGTTCTACAAAGGTAACTCCAACAGCTGAAGAGGCTGCGATCATCAACTTTATTGACGGTCACTTTACCAACAGAGCAAAGCCGGGCACAGACTCCGCCGAACCTCTTGAGGGTACAGTAAGAATGCTCAAGATCGACAATAAGAACGGCGGAAAGATCACTGAATATGAATGGGATTTTGAGTCTGGCTATACTTTCACAAATTATTTTGACGCTGAAACTGAGGTCGGCGGTGTTACATACCCGAAGGGCGCAGTTAAAGTCAAGGTAGTTACAGATCCTATTTCAGGTCTTCCTGAAACTGATCCGAACACAGGCGATATAATCGTTGAGAACGACATCGGAAGAGTTAACGCTACTATCAGCAATAAGAGAGTTACTGAGGACGTTATAAATCCGGCTTACTATGAGAATTATGCTTTCTATATAGCACCGGGATATAATGAACTCGATACTATCATGGATGAAAGCAGTGTTTTAGGCTTCGGTGAAGTCGAGAACAATTCTGATGACTATTACGCAATGATAAAGCCTGTAACAAAGGAAATTGATGATGGATCAGGCGGTACGACCAAGTTCCAGTATACTGATGAGTCCAAGTTCTTTAACAAGGATATGTTCTCACTCAGCGTTATCACTTTCAAAAATGATACTTTTGATGATGGTGCCGTAGGTGAGAGTTATGTGAACAAGGGTACTTGCACAGATGAAGACGGAAAGACAAGAGTTGCTTTCCATTCTCCATTCGCAGTGACCAACACAAATATGTCTCTCGTTAATATCAACTCAGTGTTCAGCCAGGGCAGAGCCGGTTCTTCCGGTGTTGAAAACTGGGGACCTGTTAGATATAACGGACCTAAGGACGATAACGGCAAGGATTATACTCCTACTGATCTGGTAGACAGCGGAAGCGGTACATGGCTGTATCAGAAGATAACCGGTACAGAAGCATACCAGCTTGGCAACAGATTATTTGCTCATCCGGCAGTTCCTGCTGACAAGAGCGATGAATGTATCTACTTTATCTATACACTTCCAGATTTTAAGTAATAAAAAAATACAGGCAGCAGTCAAATGCTGCTGCCTGTACTAATTTTTTGATTATTGCTGGGCTGGTGCCTGAAGAAGCTTTATGTACCAATCAGCGATACGATTTCCCCAAAGAGCGCCGATCGCAATGCCGATCGAAAGGAATGGTCCGAAAGCAAACTTTGAATTGCCGGTAACATACTTATTGATGAGACCTGCTAAAGCTGCAACAACTATTCCGATCAATGCTGAAACGATAATAGCTTTTGTTCCGAGGAGAGCACCTGCTGCAAACATCAGTATCGTGTCTCCGAGTTCAATAGCACGGTAGTCTTCACCGGTCTTTTTTCTGATGAAGCCTCTGCTGATCTCACCGATGATGTAAAACGGAAGGCTGATAGCAAATGCCCCGATGATTCTCGGTAAGAGAGAAGCGCGGTCTGTAAAGAAGAAAGATGGGATAGCAAGAAGGAAAATAAGAGCGACGATTATCATGTCGATCTCCATTGTGTCCCAGTCCATGAAGCCGACCACAATAAGAAGAGAAACCAGAACGCAGGTTATTATGGAGTCAGCATTAAAATCCAGAACAAAAAAAGTAAGAACATAGAGAAATCCGTTAAGGCTCTCAACTATCGGATATCTCGGCGAGATCTTTTCTCCGCAGCTGTGGCATTTTCCTCTCAGAAACAGCCAGCTGAATACAGGGATGAGATCACAGGCTCGTATCTTCGCGCCGCAGGTCATACAGTGCGATGAGCGCTTGATGAGCGATTCGTGACGCGGAAGCCTGAGAATAACAACATTCAGAAAGCTGCCGATGGATATACCAAATATGAAAGCGGCGAAATAGAATGTTATCAGAAAAACAGGATTTGCTTCGTCACTATGAAGCGTGTTAAAAAATTCTGACATGGGGTTTACCCCTCCTTACATTATTTAAAGTGCATATACTTATTATAGCATAATCCAAATAAATTTCAAGTATATTCTTCAATTAAAATTTATATAAGCGGAGGTTTGTTATGAGAAACGAGAGAATTGGTGACTACTTAGTCAGCCAGGGGCTTATCAACGATGATCAGCTCCAGAAGGTTCTTGCAGCCCAGAAGGAGTCTAACGGAACCAAAAAGTTCGGCGATGTTGTCGTTGAGCTCGGCTTTATGTCGGAAGTGAACTTTACTAAGGCACTCGCCGGAAAGCTGAGAGTTCAGTATGTTGACCTCGATAATACTGAGATCAACACAGAAGCAGTTCAGAAGGTTCCCGAAGCGCTTGCAAGAAAGCATACTGTAATCGCTATCAATGTTCAGGGTAAACGACTGACTGTTGCTACCAATGATCCTGTTAACTTCATCGTTCTTGAAGATATCAAGGTATCGACCGGTATGGATACAGTTCCGGTACTTGCTACAACATCTGCGATCAATAAGGCTATCGGTAAGTGCTACTCAATGCAGAACGTTGACAGCGTTCTCGAGGGTGTAACTTCAATGGCTGGTGACCTCGGTGAAATGAGCGCTGAGGATGCAGAGGCTAAGGACAGAGTTGAAAACGCTCCTATCGTTAAGCTTGCTACAACTATCGTTGAAAACTCTTACAGAGCAGACGCTACCGATATTCATATCGAGCCGTTTGAAAAGTATACAAGAATCCGTATCCGTGTAAACGGCGATCTTGTAGAACTTATGAATATTTCAAGTGCTGTTCATAACGCACTTACAACACGTCTTAAGCTTATCAGCGGCATGAACATCGCTGAAAAGCGTATCCCTCAGGACGGCCGTTTCACTCAGGTAGTTGACGGAACAACTCTTGATGTCCGTGTATCATCACTTCCTATGGTAAGCGGTGAAAAGATAGTTATCCGAATCCTTTCAACCGGTCAGATCGCTCTTCGTAAGATCACAGACCTCGGTATGTCTGATTATAACTATCAGCTCTTTGAATCTATGCTTCGTGTTCCTCAGGGGGTTATCCTTGTTACAGGACCTACCGGTTCAGGTAAAACAACAACTCTTTACGCTGCTCTTGGTGAGATCGCTAAGCCTAACGTAAACGTTGTTACAGTTGAGGACCCAGTCGAAAAGAATATTGATGGTATCAACCAGTGTCAGGTTAACCAGAAGGCAGGAATGACATTCGCAGCTGCCCTCCGTTCAATTCTCCGTCAGGACCCTGACGTAGTAATGGTCGGAGAGATGCGTGACTCGGAAACCGCCGACATCGGTATCCGTGCCGCTATCACCGGACACCTTGTTCTCTCCACACTTCATACTAACGATGCTGCTTCGACAGTTGTTCGTCTCGTTGATATGGGCGTTGCTCCTTACATGGTCGCAACATCACTCATCGGCGTTATCGCTCAGCGACTTGTTAAGGTTCTTTGTCCTGAGTGCAAGAAGCCAAGAATGTCCACTGATGAAGAAAATGAACTCATGGGAATCCCATCATCTATCCAGATATTTGAGCCATGCGGCTGCCCATCCTGCAACAATACAGGTTACAGAGGAAGAACCGCTATCCATGAGATCATTCACTGTTCCGCTAACGTTCGTACTATCATCGCTGCAAACGGAAGCAAGGAAGAGATCGAAGCAGCTGCTAAGGCAAACGGAACTAAGCTTCTTCGTGATAACGTTTCTGAACTCGTTCAGGCTGGTCAGACTTCGATCACTGAGCTTATCAGAACAACATATACAGTATAATTACAGCGGGAGGATAATACCATGTCAATAGAAATTAATAGAATTCTCGATGAAGTAAGACTTCTCGGCTGCTCGGACCTTCACTTCACTAACGGTATTGCTCCGGTAGTTCGTCTTAACGGTACACTCAGAACAATGCGTTCACAGTATCCGGAAATGGATGAAGAGGAGATACTCAACATCGTAAACCAGATGACTAATGATGCTCAGCAGACAAGCGTAAACCAGCATCACGATACCGACTTCTCGTTCCAGACAAGAAGCGGCTACCGTCACCGTGTAAATGTATACTTCCAGAAGGGCAAGCCGGCTATCGCTATCCGACTTCTCAGAAATGACATCCCGACACTTGAAGACCTCGGACTTCCTCCGATACTTCAGGATTTCTCAATGCGTCCGCGTGGACTCGTTCTCGTAACAGGTCCTACCGGTTCAGGTAAGTCAACAACTCTTGCAGCTATGATCGACTTCGTAAACCTGAACAGAAGCGCACACGTAATCACAGTTGAGGACCCTATCGAGTATGTTCACGAGCATAAGAGATGTATGGTAAACCAGAGAGAGATCGGCGATGACGTACCAAGCTTCGCACTCGCTCTCCGTGCTGCACTCCGTGAAGACCCGGATGTAATCCTCGTAGGAGAAATGCGTGACTTCGAGACCATTCAGGCTGCTGTAACCGCTGCCGAAACCGGACATCTCGTTCTTTCAACACTTCATACAACATCAGCCGCTGATACTATCAACCGTATCATCGACGTTTATCCTGAGCATCAGCAGCAGCAGATCAGAACTCAGCTGGCTAACAACCTCGTTGGCGTTATCGCTCAGACTCTTATTCCTAAGAAGGACGGTACAGGCCGTATCGCTTGTATGGAAATCCTTAACTGTACTGACGCCGTTGCAGCTCAGATCCGTGATAACAAGATCCACCTTATCCAGTCAACTATCCAGACCGGTAAGCAGCAGGGCATGATGAGCCTTGATATGGAACTTGCAAAGTATGTTAAGAATAACATCATCTCTGAGGTCGATGCTATTGATAAGTGTCAGGATAAGCAGGAGTTCTACCGTTTCCTTGCACAGCTCTGATAACAGAAATACATATTATAATAGAAGCGCGGCGAAGAAATTTGCCGCGTTTTTTATAACGTCAGAAAAAGGCTTAAAATAGGATTATTTCTTGGCTGTAAATAAGTAATACCATATAACAAATCTGTCAAAATGACTAAGAAGTGCCGCTTTGTATAGTTTAAAATGACCGAAACCGGATAAAACGGCTCAAAATAATGACGAATGGTCATTATTTAATTAAAGGATGGCCCCGGATTCAGTCTATCATTATATACTTTTCGTAGTCAGAGGTGATAGAGCTGTGATATACGGTCTATAAATATTACGATCTGTATATGAAAATGTGAATAATACAATATGCAGATTAAAACTGTAAATCAATTCACAGAACATTGTGCATTTCGACGAAAAAAAGTCAAAAATGAACCGTTTTTGAACGGCGTATGTAAAAAATAAGGAAACTGTATCTAATTTTTTAGAAAAGTATTGACATTTTATGAATGAAGTGCTATACTATAATCACAGGGAAGGGAAAGGGAAACAAATTCAGAGACAACAATCTGAAGGACCTCCGAAAGGTGATGAGCCCTCGGATGTGACACCCGGATGAGTCGGAGTTGATCCCCGGACCTAAAAATCGTGTGACGGCAAAGCGCCGCACAAAATTATTATAAAAGGAGGGTTTTCGTTATGAAAACTACAAAGAAAGGTTTTACCCTTATCGAACTTATCGTTGTTATCGCAATCATCGGTGTTCTTGCAGCTATCCTCATTCCTTCAATGCTCGGATATGTAAGAAAGTCCAAGATCTCATCTGCTAACTCAGCAGCTTCTTCAATCCAGAAGGGCTTCGAGGCAGCTCTCACAGACGCAGACGCTAAGGGCATTAAGCTCACAATGAGCGGCTGGATCGATTTCGATGAAGGCGTATGGTCTGCTGATAGAGGCGAAGTTTCTGATGCTGCTTCAGCTGAACAGTTCCTCTCATCTGGTGTTGTTAACTACTTCGAGAAGTTCAACGATGCAACAGGTTCTGCATTCATCAAGAGATCTTCTTGCCCAGCTGTAATGTGCACAACAGACGGTACTTACTGGGGTTCTGCTCCTTCAGGCTACGTTGAAGCTAAGGACTATAAGTCATCTGGTGACCTCAACGACAAGGACGAAGACGAATCAAGAACAGTTATCAAGGGCCGTATGGATGGTTCTGATGATGACTACGATGCAGTTGAAGGCGTTGAATAAGTCTCATAAGGCTGAAACTTTAGTTAAAGCATAATTATAAAACCTCTCTCTTCATGAGAGAGGTTTTTTTATGGGTGATATTATGGAATTAACAAACAAGATCATCAATTCTTTTCTTTGCCTGAGTGCGGCGGCGGCTATCGGCGCAGGTTGTACCTATTTATATAATAAGAAGAAAATTGAGGATTCGGAAAAATATAAACTGGTCAGCGAATGCAGGGATATTCTCGAAGATAACGGCGTTGAGCTTCCGAAAGAGACGGATGAGGAAATTGCCGTTCTTAACGGTTATCTGAAAGCATATAATGACTATTATACTTTCTATATGCCTCCGAAATCCGCGGATGAAAGCTACATAAATTCGATAAATAATGTTTCGTGCCTTATTACCTGCGGCTATTCGATAGGTCTTTCGGATGATAATGAGGTGTATGTTGCGAATGTTACCGCAGGCAGTATTGCCGAGAAGCAGGGACTAAAAACCGGCGATGTTATCCTTGCAGTAGACGGTGAATACTTTGCTGAAAAAGGTATCTCTCCGACTGCGCTGAGTCTTTCCGGCAAGGACGGCACTACTATGCACCTTGTTCTGCGCCGTGAAGGAAAACTGATGGAACTCGATTTTCTGCGTTCCAATGATGAAGACCTTATGCGCGGAAATGTTGATTGTAAACTTGTGGGCAATATAGCTTACTCTCGTGTGTACAACTTTGGCAGGACTACTTCCGCTGAGTTTGGCGCTGAACCTATGGACACGATCAAGAATGCGAAAGGCGTTGTGCTCGATCTTCGTGATAATGGCGGAGGTCAGATGGGTGAGGCAGTTCAGTTTGCCGATTATTTTGTGGGCGAGGCAAGCCTGCAAAAGAATTACTACACTGGTAAAACTGAAACTCTGAAAACCTCGGATTCTTCCAGTGATATTGACAAGCCGGTCGTTGTGCTTATCAACGAGAAGACTATGAGTGCTGCGGAGATAGCGGCTGCGTTCCTGAAACAGTATGGCAAGGATGTTAAGCTTGTCGGACAGAAAACGTTCGGAAAAGGTATTTTCCAGCTGGAGGAAGAACTCAGCGACGGCGGAAAACTCCACTATACAGCCGGAACATATACAGTCGGCGATTGGGAGTGCTATCAGGGTAAAGGCATTGAGCCCGATGTCGCTGTTGAAATGGATCCGTCCTACATCGGCACTGATAAGGACGTACAGCTGAAAAAAGCACTGGAGCTTCTCGGCTGATTGCACAATGAACAGCACTTTTTTTTGGCGTTCTGAATGAAAACTTTTTATTGACAAATTATGAATAATTTGCTATAATAGGCTTATGAAGAACTATTAATGCGTGGGGGTGTGTTTTATGAAGAAGAGAAAGGGTTTTACCCTTATTGAAATGATCGTTGTTCTTGCGATCATAGGCATTCTTATGGCGGTGCTTATTCCAACTTGGAGATACTTCCTGATGAGATCAAATCTGAGATCACAGAACAGCTACTCGAAGGTTGTCTTCAACGCTGCGCAGACTCAGGCTACAAGATATAAGTTTGTGGAAAGAGACTCGATGGGCATTATCAAAAATGCTGATGCGAAGCTCCTTACTGAGACAGACAGCGATAAGATAGCTGCTCTCGAAAGCATTAAAACTGCTGAGAGAAATAAGCTGTTTATGGGACAGGATGCAAGCGGCGAGTATTATCTCTACTGGGATGGCGAACAGGGACATCAGTTGGCTCTCGATGGCTCGACTATTGATTCAAGTGCTAACCAGACTCTTGTAGATGAGTTCGCAAACTCTATTAATAAGGTGTTCACTCATTCGGGTGATACAGTCTATAAGGTTTACGTCAAGGACTATATCGTTGAGTCAGTTTGCTGCAGCCGTTCAGAGAGTTCTGATATTATCGGCAGCTATCCGATAGAGCAGGACGGCAGAAGTGATGATGAGATTCTTGATTTTAACCTCAAAAAGGTAAATCTTGATGATACTGATGATAATGCGGTACCTGCACCATAACTGAAAAGTAATAATCGTAAAAGGAGTCTTCGGACTCCTTTTTGTTTTATAATAGTCTCTGAAAGGAGAAAAATGCAAAGTTTTAAACATAATTGTTTTTTGAATGTTGAAAAGTTTGTGCTTGACAATTAATGGATTGCATGATATAATAATTAAGTCGCCTGAGGAAAGCGAAAACAAACTTGAATAGACGGCACTCAGCAACTTGAAAATTGAACAATGCTAAGAAGAAAAAAGTAACGACCCTTGAGATTCCTTTGAAGAAAAGGAA
>SVNH01000010.1:0-65966 GCA_015067005.1 Ruminococcus flavefaciens
CGTTGTGACCGCCGCCCCTTAAGGCAGCTTTAATATTATATCACTGTCTCACCGCTTTGTCAAGTGGTTCTTTCAAATTTCTTTGAAAAAATTTCCTGACCTCGGAAATTATTGCTTCCATTCACGCGGGACAGTAAATATATTATAGCATTGTTTCCGGTATTTGTCAAGCCAATTATTATCGGTAATTCGTCTATCACTTTTGTACATCTCAACCAATAAACTTATCTCCTGCGTCACAGGATCTCTTGTCACATAGACTTTACACCCAATACGATCCAGTAAGCCGAAAACACGATCGTTACTGCAAGCATGACCGAAAAGAGCGTTATGTTTTTTTTGAGAGCGTCTTCGTACTCAAATTTCTCCGGATCTTCGGGATCGCAGATGATCAGCTGCTTTGAACCTACCTTAAACGCCGTATTATATCCGGTTTTATCTGCTGCCTCGACGGTTTTGCCTCCAAATTCAAACCTCATCGTGTGAGTATATCCGTCAATCTGCTTATTTTTGCCGCGCGTTATCTCGGAAACGCCTACGACCTCTGCCAACACAGTTACACCACGCTTTTTCAGACGCAGCATATTTTTAAGGTTTATCGCTGCGACCGCCATTATTATCAAGCCAATTGCTCCCCATATCAGACTTTTCATCAAACTCACTCCTTACAGTACCATAATATACCCGACAACATCTGTATATCAGCCACGATTCGTATATCTTTGCGTTACATCAAAGCCTGCTTTTTTCTGCTGTTTCGCACCCTTTCTTTGATTGCATTTATCACATAATACTTGCAGGTTACTTTCTACTGATTTTCCACCATTTTTGATAGCAACAATATGATCTATTTGCAACCCAACGCCATCAAGCATGACCTTTCCGCATTTTTGACAAGTATATCTATCTCTCTCCATTATTCTCTGACGTAAGTTTTTAGTCATCAGTTTTCTTTGATTCTTAGCATTATACTTATCCCTTGTTGTTTCGTAATTTATTCTTCTGAGTTCCTTCTTGATTTCCAGAATCCTATTTAGCGTCAAATTTTCGATATGTACAACTTGAGCAACGTTGTATGAATACTTTTTATAATTAAATTGCTGATACCGAGTTTGATTTCGAATAAACTCAAAGTGAAATATCTGATAATCTTCCCCTTTTACTTTTTTCTTCATCTCGCGAAAGTATTCTCTTTTCTTCCCCACGCCCCATGACGAACTTTTTATTATAAGCTCACATTTTTCTTCCCAATCATTTATTATATTTTCGCTCATATCAGAAAAATCTTTATTATGATTATCTATTACCCATTGATCAATGTATTCACTATATGTTGGATTTTTGCGACCTGAAATATCAATGCTTAGTTTTATTGCAGGATACACAAAAGGATTTATATTTAAATTAATTCTTATTATTACGATTACTATAATAATTCCTAAGATAACACATCCAACAATTGTGCCTATAATAATCATTGGCATTATACTATTCATAATAAACCTCTCTAAATAAGTTATTTATTGTAAAAACGGACAGTCGCCTGTCCGTTTTCCTTATTATATGTACTGTTTAAGCCATAAGCTTTACCATAACTGCCTTCTGAGCGTGGAGACGGTTCTCAGCTTCCTCAAATATTTCATTTGCATGAGCCTCGAACACCTTCTCTGTGATCTCCTCCTCGCGGTGAGCCGGCAGACAGTGCAGCACCATAGCGTCTTCATGAGCCACAGCCATGAGTTCATCATTGATCTGATAACCTGCAAAAGCCTTCTTACGCTTTTCAGCTTCGCCTTCCTGTCCCATAGAAGCCCAGACGTCAGTAATGAGGACATCAGCGTCCTTTGCAGCCTTTTCAGGAGAATCCGTCATCTCAAACTTATCGCCGTACTGTGCGGCAAAATCAAGTATCTCCTTCGGAGGCTGATAATCGCCCGGACAAGCAATTGATACTGACATACCTACCTTCAGTCCGCCTACGATAAGCGAATTAGCCATATTATTTCCGTCGCCGATGAAGCACATCTTCAGACCGTCAAAGCTGCCCTTGAACTCACGGATAGTCATAAGATCCGCAAGCACCTGACATGGGTGACAGAAATCAGTAAGACCGTTGATTATCGGGATGCTGCCGTACTTAGCAAGATCCTCGACTTCCTTCTGCTCGAAGGTACGGATCATGATTCCGCTGAGGTAGCGAGAGAGTACCCTTGCAGTATCCTGAACAGGCTCTCCGCGTCCGATCTGAAGATCATTTGAGGAGAGGAAAAGCGGATAGCCGCCGAGCTGATACATACCAGTCTCAAATGATACCCTTGTACGTGTTGAAGCCTTCTGGAATATCATGCCAAGAGTCTTGCCCTTGAGGTGTGGATGCGGTATACCGTGCTTGAGTTCATATTTAAGCTGATCTGCAAGGTTAAGAATATCAATGATCTCTTCCGAGCTGAGATCGAGCATTTTTAATAAGTGTTTCATATTTTCTACCCTTTCTGTCTGGTTATTTCTGATTATTTCTGTTTATTCATATCACCGAAGGTCTTATCAATAGCGATCGCAAACAGCGGGATATAGTCATCGAAAGCAGTGTTTTCAATTGATATATCATAGTGCAGCTCGTTATTCATAGTTACCTTGGTCTTGATAGTTCCGACTGATTTTCCGTCAAGGTGTATCTCAAATTCTCTTCGGTCCTTGCTTACGAGAGCGTATTTCATCTTCTTGCCCTCAGCCGAAATAGTAGGATCGAGGAAAAGAGACTTACACTCAAGCTTCAGAAACGTTGTATCATTAAGAGTGATAACAAATGCCGGTTTTCTGTCGTCGCCTGTCTGAACTATCGTATAAAGGATATAGTTGCTTGTATCGAGAAGATTGAACTTCTGACCGAACCCCTTCTTCTTAATGGTATAGAGAAGACGCTGGGTCTTATCTTCAACAATGTATTTGCTGCCGCCTTTAGGCGCTACCAACATCTCCATACTCATTCCTCCAATATACCGATAAGGATATCCAATCCATCCCTCAGTTCATCATAGTCTATTGTGAGCGGCGGAAGAAGTCTGACCTTATCCTTTGCTGTAAGAACGAGGAGTCCCCTATCGAGTGCCTCTCTTGCAGCGTCTGCCGCTTTTTTGGATTTAAGCTGTATTCCTATCATAAGTCCGAGACCGCTCACCGAAACGACCTCGCTGCAATTTTCAAGTTTCGTTTTAATGAATTCTGCTTTTTTATTTACCTCATCAAGGAAGCCTTCACTCGTAACTCTTTCGAGAACAGCTATGCCGCCCGCACAGGCGATCGGATTTCCTCCGAATGTTGAGCCGTGAGTGCTTGGTGTAAGAACTCCGCTGCATTTTTCATTCATGAGGCAGGCTCCCATAGGAAGTCCGCCTGCGATACCCTTTGCAAGGGTAGTTATGTCTGCTTTTTTGCCGTAATTATCTCCGGCAAGGAATTTTCCTGTTCTGCCGACTCCTGTCTGCACCTCATCAGCTATAACGAGTATATCCTTAGGAGCGCAGAGCTCATAAACAGCGTCCACGAATTCCTTGCTTAGAGCGTTCACACCGCCCTCACCCTGAACGTACTCTATCATAACAGCACATACAGTGTCATCAAGCTTAGCTTTAAGGTCGTCGATGTTATTTGCCTCAACATTGATGAAGCCTTCAAGGAACGGGAAGAAGTAATTATGGAAAACATCCTGACCGGTAGCTGAAAGAGTAGCCATAGTTCTTCCGTGGAACGAATTCACAAGTGTAATAATATTATGTCTTCCTTTTCCGTATTTATCAAAGCTGTATTTCCTTGCGACCTTGATAGCACATTCATTTGCTTCAGCGCCGCTGTTTCCGAAGAACACCGAAGAATATCCGGCTGTATCGCAAAGCTTTTCTGCAAATTCAGCCTGAACCTCAGTATAATAGTAATTCGAGTTATGCTGGAGTGTACGCACCTGTTCACAAACAGCGTCTGCCCATTTTTCATCGCAGTATCCGAGAGAATTAGTACCAATGCCGCTGCCGAGGTCTATATAAACCTTGCCGTTCTCGTCAACGCAGCGTCTGCCGCTGCCTTTTTTCATGGCGAGAGGGTAACGTCCGTAGGAATGTGCAACGTGTTTATCAAATTTTTCGATAGTTTTCTCATTAGTATTCATCTTGTTCTCCTTACGTAACGTTATAATTAGATACATATTAATTATAGCGCGAAATGGTTATAAAAATCAATAACAACTACTAATTATACAGTAAAATTTCTGTATACAAGTAAAATGTTTTGTCGAATATATCTCGTATCAGGTAAACTGTGTTCCGATGCCCTCATTGGAGAGTATCTCAATAAGTATAGAATGAGGAACTCTGCCGTCGATAATGACGGTTTTATTGACACCGCGTCTGACAGCCTCAACGCAGCAGTCTATTTTAGGTATCATACCTCCGGAAATGATCCCCTGTCTCTTGAGGAAAGGAACTTCGCTCACATTGACCTGCGGAATAAGTGTTGAAGGATCGTCCTTATCGCGGAGAAGTCCTGCAATATCCGTCATGAGGATGAGGTTCTCAGCACCAAGCTCAGAAGCGATCCTTGCAGCAGCAGTATCAGCATTAACATTGTATGTATTGCCCTGCTCGTCAGTTGCAACAGTAGCGATAACAGGGATATTTCCATTTGCAAGTGCATCGAGGATAGGCTTTGTATTTACCTTTGTGATCTCTCCTACCCAGCCGAGATCCTGACCGTCATCGGTAGTCTTTTTCTCAGCGATCAGCATTTCGCCGTCAATACCGCACAGACCTACCGCACTTCCCTTATGCTGTGCCAGAAGCTGTACCAGTTCCTTGTTGACCTTGCCTGAAAGCACCATCTTGACAACATCAACAGTAGCCTCATCGGTATATCTCAGACCATTCACGAATCTGCTCTCGATATTGAGCTTTTTGAGCATATCACTTATCTCAGGACCGCCGCCGTGTACCAGAACTACCTTCACACCAACGAGTGAGAGCAGAACGATGTCAGTCATAACAGCGTCTTTGAGCTCCTTGTTAGTCATAGCATTTCCGCCGTATTTTATAACAAGGATCTTGTTATTGTATTTCTGAATATAAGGCAGGGCGTCGATAAGCACCTGTGATTTATCCTGATTTGAGATCTTAACCATTTTTCACACTTCCCTAATTAATTCTGTTGCCGATGATAGCATTATTCAGTATATTGCATACATTTGCCGGATCTTTTATGGCAAAGATGCCGTCTGTGAACTGCTTGTAATTTTTTCCAGCCGGCTGGGGCCTATCAGTTCTCACGAACATGATATAGCCTATATTTCGCTGACTGCATTTATAATTGGCATTTTTTATAGCGCTGAGTGGGATACATCTGTAAGCGCCTTTATTCAGTTCCATGAAACGCTTGTTTGTTATAGCGTATTCACGTTTTTTTACGTTGGCTTTATCCATAAGTATCACCATCATCACGATGACAGCGATACTCAAGCATCCGAAGAGTATTACAGTAAGAGCAGCTGCAACTATTATCCACTTGCCGGCAGAGGGAAGACATCCCATTCCGGTCTCGGTAGCATCTGCATCCTTTTCAGCCTTGCCGCACCATATAATGTATTCGCCCTGATCGAGGTACTTTGTGAACTTCTTTTCAGTCTCGTTCAGCTCATCATATGGACGCTGCTCGGAATCGAAGTCCTCGTAGGTCTGTTCTGAATCCTCATTCGCGTATGTCTGCTCATGGCTGTGAGTACATTCCTCTCGGTACTCTGTACTTTCCTGCCTTGAATCGTAATTCTCATAGGTCTGCTCGTGGCTGTGACTGCATTCTTCGCGGTATTCTTCCACCTGACGGATATAGTCGTCATCATATTTTTCATTGATGCTTTCATTATAATCGTCATAATCATCCTCGTTTTTCTTCTTCCAGAACAAATACAGTCACCGCCTTTCATTCTATTCTGATCATCAACCGGTTATCATCGTATCACGAACGATAATCGCCGTTGATCTTGACGTAATCATAAGTGAGGTCGCAGCCCCAAGCCATAGCCCTGCCGTTTCCGCTGTTGAGGTCAATCAGCACCTGAATCTCCTCTTCCGCGAGGACCTTCTTTGCTGTATTCTCGGAGAACTCAACGAGACATCCCTGATGTCCGACAGTTATCTTTCCAGCCTTTGAAGCTATTTCAATATCTACCTTGTTTACATCGAAATCAGCATCTGAATATCCGATAGCACAGTAGATACGTCCTGCATTAGCGTCCTCACCGAATATCATAGCCTTGAACAAGCTTGATGTGATAACGGACTTTGCAACAGTTTCAGCGATCTTATCATTCTCAGCGCCGCATACAGCACATTCAACGAGCTTTGTAGCACCTTCGCCGTCCCTTGCCATCATACGCGCAAGATTCATCATAATAGCGTAAAGCGCGTGGCAGAATTTTCCGAAATCCGGACCTTCATCCACAACAGGAGCATTTCCTGCCATACCGTTAGCCATGATGCAGACCATATCGTTTGTGGAGGTATCGCCGTCAACGCTTGCACGATTAAGTGTTACCTTAACAATGTCACTGAGTGCGCGCTGAATAAGTTCAGCAGAAATATCAGCATCAGTAGTAAGGAAGGTAAGAGTTGTAGCCATATTCGGATGTATCATTCCGCTGCCCTTGAGCATACCGCCCAGAGTGCAGGTCTTGCCGCCCATTTCAAATTCAACAGCGATCTCCTTAGGCATGGTATCAGTAGTCATGATAGCTTCAAGAGCCTTTGCGTTTCCGTCATAGGAAAGCCCCTCAGCAAGCGGCTTAACGCCCTTAGCGATAGGCTCGATCGGAAGCACCTGACCGATAACGCCTGTCGAAGCAACGATAACATCGTCCTCGCTGATACCGAGTTCAGCAGCAGCAAGCTGACACATTTTATTTGCCTTCTCAACGCCGTCAGGATTGCAGGTATTGGCATTTACTGAGTTCACAATGACAGCCTTTGCCTTGCCGTTTTTGAGGTGTTCCTTAGTAACGAGTATCGGAGCGCCCTTGACCTTATTAGTAGTGTAAACAGCAGCCGCTGTACACTCCTTATCAGCTACGATCATAGCGAGATCGTTTTTCTTTCCGGTAACAGAAGCACCTGCATGAACAAGTCCGCACTGAACGCCGTTTGCCTTAAATCCTTTGGCAGCACAAACGCCTCCGGAAATAAATTTCACATTCTCGACCTGTTTGATTTCCATATTAACTTCTCCTTAGTGTGAAGCGTCAGCGATCTTCTGCTTGAACGCTTCAGCGATCTTCAGATATTCAGATTTTTCTTCCTCATTAGCCCATTTGTGGCTCAGCGAAAGGACCTCCGCATTTTCGAGTATCGGGAGTATATCTGCGTAGAACAGACACAGATACTTCTCCTTCGAGCCATAGAGCGTACTCATCAGCTGACCTTCATATATCTCCCCTGCAAAGGGATCCTCACGAAGAAGGTCAACAGCGCGTTTCATAGCACATTTTGAGCACATTCTCTGTCTGAGCATACGGCAGACATCAGCAATAGTGAGTTCATCCTCAGTTTTTTCAAGGATCGCATTGAACCACTCCTGAAGAGGATAGATCTCGCTGTCGTTAGGAATATAATCATACTCATATATTTCTTTCAGTTTTTGTTTCTGCATATCGCAGCCCTCCATCCATCAAACAAATAAGATAAGATAAATAAAGATCATATAAGTCCGGTCGTCTCATCAATACCCATCATGATATTGAGACACTGAACAGCAGCACCGCTTGCACCCTTGCCGAGGTTATCAAGCCTTGAACAGAGGAGTATCTGTTCATCGCTGCCGAATACAAAGACCTGCATCTTATTAAGTCCGCTGAGAGTATTTGAAGCAAGGAAGAAGCTCTTCTGCTCATCAGCCGGCATAAGAGGCATGACTTCGATCATATTTGCGCCCTTATAGTGTTCTGCATACATAGCGTGTATATCAGCAGGGGTAACAGCCTTTGGAAGAGTTCTTGTCTGTATCGGAACACTTACGACCATACCGCTGAAATAATCGCACACCATAGGGTTGAACATAGGGGTATATTCAAGTCCTGAAACAGCCTTCATTTCGGGAAGGTGCTTATGCTGCTGCGAGAGTGCATACTGCCGCGGACTATTGAATTCATAAGGCTTTTCATCGCCCTCATAAACAGCGATAGCTTTTTTGCCTGCTCCGCTGTAACCGGAAGTCGCATAAGCGAAAACAGGATAATCAGCCGGGATGATACCGTGATCAACAAGAGGATAAACTATCGAAGCAAATCCGCTTGCATAGCATCCCGGAACAGCAACTCTGTTTGAAGTTCTTATCTTCTCTCTGTGAGCGGCTGAGAGTTCAGGAAATCCGTAAGCCCAATCGGGATTAGTGCGGTGAGCAGTTGAAGCATCAATGATACGCACATGATCGTTGTCAACGAAAGAAACAGCCTCTTTTGAAGCCGCATCCGGCAGACAAAGGAAAGTATAATCCGACATATTTATGAATTTCGCACGTTCTGCCGGATCTTTTCTCTTTTCCTCGCTGATCCTGATAAGTTCAATGTCGTTTCTGCCCTCAAATCTTTCAAGAATCTTCAGACCGGTAGTACCTTCCTGACCGTCTATGTAAACTTTAACTGACATTATATTCCCTCACTTATTCTTCTTTTTGAGTTTTTTCTGTTTTCTTCCGTTGACCTTACGGTCGTACTTGCGGTTATGAGACGTTTCCGGTTCGGACGTATCCTCTATCATACCGTGCCATATATTAACGATAAGCGTGAATGCAACAATACCGATCAGCCAGTAGAGATGTGTCTTCGGGAGGACCGGTATCCACAGTCCCATGATGAGTTCGCCGGTTATCCAGAGAACACCCATGAATATACACAGACCTATCGTAAAAACGATTTCCTTTTTCTTCATAGCTTACTTTGCAAGACCTTCAAGTGCTTTTTCGGCTGAAGCTATCTGCTTTACGACCTCATCCGGAGAAGGTCCGCCGAAGGACTTTCTCTCCTTAACGCAGGTATCAAGGCTGATAGCGCCATAGACATCCTCATCAAAAAGTTCCGTCATAGCCTTGTAGTCTGCTATCGGCAGGGTTTCGAGGGTAAGTCCCTTTTCTATGCACTGAGCAACGAGAGTTCCCGTGATCTTATAAGCATCACGGAACGGCATTCCCTTCTTAACGAGGTAATCAGCACAGTCTGTTGCATTGATGAAGCCTCTTGCAGCAGCATTTCTCATATTATCCTTGATAACGCGCATAGTAGCGAGCATCGGGGTAAATGTCTTCACGCAAAGCTTAACATTGTCAAGAGCATCGAAGATAGCCTCTTTATCCTCCTGCATATCCTTATTGTAAGCAAGAGGAAGTCCCTTCATCATAGTGAGGAGTGTCACGAGATCACCGTTCACTCTGCCTGTCTTACCACGTATAAGCTCAGTAACATCAGGATTCTTCTTCTGAGGCATGATCGAAGAGCCGGTAGCAAAAGCATCATCGAGTTCAACGAATTTGAATTCCCAGCTGCACCAGAGGATTATCTCTTCTGAAAAGCGTGAGAGATGTGTCATAAGGAGCGACATAGCACAACAGAGCTCAACGCAGTAATCGCGGTCTGAAACACCGTCGAGACTATTCTCCATAGGCGCTGTGAATCCGAGAAGATCGCTTGTCTGCTGGCGGTTGGTCTTGTATGTAGTACCTGCAAGAGCACCGCATCCGAGCGGACAGTAATTCATACGCTTAGCAGCATCGCTGAATCTTTCGAGGTCTCTCAGAAGCATCCACACATAAGCCATAAGGTGATGAGCAAAAGTGATAGGCTGTGCTCTCTGGAGATGTGTATAACCTGGCATAACAGTCTCGGTATGTTCCTTTGCGATACCGATGATAGTCCTGATAAGATCAGTTACCATCTGCTGTATTTCGCTGACCTCATCACGAAGATAAAGTCTGAGGTCAACAGCTACCTGATCGTTCCTTGAACGTGAGGTATGCAGTCTCTTTCCGACATCTCCGAGACGCTTGGTGAGTTCAGCCTCAACAAACATATGTATATCCTCAGCGGAAGGATCAAGCTCAAGCTTTCCGGAATCAATATCCGCAAGTATCTCCTTCAGACCGCTTATGATCTCAAGGCTGTCCTCCTTTGAGATTATGCCGCAGTCACCAAGCATAGTGGCGTGGGCAATACTGCCCTGTATATCATGACGGTACATACGTCCGTCAAAGGCGATAGAAGAATTGAAAGCATTGACAGTGGAATCCACCTGCTTTGAAAATCTTCCTGCCCACATCATATCTGCCATAGTTATCTTACCTTTCGTTTAATTCGGAGTTCGGAGTTATATGTCCCCGAAAGCTGACGGTAGTTTATCCTGAATAAGTCCGCGCAGCGGACACCGATAATTCTGAATTCCGCATTCCGAATTATCAATAGTTCACTTTGTCCTTGATCGCCGCGTATTCGTCAAAGACCTTCAGGCACTCAGAGCGGTCGAGCTCCTCGGAAAAGTCTTCCTCGGATTCGTAGAACACCTTATCTCTGAAGCCGATGCCGTCGGTATCCGCAACATTGCAGCCGTAGTAGACTTTACTTATATTCGCCCACATTATCGCTCCGCGGCACATGGGGCAGGGTTCAGCTGTGGTATAGAGTTCGCAGCCGCTGAGGTCGTAGCTTCCAAGCTTTTTACAGGCATTTCTTATCGCCATCATCTCACCGTGGCAGGTAGGATCATTCTGTTTTATGACCTCATTATGTCCGCTGCCGATGACCTCTCCGTCCCTGACGATAACACATCCGAACGGTCCTCCGTGGCGGGCGTTTATACCTTTTCTTGCTTCATCAACAGCAAGCTTCATGAATCTATTCATGCTGTCACCATTACTTATTAGTGCATTTGTTGCGGTAGATCAGATCTTCACGCACGGTGAAGCCCATATGTTCCCAGAATTGATTGCCGTTTTCGTTATGATTGAAAACGACCAGCAGGACTTTTGTTATGCCCTCTTTTCTGAGAGCCTCCATAGCATTATCCACGAGCATTTTGCCAACGCCCTGCTTCTGATACTCAGGAAGAACAGAAACATGGTGAAAGATGCCTCTTCTGCCGTCATGACCTGCAAGAATAGTACCGATTATCCTGCCGTCGTCCACAGCTACAAAGCTTGTTGAAGGATTACGTCTGAGGTATTTTGTAAATCCCTCTATACTGTCATCGACCGGATTAGTACCCTCATGATTCTCCCAGACCTCGGCAACGCCGTCCCAGTCATCAGGAGTCATAACTCTGATCTTCACCATATCCATCCCTCCATATCACATATTTTATAAAAAGTCATAACAGGCAGGAGATAATTCTCCCCTGCCTGAAAAGTATACTTATTCCTATGTCAGCAATAATTACTTATTGTTTCTCTTCTTGTCGAGCTGAGCCTTGACCTTGATCGGGAGACCGAAGAGGTTGATGAATCCTGCGCTGTCCTTCTGATCGTAAACCTCATCCTCATCGAATGTAGCAACTTCCTCATCATAGAGAGTATATGGTGAAGTTACGCCTGCATTGATGATGTTGCCCTTGTAGAGCTTAAGCTTAACATCGCCGGTAACAGTCTTCTGTGTCTCAGTAACGAAAGCGCTCATAGCCTCACGGAGAGGAGTGTACCACTGACCGTTGTAAACGATGTCAGCGAACTTGATTCCGAGGTACTGCTTAACTCTTGCAGTTTCCTTATCGAGACAGATAGTTTCAAGAACTTCGTGAGCGTGGTAAAGGATAGCACCGCCGGGAGTTTCATAAACGCCTCTTGACTTCATACCAACGAGACGGTTCTCAACGAGATCAGCAAGACCGATACCGTTCTCACCGCCGAGCTTATTAAGAGTTGAAACGAGCTCAACGCCGTTCATAGCCTTGCCGTCGATAGCGGTAGGAACACCCTTTTCAAAGTGGATAGTAACATAAGTTGGCTTATCAGGAGCATCAATAGGAGAAACACCCATTTCAAGGAAGCCCTTCTTCTCATACTGCGGCTCGTTAGCAGGATCTTCGAGATCGAGACCTTCATGTGAGAGATGCCAGATATTCTTATCCTTTGAATAGTTTGTTTCTCTGTTTATCTTGAGAGGGATGTTATGAGCCTCAGCGTAGTCGATCTCCTGATCTCTTGACTTGAGGTCCCATTCTCTCCAAGGAGCGATGATGTGCATTTCAGGAGCAAAAGCCTTGATAGCGAGTTCAAAACGCACCTGATCGTTGCCCTTACCGGTACAGCCATGGCAGATAGCGTCTGCGCCTTCCTTGATAGCGATCTCAGCGATCCTCTTTGCGATTATAGGACGTGCAAAGGAAGTACCGAGCATATATCTGTTCTCATAGATAGCGCCAGCCTGAACAGTCGGGATAACATAATCCTGAATGAATTCTTCCTTAAGATCCTCGATGTAGAGCTTAGAAGCGCCTGTCTTGATAGCTTTTTCCTCAAGACCATCGAGCTCAGTTCCCTGACCAACGTCACCTGAAACAGCGATAACTTCGCAGTTATTGTAATTTTCCTTGAGCCACGGGATGATGATAGATGTATCAAGTCCGCCTGAATAAGCCAGAACTACCTTTTTAATATCCTTCTTGTTTGCCATGGTTATTACCTCCTGATGATGCCGTTAAAACCGACACAATTTAAGATTATGATTCTATTATACACCGCAAAAAAATAATGTCAAGAGCATTCGCATAAATATTCATAATTTTTCAAAATATTCACTGGTATTCGCATAATATTCACTTTTGTTGCTCCGTCAGCTGTCTCGCAATACCGCCTTACCGTTTGAACATTAAGCCATATTCGTTCAAATCAAAGTGAAAATTAAGTGTTGGAAATCATGCGGTTTTGTATGAATTTACGATTTTTCGTCAAAGTGCTGTATTTTGCTTGCTATTTTCCGTCTTTATGCTATAATAAAATTGTACTCACAAAATTGTTGGGCGGGAACACCTGACTTTGTTAAAATACTGTCAGAGCTGCCCGAAATATAAACGGAGGCGTAATATAATGGGAGATAAGAACAAAAACGGAACAAAGATCACGATCCTCGGCGCTGGAAACGTCGGCGCTACTGTCGCTTATACATTTGCTGTCGCTGGAACTTGTTCTGATGTGGTTCTCGTAGACATAAATAAAGCCAAAGCCAAAGGCGAGGCTATGGACATTCGTCAGGGCGTTTCATTCGGTCATAACGTAGAGATCATGGACGGCACTTATGAAGATGCTGTCGGTTCAGACATCGTTGTAGTCACTCTCGGTCTTGCAAGAAAGCCCGGTCAGACCAGACTTGACCTCGCTCAGACAAACGTCAACATCATTAAGGAAGTTATGCCGCAGATTGCAAGAGTTGCTCCCGATGCTGTATATGTCGTTGTAAGCAACCCTGTTGACATCCTCACTTATACCATCCTCAAATGCACAGACCTCTCACCGCGTCAGGTCATCGGCTCAGGCACTGCCCTCGATACTTCCCGTCTGCGTTCAAGCATCGCAGATCATGTAGGACTCAGCCCGAACAGCATCCACGCTTACGTATTCGGTGAGCACGGCGACTCTTCATTCATTCCGTGGTCACTCACAAATATTGCAGGTATCCCTATGGAACAGTACTGTGAGGATCAGGAACACGTCGACATCGACGAGGATGAGATAATCGAAGAAGTCCGCAAGGCAGGTTCCGAAGTTATAAAGAGAAAAGGCGCTACTTTCTACGCTATCGCAATGAGCGTAAACAAGATCTGCGACTGCATTCTCAGAGACTCAAACAACATCATCACCGTTTCAACTCTTATCAATGACAGATACGGTATCAACGATGTATGCCTCAGTCTCCCGTGCGTTATCGGTTCAAACGGAATCGAGCGCGAGGTCTCACCAAACCTCACAGAGCCTGAGATCAAGAAACTCCAGAACAGCGCCGATGCACTCAAAAAGGTAATCAGCCAGCTTACATTCTGATAATTGCGGGAGGCAAAAGCCTCCCGTTTTTTTACAAAATTTTTCTGATAGTTTTCAGCGCATATATTGCTATTTCCGGAAATGTGTGGTATAATATACCTGTATCTTATCCGGAAAACGGAAAGGTAACATCTTATAAAGGAGAAAAGCTATGAAAAATACTGTTTCTACTCTCTTAAAGCAAAAGCAGACAGGCGATAAGATCACAATGCTCACTGCTTATGACTACACAATGGCTAAGATCATTGACGAATGCGGCGTAAATGCTATACTTGTCGGTGATTCACTCGGCATGGTAATGCTCGGTTATGAGAACACTCTTCCCGTAACTATGGAAGATATGATCCACCACACAAAAGCTGTTGCGAGAGGTGCAGAGAATGCTTTCATCGTTGCGGATATGCCGTTCATGTCCTATCAGGTGAGCGTTCAGGACGCTGTTATCAACGCCGGACGACTTATCAAGGAGGGCAATGCAAACGCTGTCAAGCTCGAAGGCGGTGCTGAGGTCTGCGAACAGATCAGAGCCATCGTCAATGCATCTATCCCGGTAGTTGCTCATCTTGGACTTACTCCTCAGTCTGTAAACGCTTTCGGCGGATTTAAGGTTCAGGGAAAAAGTCTCGAAAACGCGCGCCGTCTCATTGATGACGCTCTTAAAATACAGGAAGCCGGCGCCTGCTCGGTAGTGCTTGAAGGCATTCCGGCAAAGCTTGCCGACATCATAACCTCAAAGCTCAATATCCCGACGATCGGTATCGGCGCAAGCGCAGGCTGTGACGGTCAGGTGCTTGTTTATCAGGATATGCTCGGTCTCACTATCGGTCACACAGCAAAATTCGTAAAGAAATTCGCAAATGCAGGCGATGCTATGCGTCAGGGCATTACCGACTATATAAACGAGACAAAGGCTGGAACATTCCCGGCACAGGAACATACTTACAGCATCGACGATGATGTTATAAATGAACTCCTCAAGGAGGAAAAGTCTGAATGAAGATCGTAAAAACAATCGCAGAAGTGCGTCAGCAGGTAAAAGAATGGAAGTCTCAGGGACTTACAGTAGGTCTCGTCCCAACAATGGGCTATCTCCACGAAGGCCATGCAAGCCTTATCGACGCTTCTCACAGAGATAACGACAGAACTGTCGTTTCAGATTTCGTAAACCCTATGCAGTTTGGTCCTACCGAGGACCTCGAAAGCTATCCGCGTGATCTCGAACACGATGCAAAACTCGTTGAGGCTCACGGCGGTGATCTCATCTTCAATCCCGAACCTTCGGAAATGTATCACGAGGGCTTTTCGTCATTCGTTGATATGACAGTTCTCACTCAGGAGCTCTGCGGTCTCAGCCGTCCGGTACATTTCAGAGGTGTCTGCACAGTCGTTTCAAAGCTGTTCAATATCGTTCAGCCCGACCGCGCTTACTTCGGCAAGAAGGACGCTCAGCAGCTTGCAGTCATCCGCCACATGGTCGATGACCTCAATATGGATCTCGAAATAATCGGCTGCCCGATAGTTCGTGAAAGCGACGGTCTTGCAAAGAGCTCACGCAATACTTACCTCAACGAAGCCGAAAGAAAAGCTGCTCTTATACTTTCAAAGTCTATCAGACTCGGTCAGGATATGGTGAAAAAAGGCGAAAAAGACTGCTCAAAAATAATTGAGGCTATGAAATCTCTCATTACCTCCGAGCCGCTCGCACGTATCGACTATGTTAAGATAGTTGACTGCGCTACGATGCAGCAGATCCCTGCTCTTGACCGTCCGGCTCTCTGTGCGATAGCAGTTTTCATCGGCAAAACACGTCTCATAGACAACTTCTTCACAGAAGATGTCTGATAGGAGGTCGACGCAATGCAGCTCTCAATGTTAAAGAGTAAAATACATCGCGCCGTTGTAACACAGGCAGAACTAAACTACGTCGGCAGCATAACAATAGATGAAGACCTCATGGAAGCTTCCGGACTTTATGAGTACGAAAGAGTTCACATAGTCAATGTAAATAGCGGAAGCCGTATCGAGACCTACGTCATCGCAGGCGAACGCGGAAGCGGAGTTATCTGTCTTAACGGCGCAGCAGCACGTTCAGGACAGAAAGGCGATCTCGTGATAATAATGTCTTATGCGAATATGACGCCTGAGGAGGCAAAAAGCCATAAGCCAAAGGTCGTATTCGTAAACGAGAAGAACGAAATAGCAAGAGTTACAGAATACGAAAAACACGGACTTCTTGTGGATATGTAACAGTAAAGCCCTGCAAATCATTGCAGGGCTTTACTTGTCGAAAAAGTCGAATTATACATAAAAAGCAGCATGGGCGGCGGAACGCCGCCCCTACATTTTGCCAAAATATCGTTGTTTCTTGTAGGGGCGACGTTCCGTCGCCCGCTGATAACAGAATCGAAATGTGGTTTATTGACAGACTGAGCCCTGCAAATCATTGCAGGGCTTTTTATCATTCTGAAAGTAAGCGCTCCATTTCGGAATAATCCGAATCAGGATGTCTTTTTGAAGCGATCTCCGTCAGCTTGCGTGAGACGCTTGTGTACATTGCTCTGTCATTGTCGGTGTCAAAGCATTTGAGGTGTTTTTTCACAGTGGAAACGTCATTCCTCTCGACCGGACCTGTAAGAGCCTCATTTGGTCCGACCTCAAAAAGCCGCTGCATATTGCTCATAGCAAGCGGACGCAGCGCTTCGAGAGCTTCATGTTCAGTGAAGCCGCATTTCTGCAAAAGATCAAGGCTGAGCTGAGCAAGTCCGCACATAAGATTGCTGGATATAGCGCAGGCTGCGTGATAGCGGACTTTTACGCTGCCGTCGATGATACGGACCGGATTGCCTATGGAAGTGAAAATATCGTGCCAAACGGATATACCGTCCGCATCGCCCTCGATACAGAAAAACGCACTGCCAAGCAGTTTGTAGGTCTCATACTTACTGCTCACCGGAAAGAGCGGATGTATCGAGAATCCCGAAGCGCCTTTTGAGAGAACGTCCGGAAAGGCTTCTGCCGCTGTCATTGCTCCGCTGCAATGACATATCATCTTTCCTTTCAGATCAAGCAGCTTTATATCATCCCATACACTTCTGATGGTACCATCCGGAACAGTTATGAAAACAGCATCACTTACTTTTATAAGCTTTGCAGGCTCATCGAACGCCTTGCTGCCAGTAAATGCAGCTGCATCCTCTGCGGAAGTGAAGCTTCTGCTGTAATAGCCGGAAAGCTCTGCTCCGTTTTCAGCGAAATATTTGCCAAGTGAAAAGCCTACCTTGCCTGCTCCTATAAAACCTATTCTCATAATATCATCCACCTTTATCAGCTTTTGATTTTATGATAACAGCAATTGCATTAAAAGTCAATACACATTATAAAAACGTATACATATTATAATGTATAATCTCAGCTTTTTCTCCGCGCATCTTGCTATTTTTGTAATAATATGTTATAATGTATATGTATAGATTGTTTTCGTAGTATAATAAACTTTGTTATGCGGAGGTGATTTATGAAAATAGGCAGTTCTATTACCAGAATGAGCAAACGCAGCTTTATTATAGCGCTTGCATTGCTTATGATAACCCATATCATTATGGGAGTAGTTCTCATAACGATGTCCAAGAACGCATTACGCAAACAGATCGAACAGCGAATGCTGGATATTGCAAATACTGCCGCATATCAGCTGAACGGCGATGACCTGAAAACACTTACCGCTGATGACAAAGATACCGATAAATACAACCGGGCACTTGAAACCCTCCGCTCTTTCCAGAAGAATATACAGCTCGATTATATATACGCAATAAGACCTGAAAAAGACGGCACCTTCACCTTTACAATAGATCCCGATGAAAATGATCCGGGAGAATTCGGTGAAAGGATAGCCTCTACTGATGCACTCGTCAGTGCATCAAAGGGAGTGGCAGATGTCGATAGAGCAGCCGTTACTGATGAGTGGGGAAGATTCTATTCAGCATACAGTCCAATATTTGATTCTGAAGGAAATGTTGTGGGAATAGTAGGTGTTGATTTTGATGCTGATTGGTACGATGGAGAACTCAACTCTCATAAAGCAGTAGTTATCACCCTATCAATGATAGCTCTTACAATAGCTATCGCCCTGATCTTCATATCTCATGCGTTCTCGCTTGAAGGCGAAAAGAACAAGTATATGAAGGAACTCGAAGAGACCTTGCTGCGTGAATATCAGCAGGAAAAAGAACTCGGCTCTGCAAGGTATCTCGCATATACTGATCCGCTCACAGGCGTAAAAAGTAAACACGCATATCTTGAATCAGTTGCAAAACTCGATGTTGGCATCTCTAAAGGAACCGTTAATGAATTCGGCGTTATAGTATTCGACATTAACGGACTAAAAATAGTCAATGATACTTACGGACACGAGGAAGGCGACAAATACATCCAGAAAGGCTGTAATCTTATATGCCATATATTCTGTCATAGTCCCGTTTTCCGTATTGGCGGCGACGAGTTCGTTGTCATTCTTGAAGATAATGATTTCAGGGAGAGAGAAGCTCTTATCTGGGAATTCGACAAAAGGATCGAAGAGAATCAGGAATCCGGAGATGTCGTTGTTTCAAACGGTATCGCCATTTTCGATCCCGCATCGGACACCTGCTTCTCAACAGTATTTGAACGTGCAGATAAAAAGATGTACAAACAAAAGCGCTATCTCAAAGCAATGAAATCAAAATGATCCAAATGTAAAGCATCCGTAAGCAGTATACACTGTTCACGGGTGCTTTTTCTGCATCTTGCCATTTCTATAATTTTATGCTATACTTGGGTAAAGTATAATGAAACGGAGGCTGTTCGTATGCCATTCAATATCATAAGAAACGATATAACAAAGGTCAGAGCCGATGCGATAGTCAACGCGGCAAATTCATCTCTGCTCGGCGGAGGCGGTGTCGACGGCGCTATACATCATGCGGCAGGTCCGCAGCTGCTGGCAGAATGCAGAACTCTCGGCGGCTGTAAAACAGGTGAGGCAAAGCTTACAAAGGGCTACGCGCTCGACTGCAAATACATCATACATACAGTAGGTCCTGTGTGGCATGGCGGCGACCGCGGTGAGGAAGCGCTCCTGCGTTCATGCTATAAGAATTCGCTTGAACTTGCCAAAGCCAAAGGCTGTGAGAGTGTGGCTTTTCCGCTCATTTCATCAGGTATATACGGCTATCCCAAGGACAAGGCTCTGGATGCAGCTGTTTCTGAATTCAGAAGCTTCCTTGAAGAAAATGAAATGGACATCATCCTCGTCATATTCGACAGGGATTCATTTGAAGTCAGCTCAGGTATCGTTGGCAGAATAAGACAGTATATAAGCGATGCCTATGCAAGAGAGCATACTGAACGCGACAGAAACAAAAGAAGTATTGCCGCGGAAGCCGGAATGTGCCAGTCCTTCGGAGCAAAACCAACAGGAAAGATCAGCGGATTGTTCAGCCGAAAAAAAGAAAGCTCTGAAAGCATCCTGCTCGAAAATGATTCTGCTGTCTGCTGTGAACCGAAAGCCGACCTTGAAGGTATGCTGAATGCTCATGACGAATCCTTCTCGGAATCGCTGCTGCGGCTTATAGATGAAAAAGGCATGACGGATGTCGAGACATATAAAAAGGCTAACATCGACCGCAAACTCTTTTCAAAGATACGCAGCGACAAAAACTATAAACCTAAAAAACAGACAGCTGTTGCATTTGCAATTGCTCTTGAACTCGACCTCTGCGAAACGGAAGAGCTCCTGAAAAAAGCAGGCTTCGCTCTTTCGGGAAGCCTTAAATTCGATCTTATCATCCGCTATTTTATCGAGCACAGCAACTATAATATCTATGAGATCAATGAAGCTTTGTTCGCTTTTGACCAGAGTCTTATAGGTTCGTGATTTGTCGCCTCAGAAGCGACCAAAACACCTCCGCGATGATGTATACTGTAATTACAGTAAAGGAAACGCGAAAGCGGTTCCGAAATCGACATCAAAACGGAGGTATAATTATGAGAAAGAACTTAACTGAACTGGTATTTATCCTTGACGAGAGCGGCTCAATGAGCGGACTTACAGCTGATACTATCGGCGGCTTCAATTCACTTATAGCAAAGCAGAAAAACGAAGACGGGGATGCACTTGTTTCAACTGTATTCTTCAGCAATGATTCCAAAGTTATACACGACAGAGTGAAGCTTGAGAACGTTCCAAAGCTTACAGACAGAGATTACATCCCTGCCGGCTGTACTGCCCTTCTGGATGCGGTCGGTGACGCAGTACACCACATCGCAAACATCCATAAATACGCCCGCGAAGAGGACATTCCCGAAAAGACATTGTTCGTTATCACTACCGATGGTATGGAAAACGCCAGCAGAAAATACAGCCACAAGGAAGTGAAAAGGCTTATCGAAAAAGTGCAGGAAGAAAAAGGCTGGGAATTCGTATTCTTAGGAGCCAATATTGATGCAGCTGAAGCTGCCGGCTCTATCGGTATCAGATCAGAAAATGCTGTTGACTATCACGCTGACTGCTGCGGCACAGAGGTGCTTTACGAAGCTGTCGGTTGTGCCGTAAGCAGCATAAGATCAAAAAAAGGCATCAGCAAGTCATGGAAGCGCTCAGTGGAAGCTGATAATATGCGAAGAAAAAAGGCTTGATCTAAAGGCAGCGTTTTACAGCCGTAAGTGCAATTCTCGTATGAAATCAAGGATGTTGAAACCTGACTGTCTGTGATTTTTCACTGTTTCAAACACTCCCGATACTATGGGAATAATTAAAGCTCTGCGAACGAAAAATGTCCGCAGAGCTTTTGTTCATCTTTTAAATTTGAGAGCAAATGCAACTCCTGCAAGCAGAACGAATGCCGATGCACCAAGCAGGACATATGCTGTTGTCATGTCTTTCTGCGTGGTTCCGCTATTACCCGGAAAGCTTCCCATTTCAGGACGGCTTCTGTTAGTATCACCAGTTTCTGTGCTGTCTGTATTGCCTTGTCGGTTGGGCGGTGTGAATCCTTCTGGCATATTCCCGTCAAAACCTTGCGGCATTTCTCCATTAGGCATTGCAGAAGGATCAAAGCCATCAGGCATTTTACCTTCAAAATCAGACGGAATATTTCCGCCCGCGGGCTTAGTATTGCTTGTATTGGTCAATTTTAAGCCGTTTCCGCCCTTAGCATCGTTTGAACTGCCGAAGCTCTTACCGCCGAAGCCGCCAAAGTTTGCGCCTCCGAAGCCTCCGCCGCTGCCCATTGTTCCCATGTCGGAAATATTCAGGTCTGATGCGTCGATAAGCGCTGTGCTGTCGGCAGACTGTCCGCTCGATGTTGAAGGTATCGTACCTTCAAGCTGACCCTTTACGCTTTCAGCACGGAGCTTACAGAACTCAGATATTGCCGCTGTGCCCTTCTGGAATTCCTCATAGGTACAGAATTTTGTCGGATCTTTCTCAACATATTCGTCTATCATGGCTGCTGTATCGCTGATAAATGAAGCAAAATCGGTACTGCCGATAAACTCCGCAAACATCTCATGATACTGCTCTGTGTATTTCTCATCGTCAAATATCCATGCGAGCATAGGACGATCGCTCATATCTCCCGAAACAGGCGTATCTATCGCAGTGTTGACAGAGGAAGAAGCATCGCCGCCCTGAAATGAGCCGTAAGCAAGGTTATAATCCCACGGTATCATGGAGAGCTGACCATCTTTCTCATAGAGATAGTAGTTGTGTATCATCATACCTGTATAACTGTCGCCGTTGCAGAGGAAATTGTGAACAACAAAGTACCTTATGACCTCATCAACATTTACTGTCGATTCGAGATCCTTTTCCTCAGATAGCGCTTTCAGAGAACTGATAAGCCTCTTCTTATCGGCTTTTGTAACATCAGTTTTAGCATTGTTGAAGATGTTGGAATAGCTGTCGATGTCATCATCAATATATTTCAGTTTAACATCATCGCTGCCCATTCCGCCGAAGCCGCCAAAACCGCCCTTACCGCTGAAATCCGGCATTTTCCCGTCCTCTCCAAACATTTCGGAGGGGTCAAAACCATCGGGCATTTGCATACCTTCCGGCATATTCCCGCCGGAGGAATCGGGGATGTTCCCTTTGCCGAAGCCCTGATTCTTCATAGCGGATTTTCCGGAAGATCTTTCGCTTCCGGACTCTTCATCGCTGTTTTCATCCATAAAATCGCTCATGCTGAAATCCATGCCGTTGCCTCTGCCGCCGCCGAAGCTCATACTGTCGGGCTTATAGAGTTCGCCGGGGTTATTGCCGTAATTCCTTTGCAGGAAGGAATCCTCAACGCTCTCAACTGCGAGATAAAGTCCCCAGTCCTCACCGTTGACAGTGATATAGACATAGCTGCAAAGCGGCGCATCAACGTCAAAATCGCTCATCAGCGAGTAAGCAATATAGTCTTTCATGTAGGTGTTATCCTGAATGATATTGTTCAGGCACAGCTTATCAAGACCGTGATAGCTTTTTGTGCTGTCATACTGATCGAACTCTATTTTGAAGCTGTAACGGCTGCTGTCCATATTCTTCACAGAACTCAGAGAAGTGTTTCCCTTTCCGCGTATACCAACATTCCTGATTGATTCGCCGTCGATGACCACATTACACGGATAATACTCCTCGCTTTCGCAGTTTTCGATAAAGCTGTCCCAATCGTTCATGACAATATCAAACGTGTGTACTTTTGAGCGGTCAAAGATGCGATCCTCATAACCGATAGCGTGTGCAGTCACACCGATTCCGAGTGCTTGTCCGTTGCAGAAGATCAGCGCTATCACAAGCGTGAGTGCCGCAATGACCATACACACCCTGTCAATATTTTTATGTGCAGACATTCTCTCACACCCTTATCCCATATAATCGCCGTTATAGCTTACCAATACAGCACTCTGAACGCCCTGCATTTCGGCAAGTTCATTTACGAAATCGGTGTTATCGTCCTTCATGCGAACTTCAAGATTCAGCTCAACGCTTCCCTTTTGTGCCATCTTGCTTTTTACAACACAGCGTTCTGTTTTGCCATCGAGGAATGATTTTGCCGTGGATTCGCTTTCATGATCATCACAGCGGATCACTACGATATAAGGGTTCTTATGTGATTTCCTGTTTACGAAAACGAGCAGTACCACTCCGATAATCACACTTCCGATGACCGCAAGCGGTATCATACCTGCCGCAAGAACAATTCCGACGGCAATTGACCAGAACAGGAACGCAATATCAAGCGGCTCTTTGATCGCCGTTCTGAAACGTACAATAGACAATGCACCGACCATACCGAGCGAAAGCACAACATTGCTCGTTACAGCAAGGATCACAACGGTAGTGATCATAGTGAGTGCGATAAGCGTTGTGCCGAAGCTCGATGAATACATAACGCCCGAATAGGTCTTTTTATAAACAAGGAAAATAAAAATACCGAGACCGAACGAAAGCACAAGTGCTATTATCATGTCAAGAATACTCACATTCGTGATGTTTTCAAGAAAATTGGATTTAAAAATATCATTGAAACTCATAATTATCTGCTCCTATTATTGATTTAGCCGTATATTCTGCAAGCGGCGTATTTTGAAAATGCTCCCTCACGCCTGTCTGCAAGGGAAACTGCATCCCTGATGATGTCGGGAAGAAAAGCATCCCATTTCACTTCAAGAATGATAGAATCCGAAACGGGAACTGTCACGCAGGTGGGATTCAGAAAATCGGTGCAGCGCAGTCCGCTTCGGATATTATAGTCAAGCGTGACACGGACATTCCCGGCAGGAAAAATAAACGGCTCTCTTGTGTAATCCACAATAGTTTTCGGCTGTAAGCCCTGCACTGTCATTTTGGAATAAAGCTCCCGTATCAGCGGATATTCAGAATCAAGCATAAACGCAAGATCACCGTCCACAATGGACTGTGCCTGCTGTGCTGTCAACGGAGCGCTCTGCTTGTTGCCGAGATTATTGAACTTGCTTTTCTTTTCAAGATGAATGACCGATGTATCTCCGTTATAATACCGGATGCGGAATTTTTCGCGGCGGTTAAGACCATCTATTTTCTCACGGAGCGCTCTGTCCGAAATATCATCAAAATACAAGCTTCGTATCAGATACTTTCCGTCAATGGCGTGGGGATCAGGATAAGCAGCCGCCCTCAGCCTGTGACGTATCGTCAGCATATCCGCGTAATTTATCTCATGCTTGACCTCATGTCTCAGCTCCATATTCTCACCTCTTTCAATTGGTATAGGCACCGCACGCAGGCTGATAATGTGCAGCCGGCTGTGCGGTCTGCGTGCATCTTGCCTATGATCTGATTATACTGCTTTTCGCTGAATTGACGCTGAAAACGGGTGTCGAAAGGGTGGAACAATAATGAAATCTGCGTGAAAATACCCAAATGATAAGATTTTCAGCTTGAATTCAGCGTTATGTTGTATTATAATAATGAATAATACTTGAGGAGGGATCGCTTGAAAATACTTATCATAGAGGACGAGCACACGCTGGCAGATTCGCTTAAAGTCATGCTGACCTCAAAGGGCCTTGAAGCAGAAGCAGTTTATGACGGCGAAAGCGGTGAGCAGTATGCTTCGCTGGGAGTTTATGATCTTATCATTCTTGATATTATGCTCCCCGGACAGAACGGCTATCAGGTCGCAAAGAATCTCCGTAAAAAGCACATCACTGCCCCGATACTTATGCTTACAGCAAAATCGGATATTGAAGATAAAGTGCAGGGACTTAACTCTGGTGCGGACTATTACCTCACAAAGCCATTTGATTCGCGCGAACTTTTTGCCTGCGTGAATGCGCTCCTGCGCCGTCAGGGAACACAGGTCAATGAGCTCGTGTTCGGAAATACACACCTCGATCTGGAATCCGCTGCTCTTGTCTGCGGCGATAACAGCGTAAGCCTTTCCGCAAGGGAATTTGATGTCATGCGTCTGCTTATGACATCGGGAAAAAACCATATTTCCAAAGAAACTCTGCTGACGAAGGTCTGGGGATACGATTCCAATGCGGTTGAAAACAATGTTGAGGTATATGTCGGATTCCTGCGTAAAAAGCTTGCAAGTATAGGCTCGGATATTCGCATTGAAGCGGTAAGGCGGCTGGGGTATCATCTGGAGTGTGAAGGTCAATGCTGAAAAAACTGAGGATCAAATTTATCATTGTCATAATGTCGGTGGTAACAGTATTGTTCGCAGTTATTTTTGGCGGTATACTGCATTTCACAAAGCAGAACATGGAGCATGAAAGCGTCCAGATGATGCGGGCAATGGCGTTTAAGCCGATGAATATGCCTGCACCTATCGAAATGCCCGACGACAATAAAAGCAAAATGCGCCTGCCGTTCTTTACGCTCATGATCGACAATAACGGCGAAATCAATGCGTTCGGCGGCGGATACTACGACCTTACAGATAAGGAATTGCTGCAAGAACTGGCAGATGCAGTAGATGAACAAGACAAACAGATCGGTACGATAGCAAAGTACGATCTGCGGTATCTTGTAACAGATCAGTTAAACGGCAGGTCGATCGTTTTTGCCGATATATCAAGCGAACGTACAATGCTGAACGGTCTGATACGAAACTGTATCATTGTAGGACTGATCGGATATGCGCTTTTTTTCATAATCAGTCTGCTGCTTGCAAAATGGGTGACAAAACCGGTGGAGAAAACACTGAACGAACAAAAGCAGTTTATCGCCGATGCCTCCCACGAATTGAAAACGCCTCTGACCGTAATCATGACAAACGCTGAAATGCTTGAGGACAAAGGCTATTCCGAAAACGACAGAGGTGTATTCACAAAAAATATCCTCTCAATGTCAAAGCGCATGAGAGGACTGGTTGAAAGTCTGCTGGAGCTTGCAAGAATGGATAACCGAACATCAGCTGCTGATATGAAAATTCTTGACCTCAGCAAGCTCATATCCGACGGCATCCTGCCATTTGAACCGCTGTTTTTTGAAAAATCTCTGGAACTTGAAACGGATATTGAATCCGGTATAACAGTTGAGGGCGATAAGAACAAACTGCGGCAAGTGCTGAGCATCTTACTTGACAACGCCCTGAAATATTACACTCCCGCCCATGTTATCAATATCAGTCTTATGCGGAAAGGCATGAACGCTGTACTGTCCGTTTCGGGAAAGGGTGATCCTCTTTCCAAAGCCGACTGCAAAAACATCTTCAAGCGTTTTTACCGTGTTGATCAGGCAAGGACCGACGGCGAAAGCTACGGACTGGGCTTGTCTATCGCAGAGAGCATCGTGAATGAGCACGGCGGCAGGATATGGGCAGAAAGCGAAAATGAATTCAATATATTCTACGTTTCTTTGAACATCAAAAAATAATTATTGGTGCCGGTTCATCCCCAAAATGAATACAGCAGCTCACTGCCGGCAAGTGTGAGCCTTCTGCTTTGAGGCTTCGGCGAGGTCAAGCTCGTCTGTGATGTGCTTCTCGATGTAGTCGATAGCTTTCTGAATACCTGTGGCTAATTCATTTTGTTCCTTCCCTTACAGGCTCAGCCTCTTGCAGGCATAAAAATAGCGTAGCAGCAAATTAACTGCTACGCTCACTAAGTCTAACTTTTTGGGTAGCAATAACATTACCTGAATCCGTGAGATTGATTGCTTGAAATGAGCGAAAAACCACACGGATTCAGGCTTTTTAATGCCTATGGTCTTTTCACCCATTATATTTCTGCAAGAAACTGTTCAGGGCAACCGCCACAATATTCTTATAATATGTTTAATTAAATTTGTTTAGTTGTTAAAAGTCAGCGCCTTTTTTATTAAAATACTTGCATTTTAGTGAACAACGGGTTATAATATTAAAAGGATTGATCAATTCTACTATGTCGACATACTAATATAATCACAATAATTAATGGAGGATAAAAATAATGCTAAGATTTAAAAAAACCGTAGCTTCAGTTGTCGCTTTTATCGCTGTTGTGACATCAGTTACTTCACCAGCAAAATTAGGTTTCTCTGATGTAGTCAACAACACATCATTGACTGCTTCAGCAGCAACAACAACATACAAGTCAGGTGATTTCTCTTTCACACTGAACAATGGTGCTGTTACCATTGTGGACTATACTGGAAGCAGCAGTTCAGTTACAATACCGGATTATTGCACAGTAAACGGAAAAAGATATCCTGTAACAATACTCGGAACCAATTCTTTCAGTTTTTCACAATCAATGAAAAATGTATACATTCCAAGAGGCGTTACAAAAATTTATAATAATGCTTTTTATTGCTGCCGTAACCTTGAGGGTGTATATATACAGCCAACTTCCCAGTTGAAGGAAATCAGAAATTCTGCATTTTACGGTTGTAAAAACCTTAGATATTTCAGTACTGAACAGAATACAGAAGCCGGAAGGATCGAAATCCCTAAAAATTGTACCAGTGTTGCTGATTATGCATTTAAGGGATGCGAAAAAATGAACGCAGTTCATGTTTATGATGATACACTTACCGAAATTCGTACAGATGCTTTTCCTTACAGACAAGGATTTGATATCCAGCTTGCGTCAACAGATGCAGCAAGAACTAAAAGAGCTATTTTTACAGGCTATGATCCAACTTCTGATATAGATACTTCTAAAGAATATACAGTTAATATAAACGGTTGTTCCATTGTAGTTGATTTTACTGATAAGATGGATGCTCAGAAGGGTATTCGTGTTAAGAGGTATAATTCAAATCCTACACCAACCAAATACGATGTTCCATCAAAGGTAACAGTCAGCGGCAAAACATTCGATGTTACTGCTATTGGCGACAATTTCCTGACCGATAATCATACTGTAAAAGAAGTTATTATTCCTGACAGCGTAAAAACGATCGGTGGTTATTTCTGTACAGGTGCAACAGCGCTTCAGAAGCTCAAACTGCCACACAACCTTGTAACTATTGGTACAACTTCACTTTATGGTTGTTCAAGCCTGTCCACAATTCTCTACGATGGTTCTGACTTAGAGGAGATCGGCTACCAATCTCTTTGGTGCACAAAATGGCTTGATGACTATGAAAAGAATTATCCTAAGGCAGACGCTGTTGTTCTTGGTAACTATATCTACAAGTATTTAGGTGATAAATACAGTGGAAATAATTCAAGCGTAATAAACATCGACTGTGGTGCTGTTTATACTGGTGACAATAATAAGGGACCAGGCAATTATGTTTGCAAGCCTCTCTATTCCCTTGGACATTACTCTTTCAGCACTGGCGGCTCAAAGATACAGACTGTTAATCTCCGTGGTGTTAAGTACATAAATAATAACGCTTTCAAAGAAAATACAAAGCTTGATTCAATTTATAATACTACAAGTGTCAAGAAGATGGGCAAAACTCTTTTCAGTGATCATACATATGAAAAACTCAAGAGTCAGAGTCCATATATGAATAATGATCAGAATATTATAATGATGGGCACAGTTATATATGAGTGGTCAGGTACAGCTAAAACAGTTGACCTCCGCAACACAAATGTCACCTTTATATCTAAGAGTGTCATAGATACAATGTCATCTGTAAAAACACTGTATCTTCCTTCATCTGCTTATGATAAGGTTTTCTTCGAGGATGGAGCATTTGCTGATAGTGACATAAACGACTTATATGTTGGTTCAACTCGCTTTACCTATAATAACGTAAAGAATAATTCAAATATGAAAAAATTCTACGACCTTAACTTCCGCGGACTTGCTGGCTGCAAGGCAACAGGCGAAAACTTCTTAAAGCCACTCTGCAAAAACATCCTTTCACAGCTTGGTCTGACATATTATGGCGGTATTAACAAAAATCTCTCTGCGACAGAGCAAACAAAGATTGCAGGTACAATATATCGTTATCTGGCAAATACACTCCACTATTACGGTCCTGTTGATGAGGGTTGTTCTGGAGAGTATACTCTGTATACAGGTTTTGGAAAATGCGGTCCATCAGCTCGTGCATATGCATATCTTCTTTATTATGCAGGCATCGAGTCCTGCATCAGCGGCTCCAACAATCATGGTTGGACAAGTCTGAAAATTGGCGGTAAGTGGTTCCACGCAGATGTTTGTGATACATGGACGACATATTATCACACACCTAAGTTCTTCCTCAGAACAACCGACGAATTTAAACGTATGAATTCGACTTGCCATACATATAATTATGATCATGTTCAGGATAATAACCTTCGTCAGTATGGATTGGTTGGCAGCTATAAGGATGTCAAGTGCGACCAGGAAATGGGCGACGTTAATGGTGATAAGGTTGCAGATTCCAAGGACGTTGAGTTAATGTTCGGTTATCTTTACAGACCTGCTGCTTCAAAGCCAAAGTGCGATACAACTTTCATGGATCTTAATGGAGATGGTAAGATCAATGGTATTGACTTCATGATCCTCAGCGAAAGAGCAGTATCTGAATATGACTGATTTATTTGACATATCATTAAAAGTAACACGCCTTTCGGTGTAGTAATCTAACAGAGAGACTAATCCAAATCGGGTTAGTCTCTCTTTATTTATTGCCAAGTTCATAAACAGCGTTCACGTTTATGATGACAAAATCGTTGTGCTGTTCACCTATAAGGACGGCGAAAAGTGTGTCCGCCTTGATGAACTGAACGAAAGCACAAAAAAGACGAACCTCCATAATGAGTGTTCGCCTTCGTTTAAGTTTGGTGACCCGTACGGGAATTGAAAAAGTCCCGAGCCTTTCAGCGATTTTTAGTAAAATGCGAAAACGGCTGTATTTCGCGGATTTTTGAAGCTTCACTTTTAGCATCTTCAAGTGATTTTTAGCGATTTTCAGTGCCAATAAGTGGTAAATAAGTGGTTGAAAAGGCGCGTCTCTACCAGAAAAAATGACCAAAGCAGCTCTGATTATACGGGCAAATCCCGAACGGAGCTGCTGTTGTTTCTGAAAAATTATTCAGTAAAACAGTTTTTGTCAATTATGTAAGCATTCGTATTATTTAAGATTATCTGTTATCTGCTTGAAGAAATCTGCTGACCAAAGGCTAAGAGAGCCTGTATCCTTTATAAAAGGACGAACATCCTCTTTGGCTTGTTCAAAATTTATTGTATCGAAACGAGAGCAAAGCAGCTTTTTAGCGTCATCAATGGTAAATTTGTCCTCCTGCTTCCAAGCATCTGACTGAACAAGACGGGCTTTCAAGTGTTCGGTATTAAGAGCTGCACCACGAGAAAGATAGAATATATAGTCATACAAGTCTCTTCCTTTGATGCGGTTTTTCCATGACCGAAAAATGACAGCGTGTGCTTTTCCGGCAAAAAGCGATGACATATCATATAATGTTACTTCATAAGGTGCAGGAAGCAGTCGATATTTATGCTCAAAAGTCGCACCATTCGGCGGATTCGTATCAACTTCAAACTTGATCTTTATTTTTTCATCACCGGCTATTCCGCTTGTTATCGGATCGGAAGCATAAAACAACAGCATATGCTCCTTTGTATTCCCTTTCAAAAAAGCTGAACGAATAGCCGATTCCTTGGTCTTCTGTTTCTCTGATATCTCAACATTGAGACCATAGGCAGCGATCTCTTTTCTCAGTGTTGGAAAGTAATCTGATAATTCAAAGCTATCATCGGTTTTCATCAATGAAAAATCCAGATCTTCGGAAAAACGATCAAGGCCGTAGAATATGCGGAGGGCAGTTCCACCATAAAAAGCAGTCTTCTGAAAAAAGCCGGCACGGGATAGTCCGCACAGAACTATCTCCTGCATTATTTCTTTTATAGCGTTTTTCTTGTCAGAGACGCCGCCCGTTTGGTATTTTCTGAGCATTTCATTGAGCACATTATTCATTATTTATTCCTCCGAAGATACTTCATAAGGTATTTAAGGTTGTTACAGTGGTATTTATCGCCTATCTGTAAGATGTCATCAAAATTGAGTCTGTCAAATTCTGTTGTGTCAATACGGAGATCGTCAAACAGCATTTTTTCGATATCTCTTTGACTTGTTACAGGCGGCATGATATACAGTTTATCGCACAGAGCCTTTTCAAGCGCTGCAATCTGATAGATATATCCATTTTCCTCCTTAATTACAATTCCAAGAGGATATGCTTCGGAAGGAACATCTTGATAAGAGAAGTGCCCGAATATATTATCACATTCCTTTGCCTTTTTCTTGCTGAAGGTGGCTGATGTAAAAGCGTATACAGCTTCAGGTATCAAACCATAAACTGAAAGTGCGTAATCAAAGGACAGGTAAGATGGACCGAATATCGCTCCTGCGAGGCAATGACCCTGCACATTCCTGTCCGTTTCATATAATCCGCGTGTAAGTTGGAATATTTTTCCGTCCTTCTTCATGCGCAATATTTTTCCTGCAGGATCGCTATACTTATGGAGTTGTTCTGTAAGCATTGATGTAGTTAAAATCACGATTATCGCCTCCAAATTGTATTATACACAATTTCAAGGCAAAAATCAAGACTTTTTGAAAAAATATTGGAATTATTAAAGTGTCATTTTTATTGGATATATGTTGCAAATAATACATAACCCGAGAGATTCTATAATTTCAATCCGAGAGATTTACAAAAATCAATCCGACACTTTTTGTACTCTTGTAAAAATAATCGGGAACAGCTCCACAAGCCGTTCCCGATATTTATATTATTAGCAGAGCTTAATAGGCTGCTTAGGCTCAAAATTAGTTGCCATAGTCCATGTAACAGCGGTGCAGTTCTTCATTACGAATACTCTCAGAAGGTTGTCGATACCGTTTTCCTTCCATGCCTGGAGGAACTTTCTGGACGGGTGATTGAATATCTCCTCACGGAGCGCAGGATCCTCGTTAAGTTCAAACGTACCTGTTACTCTGATCTGAACCTCACCGCATGAGAAGCACATTTCTGCCTTAGGATTAGCCATTAACTGATTGAAAACGTCCTTGGTGGAGGCTGTGTGGAATACGAAACCGTTCTCGTCAGCGCGAAACAGCAGCATACCTCTTACGCGCGGCTGGTCGCCGTCCATAGTTGCAAGGTGGAATACAGGGTGCTTGTTGATAAGGTCAAAAATCTCGTTGGCTGTCATTGTATCATTCCTTTCTGAATTTATGTTATCCCTTCTGGGACACAAGCTTGATAAATTTCTTATCGTTCATCTGCTCGTTTGTCAGGTATTCGCCGTTATAGAAAAGTGCATAGGTAGTTATCGGTGTGGGAGCATTCTGTGCTTCTTCCTTAGTTCCTATGTGAATTGCCTTGAACGGAATGTTTTGCTCCTTTGCAGTCTGCTCCACAATAGGAACATATTTTGCATTAAACGGGCACTGACTTGTGTAATAGAGAACGTAGCCGCCCTCGTCAATATGTGGGTGCTTGGCACATCCCCTGAACTCAGGCGGTTCTGCATCATCTGTGAAAGGCAGATACCAGAGCTGTATGCCGTTGTCAGCCTCGTCACACACCGAAAATCCTTTGTATTTCAGAAACTTAGGGTCTGCAAGGAAAGGCTTTTTCTTCGCGGAGGAGAGGATACACATTCCCTTTTTGCCTTTTCCCTTGCTGTCTTCGATGCAGGCGTTAAGCAGGTCAGTCGAATAACCGTGACCTTTCAGCGCCCCCGATACCCATAGGCAGTCGATATACATATATCCGTCGGCGGCGATAGGATTCCACGCATTTTCCGCAGGGATATACTCAATGAAACACTTTCCGCGCTCGGTGCTTTTCAGAAACACAAGACCGTCATCTAAGCGTTCCGACAGCCATGCTTTCTTGGAAGCGACCTGAATATCCTTGTTGTTGGAAATGGCACAGCAAATGTGTTCGCTGTCGATGTTTCCCTTTGTAACTCTAATGTATTCCATGATGTACTCCTTTACAACTTAATACTTATTCACTCGCAACAGATATTGGTGGTTAATACTTGTCTTTGTATAATTCCCGAGCCTTAGCAGTCACACTGCGGATGAAAGCTTCTTTTGCGTCGGTGTAGGCAATTCTGTTATCAGCATATTTTTTCCAGAGTTCCAGTTTCATTTTCTCATATTCCCTGGCAATGCTGAGATTATCATTTAGATAGTCACGGAAGCAAAGGTAATTCTTCCATTCTTCTGAGCATTTGGAGACGATATGTATGTGGTGCGTCCTTGTATTTTTTTCAAAATCACCTTTGACATACAGCAGATGCTCCGGTCTTTCATCAAAGCGGAAAACGATTCCGAGACCGGCAAGCTTTTCATTCCGGGCGATGACCTCATCAAGATCATTCACAGCTGCGGCTATATCTATGATAGGCTTTGCCTTTATGGACATTATCGCTGTGCTGCCTATATGCTGAACATCAGCATCCAGACCGGTAAGAGCAGTCTGAATGTCTGCGATGACAGTCTTGGCACTTTCCTCCCAGGAGGACTGGTGGTCTTCAAGGTAAACAGTTCCTCGTTTCATTCCGATGCTCATAACGCTGTGACCTCCTGTAAGGATATGTTTTTCAAATTATATCATATATCTACTTGAATAGCAAGAATATTTACGTTGTTTTAAAAAAAACTGCGGCAGCTTTTTTACATTATTCACTCACAACAGGAATCCATATCTGGCTCTTGTAGTCGGGAGACAGCATATCTCCGTCGGGGTAAGCCTCGATGTCCATTTCGTAGGTGGGAGTGTAGTCCGATGTGGGGAAGAACTCCGCACAAAGCTCGTGCCAGAGCTGCTGTATAGCCTCGGGCATGGGACCTGTACACTCTGCCACTACCCACGTTCTTGCAGGGATAGTATTCACACGGAAGCCCTCGGGAGCGACTGTATCGGGAGCACACTCCACAGCGATACCGTAGTCAAAGGTCTCGGCGTCTGTGAGACCGTTGCCGTAGCAGGTGCCGTAGATAAAAGTGCTGTCCGATGCGTGTTCAAGCAGGGTAGTGATAGTGCCGTCGGACTTGGCTCTGCCCCAGAATTCGGGGATAGTGTTCTTGTTCTGCTCCCCAACAACTGTGTGCTGCTCAACCTTTTCAAGCACTGTGAATGCTTCCTTGTTAATGATGTTATAATTCATAGAATTTCCGCCTTTCAAAATGATCTGCACCTTGAAACGGGAAAATGAACGGAGCCTGCCGCCCTCGCGTTTAGCCTCTGTAGGTGTTACGCCGTGGAAGCGCGTGAACGCTCTTGTGAAGCTCTCGGGCGACTCGTAGCCGTATTTCAGAGCCGTGTCTATGACTTTGACATCCGCCTTGATCAGCTCACTGCCGGCAAGTGTGAGCCGTCTGCTGCGGATATATTCGCCTACGGTGATACCGCACAGTATGCCGAATATCTTCTGGAAATAGTAGGGTGAGCACGCCGCCTGCTTTGCGACCTCGGCGAGGTCGAGCTCGTCTGTGATGTGCTCCTCGATGTAGTCGATAGCTTTCTGAATACCTGTGGCTAAGTTCATTTTGTTTCCCTCCCTTAGTGTAATTCTATTATAGCATTTGAAAGGCACGGTGTCCTGATATTTTGTGGCTTGTTGTGTCAGGGAATTTTATTCTTGAAAGAGATTATTAATATGCATTATCAGAAAGAATTTTGAGAATGTCATTACCATATTTTTGGCATTTTACATCTCCAAAACCATTAACTTTTTTTAGTTCGCTCAAAGACTTTGGAGACTTCCTTATTATTTCTTCAAGCTGAGCATTGTTATAAATAAAATAAGCCTTGACACCTTCTTCTTTACTTTTTGCGTAACGATAGTTTTTCAGTGCCTTATAAACAGGTGTTTCTTCAATATTAGTTGATATTTCGGCAGCCGACTTCGACAGTGAAACATCAGATATTGGTTCTTTTGAAGCAGAGATTATTTCTGCAATGTGAGCAGAAGCAGCATTTCTGTATTTTTCAGCATAATCCTGATTGTTGGGAACGCTTTTCTCAAGGAAAAAGTCAGCAAGCTCTTTCATATCTTTATCTGACATATTGCTGTTATCACATGAATCGTGAAGCCTTTTTATGTAGCTTATCAGTCCGTCAACCTTAACCACTTTTTCTTTTATTTCTTTAGGAGCATACTGCATATTCAGTACAGATTTAGGGTTGGCAAGAACGACTATTGATTTGTAATTTGAATCGAAATTTTTATCAAAAAACGGACGCGCAAGCAGTGATTTGGAAGCTCTGCGGAGTTCTCGTATCATATCAATATGCCGTTGATTTTGCGTAATTGGACTATAAATTCCCTGTTTATTGTAATGCGTTCCTAATTGTACTGTTCTGGTGAAATTTCCGGTATTATCAATCGTAATGTTACCATAAAGGTTTTTACATTCTAAAACGATAACAAGTTTTCGTGTTATAACAAGAAAATCAATTTGAGTTTTTAAATCGTTCAGTTCAAAAAACAGATCATGCATAATGTACATTGGCATATGACTGTTTTTCAATTCAAACATTAATGCATCTTCACCGTATATGCCATATTGTAAAAGACGAATATCCTGTTCGATTTGAGATTTCATTTCTGAGGAAACTGCTTGTAAAACAGAGTTTAACTGCGAAATTTGCTCTTTGGCGCTGCTGTCTTTTTTTAAAACAACTGGTTCACGAAGTTTATCAAATAATCCCATAAGCCCTCCTTGAATGACGAATTAAACAATGATTATTGCAACCATTTTATTTGAATTATAACATATTCAGTGCTGCTTTTCAAGATTAACTTGCATTTAGTGATGGTGCTTTTTGTAATCCAACCTCACCAGCGCCTTACCATTAGGTAGCGGATATGACTCCTGCAATGTCAGCGAGTAGCCTGTCTCGTTCATGGCAGCCGTCAGTGCCGCTTCTTCCATTTGGTGATGAACCTCGTCCAGCCTGTCGAATGCGTGGAGGTACGGCGACTCCGACACCCACTGTCCCTCGTCTGTGTTTATCTGTATCACGCAGGACACATACTCGGGAGCGGTCTGCAAAACGGCTCGCTGAAACGCTCCATAGCCGATGTACTCGATAAGCAGATTTGCTATCAGAAGCTTTGTCTGCGGGAGCCTCTCTGCTTCGTTTATAAGGTCGATATGCAGGCATTCCAGCACTCCCGAAAGCTGTCCATAGCGCTGTGATACTGCACGGAGGTAGTCTGCGTTTATGTCAACGCCGTAGACCTTGCGGTACTTGTCGGAACTGACGTGTTCAAGACCGTTTCCGCCTGCGATACCGAGCACTATTGCCGTATCGACAGGATACGCCGCAAACTGCTCCTTCATTATGGAGTTCATCGCCTGAAGCTGCCGCACGGAGCCAAGGCTCATGTGCTTTTCGTAGTCGTCAAGACTTATTTCTTTCCATGGGTTGCTCATAGTCAGCCGCCGCTCCTCTCTGATTGTTTTCATAATTATAGCATATTTGGGGGTGCTTTTCAATAAAAACAGCTTCTATTTGTATCTGGATGGGAGCTGAAAAAATCCCGAGCCTTTCAGCAGCTTTTAGTAAAATGCGAAAATGGCTGTATTTCGGCGATTTTTGAGGCTTCACTTTTAGCATCTTCAAGTGATTTTAAGCGATTTTCAGTGCCAATAAGTGGTAAATAAGTGGTTGGATCGGCGCGTCTCTACCGAAAAAAATGACCAAAGCAGCTCTGATTATACGGGCAAATCCCGAACGGAGCTGCTGTTGTTTTATCGAATTGAACTGTCGCAAAATATGCGATAGTTGAAAGACAAATACATTGTATTTTAATTGTGAATGTGATATAATGAAGATGGTTAATTTGTCATGAAACCAGCCGCAGTGACTTAATGTATCTGAAATAAGGATGAAGAAAAATGCGTGATCTGAATATTGATTTTATGGACCTGTATAAACGCGCGGACCGTTTTATCAAAGACGCTTATTCTTCTTCCGAGGGTGTGTCGGAGTACATACGATTAATGGAAGCCAGTTTTAATAGGGGAAACGCCAATATTCAGGGGTGGAAAAGCGATTACGATAACCTTAAACACATACGCTGGATAAGAAATCAACTTGCTCACGAAGTCAGCCATGACAGCGATATATGCTCAGAAAGTGATTACGAGTGGCTCGATGATTTCTATAAAAGATTGTTTTCTTCAACCGATTCTCTTGGAGGATTAAGAACATTTGAAAATATAGTATCCTATAATAGGAATAGGCCAAAGCCTTCGGCTGTAAACAGACCTCAACAATCACCAAGAGTGGTATATCCTCCGCCGCAGACTATGCAGCAAAGACCGAATGTTAACCAATCTGCCGGATGTTTAAGTACATTTATAATGATGCTTATTTTATCCGTATCTATCATTATTTCGCTTTTTATGTTTTTATAAAAGATGATCGGGAACAGCTAATTAAGCCGTTCCCGATGTTTTTATATCTCAAAATATACGGCTAAGTCCATAGGCTTGAACTGTCCCTTGTTTACTACGCACTGCTAGCCAAGTACATATGCCAACTCTATCCTGTCAGCACCTTCGATAGGTTCTATCTTCCATATTCTTTGTATACTTGCTAATTTTCTGCTCATAATAATCATTCCGTTCATAGTTTTTTGTGGTTCCCGTTGGAAGGCTCGAACTTCCATTATCGGAGTCAAAGACCGATGTCCTGCCCATTAGACGAAACGGAATGTGTGAAAACTATCTGTAAAACATGACAGTGCCATAAGCGAAAGCAGACTGACAGGCTCATAAAAAGTGAGCGAGTAAAACGAGCGCCATCGTGGAAGGGAGCACAGGCACTGTGCTGGAGACTGTGACAGGAGTCGAACCTGCGCTCATGGAGTTGCAGTCCATTGCCTTTCCACTTGGCTACACAGTCATCGTTGGGTATATGTTACAATTTAGATACTACTGCCGTGAGCGAAAGCAGACTATGCTTTCTGAAAAGAGTGAGCGAGCTTGCGAGCGTCAACGTGGACGGAGGCGCAGGCTCTGCGCTGGTTCCCGCTGAAAGAATCGAACTTACATCTTCTGCGTCAGAAGCAGATGTCCTACCATTAGACGAAGCGGAATTATCTCACCCCGCCCGACATGGGCGGGAGTGTCTAATTAGTTATAATTATCTCGTCAATAGACACATCAAGTATATGCGCCAGTATGACTATGTTGTCGATAGAGGGCATAGCGTCTCCTCTCATCCACTTGAATATCGCTTGCGGCGTGTTGAAGCCGAATACTGTTTGTACATCAGCCACCTTGAGTCCTTTGGCTTTTATCAAAGCTCTGATGTTAGCGCCTGTGGCTATCATATCGATAGCCGGAGCTGCTATGGGCATAAAAATAACCACCTTTCTGAATAGAATAATAAAAACCGCCTGTGTGAGTTGATACTGCACACAGACGGCTATGTTCTATCAGAAGATGGTTTACAATGCAACACTATCTCTGCTCACCTTTTTAGGATGACCGAACAAGCACTTTTCTGTCCTGTGCGCAGCAAAACTGAGCCATTATCCTCCTGCTGGAAGAAATAGCTTGACTGCTGGAAATCAAAAGCACAAATGTATGCAGACATAGCGCTGTTCATGATAGCTTTCATTGTTTTCACCCTTTCGTTAGTAAGAATTCCGGGAGCTTTTCCCTTGTGTTGACATCATTATATCACGTCACTATGAAAATGTCAAGTAAACCTGTGGTATAGTTTTTATCGGCAAGAATTTCTATGTATAATCATTGATTTTTTGCCGATAATATGATATAATAGAACTATGGAGGTGATACCGTGGAATACAGAAGTGTAGCCGAAATGGCTGAATTATGGGGAATATCCGAAAGGACAGTCCGCAACTACTGTGCGGAAAGACGCATCGAAGGCGCTGTCCTTATCGGCAAAACATGGAAAATCCCTGCCGATGCTGTCAGACCGGGACGCCGAAAACTGAAACGTCCAGAGACACTGCTTGAGGTTCTCAGAGAGCAGAAAAGCAGTAATCAGCACGGTGGTATCTATCACAAGTTACAGATCGAGCTGACCTATAATTCCAATCATATTGAGGGAAGCAAGCTAACCCACGACCAGACGCGCTATATCTTCGAGACCAACACCTTAGGCTTTGAGAATGAAGCGGTAAACGTTGACGATATCGTCGAAACGGTCAACCACTTCCGCTGTATCGACTATGTTATCGAGAATGCTGAAAAGCCTTTAACAGAGTCGTTTATCAAGGAGCTTCACAAGATGCTGAAAACAGGTACAGCTGACAGCAGGAAGGATTGGTTTGCAGTTGGCAAGTATAAAAAGTTCGCTAATGAAGTTGGCGGCGAAATGACTGCTGCTCCCGATGAAGTGCCTGCAAGAATGAAAAAGCTCGTATCACAGTACAACGACCTGAAAGGAATCACGCTTGAAGATATAATCGACTTCCACTATCAGTTTGAGTCCATACATCCATTTCAGGACGGCAACGGCAGAGTCGGCAGGCTTATTATGCTGAAGGAGTGCCTGCGGCATGATATAGTTCCGTTTATCATATCCGACGATCTGAAGATGTTTTACTATCGTGGATTAAAGAACTGGGAACAGGAACGCGGCTGGCTGACGGATACTGTATTGACAGCACAGGACCGCTTCAAGGCTTATCTTGATTATTTTCAGATCAGATATCAGGGGTGATGAAAGCGTGAATAACACATTTCACTATACCTCTCCCCTCGGAGGTATAACCCTTGCCAGTGACGGCGAAGCACTGACAGGCTTATGGTTCGACGGGCAGAAATACTTTCCCCATAAGCTCATATCGGAAAGCACCGAAGCAGAGCTGCCGATATTTACGCAGACCTGTAACTGGCTCGATATTTATTTTGGCGGAAAAGAGCCGAGCTTCACTCCGCCTATAAGTCTGCACACAACGCCGTTCCGAAAGGTAGTGTACGACATACTTCTTACGATACCCTACGGACAGACAATGACCTATGGCGAGATAGCAAATATCATCGCAAATCAGCAAGGTGATGAGCATATGTCGGCTCAGGCAGTCGGAAGTGCCGTCGGACATAATCCCGTCTCGATAATAATTCCCTGTCACAGAGTTGTCGGAGCAGACGGCAGTCTGACAGGCTATGCAGGCGGTTTGGATAAAAAGACAGCCCTTCTGAAACTTGAGAAGTACGAAATATAATGAAAAAGGCAGCCGCAATGGCTGCCTTCTTACTGTTCCCGATATTTATATTATCATCAGATTTTTATAACTACCTCTATGCCGCTGTCCACAGCCTTGCGGAACTTCTCTCCGTCATCGGGAGAGCCTGCGACTGTTCCGTAGTGAATGGGTATCGCATACTTAAACCGCGCACTCAGGAATTCTGCGCTGTCGAAGTAATTGCGTTTTATTTACATGGCAGTGATGCTATGGTATAATGTTTACTAATATAAATCGAGATTTGTAAGACGATTGAGGAAGTAGAATGTATATTGTTACAGCAGAAGAAAACCAGATAAAAACAATTGTAGACATATCTGTCAGAGCATTTGAAACAGACGTAAATGTCGGCGGTGCAAAAGGTGACTGTCCTCCCGGATATGATTCGGTAGAATGGCATAAACAGATGGCTCAAGAGAGGCATTTGTATCAAGCAATGATAGGAAAAGATATTGTGGGAGCAGCCGTCATATTCCCGGATGAAACAAAAAACAGTGTGTACATTGGCAGAATTTTCATCGACAGCGTCTATCATAGAAAAGGTTATGGAATTCGTTTAATGGAGTGCATAGAAAAGAACTATCCATTTGCCTCGGAGTTTGATCTTGACACTCCAAGCTGGAATGTACGGACAAACGCTTTTTACGAAAAATTAGGGTATCAGATCATAAAAGAAGAGGACGGTTTTGTTTTTTACAGGAAGACGAGAAAGTGAACTTCATTTAATTCAGGTTCTCACATAAATACTGATTTATCTCCGCAGCATAAACAAACGCAATGCCCCTGAGCGTTAATTGAAACGTTCAGGGGAAGAACTCCGCACAGCGGTGTTTTATTGATGCGGCAGTGATGCTATAATTTACTAATACAAATCGGAGATCAAGGAGCTGATAAACTGTGAAGATAGAATACAGAAAAGCTGAAACAGAAGATGCAGAAATGCTGGTAAATATCTATAACGCTTCATTTTACAGCGATTACAGGAGATTTGGTGCTTGTCCCGGTTATGGTAAAACGATAGAAATGATGGAAGCTTCAATAAGAGATAATCCGAAATATATCATACTATGCGATAATAAACCTGTTGGGTGCGTTTCCTGTAAAATGCAGGAAATGAGAGTGTATGAGATCACTTGCCTGTGCATTGTTCCTGAGTATCAGGGAAAAGGAATAGGTACACAAGCGGTTAGGTTCGTAAAGACTCTTTATGAGGATTGGGAGAAGATAACTTTAGTAACACCTGTGGACAAGAAAGAAAATGTTAAGTTCTATACCGAAAAATGCGGATTCCGTATAGTATACACCGAAACAGACGGTAATGTTGAGCTTGCTCGGTTCGTTCTGGAAAAGCAGATATTAACAGCAGAATAAAACACAATGCCCCTGAGCGTTAATTGAAACGTTCAGGGGCAAAACTGTATGTGCGTTTTACTCACTCACAACAGGAATCCATATCTGGCTCTTGTAGTCGGGAGACAGCATATCTCCGTCGGGGTAAGCCTCGATGTCCATTTCGTAGGTGGGAGTGTAGTCCGATGTGGGGAAGAACTCCGCACAAAGCTCGTGCCAGAGCTGCTGTATAGCCTCGGGCATGGGACCTGTACACTCTGCCACTACCCACGTTCTTGCAGGGATAGTATTCACACGGAAGCCCTCGGGAGCGACTGTATCGGGAGCACACTCCACAGCGATACCGTAGTCAAAGGTCTCGGCGTCTGTGAGACCGTTGCCGTAGCAGGTGCCGTAGATAAAAGTGCTGTCCGATGCGTGTTCAAGCAGGGTAGTGATAGTGCCGTCGGACTTGGCTCTGCCCCAGAATTCGGGGATAGTGTTCTTGTTCTGCTCGCCCACAACGGTGTGCTGCTCCACCTTTTCAAGCACTGTGAATGCGTCCTTTTTAACGATGTTATAATTCATGGAATTACCGCCTTTCAAAATGATCTGCACCTTGAAACGGGAAAATGAACGGAGCCTGCCGCCCTCACGCTTTGCTTCAGTAGGCGTTACGCCGTGGAAGCGAGTGAACGCTCTTGTGAAGCTCTCAGGCGACTCATAGCCGTATTTCAGCGCCGTGTCGATGACCTTTGCGTCCGTTTTCATCAGCTCACTACCGGCAAGTGTGAGCCGCCTGCTGCGGATGTATTCGCCTACGGTGATACCGCACAGTATACCGAATATCTTCTGGAAATAGTAGGGCGAGCAAGCCGCCTGACTTGCGACCTCCGCCATATCAAGTTCGTCGGTGATGTGCGCCTCGATGTAGTCGATAGCTTTCTGAATACCTGTGGCTAAGTTCATGTTTTTCCCTCCTTTAGTGTGATTTTATTATAACATCGTGAGAGTTTTCTGTCCTGATATTTTGTGGCTTGTTGTGTCAGGCGGATTTATAGTGGTTTATCCCGCAAGTGAACAGGACAGTATCTCACCGGTGCTTTTGGCTTCAATCACGATCTCATGGTCAGTGAACAAGCCGTCAGCAGGTATCCTGAATGTTATCTCGCCATTGTTTGTAATGAGTATTTCAAAAACAGCAATCTCTTTTATGAATTCTTCTTTTGGCATTGGCGGAACATTGTCCTCTTTGCCGTCGCCCCATATCTCGACCATACCGTTTTCGTCCATAAATTCAGCCGCTGCACACTCCTTGACCTTTCTGTCCCATTCCTCCATATTTTCGTAAAGCATATGGAACACGGCGAGTGATTTTTCAATGGTCGGAGTTTCGCTCGGGAATTCGTCAACATCAAGCGAAATTTCGCAGTCGCATCTGCACCATTTAACTGTTCCTTTGTACTCCGAAACGTCGTCCGTATCGGTAAAGTCGCAGTATTTGTCATGAATGGTTCTGAGCTCTCTTTCAGGCTTTTTGCTGCCGAAAAGTTTTGAAAAAATTGACATATTATACCTCTTTTCTCTTGAAAACTGACCTCACAGGTGGCTTGTTGTGTCAGATGATTTTATTATTCAAATAAGTGCCGCAATATCTGCCTGCGGTCGTTGATGAACATCTTGGTTATCTGGTAGCTCTGCGTATCCTCATAGCTTATTGGCTTGATCGCTCCCTCGTCAAAGCTGAGAATATCTGCGTTCGGATAGCCAAGCAGTATGGGCGAATGTGTAACTATGATGAACTGCGAATCGTTCTTCACGCATTTGGACATTTCAAGCAGCAGCGTCAGCTGTCTCTGCGGAGACAGTGCTGCTTCGGGCTCGTCGAGGATGTACAGACCATTCGGATAGAAACTATCCTGAACAACTTTGAGGAAGCTTTCACCGTGGGACTTTTTGTGGAATTCCTGCGGTGGCTTTTTACAGCCCGGAATCTTTGAATAATAGTCCTCGGCAGTAGCCACATTGTAGAAGCTTTCTGCTCTGAGGAAATATCCCCACTTGGCTTTATTGAAGCTGCGCACCAGTCGCATAGCATCGTGCAGCTCGGAGTGTGAATCATAGGTGGAAAAGCTGTAATTGAGAGTTCCGCCCTCGGGATTGAATCCGTATGCAACAGCGATTGCCTCTAAAAGCGTGGACTTGCCGCTGCCGTTTTCACCCACAAAAAACGTGACAGGCGTATTGAAGGACAGCTCGTCAAGCTCCCTGATAGCCGCTATTTTACGCAGATAGCTGAATCGTTCTATTTTGTCCCATTTGACTTTCAGCCCTGTGAGATATAATTCGTTCGGTTCAAGCATTTTTACCCCTCATTCTTCTTAAAATCCAACCTCACCAGCGCCTTGCCATTTGGCAATGGATAGGTCTCCTTCAATATCAGCGAGTAGCCTATATCGTTCATGGCAGCCGAGAGTGTCTCTTCTTCCATTTGGTGATGTACCTCGTCAAGCCTGTCAAAAGCTCGCAGGTACGGCGACTCCGACACCCATTGTTCCGCGTCTGTGTTTATCTGTATCACGCAGGAAACATACCGGGGAGCGGTCTGCAAAACGGCTCGCTGAAACGCTCCGCAGCCGATGTACTCGATAAGCAGGTTCGCTATCAGAAGCTGAGCCTGCGGGAGCTTCTCAGTCTCGTTTATAAGGTTGATATGCAGGCATTCCAGAACTTCCGAAAGCTGAGTATATCGCTGAGATACCGCGCGGAGGTAGTCCGCATTGATGTCCACACCGTAGACTATGCGGAACTTGTCGGTGTCAATGTGTTCAAGTCCGTTTCCGCCTGCAACTCCCATAACTGCGGCAGTCTCCACAGGGTAGGCGGCGAACTGCTCCTTCATTAAAGAATCAAGCGCCTGAAGCTGACGCACAGAATCAAGGCTCATGTGCTTTTCGTAGTCGTCAAGACTTATTTCTTCCCAGGGGTTGCTCATATACAGCACCTTTCCAAATCGTATTCATCATCTATCAGAAAATAATCCAGTCCGCAACTGATACAGCCGCGGAGATATTCATGATTGTCCTGTTTTATCTCCTTGATATCAATGTCGTTGGAGAGCCTTTTCTCGATAGCGTTCCCGAAGCTGACAATGTCACTGAAATGGCTGGTTATGTAGCTTTCACTCATAACAAGGCATATGTATTTTATCTGCGACAGATAGTCGGCGTCAAAGCTGTTCTTCCAGTCAAAGGGAATATAACAGCCCTCGATTATGAAATCCTGTTCGTTTTCAATGGCAGTCTTTATCATCTCTTTCAGGATATTCCAGAGGTATGCCGTCAGCTTGCCATCGTCATAGGGAGTGAGCTCGGTCTGACCGCTTCTTATAAGTCCCATTTTAAGGTGGTCGATAGACAGGTAAGGGTACTTGTATTTTTCAAGCAGTTTCTGCGCGAGAAGCGTTTTCCCTGTATGCGAAGCGCCTGTTATCAGTATTATCATAGTAGCCGCGGCTCCTTTCCGATAGTTTCCATAATTATATCATATTTGGGGGAGTTTTTCAATAAAAAACAGCTCCTGTCCGTGTGGATGTGAGCTGTTGTCAGTTATCGCAAAATATGCGACAACTCATTTTAGCAGGAACTGTTGCGTTTTTTGCAACGATTCATTTTTCAGTTGTTGCAAATAATACAACAACTCATAGTAATGTGCATTTTCTGCATAATGCTTTTGGCGGTCGTACTGAGACTTGAACTCAGACATCGGAATCCTCCGATTACTCACAGTTTAGCAAACTGTTGCCTTACCAGTTAGGCTTATGCGACCTTGTAGAAAACTTCATGTAAAGCATAACTTCATGCGCGGAAACAGTCTGACGGCTCATAAGAACTGAGCCGCGAAACTGCCTGCGGGGGCTCCCCGCTGGTGACGGATGCGGGGTTCGAAACCGACATTTAGAGGTTGAGAGCCTCTTGTCCTGACCGATTAGACGAATCCGCCATGTGTCTCCGCTCAGAAACTGGCGGAGATTATTATTGGTGGGCAAGGTAGGAGTTGAACCTACGGTGTTTCTACGTCACGGATTTACAGTCCGCTGCAATCGCCACTATGCATACTTGCCCATGTGGGGTAATCGAAGAGAATCGAACTCTCATTTTCAGAGCCACAATCTGACGTCCTTCCATTAGACGACGAATACCTGGTGACGGATGCGGGATTCGAACCCGACATTTAGAGATTGAGAGCCTCTCGTCCTGACCTGTTAGACGAATCCGCCATATTTCGTCACTCATATTCGGGTGACGATTATTATTTTATCTATAGGAACATCAAACATATCCGCAAGTATTATCAGGTTGTCGATAGTGGGAACAGCGTCCCCACGCATCCACTTGAAGATAGCCTGCGGAGTATTGAAACCGCATCGAGTCTGCACATCGGATATCTTGAAGCCTTTAGATTTTATAATATTCTTTATATTATTGCCTGTTGCCTTTACATCGATCACCGGCATAGTGAGCAACTCCTTTCTCTGTATTATGATAAACAAAAACACCGCCTGCTTACATACAGACGGTTTTTATCATTTGTATGGATCACAACACAAAGAAAGTGCTCTCCGAAATGACTATCCACTACGTTTATCTGTATGCAGCACAAATAGAGCCTCTTCACTCTCGTGATAGAAACTTTCTTCATAGTACAGCAGCTCAAGTATTTCACTGAGCATCACAGGCGACTTTGCTATCTTGCGGAAGCCCTCAAGCAGGTCACTGAAACCGCAGTCCTCGTAGGACTTCTGCCATATTGTGAACTGCAGCATCTGCCACATTCTCTGCTGAACGCCGTCGAATTCGTCGATCGTGTATTTGTCAATTTCGGGGAGATTATCGATAACAAGTTCTATCAGACGGTGCGAGTCGATATATGAAAGCCTCGGCAGCGCTTTTGTTATGACTTCCTCAATATCCTCGGAGAAGTTTTCTTTAACTTCTGCCTGTACGCAAAGCCTTGCAAAACTGTTTCCATTCCTATAAATAGTGCTATCGGCACATCAAACATATCCGCCAGTATTAAGGAGAAGGCACTTCACATAGGTGGATTCGGAGTTGATCCTTACGACCTGAATAGTACCTATGAGCAGATGAACTATGTAAAGAATTACTACCATAAGACACAGGAGAATCCTATAATGCACTTCATAGTATCATTCGGCGATGAGGTTCGTACATACGAAAAGGCTAAGGCTTATGCTGTGCTTATAGGAGCTTTTTTCAAGTGCAGGTATCAATTGTTATGGGCTGTACATAAGAAAAAACGTGGTGAGTCTCTTTTCCATATCCACTTTATTATGAACTCCGTAAGCTTTGTGGACGGTAAGCTCTATGACAGCTCAAAGGCTAACCTTGGAAAACTTTGTGAGTATGTTGAGCGTGTCACAGGTATCTGTTGCAGATACTATTTTGCTGATCCTCGCTCAACTGATGATGTTTGATAAACTGTAAAGTAGATGATCCGGTTACTGGTATAATATCGGCTTATTTTAATTAGAAAACCCGAAAGCCTACATATAATTTCCGACAGCTGTATTTATACTTAATTTGTCTCCCCGTTATGGGGAGACCGGCTGTTTCTAGTGTTCTGAGATCGGTCTGAATTGCAAATATCCGCATCTTAGGCGCTACTCCGATCAACTGCACGGTGCAGGATAATGGCGCTTGCGGAACTGTTACTATATTCTGCGTTACAGGTACTATAAGCGATAGCCAGTTCAGAAATGAAATTGAACAGGCGAAACAAGCAGAATAGGCAGCTCCGGCTGTCTGTTGGTGTATATACGAAATATTCAGATATAATAATTGCCCTCCCGATTGGGAGGGCGTTATACGTCTATTATTTGTGGATTTGACAGATATATTGTTACATTGAACAGATAAATGAGTTGTTTCCTTATCACTGCATACTGCCATGATTAGTAGGCGGTACATAACAAACATTCGATGGAACTCGGCTCAGAAAAAAGTTTTGCGTGAAAAAAGTGGTAAAAGTGGTAAGAGATACTTTTATCAATCATATCTTGCAGCGGTAACGTCGTCGGCATCGCCTACATCAGATGAGGGGGCGTGAGGGACATGACTTGCAGCAATGCTTTCGAGTGCATCTATACGTTTTCTCACCTCAGCGGCAATAGCTTTTGCACGTTCAGCTTCAACATATCTGACTGCCTTATCCTCGCACATCACATTCAGTATCTCGTCTTCAATGCCGTTGAGCTTTGAAATATCGAGCCAGTTGAAGGACGAAACAAGTTTTAGCTGTTCGCCGTGAGTCTTCTTGAACGGCTTGCAGATGATATCACTTGATATGAAACGTGAAGCTGACTTGTTATACCAGAGAGAAGTGCCGCTGTCGAATATCGGTGCAGCGCCTATCCATTCTAAGGTATTTGCATCACGGAGCAGACCAAAGTTATTGAAGTGCCGATCCTCGTTAGCGATAATGTAGTCGAGGACTATCATACGGTCAAGAGCAGGTACTATATCAACTCCAAGCTCTTTACACAGACTGACATAATGCAGGTACTCGTTCTCATGGTTAGCCTTCGGCCTGAGCTGTAGCACTCTCCATGCACCGATAAGCTCAGTATCTTTAGTAACGAAATCCTCGCATACACTGTAAGGCTTATCGTCTATCCATGTTACGGTATACGGAACGTGTTCAATGCCGAGCTTGTTCATTATAATAGTAGCAATGACCTCGTTGAAGGGCTGCTGACTGTATGGACTTGAGCCTGATTTGAGCAGACAACGTTTACCGTCAATAATCTTCCAGCGCTTCTGTAGGTTACCGTCAGAGGTATTATCAGGCGATATAAAATCGAAACCATCGTTCTTATCATTCATACCGAACAGTACATCACCGATATCATCGGAGAAAGCGTTGTCGAAGAAGTTAACGTCTTCCCAGGCAACAGAACTGCCGTATGGTCTGAACCAGTAATGATCGGAAAGGCTGAGACCGAGACACTTCGTTATGAGCTGTTTTGTTGAGGATACGTCGAGAACTTCAAGAGCCTCAGTAATTCCCATTCGGCTCGCAGGTATAGAACGTCCTGCCCACCAATGATTCAGGGCATATCTGTCAACCGTCTCTTCGTGGCGGAGCTGGTGAACTACTCCTACGGGCAAATGCTCCCTTGCTGATATATTGTCGATACTTGTTATCACGCCGAGATCTTCGTCTATCTCAACGTCTGCAACTGCAATGTTCTTGTGCATAAGAGTATATTTCATCGCTCTCACCTGCCTTTCTGCTTTTCAATTATTATACCATTACATCAGGGATAAATCAAGTATTCCAGAGCCTATATAGTATACACGGTAAAAAAGCTATAGCTTGCCCCTTCATGGGGCAGTCTCAGAAAAATCTTTTGCGTGAAAAAAGTGGTTTAATTGGTAAATATAAGTATATTCAGTTTAAGGTATATAATATTTCTTTAAATTATTACAGTATAGATTAATACTATCCTTCAAGCAACAATAAACATCCTCAATATCATATTCTTTTCTTTGACTCTCTTTGCTGTTGCTATCTACTAATTGTCTTTTGTTTGGATAATGAAAAGGCAATGGCTCGATATCATTTCTGTAACTCATTTTTATTCCGGCATTGGGATTCCATTTGAAGTTTCTGGTTTTACGAAGTACACTCATTCCTTCAATATTATGAGTTCTAAGTAGTTTGGTAAGAGTGTTTATATGCCCCTTTATATCTGATTTTGAGATGTAGTCCTCTATAGCAGCGGTTATTTCTGATTTTGATTCAGTTCTATTTTCGCAATTAACCCAGCTATACGATAAATCTGAGATTAAGAATGAAAAATTTCGTATCGCCTCCTCAATACCACAATAAATATATCGACTTGTCTGCTCTGCGGAAAGATGCTGTTCTTGGCAGATCTTCCACATTTCATCAATATCGTTCTCGTTACATAGTGATGATAAAGCCTTTTTAAAATCTGAGACATTTTGTATTTTAGAAGATAGAATGGACTCAATGTCAATTGACAAAAAATTCCTGTAAATATTTTCAATATTAGCTAGTGTTTCTTTATAATACTGAGTAATTTTATCCTTGTAATCTGTACTGATTTTGTCGATTGCCTTTTCCATAAGCTCGTTGTTTAGCATAGCAGACGACTTGCAATTGGGATATTTTTCTCTAACGACATCTTCATTCAGCTTGGTCAAAAAATAAAAATACCGAGGAATAAAATTAGAATTCGGAATTTTGACGTTTAAACGTAGCCTGTATTCCTTGGGTTCATTCTTTATTTTGTCGATACGATTCTCATGATTTTCATTGTAATAATAGGGACTTACAAAGTTTATGTTATCTAAACCCTCCGTGGCAACCAAACCTGATGTTAGTTCTTCAAACGAATCGTTACTATATTCCGGCTCTTTTATCAAGACATCAAATGGGTCACTATTCAGTTTCGAAACTTCAGATTGTTCTGAATCCTTATTACAAGCAAAGTAATACACTGATGGTACAATTCTTAATTTCTTAAACACAACTTGAGCGTATGTCCATACACGAATTCCGTAATTACACTCGTCATCAGAATAATCAGAATCATAAATCTTTTCGACATCAGAAGACTTGATATCAACATATAACTGCTCAAAAAAGTCTCCCGAACTAAATTTGGATTGTATCCTCTCTACTGCCTTATTGAACTTAGAGGATATATCGTCCTGTTCTGTAGCAATCTTTTCCTTTTCAGTATCAATATCGCTAAAAACAGCCGGTAGTAAGTACTCAATCAGTGCGTTGCACAACTTTTTACCTAATAGCTTCTTCTCTGTCTCGTTAACAACATTTGGAATGTCTATACCGAAACTTCTGAAGTATTCAGTTGTATTATCAATTACCTTTTCTCTGTTAAGCTCAAAATTCTTTCCATTCTTTTTATCTATAAATTTAACAGCAGTACCTTTGAAGGTAACTTCAAGAAGGCGTCTTACATTATTGATTGAGGTTGGCGAGTAAAGCGTCTTCCTGATTCTATCATCATTGATTATGACCTTTTGGTTTTCAAAATTAACATGTCTGTACCCGTAAATTCCTAATAACATTTTATCCAGAGCTTCACCTCTGCTAATTGTTAACATAGTTTACCTCCTTCTTTCCGAAAAAATGTCGGAAGACGTGTTCGAAATAGTTTAGGAAATTGATTAACTGAATTTACAATCACTTTCGGGTGTGGTACAATATCATTGTAGACAAAAACGCATGCGTGACCACACACCCACAAGGTCTCTGGCTGTACAGCTGTGGACCGCCAGCACATTCTGAAGTTCCATTAGCAGAGGAATGTGCAACTACAAGGAGGCAGCTTACAACTGCGTCTTTATATGCTGCCTCCGAAGGAGGTGCTAGTAACTTGATTATCAAGTTAATAACAAACAGGCTCAAAGATGTACAGAGAATACAGGTAGCTGATCCTGATCATGCAGCGGACGAGATCGTTCCTGGAATCATTAAGAGTGGAATACTCTTTTACGACAACAGGACACCGGTCATAAAGATGCCACTGCATTATCAGCGGATAAAATCTGCTGACGAGGAGGCACTTATATTCAATTCACTCGACGAAAAGTCGCAGCGAGTAGTGCCTTTCAAAGAAATCAAAGAAGCTACTAAACGTCTCTGTTACATTCCGGAGCTCCAGGTCGATTTGACTGAAGAATTCTGGAAGGGCCAGATGCTGGTGAATCTGGTGCACGGAGTATATGACATCATGAAGCAGGAAATAGTTCCTGTACGTAATGATTACAAGTTCGATTACTTCATAAACATCAGATACATACCGAAATGCACCTTGGAAGATGCGCCTACGTTCAAGCACTATATCGAAACGAGCGTAGGCATGGATCAGTATGAGTGTCTTATGAGGGTACTCGGTTACTGTATCAGCAGTCTTACCAAGGGACGCAAAGCATTTGCGGCCTACGGGATCGGCCGGACGGGCAAGAGCACCATTTTGAATGTTCTCGAAGCAGTGATAGGCGGAGATCTGGTATCTCACGAACCGTTTCACACTATGTCTGGAGAGAGAGCCAAAGCTCACTATGAAGGCAAGCGTGTAAACATCAGCAGAGAGACATCTACGAAGCCGAATCGTAACGAGGAAAGCTTCAAAAGTCTTATCTCATGCGAGTACACTACAGGTTCTGAGAAGTATGAGAAACAGAAGGATTTCATTGCAACTCTGAGCTTTGTCTTTGCTGGCAATTCCGACATTGACTTCACATTCATGGATGATGCCATCCTCGATCGTCTGGTATACATTATATTCAATAAGACGATACCAGAAGATGAGATTGACCTCGACCTGGAGGAGAAGCTGCTCGGAGAGAAGGATGTCATATTCAGTCTTGCTCTTGATAGTCTGAAAGGACTTATCGAGGACAAGTACGATTTCAAGATGGCACCTATCGCTGAGGAACACATCAGACACCGCAGATATCTGATACATAGCGCTGAGAGCTTCATTGCTGAAAAATGCAAGATCTCAGACGAAGGTAAGGTATCGAAGGTGTCGCTCTATGCAGCGTATATGGCTTTTTGCAAGGCAAATGCGCTGAAAGCAGAAGGCAGAAACCGCTTTTATGACAAGGTCAGGAACTACGATGCATCTATCACTGATGGCAGAGCTCCTGACAGCGCTGGTAACAGCGTTCAGGGATTTCATGGAATCTCTCTCATTGGAGGCGAGAGTCAGGTAACTGACGACGAATCTGATGAGTAACAACAATGCTTATATCCTGGGGCTTCGGCCCCGGGGTGTAGGTAATCAGACGTCCATGCCGTGAGGTGTAGGAGAAAACAAATTACGTGGGAAAGAACGGTACAAGATTAGCGACCGTACCCACAATTACACGCAAGGAGATTGTTATAATGATTAACAATAAAATGGATGCAGAGATCAAAATTCGCTGCTCAAAATCAGAAAAGGAACTCTTGAAAAAGAGTGTAGAAGAGATAGGTATCAGCATGAGCGACTTTGTGCGCCCGCTCATATTCGGCAAGGAGAAGCTGGTGCTTCTCTCGGAAGGAGCAGATATAGCAAAGGCGCTGTTTCTGATTCACAATGACCTTGAATACTTCCGTAACAACGGCGGTATTCCAGAAGAATCAATTGAAGCTCTTACGTGTGCATTATATGATGTATCCACACAGCTGAATATAGTAGCTTCAAAGCTGTCTGATATTCATGCAGATTGCGAGGAGGTTGGTTCAGATGAATAAACTCAACGCAGTTGTTGCTGTTCTCAAGTTTATAAACGGACGTAACGACAGCAAGGAATATTTGCAGGGAGTATGTGATTATATAACAGACCCTGCAAAGACCGATAACGGAAATCTTGTGGCAACACAAGGATGTTCTAAAAAACATCCTCTTGAAGATATGCTGCGCAATAAGCTCTTGCATAACAAGACACATGGCAAGCAGGGTGAGCACTTTGTACTTGCTTTAGCGCCATGCGGTGAAAATAAGTCACCTTTAGAGGTGCTCAGTGTTGTCAAAGAGATTGTGGCAACAGTTTATCCTGAGAATATAGCGATTATCGCCGGTCACACAGACAGCAAGTATTTGCATTTTCATGTTGCACTTGATGCTGTTAATGCTGTAACAGGCCGTAAATTCTCACAAAGTCCTGCTGACCTCAACAGAGTTAAGCAGAAGGCAAACAACATCCTCAAGAAGCATGGCTTTGAGATAATCACAGCTAGTGCCAACGAGTTTGTTGACCATACTGATTACTCAAAGGAAGTAAGCTACGACTTTCTTGAACTGGACGAGTCTCAGTTCATAACGAAAGAAGAACTCAAGGAAATCGGTGACTATACAAAAGGAGTCGATCTGAACAGTACATACAAACCGATATATCAGTTGCCAAGCAGGCACTGGTATAATACGAATAACATAGGAGGTAATACAATGTATACTAACAACAATTATCCGGCTTTCCCTCAGCAGACACAGAATTATCCTACTCCCACAGTTGAGGGGGTTCCCGCAACCACACTTATGAACAATAGCGTTCAGGACTTACCTGCGCCTGCGTCAGCAGTTGAGGCTATGCCTGTAACTGTCGAAACAGCGGGAAACAGCTATCCTACCACAAGTGTCGTTACTGGTCCCACATTTCGTATCAATGGTACGACCGATTCTAACTTTGCAGCACTTGGTGAACTTGTTGAGCAGACTTCTGCATTCGCACAGGAGCATCAGCGCGATGCTGCTAATCTTGCCCTTGCTATGAATCAGCACGCTCAGCAGAGTGGTTATCCGTCAAACGTAGCGGTCTATGCAGGGCCTATCTTTGATATTGATTTGACTACGCCGTCTCGTGAATACGACGATTACTACGAATACCCCGACGGTGACTACGGCGCATATAAGTAATCTACTGTGGCTCCCTTCGGGGAGCCGACTCCTACATCTATTATATCCGAATCACTGGAGCAGGTCAATAGCACTGCCAATAAATATAAGGAGGAATTTCCATGACACCGGAAAGAAAAACAGAGCTTGCTAAACAGCTCGTTGCGATCATTTTTGAACTTACATCAGCCGGAGAGATGCCGTCAGATGTAATGCCTGTACAGCAGCCCAAGAAACCTGTTGAGATGCTCACGCTCAAGGAGAGCTTAGATATCGTACCAGGTTTGTCGATGCATACACTTCGCCAGCTTGTTCTTCAGGGCAAGATAAAAAGCGTGAGATGTGGTGCGGGCGTTCGCGGAAAGATTCTTATAGCAAAAAACGAACTCTTAAGCTACTTTGAATCATGAAATAATGTGGCCTGCCGAAAGGCAGGTCATATTTATCTTTGGAGGGAAATATATGGCTACAATACAGAAGCGCGGCAACAGCTACCTCATCAGAGTGAGCTGCGGCTACGATATATATGGTAATCACAAGGAACAGTCCATGACATGGAAGCCTGAGGAGGGCATGAGCAAGAAACAGGTCGAAAAGGAACTGAACAGGCAGGCGGTAATGTTCGAGGAAGCGGTCAACCACGGCTACAAGGCTTCGGCTATGAAGTTCCAGGAGCTTGCGGAGGAATGGTTCGAGAGCTACGCAAAGAATACTCTCAGAAGCACTACATATGAGCGTATGCTCCAGCTCACGCACCGTGTATACCCTGCTATCGGTCATCTGCGTATCGACAAGATCACAGCAAGGCAGTTGCAGAGCTTTGTGAACTCTCTCGCCAAAGAGGGGGCAAACGAAAAGACGGGTAAGCCCCTCGCACCGAAAACGATCCGTCACTACCTGAGCTTTATTTCAGATGTATTCAGCTATGCCGTCCGTATGGACTTGATATCAGACAATCCTTGCAGGAAAGTAACTATCCCGAAAGGGGAGGTCAAGGAAAAGCCTATCTACTCACAGGAAGAGATGGCACATCTGCTTACTGCTATCAACGGTGAGCCTCTGAAGTATAAGGCGTTCTTCTTTCTGATAGCTTACAGTGGATTCAGAAGAAGCGAAATGCTCGGTCTTGAATGGAAGGATATTGATTTTGAGAACAATATCATTACCGTTAAGCGTACCTCGAATTATACCGCAGAGCGTGGTATATATACCGACACCACAAAAACTAAACGCTCTCAGCGTGTTTTGAAAATATCCCCGTATATAATGGATATACTGAAGGAATATAAGCTGGAGCAGGACGAAGAGGCTTTAAGGATTGGAAGCAAGTGGGTGGGGAGCGACAGGCTGTTTGTCAAGTGGGACGGTAGTCCCATGAATAATCAGACTCCTTACGGCTGGCTGAAGGAGTTCTGCGAGAAGAATGATATGCCTTTCTACGGTATACATAGTTTCAGACACTTTGCGGCAAGTTCGCTTATTTCAGCAGGTCTTGATGTTACAACAGTTTCAGGAGCGTTAGGTCACTGTAACTCAGGAACCACTTTGAATGTATACTCGCATATGTTTCAGAACGCACAGGCGAAGGTATCGGAAGCAATGGACAAAGCCTTTGCCTTTCTGCCGCAGAAGGAGGATACGGAATAAGAATAATACTATGAAGGTATAGTATAAGAATAAGCTCGCTGACATCTGATGAAATAACAGACAGCGAGCTATTTTTTTTAGTAAAAGCTAAATGAATAATATTCACTATTATGCATTAGAGATAATGTAAAAAAGCGAGGCTTATACGCTGAAAAATTTGCGTAGCGTACAAATAGCGTACAAACTCATTTTTTAGAAAAAAAGAAAACCCACAAACGGCTATTCTAAGCCATCTGTGGGATTGCAAAATGGTGACCCGTACGGGAATTGAACCCATGATTCCGCCGTGAAAGGGCGATGTCTTAACCTCTTGACCAACGGGCCTTAGTTGGTAGCGGCAGTAGGATTTGAACCAACGACCAATCGGGTATGAACCGAGTACTCTAGCCAACTGAGCTATGCCGCCATTGATGAGTCGTAGGACACACCTGCGACTTAATTATTATATATCAAATCGCAAAGAAAGTCAAGTACAAAATCAAAAAAAGGCAAAAAACGTGAAGTTGTATTATGCCGGCAATATTTTTGCAGATGTAATTGGTCAAAACGCACAACCCAATAACTTTACTTAAATAATGTAACATATCAGATAGAATAATACTAAACAAGTCACTGAATCCCAAATGTATACAATAATTTTTATACTCAAACTACCTCTTGTAAAATCGGCAAAAGTATTACAAAGTGTAATACACATAAATCTTAGAGGAAGCACGATACAAGCGTTGAAATATAGTTAACTGGCACAAAAACATAGTTTTTTTTCTGAAACTTATTCACATTCTCTTGACAAAAAAATCTGCGTATAATATACTAATAGTAAGCATAATCGCAGATAATTCTTAATAGGGGGAATGATTATGAAACGAAAAGGACTAAAAGGCTTCACTCTTATCGAGATCATTGTTGTTATTGCAATTCTCGGCATTCTTATGGCAATTCTCATACCATCAGCAATAGGCTATGTTAGAAAAGCAAGAAAAACACACGATATGTCAAGCGGAAAGCATATCGCTACGGAAGTTGCAAGTCTGCTCTCAAACAAAGACGATGCAAACAAGTCATTTTATCACTCTTCAGCGCAAACAAAGTCACCGCAATGGTACAAGACCGATCCGGTGACAGGTGATAACTACTATCTTATACCGGTAGCAGTAGTAAACGGCGGTCCCGGATGTTCAGGTAATTACTTTAACTGGACTCCTTACGAAAGCGAATATCAAGACTTTGCCGATCTGCTCAACGCGGAAATGATGGATTCAGACGGTGACGTTGACATTGAGATCAAATACCAGCCTAAAGACGCTGCAAAAGAATTGAACCGCTGGTTTATCTGTTACAGACAGGATAAGCAGTCAGAAATAGAGATCTGGGTAGGTGACGGAAGCAGTCAGAGCTGGGGCAAGGGCGAACCTATGTACCGAGTATATCCTAAGCCGGCTTATTGATAAAATACACAAAAATTGCCTATCATAGTTGATACTAAATGTAAACTTTCTGTGATTTCATTGACATCATCCTATACCTATGGTATACTATAATTAGTTCAATTGATCATTGGCTAATGAACAGATGAAGGGATGATGAAGTATGAAAAAGAATAAACTGAAAGGCTTTACTCTTATCGAGATAATTGTTGTTATTGCGATCCTCGGCATACTTATGGCTATTCTTGTTCCTTCATTCATTGGTTACCTTAGAAGAGCCAAAAGGACTTCGGATATTGCATCCGCAAAAGAGATACACAACAATGTTAACCATATCATTACAGAAAACAAACCTATCACATGGTACAGCAGTTCAAGAAAATCCAATGTTAAGACTAACGCGATGCAGTCATTCTATTCAAAAAGCGGTTCAAGCTACAAGAATATTGCAAGAGGCGGCAATTCAAAATTCAACAAGATAGACGAAAACGGTGAGCCTTATACTATAATGCCGGTCGCAGTTCTTGATGCTACTACCGATTCCAAGTGGAAAAACATAGATCAGGAACAGATACCTTTCGTTGAGGAGCTTAACGCTCAGATGTGCGGAAGTTCCGGCACTATTGAGATACCGATAAAGTATGAGCCTAAGGACGATAAAGAAGGTCTCGACAGATGGTTCATCTGCTATCGTGTGGACGATCCTTCACGCATAGAGATATGGGTAGGAGTAAAATACGGCAGAAACAGCGGCGATACCGGCGGAAGCGGTACACCTATGTACAGAGTATATCCAAACGCTGTTTACTGATGATGTAAAATTGCAAATAAAAATGATCGCGGTCAGACTGCAAAGTCTGACCGCTTTTTTAGTCTTTATCGCGCTGAGGGAATATCGCAGCTGCACTGAGTCCGAATGCAAGTGCAGCTGTAATGCCGCCGGCAGCAGCTGTAAATCCTCCGGTGAATATACCTGCTGCACCGTCTTCACTTATTGCTTTGCGTACCCCTTCGGCAAGAAGATGTCCGAAGCCTGTGAGCGGAACTGTTGCTCCTGCTCCCGCAAAATCTATCAATGGCTGATAAATTCCAAGTGCAGAAAGTATTACTCCTGTCACAACATACCCTGTAAGTATCCTTGCAGGTGTATAATTTGTTCTGTCGATAAGAAGCTGCCCCACCGCACAGAGTGCTCCGCCCACCGCGAATGCTTTTAATATTTCCGTGAACATTTTATGCTCCTTTCATAATCATATCTCAAGACCGAAGCTTATCGAGAGCGCTGTATTCACTTTATTCATAGAACGCAGATCAAGCTCGCCCATTTTGTCCTTGAGACGTTTTTTGTCTATTGTACGTATTTGCTCAAGCAGAACGATGCTGTCCTTTGCAAGTCCGCACTTATCAGCCTGCACCTCTATATGCGTCGGGAGGTGACTTTTATCACGCTGACTTGTAATTGCTGCTGCGATAACTGTCGGACTATGCTTGTTTCCAACATCATTCTGAACAATAAGTACAGGTCTTACGCCGCCCTGCTCCGAACCCACTACTGGGCTGAGGTCGGCATAATATATTTCTCCTCTTTTTACCGGCATTGTCATTATCTCCTGAATTGTATTTTTTCTTTGCTGATAGTATTATTGACCTTTCGGCTTAGTTTATACAACTTCAGTTTATTATATGCTGTTCAGAGGATATTGCTATCAGGAAGGCAAAGCAAAATCAGGACGCAGAAGGGAGTTACCTCTGCGTCCTGATAAAATATCATTACTGTATTTTTTCCGCAAGTTCCGGAAATATGCTTATGCTGCGTTTTAGTATACCGTTCATCATTGCAAGAGCTATACCGTAATTGGTAAACGGCACATTCTGATCCTCTGCGGACTTTCTTCGATAAGTCAACTCACGCTCTCCGAGCATACATCCGCCGCAATGTATAACAAGTGATATTCCGGACAAATCTTCCGGAAATTCGCGTCCTGAACTGAGACGGATATTGAGTTCTTTTCCGGTAGTCTTTTTCAGCAGAGCCGGAAGCTTGACGCTGCCTATATCTCCGCACTGACGATGATGTGTACACCCCTCAGAAATGAGCACGGTATCCCCGTCTTTAAGGTGAGGTATAGCCGCAGCTCCTGCTACCGATGTTTCAAGGAACCCTTTATATTTTGCCATGAGAATAGAGAAAGAAGTAAGCGGAACATCCTCGGGAACTATCCTGCTAACCATTGCAAATGCCTGACTGTCTGTTACTACCATTTTCGGCTTATCCGCAAGTCCCTTCAGTGTTGCTTCAAGCTGATGTTCTTTTGTGAATACTGCCATTGCGTCAGCATCGAGAACATCACGCAAAGTCTGCACCTGCGGAAGTATCATACGTCCCTTCGGCGCCGAGGCATCTATCGGTGTTACGAGGACTACAAGATCATTCGGACTGAGAAGATCACCTATGATCCGACGCGGCTCGCGGTCTGTTTTTGCAAGAGCGGCGATCATTTCCTTCAATTCATATATGTTATTTCCCTCAACAGCACTGACTGCGATCTCATTGGAAGCACAATCAGTTTTCATCGCAATATCAGACTTGTTGTAAGCTACGATATACGGAATATCCTTCTCCTTGAATATACCGATAAGCTGATGCTCTGTTTCAGAGAGGCCGGCAGCGGAATCGACTATTAGTACCGCAATATCGGTACGATTGAGTATCTGCTTTGTTTTTCTTACTCTCAGTTCACCGAGTTTTCCCTCATCGTCAAAACCGGGAGTATCTATGATAACAACAGGTCCGAGAGGCAGCAGCTCCATTGCCTTGGTAACAGGATCAGTAGTTGTTCCCTTAACATCAGAAACCACCGATAATTCCTGTCCCGTAACAGCGTTTACTACGCTCGATTTGCCTGCATTACGCTTTCCGAAAAAGCCTATATGTACTCTTTCGCTTGACGGTATATCATTAAGACTCATGCTAACACCTCTTTGGAATTATTACCGTGTAATAAGCATTACCGGACAGTGGTCGCTTCCAAGTACATCGGTAAGTATCTGTGAATCCTCGACTTTATCCATAAATCTGTCGGACACCACAAAATAGTCTATACGCCATCCGGCATTGTTCTTTCTTGCGTTGAACCTGTATGACCACCATGAATAAACACCGGATGTATCCGGATAAAGTTTACGGAAAGTATCTGTAAAACCAGCTGCAAGAAGCTCAGTGAATTTACCGCGTTCCTGATCGGAAAAGCCGGCATTTCCTACGTTGGTCTTATAGTTCTTGAGGTCTATCTCATTATGAGCCACATTCAGATCGCCGCAGTAGACTACCGGCTTTTTCTTATCAAGTTCACTGAGATAAGCCCGCATATCGTCTTCAAACTCCATGCGGTAATCAATACGCTTCAAACCGTCCTGAGCGTTCGGAACATAGCAGCATACGAAGTAAAAATCTTCATATTCACAGGTGATAACACGTCCCTCATCCATGTGAGTTCCGTTGATGCCGTAAGTAACGTTCAAGGGCTCTGCCTTAGTGAATACAGCCGTACCTGAATAACCCTTCTTGACTGCACTGTGGAAGTATACATGATAGCCTTCCGGAGCAAAATCAGCCTGATCCGGCTGCATTTTTGTTTCCTGCAAACAGAAAATATCCGCATCTGCGCTTGCAAAAAATTCACCGAAGCCCTTTTGCAGACACGCTCTGAATCCATTAACATTCCAAGATATAAATTTCATATCAGAATCTCCTAAAACATGATACATCAATTATAACACATCTCCGGAAATATTACAAGACTTCATATTGCTCAGACACTATTACGGGCGGCTTCAGTCAGATGACCTTACGCCGCCCTTAACATTATCAGACGTTTGATGTTATATGCACAAGGTGTGATATAGTCGGTATCGTTTCGCCCTGCTGGAGAGTCATCGGCGACATAAGTGCGCCTGTTGCGGCAAAGAGAATGTTACTGATATTTCCGCGTTCGAGCATTGGAAGAAAATATCCTGCGAGTACACTTGCACTGCATCCGCATCCTGAACCGCCGCAGTGAGTATCCTGTTCATCTGAATCGAATATCATAACACCGCAGTCCTTATGCTGCTTGGAGATGTCGATATTCTCCTTTTGCAAAAGTTCAACGATAAGCTTACTTCCAACAGTACCAAGATCGCCGGTTATGATATAGTCGTAATCGTCGGGAGCTGTATTTGTAGCAGCAAGATAGCGTCTTATAGTTTCGGCGGCAGCAGGAGCCATAGCGCTTCCCATATTATTTACATCGTTCACGCCCATATCAGTTATCTTACCGATACATCCGCCCACTATACCGCATTTTTTCGCATATTTAGTGAGTATCACCGCTCCGGCAGCAGTGCAGGTCCATTGTGATGTGGGGGTTCGCTGTCCACCATAGGAAAGCGGAAAACGGAACTGTCTTTCCGCCGTAGAAAAGTGTGATGAAGTCACAGCCGCGGTACGCTTTGCCGTACCCGAATCTATCATCATGGATGTTACAAGAAGCCCCTCTGCCATAGTCGAGCAAGCACCATACAATCCGAGAAACGGTATCTCAAGCTCGCGCAGACCGTAGGTTGAGCCGGTACATTGATTTATCAGGTCTCCGGCACAGATAACGTCTATATCCTCTTTTGTCAGACCGCACTTTCTCACCGCAAGACTTACCGCTTCAAGCTGGAAACGGCTCTCTGCCTTTTCCCATGTTTTCATGCCGAAATGGCTGTCCTCTATGACCTCATCAAAGCAGCCTCCGAGCGGACCTTTCCCCTCCTTGCTGCCGACAGCCGCTGCATAGCTTTCAATATAAGCCGGCGAGGAAAGTCTGTATACACCTCTTTCAATTAATTCTGCCATAATATCACCTCTGTTTTATTATACCGACATCAAAAAGAATTATACAGTGTCATAATTTCATATAAAACCTCATATTTTGTAAAGTAAGACAAGTAAACAAGCCTTTTCTAAGGCGATAAGAGGTGATATTATGGGACTTACAGAAAAAGAAGCTGCCGCAAGGCTGAAACAGGAAGGTGAAAATATTCTGAGCGAGAGCAGGAAAACAGGTCCTGCAAGGATATTCATAGGACAATTCCGCGATGTTATGGTGATGATACTTCTTGCTGCGACTGCTGTCTCTGTACTCCTCGGCGAGATCTCAGATGCTGTTACTATAATTATGATAGTGCTGCTCAACGCCATACTCGGATTCATTCAGGAATACCGCACCGAACATACTCTTGAAGCCCTGCGGTCGATGACATCTCCTACTGCGAAGTGTTACAGAGACGGCAGATTATCAGTAATAGAAGCTTCATCTCTTGTGACCGAGGACGTTATCGAGATCGAAGCCGGCGACCGTATCCCGGCTGACTGTGTGATACTCCGTGCAGCAGGATTCTTCGCAGATGAATCTATCCTCACAGGTGAATCAGAGGCAGTCGGAAAAACAGTCGGACTTATAAACGATACTGATAATTCACTCAACAAATCCAATATCATTTACTGCGGAACCTCTGCAACAAAGGGCAGCTGTACCGCAAAAGTCATCGCAACGGGAAAGCGTACCCAGATGGGAAAAATATCCGAAATGCTCACTGACATCGACAGAGAAATGACACCTCTCCAGAAACGTCTTGCTGAACTCGGCAAAGCTGTTGCTATCATATGTATAGTTGTATGTGCTTTGGTTTTCGGAGCAGGTGTTCTGCGCGGCGAGGATGTATTTGATATGCTCATGACAGGTATAACCATTGCCATTGCGGCTATACCTGAAGGACTTCCTGCAACTGTCACCATAGCACTTGCGCTTGCAGTAAATCGTATGATGAAGCATAAAGCGCTTGTAAACAAACTCCACAGCGTAGAAACACTCGGCTGCACATCCGTAATATGCTCAGACAAGACCGGTACAATAACCGAAAACAAGATGACTGTCACTGAGCTTTCGACCTCTGCCTACTGCTATTATTTCAGCGGTATGGGCTATCGTATGAAAGGCAGTATCACACGCGGAAGTGATAACTCCCCCGTTAATGTCTCACGGGAAAAAACTCTGTCGGAAGCACTGCTGTGCGGAGTAATATGTTCAACTGCTTCTATATCAGCAGGCGACAGAAAAAAGAACACCTCCGCACTTCACGGAGAGTGGCAGGTCACAGGAGATCCTACCGAAATAGCACTTCTTATAGCAGCTTCAAAGGGAAACATCACAGGCGATTCCGTAAAGACAAAGTACCGCAGACTTGAAGAGTATCCTTTTGACAGCGAAACCCGTTTCATGGCAGTTCACTGCACCTCTCCGAACGGAAAGAAGCTGTATTTCAAGGGTGCCGCGGAAGTCCTGCTGCCGCGCTGTTCTCACTTTATGGATTCAAGCGGAGAAATACAGGTGCTGAATCCGGAAGTGAGAGCAAGTCTTACCGAGAGAGTTATAGAAATGTCAGACAGGGCACTCAGAGTTCTTGCTCTTGCTGTGTGCAGCTCTGAAAGCTTCGAGCCGCAGCGCAGCGGACTTACTTTTCTCGGTCTTGCAGGAATGATAGATCCGCCGCGTGAAGAAGCAAAGGAAGCTATCCGCAAATGTGCTGCCGCTTCAGTAAAGACCGTAATGATAACCGGCGACCATAAAAATACAGCCGTTGCCGTCGCAAAAAAAGCCGGTCTGCTGCGGGGCGGCAAGGCTGTTACCGGTGCAGAGCTCGATGCTATAAGCGATGAGGTACTCGACCGGAATATCGACAAATACACCGTCTTTGCAAGAGTAGAGCCGGTACACAAGCTGCGTATCGTGAGAAGCTTCAAACGACGCGGTGAGATAGTCACCATGACAGGCGACGGAGTAAATGATGCTCCGGCAATAAAGGAAGCTGATGTAGGAGTTGCAATGGGAATTACCGGAACAGATGTCACAAAGCAGGCAGCTGATGTGATACTCCTCGATGATAACCTTGCAACGCTGGTCGGTGCAGTCGAGCAGGGACGCTGCGTATATGCCAATATACGCAAATTTGTACGCTATCTGCTTTCCTGCAATATCGGCGAGGTGCTGACGATGTTCCTCGGTATCATCATGGGAATGCCTATCATACTCCTGCCGGTACAGATACTGCTTGTGAACCTTGTAACGGACGGTCTCCCTGCAATAGCACTCGGACTTGAACCGCCGGAAAGTGACATAATGCATCGTGCGCCGAGAAGGTCTGATGAAGGCTTCTTCTCCGGCGGACTTATGTGGAAGATAATTTTCCGCGGCATATTCATAGGACTTTCAACTCTCGCATCATTCAGCATAGTAATGCATATGGGCGGAACTATCGAAGCCGGACGCACAGCTGCACTTATAACACTGGTAGTATCTCAGCTGATACACGTATTTGAGTGCAAGTCTGAGAGCAAATCAATATTCAGGATAGACCCGTTCAGCAATGTAAAGCTGCTTCTTGCAGTCATGGTATCAGCAGCTGCACTTGCAGCAGCAATAACGCTCCCGCAGCTCAGGGTAGTATTCGAGACAGTATCTCTTACATCCGAACAGCTTCTTGCTGCACTTGCACTCAGCACAGCAGTACCCATCCTTAACGGACTGTTCTCATGGAAAAAGTGACATAGCAAAACACCGCACAAAGCCAATAAATGGTCTTGTGCGGTGTTGCTTTATTATATGATATAGAACCATGTTTCATCCTGTTCAAAATCAGGCTGATGAGAGCTCTTGCCTGAGTGGTAATTATAACGCAGCTCCTGATTCTTGATACTAACGCGAGCGCCGTCCGGAATTGACTTGGTGATGAAAGAGTTACCGCCAACAACAACGTCCTTGCCGACGACTGTTTCTCCGCCGAGTATCGAAGCACCTGAGTAGATAGTAACATTATCCAGTATAGTCGGGTGACGCTTCTTGCTTTTAAGCTGCTGACCGCCGCGTGTTGAGAGCGCACCGAGAGTAACTCCCTGATATATCTTAACATTGTCACCGATGACCGTAGTTTCACCAATAACTATGCCTGTACCGTGATCTATAAAGAAATACTTACCGATAGAAGCACCGGGGTGTATATCAATACCAGTCTCACTGTGAGCATACTCAGTCATTATACGAGGAATAAGCGGAACACCAAGCAGAAACAACTCATGTGCAATACGGTTTACAAGTATTGCAAAAAGACCGGGATATGAAAAAACTATTTCGTCCTTGCTGAAAGCGGCAGGGTCTCCCTCATAAGCAGCTTCAACATCGGTCTCAATGTATTCACGTATCTTCGGAAGCTTTTCTGTAAACTGAAGTGTGACATTCTGAGCCTTATCATAGAGTTCGGTATCAGAATCTGAAGAATATTCCGGCAGATAGCGGTAAACTGTTGCTATCTGTTTTGTGAGGTTATATACAACGTCCTCCAGCAGCATCGTAACGCTGTTGCGGAGAGTATATGCTCTGTAACTGCTGTTTCTGAAATAACCAGCAAAGATTATCTTTTTCAGTTTTGTAACTATATCAATGACCGAATCCTTATCAGGATGATCGTAAGCCTTAACTTCATCAATAGTTTTCTCGCCTGTATAGCTTGATATAATACTTTCTGCTATGGAACTGAGGCGCTTTTCAAAATCATTATTCATATGATCTCTCCTTCAGGATCTTATACTAATATTATATACCGATTAAGTAGGAATGTCAAGCGCAGTGCCTGCGCTCCCTTCCACGTTAACGCTTGTTTCACGCGCTCACTTTATCGCCGCAGCCTACGCGTACTCGCACACAGCACTACAAACAATTCCATTATATTTTGTAAATTGCAGTGCCTGCGCTCCCTTCCACGTTGACGCTTGTTTCACGCGCTCACTTTATCGCCGCAGCCTACAC
>SVNH01000010.1:65976-111293 GCA_015067005.1 Ruminococcus flavefaciens
TTGTAAATTGCAGTGCCTGCGCTCCCTTCCACGTTGACGCTTGTTTCACGCGCTCACTTTATCGCCGCAGCCTACACTTACTCGCACACGGCACTACAAATGATTCCATTATATTTTGTAAATTGCAGTGCCTGCGCTCCCTTCCACGTTGACGCTTGTTTCACGCGCTCACTTTATCGCCGCAGCCTACACGTACTCGCACACGGCGCTACGAACAATTCCATTATATTTTGTAAATTGCAGTGCCTGCGCTCCCTTCCACGTTGACGCTTGTTTCACGCGCTCATTTTATCGCCGCAGCCTACACTTACTCGCACACGGCACTACAAACAATTCCATTATATTTTGTAAATTGCAGTGCCTGCGCTCCCTTCCACGTTAACGCTTGTTTCACGTGCTCAGTTTATATACATAATACTGCTTCTACTATTCTATGCGGAACATTACTTCTCAGACATTCCTGCAATATAAATTTCAAAAGTGTTGCAAAAGTCACTATTATAAAATTATATTATATGGTATAATTAATATGCAGCATATTGCAAATAATAAGAAACGAGGGAAACTCCAATGAACAATGTAACTAATGATATAAAATATATAGGTGTAAATGATCACGAAATTGATCTTTTTGAAGGACAGTATGATGTACCAAACGGCATGGCTTATAATTCCTATGCCATTATCGACGAAAAAATTGCTGTTTTCGATACAGTAGACGCAAATTTCACAGATAAGTGGCTCGCAAACCTCAAGGAAGCTATCGGCGACCGTCAGCCGGATTACCTCATAGTTCAGCACATGGAACCGGATCATTCCGCTAATATCCTCAATTTCATAAATGCTTATCCGAACGCTAAAATAGTCGGAAACTCCAAGACCTTCGCAATGATGTCGAACTTCTTCGACGGACTTGATCTCACTGATAAGAAGATAGAAGTCAAGGACGGCGAAAGCCTTTCACTCGGCAAGCACGAACTCACATTCATATTTGCTCCTATGGTTCACTGGCCGGAGGTAATGTTCACCTACGACAGCACAGATAAGGTACTCTTTTCCGCCGATGCTTTCGGTAAATTCGGAGCACTCGATGCCGATGAGGACTGGGCTTGTGAGGCTCGCCGCTACTATTTTGGTATCGTAGGAAAATACGGTGTTCAGGTACAGAACGTCCTCAAAAAGGCAGCTGCTCTTGACATAAAGACTATTTGTCCGCTCCACGGACCTGTCCTCAGCGAGAACCTTCCTTACTACCTTGATCTCTATAATACATGGTCAAGCTACGGCGTTGAGTCAGAGGGCATTTTCATCGCTTATACATCCGTTTACGGCAATACAAAAAAGGCTGCTGAACTTCTCAGAGACAAGCTTCTCGAAAAGGGCTGCCCGAAGGTAGCTATCGCTGATCTTGCGCGCGAGGATATGGCTGAATCAGTTGAGGATGCTTTCCGCTATGGTAAGCTCGTTATCGCTACTACTACCTATAATGCTGACATTTTCCCATTCATGAAGCATTTCATCCTCGACCTCACTGAACGCGGCTATCAGAACCGTACTATCGGTATCATCGAAAACGGAAGCTGGGCTCCTACCGCTGCAAAGGCAGTTAAGACCATGTTTGAGAAGTCCAAGAATATCAGCTGGACTGAAACGACTGTAACTGTTAAATCTGCCGTTAAGGCTGAAAATATCGCTCAGATAGAAGCACTCGCAGATGAACTTATGAAGTAAGGGAGCAGCGCTCCCGGAAAAGGAGTGATACTATGAAGATAACCCTGAATCCCGACAAGGAAGTTGTTGACAGAATCAAAGAAGGACTTAAAATGAAGGACGGTTATTGTCCATGCAGGCTCGCCAAAACACCCGAGAATAAGTGTATGTGCAAGGAGTTTCGCGACCAGATAGCCGATCCGGAATTTGAAGGCTTCTGTCACTGTATGCTTTACTACAAATCAAAGGAGGACTAACATGAACGAGATAGTTATAACCAAAGATAATTTTGATGAAGAAGTCCGCAACTATAAGGGTATGCCGATACTCCTCGATTTCTGGGCAAGCTGGTGCGGACCTTGTATGATGCTCGCACCTGTCATTGAAGAGATCGCTGACGAATATGAAGGAAAGATCAAGGTCGGCAGTGTCAACGTGGACGAGCAGCCGGAGCTGGCAGCCGCTTTCAAGGTTGAAAGCATTCCGATGCTGGTAGTCGTAAAGGACGGCGGTATCGTAAATCAGGCTGTTGGTTATCGTTCAAAAGCAGATGTTATAAAAATGCTGGGCTTATAATGTTATTGGATGAGCGGTTTCTGCCGCTCATTTTTATTGACAAATCAAACCTCTCATGATATAATATTAAAAATTCTATGGGAGGTAACACCATGATAATTCGACGCTTCAATAATACCGACGCTGCTTCAACCTCATCTATGATAGCAAATACTCTTCGTATCTGCAACACAAAAGACTACACTCCTGAGCTCATGGAGGAATGCATTAAGAGCCTTTCACCGGATAATATCATCAACCGTGCAAGCTGGATGCACTTCTATGTAGTCGAAGAAGAAGGCAGTATTATCGGCTGCGGAGGTATCGGACCATACTGGGGCAAAAATGATGAGAGCAGTCTTTTTACTATATTCGTTGATGCAGACCGTCACGGCGAAGGTATCGGCAGACTTATCATGAATACCCTTGAACAGGATGAATTCTTCCTTCGTGCAAAGCGTATAGAGATACCATCTTCAATAACCGCGCTGAACTTCTATAAAAAGTTCGGCTACGACCACAAAAAAGGCTTTGAAGAGCCTGATGAAGAACAGATATACCACCTTGAAAAATTCAGGTGATTATACTCCATCTGAGAGGGCATAATACTATCGGGGTGATAGTATGCTGCAATTTCTGATAGGCTCGATGTTTGGCGGAACAGTCGGAGTTATCGCAATGTGTCTGTGTACAGCAGCCAAGTGGAGCGATGACTATACAAACGTCAAATAGACAACGTGAAAAAACGGAAGCCATACCATTTCTGAGCAATGTTCAGAAGCGGTATGGCTTTTATGTTGACATCAATTTTGCTTTCTGATATAATGAATACTGAAATAATTCTGTATTATGGAGGTATATATGAGATTAGACGGTTTTGGATTGTTTGTTGATGACATGGCAAAAATGATTTGTTTTTACAGGGATGTACTCGGTTTCGAGATAAAAGAATCAGAGGATACATCAAATGTTTATCTTGTCAAGGACGGTACTTTATTCCTGCTGTACGGCAGAAAAGATTTTGAGAAGATGACAAACCGCAGATATGACTACATCAAGGGACTTAACGGACACTCTGAAATTGCTCTTTACGTCGATACATTTGAAGAAGTTGACAGCGCATTTAAAAACGCTGTAAATAACGGAGCTGTTCCTGTTCTTGAACCGGAACTTGAACCTTGGGGACAAAGGACTTGCTATATTGCTGATCCCGAAGGCAATCTCATCGAAATTGGTTCATGGAATAAGCCCTACGAAGAAAAGGATCAATGAAACCTTACCAATACAAAACAGCCCTGAGACTATGTCCCGGGGCTGATTTTACTATTACTTCTTTTCTGGTACTTTGATGATGTCCTTACGCATATAGGACTGAAGTGCCTTAGGAATACGGATGCTGCCGTCCTCATTGAGATTATTTTCGAGGAATGCGATAAGCATTCTTGGCGGTGCAACAACGGTATTATTAAGAGTATGAGCAAAATACTTATTGCCGTCAGCGCCCTTAACGCGGATACCAAGACGTCTTGCCTGAGCGTCACCGAGGTTAGAACAGCTTCCTACCTCAAAATACTTCTTCTGACGCGGTGACCATGCCTCAACGTCGATAGACTTAACCTTCAGATCAGCGAGGTCTCCTGAACAGCATTCAAGAGTACGTACCGGAATATCAAGTGTGCGGAAGAATTCAACTGTATAGCTGTAAAGCTTATGGAACCAATCCATTGAATCCTCAGGCTTGCAGACAACGATCATTTCCTGCTTCTCGAACTGGTGTATACGGTAAACGCCGCGCTCCTCTATACCGTGAGCGCCTACCTCCTTACGGAAGCAAGGGGAATAGCTTGTAAGAGTCTTAGGAAGTTCTTCCTCAGGAACGATAGTATCAATAAACTTGCCTATCATAGAATGCTCAGAAGTACCGATGAGGTAGAGGTCTTCACCCTCTATCTTGTACATCATACCCTCCATTTCAGCGAAGCTCATAACACCTGTAACAACATCGCTGCGGATCATGAAAGGCGGAATGTAATAAGTAAAGCCCTTGTCTATCATGAAATCTCTTGCGTATGAGAGTATGCAGGACTGAAGCTGTGCAATATCACCGCAGAGGTAATAGAATCCGTTACCGCTTGTTTTTCTTGCGCTGTCGAGGTCGATACCATTTACATTCTCCATGATGTCAACGTGATAAGGAACTTCAAAATCAGGAACAGCAGGCTCTCCGAAACGCTCGACCTCAACGTTTTCGCTGTCGTCCTTGCCTATCGGTACGCTCTCATCGATGATGTTCGGGATAACGAGCATTATCTCGCGGATGTCAGCTTCAAGCTTGACCTCAAGCTGTTCAAGTTCTTCAAGCTTCTTACCAATCTCAGCGACCTCAGCCTTGACTTTTTCAGCCTCGTCCTTCTGACCGTTCTTCATATATCCGCCGATCTCTTTGCTCTTAACGTTACGCATATTGCGGAGATTATCGCATTCAAGCTTAGTCTCACGGAACTGCTTATCGAGTTCGAGCACCTTGTCAACGAGTTCGATTTTCTGATCCTGAAATTTCTTCTTTATGTTCTCTTTAACGAGTTCAGGATTTGTTCTGATAAGTTTAATGTCTAACATTTTAATAACTCCTTTTATTAATCATTTGCAAGCTTTTCTGCAAGCGCTGCAAGATCTTCTTTATCATAAAATTCAAGGATGAGAGCACCCTTATTTTTTCCGTAGTCCACTTTTACCTTGCGTCCGAGACGCTCATTAAGTGAGAGTTCCATTTCAACGAAATAGTTGTCTATTCGCTTATCACTGCTTTTGTCATCACTATGATCCTCAGTTGACTTCTGTGCAGCACGTTCTACCTGACGTACTGTAAGTCCGCCCTCAGCAGCTTTCAGAGCCGTAGCAATGAGGAGTTCCTCATTTTCAAAGCCGAGCAGTGCACGTCCATGACCTGCCGAGATCTCGCCGTTTTCGAGCATTTTAACAACTCTTTCAGGAAGTGATAGAAGTCTCACTGAATTTGCAACAGCTGAACGTGATCTTCCGACCATTTTTGCGACCTTATCCTGAGTCATACCATACTTTTCGATAAGTTCGTTATAACCGGCAGCCTCTTCGATAGGGTTGAGGTTCTCACGCTGAAGGTTCTCGATAATTGCGATCTGCATTGTCTCAGCGTCTGAGAGTTCACGGATATTTACCGGAACTTCATCAAGACCAAGCATTCTTGCAGCCCTCCATCTGCGCTCACCGGCAACTATCTGATAACCGCCGGAGCTTATCGGACGCACAAGGATAGGCTGAAGCATACCATGTTCACGTATAGAATCAGCAAGAGCCGAAATAGCCTCTTCACTGAAATTCTTACGCGGCTGATTGCGATTTGGCTCTATTTCAGTAGTACGCAGAGTTTTCTTGACCTGAACATCATTAGTGTTGTCAAGAAACAGCGTATCAAGACCAATGCCTAAACCACCTTTTGCCATAAGCATAATTCATCCGGAAGCGGATGATTCTCCTTTCCAATTTACTTTTTCCTTTTAAAGCTGAAAATTTTCTTTTTCTTAGGTATCACAAGGGATTCTCCGAGGATCTCACGTCCAAGAAGCTCGTAAGCCTCAGCACCCTTTGATGATTTATCATAGTACATTACCGGCTTTCCGTGACTCGGAGCTTCGGAAATACGCACATTACGCGGTATTTTAGTCTTGAACACTTTATTTTCAAAGTATTTCTCCACCTCAGAAACGACATCATTTGCAACATTAAGTCTGCCGTCGAACATAGTGAACAGAATACCCTCGATCTCCAAAGCGGGATTGTAATTTGCTTTAACAATTTTAATAGTGTTTACAAGCTGAGAAAGTCCTTCAAGCGCATAGAACTCCGCAAGCATTGGTACGATTATTGAATCACAGGCAACAAGACCGTTTATAGTAATAGTACCAAGTGCAGGCGGACAATCAATGAATATATAATCGTAATCTGATTTGACTGTTAGAAGCTGCATTTTCAGCCTGTTCACGCGGTTTTCAAAATTAGCGAGTTCTATTTCACATCCAGCAAGATCTTCTGTTGCCGGAACAAGACTTACATTGGCATATTCGGTACCAATAGCAGTATCCTGTATCCTCGTCTTACCTGTAATAACATCATATGTAGTTGATTCAACGGATTTTTTCTTTATACCGAAGCCAGTGGTAGTATTACCCTGTGGATCAGAGTCCACACAAAGCACCTTAAAGTCGCGTGATCCAAGATAAGCAGCCAGATTTACAACAGTTGTAGACTTACCGACGCCGCCCTTCTGGTTAGCAACAGCAATAATTTTGCCCATATGATCTTCCTTTCTTTCGCAGTATGATACTATTATACCACTTTTGAAAGCTGTTGTAAATACAAAGAATGCAAATTTATAAAAAAATGTTTCACGTGAAACATTTTTGGCGTGTGTTTCACGTGAAACAATTCTTACTGTCTGTGCTGAATTGGAATACGAACTCTGTATTCAATGTAATCTTCGCTTTGTATCTTCTTTGAATCAGCCGAAATACCGGCAGCCTGCATATTCTCAACAGCTTTATTGATAGTATTTACAAAGCTCAGAACATTCTGAAATATCTTTGAATGCTTCTTGCCGCTGCTTTTTACCACACGATCATTTATGTAGTCGTCGATCAATTTTTCAGTACGTTCCACATTTAATGATTCCTTGATGATCTTGTCAATTATAAGCATTCTTTCTTCCGGAGAAGCAAGCCTGAGAAGTGACCTTGCATGACGCTCGGTCAGATTATGCCTCATGATAAGATCACGTTCAGTTTCGGTTAGCCGCAGCAGTCTCAATTTATTTGCAATTGTACTTTGTGCTTTACCAAGCTTTGAAGCCGCCTCTTCCTGCGTCATACCGTAATATGAGATAAGTTTTTCTATTGCAATTGCCTCCTCAAAAAATGAGAGATCCTGCCGCTGTATGTTTTCAATTAACGCAAGAATGGCAGAATTCCGCTCAGATATGTCGAGAATAATGCACGGGACAACGGAAAATCCGCAATTCTTAGCGGCACGAAGTCTGCGCTCACCGGCAATAAGTTCGTACTTTCCAGCTCTTCTGCGAACGGTGAGAGGCTGCAATATTCCATTCTGAGAGATTGACTGAGCAAGTGAAACAATATCACAATCCGCAAATTCTCTGCGCGGTTGATGAGGATTTGGCACGATTCTGTCAATGCTTATCTCAACGACCTTATTTACATATTTTTCTTTTGAAATTCCTAAAAATCCAGACATTTTAAAACCTCACATACATTATTTTGAGTATTCTCGTTAATAATAATAGCACTGTCCGGAAATAATTACCACACAAAAATACCGCTAAAGCTCGACAATTTAGCGGTATTACAAATAATATTTCTTAAATTTAAAGCAGTTTCTTCTTGATCTGACTGCTATTGCGCGGATATTTTGGCGAAGTCTGCGATATTTTATCTATAATAATTATTCGTCTTTCATCGGCTTCAAGTCCATAGGCTATATCGTCCTTTAATTCGCCGCCAAGCAGTTTTACAGCATTCATACCGGCAGAAATGTCCTCAGAAGGTCCTTTCATTGACAGGAATTGTCCTCCAACTTTAACAAAAGGAAGACACAGTTCACTAAGCAGCGACATATTAGCTACTGCTCTTGCACATGAAACATCAAATTTTTCACGATATTCAGTCTTTTTACCGTAGTCCTCAGCACGTCCGTGAATAAACTCGGCATTGATTTCAAGCAAATCACATAAATTCTGAAGAAAAACTATTCTCTTATTCAAACTATCAAGAAGTGTTATGTTAATATCCGGACGATAGAGTTTCAAAGGAACAGAAGGAAATCCAGCACCTGTTCCAACATCAATAATTGACGCATTCTGCGGTATATTCGCATATTTGCAAAGCAAAATGCTGTCAATAAAATGCTTTATTAGTATTTCATCAGGCTGAGTAATTGCTGTAAGATTGACATTTTCATTGTAGCTTACGAGATACTGTGCATAATTGTCCAACTTATTATATGTAGCACGATCTAATGTAAGACCATACTGCTCAAATTTAGAGCAAGATAATTCAAATTCAGGCAGCATTTTACTTCTCCTTAGATTTTTGCAGCCATACAGACAGCAATGAAACGTCCGCAGGTGACACGCCAGAAATACGTGAAGCCTGACCGAGTGAAAATGGCTGAAGTTTATTCAGCTTCTCGGCAGCCTCAAGTCTCAGACCTCTTACTTGGCTATAATCCGTATTTTCGGGAAGCTTGACATTTTCAAATTTACGCATAAGCTCAATCTGATCCATCTGCTTAGATATGTAGCCTTCATATTTTATCTGAAGATCAACCTGTTCACATACATCATCAGGAAGTACAGGTCTATTCTTATCAAAAGCAGCAATATCGTCATAATTCAGCTGAGGACGTCTGATGAGATCAGCCAATTTGCAGCCGGTTGTAAGAATAGAAGTACCCTTACTCTCAAGAAAATCGTTCAAGCTGTCGCTTGGTGCAATATTAGTAGTTTTTACACGATGAATTTCTTCATCAGTCAGCCTGATTTTATCCATAAGCCGCTCATATCTCTCATCGGAGATCAGTCCGAGCTTGTGACCGATAGGAGTAAGACGCTGATCTGCGTTATCCTGCCTCAAAACAAGCCTGTACTCACTTCTTGAAGTCATCATTCTATAAGGATCTGAGCAACCTTTAGTTACAAGGTCGTCAACAAGCGTACCGATATAAGAACTTGCTCTGTCGAGTATCATCGGTTCACGTTTTTTTATCTTCAAAGCAGCATTTATGCCTGCAACTATACCTTGTGCTGCCGCTTCTTCGTATCCAGAGCTTCCATTGAACTGTCCTGCGCCATAAAGTCCCTTGATTTTTTTAAACTCAAGCGTAGGCAGAAGCTGTGTCGGATTGCAGCAATCATACTCAATTGCGTATGCTGGACGCATTATCTCAACGTCCTCAAGTCCATCTATTGTCTTTAAAAATGCAAGCTGAACGTCCTCTGGCAATGATGATGACATTCCCTGCAAATAGTACTCTTCTGTTGTAAGTCCCATCGGCTCTACAAATAACTGATGTCTTGGCTTATCAGAAAATCTCACAATTTTGTCCTCGATTGACGGACAATACCTTGGTCCTACACCTTCGATTTTTCCTGAGTAAAGAGGTGACCTGTCAAGGTTTGCGAGTATCACTTCATGTGTTTTACTATTAGTATAAGTGACGTAGCACGATACTTTATTATCAAGAGTAGCCGGATCAGTTTCAAACGAAAAGGGAGTTATATCCTGATCTCCGTCCTGACGTTCCATAATGTCAAAGTTGATACTTCTCTTATTAACACGACATGGAGTACCGGTTTTAAAACGGCGAAGTTCCACACCGCAGTCAGTAAGACTTTGTGAAAGATACTTGCTTGGCAATGCAGAATCAGGTCCGCTTTCGTATGATTTTTCGCCAATGTGGATTTTACCTTTAAGGTAAGTACCTGTGGAAATTATGACAGCTTTCACAGAATATTCAGCACCGAGCGATGTTCTTATCCCGGAAATTTTTCCGTCCTCTACAATAATTTCAGCGACTTCAGCCTGCTTTACGAACAGATTCTGCTGCTTTTCACATACTTCCTTCATATAATTATGGTACTTCACACGGTCTGCTTGTACTCTTAAACTGTGTACAGCCGGACCTTTACCACGATTCAGCATTCTGCTCTGAATGAAGCATTTATCCGCAGCTTTTCCCATTTCACCGCCAAGTGCGTCTATTTCACGAACGAGATGACCTTTCGCAGTGCCGCCAATCGACGGGTTACACGGCATATTTGCAATCTGGTCAAGTGAAATGGTAAACATGACCGTCTTGCAGCCGAGACGTGCAGAAGCAAGAGCAGCTTCGACACCAGCGTGGCCTGCGCCGACAACTGCAACATCAAATTCGCCCATATTGTAATTCATCTTATCACTCCTTTTGTTTCACGTGAAACATTATTTGCCGACACAGAATCTTGAAAACACCTCATCAACAACAGACTCAGTAATTTTCTTACCAGTAAGTTCAAGCAGAGACTGCTCCGCTTCATCAATCAGAACATTAACAGCGTCCAGAAGTTCGCCAGAATCAATTGCAAGGATCGCACTATCAATTGATTTGATAGCGTTATCAATACAGCATTTCTGTCGCTCATTAGCTGCCGAAACGGTGTTGAAGGAAGTCTCATTCAGCATAAAAATGTTTTCGATAGCTGATTTCAATTCAGAAATACCGGTATTTTCTTTTGCAGATAGATATACGAATTGTATATTATTTTCTTTAAAAATAGAAGTGTCAAGCTTTAGATCAATGTCATTTTTATTGATGACAGCTACTGTATTTTTATTATTAATTTTATTAATTAAATATAAATCGTCCTCGGTGAGCGGACAGCCTCCGTCAAAAACAGCAATTACAAGTTCAGCTGAATCAATCATTTTTTCAGCCATTTCAACTCCGATACCCTCGATAACATCGTCAGTGTCCCTGATGCCGGCAGTGTCAGAAAGGCGAAGAACAATATCTCCGAGGCGGACAGTTTCCTCAACGATGTCGCGCGTAGTGCCGGCAATATCGGTAACAATGCTTCTCTGAACTCCGCTCAGTGAATTGAAAAGGGTAGACTTTCCGACATTTGGCCTTCCCACAATAGCAGTCAGAATACCTTCGCGGATAATTCTTCCGGCATCATAATTCTGAACAAGCGACGAAAGCTCTTTGCGGACTTCCTCAAGAACCATTTTCAGATTCTCAGGCTCAACAGCAGGGATGTCCTCTTCCGGATAATCAGCCCACGCAGCAAGGTCACCGAGTATCTTGATAAGCTTACCCGAGCACTTATCCGCAAGCTTAAAAGCAGCACCATCACGAAGCTCTTCCGCCATTTTTAATTCACGTTCACTCTTAGCTGAAATAACGTCCATAACAGCCTCAGCCTGAGTGAGGTCAAGCTTACCGTTCAGAAACGCACGTTTAGTAAATTCGCCCGGCAGAGCATTATCAGCACCATTATTAATCAGGGTGCGAAGAATACGTCTCGTTACATATATTCCCCCATGACACGAGATCTCGGCAGTATTCTCGCCGGTATAACTGTGAGGCGCACGAAATACAGTCAATATGCAGTCATCAAGACGCTCATCGCCGTCAGACGCATATCCGTAAGCGCAGGTATAGCCCTCCATATCGACAGCCTTTTTTCCGCTCACAGACGTAAATACTTTATCAGCTATCTCCAGAGCTTTTTCGCCTGAGACTCTTATCACTGCGATACCGCCGGTTGCATCCGGAGTTGAAACAGCAGCAATCGTTGACAAATCTATCACTCCTAAAAAAACAACGGCAAAGCTGCCGTTGAATAAAGTATTCGGGGACGGACGAGCCGTCCCTGCAAATTAAAGTTCGATCTTTCCGTAGAGACCGCCTTCCATATTATCTTCCGGCTTAGGTCTCTTGTAGTCCTTTTCAAAGCTTGTAGAAAGGTCAACGGACTTTCTCTCCATTGTTACCTCTCTGTCACGATTTCTTGAACCGCCTCTGCGGTCGTTTCTTCTGCCGCCTCTGCGGTCATCACGGCGTCTGTCGTTTCTTCTCGGATTATTTGAAGAAATGATAATCTTTCTGTAAGGCTCTTCTCCGACTGAACGTGAAGAAACGCCTTCGATATTTGAGATAGCAGAGTGGATAACTCTTCTCTCATAAGGATTCATTGGCTCAAGCGGCTGAGATCTTCCAGTTCTGAGAACCGACTTAGCTACCTTTGCAGCAAGCTGTTCGAGAGTTTCTTTTCTCTTATTTCTGTAACCGAGACAGTCAATAGTAATTCTGTAATAGTCCTTATCGCCCTTATTAGCGATGATAGAGCAGAGGTACTGAATAGCGTCGAGAGTTTCACCCCTTCTGCCGATAATAGTACCGTTATTATCGCTCTCGATATTGATTATAGCACCTGATTCATTCTGATATATCTTATATTCAGCGTCAACACCGATAGCTCTGAGAATGCTTGTGATGTAGTCTCTTGCAAGCTTTACCTTAGGATGAACAAGGCTCTCATCCTCAATGAGGGTGAAGTTATCGAGTGAATACTCTTCATCATCGTCATGAACCTCAGCAGCCGGAGCTGTTTCAGCAACTGTTTCTACTGTTTTTTCTTCAGTCTTCTTTACCTCAGCAGCAGCTGTCAATGTTACCTTAGGCTGTTCGCTGACAGTCTTTTCAGGAGCAGCTTTTTTAACAGTCTCTTCTGCTTTCTTTTCAGGAGCGGCTGGTTTCTTCTCAGCTGATGCGATAGTAGCTTTTACTTTTGCGTCCTTAGCGCCGAGACCGAAAAGACCTTTTTTACCTTCATCAACGATCTCAAATCTGATCTCTTTAATGTCCTTGCCGAATTTCTTAGCTGCGAGTTCTTTTGCTTCTTCAACTGTTTTTGCTGTAAAAATTTCAGTCATTGTTATACCTCCCTGAGGAATCAATCCTCATCAATATCATTATCATCGTAGACATCGCCGTATTTTTCAGCCATACGCTTTCTTGCTTCCTTGATCTTATCGCGGTTAAACTTATTCATTTCAGAACGTGAAGCCTTTTCGCCGTTAGGCTTTTTACCGTTTTTACCAGAATTCTGCTGATTAGCGAGTTCCTGCTGTTCGAGCATTCTCTGCATGAAAGTTTTCTTCTCAGGATGTTTTTCAGCATAGATACGTGCTTTTTCTTTTTCCTTTTCATTTATCGCCTCAGTACGTTCGGGAGTAAAATAGTGGTTGAGGGCGAATGTAATGAAGAATGAGAAGAGTGCGGACCATATCCAGTAGAAACCAACACCGGCAGGAACACTGTAAGCGAACCATACAGAAAGGAGCGGCATGAAATACATCATAAATGTAAGGCAGCCGTTGCTCTGCATATTAGGGTTGACCTTTCTCTGGTGTATCTGACTGTAAACTGATGCAATAAGCTGTGCAAGACCTGCACATATCGGAATAAAGAAGAGAACGATAGATTCTCTGCTTGACCAATCAACATGGATCGAAGGGACTTTACCGAGATTTGCACCGAATATAGTGAAATTATCACTGAATTCCCTTACTTTTGTGCGGAACTCTCCGTCGAGGAGACCTGAATACTTTGAAGGCTCATCATTAAGATCATTCATAATGACAAGCTCACCTCTGAGGTTGCTCAGCTTAGTACCTGCAATAGCAGCAGCTTCTTTTCTTATACCCTTAGAGAATCTGAGGATATGTGTGATAGGCTTATAAACAACGTCCAGCACACCGAAGAGAAGGAACATCTGGATAAATGCAGGGAGACAGCTTCCCATAGGATTGATGCCTTCCTGGATATAAAGCTTCTGCTGTTCTTCCTGAAGTCTCTGCGGGTTATTGGAATAGCTTTTGCGAAGCTTTTCGAGTTTAGGTGTAAGCAGCTGCATACGAGCAGCATTTTTCTGTGTTTTGAAGTTTACCGGAAGAAGAATTATCTTTGTAACGATAGTAAAAACTATTATCGAAACAGCGTAGTTCTGGAAGATACGGTAAATCAGCATCATAAGGTATCCGAACGGGATACCGATAATATCATAAATTGCGTTCAATATTTATCCCTCTTAATCAGTTTTATTGTCTTCTTCACATTCAAAAGAATGTATATCTGTGTGATCGCAGCTTTGTGCTCTGAACGTAAATTTTTCAGGAACAGGATCATATCCGCCCATTGACCACGGATTGCATCTGAGTATTCTCCATCCTGCGAGCAGAAAGCCTCTGAAGAAGCCGAATTTTCTGAAAGCTTCCATCGCATAGGCACTGCACGTAGGGTGATACTTGCATTTAGCCGGAAAGAACGGTGAGATACATTTCTGATAGAACTTTATCAGAAGCATAGCCAGATATTTCATCTGTTTTTCTTTCCGCAAGCCGGAAAGCTCCTGAACATTTTCTGTATCTCTTTAACTCCGTGTTTTTCCATATAGCCGCAGTATTCCTGAGACTTTATACTGCATATCGGCTCTCTTGCGACTATTACTATATCTATGCCGACAGGTATATCTACCTCAAACTGACGATAAGCGAGGCGGATAAGTCTTTTGGCTCTGTTCCTGTGAACAGCGTTTCCGATTTTCTTTCCGGCAGTTATACCAAGACGATTAAATGATCTGCCGTTAGGTCTAACATAGATAACAGAATATCTTGAGGCAGAATATCTGCCTTTCTTATAAAGAGTCAGAAAGTCTCTGTTTTCATTCAAAATTTCCGTATAAAGCATAAAAATACCATCGTAATTAACAAAAAAGACCACAAAAATAGATTTTGTGGTCAGCGTCGTCAGTGAGTTAATCTTGCTCTGCCCTTAGATCTTCTACGAGCTAAAACCTTTCTGCCGTTCTTAGTAGCCATTCTCTTCATAAAGCCGTGCTCTTTCTTTCTGTGGAGCTTCTTAGGCTGATATGTTCTTTTCATTATGAGATCCTCCTCTCTGAGCTTATGTTATACTTGAGAATATATGCGAAAATACGCAATATTCATATCGTTGTAGAATATGCCGGCACATTTGCCAACATTACACTAACCAATTATATATCAAAAATATACTGATGTCAAGCAGTTTATGAAATTTTTCATAAAAAAGTGATATTTTCAGTTTTTTTACCAATATGTCCTGTCAGGGCAGCTCTTAAATTTCATCATATTGTCAATTTATGAATAGAGGCAAAAAATGAACGATTCTTCACTGTTCAGAAGTTTTCAACAGTGATCATGGCTTTTTTTCTTGAAATCAGGTTCATTTTTACTGTGATTCAACACAGTTTTCAACAATATGTCAATTTACGTGTGGAAAGAAACTCTATTTTCTAATTCTTTGATATATAAAATCGCTTGCAATTTCATCAGCGGTATGCTATAATATATGTATATTATTATTATAGGGAAGTATCGTTAATTTTTCTTTCCCATTATTATTTCGTACGGAGGTAAAATATGAATTCTTTTGAGGAAGTTTTTGAAAATGTTAAACAATACTGCCTTCAGAAAAATATCCCCGCAATCGCTATCACTACTTGGATCGACCAGATGAAACCCGTAAGCTTTAACGGTACAGACGCTGTATTCATCGTTCAGACAGATTTCCAGAGAGATATAGTTTTCAATAAATACGGCGATATTCTGAAAGAGGCTTTCTATAATATCCTCGGCTTTGAAGTTAATATCATCATCAACAGCGAGACAGATGAATCAAATAAGATCAAGGTCCCAACAGATGATGAACTCGAACAGAAACACGCTGAACTCGAAAAGACCTATAAATTTGCCAACTATGACTATACTTTCGATACCTTCATCGAAGGCAGATCAAATGAGTTCGCTCTTGCCTGCAGTAAGGCTGTTGCCAAGAACTGCGGCGAAAAAGCCGTTCCTGACTATAATCCGCTCTTCATCTACGGTCCTTCAGGAATGGGAAAAACCCACCTTATCACAGCTATCGCAAACGAAGTCCGCAAAAATAATCCGGATTTCAATATCGTATATGTCACCAGCGAAACATTTGGCAGCGACCTCGTAAACGCTATCAATAACGGTCTCATATCAGATTTCCACGATAAATACAGAAACGCTGATATTCTCCTTATCGACGATATTCAGTTCTTCTCAGGCAAGGAGCGTATGCAGGAAGAATTCTTCCACACATTCTATAAGCTCCACCAGGACGGCAGACAGATCGTTATCACATCAGATAAGCCTCCGAAGGAACTCCTTACACTTGAGGAAAGACTCAGGACCAGATTCGAGGGCGGTCTTATCGCTGATATATCCGCTCCTGACTATGAAACAAGACTTGCTATCATAAACAGAAAATCTGAACTCCTTGAACTCAAAATGCCGAGCGAAGTGGCTGAATTCATGGCTAACCGCCTTAAATCCAACATCCGTCAGCTTGAAGGCGCTGTTGTACGTCTCAAGGCTCTCAACCACTTTGCAGGAAGCCCGATAACCATTTCTATGGCTCAGAGCGTTATCAGGGATGTGCTTACAGATGAGCAGCCTATACCTATCACAGTTGAGAAGATCATCTCAGAGGTATCAACCGTTTACGGCGTTTCAGCTGAAGATATACGCTCTAACAAGCGTTCATCACAGATCTCGATAGCACGTAAAGTAGCTATTTTCGTAGTTCGTGAAATAACAGGTATGCCGCTTGCTTCTATCGGTACTGAGTTCGGCGGAAGAGATCACTCAACTATCGTTTACTCAGTTACAAGCGTTTCTGACGCAATGGAAAAAGATTCAAATCTTAAAAACCTTGTTGATGACATCATAAAGAATATCAGAGATAAGAGCAAAGCATAATTGTTGAAAAACCGCTCAACTAACATAGTTTTCAACAATGTGTTTAAAGTGATTTTGAATACAGATCTTCTATTTACGAAGAATTATTTCCATGTGAATTTTTATTTTCCACATTTTTTTATTTTCAACACTAACATTTTCCGAATCAGAAAAACTGATCTCATAATCGCCTTACATAATTCAACATAAATCTCAACTTCTGCTTAACACAGTTAAACCTATTCAACAGAAAATTAATCACAAAAAAAGTTTCCTACATTTTTCAAAGATCCGGCAACATACCCTTGTGGACGAGTTTGAAACAATATATAGCCGTATAAAGCTTGTCTCAACTTTTCCACCGCCCCTATAACAACAACAATATATTTATTTATATATTACTATAATTTATTTTGGCATAACACATCTTTTTCAGAAGCCGGATGGCTTCACCTATCACCGGAGGTAATTTTATAATGAAATTCATTTGCAGTAAAGACGAACTCAGTGAAGCTATCGGATATGTTTCAAAAGCAGTTTCACCTAAATCCACTATACCGGCACTTGAAGGCGTTAAGGTAAAACTCAATGAAGGAAGCGTAGAGCTTACAGCTTATAATCTTGAAATGGGCGTTCGTACTTCAATTAAAGCTGAAACTGAAGGAACAGGTGAATTCGTGGTAAGCGCAAGACTTTTCAGCGAGTTCACAAGACGTATGTCCGGCAGCGATATAACATTCAATATAAGCGATGACCTCATTATCAATATTTCAAGCAATGCAACAGAATGCAGCTTCTCGGCAATGTCTGCTGAGGAATTCCCGGAGCTTCCAAAGGTAGATTCTGAAAGATCATTCAGTATCAAACAGACCGTTCTCCGCTCAATGATAAATCAGACAAGCTATGCTGCTTCTATTAACGAAAGCAAGCCTGTACTAACCGGAGAGCTCTTCGATATTGAAAACGGCAGCTTCAATCTCGTTGCAATAGACGGTTTCCGCCTTGCAATAAGAAATGAAATGACAGACTGCAATGAAAATTATCATTTTGTAGTTCCTAAGAAAACACTGCTTGAACTTTCTTCACTCATAAAAGATGATGAGGATAAGTTCTGCAAGATATTCACCAATGACAGACACATAATATTTGAACTTGAAAATGTTTTCCTTATCTCAAGACTTCTTGAAGGTGCTTTCCATAACTATAAACTCAGTATACCAAGCAGCTTCAAGACAGAAGTAATCATAAACAAGAAGGATTTTGCGACCTCTCTTGAAAGATGTTCGCTCCTTATAGACGATAAGAACAAGTCGCCTATACGCTGTGAGATCGGCAACGGAGTAATGAAGCTCAACTGCAAGACCGCGATAGGTAAGATAAACGACGTTATATCTGCCGATGTTTCGGGAGAAACAGTAACAATAGGCTTCAATAACCGTCTTATGTTCGAGGCACTTAAAGCAGCCGAAGGTGATATGGTTAAAATACGCTTTAACGGAGCAATGAAGGTTATAGAAATGCTTCCGCTTGAAGGTGAAAGCTTCATATTCCTCATAATGCCTATCCAGCTTAAAAACTGAACACATCCAAACTTATGAAGGGAGTGGGCTGAATGATATACAGAACATATCCCCATGCAAAAGCTGCATCATTATTTTCGTGGACTACCGGAGTATTAGCTTCATTATCAGCGATAGCTGCGGCAGTTATAGGGATCGGCTTGATAATTGCCAAGTTCATTCCGAAAAAAATAGACCTTGAAATATTCAGTTTCAGATACAAGGTGAACAGAGACTGGATAAAGCTTGAGATAATACTGATAGTTTCTTCGGTGATCCTTATGCTTGCTTCAAAGTATATAGGACGTAAAATAGCTGAAAAAACTATTGCAAGAAAGGTCAGGAAGAGCGTTAAGTTCGCTTATGAATACTGCTGTGAAAATCCCTATTACTACGAGTATGCGGCTTCATTGAACAGAGATTTCAAGTATAAATATGCAAGAACGAGCTATTATGATATAGTTGAACGGAAAAATATAAAAAAACAAAGCTATAAGAGGTAGTTGAATATGAGCATTAATAAAATAAAAATAACAACAGAATTCATTAAACTTGATGCTCTGCTCAAATTTTCATCAATGGTAGGTTCAGGCGGAGAGGCTAAAACTCTTATCCAGAACGGTGAGGTACTCGTTAACGGCGAGGTATGTACCATGCGCGGAAAGAAAATACATCCCGGAGATAAAGTAACTCTCGGAGATAACGAGGTTGAAGTAGAGTGATAGTCACTTATGCCGAGATAGACGGGTTCAGAAATCTCAGCGGTATTTCGTTCGCTCCGGATCCAAAGTATAATATCATAGTCGGACAGAATGCTCAGGGAAAAACAAATCTTCTCGAAGCAATGTGGATCCTTTCCGGATGCCGGAGTTTCCGCGGTTCAAAGGAAAAAGACTATGTCTGTCTGAATGGAAACAGAATGACCTCGAAGATAAAGCTTCAGGATAGTGTCCGCGAACAGAAAATAAGCTATGAAATGACAAGAAGTGCCTCTTCACCGAAAAATATACACCTTAATGGTGTCAGGCAGAAGGGTACGAGGGCACTTTTTGATGTTTTTAAGTGTATCGCATTTATTCCGGATGATGTTGAGATAATCAAAGGTTCACCGGAAAAAAGAAGGAATTTCATTGATATGGCAGCTTCACAGCTTAATCCGATGTTTGTTGTCCATATTATGAAGCACAATGCTATCATGAATCAGAGAAATGCACTGCTGAAAGAAATAATGCAGGGCAGTTCAGCTGCAAATATACTCGAAATATGGGATAAACAAGCTGCTCATGAGGGCACTGTCATATCGTATATGAGAAATGAATATGTCTCGAAGATCAACGAAATATGCGGCAGACTTTATAAGATAATTTCAGGCGGCAGCGAAGAGCTTGAACTTGAATACAGATCCAATGTTTTCCGTTCCGAGGACTTTGAAAAGCCGTGCAATGAGGATGCTTATGAGCAGTATTACCGTAAACTGCGTGAGACCTCAGATTACGACATCAGAACAGGTTCAACTCATGCCGGAGTGAACAGAGATGAGATAATAATAAGGATAAACGGCGTGAGTGCGCGGGATTTCGGCTCTCAGGGACAGGTAAAGAGTGCTGCTCTTGTGATGAAGCTTGCTCAGGCTGAAATATTCATGAAAAAATCAAAGGATGCACCTGTTATCTTCCTTGACGATGTTATGGGAGAACTTGATGAAACACGTCAGAGATTCGTATTTGATATAATCAAGGATATGCAGGTATTTCTTACAACTCCGAATGAAAGTGCGCTTCTCCCGGAAATAAAGGGAAAGATCCTGCGTATAAGCGAAGGCAGGATAATGGAGGAAACTTGAATGTATCTTCATATTGGCAATAACTATTCGATTATGATAAAGGATATTATTGGAGTTTTCGACATCGAGAACACAACTGTTGAAAAGTGTACCAAGATATTACTTGATCGTGCCGAAAAAGAGCATCATTGTGTATATACTACCTATGAAATGCCGAAAAGCTTCATAATAGCCATGAAAAACGGCACTGAAAGGGTGTATATATCACAGCTTTCGGCTTCAACTCTCCGCAAGAGAATAAATTCCGGCGGCGGATATTGAAAAATAATGCGTAATTCGTAATTCATAATGCGTAATTACGCTTGAAACGGTATTATTAATTTAGCATTATGAATTATGAATTGAAATAACCTTTGGAGGTAAATATGAGTCAGCAGAATAATAACTATGATGAAAACGACATACAAGTTCTTGAAGGTCTTGAAGCGGTCCGTAAAAGACCGGGTATGTACATAGGTTCAACAGGTCCGGATGGTCTTCATCACCTTGTTTACGAGATCGTTGACAATTCTATCGACGAGGCTCTTGCTGGTTATTGTACTGAGATAACTGTTGAGATACTTGAAGGCGATGTTATCCGTGTATCTGATAACGGACGCGGTATCCCTGTCGGAATCCATCCTAAGGAAGGTATCTCGGCAGCAACAGTTGTTTATACGATACTTCATGCAGGCGGTAAATTCGGCGGCGGCGGATACAAGGTATCAGGCGGTCTCCACGGCGTTGGTGCGTCTGTCGTTAACGCTTTGTCAGAATGGCTCGAACTTACTGTCAAGGACGGAGAAAACGTATGGTTCCAGCGTTTCGAGCGCGGTCACTATGATGAACAGCTTAAAAAGATAGGAAAAACCACCGAAACCGGTACTTCTGTAATGTTCAAGGCTGACGGAGAGATATTCGAGAGCACCGTCTATGAATACAAGGTGCTCCTCAGAAGACTTCGTGAACAGGCTTTCCTCAATGCCGGCATCAAGATAGTATTCTCTGATAAGCGCAACAAGGACGAGATAGTGGGCGAAACTCTTCATTATGAGGGCGGTATACGCCAGTTCGTTGAGCATATCCATACAACAAGAGACCTCGAACCTATCAGCGGAGATGTTATATATGTTTCCGGTATGCAGGGAGATTCTTTTGCTGAGATCGCTCTTCAGTACAACGATAGCTATAATGACGTTATATTGTCATTTGCGAATAATATCCATACCAAGGACGGCGGTTCACATGAAACAGGCTTCAGAAACGCCCTTGTCAAGGTAATAAACGAATACGGCAAGAAATTCGGTAAATTCAAGGAAAAGGAAAGCTCAAAGAAAGGCAAGGATTCCCCTAAAAAGGAAATAGAGAGCCTGAGAAAGGATGACGTTGTAGAAGGTCTTACCGCTATAATCTCTGTAAAGCTTACTGAATGCGAATTTGAAGGTCAGACCAAGGGAAGACTTGGAAATCCTGAGGTAAAGCCTTTCATAGAAAAGCTTGTAACAGAAAAACTCATGAATTTCCTTGAGGAAAACCCAGATACAGCAAATCTTATATTTGAAAAGTGTCTATCTGCTTACAGAGCAAGAGAAGCTGCTAAACGTGCAAGAGAAGCAGAGCGTAAAAAGAACGCATTCGGAAACAATTCAATGCCCGAAAAGCTTGCTGACTGCGCTGAACGTGACAGCCGCTACACAGAAGTATACATCGTCGAGGGAGATTCTGCGGGAGGTTCTGCAAAACAGGGCAGAGACCGCCGTTATCAGGCTATTCTTCCGCTCTGGGGCAAGATGCTCAATGTTGAGAAGGCACGTATAGACCGTATCTACGGCAATGATAAGCTCGAACCTGTTGTTACCGCTCTCGGTACAGGTATCGGTGAGGATTTCGATATTGAAAAGCTTCGCTACGGAAAAGTAATCATCATGGCGGATGCCGATGTTGACGGTATGCACATCAGAACTCTTCTTCTCACCTTCTTCTTCCGCTATATGAGACCACTCATAGCAAACGGCAATGTCTATATCGCTCAGCCGCCTCTTTTCAGAGTTGAGCGCAAGAAAAAGGTGCGTTATGCTTTCTCGGATGAGGAAAGAGACCGCTATATAGCTGAACTCTCAGAGGAAGGCAAGTATAAGGACGTTGAAGTTCAGCGCTATAAAGGTCTTGGTGAAATGGACCCTGAACAGCTCTGGGAGACTACTATGGATCCGGAAAGACGTACAATTGTAAAGATAGGTATGGAGGACGCTTTCAAAGCTGATGAGGTATTCTCGATACTTATGGGCGATAAGGTAGAGCCGCGCCGTCTTTTCATCGAAGAAAACGCTAAATTCGCGCAGGATCTTGATATTTGACATATGGATAATTATAAACTCGAAAAAGAATACCGTGTGCCGCATGAGACCTTCAAGGAGGCTTATAAGGCATACCAGAAAAAATTTGTAAAACCGAAGAGCATCATTTTTTCGGTACTGTTTCTCATACTTGCTGCGGATTTTGTCTACGCAGCTATAAAAGCACCGGATAACAGACTTGTTTATCTGCTGATAATGGTCTGTATAGCATTTGCTTTCAGAGAATGGTATAATCCTCACAGGATATTCCAGAACATATCTGAAACGATGAAGGCTCTTGGCGAACCTACCTACAAAATAGGCATCGCTGACGATCATATCGACATAACTACTGTCGAAGAGCCTGAACCGGAAAATGACACTGAAAATGAAGAGGCTGATTCTGCCGACATTCCGGAAGAATATGAACCTCTGCCGGAAAAATCAGTGATAAAACTCGGTCAGGACTATAAGCTGCTTGAATATGATAGGTTCTTCCTTCTCATGGAAGGTAAAAAAATGTTCTATATTCTGCCGAAAGAAGGCTTTTCCGAGGCAGAACTCGAAATAGTCAGAGGAACAGAGAAGGTCTGATGATCCTGTTTTTATAGTCAGACTTGTAACATAAAATATAAATTCAAACTCTTAACAGGAGGTAAAAATTTTGTTATATCAGGATAATTCAAAGATAATAAATACCGAGCTTGTAGATGAGATGAAAAATTCAATGCTCAACTATGCGATGTCGGTAATTGTATCGAGAGCACTTCCGGATGTAAGAGACGGATTGAAGCCTGTTCACAGACGTATCCTCTATACGCTCCATGAGAACGGACTTACTCCGGAAAAGGCTTACCGTAAATGTGCGGATACAGTCGGTGCAGTTCTCGGACGTTATCATCCACACGGTGATGCTTCCGTTTATGATGCTCTTGTAAGACTTGCACAGGATTTCTCTATGAGGTATCCGCTTGTGGACGGTCACGGAAACTTCGGTTCTATCGACGGCGACGGTCCTGCCGCTTACCGTTATACCGAAGCTAAAATGGCTAAGCTTACACTTGAAATGCTTACCGACATCAACAAGGACACTGTTGATTTCACTACTAACTACGATGATCGTCTCAAAGAGCCATCGGTGCTCCCTTCACGTTTCCCTAATCTTCTTGTGAATGGTTCTGTCGGAATCGCTGTTGGTATGGCTACCAATATCCCGCCTCATAATCTCGGCGAGGTAATAGACGCTCTTCAGCTTCTCATTGATGATCCTGAATGTTCACTTGAACAGCTCATGGAACATATACAGGGACCTGACTTCCCTACCGGCGGTATCATCATGGGCAGAGCGGGTATACGTGCAGCCTACGCTACCGGCAAGGGCAAGATCATACTCCGCAGCCGTACTCATTTTGAGGAGATAAAGGGCAGAAACTGCATCATTGTAGACGAGATACCTTATATGCTCAGGAAAGAGCGTCTGCTCAAGAGCATTATACAGCTTGTCCGCGATAAGAAGATAGACGGTATATACGATCTCCGCGATGAGTCCGACAAGGACGGCATGAGAGTTGTTATCGAGCTGAAAAAGGATGCTATCCCTGAGATAGTCCTCAATAAGCTTTTTGCGCTCACTCAGCTTCAGGATACAGTAGGAATCATCATGCTTGCCCTTGTAAACGGCGAGCCTAAGATACTGACACTTAAACAGATGCTCAGGGATTACCTTGATTTCCAGGTCGAGGTCATCCAGAGAAGAACACGTTTCGACCTCAAAAAGGCTCTCGAACGCGCACACATTTTACAGGGCTTCGTGCTTGCTGCTGACTATATAGACGAAGTTATCGCAATAATCCGAGCAAGCGCAACTGTTCAGGAAGCTAAAGTAAAAATGATAGAACGCTTCAAGGATGTGGATATGTCTGCACTTCTTGACCGCGCTCAGTACGATCTCACAGGTCTTCACGTTGAGGATCAGACAGGTCTCTCTGAGGAACAGGCTGAGGCTATCGTCCAGATGCGTCTCGGACAGCTCACAGGTCTCGAAAGACAGAAGATCACCGATGAACTCTACGGACTTCTCACTAAGATCTCAGATTATGAGGATATTCTTGCTGATGTGAACAGAGTATATGAGATCATCATGAACGATCTTAATGCTATCCGCAAGAAGTTCAGCGATCCGCGCCGTACTGACATTGAAAATGTCAGCGGTGAGGTAGACATCGAGGATCTTATCCCGCATGAGGAATGTGTTGTAACTCTTACAAATAACGGCTATATCAAGCGTATGCCGCTTACAGAATACAAGACTCAGCACCGCGGCGGCAGAGGTATTACCGGTATGAAGCAGCGTGAAGAGGACTTCGTTGAGGAAATGTTCATCTGCGGCTCTCATGATAATATTCTGTTCATCTCGAACAAGGGTATTATGTATAAGCTCAAATGCTATGAGATACCGGATGGTTCAAAGGCTTCAAGAGGCTTTAACCTTATAAATCTGCTTCCTCTCACAGAGGGTGAAAAGATCGCCGCTATGATAAAGACTACCGATTTCAGTGATGAGAAATTCATCACAATGGCTACAAAGAACGGCAAGATCAAGAGGACGAATCTTTCACTGTATAAGAATGTCCGCAAGAACGGTCTTATTGCTATCGGTCTTGATGAGGGCGATGAGATCGCAGGCGTTCGTATGACAGAAGGTCAGGCTCAGCTGTTCGTAGCTACAAGAAACGGTATGGCAATACGCCTTGAGGAAGAGAAGATACGTGCGCTTTCACGTTCAGCTCACGGCGTAAGAGCTATCAAACTCCGTGAAGGAGATTACGTTGTTGGAATGGCAAGAGTCCGCGATGGTGCAACTCTCCTCACAGTTACCGAGAACGGCTACGGTAAGCGTACCGATCTTGAAAGCTATCGTATCCAGAACAGAGGCGGATTTGGTCTTACAAACTATAAGGTAGATAATGTAAGAGGTCATGTCTGCGGAATCAAGATAGTAGACGAAACTGATGACGTTATTCTTGTATCAAGTGATGGTATCATCATAAGAATACTTGCAAGCGATGTACGTGTTATGGGACGTATAGCAAAGGGTGTTCGTGTTATGAAGGTAAATGAGGGCGCACAGGTAGTAGCGTTCACAAGAGCCGAGCATGATGATAATGCCGAGACTGAAAAGGTCGAACAGCTTACCGAGGAACAGGCAAAGGCTGCCGAAGAGGAAGCTGCTCTTGAGGAAAAGAACGAAGTAGTCATTGAGGCTGATCCAGAGGATCAGGATAATGAATAATGCCGCAAAACAGTCGGTATTTAAGCTATAAAGCATCATTTGTTTCAGCTGCTGCGATATTTATGATGAGTATATTTTCGCAGTGGCTGAACTGGTATATCTATGAAAAAATGGAATATGGGTGGGGTTATGTGCTTTTAACTCCGCTCATACTCTGTTTCATGTACCATTTTGTTCAGATGGACGCCGGAAAACACGGTAATTTTTCTCGGCGTTTCTTTTTTTTATTTGCAGTAGCACTTCCGCTTATATTCAGTACGGCTGTTACAGTTTTACTAAGAATATTCTCGCCGGAACTGAGTATTTTTGATCCGCATGAGGAATACAGCGGGAATTTTACTGAAATAATAGCAATATATGCCGGAAGGATAATGATAACCTCGGTATATCTGCTGATATTTGCTGTTATAGACATCCCTCTCCTGAAAAAATCAGAAGAAAAGGAAAAAGATGAATGATATATCTGATACTGATAATTATAGGGATATTCCTGCTATATGCCGTTATTGAGAACGCATTCATGCTGTGCGTAAGGCGCGAGAAATTCGGCGGGGATATAAAGGTAGTTCATATATCAGATCTTCACAAAAAAAGATTTGGTAAATATAATAAACGTTTGTGCAGGATAGTGGAAAGAGAATCGCCGGATGTTATCATTATCAGCGGAGATCTGGTCTCGCGTTCTGAGATGAATTTTGAAACAGTCGGGAAAACTCTTGAAAAACTGTGCAGAATAGCGCCGGTTTATATGATATTCGGAAATCATGAGCAGAGTATGCTGCCGGAAATGCAGAAAAAATTTCTTGAAACAGTTTCATTAACAGATGCAAGGCTTTTGCGTAACGAGAATGATGTTTTTGAGAAGAACGGACGCAGAATAACGATATACGGACTTGAAGAGCATTATGAGGTTTATAAGAAAAATGGCGGCTACCGCGATCTTGAAATAATAACTCCGGAAGATATGCAGACCTATCTCGGAGACATCACAGACGAAGAAGTATGGCTGATAGCGCATAATCCATTTTTTGCCGAAAGCTACTCTCAGTGGGGAGCTGATGTTGTATTCAGCGGTCATGTACACGGCGGTTCAGTACGTCTTTTCGGAAGGGCGATACTGTCACCTGAAAGAGTATTTTTCCCTAAGAATTCAAAGGGAGTATATGAATTCGGCAGAACGAAGCTTCTTGTTTCGGCTGGTCTTGGCAAATTAAGACTTTTCAATCCGCCGGAAGTAGTAGTATATGTAATATAATGGCATTAATCATGAATGGGTTGCAAGAGAGGGCGTTTCCTAATAAATCAGGTTTTTTAGTTTCAAGGGCGGATATTCCGCCCTTTTTTGCTATACTAAAAATGCAAAGATTATGAGCAATGTTCCGCCTATCCATGAGAAATCGTGATTCAGGGACGATAATTTTTTACCGGTAAGATTTCCGAGAAGCATAGCACAGAATCCGCATATCAAAGTTGCTGCTGCTGCTAAAGGCACGTTGATGTCCGCACATCCAACGCCAATACCTGTTGCGGCACAGTCAAGTGAACTTATGAGAGCAATAGAAAATGCTTCTGCGACAGACAGTGTTTTTGAATCATCTATATCAGCGGCAGTATCATCAAGATACAGCCACAGTACCAGAGAGCCTTTTTCTGTTTTCATGGAAATAGACTCTTTTTTTGAAAGATGCTCGATAAAATTTCTGATAATGCTTTTGAATATCGTGAAAACTCCGATAACAGTGAGGACAACTATACCGCAGCAATGAAAATCCGATGGTGGAATGAAGTGTTTAAGAAATCCGGAAAATACCATTGATACAGTAAGTACAGCCGATCCGACAGAAGCAATTATTGCAGCTGAAGGTAAAGGAATTTTGATTCCGCTGTTGCAATATACCGCAGCAGTCAGGTATATGTCAATACTAACGATAAATGCGATGAATAATTCTTTATACAAGCTGAAAACACCTCCGAAATGTTGTTCAGACCAGTATATGCTGAACCGCGGAGGTGTGTGAAGATTTTCAATGCGTCTGTTGAAATTTCTGAGGATTTATGTTATAATAATCTAAGAAATTTTTGCGGAGGGAGGATGAATATGATAGCCGGAGTATCAACAGCTTGTCTGTTTCCGAGACCTCTTGAAGAGAGCCTTTACGATCTTGCAGTAAACGGTGTTTCGTGCGTTGAAATGTTTGTGAATACCCATTCTGAGCTGAAACTCGGATTTGCACACGGTGCTGCGAATCTGCTTAAAAGATTCGATGTTAAGTGTTGTTCTGTTCATCCTTTTACCTGTGAAATGGAACAGATGATGTTCTTTTCGGACTATGAACGCAGAGTAAACGATATGCTTGAATACTACAAATACTATTTCAGACTGATGAATATAGTCGGGGCTGATGTGTTCGTATTTCACGGCGCAAAGTCTGTTAAATCAAAAGAGGTCTACTGCGAGCGTTTCAGCAAGCTTTACCGTCTTGGAAAGGAATTTGGCATAACTGTTGCTATTGAGAATGTTTCGCGCTGTCAGAGTGCATCATCAGCGTATATCAGGGATCTTGAAAAAATGCTTGGAAACGAGTTTGCGTTCGTTCTTGACACAAAACAGGCTATCCGCGCTGGTGAAGATCCTTTCAGATTTCTTGATGCTGCCGGCAGCAAGACTGTTCATGTGCATATAAGCGATTCCGGACAGCTTGGAGACTGTCTGCTCATCGGAAAAGGCAATTTCAGATTCAGACAGTTTTTCGATAAACTTAACACCCTCAATCCGGATTGTTCGGTAGTTCTTGAACTATACAGAAGCGGATTCGGTGGGATAAGCGACCTGATAACAAGCTACAATATTATCAGGAATATGATCGAGCCATACGGAAGGGAGCAAAAACAATGAAATGTCCTTACTGCGGATTTGATGATTCAAAGGTAATAGATTCACGTCCTTATGATGATAAGATAAAGCGTCGCAGAGAGTGCGTAAAATGCAGCGGAAGATTTACTACATATGAAACTGTTGAGGTCCCGCTGTTAATGGTTGAAAAGAAGTCCGGCGGTTTTGAGGCTTTTGATAAGACAAAGCTTGTCAAGGGCATATTTACTGCGATAAAAAAGCGTCCGGTAAATAAGAATCAAGTCGATGAGATAGCGGATTATGTAGAGAATTACTGTGCGGATCAGCTTAAAACAGTGATAAAGTCGAAGGAGATCGGAGAGATAGTGCTGAACAGACTTAGTAAAATAGATCCGGTAGCATATATAAGATTTGCTTCTGTATATGAGGATTTCAGCGATGTTGCGAGCTTTGTTGCTGCAATAAGCGAACTTGAAAAGAAATAGCCGGAAGTACATCAGCTTACGGCGCAGCGTATCGTTCCGCCGTCCTCACTGTAAACCATAGAAGCGACAGCTGTGTTATCACATACGATAAGTTCAGCGAGCATTTTCTTATTTTCAGGGGCATAATTCTTAACGTTATAGACATAGAGCGTTGCATTGCATCCGGCGTAGTTTCGCAGAGGAAGTCCCTGTTTATCCTGAATCTGGGCATATTCCTCATAGACATCTGAGAAATCATTTGGTATGGTAATATTCCTGCCGGCGATCTCTTCAACTTCCCAACCATGAGAAGCAAAATAGTCGATCCTTTCTCCGGGATCAGAAGCTGAGATAAGTTCGGCATCATCAATATTTCCGGAATCATTTCTCTTTGGAACGATGAATATTGCGGCAGTAAGTACAGCAACTGAAATTATCAGAAAAGTATATTTTTTCATTTTATCACCTCGGATATTTCATTATATTAGAAGCATGACCGGTTTTATGCCGAAAGGAGAAAAAATGGCGCAGATAAGGCTTGATAAGTTCATATCGGAAAGAACTGAATATACCCGCAGCCGCATAAAGCAGCTTGCAGCTTCCGGAGACATAAAAGTCGGCGGAAAGGTGATAAAAAAGTCTGATACAAAAATTGATCCGGAAAATGACAGTGTTGAGGTATGCGGAGAGATTATAGGAAAAGATAAGCACAGATACATACTTCTCAACAAGCCGCGGGACTATGTCTGCTCGACCAATGATAATGACGGAAAAAATGTTCTTGAACTCGTTCCGCCGGAATTACGCACAAAAGGACTGTTTCCGGCAGGAAGACTTGATAAGGATTCACTTGGTGCGCTGCTGATAACAGACGATGGAGAATTAGCTCATAGAATGCTCTCACCAAAGAGCCATATCCCGAAAATCTATATAGTGCAACTTGCCAGACCATTTGAAGATAAATATGTTGACATATTCAAAAATGAATTGCAGCTCTCCAACGGTGAAACCTGTATGCCGGCAAATGTAAAGTCTGTTGAAAACTCCGAATATCAGGCATTTATTGAACTTTATGAAGGAAAATATCATCAGGTCAAGAGAATGTTTGCTGCTGTCGGCAATCATGTAGATGTTTTAATGAGATTATCGCTCGGATCACTTGTTTTGCCCGAAAAACTGGCAATCGGAGAATGTATGGAATTATTGCACAAAGATGTTGAAAACTTATTTGCCGAAAGGGAATTTAATGCTTTTTTAAGCAGTTTTTCCGGCTTTTTTTCGGCAAACTTAATAAACATATAATTGTAACTTTGTCAATTTAGCAACTTGAAATATTTTTCGGTTTGTGGTATTATATTAACATAGCTGATAATGCAAAAATATATCGGCACAAAATTAGAACTGGAGGACTGGACCAAATGGCAGGTTTAACACTTAAAGGCATTTATAAAAAATATCCGGGCGGCGTTGTTGCAGTTTCGGATGTAAATTTAGAGATAAGAGATAAGGAATTCATCGTTCTTGTAGGACCTTCTGGCTGCGGTAAATCAACAACTCTTCGTATGATCGCAGGTCTTGAAGAGATATCAGAGGGCGAACTTTATATCGGCGATCGTCTTGTAAACGATATCGCTCCTAAGGACAGAGATATTGCTATGGTTTTCCAGAACTATGCGCTCTATCCGCATATGTCAGTATTCGATAACATGGCTTTCGGACTTAAGCTCCGTAAGGTTCCTAAGGATGAGATCGAGAGAAAGGTTAACGAAGCTGCTGTTGCTCTCGGACTTGATAAGTACCTCGACAGAAAGCCTAAGGCTATGTCAGGTGGTCAGAGACAGCGTGTTGCACTTGGTCGTGCTATCGTTCGTTCACCTAAGGTATTCCTTCTCGATGAGCCTCTCTCAAACCTCGATGCAAAGCTTCGTGGTGAGATGCGTGTCGTTATTTCAAAGCTCCATAAGAAGCTCGGTACAACATTTATCTACGTAACTCACGATCAGACTGAGGCTATGACAATGGGCGACAGAATCGTTTGTATGAAGGACGGTGTCGTTCAGCAGGTTGATACTCCTCAGAACCTCTATGATAATCCGATCAACAAGTTCGTTGCAGGATTCCTTGGTTCACCTCAGATGAACTTCATTGATGCTGTACTCAAGGAAGAGTATGGTCAGTATATCGTTGAATTCGGCAGCAAGACACAGAAGTTCACTATCGTTGTTCCTGAGTCTAAGGTCAATTCCGAGCTTGGCAACTATGTTGGCAAGGAGATCGTTCTCGGTGTACGTCCTGAGAGCATCCACGATGAGGAAATGTATCTCTCCAACGCTTCAACAGGTGTTATCAATACTTATGTTGAACTCACAGAAATGATGGGTGCTGAGACATATCTCTATCTCCTTTGTGAGGGTATCCCGCTTACAGCAAGAGTAAGTGCAAGATCAACTGCTAAGTCTGGTGATGAGATCAGAGTTGCAATTGATCCTAACAGAATCCATATCTTCGATAAGGAAACAGAGAAAACAATTATCAACTGATTAATTTTCTTTTCATATTTATCCTTTCTTTCTTGTACAGACGATGTCTGTACGCAAAAACCGCAGTATCATTACTGCGGTTTTTTGTTGATTATAAATGAGGTGAAAAAATGTCAAAGATAAGGGAATATCTTGATGAGCACAAGGACGAGATGATCGCTTTGCTGAGTGAACTTGTTGCTGTCAGAAGCGTTCAGGGCGATGCTGAGGACGGTAAGCCTTTTGGTAAAGAGCCTGCAAGGGCATTGGAAATAATGCTCGGAAAGTGCAGTGAATACGGTTTCTTAACTGAAAATATCGGAAATTACGTCGGTTCAGCTGACATTGAAGGTTCAAAGCCGCAGCTTGCTGTATTGACGCATCTTGACGTTGTTCCGGAGGGCAGCGGCTGGTCGTCTGATCCGTTTACGCTTACACGTTCCGGAGACAAGCTTATAGGCAGAGGAACTATTGACGATAAAGGTCCGGCAGTTGCAGCGCTTTTTGCTGCAAGAGCAGTAAAAGACCTCGGAATACCGCTGAGAAAAGGCGTTCGGCTTATATTTGGCACTAACGAGGAGAACGGTTCAGCTGACCTTAAAATGTACCGTGATGTCCATACTCTGCCGCCTATGGTTTTCACTCCGGACGGCGAGTATCCAGTGATAAATGCGGAAAAAGGTATGCTGAGGGTGTATTTTTCCGCGAAATACAGCGGTATCCCTGTTCACGGCGGGACGGTAATAAACGCGGTCCCGGCGACGTGCTCATACGATACTGAGGAATATATCGGCAAGTCAGCTCACGCCTCAACTCCTGAGAAGGGCGAGAATGCGATAACGAAATTTCTCAGTATACAGGGAAATATTAACCCTTTGCTGAAAAGTCTGTCGGAACTTTTCCCACACGGCGAGCTGAACGGCAGCAGCTGCGGACTTGGCTTATCAGATGAGGTCTCAGGCGATATGACCTGCGTACTTACGATGCTTAATACTGAAAACGGCAGACTTTGCGGCGGTATTGACATACGCTTTCCGCTCGACCGCAGCAAGTCTGAGATAAGTGGTATTATCTGCGAAAAGCTGACCTCTGCCGGTTTTGAAATTGATAGCTGTGAAGGTGTCGAGCCGCACTGCACCGATGAGAATTCAACATTTGTACAAGCTTTGTTGAAAGCCTATGAGAGCGTTACAGGCGATAAAGGACGCTGTATAGCTATTGGCGGCGGTACTTATGTACACGAGATCGAAGGCGGAGTTGCTTTCGGAGCGGAATTTCCCGGCGAGGACGGTCATATGCACAGTCCGGACGAGTTCATAACAGTGGAGAATCTTCTGAAAAACGCAGAGATCATGGCAGAAGCAATTTATAATATCTGCTGCTGAGTTCATTCTCCGTTTACCACATAAACTCCGTTTCAGGAGCTTTTACCATATTTATCTCCGGTTCAGAGATCTCGGTTGCTTTTGCTTCTCGTTCAAGCGCTTTTGCGAGCTCTTCAATCTGTACTATTTCATGAAAGTAGTCGTTCAGCGGAACGAGGGCTTCAAAGATCTCGCTGATATTCCGGCTTAATTCCGATGAATAAAGCTTTTCGGGCTCGGTGACCTTAATATAGGCACTGAGTCCTTTTTTATTGAAAAATCGCTCAGCTTCGGGGATGCTGCAAGGTTTTCCGCGTTTGTACTCATCGCCGCCGATAGTTAACCCGTATTGTTTTTCAAGACGCTCTATCATTTCCATAAACGGCTTATGATCTTCTGCAAGTTGACTGCGGAAGCGCTCCATAACAGCGGCTTCCGGTTTTGAGATGCGGAAACCGTACTCTGCACCGTCCGGTGACAGTTCAAAATACAAGGTAGGCGTTCTGTTCCAGTAATATGCGTCATAGCGGACGTATATCCACATTGTGTCTCTGTAATGCAGATAAGGCGGAAATTTTTCATCGCGGTAAATGCGTCCTACCTTGCAGACGAAGTCCTCATTATCTGAAAATGGCGCAAACAGGTCATTTCCGAGTTCTTTCATTGGTTCATAAACTTTTTCGATGTAGAGTTGTTTTCGAGGCTCAAACCACTCTTTGTTGTTGTTCAGTCTGATGCCGAGCAGAAAATCCAGTGCATCTTTAGAAAATCCCTTAAACATTTAACTCCTCCAAAATAGTTGCTTCAACAATTATACCATATGTTTTGAGACAATTCAAGAATATGAACAAAACTGCCTGATTTTTACAGCAATATAATCCTAATTCTTTTCCACACAACTGTGAATAAGTTTTCAACATGATGTGGAAACAGATGTGGAGTTATAGCAGATACTGTTGAAAACTATGTTGAATAGGTGGAAAACAACGGTATATTCACTTTTAATAAGTGAAAAAAACTTTGAAAACGTGTGGATAATCAAAGAAAAAGCGTAAACAATAAAATTAAGTTGTGGAAAAGCACTCCACAACAATCAAAAGTAAAGGATATGATTTATATGAAAAAGCTTTTAGCAATATGCTCCATATTTTTTACCGTGTGTACAGCTTTCACATCCTGCGGATCGGATGATACCGATTATGATTCAAACGACAGATCAGAGTCTACAACTATGTTCAGCAACTCTGTCGGTGAACACGTAAGTGATGCTGTACAGGGTGCCGGAGATGCCGGCGGAGACCTCATCAAGGGCGTTACCGATGCTGTCGGCGACATCGTAAGCGGTCTCGACGGCGACTGATAAAGTTTATTTCACAGAGGGAAGTCTTTAAGTGTAATACTCTTATAGCAGCTTTATCAGTAATTTATTGAGGGAACCCCTTTTGAGAAAGGGGCTTCCCTCAAACTCCCTCCCGAAAACTTTATCCTGTTTTTTTCCGTAATGGTATAAATATAGCCGGAAGTCACAGAGACTTCCGGCTTTGTTATTCTATCCAAAAGCATATACCATTACGGAAAAAACGAAATAAAAGTCTTTGGAAAGGGGTTCGGGGTGACTCCCCACGGGGTGGGGAGATGTCTGCGAAGCAGACAGAGGGGACGGACACGATTAGGGGGAACCTTTCCTCAGAAAGGTTTCCCCCAGTAAGCTGAGGATAAAGTTACTATATAAGTATTGCGCTTATAGGCTTCCTCTGATAATTACTTAATATCGCCGTGGTGAGCCTGAAGCGATTTAACGCCGAAGTGCTTGTTATCTCTGTGAGCCTTGATACCCTCTGCGCTTGCCTTAGCAGCAGCCATAGTAGTAATATAAGGAACACGGTGCTTGATAGCAGCTTTACGGATATAGCTGTCATCGTGGATGCTTGTCTTTCCTGCGGGAGTGTTGATGATAAGCTGGATCTCGCCGTTAGCGATCTCGTCAGCGATATTCGGACGTCCCTCATAGATCTTGAAGATCTTCTTGCATGGGATGCCCTCTTCCTTGATCATCTCATAGCTTCTGCCTGTTGCAAGGATATTGAATCCGAGATCATTGAAAGCATGAGCGATGTCGAGGAGTTCAGCCTTATCCCTGTCGCAGACGCTGAGGAGCACATTTCCGCCGTCAGGAAGTCTTGTCTGAGTAGCTTCCTGAGCCTTGAAGTAAGCCTCGCCGAATGTAGGAGCGATACCAAGTACCTCACCTGTTGAACGCATTTCAGGTCCGAGAACAGGATCAACTTCCTGGAACATATTGAACGGGAATACAGCTTCCTTGACGCCGTAGTGGTTTATCTGGCGGTCTTTGAGTTCCGGAACAGGAGAAGGTCTGCCTGTGAGTGATGAAGTAATGATGTCGGTAGCGATCTTGACCATGTTGATGTCGCAAACCTTAGAAACGAGCGGAACTGTACGTGAAGCTCGCGGATTAGCCTCAAGAACGTAAACAGTATCGCCCTCGATAGCATACTGCATATTCATAAGACCGCAAACGTTCATTTCAACGGCGATCTTCTTTGTGTATTCCTTGATAGTAGCAACCTGCTTTTCTGTGAGGTTCTTTGAAGGCAGGATACAAGCTGAGTCGCCTGAGTGAACGCCGGCAAGCTCGATATGTTCCATAACAGCAGGAACGAAGCAGTTAGTACCGTCTGAGATAGCGTCAGCCTCACATTCTGTTGCGTGGTTGAGGAAACGGTCGATGAGGATAGGTCTGTCAGGGGTTACGCCGACAGCTGCGGACATATAAACGCGCATCATATCGTCATCGTGTACGATCTCCATACCTCTTCCGCCGAGAACATAGGAAGGACGAACCATTACAGGATAGCCGATACGGTTAGCGATCTCAAGAGCCTCGTCAACGTTTACAGCCATACCAGCCTCAGGCATCGGGATTCCGAGCTTGTCCATCATAGCGCGGAAGTGATCGCGGTCCTCAGCGAGGTCGATAGTTTCAGGAGTTGTACCGAGTATATTTACGCCGTATTTTTTGAGGTCGTTAGCGAGGTTGAGCGGAGTCTGACCGCCGAACTGAGCGATAACGCCGACCGGCTTTTCTTTTTCGTGGATAGAGAGAACATCTTCGAGTGTAAGCGGTTCAAAGTAAAGCTTATCTGAGGTATCATAGTCAGTTGAAACTGTTTCAGGGTTGCAGTTTACGATGATAGACTCGAAACCAAGCTTTTTGAGAGCGAGAGCAGCATGAACGCAGCAGTAGTCGAATTCGATACCCTGACCGATTCTGTTAGGACCGCCGCCGAGGATCATGATCTTAGGCTTTTCAGTGCTTACAGGGCTCTTGTCCTCATCGAGGTGATAGGTTGAGTAGTAGTAAGCAGCATTCTGAGTACCGCTTACGTGAACGCCCTCCCAAGCTTCCTTGATACCGAAGCCGATACGTGCGTTTCTGATCTCTTCCTCAGTAACTTCGAGGAGAGAACTGAGGTAACGGTCTGAGAAGCCGTCAAGCTTAGCCTGCTTGAGGACGTTTTCAGCAGGAACGCTGCCCTTCATTGAGATAAGGCTTTCTTCCTCGTCAACGAGTTCCTTCATCTGCTCGATGAAATACTTCTTGATCTTTGTAAGTTCGTGGAGTTCATCAACAGTAGCGCCCTTGCGGAGAGCCTCATACATAACGAACTGTCTTTCACTTGTCGGGTATTTAAGCTGATCGAGAAGCTGTTCCTTAGTGAGTTCGTTGAAGTTCTTAGCGAATCCGAGACCATATCTGTCCTTTTCGAGTGAACGGATAGCCTTCTGGAAAGCTTCCTTGTAGGTCTTGCCGATGCTCATAACCTCACCGACAGCTCTCATCTGAGTACCGAGCTTGTCCTCAGCGCCCTTGAACTTCTCGAAAGCCCAGCGAGCAAACTTGATAACGATATAGTCGCCGTCCGGATAGTATTTATCAAGAGTACCGTACTTGCCGCAGGGGATGTCTTTGAGTGTAAGACCGCAGGCGAGCATAGCTGAAACGAGAGCTATCGGGAAACCTGTTGCCTTTGAAGCAAGAGCGGAAGAACGTGAAGTTCTCGGGTTGATCTCGATAACAACGATACGTCCTGTTTCAGGATCGCGGGCAAACTGACAGTTGCATCCGCCGATGACCTGTATAGATTCGATGATACGATAGGACATATCCTGAAGTTCCTTCTGAACATCCTCAGGGATAGTGAGCATAGGAGCTGAGCAGAAGGAATCACCGGTGTGAACGCCGATAGGATCAATATTTTCAATGAAGCATACTGTGATCTTATTGTTTTCAGCATCGCGGACAACTTCAAGTTCGAGCTCTTCCCAGCCGAAGATACATTCCTCAACGAGGACCTGTCCGACGAGAGAAGCCTGAAGACCTCTTGCACAAACGACCTTGAGTTCGTCTACATTATAGACCATACCGCCGCCTGCGCCGCCCATAGTATAGGCAGGACGGAGAACGACCGGATATTTGAGCTTTTCAGCGATCTTAACAGCTTCGTCAACTGAATAAGCTACCTCGCTTCTCGGCATACCGATACCGAGTTCGCTCATAGCGTTCTTGAATTCGATTCTGTCCTCACCGCGCTCGATAGCGTCTACCTGAACGCCGATGACCTGAACATTATACTCTTTGAGAACGCCGGCTTTATCGAGTTCCGAGCAGAGATTGAGACCGGACTGACCGCCGAGATTTGGCAGAAGAGCGTCTGGTCTTTCTTTTTTGATTATCTGAGTGAGACGCGAAAGGTTAAGCGGCTCGATGTAGGTAATATCTGCAACATCCGGATCTGTCATGATAGTAGCAGGGTTTGAGTTTACGAGAACTATCTCATAACCAAGATTTCTGAGTGCTTTACAAGCCTGAGTTCCGGAATAATCGAACTCACAAGCCTGACCGATGATAATAGGTCCTGAACCGATGATCATGATCTTATTGATGTCTTGTCTTTTTGGCATACTGTTCTCCCAACCCGTACAGAAAGTACGAAATAATATATTAATTGCGCCATAGCACAACTTCTTAAAATATATTGTAGCACAAAACAGAATGAATTGCAAGAAGAAATTGACAAAGCCGGATAATTTGTTGAATATGGTTATTATTTGTGGAAAAACAGAGAAATATACCGTTATCGCAGAATATTTTTAAATATATTTATTGACACGGAACTATTTATATTATATAATAAGTAATAGTTGATCCTAAATCAAACAGGAGGATGAGAAAAATGTTTTGTAAAAATTGCGGAAAGCAGATAGATGATAATGCGAAATTCTGCATCGAATGCGGTACGAAGATCGAGAGAAACGATACTGATACTGCGTTTCCGGCGGAAAATGATCTGCTCAGCGACAGTATTTCGTCTGAGGAAAGCCTTTTCGGAGCTTCTGAAAGCGAATTCAAGTCTGAGGACATAAGCACTGCGGATGATATTCAGTCTGAGATTTCATCCGACATTGCCGATATTTCAGATACAGCAGTTACAGCTGTTGAAGAAACAGCAGCTGATGATATAAGTTCAGCTGATACTTTCGATACTTCAAGTTTTCTTGATGATACTCCGTCTGTGAGCGAAGAGCCTGTTATAAGTGATAGCTTTGCAGATACATCAAGCGATATATTAACGGATACTGCATCTGATATTGTTCCTGAGATAAAGAATGATGATCTTGAACCTGATTTCGGTTTGTCGCTTGATACTAAGAATGATGATAAGCCGGAGGATGATCTTTCAGTCTCCGGAGATAAGGAAATTGATAGTCTGATAAGTGAAAACAGCGGTATCTCGGAGTATACTGATACACCGGCAGAGGAGATAAATAACGATATTATCTCAAATGTACCGCAGAATGATCCGGTTCCGCCTGTATATCCGCAGAACGATAATGCTCAGACTTCCCCGCTGCCGCCTCTTTATCCTCAGGATAACGGACAGCAGTTCGCACCGAACGGCGTTCCTCAGCAGCCTTATTTCGCAGAGCAGGAGCAGCCTGTGCCTGAACAGCCGGCTGTAAGTGAAAAGCCTGTAAAGGTCGGAGCAGGAAGAATTTTCGGAGCAACTCTTGTAACTATATTTACAGTTGTATTCATGCTTTCGCTGAGCCTTCTTTGTGCAGTCAAGTTTGGTGCATCGGGAAAAACACTCAGAAAGAGCATTGAAAATCTCGATTCAAAGACCGTTCTCGGTGCTGAGTTCGATGATGACGAGCTTTCATCGGATATTTACAAAACTCTCGGTATCAGAAGCATCACCAACGGCAATGCTGATAAGGCAAGCTTCAAGAAATATCTTGAAAAGTCGGATATGCTTGAATTTGTCGGCGGCAAGGTCGAGAACTACGCTGATTATATAATGGAAGGCAAGGGTGATGATCCTTCCGTTACTGCCGATGATATAACAGACGAATTCTTCGGAAGCAAGGATAATAACAGAGTTGCAAACGAAGAGCTTGGTTCAAAGTTCACTTCATCACAGCTCAATAAGATCAACAAGAAGCTTGTTAAAAATGATGTTGATAAGAAGCTTTCGGTCAAGGAATGGAATGATAAGTCCGGATTTGATCTGAAAAATGTAAGCTACGGTCTTTCTTATGTAACTCTCGGCATTATAGCAGCACTTGTTGTTGTATTCCTTATCTGGATCGCAGTTATTGTTGACCGCAGAGGAAAGCACCTCACAGGCTTCTATTACTACATATTCGGTATCAGCGGAGTTATCATGCTTATCATAGGCATTGCGATACTTGCTGTTTCACCGATACTCTATGCTATAACAAGCAATGTTGTATTCTATCTGATATTCCATGTACTCCTTAAATTAGGCGTTATATCCGCTTGTATCGGAGTTGGTGAACTCTTCTTTGCATTCATTTTCAGAGCAATAAGAAAGGGTGTAAAGAGAAAGGAAAGAACAGCTAAGATCAAGGCAGAAGCTGTTCAGGAATAATACATAACGATAACACCTCGCATAGACCGTATGGTACGGCTTTGCGAGGTGCTTTTTATAAGTCTGAAAATAAAAGCCCCCTGTGTTGTGAGATACACAGGGGGAAAATATTTGTATTTAAAAGAGTTGATTAGTCAGCAGCATTGAGCTTCTTAGCGAGCTGAGACTTCTTTCTTGCAGCCTTATTCTTGTGCATAAGACCCTTAGCGCAAGCCTGATCTACCCTCTTGATAGCTACCTTGATAGCCTCTGCCTTATCAGCAGCACCTGTTGTTACAGCAGTGTCAGCCTTCTTGAGGATAGTCTTGAGGTTAGACTTTCTTGCTTTGTTAGCAGCAGCCTTAGTTGCGTTAACCTTAACTCTCTTCTTAGCGGATTTAATGTTCGGCATTTTGTTACACCTCCTTGAAATTTAAGCGGAATGTATATATCTCCGCAATTAACAGATAATAAGCACACACTGAGATGTGTGCTGCGATAAGTGCAACGCACACTTATCATACTGAGACATTATTAATTATAACATTTTCTACTATGATTTTCAATAGTCAAAAACTGAAATATTGATGCGATTTTTACTCGTAAATAAAGCAATATGCACAATAATGCAGTTCAAACAAGGGGAATGAGATGAATATGCGAACTGATCTTGCAGTTGAAAGCTTTGGCGGAGATGATATTCCTGAGGGAGTCAGCCGGGAAAAGCGCGGAAAATCTTTTGAGATAACGGAGATAGTGATACATGATGACAGCTGTCTTGAATCGCTCGGCAAAGGCAAGGGACGCTATATCACGCTTGAAGGGCGCAGTCTGAGCAGGTTTGCAGACGACTATGATGAGATGGTCAGTGAATTTGCGGCGGAACTTTCCCGTCTTGTGCCGGATGGAGAGATTCTTGTGGTCGGGCTTGGCAACAACGATATAACGCCTGACGCTCTCGGACCTCAGGTAGTCTCGAAGGTGCTTGCAACAAGGCATCTTCGCAGTGAACTCGGCGAGGAGATAGGTTTTCTTGCTTCGCTCAGAAGGGTAAGTTCATTTGCAGGCGGTGTTCTTGGTCAGACAGGTATCGAGACTTCGGAGATAGTACGTGCCATAGCTGATAAGCTTCATCCGGCTGCGATAATAGCAGTCGATGCACTCGCCTGTTCGGATGTTGAACGTCTCGGAACTACTATACAGCTCTCAGACACCGGTATTTCGCCCGGAAGCGGAGTCTCTAACACTCGCAGCGAGCTTTCGCAGAAGCAGTTCGGAATACCTGTTATAGCGATCGGAGTTCCGACTGTTGTAGATATGCATACGATAGTTAAAAGCCTTACCGGTATAGACACTCAGGCGGATGTTCCGAATATGATGGTAACTCCGCGTGATATAGACCGTCTTACGGAACGAGCCTCTCAGCTGATTGCTTTCGGGATAAATCTTGCGCTCCATCCTGCATTGACTCTTGAAGATGTGAAAGGGCTGTTCTGAGCCATAAAAAATAGTATATAACTTTTTGGGTGGTCGGAAATGGCTGGGCGTTTGCGTAATTGCCCCAAACTACAAACACATATTCAGTCAAGACCGCCATTTATGGCGCTTGTCTTGGTCTTGACTGAATTTGTGTTTGTGGTATAATATGCAATTGCGAACGCCGGATGCGTATTATACCACCAAAATATTTATTACCCAACAAAAACAGGGATGAAGCATCATCCCTGAATCGCATTATGTATCAATAATTATTTCTTAGCCTGAGCTTTGAGAAGGTCTCTGATCTCTGTAAGGAGAACCTCTTCCTTAGGCGGCTCAGCAGGCTTTTCTTCTTCTTCCTTCTTCTTTCTTCCGATGTTCATAAGGGCATTAACGCTCTTCATCATGATAAATACGCACATTGCCATGATAAGGAAGTTGATAACAGCTGTGATGAAATCACCCCAGAGGATATATGAGCCTGTGTTGCCGATCTCTGTCATACCGTGAACTTCAGCGCCGCCGATAGCTGCGATGATAGGATTGATAAAGTCATCAGTGAAAGCCTTAACGATGTCGCCGAAAGCAGCACCGATGATAACACCGATAGCCATGTCCATTACGTTGCCTTTAAGGGCAAATGCTTTGAATTCTTCAAGAAACTTCTTCATCTGAATTCTCTCCTTCACTTTTTATAATATTTATTAAATTTCCGGCAAGCCGGGAATTTCCGGTTCATCGTCCTTGACAGTCTTGCGGGCTTGCATATAATCCGGCAGTTCTATCGCATCGATCTCGTCATTGTAAGTGGACTTTTTCTTTGGAAGTGCTTCAACTGCCTTAACGTTCTGAGACATTATCGCTTCCTTATGCTCATGAACATAGGCTTCAAGGTCATCTGCATTAGCTTCTCCGGCAGCATTCATCGTAACGCGCGACTTGATATGTTCATATGAATTGAGTTGATTTGCGTCTACTTCCTTGGTGACACGCATGATGTCCTGAGTTTTTGTCTGAACTTTTGCTTCAAGATCTTCGGCATTTACCGAATCGGTCTTTCGCATATACATCTTATTGAATTTATTCGCCGTATTCGGGATAAGTTTTGAAGCGTCTACGAGAGGTGTATCTCCCATATAATCGACACGTTTTTTCTCGAACTTCTTGAGACGGCCCATATCGCCGTTTGCTGAAACACCGCCCATATCATTGCTGTGTTTACCGAAGAAGTCATCCATAGTGTCTTCTGCGTGTTTAGTGGATTTTCCGCCATCGAAGAATTCCCAGAAATCATCAGGAACGTCAACACGTTCTTTATCCTGCTGCGGCTGCTGCGGTTGTGGAGCAGGAGCGCCATAAGGCGGCATACCTGCGGGCTGCACCGGAGCAATTCCGCCGTATGGCATAGGCTGAGGATAAGGAGCCGGAACGGGTTCACCGTTTTCATTCAGTATCTGGGGCTGAGCGTACATCATAGGCTGAGCCTGACCATAGATAGGCATACCGTTCTGATCGTAGCCGATTATCTGAGGCTGAGCGTACATCATAGGCTGAGCCTGACCGTAGATAGGCATACCGTTCTGATCGTAACCGATTATCTGGGGCTGAGCGTACATCATAGGCTGAGCCTGACCGTAGACAGGCATACCGTTCTGATCGTAACCGATTATCTGAGGCTGAGCGTACATCATAGGCTGAGCCTGACCGTAGATAGGCATACCGTTCTGATCGTAGCCGATTATCTGAGGCTGAGTGCCGTTCATCTGAGGCTGAGCGCCTGACTGAGGGATACCGCCCATCTGTGACATCTGGGGCATACCGTTCATCTGGGGCATACCGTTCATCTGGGGCATACCTGTCATCTGCGGCTGATTCATCATAGGCTGAGGATAGCCGCCGTACATTCCTTGCATAGGTGCATTCTGCGGATTTGGCTGAGCACTGTGAGGAAGGGTAACTCTTTCGGTATCGAGTTTTGGGATAAACGGTTCATCGAAACTGCTGAAATCGAACTCCTGTTCATCGCTGTTGAGTTCATCAGCGGTATATAGATCAGAGGAAGAATCGGTAGGTGCTTTATCGCTTATAGTAAAAGTACCGCTTCCGAACTTGAATCCTCCGGCGTTTGGTTCTTCTTCTGTATGATAGCCGCCCATGTCGACTTGTTCGTAATTAACTTCCTGCGGGTTTTCGAGGTTCATACCGCAATTGACGCAAAACTTTAGTTTCGGCGGATTTTCGTTTCCACACTGAGGGCAAATCATTGAAAATCACTCCTTGACTGTAAAAATAGTCTCATCGCAGCAGCAGATTGTTGCAGCTGCTTAACGGATGATAGGACGATAATGCTGCTTGTCGTTTATTTTTAGACATATTTTCACATTATTTATTATAACATTATATTTTATTGATTTCAAGGGCTTTTTGAAATATTGTGAAAAAAGTGCTAATCAGAGAGTATTTTTTGTAACCCTCTACGTTATACACAATATAACCGATAGCTTTGTGTGAAAGGTGTACAATGATGATCGAGCGACTATTATGCTAAGCTTTTGTGATGGTTAAAATGCAGCATAAAACTGTTGGAATCATACAAAATGAGGTATCGAATATTGTACGAAAAGCAGTATTTTTACAAATATGATAATGAAAGACTATATTTTCATGAAAAGATGTGTTATAATGTTAGTCGAAGATAAAAAGCAATGTTTTTAGTAAGAACAAAAGCAATAGCCGCTGTGAATCGCGGCAGTCAGGAGTTAGTAATGCCAAAGAAAAAAATAAGCAAAGAAAAGAGTATTCGCAGAACTAAACATCTAACTGAATTGATAATATGCATGGCTTGTCTCGCAGGCGGAGTTTTTGCTGTTAAGGGTATGGTAGACAGAAGCAGCGTTGTTACAAGCGGAGAGCATAAGGATAAGTCCGAGATCATTATTCAGGAAACATCCGCCGATCCTCAGGAGCCTTTTGATCCTAATAAAACGCTATATGAGACAAAAAATATCAATACAAAGGATAAATTCAAGGGCGATCTCATTCTTGTTAACGATAAGCATGAATATTATGTAACAGGTGAAGAGGATCTGGTAAGTATCCTTGATAAAAATGAGGAGACCGGAAGAACTTATTTCGGTGCAGTTGATAATACCTATACTGTCGTAAGTAAAATGTATGAGCCTATGGCCACTATGATCGGCGATTTCTACGATATTTACCATATCGACAATATCATTATCTACGGCGCTTTCCGTACTACCGAGTTCCAGAAGGAGCTCTACGATAAGGCTATGGAGAGCGATAATGAGGAAGATAAACAGCGTGTTGCAAAGCCGGGCTTCAGTGAGCATGAATCAGGCTATGCAGTCGATTTCTCGACTATCCCGGATTATGATTATCAGGGAACAGGCGATTATGCGTGGTTCAGTGAGAACTGCTATAAATACGGTCTTATTATAAGGTATCCTGAAGATAAGGAAAATATTACAAATATCCGCTATGAACCATGGCATTTCCGTTATGTCGGAAAGCCTCACTCTTACTATATGACCAAAAATGGTCTTTGCTTGGAAGAATACATGGACCTTTTAGAGCAGCATCCTTACAGCGGTGAGCATCTTGAGTTTACTGATGAGGACGGCAGGAATTTTGAAGTTTATTTTGTTCCTTCCGATGACAGCGCTGAAACTACGAGTGTGCCTGTACCTTCGGGTCTGAAATACGAAATCTCAGGCAATAATTACAACGGATTTATCGTTACAGTGTATAAGGACGAAAAGCTGAACGCTGAAGAACCGCCTCATGAGGAAACTCAGCCGGAAGAAACACAGCAGGAGGAAGAAACTCAGGCTGAAACAGAAGCCGAGGAAGCTCCTCAGGAGTAATTTCTGAAATAAATAAACCGGAAGCATCAGACTGCTTCCGGTTTTTGATTGTAATTAGAAAACCCCCAGTTTGACTGGGGGTTCAAAAGAGCTTAAAGCTATAAGGCTTGAAAGAAAAACTCCT
>SVNH01000011.1 GCA_015067005.1 Ruminococcus flavefaciens
AGCTGTTCTTGCGTTAATCCTGCTTTCGTTCTTAATTCTGCAATCTTCTGACCGGTCAGCATTTTATCACCACCTCTTTTCCTCATTTTCATTATAACGTACTATTCCGAAAAAGTAAAGAAACCATTTGTGACACATCATATAGATCTATGACTCGCCCTATATTGAACGTAAAAAGCACCTCAGAGCCGTCCGAGCCTGCGGAGCGGGAAACTTAACCGAAAAAAAGCGACCCCTGAGAAACGTTCCCAGAGGTCGCTGTGCGTATCGACGTTCCCAACACCTGCAAGGCTGCCCTCACAGGTGTGGTATCGTTATTAGCATTAAGCCCTTTATTGTAAATTATAATGAAATATAGAAAATCACGGCGCAGGAGTAGCTTTGAAATTAACAGTTATCTCTGAACGAACATCATCGAGATAAGTTTTTCCTCCACATCGTATCTTGCTCAGGGTATAGTATGTCTTCGAGCATTCTTCGGTTACATGGCAATCAACAAGATAGTTCCATATATCGGCATCCATAGCAGGCGACATCATTCCGATGAAATTATCATCTTCATCATAGAGCCTTACGTCCTCTACATAACAGAATTCAGGCAGTTCACTCACAATCAAATCCAGTTCGACCTTTGGATCACCCAGACCGTATTCTGAATATCGAGAGTTTAGCTGAAACTTATCGGCAGATATTTCAGGTCGGTATATAACAAACTTTTCTCCGTCCTTGATATCCATATATGGAAACTCATCGGAGCCTTCTGCAATATACACCAGTGTATCATCGGTTATCTTCAAGTATATGGTTTTGTTTTCCATACCGATAAGGCTCACTGTATCTCCATCTATCTTCCAGTCTCCACCGTCCATATAGCTGCTAAGCTTACCGGGAGAATAGAGAAATCGTCCATTTTCATTGAATGAAAGTGTACAATATCCGCCTGCGCCTTCCTTTTCATACGCAAATATCTTTCCTGCAATGGAAACCGGTTCAACCGAGTCATCGCCCCAAAACATTTTTCTAACGCTTTCAAAATCTGAATCCATTATTTCGTAGGACGCTTCTGAGATTCGTATGGGGATTATTGCTATCATATCATCGTTAATGCTGTATGATGACAATATTACCTTCATCTCTTCAATAGTTGCACCGTTATTGGTCAAGGCTATTATTTCTTCATCGGTCTTGTTACGATTTGTTCCCATCAGAAGTCCACACTTATAGCCGCCATCGGTCTCCTGCCATAAATAGACTTCCAGTCCCTTGAAGGTTTCCTGATCATAGTATTCAGGAAACTTCGTTTTCAAATCTGTATCTGACTGAACAGTACCACCATAAAGCAAAGCTCGCTTCATCAGGCACAGGTCAAATACATCAAGCTTATTGTCTGCACAGAAGTCCACAGCCTTCCAATTAGCAAGATTCGTATCAGGAACGGCAAGCAGCCATTTCTGTAGAAGCACCACATCGGAGATATTGAAAGCACCATCATTATTTACATCGCCTGATGCTATCGAATCGTCTGAAACCAATGATACTTTCTTTACATTACCAAACTGCTCAGGATATGTTTCAAGAATACCGTCTGTATAGGTAACCTCATATTTCATGCCAACGCTGGGATTAACACCGGTGTCGATGTATTCCATTGATAAAGTGAGGCGTTCGTTTGAGTTCGGGCGGTTGGTAGGTTTCACAAGCAGATATTTATCGTGTACCTCCACAACCTCGACTGTCATTGTATCTGTTATGGTTCCGGTCTGTTTTGCAAGCGGTACTACCATATGATCATTGTATAGCGCATAGGTATAAACATCGCCAACCTCACAGTCAAGAGGATCAAGACCAAGCGAGGAGGCGAATGTGCTTAATCCATAATAGTATTCTTTGCCGGCAGCATCCATATAACGTATGCTCCAATGTGATGAGCCGTCATAGGTTTTGCTTGTGACGCTCATGTCTTTCTTTTCCATAAGGTCAGGGCAGTTGCCAGCTTTAATCAACTCTGCACCTTCATCGAGCGTATAATAATAAACATGAGCATTAGCTGGATCATCTTTCGCCGGATACACTTGCGTCATAGGGACATCTCCCTCAGCAACGAAAATGTCTCCATAGGCAAGACCTGCCGGTGCATTTTCCCATATAACCTTGTCGGCATTATAGCTTCCATCTGATTTTGGATACAGATAGCGGAATTGTGGCACACTATTTTTGTAGGTGCCGACATAGACAAAGAACTGATCTTCGTTATTGAATAAGAGATCGGAAGATTTTGTGTCATCCGCCGCATTTCCATAACTGATAGCAGCACTGTTTGAGAGCGTAGGCACGAGCATACATATGCTCAAAGCGACTGCGCTTAGCTTTGTTACAAAGCGTTTCATAATCATACCTCCTTCGTTAGAGTTGAGCGTAAGAGCATTAAATCCCTTATTATAATTATACGGAAAATTATTGAAAAAGTCAAGCAAATTATACATATTCATAAAATGTTGTAGAATATATATATATATATATATCAACTATATATTGTGTATTTTGTGCAATGTGTGCAGCCCGATATTATGCTATGGGGAAAGTATTGCGGCTCCGAGCAGTTTCAGCCTGCGGAGCGTGAAGAACATCATATAATAAGCGCAGCCCTCAGAACGAATCTGGGGGCTGTTGTTAGTATTCAGTTCCAATAGAGTGCCTTACAATTACGGCGCGCGCCATAATGATAATATCAGTTTATGCGGAACAGAAATCAGGTGTACCAATAGGCTAAACCCTGTTGATAACGCCAATCACTTGAAAAGAAAAAGGCTTATTCCCGTACCGCACAGGAATAAGACCTAATATATACCGAAATATGGCTGCTTTGCTATCACTAAATTTCCGTTCTGCCATTTTGGGCGGCAGCAGTAGATACATAGAAAGCAGATCACGCCTGTTGTCTATGGAATAATAATGTCAGGAGGAAAAGATATGAATAACTACTTTATGAGCGGTAAGCTGATGCATAAGGCTTCCGACCACAACACCAAACGCTGTGAGGTTGAGAAATGGGTATTCCTTCCTCACTCCGACTTTGAAAGACTGAAAGCCAACCCATATCAGGAACATGAAGCGATAACCGCCGCCAGGGATCTTATGTACGAAGACAAGAATGCCTACCACTGCATTATGCTGCTTGATGAGTATGGTGAAGACGGACTGCTCATCGAGGCTGAAGGCTTTGACTATCCCCGTCTTTCTATGTTCGTTCCCGATGCAGCTCTTATCTATGAACGTTATAAGACATCAGAGGCTGAACTGAAGCTACATGATATGATCAGGGATACTGTTGAAAAGATTGCTGCACTTGTTCATACAGATAAGACGGACTTCACATCGGCTGATATGATCGATATGGACGAGGTCGAGAGCCTTGTCAAAAATGCTATCGTACAGCAGCTCGCAATGAGAGATGACATCAAAGTGGCTCAGAACACAGACATAGGAGTCGACTTTCAGCCGGATATCCACGTCGAGGCAAAGGAACTTACAGAGCTGAAGTTCTACTGCCCCCTTAAAGTTCAGCGTGAGATTCAGCCTTCATTTGATGAGGAGGAAGAAGAGTTCTATGAAGATGCTGAGGAACTCTCAGACTTTGAGATCCTTGAGTACCAAAGTGAGATCAGCGATGCGATTGAGGCTTATCAATGCGAGGTCGAAGAAAACAGAGGTATAATGGCTTACCTCGACGACAGAAAGCGTTTTGCTGATAAGGTATACTCTATATTCCCCTCTGTTGAAAAAGTCGGTGACAGGCTCATGGGCGTATTTAAATGCCAGATTTGCTGCGAGCTTGATAGCTATGAGTATGACGAATTGCTTCAGGAGCTATCCGGTCAAGCAAGTGATGGCTGGGGTGAAGGTTTTGAGCAGCATGAGATCCATACTTCCGAAGGAGATATCTATGTCAGCTTCTATGATACCTGCGGTGCATGGGAGCTTATGACAGAGGAAGAAGTAAAGGTGGCTTCCGATACGCCGACTGAGGATGTCGGGCTGAGAATGTGAGGTGAGATACTTTATGATAAATGTAAATATACGATATAAAGGGAAAGAGCTATCAACGGTATTGCCCAAAAGTAGTAACGAGCTGAATGCAGATCTCAAAAAGGCAGGAATAGACCTGCCCGCTGAAAAACTCAAGCTTAGAAGCAGTCCCAAAGATCAGTATCTCGTTGGTCTCTATACCAATAACCCACTTGATGATCTCATTATTGATAGATTATGTAATAATGATAATCTATTTGAACTCAATAATCTTTGTGGGGTTCTGGATAATGTTACAGATCATGATACAATCGTTAAAACAATCCTGATTAGTGATGCCAGATGCATAAACGGCATAAAAAAGTTATTCGCAGACCGCTTTATAGAGTTTTCCGATAAACTGGTACTGAACACGTTCCTTGAGACAAAGCCTACCGGTTTTGATGTCAAAAGATGTATTATCGAAAAGGCTATCGCAGTAAGACATTGGAAAGCCTTGACAAGCAGTAAAGCTTGTGATATCATAGTCTAAAATACAGAAGAATAATGAAAGCTGGTGAAAAGAATGGTATATATAACAGGAGATATACACGGTGACCTCGATCCAATATATGAATTGTTCATAAGACATAAACCATCAAAAGATGATATTATCGTTATTCTAGGCGATGTCGGAGTAAACTATACAGGTACTCTAAATGATAAAGGACTCAAGACAGCCATGAGCAAACTTGAATCCACATTCTTCTGCATTCACGGAAATCATGAGAACCGTCCTCAAAATATAGCTTCATACAAGGAAAAAGAATGGAACGGTGGTCGTGTTATGTATGAAGAAGACTTCCCCAACCTATTATTCCCTATAGATGGTGAGATATTTGATATTGAAGGAAAGAAATGCATAGTTATCGGCGGAGCTTACAGCGTTGATAAGTTTTACCGACTGAGAAATGGCTACAGATGGTGGCCAGACGAGCAGCCTTCTCCGAAAATCAAGGAATATGTTGAAAAGCAACTCTCAGAAAACAAGGTAGACGTTGTGTTTCCACATACCTGTCCAGCCAAGTATATACCAACAGAATGCTTTCTTTCAGGAATAGATCAATCCAGAGTCGATAACAGCACAGAAGAATGGCTTGATACCATCGAGGACAAGATTGAATATGAAGCATGGTATCTTGGGCACTGGCATACAGACAAGCGAATAGATAAGATGCACTTCCTGTTCCACGGCGTTGAAGTGCTGTAAGAAAGGTCAATTATTATGAGTAAAATAGAGTTAATAAATGCCTCATGTGCAGATCAGACGGTAGATGCAGTAGTAAATGCTGCAAACAGCGGTTTATGGGCTGGCGGTGGAATCTGTGGCGTTATATTCCAGAAGGCAGGTCTCAAGGAGCTGACACAGGCTTGCTCTGCGTATAAGACTCCCTTAAATGACGGAGACGCTGTTATAACTCCTGCATTCAACATGACAAATGCAAAGAATATAATTCACGCTGTAGGTCCTGATTTCTCATATACTCCTACAGCTTTTAAGGAGTTATTCGATGCGTACTATAATTCTCTGTGCGTATTAAAGGAAAATGGGCTTCACAGCATATCATTTCCGCTTATAAGCTCAGGTATCTTTGGCGGTGATCTGCCGGATCCTGCCGGTGAGTCTACTAAGCAGTGCTGCAGAGCATACAATAAGTTCATTGCTGACTATCCTGATTATGAGATAGATGTAAAGCTTTGTGCTTTTACGTCCAGAGAAATGGCATCAGCTCAGAATGTTTTCAACAAGTTTATAAAATGACAAATCACTCCCTGTGTGTAATGCACAGGGAGTGATTTGTATCAATTATTTAGCAAAAGCAGATTGTATATATTTTTCGTGAAAAATACTTGCATAAAATATTATTTAGTGGTATAATAAAGAAAATGAAGTATTAGGAGCTGATATAATGCTTATCTCTTTAAAGGTCAATAACTGCTTTATTTATAACACAGAAACAGAGTTTACTATGCGCTCTGATATGCGAAACAAGCATTTTCCAAGCAATGTAGTTTCCGTAAACTCCACTAATGTGCTGAAATCAGCAATAATAATGGGACCAAATAATGTCGGAAAGACTAACTTTGTTAAATGCATTGATGCTGTAAGAGGCATCATGCTCAATGAGGGAAAGCGAATGGTTCCGAATATATTCAATGCAGATAAGAACTGCGAATTCGCAATATCTTTCTGTGATAACAGTTTTGAATATAGCTTTGAGCTGAAGTATGATTTTCCTAAGAATGACTATATTTTTGAGAAGTTCTCAAAAATCACTTATGATGTCCATAAGAACAAGAAAGAAACAATAATTCTGCTCAGGGATACAAAAAACAAGGAATACATCTGCAATACAGAAGACGAGGAAGAAAAGAATGCTGTTATTTCAGCAATGAAGGTAACTGCAAAAAATAACCTTTTGATCTACCTTCTTGATACCTCTCAGTTCTCTGTTTTGTCTGATATAAAGGATATCATTACCTCATTTGCCAAGAAGATAGATATCGTTGATATGAATAATATCCCGATGAAGAAAACTATCGAAATGCTAAAGATGTCAGATGGCAAGACACAAAAGATAGTAAATTTCATTATTAATGCTGACCTGTACCTTGAGAATTATCAGTATCTTAAAGCTGGCAATGCCGATAATGATATCATCAAGGTATTAGATCCAAATGGTGAGCTAAACCTACAGGAAAAGGTTTTAAAAGGCTCAGAAACATTTATGGATCAGCTCCATTTGTTCTCGACCTATAAAGGTCTGACTGTTCCAAGTCTTACTTTTGACTCAACCGGCACAAAGAAGATAGCTTGTCTTGCAAGCTATGTTATAGATGCCCTTGAAAATGGTCGTATACTTGTAGTGGATGAGCTTGATAACAGCCTGCATTTCAAGCTCGTTAGAGCTATAATAGCAATGTTTAACAACGAACTCAACACCAAGGCACAGCTTATCTGCACGGTTCACGATATTACTCTGCTTGACTGCCAGAAGCTGTTCAGAAAAGAGCAGATATGGTTTGCTCATAAAGACATGGAGAATGCGTATCTGTATTCATTATCTGAATTCACAGCTGAAAAGGACGGAGTAAGAGATACAAGCGACCTTGTTGAAAAATACAAACGTGGCGTATTTGGTGCTCTTCCTGAGCCTGATTTGTTCGAATCTTTGCTGGAGGTGCAGAATAATGGCTAAACCTCCAATTAGTTATAGACACAGAGTATGTGTTATATGCGAAGGACTTGAAGATACTGAATACTTCAACAGGCTTCTTCAGCTTAATGTATGGCGTACAGACATTTATGACTTCTATCCGATTAACGCCAAAAGTGCTTCAAATATTTTCGCAAGATACCAGGATGCGTACAATAACGACGCCTACGAAGTTATACTTGTGTTTTGTGATACAGACAAGGCTCCATACAGAGAGTATTCTTTGATCAAGAGCAAAATCAACGGTTTCCATGCTAAATCCGGAGTAACCGATAAGGTGGTCATCTTCGCCAATCCATGTACAATGCAGATCGTATTGTCGCATTTTGGGGATGCAGACCTACGAAATCAAGGAAAAAAGACTAATGGAAGAATAATAGAGGAACTAACCGGAGTTGCCAATTATGACGCCCATGCTGATCAGGTCAAGGAGCTTTGCTCAAAGATATTCAAGCGAAGCTATCCAGAAATGCGTGAACGTGTAAAAGAAATGGATAAGGGGGATGAAGTATCAGGAAGCACGAACTTCATTCATTTCCTTGATAAGTTTGAAAATGAGGATATTTCTTGGATAAGCGATATTAAAGAATACCTTGAGCAATAATACTTAACATTTAAGGCAACAGGAATAATATACTCGTAAGTTACTAACTCGTAATTCACTTAATTGAAAGATGTGTATATTCAAATTCCATTTGAATGAGGTGATAAGATGAACGAATTATCGAAATATCTGTGTTTACTCCTTCGACACCAGCCTGAGAAAGCAGAGCTTGATATGGACGAGCACGGCTGGGTATCGGTCGAACAGCTTATAGACGGCGTTAATCGCCACAGCAGCTATAAGCTGGATCGTGAACTGCTGGAACAGATAGTATCCGATGATAACAAGGGCCGATACAGATTTGATGATAAACACAAAAAGATCAAGTGCTGTCAGGGACACTCTGTTCCTTGGGTAGAGCCTGAGTTGGAATACTGCGAGCCGCCTGAGTTCCTGTACCATGGAACGACTACAAAAGCTCTTGAAGCCATTGAAGAAAGCGGTGCAATTAATAAGATGCAGCGACACGCTGTACATATGCAGGCTGATATAAGCAAGGCATGGCAGTCTGCCGAGCGCTGGCATAAAACTCCTATTGTTCTGAAAATAGCAGCATTGGAGATGAACAAGGACGGATTTAGGTTTGGAGTTACTGAGAACGAGGTATGGTGTACCGAGGAAGTGCCTGTGAGGTATATCTGTGACAGGGTATATAGCAAGTGACAGAGGTGAAAAAATGAGCGTAGATATACTTGTATTTGATAAAAGCAAAGCTCCGACTGAGCCTATGGAATTCCTGAAATGGTTCTACAAAAAGAGCGAATGGAATTCGGACAGAGACTATAATGACATCAAAGGTACATCACAGTCTCTTGTTGATTTCTTTATGGAGCTTGTTAAGGAGTATCCCTCAATGAATGGAGAGTTTGCTCCTACTGATGATGAACTTGAAAACGATCCCGAGCTTGAAAACAAGCTGATAGACTACACCATAGATGACAATCTGATATATATGGGGGTCGCATATTCAGTGTCGGATGAGGCTTTTGATAAGATTGAAGATTTAGCCTATAAATACGGACTCGGCTACTTTGATATGTTCAATGTTCATCTTGACAGAGAAACAGTAATAAAAATACCGCAGATAAGTCGTGATGAACTGAATAGCCCTGACAATAAAAAGAATAAAGGCTTTTTATCAAAGTTGTTTGGCAGAAAAGGATAAGTGTTAGTTATCGGAGGAATAATAATGAATAATCACTATATACCTCAGTTTTTATTAAAGCATTTCTGCGAAAATGGGACGATTCAATATTGTGATATTGAGAACAGGAAAGTTGAAGCAAGAAATACCCGTTCAGTATTTTCTGAAAAAGGGTATTACCCAGACGAATTGGAACATGACCTGTGTAATAAAATTGAATCGCAGTTTTCTAAGCTTTTAAATGACAAATTAGCAATTTCACGTTATAAGGTAACAATCAATTCTGAAGAGATGTTTATACTAAAAAAGTATATGATAATAACAGCATTAAGGTACAATTCAAGAGAATTAGAAGATGATCCAATCATTTCTAAAATGCCATCAGCTGAGAAAACAAAGTTAATAGGCGATTTTTATAGTAGAATAAATGAAGTTCTCAATTGTAAGAACCATAATGAAATGCTTCAACTCATTGACATTGAGAAAATGAATAATATAGGCTTATTTGCCTATGTTAAGAACATTATGCATTCTTATACCATAATCGTAAAGACGAATAATTGTAAACAAGACTTTTTGATAACAGATAGAGGCTGCACAAGGTATTCTGGACCATTAAGCGTAAAGAAAGCATTTATGCTACTGGATGTTGCAAAAGAGACAAACGATCCGTTTCTGTGGCAATTGGCTTCTATGGTTACGATACATGATTACTCTGTGTTTCCAATTACGAGGAACATGGCTATTATAAACATGAGTGTTTTCTTTAAGTTGTTTACAAAGGCATCTCCATATCGAGCTATGCTTTCAAATCTATCAGCTACAATCAATTCTGTTTTAGGATTTGGAGATTCAAGTATTATCGAAGATCCTAAGGTTAAAGCGTTGATTACTGGTGGTAAAGAATACACGATGGAAATTAAACAATTGTCTTCGACAGATGTATTCTTCCTTAATTCGTTATTATTCTCTTTATGCAATAAGAATTTCGCTTTTGCCAATAAATCAAGAATAGAGCAAAGCCTTAAGTATATTCAAAAGGAGAAGAGCATAGATTTGTCTTTCTTAGTTGATAACGATTCTAATAATAATTAAAAATATGGGTGGTTAAATGAGCACGGCAGATGAAATAAAACAAGAGAATGAAAGAGCAGTTTTCTTATCTGCTTGTGATTTCTGCAAAAGCAATAATGTACATATTAGAACAAAGAGTATTATGAACTATCTGAATGGTGAATATATAGACAGAGATAAGAATGACAAACCGGACTTAATTAATAAGTGCACTAAAGGTGAGAACGAACGGTTCGTAGGTATTGAGATATTTTATGTTGATCAAAACTCTAAGAAATCAAGAGAGCATTATAAATCAAATACATTGGAATCACGCTCTCATCTTAAAGAAATTTATAATGCTGGTCACGAGCAATATGAAAAAACTGGAAATGTATCGCCTGAATTATGTGAAAAACTATTAAAAGAGGGCTATAAGCTTGCTCAAGACGGGTTGAGTAGTCAATATCAAACTTTACTATCCGCTTTTGAATATCATTTTACTCATCATGCAAGCAGAGCAAAACTATACCGAGATAATATCAAACGGATTGCTGAAAGCAAAGAAATAGAGTTAGCTTTTTTTATTGAAATAGAGACTTATTTCCATGACTTGTTTTTGAATGAGCGAAATAGGATAATCCAGTATAAATCAAAAATAATGCCGTTCTTTTCGGATATTGTTTCAATCATAAATAGCGACGAGAATAAAAAATATATTGATTATATTGTATTTGATTTAAAATCGAAGCATCCTGATGAAAGGAAAATAATTGCAATCCGAACTGGAAACATAAAGAAGAATTTAAAAAATCAAGACGTAACCATTTATGAATACGTTGGTGAGAATGCATTGATAACAAATCCAAGAGATAACGATTATGAGCGAAATGAAAACGGAGATTACAGAGTATCATTTTTAGTTAAAGATACTGATCAAGATGGCAATAGTCTCAAAAGAGCTTTTAATAGCGCTCTTAGATGTAAAAATGGCAACATTCCATTTGTGACTTCAAGACGTGTACAAGCTCAACTTTACATTTCAAAAGCAAAAAGCTACAAAGAAATGGTCGCTTTAGAGGAAAAATTTAAAAATAGATTTCCTACTAAAGAGTTAGTAACGGTACATAAAGAATAAATTACATATACCGAAAGGAAATTATTATGAAGAAAATAGAATTCATAAAAGATAACATAGAGAAATATGAGTTTAGTACTATAGATCCGGTAGACTATGCTCAGAATAAAGCTAAATATCGTGTTAGTGAGGCTGATCTGAAGTCAATGCCGGATTCTGACGAACAAAAGCAGGCAGAACTACGCGAAATAATAATTGAGCTTTTTGAGGATAAACTAGGCGGAAGCTATATGAAAGTTCAAGAGTATTGCGACATAGGTCGAACTGCATTCAGTAAGTATATTCACGGAAAAAATGGGATAGGTAAGATTTCTCTGACTAAATTAGCAGTCGGTTTAAAGCTTTCCCAAGAGCAGTATGAGAATCTTCTATCACTTAATTCAACACCTTTCGATTATGAGTGCCGTTTTGATTTTATAGCAGCTTGTGCGCTCAGAGATCATGATGGACTCGAAACTTTCTATGAAGATTTACGAAAAAATGGTTGTAAGGACATAGAATCCTTATAATGTGAGTGACACTCTCTCAAAGCCAAAAATAATGTGTTATTATATAAATATCTTAGGAGGTGTCTAAAAATGAATAAAACGTTTTCTTGGGAAAACTTTCCTAAAGAGTTCTTAGTGGCTGTACTGCAAAGAAAAGATGTTCCAGAAGGAATACGGATTACTGATGATAGATTATCAATGCTTCGGCTTTCAGCACGGATGGATAGATTCTGTAATAATCCTGATATCGCATTCGTAAAAACTTTTCGCCGAGAAATTGAAAAGTACATATTCGATAATGAGCGGTATCTGACAATTATTTGTTCCAAACTTAAGTTTGAGAATTATGCAGGTATTAAGATGGATTCTATTGATAAAATGCATAATTCAATTGCAGCTTTGGACATGAACAGAACAATTGCTAGCTTATATTCTAATATATTGCAAAACATTGGACTATCAATAGAAGCAGATGAACTTAATAATTTCTATCTGAATAAAAAGAAACTGGATTTGTCTGCAATTATTCCTAGTGATATTTCACTTGAATACTATCAAAAAGAAGCTGTATCATATCTGAGAGAATTCTATAACAATAAAAAGGCAGGACTTTTGGTTATGCCAACTGGAAGCGGAAAAACACGTACAGCCGTATATTTTCTGCTAAGATATGTGATAAGTCAAGGATATCAGATTATATGGTTGGCTCATCGTAGCCTTCTTTTAGAACAAACTGCAAACACATTCTATAGGAATGCATCACTATTAAAACTAGCGGATCCCGAGAGAAAGAAGCTGACTTTATTATGTGTTTCAAGTGAACATTGTAGTATCCATCAAGCTGACAAGAAGGATGATATTATCATTGGTGGAGTTCAGTCTCTTTCGGGCAGAACTGATACCTTTTCATTCTTTTTAAGAAAAAAAGTCATGATTGTAGTAGATGAAGCACATCATACAGTTGCAAAATCGTATAGAAATGTTATAGAAAAGATTCTTTCTATATCGCCTAATGCGAAACTACTTGGATTAACGGCTACTCCATTCCGCACTTCTGCAAAGGAGACACCGCAACTTTTAAATATTTATAAAAACAATTATATTTATCAGATCTCTATGGGAACGCTTATTGCAGATGATTTTTTAAGTAAACCTACCTTTGAAACAATTAAAACCGGTTGCAATATAGAAACACACATTGATCTTAATGAGGAGGCATATATCAGAAAATGGGGTGAGTTATCACCTGAGCTGATCAACTTTGTTGCTGGGATTGCAGAAAGAAACGAATTAATTGTTGAAACATATTTGAAAAAGAGAAAAGAATATGGGAAAACACTTATATTCGCTATGAATGCAGTACAATGCATGAGTTTATGCGATATGCTGGTAAAAAAAGGAGTTCGTTGCGATTACGTATATAGCGGAGAACCAAATAATAATGAAAAGATATATCGTTTTAAAAATGGCGATTTAGATGTTTTAATCAATATAAATATTTTATCAGAAGGCAGTGATATACCGGATATAGAAACAGTATTCCTTACTCGTCCGACTCAGAGCGATGTAATGCTATCACAAATGATGGGGCGTGGAATGCGAGGAAAAGCCTTTAATGGAACAGACACTGTTACGTTCGTTGATTTTTACGATCAGTGGGACAGATTTCAGCAATGGCTCAATCCAAAGTTTATTATAGAAGCAGCATTACCATTCGAAGAAAGCTTATATCATAGTAGTAAGACAATAAAAAAGCCTTGGGATATGTTCCGAGATATTTTCAAATCCATTACACTAACGTATAATGGAGAACTTAGCGAAGTGTTTGTTTCATTTCCGGTTGGTTGGTACGATGCAAGAGATACTAAAATCATAGTATTTGAAAACCAAGTTGATGGTTATGAGAAACTAATGAATGATTTTAAAGGAGATTTTGAGTGCTTTCCAACTGCTAAAAGTATAATCCATAAGTATTTTCGTTCTTTTTGTCTTCCACCATCTGAAAATGATATTCAATATGTATTGCGTGAAATGAAAAGATCATGCGAACCTTTGAAACTTCACTTATTTGAGGATTATTCAAAAATTAACGCAATAACAGTAGCAAAATCATTATTGATCAATAATATGCCAGCTATTCAAATAGAAAACAGTATTGATTCGATATATGATAATAATAAAACAGAAATCGATGCGTTATATGAGACAAAAGAAAGATTTCGGTCCAAAGTATATGATGCCTTAATTTCTATAGATAATGTACCAATTATCGGCTCGGTTGTAAAAGAACTGCCAGATGAACTATTGCCTTATAATACAGAACCTCAGTATAATGATAATGACCTAATAAAAATGCGAGATGAGGTAATAAAGGAGATGTTTAATAAAAAACATGATCCAGCTTTATCCTTGAAACATATTGAGATTCCCGATGTTTTATGGACTGATAAAGCGTATTGCAAATACTTTGGTGCTTATGATCCAAGGCATAATCTAATCTTAGTTAACTGTATCTTGAATTCATCGAGCGTTAAAAGGGAATGTATTAAGTTTATCATATACCATGAATTATTACACACTTTGATAGATAAGCATAATAAAGAATTTCGTAGACTGGAGCGTTTATATCCAGATACTTCAGAACACAATCATTTTCTGGATTATACTTTTGGAGAATTTGATTTCTTTAATGAGTATAGAATGTGAGAACCACTCACACATTGCTTTATTATACATGGTATACTAAAAATACAGAAAACATAGTTCGTGCACGTAACGAAAGGAGTTCACTATGAAAAAAGTTATTTTTTGTAATATCACTTATATGAACAATTATGTTGGAATCACAGATGATGATAAACCCAAATATGGCGGTAGCTGGGTTGCTGAAAATGAAGATGCTCATGAAAAGTTTAATTTCCTAGATTATAATGGACGCTGCTATGGATACTGTCCATTTAAAGCAAATCAGATTAATCTTGATCGTATTGTTGGTGCAGCTTATAAAGAAGAAAAAATTGATGATGTCCTTGTAATTTGGACAGCAAAAAAAGATGAACTTGGAACCCGAGTTATCGTTGGCTGGTATGAACATGCAACAGTTTATCGCAGGTGGCAAGAGATAAATACATATGGTTTTCATCTTCAGCAAGATTTCTTTCCTTACTATTTTACAGACGCAGCTGCAAAGGATTGTTATTTATTACCAGAAGATAAACGAACATTTATAGTACCCAATGCTTCAAAAGAAGGTACCGGTCACGGAATGGGACAATCTCCGGTTTGGTATGCAGATTCAGAGTTTGCGAGAAAAGAGTTCGTTCCTAAAGTGCTTGAATACATTATGAAGTATTCTCTTTCTGATGATGAAGATAAATATATTAATTATGTCATTACAAAAGACTTCCTAGAAGATGCTTATAAAGATGAGGATGGCAAGAAATCTGAAAAAGAACTTGAAGAACTTGCAAATGATCCTGATGGTGACAGGCTGTATTATTTAAATGCACTACTAAATATTAAGAAAACACCTGAACTACTCTTGTATAAAGCTCAAATATTTATGTATGGTTATTTTCAGTTTGATCAGGCACAACTTATTCTTGAAAAGCTTATAACCGACGATCCAGAAAATACTATTATTAATCAGGAACTGTTTAGTATATATTGTATAACCAAGCAATATGAGAAAGCAGTAATTACAGGACAATTTATAGAAAGAAGTTCTGCATATCAATCAATGAATATTGAATCAAAATACTGTTTGTTAACTGACATTGCTTGGCAATTAGTAGCATTGAAGAACTTGTCTGTTGCGGCTCAGTATTCAAAAAAGATACGAGCTTTAAAACTGGATAATACTGAAGAGGATATTCAATATTTAGATGATCAAATTGAGAATGCATCATTGGAAAAGTAATAGCATTAGAGTGACAAGAGAGGTTATATAAATGGACTTAGGAGAAACAATTCTTGATCATTACAATCAATTCTTAGGCGATTACATAGGAACTGACGTTTATACCAATGGCGATTATGAAATACAGATTCTTGGATTTCCGAATGCAATAAAAGACTGTTTGGTACTGACATCTTTTGGATTATCAAATCATGCCAGTCAAGGAGACTGTTGTGAAGTGATACTCCCCGTAGATGATCTCTACGATGAAAGTGCAGAGATATTTGCAAATTCCCTATTCTATGCTTTATCAAATAATATGAATATTGGCAGAGGTCTTCTCATAGAAGGAGCTAATAGCATTATTGAAGGATTTCCTGAGAAATGCGGTAAAACAGCCTTGTATTTCACCGACGTTTATGTTTTGCCTGAAGAATTTGCATTCGTCGATACATGCCATATTTATATGGGATTCTTCGTTTCTAAAGAAGAATCAGAATACATAAAGAGGTATGGAAGCGAACAATTTGAGGATTTATTAGAGGAAAAAGACGTTGACGTAATCGAAATAAAACGCAAATCAATACTGTAAGATTTAAGAAAATGGTTTGATCACATAACCTGAGAGAAACCTGTCAGATTAACTGTGCAGGGAATATCGGATCTGAATAAAACAAAAAGCTCCATGTGCCATTAACACATGGAGCTGAATCTACAAAGCGAAAACCAGTTACATAAATTATAATGTTATGATTGTTTTGACAAAGTCCGAAAAATAGCCATTTTTCGTATGTCATCTTTTTAGTCATGAACTTACAGAATTTTGGCACTATATTGCAAAATATAGTGCCTTTTATTTTTGCCTGAATATAGGCTTGTATCGACTATAAAGAACTGCTCACAGGACGGATTATATATTATCTTGCGAGCAGTTATATTTTTTGATTATGTGTCGATTTTGTATTTAGTGCACCAATTTTACACTAATTGAAATATTAAACTATAAAAACAAGAGCTAGCGATACGATTTGATTCAGCATGGTTGAAAATATAACATGAGATAATTCGTATAATGATAAATCATTAACGGCAGTTATGTGGCTGCTGAATTATAGATATATTTAAGTATATCATATCGAAACTGGCAGATGTACTAAGTGTATGCCGGTATGCACTTGCCATAAGGATAAGTACTTTGAAGAGTCACTCATTAGTATTATAAAGAATGCAGCCCGTATGGGCTGCATTCTTTAATTTAGATAGTTTTGCCATAAGTATTCTTAGGATAGTCAAGGTATACTTATGCTGCTTTAATAGCTTCTTTATCATCATACGCATTCTTGCTCTGGCAGAATCCTTTTTCTGCCAGTCGATAGTCCGGTTTTTGCGTAGTGTATCTGTCAATTCCTTGGTTATAGCTATAAGCTCAGCATTCTCATAGAAATCCTTTACAGCCTGTGGCTTTGTAAGGGCGTCATAGAAAGCAAGTTCATCTGCCGTGAGTCCGAGTTCTTGGCCTTCCTTACTTGCATCAGATATCTCTTTTGCGAGATCTATTAGCTCTTGTATAACCTGTTCGTTTGTCAGCATTCCATTGAGATATGCGTTCATAGATCGTTGTATTATCTCAGAGAACTTTTCTGACTTAACAACATTAGTTCTACGGTATATTTTAATCTGCTCGGCAATCAGCTTTTTCAGGAGTTCAACTGCTAAATTCTTCTCTTTCATTTTAGCTACTTCTTCAAGGAATTTCGGATCAAACAATGAGAATTCCTTGTGAATATCAGTAAAAAGATTGATAACCCCATCACTCTTGATACTGTGTTTGAGCAGTTCGTTGATTCGGGCATTCATTTCCGGAAGCGACAGTTTCTTTCCATTGCCTTGATTTGAGAGCCTGAGTACTAGGACTCTTACTGATTCAAAGAACTGAGCTTCTATTCTAAGCGATTCCTCTACAAGAGACGAACAAAGAGACAGAGCTTGGTGTAACATAAGAGATTCCTTAACGAATTCATCCTTATCTTCCTGCCTGCTCGGAGCGATAATAAAGTTTACGCCGCCGCTGATAGTTTTTGCTCTTTCCAAATCAGTTCCGTCCATGAATCTCTGATAATCGTATTCATAGAAGAAATCACGGCATATCTGCATCTTTTCAAGGAACTTAGGATATGCCACCTTACTGATATCAGTATCGGAATCAAAATGGGATTTAATTTGAGCACCATCAAATGCTTTACTTAATGCTCCGCGCTTGACATTTGTATTTGTAATATACAAATCATATAATGTTGAAACCTCTCCTGAAGATTCTTTTGCGATTATTAACTTATTTGATTCGTCATCTTTTTCTAATTGATCAAAATATTCTCTAGTTATACTTTCATAGTTTAATATAAATTCGGTATAATAGTACTCCAATACCAACTTCCTGAATAATTCATATCTTTCATCATTCAGTTTCCAAAACTGGATGTGCCATAATAACTTATATAAACTGATATTTTTTATTGCTTCTTTTGAAATGCTTAGGGGTATTTTTCTATTGAAGTTTTTCTCAAAATCTGAGAAACCTATCCCCATACATATTTTATGGATTTTTTTTATGTCTGGAAATGATATTTCTGGTTTTATTAATCCTTTTTCTAAGTCCTTACTCAAATAGCTTATAATATTCTCTTCATCTCTTTTTTCGCTTGTAATATAAACTTCTTTTTTGTTTTTATCATAAAGACAATATCCATCTATGATATTCTTTTCTTCTATGATTGTTTTGACAAAGTACGAAAAATAGCCATTTGTCGTATGTCATCTCTTTAGTCATAAATTTACAGATTTTTGGCACTATATTGCAAAATATAGTGCCTTTTATTTTTACCTGAATATAGCCTTATATCGGCAATAAAAAACTGCTCGCAGGATGAAAAAATTGTATCATCTTGCGAGCAGTTATATTTTTGGATTATATGCTGGAATTTGGATTTATACATCAATTATACATCAATTGTGTTATTATTTCCCTATTCTACCACTTGATATCAGGGTGTGTTTTTTAATATCATAGAATCTTTTGTTAACCTCGGTTAACACAGTCGAAATAACAACGTATATAGGCCAAATATCTCAGCTATATATAGCCAAGAATTATGGAGAGCATTGGAGAGGTATAGAGTAATATTATGACATATGATAACTGAGGTTAACAAAACTTATATAGTTCTTTTTCTTGATAGTACATAGGAATTGTGGTATAGTATTATTAGTAAATGCAGTTGTATAGGATGATCGGTATGGAACAGGCTCTGTATCAATGATTATGGATATATAAATGCTGAACTGGCGTACTGGAGGGATGAAACAATGATATCATATGGCTTACAGGATAAGGTAGCTTTAGTTACCGGGATAAATAATCCCCAGGGAATAGGCGCGACAACGGCACTTGCTTTTTCTAGTGAAGGAGCAAAGCTTGTCCTGATCTACAAGAAAATAGCCAGACCTTTTGATGAAACAAAAACTGACAATAATGGCGTAGACAGGTATTATGCAGCTAATGCAGGTAATGCAGATGAGGTAGAACGTAAGCTTCAGGAATTGGGAGCAGAGTATCTTCTGATTGAGAGCGATATATCCAGTGAAGCAGCTGTAAAGGAGATATATTCAAAAGCAATTGAGAGGTTCGGACATGTTGATATTCTTGTCAACAATGCAGCAACAGATGATGAGACCGGCTTGGATACTATAGAAAAAATAACTCCGAACGTTATCGACGACACGTTTGCAGTCAATGTGCGTGGAAGTATTCTTATGATGCGTGAACTGATAAATCATCGAGGTACTTACGGGAGAATAATCAATATCTCGACAGATGCAGCACAGGTATTTGCCGGGCAGATCACTTATGGAGCCAGCAAGGCGACATTGGAAGCTCTTACCCGCAGTATAGCGCTTGAAGCTGCACCATACGGTATCACTGTTAATTGTGTAGCACCCGGACCTACGCAGACAGGATGGATAGACTCCGAGTTTGAAAAACAGGTCGTTCCTATAATTCCAATGGGACAGCTTATCCAACCGGATGATATCGCTGATACGATCCTGTTCTTAGCAAGCGAGAGGGCAAGAATGCTTACAGGTCAGGTTATAAAAGTTTCCGGCGGACACGCATTATAATTCTCGGCTTAGCTTATTAACTGAATACACATAGAGCACTTGTCCAAATAGGCAGGTGCTATTTTATACCTCACAAATGGCTATATTCTGAGGAGTGTCCAAATGTCCATAAAAAGGCTTGTATATAAAGAAATAACTGAGTACCTATGAATGCTATTGTTAGGCAGTTGAAGCTGATACGCTTTCAGATTGACTAATTCTTACTTATGTGCTATAATTCTGGTGTGGTGGTAGCGAAGGTTTTCTGCTGCATGATCAGAATACTTGGAGGGAAATTATGAAACGAACAGAAATAGCCAAAGACTACTTTTCTAAAAAATGTCATTGTTCTCAGGCAGTACTTGCTTCATTTGCAGATGAGATCGGTATTACTGAGGAAATGGCTCTCAAAGCAGGTTCATGTTTTGGCGGAGGAATGCGTAAAGGCGAAGTGTGCGGAGCCTGTACAGGAGCGTTAATGGCACTTGGCTTGAAATATGGTATGAGTACTGTCGGGGATTATGAAAAACAGCAAATTGCAGATAACTATGCAAAACAGTTCTTGAATGAGTTTTCAAAGCAGAACGGCTCTTACCTTTGCCGCGAACTTATGAAATGTGATCTGTCCAGTGATGAAGAGAGACAATATGCGCGCGAACACGGCTTGTTTTCAACAATATGTCCAAAGCTTATTGAAAGCGCTGTCCTTATAACCGAACAACTAATGAATGAAGTATAAGCAGGTACTATGCCTGCTTATCGAAAAGGGAAATGACATATGAATGAAAATGGCTTTAATACTTCGGAGATCTCTGATCTTAGAGAGGCGTACAAAACATTTGTAAAGCAGATGGCGGACTGGTATAACGGAGGTGAACTTCCCGAGCTGGCAGGTCAGGATCTGCGCTTTGTTTTAGAGTTGCAAAGGCAGAAATTGCGCTCTCTTGGACTTGATTTGAAGTATGAGATACAAAATAAAGGTTCGGGTAGCATCGATATCTCAAGCCTTTCTCTCAGCGACAGAATATTTACAAACACCATCGTCGGCGGATATATGGATATGACAAGAAGCATTGGCAGCTCGCAGGAGCAGCTCAGCAAAAGCACTGCTGACATAGGTCTGTTTATGATGATACAGGAACTGAAGAACGGAACTCACCCCGATGACAATATGGCTTTATGCTGTCCTCACTGCGGTGCACCTTCAACGATCGGTATGCTGCAGAGCGGTTGTAAATACTGCGGTACGAAATTCATTATGAGCGAGCTTTATCCGAAAGTCATGAACTATATGATTCATGAACGCTATATCAGCGAAAGGGTAAGTAACAAAAATAAACGTGATCTGGCAATTCTGATAGCGGCGTGTAGCATACCGATGATAATAATTGCGATAATATCCAATGTGTTCTTCAGTCAAGGTCAGGAAAGGATAATGAATATTATCCTTGCTCCCATTAGCGGTATCTTTGCCGGAGCGATGATTGGCGGCATGATTTTTCTGTTCAAAAAGTTGTTTGAGACATTCGGAATTATCGGAAAAGGTCTGCGTGGTGGAAGACATACGATTTCAACTATAATCAATGCGAATAAGATCAAAAGGTACGATCCCGAATTTTCATCAGAATACTTCCGTGATAAGATAATATCTCTGTTCAGAATGGCTGTTTACAGCAAAGATACTTCGGAGCTTGCCTGCTGCAAATGTCAGTGTCCCAAAAGGGCAGCTGATATCATTGAAGCACAGCTTTTCAATTTCAACATAAATAGCTGCAAAATAAAAGACATGGTATGCGATGCGGAGGTCACGCTGTTTCTGGATTGTATACATTACAAGTACGGAAAAGTCAAAAGCAAAACTGACAAGTACAGAATGTGTATGAGGAAGCGGATCAAGGAACCGACAGAGCTTGGCTTCTCTTTTGCAGCCGTAAACTGCCCGTCGTGCGGCGCAAGCTTTGATGCGCGCAATGAAAAGGTATGTCCGTACTGCAACACTGAGTATCTTCATGAAGAGCACGATTGGATCATTACTGATTTGAAATGATTTTGATTTTGGAAAATGCGGCATAAAAGCACAGTGCCAATAATAATTCAAATCGATTAATTGCAACCTTTAAGCACTTGTCAAAATAGGCAAGTGCTTTTTTATACATCACAAACGGCAATATTTTACAGAGTGCCTAAATGTCCACGAAAATCTTTGCATAAGAAAAAACTCGCCCTTTATGGGCGAGAATATATGTTAAATACTAAAATTAATTTAATCATGCCGCTGCTGAGTGTTACTGAACATTTCGCAGAATCTTCCTGCAAACGCAGGCGATTCACCGTTGTTATTAAGGTGAGAAATATCTCCGAAAGCAGTAACGCGGAAATATGCAATACCCTCACGGCGTTCTTCGGTGCAAATGGTAGTTACCGAGGTCGGAGCAGCGATAAAACCATGCCAGAGAACCATAGGAGAGATACCAAGAAGATGTCCGAGCATCACACATTCAACTCCAAAATGACAGAACAGTGCGATTGTATCCTCATTGGGACGGACTGCGTTATAGCAGTTTCCGGAACGTTCATAGCCGTGCTTTGCAAGCAGTGTGTCCAGTCCGTTCTGAACATAAACTGCGCCGTTTTTCATATCCGCTTCGGACATAACGGGAACGTCAGTCCACTTGTCCTTATCATAATATTCGGGAACAGCGGTCCAGTCCTGCGGCAGCATATCCCACGGAATGCGCCGCTGACCGTCAGGACCAATGATAAGATTACGGTCAAATTCGTGCAGCCAGTCAAGAGTTTCCGCTGTGCGTCCGCATTTCTTTAATGTATACTCAGCGGTAGCCTGCGCTCTGCCCAGCGGTGAGACATAATAAGCAGCAATATCCATTGGAGCGATACGTTCTGCAAGCAATGCAGCTTCTCGGTGTCCCTTTCCGGTCAGCGAGTCGATGGTGTAGTCAGGATCACCGTGTCTGATAATTAGTAGTTTCATTGTGTTTTGCCTTCCTTTATTTCATCATAATATGTGCAAGATTCTGTTTGCCTCTGTCGCCACGTCTGTATGAGAAATATGAAGTATCGTGACAGGTGCAGTCGTTAAGGAAAGATATGTTTTTTTCAGGAATTTCCTCAGCTATAGCTTTAAGACGTATAGTTTCCAATAAGCTGAGATACAGCCTTCCTTCACGCTGCTTAAATACACTTTCAAGCTCTTTTGGCGCAAATGCTTTGACGTACTCAGTACGGACTTCCTCTCCTACTTCATAGCACTCCGCGCAGATGTGGGGACCGATTATTACCTGTATATCAGACGGAACGGCTCCCAACTTTTTCATATGCTTGACTGCGTTATGTATGATCGCTCCAGCCGCAGATCTCCAACCGCAGTGAAGAAGTCCTACGACTCCAACCTTTTTATCAAGCAGATAAACGGGTACGCAGTCGGCGGCAATAATGCTCAGAACAAGTTCCCTTTCAGCGGTGATAAGTCCGTCAACCTTTTTGAGATCGTTGCCCTTGATAACACCCGAACTGCCATGTTCAGCACCGACTATTTCGACTTTGTCGCCGCCTGCCTGATAGGGACGGATAAAACGTGACAGCGGTATTTCAAGTCTTTCGCTGAGCGCTGTATAATCATTTGTCGGTGGATCAGATGGCTCGTTTCTTGACCATATACCTTCATTTCCGGACGTGAAGCCTGCAAGCGCAAAGCTGTTGTCAATTATCGTTATTTCCTTCATAATTGCTCCATAAGTTGTTTGAGAAGCCCCTTGCAGCCTTCTTCTATATCGGCGTAAGCTGTACCAAAATCACGGCTGTACCACGGGTCGGAAACGTCATCACTCCTGCCTGCAAAGGTGAGGAGCTTGTATATCTTTCCTTCTTTATCACTGCCGAAAATTCGGTTCATATTGCGTATATTAGCGGTGTCCATACCGATGAAATAGTCGTATTTATCGTAGTCGGACTTTTTAAGCTGTACGGCAGTCTTTCCTGTACAGCCTATGCCGTGCTTTGCAAGCTCGGAACGTGCAGGCGGATAAACAGGATTGCCAAGCTCCTCCGTGCTTGTCGCACTTGAAGTAATGTAAAAGTCATTGGAATAGCCTGCGGCTGACGCCAGCTTTTTCATTACAAACTCAGCAATTGGAGACCTGCAAATATTGCCATGACACACAAACATAACTCTTATCATACGTTTTTACCTCTAATTATTCATCGCTTGGAAACAGCCCATCTCGGTCCTTCTTCGCCGATTGCTCCATTGAGAGTAAATCCGCATTTCTCAAGCACTCTTTTTGACGCAGTATTATCAGAATCAGTCTCCGCTTCCACTGCGGTGACCTCTGGATACGTAAACGCCCACTCCAATACTGCCCTCACCGCTTCTGTCGCATAACCGTTGCTCTGATATTCTTCATTGATACCGTATCCGATCTCTGCAACGCCGTCCGCAGAAAGCCCCTTGAAGCAGAGTTCTCCGATATGTGCGCCGTCTTTCAGTTCAATCATCCAGATCGCATACCACTCCCACTGGTCGGGATGCTCCAGACAGCCGTTCAGCATTTCTGTGTAAGCAGCTTTCAGGACATCAACAGTCTGCGCTTCAATGAACTGTTCCATGATATCCTGAGATGCAGCATAGATTTTCAGCCTTCTTGTTTCGAGCATTGAGTTCTCCTTTTTTCAGGCTTTATTCTGCCCAGTAAACGTAGTTTTCTTTGCGCGGCGTGACAGCAGGTTCTTCACAGTCAGCATATCCAAGAATACAGTGACCTATTCCTTCGTAGTCTCCGTTGATACCGAGAATTCTGAGAAGTTCCTTACCTTCCTCAGACGCGAATTCCTCCTTTGCACGGTGTATCCAGCAGCTTGAAATGCCGTAAGCATGGGCGGCATTCATAAGGTTTCCCATGACAAGGCTTCCGTCATACAGGTATGTGGGGAACTCTTTATTTGCAAGTACGATCAGTACGACCGGAGCGTTGTAGAAAGGATCGGTATCAACTCCCATTATTCTTGCATTCAGCGCAGAAAGACGGTCGCGGAGCTCTTTGTTCGTAACGGCAATAATGACAGGGGACTGCCTGTTCATTCCCGTAGGAGCATAGGTTCCGGCTTCGATTATCTTCCCGATAATATTCTTTGGTATCATATCAGATTTGTACTTCCTGATACTTCTTCTTGTGAGCATATTTGTGATAGCGTCCATGTTTTTTCCTCCTGATTATATGATATTTATTTCGGCGCAAATTCCGCGCTGTTTTCATAAAAACTCGACCTCACCGCTCTCAAGGTGATAGATAGCACCGAGAACTTTCAGACCGTATTCGCGCTCGTCCTTCTGTATCTGCAGGCTGTGCTCGATGATCTCACAGCTGTGCTTCACATTGAGGCAGCAGGCCTTGACTTCGTCCTTTTCGCTGCCGATAGCCTTGACGATCTCGTCGGTGATATACTTGATGTATCCGTCCGGCTCATGGTTAATTGAAGCGTCAACAGCTCCGCAGTGGTCGTGACCAAGGACGACGATAAGCCCCGTGCCGAGGTGTTCAGCTGCGTACTCGATACTGCCGAGCTGGTGTGAATCTATAACATTGCCTTCAACTCTTATGACGAAAAGATCGCCGATACCAGCCGAAAATATCAGTTCCGGAACAACTCTCGAATCTGAGCAGGTAATGATTATCGCATAGGGCTGCTGACCATTTTCGCTGAACTTTTTTAGATGTTCGATAGATGTATCGCAGACGAACCTGTTGGTATAAACGTATTCAAGATTTCAGTTTTCAAGCCGTTCTTTCGCTTCGTCAGCAGTTATTCTGTATGATTGCATAGCTGTTACCTCACTTTGAAAATGTTTTTATAGTTCTGAAAACCTGCTCTGCCGTATCTGCAAGATTATTATAGGCGTTAGACTTGTCCATTGCCTGTTCAAGAGTTGATACACGCCTTAATATCGGAAAGAATGCATCTATACCGAGCTGATTGCAAAGCTCAGTGCTGTCTTTGACTGCTCCGCTGAAAGCAATAACAGGCTTGCCGTATTTCTTAGCAATTGTCGCAATTCCAACCGGAGCTTTTCCCATAGCGGACTGACTGTCGAGGCAGCCTTCGCCCGTGATGACAATATCTGCGTTCTTTATAGATTCTTCGAGCTTAGTTTCCCGCATGATGAGTTGAACTCCAGATTCAAGCGTTGCATTAAGGTAGTACATAAGTGCAAATCCCAGGCCGCCTGCTGCACCCGCACCTGCCGTATCAGGAGAGGCTGCCTGATTATATCTCTTTGTCATCTCAGCATAATTGCCGAGATATTTGTCCATAATGCGTATCATTTCAGCGTCAGCGCCCTTCTGCGGAGCAAATACTGCACTGCATCCGTTCTCGCCGCAGAGAGGATTAGTAACATCGCAGGCAATGTGGAAGCGGCATTCTTTCAGTTCCGGTACAACGTCAGTATCATTTATCTCCGCAAGCTGAGAAAGACCCTTTGCACCATATCCGACCTGCTGACCGTTTTTGTCGAGCATACCAAAGCCAAGAGCCTGCAAACAGCCGACACCGCCGTCATTCGTTGCACTTCCGCCGATACCGATGATGAAGTTCCGGCAGCCATGATGTAGAGCATCGAGTATCATCTCACCTGTACCATAGGTGGTTGTGTGCATTGGATCACGTTCATTCTCAGAAAGTAGTGTCAGCCCCGAAGCAGCAGCCATTTCTATAACTGCTATGTTATCCGGAAGAACTCCGTATTTTGCAATTATTCTTCTGCCGAGAGGGGCAGTGGCTTCCGTTTCACGCAGCTGTCCGTTCAGCCCTGCGACAAGAGCATCGACCGTTCCCTCACCTCCGTCGGCGACAGGTCTTATTACAGTTTCTGCGTCAGGGAATAAACGATGTATCCCCTCAGCAGTAGCTCTGCCAGCCTCCAGCGATGAAAGACTGCCTTTGAATGAATCTATTGCGATAACTACTTTCATTTTGCCCCTCCGAAGATTTGTTAGCTTTATTATATCATTTTTCACAGATATTGTAAATGCCTTTGTGATGTGATATAATATAGAAAAACGCAGGAGGCAGATTATGAAGATACTGAATTTACACGGGTTCATGGGAGAAGCCGATAACAAGAACTACAAGGCACTTTGTAACATTTTTTCATCGGAGGATATAATTTCGCCGAAGATAGATTATATAAATACTTCTCCTGAGGAACTGATGAAATGTTTTTCAGATATGGTGGATACAGATGATTTTATTTTTGTGGGACAAAGCCTCGGAGGTATGTATGCTGACAAGCTGAGCCGAAAGTTCAAGCGTCCGTGTATACTTACAAATCCATGCTATTATCCACATGAGCTGGAGATCATCACAAGTTCGGGTATACCTGCTGACTATGTGGAGCAGTATCGTAAAATGTCTGTAATCACTCAGAATGAACGTGCTTACACTCTGTGCAGCGACAAGGATACTATTCTTCCTGACAATTACCAAAACTGTGTTAAGCTGTCCGTTACTGTGAAGACAGTTCACGGAAGTCACAGTACTATTGAAAATGTGGGAGACCATATTTCTGAACTGCTGACCGAGATACAAAATGACAATTTACTCTTGTTTTTAGGCAGAGGTTCAGCTTTTGCAGATGAGCATAATTCTGCTTTCTTTGTGGAGGATAATGAGCTTGTACTTATTGACTGTCCTGCGACGTCGTATCAGAAGGTCAAGAAGATGAACTGGGAGCGGTATGACAATATCTATATCCTCATCACTCACACTCACGGCGACCACAGCGGCGGCGTAGGAACAATGCTGCAATATGTGTGGTTTGCAAGCTATTTGAAGAAAAAAGTGACTATAGTTGCACCGTCCGCAGAGGTCAGAGACGACTTGCTCCTGCTGCTTATGAGGATAGAGGGCTGCGAGCAGGAGTGGTTCGATATCATTACCGCAGACGAGCTGAACAAGAAGTGGTTCGTTGCGGCTGTGCCCACTATTCATGTTAAGCCGTTAGATGGCAGATGCTTCGGATATCATCTGAATATCCATGGAAATAACGTTGTCTACACCGGTGATACGGCAACACTTGAACCTTTCAAGCCGCTGCTGAAAAGAGGTTCTTTCCTTTATACAGAAGCCGCGTACTACAAAAGTGCGGTTCACCTGCATCTGAAAGAAATGCTGCCTGAGTTCATAAAGCTTTCGGACAGCGGAGTTCATGTATATCTCATGCATCTTGATGTTGAAGAGGAGATAAAAAAATTGATAGCTGACACATCTTTGAAATTCGTTCAGCTTATATAAAGAGAAAGCAAGGCAGCCCGAGTGGCTGCCTTTTCGTTGTTTTTTGAGTATGTGTAAAATGATTTTTAATAATAATGCTTATTTATAAGCGGAAAATGTGAGCCGAGTATTATTTCATAAAATAATATATGTAATAACGAATGGTACTCAACATTCAGATTCATTAGTTATAATTATTATAAACATCATTTTTGGGTGTCAGTATTCTCCTTGGTTTCTATTGTGACTGATTCTTTTTGTTCTTTTTTGTTTCCTGTTGATGGAAATATTGAAAATTGTGGCATTTTATATTTGGCTGATGTTGAATATTGACTAAGAGAGTTAGTAGAAAGACGCATATGTTTAACATACTGCTTGATAGTATAAATATCAATTTTTTTATTAGATTCTACTTTCAAGATGAGCAACTTATATAAACTATCTGCTTGCTGATCGTCAAAATTAACATCGCGTAGCCATTTATTAATAAAGCATTGTTTTGCTTTATTTAAGATTTTTAGTTTGTCGAAATCAGTACTATCATTATATTTGTTAACAGAATCTATTAAATTATTATAGTCATTAAAAAACATTAATGCTTTATCGTAATCCTGAGGATTAAGTTCTAACTTATAATATTGATCTATATCATCATTGTTAATTGTTTCTGAAAAATCAATACGAATACCTGTGGCATCAACTTCTTCAGTTGGTGCTTTTTTTACGTATAAAGTGAGAAAACTCCCTGTGTTATATGCACAGGGAGTGATTTATAATACGAGATTTCTATTGCTTTTAAGGCATTATTATGTTATACTAAATTTAGAATAAATGAAATAACAAGTAATGAGGTGAGAAAATGAATGAATTATCGAAATATCTGTGTTTGCTCCTCAGACATCAACCTGAGAAAGCGGAGCTGGACATGGATTCACATGGCTGGGTATCAGTAGAACGGCTCATAGACGGCGTTAACCGTCATAGTAGCTATAAGCTGGATAGTGAACTGCTGGAACAGATAGTAGCCGAAGACAACAAGGGACGCTACAGATATGATGAAAAGCACGAGAAGATCAAGTGCTGTCAGGGACATTCTGTTCCCTTGGTAGAGCCTGAGCTGGAATACTGCGAACCGCCTGAGTTTCTTTATCACGGAACGACTACAAAGGCTCTCGAAGCTATTGAAGATAGCGGAGCTATAAAGAAGATGGCGAGACACGCTGTACATATGCATGCTGATATAAGTAAAGCTTGGCAGTCTGCAGAGCGCTGGCACAAGATACCTGTTGTGTTGAAAATATCAGCATCTGAGATGAACAAAGACGGATATAGGTTCGGCGTTACCGAAAATGAGGTTTGGTGTACCGAAGAAGTGCCTGTGAAGTATATCTGTGACAGCGTATATCCCAAGTGATAGAGGTAAAAAATGGATATAGATTTTAAATATCTTCAACATTTGCTCAAAGAAGTCAACGAACTTAGGGAAAACTTCAAATATTCTGAAATAAGTGTAAGTGATTATGACGAGATTACATATATTGCTAATAAAAATGACACAAGGATCGGTGTACAGCAAGGACTTAGGCAAGTACTTGAGTGCAATAGACGGAAGTTAAGAGAGAAGAATAGTATTAGGAAAGGGACTTTGAATTATTGTAAACTGTATAAAAAAGAAGACAAACTTGTACGAGTCGAAAGCTATGTAAAAGGCAGAGTAGACGTTGTCTTTATTGCTTATTATAAAGAGGATAAACGATTTCTTTTTCCTTTTTCTTCTATCGGTGGCTTTTATCCTACATATTCTTATGTTACGCATTTCAAAAATGAGATTGTTGATGAGGAATACTATGCAGATCGGCTTCAGATAGTGTATGAACGCTACCAGTATAGCAATGACAATACAGTTGACTATGATTATATCAATTATGCTCCTGAAGGAACTTATCCTCTATTATCAAGAGCAAATGGGAAGTTTATTCTGAACCCTGAGCTACAGTATTATGGCAATTGTTATTCTACATGGGACGAAGATAAAACGTTAGGATAGGTGAAAAATGAGCGTAGATATACTTGTATTTGATAAAAGCAAAGCTCCGACAGAGCCTATGGAGTTCCTGAAATGGTTCTACAAAAAGAGCGAATGGAATTCGGACAGAGACTATAACGACATCAAAGGGACATCACAGCCTCTTGTAGATTTCTTTATGGAGCTTGTTAAGGAGCATCCCTCAATGAACGGAGAGTATGCTCCTACTGATGATGAACTTGAAAACGATCCCGAGCTTGAAAACAAGCTGATAGACTACACTATAGATGACGACCTGATATATATGGGGATTGCATATTCAGTGTCGGACGAGGCCTTTGATAGGATCGAAGAATTAGCCTATAAGCATGGGCTCGGATACTATGATATGTTCAATGTTCATCTTGACAGAGAAACGGTGATAAAAATACCACAGATAAGCCGTGATGAACTAAATAGCCCTGACACAAGAAAGAACAAAGGCTTTTTTTCAAAGCTGTTTGGAAGATAATAAAAATGTAATTGCAGTTGGCGCACTTCTGAATGCAGTTCACGCACAAATGTATTGACCAAAGGCTTCTTTTCGGATATAATTCAGACATACCAAAACGAAAGGAAGCATTAACCATGAAAAACACATTAGCTGTCACAGCACCTGTCAAGAAAGAAAAAGGAAGATTCCTCAAAGGACTTGATATCCTCACATACGCACTTACAGCATTTCTTGCATTGGGGTTGGAGGGCGTACTCGCATTCGTTATAGAGCAGAATCTTTATCGTTGCAACATAAAGGAATTTAACACATGGCAGAGCATTCTTCACTGGGTGCTGACATACATCATATGGGGAGCATTCGCATTTTACATATGCCGGATCACTAAGAAGAAAGGCTATGAGCTTTTCCCGAAAACTGACAAGAAGATACGTCCGTGGCAGTGGATATGTATTGCTGTGGGAGTTACAGTCTGCCTGATATCCACATGGATAGACTGGAACGGAAGCAAGGTCCTGACTGAGCTCGAACATAAGGGACTTCTGCTGTTCATCTTTCAGTATATCTACTACTTTGTTGAGGTATTCCTCGTAATGCTGATAATCGTCTGCGGACAGAAAGCCTGCGAGGTATGGTTTGGCAAGGAGAGTATTCCTTACGGCGGCATTATCGCAGCTCTCACATGGGGCTTGGGACACTGGTGGAGCAAGGGTTCATTAACAGCAGGATTGTTCACAGCATTCTGCGGACTTGTTCTCGGCAGCGTTTACCTGCTCACCAACAGAAAGGCAAAGCTCACATACGCTCTGCTTTGCATAATATTCATTTTATAAAGGAAAAAGAATGAGATTCATTAAGACAAAAGAACACGAACTGAAAGAAAACTATCTTGAACTCCACTATGATAAGATAGACGATGAAACAAAAGAGCTCATTTCCCGGCTTGATACCACACTTTCAAATGTTGAGGGAAGCTGTGAAGAAAAACACGTTTCTGTTCCTGTTACGGAAGTACTGTATTTCGAGACAGTTGACAGAAAGACTTTCGCATACACCGACAAAATGTGCATTGAAATGCGTCTGACGCTGAATAACGTCCTCGAAATGTATTCAGATGCAGGACTTATACGAATAAGCCGTTCCGCAGTCGTGAACGTCTACAAGATAGACCACCTTCAAGGTGACTTGAACATGAGGACTGTCATATTTCTCAAAAATGGTGAAAAACTCATAATGAACCGCGGATACAAAAAAGAGTTCCTCTCGGAACTTGAAAAGATAAAGGAGAGAAACAAAAAATGAAGCTGATAAACAAGAAAAATTTCATATCTATAGTTTGCATCAGCTTCACGCTGATAGTCTGCGGAAAGCTACTCATCGAGAAAATTGCAGGATTTACTGACGTTCATTATACCGGTAACATTTTCACCTGTCTGGCGTTTTCAGTTATAATAACCGCGGTACTTGCACTGCATTTCTATCTTCAGCGTTTTCCGTTTATACCCGTTCTGATAGGACAGTATGCAGGCGTTATCGGAGCAACTGTAGCTTTTGTAAAAGTAACCGATATCATCGCAGGAACTGCCACTAACGCTATGTGGCAAATGCTTTTATCGGTCACGATACCGTTTTTTGCAAGTGCTTTTGTCTACTATATCATTTTTTTCAAACAGATCAAAAAAGCAAATAATATCATCGCTGAACTAAACCAAAGTCAGCTTTGAAGAATTATAATTTATAGGAAGATATGATCACATATGGAAAATACTTCAAAAAATAAAGCATATTTTCATCTTCCGGGGCTGTTTGAGTTCTATGACCTGTACAGAGCGTTTCTGCCGTTGTATCGTGAGCATCGGGAATATTTCCACGACTGGTGCGAAATAGCGTCTGTCTACGGTGCTCCGGCAGACTGCATATGGGGCGGCGGACGTGCTGGATTCGGCGAATGTGAAGCTGAAGATGTACTCGCACTTATAAACGAATACGGTATTTCTTCAAGGCTCACTTTCAGCAATTCACTTTTAAAACCTGAACATCTCACCGACAGAAAATGCAATGCTCTGTGTGAGCTCTTTTCCAGAAGCAATGGCGTACAGAACGGCGTGATAATCCATTCGGACCTTCTGCTTGAATATATTAAAAATAATTATCCTGACCTTTATTTCGTTTCCTCAACTACAAAGGTTCAGACCGATTTTGATCAGTTTATAAAAGAAACGGAGCGGAGTGATTTTAAATATGTTGTTCCTGATTTCAGGCTGAATAAGCTATACGATAAACTTGATACACTCTCGCAGGTTCAGAAGGATAAGGTCGAATTATTGTGCAATGAATGCTGCTCGTTTAACTGCAAAGACAGAAAAACTTGCTATGAAAATGTCAGCCGGAAAAATCTCGGAGAGAACTGTACCGATCATATCTGTACGGCACCTGATGCCAAAGACGGATACCGATTTTCAAAGGCAATGAAAAATCCAGGATTTATCAGTATAGATGATATAATCAACACATATCTGCCTCTTGGTTTTTCTGATTTCAAAATAGAAGGCAGAGGACTCGGAAGTGCTGTCAATCTCGAATTTCTGCTTTATTATCTCATAAAGCCGGAATACCAGCTTACTGTTCGTGAAGAGATCTATCTCGACAGCATGCTGGATCTGTTCTGAATAATCGAGATTAACGAAATTAAACACTGTAAATAGAGAGTTTGTCATTGAAAAAGCAAACGAACTACATGATTATGCTCTGTTATTATAGTAGGAGTTTCGACAGTATTTGTGTCTGTTACCTGAGCTTCTTTGTTATTTGTCTCAGCAGAGACAATAGTGGTATCATTTGTTACACTTGTGACAGTAGTTTCTGACGGTTTAGCAGAGGTGAGTTCTGTTGTTATTTCTGCAGAAATAGCTACTGCGTTTGGTTTATCGGCTGGTGAAGTAGCAGCTTCGGGGAAAGAGACATTGTCCTTTCCGCATGATGTGAGTGCGCAAAGTGTGACTGCAAGTGTGATAATAATTGACTTTTTCATAATTGTTACTCCTTTATATGTATAGGTTTCAAAACTAAATTGAACGTTCATAAATACTAATCGGAGCGAAAAAATGAAATGTGACATAAATTTCTGAATTTAAAAAAATAATTTCTGAAAATCTCATGAGCCGCCGTTTACGACGGCTTAGTGTGCAAAAAAGTCAGAGCAGAGCAGACAACAGCGCAGCTGCGATATTATGTCCATGAACCTTTTTCATATCAATGCAATACTATGAAACAGGCGGTTGTTTTACAGCCGGTTTTACTGCAATTGGTGGGAAAGGAAACATATACATGATAAGAAATGCAGTTATAGGGATACTTGTCCCGTTTATTGGTACAGCATTAGGTGCTGCCTGTGTGTTTTTTACGAAGCATGAGCTGGGAAGGGGAGTACAGCGAGCCCTTCTTGGCTTTGCAGGCGGTGTAATGGTGGCGGCATCAGTATGGAGCCTCATTATTCCGGCCATAGAACAATCAGAGCAAATGGGGAGATTGTCGTTCATTCCTGTTGTGGCAGGATTCTGGGGCGGAATATTGTTCCTTATGCTGCTTGACCATATCATTCCGCGATTAAACAACAATGCTGCCAAAGCCGACATAAGCTCAGGCAAGCTTTCAAAAACAGCGATGCTTGTACTTGCAGTAACGCTTCACAATATTCCTGAGGGAATGGCTGTGGGAGCTATATATGCAGGCTATCTTTCGGGCTCGGCAGACATAACCGCAGGAACTGCCTTTGCACTTGCAATGGGTATAGCAATACAGAATTTTCCTGAGGGTGCAATTATTTCCATGCCTCTTCACGCAGAGAACAAGAGCAAGTGCAGAGCCTTTGCTGACGGTGTGCTTTCAGGTGTTGTTGAACCCATATCCGCAGTCATTACGGTATTCCTTGCAGGAGTTATAATACCTGCAATGCCATATATTCTGAGCTTTGCGGCTGGTGCTATGATATATGTAGTAGTTGAGGAGCTTATACCCGAAATGCATGAGGGCGAGCGTTCAAACATGGGAGTAGTTATGTTTTCAGTTGGATTCACGATAATGATGGCACTTGACGTTGCTCTGGGATGAAAAACGTGAATAAGCTCACTTTATATTGAAAGCGCGGTTGAGCTTTGCAGCAAGGTCGGGTTCGAGCAAGCCGTCATCTATTAGTTGTCTGCACATTGACTTCATTTCAGGCGGCATAGTTCTGAACAGAGTTTAACAAGACTTATAATAATCAGTGGATTTATCGACTCAAAAAAATAACTTGCCAGTTCAATACATCTTATGTGGACTTTTTCGATGGCAGCAGATAAAATGTTAATACGAGTGGGATAATCAATTTGCATATCAACGAATCGTTTAAAACGTTCATAAAAAATATATTAAATATTCACTGTATTATGATATAATAAAAATGATAAAATATATGATCGATCAGAGGTGAATAATTATGTTAAAAAGAAGTGATATGATATCGTGCATACTCTGTTATGATGCGCCTTGCAGCAGCGCCTGTAAAGCGCTCGAACCGGATAAAGCTTTGTTAAGCGTTTGGTTTGATAATCAGAACACTGCGGCATTGAAGCTGCCTGAGAATACACCTTGTTTTAACTGCAATGCACCGTGTGAGGAACAGTGTGTCAGAAGGGGGAACGTGCCTGTCAGAGAACTTATAAGCAGGCTGATTAATGAGGTGCGCCCTCAGGCTGGAACAACGCTTCCGGAAAATGAAGATGCACTGAAATGTGACATATGTGGTATCCCGCTTGAAAATCCGTTTTTGCTGTCGTCATCAGTAGTTGCATCCGGTTATGATATGTGTGCAAGAGCTTTTGAGGCAGGGTGGGCAGGAGCGTGCTATAAAACTGTCTGTTCGATGGATATACTTGAGACTTCACCGCGTTTTTCGGCAGTTACCAGCGATAATGGCACGCTCGCAGGATTCAAGAATATCGAGCAGCTTTCTGTCAACACTGTTGAGGAAGATATGGCTGTTATAAAACGTTTAAAGAGCGATTATCCTTCAAAATTCATTATGGTATCGATAATGGGGCAGGATGAGGAGGAGTGGATGAGTCTTGCTGAATTATGTGAGAAAAACGGTGCGGATGCTGTTGAACTCAACTTTTCATGTCCTAATATGCAGGAGGAAGAATTAGGCTCAGATATCGGACAGGTGCCTGAACTTGTGGAAAAATATACAAGAGCAGCAAAAATGAAAACCACTGTACCTGTATTAGCGAAGCTTACGCCTAATGTTGCAAGTATGCTGCCGGCAGCTGAAGCGGCATTCCGCGGCGGTGCGGACGGAATAGCTGCGATCAATACTATCAAGAGTATCACCTCGGTCGATCCGGTCACCTATGTTTCGTCACCTGATGTAAACGGGAAATCGGCTGTTGGCGGTTACAGCGGAAATGCTGTCAAACCCATAGCGCTGCGATTTATCTCAGAACTTGGTCACGCTCCCGGTCTTAATGGACGCCATATCAGCGGAATGGGCGGTATAGAGACATGGAAGGATGCTCTTGAATTCATTCTCCTCGGGGCGGGTTCAGTACAGATAACGACTGCTGTAATGCAGTATGGGTACAGGATAATAGATGAGCTTAAAAGCGGACTGAACTATTATCTTACTCAGAGAGGCATAAAATCAATAAAGGAACTCATAGGCTCAGGACTTGATAAGGTAAGTGATACGACAGACGGCCTTGAAAGAAATACGATACTTTTCCCTGAATTCAATGCTGAAAAATGTATCGGCTGCGGAAGATGCTTTATCTCCTGCAGTGACGGCGGACATCAGGCTATTAGATTTGAAGGCCGCAGACCTAAGCTGAACGGTAAAAAATGTGTCGGATGTCATTTGTGTCTGCTTGTATGTTCGGCTGATGCGATAATTCCTTGCAGGTTAAGGAAAAAGACATTCTGAGTATTATCAATGCCATTAAGCATATGTTTGATTCTGGAGGCAGACGAAACAAAAAACTAATTGCACTAATGACCACAGCAGTACATGAGACGAAGATGGTATGGCCGTTTGGAAAATCTTATAATTCGATACTGATAAAGCAATGAAATAGATGCAAGTCTGATTCCCGGTAGTGAAAGGATGGTAAACATATATGAATAAGGTTGAGTATAAACAGTATGACAGTTCGTATGAAGCTGAGGCATTAAAGGTTTTCACAGAGTCTTTTGTTAACTATCCTCTATTTTGGGGAGTTTTTAAAGACCGGTTCAAGTCAGAAATAAAGCTGCGCAGTTTTTATGAGGTTCTGATGAAAGGAATATTCAAAGCCACTATCCGCAAGTATGACTGTTATGTAGGTGTTGCTGACGGAAAGGTTACAGTTATCGTGATCGTTGAGAAACCGTCTGACAAAACAGTTGGTTTCTGGGATTATGCTGTAAGTGGAATGGCAGGTGTTATAGCGAGGATAGGGCTTACAGACACCCTAAAGTATATGGAACTGTCAGATAAAACGGAAACTGTTGTTAAAAGCATTACCAAACCCCGTTGGCATTTGTATTTTCTGGCCGTTGATCCGAAATATCAGAGCAGGGGAATCGGAACAGGTGTGATACAGGATTTCCTTATCCCTTTGGTAAGATCCAATGGCGGAGATTTAATTACTGTAACTACCAATTCTGAGAAAAACGTTGGCTTTTATATTAAAAACGGCTTCTCACTTGTTAAAGAAGAAACGCTTGCATACAAAGAAAAATCTATCAGAAACTGGACTTTCAGAATGGATCTGTGAAGGAGCTGGAGGATAACAAATGAATACTGCGTTGATACATACAGAATATATCAGAGCGGTTAATATTTCACGTATTCTTTATGCTCATGACAGGATATAGGATGAAGGCGATTAATTATTCTGGATAGATGCTTTTTGTTCGTTTGTTAAATTTTACTAAATATTACATTTAAAAATCTATATTAATAATTCTGAATCTTAACATTTTGTTCGCAAAAAATGTAAGTATTAATGGTAAAATGATAATATATTATATAAGACAAAGCCTATGCTAAGACTTTGTCAGGAGGAGTGGAATATGAATAAATCAAGATTAACTGCAATTCTGAGTGCAGCAGCAACAGCGCTCTCAATGACCGGAATGAAGCGGATACAGCCAGCGAAAAGACCGTAGACCAAATGCTGTCTGAAATGACAACAAAGCAAAAGGTTGAGCAGATGATCGCAATTACTCTGCGTCCCTGGACCGGAGGCGAGAAGCAGGACAACCTTACTTCGCTGAATCCGGAACTTACAAAGCTGATCCGGGAACATAATTTCTCCGGTGTTACACTGTTTGCTCCAAATATTGAAAGTGCTGAACAGTGTGCTGAGCTTACTGACCAGATACAGCAGGCTGCATTAAGCAGTGAATGCGGTATCCCGATGCTGATATGTGCAGATCAGGAGGGCGGTTCGATATACCGTATCGCAACAGGAACTCTTACCTGCGGCAATATGGCTAATGGTGCGGCCGGTGATCCGGCACTTGCCGAAGAAAATGCAAAGATACTCGGGAATGAGATGAAGTCGGTCGGTATTAATACTGATCTGGCTCCGGTTCTTGATGTAAACAATAATCCTGCAAATCCTGTAATAAATGTTCGTTCATTCTCGTCTGATCCTAAGATCGTGAGTGAAATGGGGGCAAGCTATTTAAAGGGACTCCAGAGCGAAGGAGTTATCACTACCTGCAAGCATTTTCCCGGTCATGGTGATACTGATACCGACAGCCATACAGGACTTCCGCTCATCAATAAGAACTATGATGAACTGAAAAATATGGAGCTCTATCCTTATGATGCCGCTATTAAAGCCGGAACGGATATGATAATGACTGCTCATATCCAGTTCCCGAAGATCGAAAAAGAAACATACACTTCATTTTCGACAGGTGAAGAGATCAATATTCCGGCAACACTTTCAAAAACGATTATAACCGATATTCTCAGAAATGATCTCGGATTTGATGGTATAGTTATCACTGATTCTAGGCTCGTGAAAAGGTTACACCAACTTTACTACTTTTTGACAAGCGCCGGCAGGCAGTATAATAAAAAGCAGCGGTCTCTTACGGGAGACCGTTTTTATATTACAGTTTTATAGAAACTTATCCTGAACACAGCACCGTTTGTAACCTGATTTGAAGCTTTCAGGCTGCCGTCCTGAGCTGTGATAACTTTCTTTGCGAAAGCCAGTCCGATGCCGTAGCCGTTCTTAGTATACTCTGAGGAACGGTAAAAACGTTCAAAGATATGCGGGAGTTCCTGTTCCGGTATCCCTTCGCCGGTGTCGGATATAACGATGTCTGAGGAGAGGCTGCTGCCGCAGGATCTTATCGTGATCGTACCTCCCGGGGGAGTATGTTCAATGGCGTTTTTCAGAAGATTCACAACAGCTTCGGAAGTATAGTGTAGGTCTCCGATAAAGAAAGGCTCTCCGTCGATGATGGTTTTTATTTCCACGCCTTTCAGTTCGGCGGTAACTGAGACTGTCTCTGCGGAGCTTCTGATAAGCTCGCGGCAGGAGACATTATCTTTTTTGAACTTTACTGCGTCGGCTTCTATCCTTGATAAACCCAGCATAGTTTCTATGAGCCACTTCATTCGTGCGAGAAGTTCATACAGCTCACGCAGGTACTGCATTCGGTTCTCTTCTGTCAGACCGTGCGAACGCATAAGACCGAGTATCATCATGACAGATGTCAGCGGAGTGCGGAGCTGATGGGAAATATCTTCAAGCGCTTCTTTGGCAGATTGCTTTTCCTTTAACAGCGCAGAATTCTGTTCTCTCAGTCTTACTGTCATTTTATGTATCTCTGCGGAAAGTATACTCAGCTCGCCCTCCTTGTACTCATCGAAACGTATCGTATCATAACCGTGCAGTATACGGTCAATGTCGTCACAAAGCCTGATGACCTGTTTTTGTCTCATTGATAACTGTATCTCGTTTAATGCAAATAACAGTGCGGACGTTATAATGGCGATGATTGCACACGGGAAGCTGAAATACAAACAGAGAGCCGAACCGGCTGCGGTCACGGCGAAGTGTAAGAGACATCTTTTCCTGCTGATCACTCGTCCACCGCCTTGTAGCCGAGCCCTCTTATCGTTTTTATAATTCGCGGAGACTGCGGATCGTCCTCTATTTTTTCCCGAAGCCGCTTTATGTAGACACTCAGGGTGTTGTCGGAGACGAATTCCTTCGTAATTGACCACAGCTCCTCAGCGATCCTGTCGCGCGAGAGCAGTTGGTTCTTGTTGGAGAAGAACACGAGCAGCAGGCGGTATTCAAGCGCAGAGAGAGTCAGTTCACAGCCGTTTCTGAATACAATGCCCTTTATCGGATCTATCGTGACATTACCGCATTGAAGCACAGGCGAAGATCTTGTATGACGGCGCATGACATTCTTCATACGTGCAAGGAGTTCACGGGTGCCGAATGGCTTCCCGATATAGTCATCAGCACCTATCTCAAAACCGGCGACGGTACAGGCTTCATCTGCCGAAGCAGTGATGAATATGACAGGCGTGTCGTTCATATTTTTGACAGCTGCACATACAGAGTAGCCGTTGCCGTCCTTCAGGGAAATATCAAGCAGGACACAGTCGTATTTATTTTCTTCAAACAGGCGCAGACCGTCTTTTTGTCCGCTGGCATAGGATGCAGTATATCCCTCGGAATTCAGGAAACGTATAAGGAATCCTGCGAGCTGTTCATCGTCTTCGATAAGCAGTATTTTCGGCATAGCATCACCTCCTGACAACTCATTATATCACGCAGCGGATATAAATGCAAGCGGACAGTCTCAGCCGTCCGCTTTGTTTGTGTATGTGAGAGCTTTTCAGTTATCTCCTGCTTTCTTTATGACTGTTCTGAACTCTGTACCTCTTATCTGATCTGAAAGGCTCGCGGTATTGTGTGATCTGAGCATCAGAAACGATGTGATACAGCCTGCAATGAATGATACGATCGAAGCAAAAGCTATCCTGATAAAAGGTGTTATATGATCGAGATGTACGATCTCATCCAGCATATCCCGCAGCTCACCGCTCTCATCTGTGTAAGTGCTCAGCAGTATCTTTGGCAGAAAGCATTCTGTACCTAAAATGACAGCGCCGCATAAAACAGCCGAAAATACTGCCGCAGTCACAGTGAACTGCATACATTCGATAAACGACATACGGTATAGCTGTCTGTCAGTCATTCCGACGCATTGCAGAGACGCGAACTCGCTGCGGCGGTTGGCAATACCGGTCGAGATTATATTGAGCAGATTTATGAGAGCCGCAAGTGCTATAAGCACGTTGAATACAAGCACACCTGTACGTATCGAGGTCATAATGCTGTGGAGCTCGCATTTTTCCTTATAGATACTCTCTTCCACATATATCATATCAGAATGCGAATCAAACCACTCATCGGCTTTTTTATTATTGGCATAATTGCAGACTTCACTGTTATACGAAAAATCAGCTGTCGGCGCCCATAAGCTTTCGCCAAACCATTCATCCTTTAATTTCTGATAAGTCTCAAAAGCACTGAAAAATGCTATTGATGTATACTTATCTCCGGGAACAAATGAGCCGATAACATTTATCGTATGCGGCAGCTTTTCCGTTTTACATTCGTTAATTATCACTGCCAGCTCCTCTGATCTCATATCTTCCGGAATGTCCATTCGCTCGGAGAGCACCTGCACAGTACCGTTTCCTGACGAATAAGACAGCATATCTTCATAAGCCGGATTCATCACATATCCGCCGGTGCGGACAAGTTCATCGTAGCTGACAGGCTGATTATCCCCGAATATCTGAGCATATGCTTCCCTGTTGACATATACTGCGGAACAGCAATTCTCCCCGTCCGCCGTCCAAAGATTCTGCGCCTGACTAATGCCAATATCCTTGAACAGACCACTGTCTGCAAGTTCCTGTGCAGCAGCTTCAGCTGAAATGCCCTTCATCCTGTTTCCGATAGCTGCTGAAAAATCATTTCCGTGCTCGAATGTCTCGTCAATGAGACATTCGGAAATGCTGCGTTCTATAGTATCGGTCAGTGTTGTAAATACCCCAAACAACGTCATTGAAACGGTCAGTGTCAGAACTGTGATGACAAAGCGCTTTTTCTGCCTTCTTGCATTTCGTGAGGCTATACTGCCGGATATGCCGAACAGAAGTCCCGAAAGCGCGCGCTTCTTTACTTTTTCTACATTGTCTGCACGGGCAGTTATGGCTTCCATAGGTGATTTGCGTATGACGCGCATTCCCACTCCATAAGCAGAAAAGAATACCCAGATGATCCCGACTGCCGCCGAAATGAACAGCATTTTCAGATCAACTGAGAAAGACAGATGCAGGTCATCACTGGACATATCCATAAACACATCAGCAAGTCCAGCCGCCAGCATTGTTTTATACATTCCAAAGGCAAGCAGAACTCCTGCTGTAAGTCCGAAGGGTATGGCTATCAGGCTCAGACGCATTCCTTCCAGTGTGATTATCTTCACTATCTGCTGCGGAGTTGCTCCTATTGATTGCAGCACACCGTACTGACGCTCACGTTCCTTTGAGGATATCTCAAAGGCTGTATCTACCACAAGCCGCAGCGCTAATGCAAACATTACCGCAAATATAAAAAATACGCAGAATATCCTCAGACGCCAGAGATGTGCACCGTCACCTATACAGTCTATCCGCATAAGTGTGTCGTTCCATTCATGACTGTCTCTGAACTGCTGCCAATCCCCCATTTGCATGGAAACTTTTTGCAGCCAGTTATCCCTGTCGCCAACGTCACTGCTGAACATTATGTAAGCCGTCGCTGTACCGTCGTCATCCTGTTCAAGCGTGACTGACTTGATATGCTCTTCCTGACGCAGGATCTCAGCCTGTTCCCCGGTTGCGCCGTACAGTGCAAGATGATATGGCGAAGAGCTGTAAACAGCCTTCCGGAAGCAGTCCATAAAAACACTGTAAAGCACGAACATCATTGCGATTATAGCTATTGCTGCGGATATACTTATGACCGTAAAAATTGACTGACGCTTCAGCGCGCGTATGTATCTTGAAGCAAGCAGGTTTTCATATCTCATTGCCGTCAGCCTCCTCAGCAGAGGTATTTGCTTCGTCAGAGATTATCCTGCCGTCATGCAGTACGATTATCCTGTCGCACTGAGCAGCGATTTTTTCATCGTGGGTTATAATGATGATGGTCTGCCTGAGTTCACGGTTTGACCTGCGGAAAAGTTCCATTATCTCGGCGCTGTTTTGGCTGTCAAGATTGCCTGTTGGCTCATCGGCAAGAATGACCTGCGGCGAAGTGAAAAGCGCTCTGCCGATAGAGACTCTCTGCTGCTGACCTCCCGACATCTGAGACGGAAGATGATCTCTGCGCTTCTTTAGTCCGAGCATATCCAGTATATTTTCGAGATGTATGCGGTCAGGCTTCCTGCCGTCCATGAGAAGCGGGAGAGTGATGTTTTCTTCCGCAGTCAGTACAGGTATGAGGTTGTAGAACTGATATATAAGACCTATCTGCCTTCTGCGGAATATGGCCAGCTCTCTGTTGTTCTGACTGAATACGTCCTGCCCGTCAAGCCATATCTTTCCGGAAGTGGGACGGTCTACTGCACCTATCATATGAAGCAGAGTCGATTTGCCAGAACCGCTTGCTCCTACTATCGCCACCATCTGTCCCTTTGGCACGCTGAACGAAACCCCGTCAACAGCTTTAACTTCGTTTTCGCCCTTACCGTATATCTTGCTGAGGTTTTCAACTCTGAGTAGTTGCATATCTGATCCTCCTTTTTTTGCTGATTATATTATAGCATACTTTTCTGACAAATTCATTATCTAAATCTTTCATTTATGTAAGATTTAGCTCCGTTAAAGGCGTTTCTATCCGGTGAAGACTCAACTTCCAGACAATAATCATCTGTTTCGCAGAAAAAATATTTTTCTTGGAAAAAGCAATGATATCATCTTCTCTTGAAATCTCATGCCCTTCATATGGAAGCACCTTACTGTAAGAACTGATTCCATGATGAAGACTCAGCCTATGTACAATTTAAATGGTACATAGGCTGTTTTTTTATGTTTCACCATGCAATAATTTACACTCTGTACGTGCTTTGTTTATTTTTACCAAAAGGATAAAATATTTTTTAAAAAAACTATTGGAATATTATCGAAAATATGATATACTATACGTAGACAGTTTATTCATTCAGAAAAAGTGCAACTCACTTCAAAATAAGTTGCTATGAAAAAATCTAATTTAGGAGGAACGAGCTTATGAAACACACATGGAAGAAAACAACGGCATTCGTCATGGCATTGGCTCTTGTAGCAGGCTTTGCGCCTGCGAACGTCGGGGGCTTTTTGACAGGAGGCACGGCAATTGTAGCGAGTGCGGCGGAGGAAGTAACTGAGCCTGCCGCTGTCGGTGCAACTGTCGAGCGCAACGGACTGACCTATTACAACACCTATTCCACGAATACTGACAGTGCTAAGATGTTTTATCAGGACCTGATCGACGGAAAATTTGATGGCTTTAAATATTATTCTCAATTTCCCACGAAAGAATGTTTGTCAACAAATGATTTTTCAATTGGTGATATGTGGCTTATTCTGGCATCCAGCATTGTCGGCGCATCTAAAATTGCGGGAACCCATACCTGTATAGGTCATCCAGATGACGTGCAGTCAGCAATTGGTTTTTTCCCCCGCCCGGAATTGGGATCAGCAAACGTAATAACAACGTCATCAAGGTGGGTGAATACTGATGATGGCGGATATGTTGAAAAAAATCTATATTATACCATTCCAGGTGGAGATACCGATGTTTATACTGTACGTTTTTCAAATTTCAAAGTTGTAACACTGATGCCTGAGAACGAAGGAACGAACTATGTTTCAACAAGGATCGAGAGCGTGGACAATTCACCTGCTTATGCAACAAGTCTCAAAAATGACACTGCAATGGAAGTATCAGGCTCACAGTCCCTCTCATCTTCGACGGAATACAGCCTTTCCAACTCTGTCAGCCATTCAAAGAGCTTTTCATTCTCGGAGGGCATTGAAGCAACTCAGAAACTAAACCTTGTTGCTACTGAATATGAGGTCAAAGAATCTTTTTCAGCAACACAAGCTATCGAAAACGGCTGGGAAAAGGGTGAAAGCCTTTCAAATTCTTCAAGTACCGATAGCTCTGTCTCTATCACTCTGCCGCCATATACGAATTCTATGATAAAACAGAGCCAAGGCGTTACGACTGTGACGACGAAGTATAACTGCCCTGTTGCGATCAAATATACAGTCGAATTACTGCAATCATATAAAGGAAATACTGTCACACTCGCTCACTTTGGCGCAACAAACGGTGATGCAAGAGCAGACCTCTATCAGAGAGGTGTTGTGGAACGTCCAGATAATAGTGATAGGGAGATATGGTGGAATTCTACGTCTTCTTCATACGCACCGATAGAAAAAATCGTTTACAATATTCCGATGTCAAGCTTCGGTGCTACTATGATAGAAACGGTAAAGACAGTCAATACCGTGGCTGCTCCTGTTGCACCACTCTATCCTCTCACATCCGTTGAAAGCACTAAACAGGAGCTTGCTCTGACTGTCGGTGAAACAGCCTATACAAATGATATCGATCTGAAAGGCTTGAATATGTATAGGGCTGATTATTATGGCTTCAATCCCGCATACGGTCACTGGATCGTCACTGATGAAAACGGAATAGAATTGGAAAACGCCCCCATAAAGCTGAATACAAATTCTGTCAGCAAGAAAACAGCGATAAATACGATCTCCGCAGGAACCTGCTATCTCAAATATGTGATCGATGAGAACAGCTACGCTACTGCTGAAAATACCAATACCTACACCAAGAATTCTGATCTGAGCGCTACTGCAATGGTAAAGGTCACAGTCAAGGAAGATGAGAACACCGCTAAAAAGCCGAAGATCACCGCAAAGTATTCACCTGAGGAGCTTGCAGGTAAGTTCGGCAGAGAGCACTATGATCTTGATGATTACTTCGATGTTGATTTCAAGGACAGCACAGGCAGGGACGTTGACTATATCTGGGAGGCTCAGGAAAGAACTAAGAAGGGTATCGCCTTTGATGAGAATAATAGTGTTTACTTTACGAAGAATGGAGTTTTCCATGTTCGTGTCAGAGATCCTGAAAGCGGGATCTATTCCGACTGGATTGAGATCACAGGTATTGTTCAGGCAGGTGATGAAGAGCCTCTCGCGATCACAGTACCTGATGAGCCGATAGTTGATGCTGACGAGAATACATCATTTGTTATCAGCGGCAGCTATACAGGTCTTGTGGGTGCTGAACCCGATATGCTTGAGGGAGAGCCTGCCATAGAATTATATGATGAGAATGACGAGCCGGTATACACTCACGGCAGATTACAGTTTGACGCATATGACAAGAGCAATAAGGAAATGAATATCGCTTATTCGTGGGAAGCTCAGGAAACAGAGGGTATCACTCTGACCGAGGACGGCAAAGTCAGCTTCACAAGCCCCGGCACATACCACATTCGTGCCAAGAGCGGAGAGTATGCTTCCGACTGGTACGTTATTAATGCAAAAAATACCTCTGAGGAATATTCCACAGTTTGGTTTTTAGACGCAGACGGAACACTTATCAAAGCGTTCTTCCAGCCGTGGGGTTCAGAACTTAAAGCTCCTGCAGTTCCTGAACACAAGGGCTTCATTTTCGACGGCTGGGATAATGAAGTTCCGTCAGCAATGCCTGCCGATGATATGACTATCACTGCAATTTGGAAGGTCGACGAGAGCGTTGAGCGAATTCTGATTCGTGGCAACACTCGCGGTCTGGGCAGTGTTGAAGCAAGCGCTGACGGCAGCGAGCCGGTTTTCGATGACGAGCATCCGATAACTTCGCTTCACTATAATGTTGTGAAGGGTGAATCCGTGATCTTCTCCGCAAAGGCTGACGAAGGCTGGGTATTCAGAGAATGGCAGCACAGAGCCACAGGTGAAGTCTTCTCTAAGGACGCGACCATCACCATTACCGCTGGTGAGCCGCTTGATCTCGTTGCGGTATTTGATGCCGAAGATGCAATCACACATAAACTCACCGATGCAAAGCTGATGCAGTGGTCACAGAAAGACTATCAGGACAAGACCGGTACGACGGCAAATGCAGCGATCACCGGCTGGTCTGATACGGAGTATGAGATTACTCTGACAGATGATGATGACAATGTTCTGGATACATACACTGTAAATCCCGATACAGGTGTCGGTACAGATGCACAGGGCAAGGAAGTAAATCTTCCTCAGACAGGTATGTCGGGCGCTCACAAGGCTTTCGCAGGACTGGCAGCACTCATGACGATTGCAGGCTTCGGTCTTGTGAAAAAGAGCAAGAAGAAGGACGAGGAATAAAAATTCCATGTGTTTTTAATAAAGAGGGCGCTGCTTTCGGGTAATGTCATTAAGCTAACCGAATAAGTGAAAAACAGGAGTATGTACGAGATTAAGCTATACATACTCCTGTAATTATGTACACGAAAATGTGCATGACTAAAAGACAGATGATAGATCTGCCTGAAAAAGTATTGACACAAGGTAAGAATTATGATAATCTGTAATTGAAAGGTATAGCAGAATGGTAACGAGTTTTTCTGACAGCGTTACGATCAGGCCTAACAGGGCACGTATTTCTTGCTATCAACTTTTCCAAATGAGAAGGACTGACGTTACTACAGCGGAAGAAAGCAATGCAAATGTATATAGCAACAGCGTAATTTACTTTGGAATGGTATTTACGCTTATCATCATCTATGACGATATTTTCGTTGATCAGCATATCCTGATGAATTAGAACATGATTTGTGTAATAAAATAGAATTTCAATTTTCTAAGTTGTTAAATGACAAACTAGCTGAATCTAGATACGGAGACATCGGCCTGAGAAAGCTGAATGGTCTGAATAGAAATTATACTTGATATTCAAATAATAAAATGCTATAATATCTATAAACATGACTTATCTCTATAATACGCAAGAAAGGAAGCAATTTTAATGCTCAGAATATTCTACGGCGAACTCGATACTCCGGAATACATCTTTAATCCAGATGTTTATTTTAATAATACATATGATGATGAATGGATCACAGATCCGATGTCTGTAAAGATGATCAAGGATATTGACGGATCTGAGGTCAAGGGTGCGAGACTCATAGATAGTCCGTATCTCGGTGGGATTCCAACGGAACGACTTTCCGGTGGAGTTAAAACGCTCATGCTTATGAAGTTTGACTCAGAGCATATCTTCAATGCATCAGCTTGCGGAGATAACTGTGCTTCTTGGATACTCAAGATCGCTGAAGAGAAAGATTTAACGATCAGACTTGGGTATCTAATGGATTTTGGCGATGATACTTTTGAAATTGAGATCGTTAATCTTCATAAGATAGTTCACACTATGAAAGAGCTGAATGAAGCAGTGCTTGACAACAGACTTATATGAGGTAATGGTTTTATGATAGGAAAATATGATATTGAACTATATAATAATAAGGTGCATTATTTTCTGACCGTAAAGAGAAATATAACCATGCTTCAGGGAAATAGTGCAACAGGAAAAACAGAACTTATAAGGTTAATTGGTGATTATGAAGCGAATGGAGCGTCTTCAGGTATTACGATGATTTGCGACATAAAATGTACAGTTCTTACTTCAATTGATTGGGAATTAAGATTATCAAGACTGAAACAGCATATAGTATTCATAGACGAAACGGCTTCATTTCTGAAAACAAAAAGATTTGCCGAATTGGTTAATGGTTCAGATAACTATTTTGTGATAGTAACTCGTGATGAATTGAGTCAATTGCCCTATAGCGTAGAAGAGATATACGGTCTTAGAAATGTATCTGATAATCAGAAGTATAAAAACTATAAACGAGTTTATAATGAGATGTATAAGCTTTACAATTTCGATGTAACTGAGGATTATGAACCAGAAATAGTTATTTCAGAAGATTCAAATGCCGGACATGAATTTTTTGATCTTATCTATCCGAATAGATGTATATCTGCACAAGGCAAAAGCAATATTTATCATATGATCAGAGAGTTTCAGGAAAAACAAATACTTGCAATTGTAGACGGTGCTGCATTTGGACCTGAAATAGGAAAGATATATCGTTATCTTCTATCAAGTCGAATAGACTGTGTTTTATATGCACCTGAATCATTCGAATTCCTGCTGTTAAGCGCGGGGATTTTAGATGTTTCAAATGAGATACTTGAAAAGACGTATATGTATGCTGATAGTTCTAAGTATTTGAGCTGGGAAGCGTATTATACTTATTATCTATCTGAAGTAACAAGAAATACTGTGTTTCAGTATAATAAATCCAGATTAGCAGCCGCATATAGAACAAGTGGCGCTCTATCAAGAGTATTAGCTTTAATGCCAGATAAGATAAAGTTAAAAACAACTCATAATGATTTGGCTGATTAAGTTCGATAATGTTTTATTCAGTCAAGGAGATTTGTTGGCGAATTAATATGAATACATATTCGCTTAAATCTTTCAGTTTTTTCTTGACAAAGGAAGCGTATTGTGTTATAATAAAAAAGTACTAAACAGGAAACTATTTGATCTTGACGCAATGATGATTCGGAAACAACCGAAAAGTAGCGAATTATTATGCGTCATACTTTTAGTCATGGACTGACAATACAAAGGAAACACTGTACAATTTTTGTACGGTGTTTTCTTATTTTTGGAGTGTGGTTTAAGTATTATTCTTAAACTACACTCCTTTTTATTTTAAGGGAGAGATAAGAAATGAATGAAATGACACTCGCTGAATGGCTCGACAAATGGTATAACCTCTATGCAAAGCCATTCCTAAAAGCCTCCACTCTTGTAAGCTATAACGGCTACATAAAAAATCATAACAAAGATACCGGTATCCATAGAAAGGCAGCAGAAAACCATTCAGGAACAGATAGACGATCTCCGGAACGGTATCGAGGAGATGCAGGATCAGGACGGAGCTAAGTTTACAGTCAAGCAAATGGAAAAGGCTGTAAAGAACCTTGAAACTAAGCTTGAAAAGCTTCAGAATGAAAATCAGGACGATGTCGTTACGTTTGAACAGCTCGGAATTGACAAGATGTTCTTGGACGAGGCTCACGAGTTCAAAAATCTGTTCCTGACAACGAAAATGACCAATGTTTCGGGAATTTCTACGAATCAGAACACTAAGAAAACTCCGGATTTGTATGCTAAATGCCGTTATGGAGCAGCGACGTGGAAGAATGGTACGACAAGGAAATGAGAACAAGAAAGTTCATCTTTTCCGCTATGTTACGGAGAAAACTTTCGATTCATATTTGTTCCAGACATTAGAGAATAAGCAGAAGTTCATAGGACAAATTATGACTTCAAAGTATCCGGCGAGGAACTGTGCCGATGTAGATGCTAATGCTCTCTCATATTCCGAGGTAAAGGCTCTATGTGCCGGAAATCCTCTTATCAAGGAGAAAATGACACTTGAAAACGAGATATGTAACTGACGTAAACGGAGATATCATCAAGCCGAACGGTACTTCTATCCGTACTTCAAACGCCTTAATGACAAGAAGATCTTTCGCAGCAGAAGAACCTGCTTTTGAATTTGAGCTTTTAACAGGCGACTTTGAATACAATAACGGCGTATAACTGAAAAGGCTCTTGCTGATAATCAGTTCAGAGTTACGTTTGAAGCGTCTGACGGAACTACTAAAACTCAGTATCTCTCAGATGCTGTTGATAACGGCGACGGAACATATACCTTCTCCTACAGCATTCCTTACAACAAGTTCAATGAAAACATCAGAGCACAGGTATGCTACTCAAATAATGTAAAGGGTTCATATCTCGATTACAGCGCAAAGAAATATGCTGATTCTATATTAGAAAACAGCGATCAATTCGACGAAGTTACTGTTAACACTATCAAGGCTCTCGTTAACTTCAGCGGATATGTTCAGATATTCGCAGGAACAGCTCCGGAAGATGCAGTAAATGCTGATCTCGGAATGCCTCTTGATGATGTCGATGCTGAGATAAGCGATGAGTTCAACGCTGTGAAGACAATTAACAGCGATACGGTTTCAATTGCAGCAGCTAATCTTTCAATGGATAAGCTTACAAATATCAACATCAAATTCAATATTGCAGCAGGTGCAAATGTAAGTGATTATATCTTCACCGTTGACGGACAAACTGTTACACCTAAGAAATCAGGTTCATCATACTATGTTACAATGGAAGGAATCTCTCCGGTGAACTTTGATAAGATGTACGAGTTCAAGGTCCAGTCCAAGAATGATGATTCAGATTATGTTTCGCTCAAGTACAGCTGCATAACTTATGCTAAAAAGGTACTTGAAATAAGTTCTGACAATAGCCTCAGAAATACAATGAAAGCTCTTTACTTCTTTAATCAGGAAATAAAGAGATATGTAAATCAGGAAGAGGAGGAATAAATATGGAAAAATATCTCGAAGCTGAAATTGATATCATTGCTTTTGACAGTGAAGATGTTATAACTACTTCTCCACCGGATTCTGTCGAATACCCTGATGTTCCCGTATAATTAAAACGGAACTCTCAACTTATAAGCTCTCATTTTTAGAAAAAAGTATTGACATTAAAAAATCATCTTGCTACAATAAAGATACTGTATGAAACTTCGATCGAATGTACAGACTCTAACTATACGGAGGTATATTATGACAAAAGAAGAACTTCATAAGTATATTGAGGAAAGCAATGGCAGTGAGAGCAATATTTGTCAGATATGTGCTTACAAAGACGGTAAAATGGTATACAGTGACACATGGCATGATTATAAGAAAGATAACTGTGTACATATAATGTCTGCTACCAAAAGCATAATGTCGCTGCTTATCGGTATCGCCCTTGATAAAGGGCAGATCGGCAGTATCGACGATAAAGTTCTTGACTACTTCCCGGATTATAAAGTCAAACGCGGTGAAAAGACCATATATGAAGTGACTATCAAGCACCTGCTAACAATGAGAGCACCTTATAAAGGCAAAGGCGATCCCTGGTCAAAGGTATGTTCAAGTGATAACTGGACATACGCTTCTCTTGATTTCCTTGGCGGCAGGAACGGTCTGACAGACGAATTCAACTATAAGACTGTGTGCCTGCATATTCTAACCGGCATACTGTATAAGGCGACCAATATGAAGACTGTGGATTTCGCAAACAAGTTTCTATTTGACCCGCTTGGTATCAAGCCGTACTCGATCTACATAGCCAAAACAGCAGAGGAACACAAGCAGTTTACCATAGAGAAAACTCCCAAAGGCAATGTTTGGTTCTGCGATACCGAAGACCTGGGGACTCCAGGATACGGACTTTGTATGTCGGCAGAGGATATGGCTAAGATAGGTCTGCTTTGTCTGAACAAAGGCGTTTATAACAGAAAGCGTGTCATTTCTTCAAAATGGATCGAAGAAATGACACGTCCCAGAGCTATTGAAAATCAGAACTGGCAGGGCATGGAATATGGATACCTGTGGTGGATACTTGATCGTGAAAAGAATATCTACGCAGCTCTCGGAAACAGCGGAAATGTTATTTACATCAATCCTGATAAGAATATCGTTATAGCTGTAACATCATATTTCAAGCCAACAGTAATGGACAGAGTTGATTTCATAAGAGAATACATCGAGCCATTTGTGAGGCTATAACAATAAAATGCCTGCACATTGACCTTACAAACGAATAAAAAAGCTGCCGCAGTTTTATGCACAAAACTGCGGGAGTCTATCCTAGAATTTGTGTAAACCTCTGAAGTAGTGTATAATAGAAGAGACATATTGGCGTGACTAAAAGAATGACACGCACTGAAAAGCCCGAATATTCGGGCTTTTTTGCTACCCTTGTGTTGAGCGAAAAATTGAAAAACTGAGGGATGACATTGCAATATTTAGGCAGTTTTGGAGGATTTGAACTGCCACAAAGGCAGTTTTAATACAACTCATATGATAAGGAGCACCGGAGAGATGATCTCGGAGCTTTCACAGTACATTACTCTTCGCGCCGGAACGGTCATAGCGACCGGTACGCCGTTTGGTTCGGGGAAGGATATGTCTCCGCCGGTATACCTGCGAAGCGGTGACACTGTCGTTGGCATAATAGAGGGTATCGGTGAACTCAGGAATATGGTCGGGAAATGATAGCTGCGATATGCTTTCGGGAACTAAGAAAGCGGAATTTATCGGACTGAATAGTCTGCGTTGAATTCTGTTATCTGATTTGTTAAAATTACAGAATAATTTATTAAGGTGCACAACTGATTGTGCGCCTGATTTTCTTACTATTGACGCAGAACATATTATACTGTTTTCTGATTTATCGCATCAATTTTGCACTAATCATCATATAATAACCATATACTGCTTGACACCATACGGTTCTTCATGTACAATGATTATGTGCTAATAAACGTTGTGAGTAAGCAAGAATTCACTGAAAGGAATCATTATGAAAAAAGCTGCATTATTACTCGTTTTATCAGCTATTTTATCATTGTATAGCTGCGGAAATAATAAGTCGGATAATGCGACCGAAGATACAAAGCCTTCCGTAACAGAAGAGGTCAGTGCTGAGACAACAAACGCTGAGACGGAGACAACCACTGCCGCCCCTAAAGACTATGTCCACGGAGATGAAGGATACTTCAACCTGCTTGAAGAATACCCCGAGATCAAGTTGAAGGAACAGATAGGCGGTACCTGCTGGGTTTTCTCGGCGGTAAACAGCATGGAAACTGCTTACGCCATGAAAAACGGTTCCTACATCACGATAGCCCCTATGGAGCTGCTTGATCGCATTTACCTCGATGATAAAGAAGAAGGTTTTTTTGTCAAAGATGGCATTGACGTCAAAGAAGTAGGTGGCTGGCAGTGGATGGTGACAGAGACGCTGACCAATGGATTCGGTGACCTTACTTTAGACAGCAGCGTGATACTTGACACTTCCAATCGTGAAGCCATAAAGGAAAATCTGCATACACGCGGATCTGTATCCATAGGAGTAAACGACACGAGCCAAAGCTATAAAGGCTGGTACGGTGGATATTATACATTCAACTATTCAGAAGAGGATTTTGACCACGACATAACAATCGTCGGTTATGACGATCATTTTCCAAAGGAGTACTTCAATATCCCTGCTGCTGAAGACGGTGCCTGGATAGCCTATAACAGCCAGTACACCTCTGGCTATCAATATCTCTCCTATTGCGCTCCTATCGCATATGCGATAAGTCACTCAGTTGCTGACAAGTATTCGGATGTCATCGGCTACGACGCAGGAAACGAGCAGGACAAGTTTATCAAAACAGGTGATTCCACCAAAGTCGCAAATGTTTTTCACAAGGCAGGGAAGCTTGCGGCAGTCGGTACATACAACGACTTTGACGAGCAGGACATAAAGATCGAAGTTTACGACAGCACCTTCACGAACCTCCTGTATTCTCAGGATGCAGTTCTTGATTATCACGGCTACCATACCGTCGTACTGGATACGCCGGTCGATGTGACTGACTGCGCTGTTGCGATAACATATTCAAAGGGAGCTCCCGTCGAGGGTGAGACCATTGATACCGATATGGGCAGCTACAAGACATCAATAGAAACAGATCAGTCATATGTGCAAATCAGCTGTATTGACGACCAGATCAGCGACTGGAAGGACTTGACATCCAGCGGCATCAAGCAATTTCTGAATATTGATTTTGAGCCGGGAAACTGCTGCATAAAGGCTCTGTATCAATGATCATGGATATTCAAATTATGGAAAAGACTGCACAAAATAAAGCTTATTTTCATCTTCCGGGGCTGTTTGAGTTCTATGACCTATACAGTGCGTTTCTGCCGCTGTATCGTGAGCACCGGGAATACTTCTACGACTGGTGCGAAATAGCATCTGTATACGGTGCTCCTGCCGACTGTATCTGGGGCGGGGGACGTGCCGGATTCGGCGAATTTAATGCAGAAGATGTACTCGCTCTTATGAATGAATACGGTATTTCTTCAAGGCTAACTTTCAGCAATTCGCTTTTAAAACCTGAACATCTCACCGACAGGAAATGCAATGCCCTGTGCGAGCTTTTTGCCGGAAACAAAGACATACAGAACGGCGTGATAATCCACTCGGACCTTCTGCTTGAACATATTAAGAATAATTATCCCGGACTTTATTTTGTTTCCTCGACTACAAAGGTCCAGACTGATTTTGAGGGGGTTATAAAGGAAACGGAGCGGCGTGATTTTAAATATGTTGTACCTGATTTCAGGCTGAATATGCTTTATGATAAGCTTAGTATACTCTCACAGAAGCAAAAAGATAAAGTCGAATTTCTGTGCAATGAATGCTGCTCGTTTTACTGTAAAGACAGAAAAGCGTGCTACGAAAATGTAAGCCGGAAGAATCTCGGAGAAGACTGTCCTGATCACATCTGCACAGCACCGGATGCCGGAGACGGATACCGTTTTTCAAAGGCAATGAAAAATCCCGGATTTATCAGTATCGACGACATCGTCAGCACCTATCTGCCCCTCGGTTTTTCTAATTTCAAAATAGAAGGCAGAGGACTCGGAAGTGCTGTTAATCTCGAATTCCTGCTTTATTACCTCACAAAGCCGGAATACCAGCTCATTGTCCGTGAAGAGATCTACCTCGATAGTATGCTGGATCTTTTCTGAATATCATAACGAATAATACTCTTTTGCTTCGGTAAACAAACTGAGATCAGCAAAAAATAAGCATACCACAGTCACCAGTATAAGGTGACATTTGTGGTATGCTTTTTCTTTTTATCTGCGAAATATCTGCTTGCGGATCAATGAATTCTGGTACGTTAAGCGTCAGATCTCAGCTTGATCTTCACTTTCTTTGCGGCGAATGAAGCCGGAGGACTTAACTGAAAACCATCCGCATATGATCAGCATGAATGAACCGAGCAGGATCATCCAATTCTTCATTGCGTTGTTACCGGTCTGCGGAAGATCGACATCTTCATTGGCAGAATTACTGCCGCTGCCGGTAACAGGATCAATTGTATAAACGTCAACTGTATTTCCGTCCTTGTCCCTTAATGTGATCTCATATGTATCATTGGACTTTGAGGTGATTTCAGCAGATATATTTGTCTGACCGTTTTTGTTTTTGTTTTTGTAGTCGTTGATTGCCCAATTACGCAGATCATCATCAGAAGCGATGTGTTTTTCGCTAACTGGAGTTGTAGTTATCTCAGTTGTTGGTTCTGTGGTAACAATGTAATCAGTTTTTTTATAGATCTCGTTTTCAAAATTGTCGGTGAAGTCGATGTATTCGCCGCCAACAACGATATGAGCTGAATTCTTGAATGTTATATTTGCAAAAGGTGTGATGAGGAGTTTTACATTATCAGGTATCTCAAGATCCTTGTCGAGTGTGATGTCACCGAACAATGAAAGCTCAACCTTATCGTAGTTCTCACCAGCGCACTCAGCAGCCTGATATACATTCTGGAACATCTGACCGTCGCTGAGCATTGCATAGAATGAAGCGGGGATGTGTCTTGTGTTTACCGGCTTTCCGCATTCTGTGCAGAGCTGTACTGCAAGGCCGTCGTTTCCTGATTCCGGAATACTTGCCACATAGAAGTTACCTCCTGTACACTCGTGCTCAGAAACACTCAGGAGCGGATAGATAGTTTCGTATCCGTCATCGTCAACGAAATGAACAGCGAATTTTTCTCCCGGTTCGTTAGCTTTGAATCTTAAATTAGCTTCACTCTTTACAGTGTATACACCGTCGTTATATTCGTAATCTCCATCTGTAACTTCAAATTCGATTGCCGGCTCAGAAGCTGCAAAGAATTTTCTCGCAGTATTCATATTTGGAGCATGAGAAGGAGTAGCAGAAATTCGATTTCCATTTGCATCGGTTATATATGCATCAACGGATATAGAATTATCTGCCGGCTTGAACCTGTTGTTGATGTCCTTGCCTACTGTAACAAGACCGGAGATCGGGAGTTTAAGATCGTTGATCTTGAAATTCATCTTATCGTCGTCTTTAATTCTGTTTCCGCCGTTATTGAAGGCGTAGTCTGTGTATTTATCGTTGTATTTCAAATTGAAATCGTCAGGAGACAATTTGTCGTTCTTGACCTTATTGAAGTCATCCATCTGCTCCTTGAACTGCTTTGTGTTAAGCTTGAGGTCATCCTTTTTAGGTTCTTTAGGCTGATCGTCAGTCTTATCACCTGAAGCATTGAGGTAGCTGAGTGTACTGTCAAAGAGTACGTGCGGGAGGTTTAATTCACGTCCTTCACCTATCTCATAAAGATTGTCATTTATGATTATCTCATACGGTATTTCTGTTGTTGAACCTTCGAGAGTTGTTACAACGATACTGTCAAGAACATGAACAACTGTGATACCGCTGATGACTCCGGATGTAAATGTTGTAAGGAATTGTGCGATCGGGATATCACTTGTTAAAAGACTAAGGATATCTATGAATATCTTGCTGTTTTCAAGGTCTTTCTGGAGCGGTGATTTCCATGCATCGCCTACCTTTATATCAATTACGGCAGATTCGCCCGGCTTGAGCTCTTCCGCGCTGATAGACTGTCTGCCGGATACCTGACCGCCTAACGTAACTTTTGACTCGATAACCTTAACTGTGCCGTCCTGACAAACGTGCTTATAGCTATAATATCCGTGCTGAACGTCAGTGATCTTGTTTTCAAGTCCATAGATAGGTCTGTCTGAAACATTTGTCATAGTTATCCTTATAGGATATTGATAACCAAAGCAGGAATAACTCGGAACTTCAATAGTCATTTTCAAAGCATCGCCTGCGTAAACGTGGATGTCGTTCTCTGAGTAGAACGGGTACTCAAACTCATCGCCGTCGTTCTTACCCTTGAAAAGAGCACTTATGGTGTAATCGCCGGCAACGTCACCGCGCAGATACCAGTGGACATTCTTTACATCATTTGGCTGAAGATCGCCAACAAACTGTGTCTGGTCGCTGTTGCAGAGTGTAAGTCCTGACGGAACATTGAGAGTTGCAGAACAGTCCTCAAGAGTTTCCTTGTCGCTGTTCATTACAATAAGCTGTACATCGTAGAATTCCTTGAGCCACTTGCATTCACCGTAAATAATGATGAACATTTCCTGCTCTTCCCATTCATAGTATGTAGCAGTTGCATTGATCTGAGGAATGTATACAGGCTGCCCCGGATTAACAGGTGTATTAGTAGTCGGGTAAACTATCTTAGGCTTTGGAGCAGGATGTATAACCGGTGTGCCGGACGGGCTCGGAGTGTATGAAATAGGTACAGCTTCATACTTTGTAAAGATGACAGGCTCATCGTGGAATGTCATTTCAACTGAGTATTTATAATAGTGGTAGTTCTCAGGATCATCAACGTCGATTCCGGCACTTACGATCTCTTCCTTTGTCATAGGCTTAGCTGTCAATTCACCTGTGATCTTCAGCTTTTCATTTTTCTCTTCGTTAATCTGTTCCTCAAGCTGCGGAACATATTCAGTTGTTACCGGTGAAAAAGGTGCTTTTGTAGTAGTTACAGCTGTTGTAGTTGTTGTTGTTTCGGTAGTAGTTGTAGTAGTCGTAGTTTCTGTTGCTGGCTGAGTTTCAGCCGGCTCAATTTCATGCATATATTCTGTATCTTCCCATTCACATACGAATGGCAGCTGCTCATCGTCTGAGCCGCTGTACCAATTGCTTTTATTGCAGATCTTGATGCAGTCTTCACCTTCGCCGGTATTGGAAGGCTCGCCGTTTTTCCAGTTGGTAAAGGTCATTGGCTCGTCTGTTACCCATGCAAATGCATTGCCTGCATTGCGGGAACCGCCTATCCAGCAGTCAGGAATGTCGTTTGACAGTAAAGACTGTACCGTTGCCTGTTCGGAAGCGGATGTTATAGTAACAAGATGACCGCCGACGCTTTCGCAGTAAGCCTTTGCCTTCTGCCATGTAAGAGGTGTTTCTATCAGCTTATATCTGGGAGCATTTTCAGTAGGTCTGAAGAACATATCACCGTTTGCATCAACAGAAGCAGAGCCGTTTACATAACAAGCCCAATCGTCACGCCATCTATAGCTTGCTGTGAAATACTTTGAGAAGTCCTTGAAGACGACCCCCGCATCTTCACAAAAGACCGAAATACCTAAACGTCTGGTCGAACCTGCAAGGGTGATGGCTTTACCCTTCGGCAAATAGACACCGCCTTTTCCAGCATCAATTCTGATCCAGTCACTGAACTCTATAGCAGTATCGCCGTCTATGCGTAAACCGAAATCATTATAGCTTTGTATTATTCCGCCTGAGATTTTCAGTGTGCCTTTTGAATTTTTACCATATATGGATATACCATTAGATACAAAACTGAATAAAAGACTATGGTCATGAAATCCTGTGGCTTTTAATTCAGCAGTACCTGTAAAACCTTCGCTTAACAGAAGAGCATTGCCTTCATCAGATGAATTATTGACCTGACCGCCATAAAAATGGGCGGTACTGTTGCCTGAGCCAAGGCATACGGACGAAGCTCGGTTTGCAGAGATAATACTGTCAGTATTTTCAAATTTACCGGTGCTGTTGACCTTTATTGCAGGCTTTGAACTGTATTCATCACATTTGTAATTACCGCTGTTTAACGTAAGTGAGCCGTCAACATTAAAGAGAGTTCCGGTTGAAGTACAATTTATTGTGCCGCCTTTATCAGTATCTCTGATTATAACGTTTCCATTACAGTTTATCGTTTGGATATTAACTGTATGACCATTCAGGTCAAGATCAAGGAACTCATTTACAGTGAGACTTGAAGTTTTAACATCGCAATCAAGCTTATAATAACCGGATGCAGGGAGAGAGGTCGGATCATCCCATAAATGATAATTTGCTATCGGCTCGCCGTCCTTCTCCATAATATAGCCGAAATTATCCAGCCCGTAATAAGAAGAGCCTCCGAAGTCTCCGCTGTAAGCTATATCGTCCCAGCCGCCGAAGCCCCTTTCGTTATGATCACCGTAGAACAATGCTGCATTCTGATTGCCGTCCAGATTATTAGGATTGTCAGAATACCAGTTGGTATAATCCAGAGCTTCACCTGTTATCCAGTTAAAATCACCGTCATCGTTCCTTGAAAGACCTATCCAGTAATTCTTTTTGGGTGACTTTTCTTCCTTCAGAAGAGCCTCGATCATTGCCTGTTCTCTCTGTGAATTGATAACAGCAAGATGTGCACCATATTCCTCACATTTGTTTTCGGCTTCCTGCCATGTTAAACCGGTATTGACGATCTGATAGTGTGCAGGATCCGGATAATACTTCCAGTTCAGTTCTTCCGTATAAGGCAGACTGGATATATCTCCTGAATTTTTCTGCAATATGATCTCTGCATCACGAAGAGTGATCTTGTTATCAGAATCGACATCTGCTGCAATAGTACCAGCTATTTCATAGCCTTTTCTGACGTAGTTCTCAATAAGATCAACATCATCGTTGTTAATGAGCCCGTTATTATCAGCATCACCGTACAATATCTCCGATGAGCTTACGGGAGACGCATCAATTTCTGATGCTATCGCGCTGGCAGGGATCAGTGTCAGTGTCTGAGCACATCCCAACGAAGAAGCGATCAAAAAAGACAGGGCTTTTTTGCCTAATCTTCTACTTTTATTATTTTTCATAAAACCATCCTTTCTGTTTTTATTGTATAGAGTTATAAATCCCAACATAAATTATTATATATATTGTCAGTATAAATGTCAATACACAAGCCGGAATGTATACTTGATTTGTATGATTGCATATATATTTTTTCTGAAAACATTTCATGCTATACACAATTTATAGCACTCAAAAAAACTTTGAAAAGCGTAAAAGACTTAAAGTTAACTGATTATTGCGGATAATAAAATAATTAAGCTTTTACAGAGTTTAAAACAACAAATCAATCAAACAATCCGCTGCTCAGATGTGCCCGTGCGGCTTATTATTTTTCCTGCATTGCAAATATGAAACAGATGGAGTTTTACGGCTTTTGTTATAATAATAATATTTTTATTAAGTATTGACTTGAATGTGGATATTAAGTATAATGTAACCATAAATATATAAAAATGGGGTGATTACTTGAAAAACTTTTATCCAAAGCGTATATTGGCGTTGGGCGCATCAGTATGTCTTGCAGCAGCTTCCTTGCCTGTCGTAAAAGCCGTTGAAGCTGAAGCTGTTTCTGCTAACGGTGCAGTCAGCAGCGTTGGTACTGCTGACGGTTTGGCACATATCCGCGGAGACGGTGCAGGAGTAATGTACGATCCTGAGCATGGTTCCAACGTGCTTAAGCTTAAAGGTGACGGTTTCGGTGAAGGCTGGCTGCAGCTGCCGGCGATGTTTGACGAGTCGTGCAGTGAAGGCTTCACATTCTCAATGAAGTACGCACTTGACGGCGATACAAGTGATTATTCGAGACTGTATCAGTTTTCAACTGTACCGTTCGGCACCGGACTTACATCGTCATATTCATCGCCTGACCTGTCGGTAGACGTTAAGAACAAGAGTACATTCAGAGCAAGTATCTATGCCGGAAATGCCCGTACTACCGCTGATGATGATAAGCACAGGGCAATATTCGACCTTGATGCAGCTCCGGACAAGGATGTATGGCATGAGCTTTCGGTCGTGTACAAGCCCGGCGGCGTTTCTTACTTCATTGACGGCAAACTGATCTCATATGAGGCTGAGACGGCTGATGCAGCAGTCGCAAGTCTTTTCAGCGAGGGGCTACTGCCTTCGTACTATTACAACGCGATCGGACATTCACTCTACTCTGATGATGACCTCAGGGCAAGAATCGACGATGTAGCATTTTTCAATAAGCCTCTCTCCGCCAGTGAGATCGCTGATCTTCCGATGAATGAAGCAAAGTATCTGTTCGACTTTGAATATGTTATGGCGGCAGATATTTCTTCGCCTGAAACTGCCAGAACTCTCGATGGCACTTCGGTAACAAGTCTCCCGGAGCTTGAATCTTTTTCTCCCGACGGAACTATACATACACAGTTCTGGAAGGATGCCTCCGGCGGATACTATTATTCAGTCAATAAGACTTCTTCCGCTAAAACAGAGGCTGTTGTGCAGCCTTCAAAGCTTGGACTTGTTACAGAAGCAGAAGACCTTTCGACAGGTTTTGCAGCTCCGCCCTCAGCAGCAGAAGTCAGGCGAGATGAGACCTACACTATGCCTTACGGTAAGCACAGCAGGTTCCGTGACTGCTGTAATGAGATCACTTTCCCTCTGCAAAAAGGTGATTCGATACTTAGTGTAACTATGCGCGTTTATAATGATGGTGTCGGTCTGAGATATACTCTCGATCACGGTGCAACGATCAAGAATGAAGCCACACAGGTCATTTTTCCTGATAACAGCGTTTTCTGGGGCAATATTCCGAATGCAACATATGAGTGGGATATGGTTGAGATAACTTCAAAGAAAATGAATGATGCATGGGCGGACTATTCGTTCCCGCTCACAGGCAAGCTGTCTGATACCTGCTGGGTGACGCTTTCCGAAGCCAATGTATTCAACGAGGACGAACCATACTGTGCCGGCTGCGTGTCAACTACCGGCGGCAGCCGTGCCCTCAAATGGAAGTTCGGTGTTAAGGAAACATCTGTAAGTATGTCCACATCCTTCCATACACCGTGGAGAGCGATCGTGATCGGTGATGACCTGAACGAGATGTCCTCAAGTGACCTTATCCAGAACCTCAATCCGCCGTCAGTCCTTGAAGATACAAGCTGGATAAAGCCCGGAAAAAGCGCATGGTCATGGTGGAGCAGCAGCTCCGATTCTCCGATAGAGTACCATACCCAGAAGGACTACATTGACTTTGCTGCACAGAACGGCTGGGACTTTGTATGCCTTGACTTCGGCTGGGCGCTGTGGGATGACAGTGAAGCTAAGGTAAAAGAGCTCTGTGAATATGCTGCTGAACGCGGTGTCGGCATTTATCTCTGGTACGGTGTAAACAACAAGGGACACAGCGGATACAAGGACAGCAAGGGCAATCCTGCATATCCGTACTATTCACTGCTTGACGAAGCCACTATCGTCCGCGAGTTTGAGCGTGTTTCCGGGCTCGGCGTTAAGGGCGTGAAAGTCGATTACTATGAGAGCGACACTCAGGAAACTATGAAGCAGATGCATATGTGCGCTGAAATAGCTGCGAAGAATCATATAATGGTACTCTTCCACGGATGCACTCTTCCGCGCGGTGAGAGCCGTACATATCCGCACGTTGTTTCATACGAAGCTGTAAACGGAACAGAGTATTACAAGTGGTTCAAAAGTCCGGCGCTTGCAAACCGTGTTTCTTATACCTTTACGCGAAATGTAGCAGGTTCAGCTGATTTTACTCCTACCGGAACTCCGATAGACGGGATAGCAGCGACAGCAGGATTTGCGCTTGCTGACGTTGTTACGATAGAATCTGGTATCCAGCACTTTGCACATTCAGTCTATACTTATGAAGGTTCATCTGCACTGCCGCTGCTTAATGATGTTCCGGTTGCGTGGGATGATATGAAGGTGCTTGACGGTTACCCTATGCAGTTCAATGTTACTGCAAGAAGAAGCGGAAACGACTGGTATATCGGAGCTTCTACGATCAGTTCGAGAACTGTCGAAATTGCACTTTCTGATCTCATCAGCGACGGTTCATGGGATGCATATATATTTGCGGATAACGAGGACGGAAGTGATCTCGAAGTAACGGTGCAGAAAGGTCTTACATCAAAAGATGTTATAACAAGGCAGCTGCTTCCTAACGGAGGTTTTGTCATCAAGCTGACTCAGAATGGTATGAAGCTGACAACTCCGTACTCGAACTATAAGAGCTATGAAGCAGAAAATGCAAAGCTCTCAGGCAAGGCTGTCGCAACTACCGGTTCTGATGCTAAGTATTGCTCGAATGACGCATTTGTTGGTTATGTCGGCGGAGGCTCTGATAATACAGTTACATTCACCAATGTAAACGTGAATGAAGCAGGGAAGTACACTCTGAGGATATACTACCTTTCCGGAGAATCGCGCGAACTCATGGTCGATGTAAACGGAAAATATGTGTCAACTCTTAAGGAACTCTATGCCAACAAGGGAGACTGGAAGGGGATAAGAGCCGTTAACATTGAGGTCGAGCTTCAGAAGGGGGATAACACAGTCAAGCTGTATAATACCAGAGCGTATGGCCCTAACATAGACAGGATAGCGATAGCTATGCCGGAAACAAAGGTTGAAGGCGATGTAAATGCAGACGGCGAATTCAGCATTGCTGATCTTGTACTTCTGCAGAAGTGGGTCCTTGCAGTTCCGAATATCAGGCTTGTCGACTGGAAAGCTGGCGACCTCTGCAAAGACGATAAACTCAATGTATTTGATCTGTGTCTTATGAGACGTCTGCTTGTAAGCAGCGATAGAAAGGTATCCATATAGAATTTTTGCCCCGAAGCGTTAAAAAGCACTTCGGGGCACTGTCTTTTGATCTGTTATAATAAATCAGAAATTACCTTTCCAAAATGAATCGGGCAACTTCAACGTTTCCGTCCATTTCTAATGACTGAATATAGAATCCGCATTTTTCTGTATAGAATAAGACATTTTCGCTTTTATCTGCTGGAGTGATCAATGTGAACTTGTTCCAATCATTGTAATATGACTTAACGAATTCCATTACAGATGTTCCGATGCCTTTTTCCTGAAACTCCGGGATAACACACAAGCATCCGACCTCATATATTCCTTATAGATAACAACTCCTCAGGCAACGATTTGTGTTAGCAACAATTAAAGCACAGCATTGCTGTTTTATCAATAGAAACACCATAGCAGCTCTGACCGTACATCAGAACTACTATGGAGTAAGATTTCTGTATGAGCCAAAGCTTTATGTGAGGCTTCTGCGTATTAAACGTTTTTATTTCAGGAACCCGTTAATGATCTGTTCTTCGGCTTCGGCTTCAGTAAGACCGAGAGTCATGAGTTTGGTGAGCTGTTCTCCGGCGATCTTACCGATAGCAGCTTCGTGAACGAGAGCGGCATCAATGTTATTTGCTTCGAGAGAAGGAACAGCAAGTATCTTGCCGTTATCCATAATGATCGAGTCGCATTCAGTGTGACCGCTGCAAGCTGCATTACCGATGATGCAGGCATCGAATTTCTGATATGAATCATCTCTTGCAACTGAACGTGAAACGACATCAGCGCTCGAACCTTCTTCGTTGAGAGCGACCTTATAAATGCTGTAAGCCTGCTGCTGACCGTGAGTCATGAGGCGTTCGCGTACAACGAGCTTAGCGTCTTTTTTCAGCTCAGCGATAGTGGTGCGCTGAGTTGAATCAACGCCCTTGATCTGGGACATTTCCATTTCCATGGTGCTGCCCTCTTCCATGTAAACCTCGGTAACAGGATCGAGAATGCGCTTACCTGAACCGTCTCCGGAACCGTAGTGCTTTTCAACATAGCGTATCTTTGAATTTTTGCCTACATAGAAACGGTGTATGCCGTCGTGTTCTGAATCCTGATTGCCGCAGTTATCAATACCGCAGCCGGCAACGATAAGGACATCACAGTCATCACCGATGTGGAAATCGTTATAAACGGTTTCTTTTATGCCGCTCTCGCTGAGAACGACAGGGATGTGTATACTTTCGTTTTTCGTGCCGGATTTTATATAGATGTCGATACCGCTTGCATCAGTTTTGGACTGTATGTCGATGTTAGCGGTAGTATTTCTGCCGATAGATTCGCCGTTTGCACGGAAATTATAAGCGCCCTCGGGAATGTTGTGAAGATCGGCAACCTCCTGAAACAGTCTTTTCTGAACAGCGTCCATGTTTTTCATATGCGACCCCCCTTACGCCATTCTCGGACAGACATCCGAGGAATACTGAGTACCGATGATAGTCGGAAGAATCTCGTCCTTAGATCCCTGCTTGATAACTTTACCGTCAGCGATAACAACGATCTCATCGGCGATATTGAGGATCCTTTCCTGATGAGAGATAACGATGATGGTACGCTTTTTATCTGATTTACGCATATTCTCGAATATACGGATGAGGTTGTTGAAGCTCCAGAGGTCGATACCGGCTTCAGGCTCATCGAAAACAGCAAGCTTGATGTTGCGGGCGAGAACAGTAGCTATCTCTATGCGTTTGAGTTCGCCGCCTGAAAGTGAAGCGTTGACCTCGCGGTTGATATAGTCTTTAGCGCAAAGACCTACCTCAGAGAGGTAATCGCAGGCTTCGGAGTGAGAAAGTTCCTTGCCGGCAGCGATACGAAGAAGGTCGATAACGGTAAGACCTTTGAATCTTACAGGCTGCTGGAAAGCGAAACCGATGCCCATGCGAGCGCGTTCAGTGATGGATTTATCTGTAATATCAACGCCGTCGAAGATTATAGAACCGCTGGAGTTTTTGACAATACCGGCGATTATCTTGGCAAGAGTTGATTTGCCGCCTCCGTTCGGACCGGTGATAACAATAAATTTATTATCATCAGCCTTGAGACTGATGTCGCGGATAATACCGATATTTTCTCCGCTTTCATTCGCATTGAAAGTGATATTTTTCAATTCGAGCATTTAGACACCTCATTTCTTAAACACTAACATTATACAACATTTTACTGCAAAATGTCTGTTGCAAATGCAACAATTATATAATAGCACTGTATTTCGTATACGCAGACAGTTTTTTGGATCATGAGATAGACTTACTTGTAATTTTGAGCAGAAACTGATAGCGTATGTATCAAATTGTTGCATTAAACGCAATATTCGGGATTAGCGGCAAAGTTGTAAAAGAATAGATAATAAGTTAAAATATAAGTAAGTCAAAAGCGCCAAAATTTAGTCTGTTGATTTATATAAATGGTAAAAGTGTTTAAAAATGATTGACTATTAATGAGCAATATGGTAAAATATATGTAATGATGGAATAGCTTTATTATATTTAGGATCGCTTTGTTTTTCCGGCAATGGGGTGATAATTATGGATAACAACAGAAGAGCTAAGCTTGATAGTTATTTCAAGGCTTTTTCAGTGCTTTCTGACGGAAATTATGTGTTTATATGCGATATGCAGGAAGATGTCTCACGCTGGTCCAAATCAGCTGTGGACTATTTCGATCTGCCTGATGAGTATATGCAAAACGCCGGAAGTATCTGGGAAGAGCATATCCATCCCGATGACAGGGAAAAATACAGGAGCGACATCGCTGCGCTGTTTGCAGGTTCAAGTGAAGGTCATGTGCTTCAGTATCGTGCAAGAGCCCGCGACGGCAATTACGTTGCGTGTACCTGCAAAGGCACTGTGCTGAAGAACGAAAATGGCGAACCTGAGTATTTCGGCGGTTCTATCAAGAATCATGGACTTCTCAGCTATATTGATACTGTTACAGGTCTGAGGAGTATGTACGGATTCCTTGATGATGTAAAGAGCATCTGCTGGAATTATCAGGTAAGCAATATCATTCTGCTTGGTATCAGCAGCTTTTCGCAGATCAATGATATGTACGGATACAATTTCGGAAACTCCGTTCTTCGTGAACTCGGAAACACGATAGTCAAGAATTTTGGCTCAAAGTGTTCATTTTACAGAATGGACGGTCCTAAGTTTGCCGTTATCACAAATAAACTCAGTACGGATGAGCTTGATGAGATATACCGCGAATTCAAGATCTCTATCACGCAGAATTTCTATGTTGATGGAGAGAAGATAATTATTTCCATGAATGCCGGACTTGTCACTGTTGATAATTTTAGTCTTTCAAGCGATACGATAGTATCCTGCCTGAAATATGCTTACTATGAATCAAAGGAACGCAAGCTCGGAGAGATGTTCCGTTTCCAGAACAGGATAAATGATGATAATAAGCATTATATTGAGAAAATAAACATGATCCGCACTTCTGTCATTGAAGGATGCAAGGGCTTTTTCCTTTGCTATCAGCCGATAATCAATGCGGAGAACGAAGAACTTAAAGGAATGGAAGCGCTGCTCCGCTGGCATAATGATGAATACGGCATAGTGCCGCCGGATCAGTTCATACCTGTACTTGAACAGGATGCGCTTTTTCCTAAGCTTGGCAACTGGATACTGAAACAGGCTATGCTGGATGGAAAGGTCATTGTGGATAAGTATCCTGATTTTATAGTAAATGTCAATATATCGTATGCTCAGCTTCAGCATAAGCATTTTCTCACTAACTTGTTCCACCTTCTGAATGAAACAGGTTTTCCTTCAAAGAATCTCTGCCTTGAATTGACGGAACGCTGCCGTCTGCTTGACATAGATATGCTGAAAAGTCTCTTCTCGAAGATAAAAATGGGCGGAATAAAGGTAGCTCTTGATGATTTTGGTACTGGCTTTTCGTCGATAGGAGTATTGCGTGTTCTTGACATTGATACGATCAAGGTCGACCGTGAATACGTAAAGAATATCGAACAGAGCGAAACTGACAAGAATACCGTTAAGTGCATCTCGAATCTTGCAGGGACATTTTCTGCCGATATATGCGTAGAAGGTGTTGAAACAAGCAATATGAGAGACATACTTAAAGGCTATGATGTTAGAAGCTATCAGGGCTACTACTACTCAAAGCCGATAAGGTTCGAGGATTTCAAAAAGAAATATCTGTGATAATATGCGGACTGTGAAATAACAGTCCGCTCAACTTGTCGAAAAAGTCGAATTATACATAAAAAGCAGCATGGGCGGCGGAACGCCGCCCCTACATTTTGCCAAAATACCGTTGCTTCTTGTAGGGGCGACGTTCCGTCGCCCGCTGATAACAGAATCGAAATGTGGTTTATTGACAGACTGTGCGGACTGTGAATTAACAGTCCGCTAATAATATTGCCCTGAAATGGTCATAATAAATCATACAGCAATAAAAAATATTTAAAAAGGAGTATTAACAATGGCTAACAGTAACAAATACGCAGGAACAAAGACCGAACAGAACCTGAGAGCAGCGTTCTCCGGCGAATCAGAGGCAAGAAACAAGTATACTTATTTTGCTTCAAAGGCTAAGAAGGAAGGCTTCGAGCAGATCGCAGCTTTGTTTCTGAAAACAGCTGAAAATGAAAAAGAACACGCAAAGATGTGGTTCAAAGAACTCAACGGTATCGGTAATACTGCCGAGAATCTCGGTTCAGCTGCTGATGGCGAAAACTATGAGTGGACTGATATGTATGAGGAATTCGCTAAAACTGCCGAGGAGGAGGGCTTCCCGGAGCTTGCTGCAAAATTCCGTATGGTAGGCGAGATCGAGAAGCACCACGAAGAGCGTTACAGGGCGCTTCTTAAAAACGTTGAGATGCAGGAAGTATTCAGCAAGAGCGAAGTTAAGGTTTGGGAATGCCGTAACTGCGGTCATATCGTAGTTGGTACGGAAGCTCCGGAGGTATGTCCGGTATGCGCTCATCCTCAGGCTTATTTTGAGGTCCATGCTGAAAATTACTGATAAATAACAGTATACGGGATCCTGAAGAAAATAAACTTTGGGATCCCTTAAAATAATTCAATAATATGTTAAGAAAGCTTGAATTTGTAAGCTTGACTTTATCTTGGATATGAAGTATAATATAATTCTAAGACATAAGAATTAGTGAGGGAAGTTATATGATGAACATTGCAGTGGCACAGTCCGGCGGTCCGACTTGTGCGATAAATGCGTCACTTGTAGGAGTTTTCAAGGAATCTCTGAAGGAAACGAAAATTGATGCGATATTCGGCTCGATCAACGGCATCGAGGGAATTATCCAGAATCATCTTGTAGACATGAAGGCCATGATCAGAAGCAATGAGGATATTGAACTTCTTAAACAGACTCCTTCAACGGTGCTTGGTTCATGCCGATATAAGCTTCCGGACTGGAAAGAGGACGATTCTGTTTACCAGAAGATAGTCAAGACTCTCAAACAGCGTCAGATAGGAGCATTCTTCTACATAGGCGGAAACGATTCGATGGACACCGTCAATAAGCTTTCTGAGTATTTCAAGGAGCAGGCACTTGACATACAAGTCATAGGCATACCTAAGACTATCGACAATGACCTTTGTATAACAGATCATACTCCGGGCTTTGGTTCGGCTGCCAAGTATGTTGCAGCAACTCTCCGTGAGATAACGCGCGATAGTACGGTATATAGCATACCTTCAGTAACGGTCGTAGAGATAATGGGACGTCATGCAGGCTGGCTCACAGCTTCGAGTGTAGTCCTTCACGCACTTGGTGAGACTGCCCCGCATCTTATATATGTGCCGGAGGTAAAGTTCTCGCTTGATAAGTTCCTCAAGGATGTGCGCCGTGAAATGGCTAAGCATAAAGCGGTGATAGTAGCGGTTTCCGAGGGTATCGAAGTACCTGAGGGCGTTCAGTCGGGAGTAGTTGATAATTTCGGACACAAGTATCTTTCCGGAATCGGAAAGTATCTTGAGGATACTATACGTCAGGAGATAGGCTGCAAGGTACGTTCTATCGAACTCAATGTAATGCAGAGATGCTCTTCACACATATGCTCGATGACTGATATAAATGAATCGGAAAGTATCGGGGCAGCCGGTGTAAGATGTGCGCTTAACGGCGAAACAGGTAAGGTCATGGTATTCAGGAGAGTAAGTGAAACTCCGTATATGACATCTATTGAAACTGCCGATGCTTCTGCGATCGCAAATAATGAAAAGTATCTTCCAGCTGATTATATAAATGCCGATGGCAATAATATTACCGATGCCGCTATAAGCTATTTCCTGCCATTGATACAGGGCGAACCTGATCTCGTAATGGAAATGGGAGTTCCGAAGCACTTCACGCTTCAGGAATCGGTACTGAAATAAAATATTAATAAACGAGCCCACTCATCGGAATGAGTGGGCTGTATTTTATGTTGCAGCTTCAGCACTGTGCCGAGCTCTTTTATTATTGTACATATTATCGTCCATTTCTTTGAGAAATTGCTCCTTATCTCCGCCTGCTTTCATATAGCTTTCACCGAGAGAAAAGAGCAGTTTGTAGGGCTTGCGGTTATTCTCGTTGAACTCTTTCTCATCCTTGCGGATGCTTTCGATTATTGACGAAATATCGCTTTCAGTACCTGAAGGAACGATGATAAGGAACTCGTCGCCTGCATATCGGATAGGTATAGCGTTTTCCGTTAAAGAAGACGTTATGATCTTTGCAGCTTCTATGAGCGCAGCATCGCCTTCGTTATGACCGTAGTTGTCGTTGATAGATTTGAAGTGATCCATATCAAGCATGATACCGCGGATACTCATATGTGAATAGTAAAGTATGTCCATTACATGAGTAAGATAATTGCGGTTGTAGAGCCTTGTAAGAGGATCGAGGTAGGAAAGCTCGTTCTGAAGTCCCATGTGAACACTTACAAGGCCTATCGCAACAGAACACCATGCAAGCGAGATGCCATATACCAAAAACTGTGCAGTGGTACAGAAAATGATCGGAGTAAGGAACAGCCATACCGGCACGAATCCGGTTTTTCCGTATTTTCTGCGGTGACGTCTGCGGATAAAGATACTTGATATGAGATAGAAGTAAGTCACGAAGAAGTAGAAAGACGATACGGGCATTCTGTGGTAAACGTTATCGGAATCAATATCGAATACAAAATGCCATTTCAGATTGACAACTATGCCGACAAGACCTATAACAGCAGGCAGACACAGCCATTTCAAGGTTTTCTTCATATGCCTCCGGCTTCTGTAAAGTCTTAGGTCAACATAAAGCGCCCACATCGTTGATACGATAATATTAGTGCAATACGTAAATGAATCGAAGAACCATGCTGACAAAGATGCGCCTTTGTATTCCTGACCGTCAACCATGAATGACAGCATATCAGCTATACAGGAAAGAGCGGTCAGCGAGCACATAGCGGTAAAAAGCCTGTCACTGAGCTGCCGGCGCTGTATTACAAGGTAACTGCTCATCACAAGAACTCCGAGAATGAGCACACCCATAAGGTCGGTAATAATAATTGATTGAAGGTTCACGTTACACCTCCGGATACATTTTAATCATTATAGCACATCTGAATGTAAAATTCAAGAGCTGTTACAGATTTTTAAAGTATATGGGGATGCGGGTGAAAGAAGAATGCCGCTTCAGATACCATATTTTATGCGGATGCGTTCAAGCTTTTCTCCAAAAGGCTTAGCAAGCAATGAAAGAAAAAGCACATTTGAGATAACATATGAAGCTGTATAGGGTACAGCAGTTGCCAATGCAGAGAAGTACAGGTTAAGCTTAAATCCTTCTGCATACCACAGGACTGTCCATATATCCATGATAAATGAGTAGGCAAGTCCGGCGGCAGCACCGTAGACCAGAAGCAGTATCCTGTTCCTTTTTAGCGGATCTGCAAGCAATCCGGCAAACATACCTATCAAGCCCCATGCGAGCATCTGAAATGCGGTCCACGGACCTTGACCGAAGTAAAAGTTTGAGAGTATGGCAGTGACTGAGCCTACAAGGAAGCCAGCCTCGCCGCCGAGGTAGATACCGGAAATGATAGTGAGCGCGGAGATAGGCTTAAGGAACGGAATAAATCTTCCGGCGAAACAAAGGGCAGTCATTACGGAAACTATCACCATACGCCGTGTACCTGTTGAACGTTTTTCAAATCCGGCATAGAACAGCAGAAGCGACAGTACAGCAATTGCCAGTGAAATAATAATGTGACGTTTCCGGCTGAATGCAACTGAACCGATGATAGTAAGAGCCGGTATGATTATGAACGGTATGGTAAAACGTATGGTATTCCGCAGATTACGGTTATGAATAACGATCACGGCAGCGCCTCTTTTCTTCCGTTCATACGGCAGATCTTTACAGCATCGTCATGAGTTACAATATCGGAGTAGAAATCGCGTGTTATTCGGTTGACAGCAGTTGTGTAGAAATTGTTGTCCGAGAAGAAACGCTTCGATCTTTCGACAGAAACGACCTGTCCGCTGAAAAACATGGCACAGCGGTCTGCACATTCAGCGGCAAATTCCACATCATGCGTAACGACAGCTATCGTAACTCCGCTGTCTCTGAGATCGCGCAGTATAGCCGAAATTTTCAGCTTTGCAGCAGCGTCCATACCTTTTGTAGGTTCATCGAGCAGCAGAAGCTTCGGAGAAGCAGCGAGGACTTTTGCCAGTGCAACAAGCTGCTGTTCGCCGCCTGAGAGATCATACGGATGCTTGTCAAGAAGGTGAGTGATGTCGTATGGCAGGGCTGAAACATCCGTCCCGGAATCTTCAAGCTCCTCGCGGACTGTATTCCGCAGAAAGACAGTCTGCACATCCTGCGGAAGCATAGCAAGGCACCCGCGGTAAAGTGAGCGGTTGCGGTAATCCTTCAGCTTTTTGCCGAATACCCTGATACTGCCGCAGTATGGCTTGATAAGACCGGCAGCAGCATTAAGTGTAGTAGTTTTGCCGGAACCGTTTCCGCCGAGGATGCAGAAGAGCTCGCCCTGATATATTTTCAGATCAAGACCTTTGAGAACGTCCTGTGAATTCTTGGAGTATCTGAAAAACACGCCTTTGAATTCAAGAGCAGTATCGCCGGAAAGTGTATTATCGGCATCAGGCAGTTCACGTATGTCATTTCTGAAAGCGGCTGAAATGTACTCTCTGCCCTGTCTTACAGTCAGCGGACAGCTGACGCTGCCGCCAAGCTCGGTATATAGCCTTGAAGCTGCTGGCATACCGTAGAGTATTTCCGGATGAGCTTTTAGTTCTGATATGGCAGCTTCCGGCGGAGCGTCAGCTATCAGAACACCTTTTTCGATCACAAGAAGCCTGTCACAGACCGGCACGATCTCTTCGAGGCGATGCTCGGCAATAAGTATCGTAAGTCCAAGATCGTGATTGAGTTTCCGGAGAGTTGCGATAAAATCAGATGCAGCTATCGGATCAAGCTGAGCGGTCGGTTCATCGAGGATGAGGATCTCAGGCTTCATAACTAGTATCGCAGCGAGATTGAGCATTTGCTTCTGACCGCCTGAGAGTTCGCTGACATCTTTATCGTACCATTCACCGATGCCGAAATAGCTTGCCATTTCAGCAACTCTTCGTGCTGCTTCGGAAGCAGGAACACCGAGGTTTTCAAGTCCGAATGCGAGTTCGTGCCATACCTTGTCCGTTACGATCTGCTGTTCCGGACGCTGCATTACAAATCCTATTTTTGAAGCGGATTCTATATCTGATATTTCTGCTGTCGGTGTGCCGTTGAATAAGGCTTTTCCGGACGTTTCACCGTTTGGCATGAGTTCCTTTTTCAGCAGCCGCAGCAGTGTGGACTTGCCGCTTCCTGTCGCGCCGCATAAGACGCAGAATTCGCCCTTTCTGACAGCGAATGAGACGTTTTTTACAGCAGGTGAACTGCAAAGAGGATATGTAAAGCTCAGATCCTCGACATGAAGTATTTCCATTTTAAGCTCACCCCCGTTTCGATGATGACCGGCATAAATACCAGTACAGAATATGCAGATATACCGCAGATACCAAGAATATCAGGCTTTGAATACTTTATAGCCGGATAGAAAGTGAATTCGAGTGAACCGCAGGAGAGAGCGGCACAGCAGACTGCAAAAAGTCCGGCAGTTATTATGAGGAATATAACATCGCTTCTGTGAAACCGGAATCTTCTGAACTGCGAACGTCTTGTGCAGCCGTAGCCTCTTGCGGACATACTATCCGCAGTTGTGATGCCGTTTTCGAGTGCCCATGTGATGAGGATAGAGAATATCCGCATTCTTGCGCGTATGTCGTCGATTATGTTGTCGTCCTTGAAAAGTCCCATAGCGGTCTGGGAGCTTTTTATCTTCTGCGACTGCTTGTTGAACAGCGGCACGAATCTCAGAGCCATAGAAATAATAAGTGAAAGCTTAGGAGAAAGCGAACCTGTTATGTAAAGCAGCTTGTCACTTGTCATTATCTGGGTAAATGACCTGAACCAGTAGAGCACACCGATTATCATTGAAGCTGAGTTAAGACCGTAAAGCAGAGCTTCAAGTGTCACAGGATTATCGTTCATGACGAAAAGCACGGTAATTCCGTTATGCGACATAAGAGGATTTGCAATAAGCAGTATCATGAACAGAATGAAGAAGAAAAGGTGAGATCTTGCGTGTGATCTGCCGTTTCTCACGATAAAGAACAGCACTCCGCCGAAAAGACTGAGAGCCATAACAGGCGGATACGAGGAAAACATTGCGATTCCTGTAACGCAGAAAAAGTACAGAGCAGCAGCAAGGGGATTAAAGTCTGAGAAGCTTCTCATTTTTCGTATACCTCATCAAGATCGTGACCGAGTTCGCAGGTATAGAGCCATTCTATTCTGTCGCCGGGTTCGAGGAAATACTCACCGCAGCCGCGTGAGGGAGTTATGCCGTTTACATGGTACACCCAGCCTGAAAGATCACCGAAATCCATTTCGTAGATATAGTTGATGCCGGCGATATATACCATTCCGTGAGCGCCGCCGGCGCTTCCCTTGTTCTCGACCTGTATCCTGTAAGTGCGTGAAGCTTCAGTCAGGATGTCGAAAACAGTTTCGCCGTCTTCGAGATCAAATTCGGTCTCATCGAGGATAATTCCGTCATCGGGGATGTAGTCGGAATCGCTTTTTCCGGCGATAGTGTCACATCTTATGGAAAGCGTAACAGTTCCTATGGCATCTTCTTTATGTATTTTTTCGCCGTTGTAGTAGTCTTTAGTGGACTGAAAATTCGTAACAAGCACGAATACGATCATTAAAGCTGCGCCGGCACCGACTGCAATAAAGTTTTTGTAATTGCGCTTACCCATTGCGAATATCACAAGACACATTACCGAACCGGCACAAAGTATGATTATGATCGCAACAGGCTTGTAGCTGCCTTTTTTTCTGCCTGTTGAGGAGGCTTCGGAAGCGCTTGCAATGACCTCGCCGGTCGTTGTTGAAGACAGAGCTTCGGAGCCGGAAACAGCATAGGTCGTAGTAGTCGTATTTCCGGACACTGTACTGCTTTCGCTCGCAGTAACAGTGTCTGATAATGTCGTGGTCTGCTCGTACACAGAAGGTATATCGGTATGTACAGGAACAGCAGCGGTAGTATCGGCAGCCTGAGCAGTAGGGGACTGGGTTTCAGAAGGAGTATCAACAGGCTCTTGCTGAGTGCTGCTGTTGCGGTGAGCAGCTTCCTGAGTATGGACGATGCTCTCGGTATGCGGCTCAGATGTCTCAAGCTGGACAGCCGGCTTGTTAGCGCGGTTATCAAGCACCAGCAGCGGACTTTTGCCTTGTTTCATCCGCAGGTAGGAAACGATAGCGTAGTGGGCTTGATTAGTGGCACTGTCGTTCTGAGGTCCGTTGAGTATGTGCGAGAAGCTGCCGTCCGGCAGTCTGAATTTGACAATGCCGTCAATAACATTACAGCCGTTTTTGATGAATCTGCTATCGGTCTGGGAGTCTATACCCAGAGCCGAGAGTGCAACGAGCACCTGTGCCGCACTTTCCGGATTGGCGGTGCCGAAGCTTACATAGCCGCCGTCACTTTCCTGTCTGCGCGACAAAAAGGCGATAGCTTTATCGACTGCCGCTCTGACATCGCTGTCGGAATCGTAGCTTGGAGCAAGTGACTGAACAGTCATGGCAGTAACGTCAATATCGCCGTTTTCTCCCCAGAGCGCCCAACCGCCGTCTGAAAGCTGGAGCGAAAGAAGCTCATCGCATACAGAGCCGGTCGAATGTTTTGGACAGGTATAACCATTGTTGAGGATGTGCAGAGCGTATATCCAGCTCATAATACCTTGTTCGCCGGCAGAATCCGAAATAGCATTTTCCGAAATAGCATTTGTAATGTACGGACTATTGCTGCCGGCAGCGCAAAGTGCAAGAGCGTATTTTTCGCGCGAGGTCGGGGTTATCGCCTTAGCAGCTGAAAGGTAATCCAGCAGCGCAGATTCGTAAGAAGAGTAGCTGCATTTATCGTAACCGCTCTGACTCAGAGTGAGAATATTCCATTCTGAAACAGTACCTGCACCTTTTGTGAGCTCGCCGTTTATCCAATCCTGAACGCTGTCTGCACCGGCATTTTTCAATCTATAACTGACTATACCGTCAGCGAGAGACTCAGCCTCGCCAACGGTATATTCTGCACAATTAGATTGTAGATCCGGAGTCAGATCAAAAGCTATTATCAGAACTGAAATAATACATAACAGACTTGATAATAATTTATTCTTCATTGCTTTCAGTTAAGTTTAATGAGTTTAAGAATGGACTTCTGAATGAGAAGAGCGTCTACGATGTCGAGACCATAAGCGCTTCCCACGTCGCCGTTTAAGATGCCAGCACTTGTGATCCTGTCTTCGTTTGATCCGTTTTCGCCGTATTTTGCAGGATTGAGACAAGCCTGAGTTACGATAACAACGTCAGCCATATCGATATTGCCGTCACAGTTAGCATCGCCGCTGACAACGGTGTCAGGCTTATCGCTTACATTTACTACGCATACCGGCGGAATGAGAGTGAGCTTGTCTGATGAAGCAGTGATAATATTTTTGCCGGTTTTTTCAAACTTGACTGAAACTTTACCGGTCGCATCAGTGATAAGGTCGGTCTTTTCGCCGTTGACTAATATTTCAGCACCTTCAAGCGGATTCGGAACAGGCATCCAGTTAGCATCAAAGGTGTAGTAATTAGCAGTCAGGTCGATAGTTCTTCCTGTGAATATATCAGCACTTTCAATATTGAAGTAAGAGTAAGTATCGCTGTAATTCTTGGTATCGGAGTAAGCGTAGGCTCTTATGTTATCGCCGTTCTTGATCTCGTCCGATAGAGCAGAAGACATAGTGTTGTTCACGTAATAACCGTAGCTGCCGCCATTTTCGATGCCCCAGAGCTTTGAGAGCATAAGACCGTAGGTGCTGACAGTTGAATCATAGCCTTCATCGCCGGTAGGGTAGAACTTATCGTGAGCTATGTAAAGTGCATCATCAATAGTGAGTTTACCGTCGCCGTCGATGTCTGTAAGATCAATCGGCTGATGTGCGAGAACATAGCCGTCCTCAGGTGTGTGGATGCTGACATATACCTTAGTGCCGTCTGACTGAACGGGTTCGTCTTCCACTATCTTGATGTAGCCGTTTTCTATGCCGTTAGTGAAGAGATATGACTGCATGAGTTTAGAATTAAACACATCGGTGAAGCAATCATTTGTGGCTGCATTTATATTAAAATCAATTCCTATTGGATAAAGGTCGCCGGGGGCGGCATCAGCCGGTATTGTAAAGTCTATATATGCATATTTACCGTCTTGTCCGTCATCACCTTCTCCAGTAGTTGTAAACCAAATTTCTCCATCATCATTTTTACTTTTAATTTTAAAACTCATATCTGAAACAGCTTCTCCAAAGGATAAATCATTCTTACTAACAGTTAATCTGTTATCATAGTGAACGTGGAAAGATGTAGAGCAGTATTTGCCGTCTGCACCTGAAACTGTCAGGGCTACTCTCTGCTTGGTTCCGGCTGCACTTACAGGCACCTCAAGCTTTTCTATTTTTAAGGTAGGCTTGATCTCGGAATCTGACGGATCAACGTAAAATTCACTGTTGACAAAGCTGCTGTTGTCGTATGGCACTTCTGCATTATCGTATCTGCAATAATCACTTGGTGCCCAAGCATTGGCGGTTATAGAGTTTGCTCCGGAATAGCTGTAAGCCACAGGTACAGCGCTTCCTGCGATACAAAGAGACATAGCGGCTGCAATGAATTTTTTCATGTAAAAACACTCCTTTAAATATAACATTAAAAATGCACTTTCATCCGGAAAGACAAAAGCGCATAATAATTTTAAATGCGTTTTCGTTTTTCAATGCCCAAAAACGTTAAACATTAATGTCTGACGAGCGATCCGACTCGGGTATTCCCACACGGCAGTGGCAGCTGCGACGGATTCTGACCGTACTTCCCTCAGTTTCAGACATATTATATTTATTACATTATAGCACCGGCATCAGTATTTGTCAAGAAAAATGAATAAATAAGAATTCATGTATTATCTTGACTGCTTGATACGTTGGTCTCGGCAGAGTTCTTTTTTCTGTACTGACCGGGTGACATACCGTGAACATTTCCGAAAAGCTTAACGAAATAAGAAGTGTTATGACCGTAGCCGATGTAAAGAGCAATGTCCTTTACCGGCATATTGGTAGTAGTAAGGAGTTCGGCGGCCTTATTTAGTCTGCTTGTGATTATGTCCTTGGTGACGCTTGTCCCGAAGGTTTCGCTGTAAAGATGCTGAAAACGTGAGCGGCTAAGAGAGAGTTCCTTAGCCATATCGTTTATGGTATAATCACGGCTTGGCCAACGGTAGATTGAATCGCGTATCCACAGGAGTTTGTCGAAGTATATGCTGCCGGAGCTTTTGGCAGGGTTCTGTTTATTGGCAGATTTTTCGCTGATCTTGTAAAGAAGTATGCGGAAATATAGGTCAGCAAGAGTCTCCTTGTGTGGGTTGGAGGAATAATGCTCATAGCACATATTGCGGACAATAGCGGAAATACTGGTCGATTCTGAAAGTTCGATAGGAGAATTGGTTCGTATCCCGAGAGACTCCATAAGCTGTATCTCTTCATCGTTAGGGACAAAGTGCATCCAGTCATCGAAGTATTCAGCTTTATCGGCGCTGTAATACTGCGGAGTTGAAGGCGTATATATAATAAGAACGTTTGCGGGAATATGGAATTCTACACCGCCATCTCTGTATACAGCAGGCGATTTGATTACAAGCATCAGCCAATCCTCAACGCCGTTCGGACGATCAATATAGAAATCTTTTTCATGTCTGTGGTTATACCCGATGTCGTCTATCTGCAAAATTATCACTCCTGTGCTATTGCTGTTAAGAATTATAATATCACCAAAGCACAAATTTGTCAAGAAATTCAGCACAATTAATATATTTTTTGGCGCATGAGTGTATTGACATAATTTGTTCATAGTTGTATAATGTATATAGCATATTATAAATTGTAATAGGCGACAATTTTTAGTTATCTTAACGAAAATGTAAATAGGCGCGTTTCCGAAGGGCAGGTTTTGTCCAGCATAATATTGCAATTAACCGCGCCGATGCGGTTAAAATTTAAGTATCTCAGTTAATTATAATGGGATACATAATGAATATAAGGGAGTGTATTAAAAATGGTTATCAAAAAAACTGTGGCGAAGCTTCTGGCGATGGCTTCTGCCGTAACAGTTCTGACTGCGGCGTATCCCGCTTCCGGAACTGTTAAGAAAAACGAGATAACAGCAAATGCTGCAAGCGCTGCTGTTATCAATATGTCCAAGACTTATCAGTCTATTGACGGTTTCGGAGGTATCAACCACCCAGAGTGGTACGGAGACCTTACTGATGCTGACCGAAAGATCGCTTTCGGAAACGGTGATGGACAGCTTGGCTGTACTATCCTTCGTGTCTTCGTAAATCCTGATAAGAACCAGTGGAACAAAGCTCTTCCGACTGCTCAGTATGCTACCAAGAACGGTATCACGGTCTTTGCTTCACCTTGGGAACCACCGTCAAATCTCGCTGAAAACGGCTCTGCTTACGGCGGTAAGCTTCATCTTCCAAAGCAAAATTATGGCGCTTATGCTGAGCACCTGAATAACTTCGGTAAATATATGAAGGACAACGGCGTTGATCTTTATTGCGTTTCAGTTCAGAACGAGCCGGACTACGCTAAGGAATGGACAGCTTGGACACCGGACGAGACTACTGACTTCATTGCCAATTACGGCGATAAGATCACAAGCACAAGGCTTATGTCACCTGAATCATTCCAGTATGGCGCATATAACAACGGTAAGGACTACTACTCAAAGATCCTTAATAATGCCAAAGCTTATGCAAACTGTGACTTATTCGGAACTCATTTATACGGCACACCAAGAAACAAGATGGACTTCCCGGCTCTTGAAAACTGCGGCAAGAAGCTCTGGATGACTGAGGTTTATGCTCCGGACAGCAAAATTGATGCTAATAAGTGGCCTGATAACCTTGAACAGGCTATCAATATTCACGATGCACTCGTTGTTGGTGGTATGCAGGCTTACGTAGTATGGCCTCTCCGCCGTAATTACAGTATCATCTATGAGTCAACACATTCCATTTCAAAGCGCGGATATATTTTCGGTCAGTACTCTAAGTACATTCGTCCGGGCGATGTCCGCATTGATGCAACAGAGCAGCCTAATACAAACATCCTCGTTTCTGCATATAAGCACAGCGACAGTCAAGTTCAGATCGTTGCTATCAACAAGGGCGATTCTGAGGTAACTCAGCAGTTCGATATCAGCGGAAGAAACATTGTTAACGTTGACCGTTACAGAACATCCGGATCTGAGAATCTTGCTCCAACAAAGAATATGTCAGCAAGCGGCTCAACATTCTATTCACAGCTTCCTGCAAAAAGTGTTTCAACCTATATTGTAACTCTCGATGGCGGCGAGGTTCCGACAGATGCTCCTACTGAACCTCCGACAGAGGCTAAGCCTGATGAGGACGGCTACTGGTTCCACGATACATTCGAGCAGGATACTTTCAGCTGGGACGGCAGAGGCAATGCATCTGTTTTGACGAGCGGACGTACTTCATATGCCGGTTCTGAGGCTCTCCTCGTTCAGGGCAGAGAAGCTTCATGGCACGGTGCTATCAAACCTCTCAATACGGATGTATTCAAAGCCGGCAAGGCTTACAGCTTCAGCGTTAATGCGAAGTACCTCGAAGGCGAAGATACTGAGACATTCAAGCTTACACTCCAGTACAAGGATTCAACCGGCACTACAAAGTATGACGGCATCGCTCAGCAAGAAGTTGGTCCGGATCAGTGGGTACAGCTTGCAAATACGTCCTATACGATACCTGAGGGCGCTACCGATCTTATGATCTATGTTGAGACGCTCAACACGACCAGCAACTTCTACATTGATGAGGCTATCGGCGCTCCTGAGGGGACTGTTATCCCAGGCGCAGGAAAGCCTGTCATTAAAACTGTTATACTCGGCGACCTTAACTTCGATGGAAAGATCAACGGCTGTGACGCTATTTTAGCGCGCCGCGGTCTTATCAAGGGTATCAGCGACAAGCAGACAGAAAAGGCTGCTGACGTTGACAAAAACGGCAAATTTGAATTAGCAGACTGCATCCTTATCAACTCATTCATCCTCGGCAGGATCAAGGAATTCCCGGTTCCTGAGAAGCCAGATAATAAGTGGGACGATTATCAGGAAACAGCATCTGCACAGTATATCAAGTTCTATCAGGACTCAATCAAGCAGATGGGCAATGTTGACAGACTTGCTGCAAAGCTTGAAGCAGCTGAAAACGGCAAGTCTCTTACACTTGCTTACCTCGGCGGTTCTATCACAGAAGGAAAGAATTATTCATCACCTTTCTCATCGTATGTAGATGATACATTCGCAAAGGGCACCTTCACTGAGATAAATGCAGGTCTTTCAGGAACCTCCTCAGTAGTTGGACTTGTCCGCAGTCAGGCTGAAATATTCAGCAAGAATCCTGACATTCTCGTACTCGAATTCTCAGTTAATGACCACGAGGACATCGCTTATAAGAAGTCCTTCGAGAGCCTTGTCAAGAAGGCACTTGATCAGCCTAATGAGCCGGCAGTAATTATTCTCATCAACCGTTCAAAGGGCGGATTCTCAAGCCAGGAGCAGATGTATGCTATCGGTAAGAATTTCAATGTGCCGGTAATCAGTATGGTTGATGCTCTTACTAATGCTTTCAACAGCGGCTTACTCAAGACTGATGACTACTTCAAGGACGAATATCATCCGCACGAAAAGGGCGGTCAGCTCGTTGCAGATTGTCTCGCATACTTCTTCCGTCAGGCAATGAAGTCAGAGAACAGAGGTAACGGTACTTACACAATGCCTTCAAAGGCTGTATACGGCACTGAGTATGAAAGCTGCGAAAACGTAGACATCAGCAAGCTTTCAGGCTTCAATGCTGGTTCATGGCAGAGCACAACAGGTTATGGCAAGCTTCCTTACGGCTATAAGGCTAACGGCAGCACACCTATGACCTTCAAAACACAGGGTAAGGGCTTTATCATCGTGTTCAAGGCTAACTCATCTAACATGGGCAACATTACAGTAACTGTGAACGGCAAATCCACAACTATCAAGGGCAATAAGCAGTACACATGGGGCGGCCCGGATGCTGAAATCGGATACTATCAGGATACAACAGGCGATCTTGATGTTTCGATCAAGTCAGAAGGCGGCGAGTTCGTAATCTGGGGCGTAGGTCTCATCAAGTAAACACTATCAAGACTGTCGTAGAAGGGGAGCACCCTGAATACGGCAGTCTTTTTTTATTATTAAGGTTTTTTTAAGAATTTGATTAAGTGTTATTTTAGAATTGTGTGTTATAATCTGTAATATGCAGGAAAGATTTATAATATCGCAGCTGCAGAAAAAGGAAATATTTAATGACTATTTAATAAATATGTGTTATAATACTCATTGATATGATTTTAGTCATTGATGCGGACATATGATAAATGTCTGAAAGTATTTCTGAAAAATGTAATAGGAGGAATGGAAGTGGGTGTATTTTTAAAGTACATATCCAAGAATATGTTAGAGAAAAAGGGAAGATTCTTCCTGCTGATATTCTCTATTATGATCAGCACGGCATTGTTTGTTTTCAGTTTAGGAGCGGTAGACGTTATTCTTGACGGTTATACTGATACTCTTAAACATTCAGCCGATGGAAAGGATATAAGTATCTATTCTAACACTGAGGACGTATATATCAGTGAGAATGACTTCGATCATGCAGGATTGTCTGCAATCGAGGGACAGCTTCGTATGATAGGCGTTATCAACGAGGATGACAAGATAACATACGTGAACCTTGTGGGCATGAAGAACTGTAACAGGTCGCTTTCTCAGGGCAGTATGCCGGAGACTTCAAATGAACCGATCGGTGTTATTTCTGAGAGAATAGCCGACGAAAAGAATCTTAATATCGGTGATAAGTTCACAGTTTACCTCAATGGTGAAAGGACAGATATAACGATTCAGGCAATAGCTGCACCAAGAGGAATGTTCTATCAGGATACTGAAAGCAGATTTATAATACTTATGCCATATGAATACATGAATGAGCGTATGGGCGCAAACGGCAAGTATAATTTCATCACCGCCGTTACGGATACAGATTCTGTAAAGTTCGTGGAAGAGTTCAACGAAAATAATAAGGCAGTAAAGTCTGAGAGCCTTTCAGATCTCAGTATGTACAGATCAATGCTCGATTCAACTGAGACCACTGTATATCTGATGTTTGCGATAGTATGTATCATATGCTGCATTATCATACACGGTGCTTTCAAGCTTATAATAACTGAGCGTATGACGGTTATCGGAACGTTCATGAGTCAGGGCGCTACAAAGAACAAGATACAGAACATACTGCTTATGGAGAGTCTGCTTTACGGTATCGTAGGCGGTATCTTCGGAGTTGTTCTCGGAGAAGTTATACTCTACTTTGTAAATAAGGTAGCTTCACCGCTTTATGAATACGGAATATACATGGACTTCAATATCAGGATACCGCTTATGATTCTGGGTTTTGTATTTGCAGCAGCAATGTGTGTATTCTCAGCACTCATGCCGGTAAGAAAGATCAGAAAGCTTCCTGTCAAGGATGTTATTCTCAACAGACTTGAAACAAAGCACAAGGGCGGCGAGGTACGTTTTGTTCTCGGAATCCTCCTCCTTATCCTTGCGATAGTTGGTGCTGTAAATTCTGGCGAGTGGACAGTAAAGGGCTGTATGATCTTCGGACTTGCAGGCTTTGTAGGTCTTATCATGTTCCTGAGAAAGTTCCTGAAATACGCTTCAGGCTGGCTCAGCGGCGTTTTCAAGAAGAAGCCTTCGATCTTCCTTGCACTCAATAACATCAAGACATCGAAGCTTCTCAGAGGCAATATAACTCTTCTTGTAATTTCACTTTCATCAGTTCTTCTGATAGCATCAGTCGGAACGAGCCTTACAGAGACTGTAATCGGTGCTTATGATGAAATGTCATATGATTACGGCGTATACAATATCATTGATAATAATTCAGATACATCCACAACAGACCTTATACTCGATAAACTTAATTCACTTGATTGTGTTAAGAAGGATTCGATACTTCCGATATATGACGCAAATGCTCTTGTCAATAATGAATTGTTCTTTATTGAGGGCGCTGAACCTAAAAAGTATGCTAATTATAATGAATATCTCCGTCTTAACAGCGGAGAAAACGCAGAATCGATCAAGGCGCTTCAGGCTTCAACAGACGATGCAGTAATGATAAGTACCCTTGTTTCAAAGAAATCCGGAAAGGATAAGGGCGATTACATTGACGTTGAAGTTGACGGTGAGACCTATTCACTAAGGGTTGTCGGAGTATTTGACGGCAGACTTGAAAACAACGGACGTATGATGATAGTAAAGCCTGAAACTATCAGAAATACTTTCCACCATAAGGAAGCATACAACGTGGTATTTGAGGTAAACGGCGATCATGAGGCTGCTGAAAAGCAGTTCAAGAGCTACCTTGCCGATCTTGGTGCAACATATAAGTCAAAAGAAGATCAGAAGGCAGAAAACGTTGAGGCTAACAGACAGTTTATCATGCTGCTTTCGATATTCGCATATCTTGCAATGATAGTAGCTTCGATAGGAATATTCAACAATATCGCTATCTCGTTCCAGCAGAGAAGAAGAGAATTCGCTGTAATGGCATCTGTCGGACTTAACGGCAAAAAGCGTAAGAGACTGGTATTTACAGAGAATATGTTCTGCGTATTCTGGAGCATAGTGCTTGCAGTACCGTTTACGGTAATGATGTGCAAAATATCGTCCAAGATAATGAAGTACATAGATCTTCCGATGGAGATAGACTTCGATTTCGCACAGGTACCTCAATACTCGCTCGTACTCATTGCAGTTATCTTCATTGCTTCACTTTCAACAATGAAGAAGAGCAAGAAGCTGAATGTAGTTCAGGAACTCAAATACGAATAATGATTGGATAGGAGATTTTAATATGAATGTTATTGAAGTAAAGAACGTAAACAGATCTTTTGAAAACGGTAAAGAAGTTGCTCATGTCCTCAAGGACGTTAATCTTACAGTAGAAGAAGGCGAATTCGTATCAATTATGGGACCTTCCGGCGGCGGTAAGTCCACACTGCTCTATCTTCTCGGCGGACTTGATATGCCTTCATCCGGAACAGTAACAGTAAACGGTGTTAACCTCAGTACGCTTAAGGATAAGCAGCTTTGCAAAATGAGAAATGAGGACGTTGGATTCGTGTTCCAGTTCTACAATCTCGTACCTAACCTCAATGTTGAGGACAATATTTCACTTCCGCTGATGATAAGCGGAAAGAGCAGATCTGAGTATAAGGATAAGCTTGATGAGTGTCTGAAGATCATAGGTATGGAGGACAAGAGGAAGCTTACTCCCCGTGAACTCTCCGGCGGACAGCAGCAGAGAGTAGCTATCGCAAGATCACTTGTATTTGATCCGAAGATACTTTTCCTTGATGAGCCGATCGGAAACCTTGATACAAAGACAGGTCTGAGAATAATGCAGCTTTTCAAGGACATTAACCAGAAATACGGCAAGACTATCGTTCAGGTAACTCACTCTGAAGCTGCTGCGAATTTCGGTTCAAAGCTCGTAAAGCTTGTCGATGGACGTATTGAGTCTGTTTCACCTATAACTCAGTGAACTGTAAGGGAGACTTGTAAGAGTCTCCCTTTTTTCGCCGTGCATCTTGCTATTTTTAAAAATATGTGCTATAATGTTACAAGTGTGAGCGTTCAGGCGCTTGTATAATGATAAATGGAGGCATTTTATGCGTATCAGACACAAACCGTGGGCGAAGCCGGAACTTGAAGCTTGTCCGTTTTATATAGCAGAACCTCAGGAGCAGAAAGGGAAGTGGTACACACTTTTTGAGGACAGCAGCAAGCCACTCTATGTTGAACTTGGCTGCGGAAAGGGCGGTTTCATTTCGCAGGCAGCACCTGCACATCCTGAGGTAAACTTCATAGCAATGGACATAAAAAATGAAATGCTTGTGCTCGCAAAGCGAAAGCTTGAAGCAGCTTACGAAGAAAAGGGAACTGCTCCGGACAATGTTCGTATCGCAATACAGAACATCGAGCGTCTTGAACTTGCATGGGATGAGAATGATCGTGCGGATCGTATTTATATAAACTTCTGTAATCCGTGGCCTAAGAAAAAGCATAAGAAGCGCCGCCTCACCCATACGCGTCAGCTTCTGAACTATAAGAAATTCCTCAAAGGACAGCTTTGGTTCAAGACTGATGATGATGAACTTTTTGAGGAATCATTTGAGTATTTTGCCGAAGCAGGATATAAGGTGATTTACAGTACACGCGATCTTCATGCGGAATCAGATTATGAAAACTTTGTCACCGAGCATGAGAAGATGTTCACGGATGAGGGGAAGAAAATAAAGTTCCTTATCGCAGAACCTGTCAGGGAGGGCTGAACAGTGGAGTACGAAAAGAACAGCGGAAATTTTTCATTTGGCTTTGGAACTGCTAAGACTGCCGGTGCAGGAACACTCGATAAAGCTGTTGATGCTCCGGATGTCAGAACGAGATATGACAAAAAGGCGATAGCAAAGAATGTAGCTAAGGCAGCTGCGGTCTCTGCACTTGTGATACTAAAACATAAGTGCAGAGCTAATAGAAAATAAATATTAAGTTGCTTGACAAATAATCGCAAATATGATATTATTTCATTGTAAAGTATTAGAAAAGGGGTTGACATTATGCCGCAGTCTGCTATAATTTACAGACAGACATACAGGCGGTATAGCTATGTGATCTCGCAGAATAATAGTATTTTTAGTGCATTGTGCTTTATGGGGGCAGTGCGCTTTTTTTATATTTAAGGAGTGTTATTTATGTTGGAAAACTATGTATTTTTATTGTTATTTGGCGTTTGTATGTTCGCTTATATTGGCTCAAGAATAGCGTATCATCTGTTCAATTGGGGATTCTATATATGGATGGGAAATTTAGTTGGTTCGGTTGTCGGCTTTTTGATCCTGTATATGTCTCCGATAAACTATTCAGTTATTGCAATGATCACATCTGGGATAGTTGCTATTATAACTATGTATGTTCAGGAAAAAACAATGAATTCAGTTTCAAGCCACGGTCATTCTTCAACATCAGGTGAGAGCAAAACATCAAAATACGAAAATTCGGCGGAAAGATTCAGTCTGGAACATAGGCTTAGGAATGACAGAATGAATGATGAAATGAAACAAGTAGCATCAGGAAATATGTGGAGATGTTCAAAATGCGGAAGAGTAAATGCCAATTACGTTACTACCTGTGTTTGCTCTGGAAAGCGAAATGATCAGGAAGACAACAGCAAAGAGTCGTTGTATAAGCTTCTTACAGATGATGAGAAGAGAGAGATACAGAAGGCGGAATACAAGATGAAAACTCACGAAATTGAGGCGTATGAGTTTGAGAGCATAGAAGCAAAGTATCTTGCTAATGCACAGAAACGTGAGCAGCAGGTTTTGCAGGGGAATGCGTGGATATGCAGTAAATGTCAGAGGATTAATATGGCATATGTAACATCTTGTCCTTGTGGCAAGAATCGTAATAGTTGAAAAAACGGCTGGAAGAATAACTTCCAGCCGTTAATATTACTGTGAAAGGTCGGCGACTATTTTTTCAAAGACTTCCCAGTCCTTTTCGAGAGTTTTTTCCATATCCTTGTGGGAAGCATAGAGCAGATCAACGGGAGTTCTGACGGCGATATAAAGATCATCGGTAATATATTTCGGATCGAGGTTGACACGTTCAGCAAAAGGGGTTCCGCTGAGCATGAACTTATACCCCTTGACATGAGGATTATCCGGATAGATCTGAGAAAGGTCGATGAAAGAAGAAGCCGGATCCGGACTCATCAGCATATCAAGCTTATCGCTGCCAATAACAATAACCGAATCAGCGGACTGTAACTGAGCGGTAAGCTTTCCGTCAGTACCGGTAGCATAATTCCTGTATTCATTGTCAGAGTATCCGATATAGTATATAGAAGCTTCTGTTTTGCCGTTATCGTTGAAATCGTCAACGAAACTTTCAACGTAATCCTTGACCTCGCTCATTTCACCGAGTTCCTCATTATTAGCGATTATGAGCACGACCATATCCGGTGAAGGCTTTGTAACGAGACTGTATACCAGAAATACCGTTATAAATGCGAAGAGAGTGCCGATGCCGAGCCACCATTTGTTATGGTAGAAGAAGTTCGATACCTTTTTCCTGAAGGACATTTCAACTTTTTCCTCTTTGACCTCATGGATAGTATCGCTTTCTTCAATGAGCCCCTGTTTTAGTCTGAGGAGTTCGAGCTTTTCTTCACGTATACGTTTGTCGTGAGCGGCAAGCTTACGCTTCTGACGTTCAGCGATCTTGCGGTTGATAATTTCCTGCTGTTTCTCTAATTCCTGCTGACGCTTTTCACGGAGTTCGCGGTTAACCTGAAAAATGCTCTTGTTAATATCTATCCTGTCGTCATCGTTGGGCTTGTTCTCGTTCTCAGCAGAGGCAGGCTGATCCGGCAGTATCTGATCGTCCTTGTTTTTGTTCATATGACCTCCGAAAAAATATAGGGCGGAAGAAGGGGAGCCTCCTATGCCAGAATCGTGGCATAAAATTACCGAGCCCATATTATCAGGCTCGGTAACCCACTTTTTCCGATAAGGGAAGCTGACTAACTTCGCCCTGAAAAATTATTCTTCTGTTTCTGACTTGGCAGGTCTGCCGCTGTTTGCAGGGATAGGCTTCATAGTAGGGAAGAGGAGAACATCGCGGATAGAAGCGCTGTCAGTGAGCAGCATAACAAGTCTGTCGAGACCGAATCCGAGACCGCCCGTAGGTGGCAGACCGTATTCGAGAGCAGTAACGAAGTCCTCATCAACTTCAGCATTAGCCCCCTGTGCGCGTTTAGCTTCAACCTGCTTTACGAAACGCTCCTTCTGGTCGATAGGATCGTTGAGCTCGGAGAATGCATTACCCATTTCGCGGCAATAAATGAAATACTCAAATCTTTCAGTGAAAGCAGGATCAGACGGCTTTCTCTTTGCAAGCGGAGAATTCTCAACAGGGTAGTCATAAATGATAGTAGGCTGGATAAGCTTTTCCTCGACGAATGCATCGAAGAAAGCGATAAGAACGTGTCCCTTGGTTGCAGAATCACCCTCATCAACTTCAACGCCTTTTTCCTTAGCGCAGGCTCTTGCAGCAGCATCGTCTGCCCAGTCGTTGTAGTCAACTCCGGCGTATTTCTTAACAGCTTCGATCATTGTAAGACGTTCCCACGGCTTGCCGAGGTCGATCTCAACGCCCTGATAAGTGATCTTGGAAGTACCGCAAACGTTTTCAGCGATAGTTCTGTACATATTTTCGATAAGATCCATCATGCCGATATAATCGGTATAAGCCTGATACATTTCAACGGATGTGAATTCAGGGTTGTGGGAGGTATCCATACCTTCGTTTCTGAAAATACGTCCTACCTCGTAAACCTTTTCAAAGCCGCCTACGATAAGACGCTTGAGGTAGAGCTCTGTTTCGATACGGAGATACATATCCATATCGAGAGTATTATGATGAGTAATGAACGGACGTGCAGAAGCTCCGATCTCAAGAGTGTGGAGGACCGGAGTATCAACTTCAAGGTATCCGAGATTATCAAGATAACTGCGGACTTCGCTGAGGATACGGCTTCTCTTTACGAAGGTGTCCTTTACCTCAGGATTAACGATAAGGTCAACATAGCGCTGACGGTATCTCATATCCTGATCTTTAAGTCCGTGCCATTTTTCCGGAAGAGGAAGCAGAGACTTTGAGAGAAGCTCGATCTTGTGAGCGTGAACTGAGATCTCTCCTTTTCTTGTTCTGAAAACGAAGCCCTCAACGCCGATAATGTCACCGATGTCCCATTTCTTTTTGAATTCCTTGAAAACATCAGCGCCTACATCGTTAGAACGGATGTAAACCTGTATACGGTCGGTAGCGTCGCGGAGATCTATGAAGTTAGCCTTGCCCATGTCTCTCCAGCTCATGATACGTCCTGCGATACGGACGGTATTGACATGAAGTGCTTCGAGTGCAGCATTTTTCTTTTCTTCATCCTCGCCGCATTCAGTGATTATCTTAGCCTCAGCAGACTCATATTCAGTCTTTAACTGAGCGGCTCTTCCGGTAACATCATATTTTGTTACCTGATAGGGATCATAGCCGTTTTCACGCAGAGCAGCGAGCTTGTCGAGACGGTCTTTCTTGAGAATATTGATGTCCTGCACCTGTTCTTCAGACTGTGCAGAAGGGGTTACCTGATTTTCGCTCATTATACTACGTCCTTTCGGAAATTACTTAGAGATCTCAACTAATTCAAATCTGAGTTCACCGGCAGGTGCTTCAACGATGATTACATCGCCGACTTTTTTCTTCATAGCAGCTTTGCCGATAGGGGACTCATCTGAAATTTTTCCTTCTCTTACATTAGCATGGTTAGTGCCAACGATAGTGAAGGTTTCAACTTTGCCTGTGTCAAGACGCTTGATAGTGATCTTTGAACTCATACCGACTTCATCAACAGAAATGTTGGAGTCTTCAACTATTTCAGCGTTATCAATAGTGAACTGGAGTTCCTTGATCTGTGCTTCAAGAATAGCCTGTTCGTTTTTAGCTTCATCGTATTCAGCGTTTTCTGAAAGGTCGCCGTAAGAACGTGCAACTTTAAGTCTTTCAGCAACTTCTTTACGTTTATTGATCTTAAGGTCATCAAGTTCAGCAACGAGTTTATCGTAGCTTTCTCTGGACATTTTTTTTGATGTCATATAAATACACTCCTTTACTTGATTCATAAAGCATTACGTATTATTATACTATATTTTAAAGGCAATGTCAATACGATGCATTCATTTTTAGGAAAATCTTCTTAAAGTTGAGCATAGTTATATTGTTAAAATATAAAAATATGTTTTGGGTATTGACAATTCTTTGAATTGCTGTTATAATATTTATTGTTGTGATACGCATAGGGGTATAGCTCAGTTGGTAGAGCAGCGGTCTCCAAAACCGCGTGCCGAGGGTTCAAGTCCTTCTGCCCCTGCCAGAACGATAAAGCCTGTATTTCGAGAAAAGCACCGAAATACAGGCTTTTCTCTTGCCTATCCTAAACAGTTCAAACCGCAATTTTGCAGCTCCGTGTGCATAAAAAACAGGTGAAATGCACACGAAATGCACACGGAATGCACACGACTAAAAGGCAGTATAACGATATTAAATGAAGCCAGCTCCCGTAAGGGAGCTGATTCTATATAATAATATCCATTAACAAAAAGCTCTCAATTAATGTTGACATTACTATACTCCTCCAAGAATTCAGCAGCGCTGATACCGCCCTTTATGAGATGGCTAAACCTGATCAGTTCTTTAGGGCATTCGTCCATCTCTGACTCTTTGCTTGATTCGATACGGAGTATAGAGAAGTCTCTTTGTATAAACACACCGCCACAGGAGTGAAAAGCGTTCTTTTCAAATATCACACACCTCAGAGTCATATCATTAATATCAAGACCTGTGGTTGTTAAAGGACATTTGTTATCCTCAACGACAACAGCAAATGTATTATCACAGGAGTATATAAACGATCTTTTACGTTTAATTTTGTGTATGATCTCAGAGATAAGCACTGTGATGGGTTAATATTGCGTATATAGAGCTTTCAATTCGTTGGTGTACAGTACAAGAGTAATTATCATGTCATATTCTTCTGATAAGCGTTTTAGATGATGTGCAACATGTCGTGCAATGATCTCATGCTCGAATCCATATTCACCAGTTCCGAGTGACGGAGTGATGATTCTTTTATAATTAGCAGCTTGTGCAGATTGGATTATATTTGTATATGTTTGTAGGAGAAGATAAAATGCTCTTTCATAATTGTCATATTCCCATGCTTTCGGACCTTGTGCGAAAATAATATCTTTATTCAATGCAAATCCGGGAGTAATCCTTACCTCAGTAACTTTCATTTCATTTTTACCAGGCGGATTGAAATATGAGATACCATATTTTTGAGAGGTATAGTTCTCAAGCACATCTACTCCTGCTTTACGAAATATTTCCCCGCTTACTCCACCACCGGGACGCATCATCGGATTGGTCGGATTTACTATAGCATCTCCAAGGTTCAATATTTCATCAGATATGATATTTCCGCACACAACAAGCAATTTACCCATATCGTTTTACTCCTAATTTTCACTTAATGTGAGGATCTATGGCTGTCTGTCCAGAATGTTCAGGATCAGGAGCTTTTTCGGCTGTTTTGTGTACATGATGCACCTCCTGCTTTTCTTATGCTTATAAGCAATAAAACCATGTGTGATTTCAAAAATGACCAATAACACCTTGGCTGTACTCCTCCAGGAATTCACCGGCACTAATTATGCCCTTTATGAGTTGACTAAACCTGATCAGTTCTTTAGGACATTCGTCCATCCACGATTCATCGCATGATTCGATACGGAGTAAAGAGAAGTTCCTTTGAGTAAAAACACCTCTGCCAGAATAAAAATCGTTCTTTTCTTGGATAAAACTACCTTCCCAGCAATGAAATTCATTCTTTTCAAATACCATACATCTTACGGACATATCGTTCATACCAAGACCGGCGTAATTTAAAGGGATTCTGTTATCTTCAACGATGACAGCATATGTAAAAAATGCTGTACTATCACCATCGTATACGACAATATCGCCCATTGCGTATCGATGAGGGATCCAGGCATAAGAACTGAATATACTGAAGTTGATCCTGTCGTTATACTGATTCCATATATCATACGGCTCGCCCTGATCATTAAGAAGCGCTGTTATATCTGTAATATTTTCAAATTCATTTATTTTCGCTTTTACTATACAAAACTCATTTCCAGAATGACTATTCTTTATTCCATCTATGGCAGCTTCAAGAGTATCGAATGATCCATGGAAACAGATATCATCTATGGGGTGAGCGTTGTAAACATGATTGCTGTCAGGACGGTACATATCGTCAAGAATCTTTTCTGTAGAATCGATGTACTCCTTTAAAGCGGACTTAAAGTCTTTTTCTCGACAATTGTATATTCCCTTGTTGAAATCTTCCGCTGAATATGTATCATATCTCTCTTTCAACGCTTCTAACTTCTTCTCTATTGAACATCTGCGGCTACGGACTATCAGTATGCATTCTATCGCAGGTTCAAGTGTTTGGTCTTTGAGATGTTCTCTTAAAGTATCTGAGTCAATAAAATCAAGTACGGATGTTTTCATAGGCAATCCCTCCAAAATTGATTTGAAACTATTGATTTTTCGTTCCTCTATGATATAATATAACAAAGACTATGTACGAAAAAGCGAACACGCCTATCCGTATACTATAAATAGAACAAGCAGAGCGAGGTGTTACTATGTATACGATACAGCCCAAGAAGCTGATGATCATCAATATTCTCGATATATTGAAGAAATACACTGATGAAGATCACAGACTGTCTCAGAAGGACATTGTTGATATTCTAAAAAAAGAATATAGTATGCCTGCGGACAGAAAAGCGGTAAAGAGCAATCTGATGAACCTTGTGGACTTCGGGTACCCTATCAATTACAGCGAATCGCTTCGTAAGGATAAAAACGGCGAGGACAAGACCGTTCTGACCGACTGGTATCTCAGCCACGACTTCAGCGACGCAGAACTGCGCCTGCTTATTGATGGACTTCTGTTCTCACGCCATATTCCATACAGTCAGCGAAAAGAGCTTATTACGAAGCTGGAGGGGCTGTCCTCTGTTTACTTCCATAGCAAGGTACGTCATATCTGTACAATGCCGGACAACAGCAGCTCGAACAAGCAGCTATTCTACACTATCGATGTTCTCGACGAGGCTATCGAAAAGAAGCGTCAGGTTGAGTTTGAGTATTGCAGCTACGGTACCGACAAGCAGCTGCACCCTCGCAGGAACGATAATGGAGAGATTCGCAGATATATCGTAAATCCGTATCAGCTCGCAGTCATGAGCGGTAGGTATTACCTTATCTGCAACTATGATAAGTACGACAGGCTCTCCAATTATCGCGTGGACAGAATCAGCGATATCCGAATGCTCGATACTTCGATAAAGCCTGCGGATAAGGTAGCTGGATACAAGTACGGACTCGACCTCGCCGAACACATGGCAGAGCACATTTATATGTTCACCAGTGAAAAGATAAATGTGAAGTTCCGCGCCAACGGATACATTATCAACGACATCATCGACTACTTCGGGACTGACATTGATATTTCCGACGTTACAGACAAGGATTTCATTGTCCGCGCACATATCAGCGAAGAGGATATGTTCAAGTGGGCGGTGCAGTATGCAGGTCACGCTGTGGTTCTTGAACCTACTTCCCTCAGGGAGCGTGTCATAAATGAGCTTAATAATGCTCTTTCCAACTATAAAAAATAGAAATGGGGCGGATTATCCGCCCCATTAGATTCTATTTTATTATTTACATTGCTTCATCGCCACGTTCTAAAAAATGCTTAATATGTCACTTGTTCAACAAATCATATTCAAGGCGAGCTTTGGCTGCTAACTTAACAATTATCTTATTATTAATTCCAATAGACATATATTCTTTCTCGAGATCACTATAGTTGTTGAGACTTTTCCTTGAACCTCGCCAATTACTTGTATGCCACATTTTCATTATAGGTACATCCTTACCATTGATGCTAAGGAATAAGATATTTCCTTTATAATTGGCTCCGATATTTTTAAGAAGATTCATATTATAAGTCTTTATGCCCAGCCATACTATCAGATCGGGATCAATTAATTTAATTTCTTTTTCAATGAATTCCTTGTATAGATTACAATATTCCTTTATGTGTGAGCCGTCGCCAATCTGATTGTTGCCTCCTCGTTTATTAATGTTCATGAATGCAAATCGTTTTGCAGACTTATAATACTCAGGAGATGGCTCTTGAATCAATTCATTAAATACGGCACATACACGTTCGCGCATTTTGCCTTTCCAATTGTCATAATGATCATTATCATTATAATATTCATTGAAGCTATTTCTTCTATCCCCAATTTTTTCATATTTAGGATTGTCAATATTAGCTTCGTTAGATATAAAAAGGATTTTATAATTTTCTTTTTTGAATACTTCAGGATCTATAATACCGTCGCCTATAAAATTGTCTTTTGGGATGTTCTTGGAAGAACCTCTTGTTTTTTTCCAGTCTTCTTCACTTTCTGTGGAATGAGCTTCCTTCCAGATATTAAAAAGTTCATCAAGGGTTTCAGCTTTGGTAGCTTCTTGTTTAAGTTCTTCAAATGCCATAAAGAACACCTCCTAAGTATATTCTACTTTTATTATATCACGTAAGTATTGTACTTTCAACGACTTTCTATAAACAAATAATAACATATCTGATGTACGAAAAAACGTGCGTATCTTTTGTTATTATACAATTGAGGTGATAGTATGAAAGATGAATTCGTAGTTATCGATATAACAACCAATGGCCTTGACGAAGATGCTGAAATAGTCAGCTTTGCCGCGCTCAGATTTGAAAACGGAGTTCTAACCGACCGCTTCTTTGAGTATGTCAACAGCGGAGCTGTTCTCTCTGATAATATTTCAGAGGTACTTGGTATTACCAATGATACGGTACAAAAATATGGTATAACAATTGAGGATGCCTATTGGCAGCTTATAGAGTTTTGCGAAACAAGCCAAGTTGTAACTACACACCAAGTCTTTGATAATAAGTTCATAGAGCGTATTAGAATAGAATATGATCTTCCCGAGCTTGAAAACAATATCATCAACCTTGATGCTTTGTTTCATCTGAAATTTAACCGAGGCTACAGCACACGTTTCGTCGAAAACCAGCTTGGTATCACCACAGGCGAAACCGGTGACTGGAGGCATCTTGACATTGCTGGGAAAGTATATTTAGCACTACAAGGAGAATGATTGAAAAACTGCTCCTAAAAAGAAATATCATTCAAACGATGTACGAAATACCGTACATCGTTTCTTTTATACTATAATAGGGGCGATAGTATGAATGATAAGGATATTCGTAAAATACTGATAAACTACCTTCTGGCAGAACGCAAATATATCCGCATATATCAGGAAAAGTCAATAGGCAGCTCAATCTGCGATGTAATGGCGGTCAGCTCTCACCTGACAGGATACGAGATAAAGAGCGACAGCGATGATTACAGCAGGCTTGACAGGCAAGTCTCTGCCTACGATGATTTCTTTGACAAGAATTATCTTGTAATTAGCCAGAAGCACAGGAAATCAGCTGAAAACAAGATTCCTCGTCATTGGGGAATTATAAGCATAGAGCAGGACAATGTTGAAGTACTTCGCAGAGCAGCAGACAATCCTAATGTATCAAGGCGTTCGCAGCTTACTGTACTATGGAAGCTCGAGCTGAAAAATATACTTGTCAAAAACTCGATGCCAATGTATGCTCAGAAGGACAAAAATTATATTTCGTACCAGATCTCAAAACAAGTTGATCCTGCTGTTCTTGGGAAACAAATTGCCTATGAGCTCTATAATCGGGATTATTCTTATTATGATGCAAAAGACTTTACTATCAGGAACGAAAGCGCTACAAGTCAAACGCCGTTTTTAGAGCTTCTTGAAAAGGTCGCAGAAGACGATACAAACAGCTTTACTCTCGAGGAGTGGATATCCTTATATAGTAAGGCAAAGGAGATTCAACAGGAAAAGCAGAAGCTGTTTGCAGCAACTGTTACACCAAGAGCTGAACACAAGATAAAGTATTCCGAAATTGAGGTCTCTCTCGGAGCCCCATGGATATCAGAAGGAATATTGAATGATTTTATTTACCATCTTCTCGGAATCAGTTCTGACCTGGTAAAATATGAATATACGACCGGAACTTGGTCAATACAGCATAAGAAGTTTTTTGATAACACAGCTTGCACCGTAAAATACGGCTTGAAAAGGTATAATGCTTTATATATCATAGAAGCAACCATGAACCTTCGTGAAATAAAGCTTTATGACTCAAATAACAAATATGATGAAACAGATACAATAGCTGCACTTGATAAGCAGCGCCTTATAATAGAAGAATTCCGAAAATGGATATGGCTCGACGATGACAGGATTTGGGAAGTAGAAGAAGCATACAACAAAATGTTTTCTGACCTTGATAAAAAAACATATAGCGGAAGAGAAATGCTCTTTCCCGAAATGTCTGAAAGCTTTGAACTATATGATTTTCAGAAGGCCGCAGTCGAAAGAATAATTAATGAGAATAATACGCTTCTTGCCTTTGATGTTGGCTCCGGAAAGACGTATATAATGATAACGGCAGCTATGAAAATGCGGCAAATGGGAATGTCTCGCAAAAATATGTTTGTCGTTCCGAATAATATTGTTGGTCAGTGGGAGAAGATATTCACCGACTTATATCCAAAGGCAAAGCTCCTAACTATTGATCCTAAAAGCTTCAAGCCTGAACTGAGGGAAAAAGTTCTTGTTCAGATGCGCGACGGAGACTATGACGGAATTATTATTGCTTACAGCTGCTTTGAAATGATACCTCTGTCCAGCACTTGTGTTATAGATAATATGGAGCATCAGCTCGAAAAGCTGAACGAAGCGGTACGCTCATTACGATTCGGAGATACACGAATTACGATTATTAATCGTGAAAAAGAATATATACACAAGCTTACTGATGAGCTTCTCAGTTCTGTGGAAAAAACTCCTCTTCACATAACTTTTGATCAACTTGAAATAAACACTATTTTCCTTGATGAAGCCCATAATTTTAAGAATATCCCGATCCGAACAAGGCTTAAAAATCTACGCGGTATTAATGTCAAAGGTTCGAGTAAATGCCACGAAATGCTGAAAAAGATACATTGTGTTCAGGAACAGAACGGAGGGCGCGGAGCTGTCCTTGCAACCGGCACGCCGCTTTGTAATTCAATATCCGACGTTTATGCAATGCAGATGTATCTTCAGTATGATCTGCTTGAAAGCAGACAACTGCATTTATTTGATAACTGGGTAAGGACTTTTGCTCAGCCCGAGCAGATATGCGAAATAGATGTTGACGCCTCAAAGTTCCGTATAGTAAGAAGGTTTTCAAGGTTTTTCAATCTTCCGGAACTATCCCTTTTATTTTCGCAGGTGTCAGTTTTTCATGCAACTGATAAAAGTGGTTTGCCGGAATTCAGAGGTTATGATGATATAATCATCAAACGTCATAAGCTTATGAACGGCTATATGAATAAGCTTTGCACAAGAACAGACAGAATTCGCTCTAAGCGCGTAAGTCCCAGAGAGGATAATATGTTGAAGGTCAGCACTGACGGTCGAAAAGCTGCTCTTGATCTGTCTCTTGTCGGTGAGCAGCAAGAATATGATAAAACATCAAAAATCACACGCTGCATAGATGAGATAATGAAGATATATAAAGAAAATGATGCCTGCTCACAGCTTGTATTCTGCGATTATTCTACGCCTAAAGGCGAGCAGTTCAGCGTATACGCCAAGATTAAAGAATTTCTACTTGCTGAAGGTGTACCTGAAAATGAAATAGCGTTCATTCATAGTTATCACACGGAACTGCATAAACTGGAGCTTTTTCGAAAAGTTAACAGCGGTGAGATAAGAATACTTATAGGCTCGACATTTAAGCTTGGTATAGGTGCAAATGTACAGACCAAGCTAAAAGCTGTACATCACCTTGATGTTCCGTGGAGACCTGCTGATATGGTCCAACGTGAGGGACGTATACTTCGGCACGGCAATGAGAATGAAAACGTCCGTATTTTTCGTTACATTGTTGAAGGCAGTTTTGATTCATATTCATGGCAGGTGCTTGAGACCAAGCAGCGATTCATATCACAGTTCCTTTCAGGAATTTCATATCAAAGAAGTATTCCCGATCTTGAAAGTGATGTCCTGACATATGGTGAAGTTAAGGCAATAGCTCTATCTGCGCCTGAGATGAAATTGATTGCTGAAAAAGAAAATGAACTCAGGGAATTGTCTATTCTTAAACAAAAACGGGAAGCTGAAGTTGAGGATATGCGAAGGGAGCTTTCTTCAATTCCGGCAGAACTTGAAATGCTATCAGCTAAAAAAACTGATAGCGCTGGCAGAAAGCTTAGAGAGGCTTCTGTCCGTAAACTTAACGAAAAACGTGTTAAGCTTCTGGCACGTCAGGAAAGTTTAAAAAAAGAATTGAATACCGTAATTGATTATACGCCCCAAATAGCAGCCTGTCAGAATGAGCTTGAAATCCTCAGAAGTAGTATTAAAGACTCTTTCATTAACATATGATATTGGAATAAAATAGTAGCCTCCCGAAGGAGGCTACATCTATCAGTTGTCGCTGTATAGCTTATAGAAGTACGAGCGGGATATACCTAATTCCCGTATTGCTTCTACAGGCTTTTTGTTTCCGTTGCGGACATCTGCCATTATCTGCTGCCAGTTGTTAGGTAGAGACTTTGATGGACGCCCGAAGCGGACATTTTTCTTCTTTGCAGCAGCTATTCCTTCACGCTGACGAGCTCGTATCTTGTTGCGCTCGTTCTCAGCTATGGCTCCGAGCACTTCGATAAGAATAGCATTTATCATTTCGAGTACCCACTCCTGCTCCGGCGGAAAGTCAGTGAGCGTTGTAGGAATGTCTAGTATCTTCACACGAATGCCCATAACCTTGAACTCTTCCAGTTCTCGCTTTATATCAGCTTTGTTTCGACTGAGCCTGTCCAGTTCTTTTATGACAAGCGAATCACCCTTGCGGAGTATTTGACGTTTTAGATACTGATAACCTTCTCGCTCCGTGTCCTTACCGGAAGCCTTGTCGATGATGATGTTCTGTTCAGGCACACCGAACTTAGTAAGAGCTTCGATCTGCCTGTCCTCATTCTGTTCCCGGGTAGATACCCGGGCGTATCCATAGATTCTGTTGTCCATATTACCTCCAATTTGTCCATAAATGTGGTTGTTACTTAGTGGACGTCCATAAAGTCAAAACAAGACTTTTATGTACACTTTTTTGCTTGTTTTCAAGGTGTGCATAAAAGTGTACTTTTTGGAACGCCTAATTCTGAATTCGTGTAATAAAATAGCCGCCAGCAATGGCGGCTCAAGTGTTCAATAGGTTTTTGACTGTTTCAAAGTATTCTCTCATCTCGGAGTTATCGGGCTCGATTTGCAGTACAAATGCTATTCGTCCGAGAAGCGAGTGTAGGTATTTGTCGGGAGACATATCAAGTCCCCTGCGATTGATACTCTCAGCAGCTCCGTACTTATGACAGTAGTAGACCTCCTGACGTAGTGAACGTTTCTGATTTCGGGACAGCGTTGGCTTTTCGTTGACAACTATCCGTATTCCAAAAAAGTTAGCTGAAACAATTCAGATGGAAGCTGAAAAGGATTTTGGTAACAACTTCTCTGATGCAGCTAATTACAGAATGTAGCACTATAAGTGTCCGCTTACGCCTGTGATAGTTGCAAAGATTCAGGATATATTGAATCTCGCAACTGAATCTATCGAACAAAAATCAGTAGAAAAAGCAGAGAAAGCACAGAAGGAGGCGAAGTATTTATGGAAGTACTTAAAATAATCACTCGTTCAAGAGGCGGTTTTAATTATATAAACAACGTTATGAAATATTTGTTCGACGAGCGTTGTAACGCTTCTAAAGGATATGGCTTAGATTCTCGGAATGCCTCTTCTGCAAAAGCAGCATTTAAGGGAAATAGCTCGTTCTGGAGAAATGAGGATAAGAATCCTTTACTGCATAACGTGTATAGTTTTACAAAAGAGACAGCACCTACTCCTGAGGATGCAATAAGACTTGTTGATGAAATAAGTAAGCCGTATACTGATGATCATTTGGCTCTGAGTGTCGCACATGAAGCTGACAGAGATTGTGCTTTAAATCATGTGCATCAGCTTATAGGAACGACAAATTATGTTGATGGATCAATGCTATATGCTGATGATTCGACTGCTTTTGATCTGGCTCAGCGTACAGCAAATGCTACTGGACAGCCTGTTGAACTGGAAACAGAATCAAATGACGGTAAAAAGTGGAAATGCCCAAGAATAATTATACCCAAGAAGGATGATGATGAATAATTGACAACCGCAAAGAAATAACTCTTGATTTTACTATACAACTCAGAGCAGCTTCATAGTGATTCATAATCATACCCGGCCTTGTGTCGGGTGAAGCTATTCTCTAACTATGATATAATAAATTCAACATCTTTTCGGAAACGCTTGACACTATCGCTGTGATATGATATTATACTCATAAGCTACTAAGTATTAATTAACTAAAGCTCAAGAATGATGTGAACTGAATCGAGGGTAATATGCTGAAACTAAAATCTGCTAACTACGAGGATATAGAGAAAGAGTGGCTCTTTCAACGCAGTATTCCTGTTGACGAAAACGGTTTTCTCAACGATTATCCTGATATAAGCCGTGAGGATTTTGATTTTGCTCTTGAAACGATGATTGCACAGTCTAAGGGTGAAAAGCTGCCGGAAGGATACGTTCCGCAGACAGTATATTATCTGTGGGATGATGATAATATCGTTGGCACATTTCACTTCCGCCAATATCTCTGTCAATCGCTAATTGAGGGAGCAGGTCATATCGGCTACTACATAGCTCCTGAATATCGCGGCAAAGGCTATGCTTCTCAGGGCCTTAAGCTCCTCATCGATGAGATAAGAGGCGATGTTCAGGATGATGAAATATATCTGCGTGTTAACAGGGATAATTCAGCTTCTCTCAGAGTTATGCTGAATAATGGCGGATATATTCATCATCAAGATGACACGAAGTATTATGTCAGAATCAAGAAATAGGCTAATATCACATTTCCATAGGACAGGAGAAATAATTGAAACAATACGTCGTTGACGCTTTCACAGATAAGATTTTCTCAGGTAATCCCGCTGCTGTATGCGTACTTGACAACTTCCCAAGAAGGAGATCGATTTCTGCGGTCACGCTACTTTGGCGACTGCTTTTGTTCTTTTCAACTACTTTGATCAGGATGCCGATACTCTCAACCTCTACGGTCAGATCGGTGAGTTTACCATTCATAAGAGTGATGATATGATAAAAATGGAGTTTCCTGCTTATAAGCTCGAACATATCGAGATAACCGATACAATGATTGAAGCTCTCGGAACTATCCCTCTCGCAGTATACAAAGACCGGGATATACTGTTCGTTCTTCGTGATGAAGACGAAGTGCGATACTTGCAACCGGATATGGAGCTTATCTCCAAGCTGGACGGAGCTTGCGTTGCTGTCACAGCCAAGGGTACGGAATATGACTGCGTTTCGCGGGTATTTGCACCAAAGTATGGTATGACTGAAGATCCGGTTACCGGTTCAACGCATTGTATGATCGCTCCATATTGGAGCATGAGACTGAATAAACCTGACATAACCGCTTTTCAAGCTTCTTCTCGTACCGGTATTCTGTACTGTGAATGCATTGGAGATAAGGTGATTATCTCCGGAAAAGCTGTACTCTTCTCAATAAATGACATTGTAGCTTTGTGAAATATCGGTGCCGCCTTTATGGCGGCGCTTCTTTGTAATTAGAAAACCCCCAGTTTGACTGGGGGTTCAAAAGAGCTTAAAGCTATAAGGCTTGAAAGAAAAACTCCT
>SVNH01000027.1 GCA_015067005.1 Ruminococcus flavefaciens
TTGTATTGTTGTTATTATATTGTCCCTGATTTTCAGACAGCGGACTTTCAGCAGGCGGATTGTCCGGATACGGGTTTTCCACCCTCTGTTTTTCACCTGAAGAAGAAACAGCAGCTTTCGCCCGTCCGCCTTCACGTATCGTGATCGCCTTACGTCTGGTCTCTGCATCAAGCTCATCAGCTTCTTCCTTGCTGACAGGAACATCGAAAAAGCTGTATACATACTCAAAGCAGTTATGAATACTCTCATTAGAGAGAAGCTGAGTGCGAACAAGGTATCCCATATCAATGAGCTTGTTCACAGCGTTATGAACCGCTGTTTTGCCCTCTTTGCATATCGCTTTCAGTCCCGACATAGAGAAATGCCAGTAGTCAGGCAGAGAAAGCACTTTGAGAAGAAAGCCGAGGAGCTTATTGGGAATTTCCTTGTTTCGCAGGAGCTTGCTGCTGATCATGGTGAAGTTACCGACTTTCTTGACACGGTTCAGCACAGCGTTATCCACCGTAAAGGTTTCAAGCTCATAGTCATACTGAGGGATAGAGGTATCCTTCGATGAATACTCATAAAACTTGTAGACCGTCTGAATCCTGCCTGTCGGGTTCTCATTCGGCATCTTTACTTCAATTTCAAGGTAGCCACATTCTTTCAGGTTTTTCAAGGCGCTGTCGATAGCCGTCTCTCCATCAGGGCATAGTGCGATAAGCCCTGCCTTAGAAAAGTTCCATGTCGGAGGCAAGTCCATAACTCTGCCGAGCAGACCGATAGCAGGACAGCCAAGTTTGGTAGACCGCACGAAGCAGTTGCTCAGAACGGCATAACCGCTGAATTTATGTATCTCGCAGACGGTATCGTCCACGGTTTTCTTTTTCCTGTTACGCTTGTCCATTTCCATCCCTCCCTCAGCTTATCTGCCGTACACAAACTCCATATTTGCCATAAGCATCTTATTCACCGCATAAACACAGCCATACGGCTTATCCACTTTAAGGAGAAACTTTCTGCTGCAAAGCTCTGTCACGGCTTTTTTGATCTCGTCATGGGAGAACTTTGACAGTTCATCGTGGTCACACAGTTCATCGACAGTGGAATAATCCTTTTCGACCTTGTTGAGCATGACGGTAAGAACCGGAACACAAGCCTTAGCATCGAAGTTGTAGTTTACCCTCGGTAAGCTGATTCTCGTAGGGTTTGGCATAGAAAGACCTCCTTGACATTGTTCATCTGAAATAAAAAATCGCTCCTCATTGCTGAGAAGCGATGTACGGTATTCAATTTTGGGCATAAAAATAGCGGACAGCGCTTCTGTTATGAAACACCGTCCGCTATTGTCCATTATTCAGTTTGCTTTGTCAACAGGCTTTCTACCGTTTGTTTTAGGGTTTCTACCAACTTTCTACCAACCTTATCGGCGGTAGGTATCTACCAAGTTTCTACCCAAAATCTTAAATCAGGTAGATTTTTGAGTTTGACGAAATAGCGCGATTTCAGAGGTTTCTACCTCAAATAATGACGTAAAATAGGGTTCTAAATGCCTCTTAATGACCACTAAGGGATACTAATGCCGAATAGCGTCACTTATAGCATACAATTATAAAAAATGCAAGATGCGCGGAGAAAATTTCCATAAATCACAGAACTCCCTGTTATAAAAGACGTAACGGGGACAATAATATGTCTTGACAAATCATAAGGAAGATAGTATAATATCGGAGTAAGGGGTTGATATGGATGCGGAATGTCACAACTGAAACAGCAGTGAAGAATCAGGTCGCTTCTGCCCGTATGGAAGGGATAAGCTTCAGCAGAGAATCACTCGACATAATCAGAAAATACACCGATAATTCAATTTCGCACGAAAAACTCATTGAATTGGTAACAAGGCTCTGTGCCCGGAAATCGTAATGGCTGTATACAGCATTGAAGGCTGCCGTGACAGCTGCTATCCTGATACAACAGTCCTCGTGAACAAGCTCGATATACGCGAACAATCACTGCTCAGCGAGGCTGAATCAATAATCGTGACCTCATGTTCGGCGCTCATAGAAAAGGAAATGTCCTTCGAGGACGTTGATTTCGATTATTACAGGAACATACACCGCATAATTTTCGGTGATCTTTACGAATGGGCAGGAAGTCTCAGGAAGATAAATATGTCGAAGAAGGGCACTGTTTTCTGCGAGTGTAGCGAACTTGAAAATCTGGGCAGGCTCAAATTTGAACGCCTGAAAAACGCGGACTACCTCTGCGGACTTCCGGACGCTGCCTTCCTCGATCAGCTTACTGACTTCTACCACGAAATGAATATGCTTCATCCGTTCCGCGAGGGCAATGGACGTACACTGCGTCTGTTCATAACCCTCCTTGTACGCAATACTGGCAGAGACATCGACTTCACAAGATGCGATACGGATGTACTGATAATAGCCGCAGTCAAAGCGGCACAGGGCGATATTTCCCTTCTCAGGGAGGTTCTGGAAGAGATAATACTATAATAAAAATATGCAGTATGAAGCGCTTCATACTGCTTTTTTGTAAGGAGATAAGGATATGCACGAAATAAAGTGTCCGCACTGCGGAGAGGCTTTCACAGTTGACGAAGCCGGATATTCAGCGATACTCGATCAGGTAAGGACTAAGGAGTTCGATGCGGAACTCCACAGACAGCTTGAAATGCTCGCGGAAAGCGAACGCAAGGAAAATGAACTCAGACTGAGCAAGGCGACTGCTAAAAAGGAAGGCGAGATAAACGATCTGCGGCTGAAGATACAGCAGCTTGAATCCGAGATAAGTCACAGCCAAAGCAAAACAGAGCTTGAAGTTGCAAACGCCGTAAACGCCGAAAAGCAGCGGTTTGAAGAGAAAATGCGTCAGAACGCCGACGAGATCGCTGATAAGAAAGAGCAGATAATCCAGCTTAATTCGGCTATCGAAAAGATGCGTCTCGAAAGCCGTCTTGAACTCAACGAGGCGATAGCACAGGTCGAAAAGGAACGCGATATGCAGAGGGCTGAATACGAAGCCAAGCTTAAAGCCCAGCAGGAAAGTCTCGAATACTACAAGGACCTCAAAACGAAGATGTCCACGAAAATGATAGGCGAAACTCTCGAACAGCACTGCGAGAACTCCTTCAATATGATACGCTCCGCAGCTTTCAGAAACGCCGAATTCGGCAAGGATAACGATGCTAAGGAAGGCTCTAAGGGCGATTACATCTACCGTGAAAAGGACGATTCCGGCAACGAGATAATCTCCATAATGTTCGAGATGAAAAACGAAATGGATACCACCGCCACAAAGCACAGAAATCAGGACTTCTTCTCTAAGCTCGACAAGGACAGAACTGCTAAAAACTGCGAATACGCGGTGCTTGTTTCAATGCTCGAAGCAGATAACGAGATGTATAATCAGGGCATTGTGGATGTCTCCTATGAATACGAAAAGATGTATGTGATACGTCCGCAGTTTTTCATCCCCATGATAACGATACTGCGTAACGCCGCCATGAATTCGCTCGAATACAAGCAGAAGCTTGCCGAGATAAAGAATCAGGAAATAGACATCACTCGTTTCGAGGAACGCATCGAGGACTTCAAGACCGCTTTCTCTAAGAATTACACCCTCGCAGGTACTCAGTTCAACAACGCTATCGCCGAAATAGACAAGACTATCGACCACCTCAACAAGGTCAAGGAAAGCCTTACGAAGTCGATAAACAACCTGCGCCTCGCCAACGATAAGGCTCAGAAACAGCTTACCATAAAAGCCCTCGCCAAGGGCAACGACACTATGCTCGGAATGTTCAGTTCACTCTCCGAAAACAGTGAGGATTAAGCAGCAGAGTTCTTCACTATCATACTCAAAACAAAAGCGTACCGCCAAAAACGGTACGCTTTTTTATTAGTCAGACTGTTATTTTCCCGTTAAGTCTGTCGATGATAACGGGTAGTTCGGCATCAATAATGTCGTTTTCGAGCTGACACGTTCCTGCATTCGCGTGACCGCCGCCGCCATAGCTGAGGCACAGTTCGCCTATATTGAACTTAGACGCTCTGTTGACTATTGATTTTCCTATCATTACAGCGGTATTCTGCTTTTTGAAGCCCCATGCAACGTGTACTGAGATCTCAGTCTCAGGCCACATAGCGTAGACCATGAAGCGGTTTCCGGCGTATATCGTCTCAAGATCGCGCAGGTCGATAACTGCGACCTTGCCCTCAATGCGAGTTACCTTTTTCAGCTGTTCCTTGAAGAGCTCCTGCTGTTCAAAATAGAGGTCAACGCGCTCCTTGACATCCGGAAGCTGAAGCACCTGCTTTATCGAATGATCGACGCAGTAGTCGATGAGTTCCATCATAAGAGCATAGTTTGAGATGCGGAAATCGTGGAATCTTCCGAGACCTGTACGTGCATCCATGAGGAAATTCATCAGCACCCAGTCAGTCGGGTTGAGTATCTCATCCACAGTAAAATCGGCGCTGTCGCCCTTATCAACAGCCAGCATTATCTCTTCCGAGACACGCTTGAAGGTCTTGGCGCCGCCGTAGTAATCGTAAACGACACGCGCCGCGGACTTTGCATCGCCGTCGATTATATATTTACCCTCGTATTCTTCACGTTTATTGCGTATAAGCTCGCTTTCATGGTGGTCAAACGCAAGACCTACGCGCTTATCGAACGGAAGGTTGGTAGTTATATCGTTTTCGGTTATATCTATCTTACCGTCCTGAACGTCCTTCGGGTGGACGAACTTAATATCGTCGATAATATTCAGTTCCTTGAGAAGCATAGCGCAAACCAAGCCGTCAAAATCACTTCTTGTGACAAGTCTTTTCATAAGCTGACCTCCATTTCAATTATTTGCTGCATATAGACAAGCTTGCTGTCTGTATGTATAATTATACCACAAATACCGTTGTTTGTCAAATAAATTCAGCAAATATATTTGGTTATCCGCATCCGCGACTTAAAACGCCTGTCTTTCGGTGTTTGGATAGTGAAAATTTTGCGCTTTCACTTGAAAAAGTCGTAATTCTGTGTTATAATGGACTTCGGTTCTTTTATTTTCATGCAGAACTAAATAAATGCAAAGGAATGATCTTATGAAAATCAGTTTTTCAACTCTTGCCTGCCCCGATTGGTCATGGTCTGATATTTACTCTATGGCTAAAGACTTCGGTTTCGATGGAATCGAGATCCGCGGATTAGGCGATGAGATCTTTTCTGTCAAGGCAAAGCCCTTCACAGATTCACAGCTGCCTGACACCATTGCTAAACTCAGATCACTCGGACTTGAAATCCCATGCCTTTCTTCAGGCGCCTGCCTAAAGTTTAAAGATAAATTCAATATTGCCGAAGAAGAGATCCTTGCTTACGCTAAGCTTGCAAACAAACTCGGCACTTCATATATAAGAATCCTCGCAGACCTCGATCCCGCTCCCGGCGGCGAAGTCGATGACGACTATATCGCTGAGGCTCTCCTCAGACTCGTTCCCGTCGCTGAGGAATACAATGTTACTCTCCTCGTTGAGACAAACGGTGTTTACAGCGATTCTGCGCGTCTTGCACGTCTTCTCAGCAAGGTAGGCAGCCGCAAGGTAGCTGCCCTCTGGGATATGCACCATCCATACCGCTATAACAACGAATCCCCTGAGACTACTGTTGCAAACCTCGGCGAGTACATAAAGTACATACAGGTCAAGGACAGCGTTATGCGCGAGGACGGCTCTGTTGAGTACCGCATCATGGGCACAGGTGATATTCCTGTAAAGGAAATGATCGCAGCTCTCGAAACTATCAACTATAACGGCTATATCTCCCTCGAATGGGTAAAGCGCTGGGCTAAGGATCTCAGCGATGCAGGTATCGTTATACCTCAGTTCGCTGAATATATGTCACCTTACAAGAAAAAGCACAAACACGCCCTCCAGACCAATATGCGCGGCGATGGTCAGTATCCGTGGCCAAAGGAGAAGATACTCAACTATACCTTCCCCGACATCCTCGACCGTATCTGCGAGCAGTTCCCGAATCAGTACGCTTTCCGCTACACTGAGCTCGATTACATCCGCACCTATCCCGAATTCAGGGACGATGTCGATAATTTCGCCCGCGCTCTCCTCGCAATGGGAGTTAAGAAGGGCGACCACGTTGCTATCTGGGCAACAAATATCCCTCAGTGGTACATAACATTCTGGGCTACTACTAAGATCGGTGCGGTTCTCGTTACCATGAACACAGAGTACCGCATCCATGAGGCTGAGTACCTCCTCCGCCAGTCCGATACAATGACTCTCGTCATGATCGACGGTATCAAGAATATCAACTATGTTGATATAATCAAGGAGCTCTGCCCTGAACTCGATTCCTGCGAACCGGGACAGCTCAGATCAGCAAGACTCCCCTTCCTCAGAAATATCATCACCTGCGATTCCAAGAACAACGGCTGTTATACATGGGAAGAGGCTGTTGCACTCTCAAAGAACGTACCTTACAGCGAAGTCGAGGCTGTCCGCAAGACCATCAACATCAACGATGTCTGCAATATGCAGTATACCTCCGGTACAACAGGCTTCCCGAAGGGCGTTATGCTCACACATTATAACGTAGTCAACAACGGTAAGGCTATCGGTGACTGCATGGACCTCTCAACTGCCGACCGTATGATGATTCAAGTGCCTATGTTTCACTGCTTCGGTATGGTGCTCGCTATGACTGCTTCCATGACCCACGGCACAACTATGTCGCCTATCACAAGATTCAGTCCGCGAAAGGGACTCGCCTGCATCAACAAGGAAAAGATAACCTGCTTCCACGGCGTTCCGACTATGTTCATCGCCATGCTCGGTCACGAGGACTTCGATAAGACCGATTTCTCCTACATGAGAACAGGTATCATGGCTGGTTCACCTTGTCCGATAAAGACTATGGAAGAGGTTGTCGAGAAGATGCACATGAGCGAGATATGCATAACCTATGGTCAGACCGAGGCTTCTCCTGCAACAACCATGAGCAAGACTACCGACACACTTGAACAGCGTGTAAATACTGTCGGCGGACCTATATTCGGCGTTGAGTGCCGAATAGTTGACCCTGAGACAAATCAGGAAGTTCCGGACGATGTTGACGGTGAGTTCGTTGCAAGAGGCTACAATATCATGAAGGGCTACTACAAAATGCCCGAGGCTACTGCTGCCGCTATCGACTCGGAAGGCTGGCTGCATACCGGCGACCTCGCAAGAAGACGCTCCTCCGACGGCTATTTCAAGATCACAGGCCGTATCAAGGACATGATAATCCGCGGCGGCGAAAATATCTATCCAAAGGAGATCGAGGACTTCCTCTATACCTACCCGAAGGTAAAGGACGTTCAGGTGATCGGCGTACCGAGTGAGGACTACGGCGAAGAGATCATGGCTTGTATCATACTTCAGGAAGGTGAAACTGCTACCGAGGACGAGATCAAGCAGTTCTGCCTTGACAGAATGGCAAAGCACAAGTGTCCGAGATACGTTGATTTCGTGGACAGCTTCCCGATGAATGCTGCCGGAAAGATACTCAAATACAAAATGAGAGAACAGGCAGTTGAAAAGCTTGATCTCCACAAGGCTAACAATATCGTAACCGCTTAAACAGCGTTCACAGCACAACAGCCATAAAGAAGCACTGACTTCTCTATGGCTGTTTTTTATACTTGCAGACTAAAGCCTGAAGCCTTCCGCACGAAGACGGTCTATCACATCACCGAGTATCTGAGCATTAGTGCTTGATACCGAGTGCAGGAGAAGTATCTCACCGCTGTGTGCCGAGCGTACAAGCTTTTCGGCGGCCTCCGAGGGATCGGGCTGTGAATCTGTTTTCCAGTCCACATAGGCATAGCTCCAGAAGACGGTTTTGTAGCCGCAGCTTTTTACCGTTTCAAGTGCCGCCTCGGAGTATTCTCCGCACGGACACCTGAAATACTGCATCTCATAGCCGTAGTTGTTGCGGACATACTCATGCAGCGACATTATCTCTTCCTTTGCCTTATCCTCGGAAAGTTCCGGCAGACTTGCATGAGTCATACCGTGGTTGCCGAGAACGTGTCCCTCTGCGATCATGCGCTTTACGAGCTCCGGCTCTTTTTTGGCATAGTCGCCGGTAAGGAAGAACACCGCATGAACGCCCTTTTCCTTCAGGGTATCGAGTATCTTGGACGTATAGCCGTTTTCATAGCCCTGATCGAACGTCACGATAATGCGGTCCTTTTCATCCGAGAGCGCAAACGCATCAAGTCCGCTGTAAGTGCTGTTGAACTGCGCCGCACCGAGCGGACGGTTATCGCCGTCCACCTCAGTTCCCTGACCGTAGCCGATCTTTCGCGTATCAGCGGCGTATACCGCCATTGCGTTTAATGGAACTGCTGCTGCGAGCAGTGATGCGGCGGCTGGTAATATGATCTTCAATGTTCATCATCCTTCCAGTCGATCGCGGAATAACTCCGCGAAGTTATTATGTCACAGCGGCGGCGGATTATTAATGTTATATCCTGCAAAAAATAAGCGGCAGAGACTGTTCCCTGCCGCTCATTGATATAATACACATCTGCCTTGTACGACAGCCTGTGCAGTGTTCTATCATGCCTGAAGATAGGATCTCACAAGCACCTGAAGAAGCTCATCACGGTCGATATGACGTATCAGACTTCTTGCGTTATTATAGGTGGTTATGTATGTCGGATCTTCCGAGAGAATATAACCAACTATCTGGTTTATCGGATTATACCCCTTCTGTACGAGGGCATCGTAGATAACGGTGAGATTCTTGCGAAGCTCCGCCTCTTTGTCCTCGTTGACTGTAAAGGTCATAGTTTTATCGAACATAATTCTCAGCCTCCTGACAATGGATTACTTCTGGTGAAACACAATTGGATCAAACAAGAAGCTTACATTAGTATTATAACTCATAATAAAATATTTTTCAAGTCCAAGCAGAAATTTTTCTCGATTTGACTGTATTCGTGTCCTTATTTTATTGATATTGCACAACAGCGGGGAGCTGAACAGCCCGTCCCCTCTGTCCTACGGACATCTCCCCACACTGTGGGGAGTCACCCGCTGGCTTCCACGGCAGCGTGACGCTGCACCCTTCAACGTTGACGCTTGTTTCACTCGCTTACTTTATCGCCATAGCCTACACGTACTCGCTCACGGCACGATTATAAAAAGTGTAAGATTCTCAACATACTCCGCAAGCCGACCGAAGGTTCGGCGAAGAACAGTCAAAAGCTGACAAAAAGGGGTCATGGGGAGAGGAAGGGGGA
>SVNH01000012.1 GCA_015067005.1 Ruminococcus flavefaciens
TCAGGCGTGGCTTGTATTCTAAGCCCCTATGGGGCGTTTACGGAAAAACCCCCGGCTCTGCCGGGGGATGTTTATTTTTTTTATTGATTATTTTCTGCGGGTTCCGTTTTTGCGGTCGGTACTGCGCTTGAGGTCGCACATACGCTCCTCACTGGTCTGCTTGAAGCGTGACATCATGTCCTCAAAGGTCATTTCTGAGGGCGGAGTCTGTTTTTTAGGCTCCCATATATTAGGCTTTTGCGGGCGGCTGTTATGGCTGCCGTTATCACTGCGCTTCTGCGGACGCTGAGGTGCCGGCTGATCTGTTGCTTTCTTTATGGAAAGGCTTACTTTACCAGCTTCATTTATGCCGATGACCTTAACTTTAACTTCCTGATTTTCTGTCAGATGTTCACGTATGTCGTTTACATAGGTATTAGCGATCTCTGAAATATGCACCATTCCTGTGCCGCCGCCTTCAATGTCGATGAAAGCGCCGTACTGTGTAATTCCCTTGACCTTGCCGTTATAGATATTTCCGATTTCCAGCTGCATAATTTATAAATACTCCTTCTTAAAAGCACTGATATGTGCTATATCAATCTCTTGATGTATCGTAGAATCGGCGTTCATCCGGATAGGCATAGCCGTGCTGCTCCATTGCGATCTTTTCGATATAACCTGATCTGTCATCACTGTTGAGATCACGCTGGAGTTCAGAATTCTTAGCTTCCAGAGTATCTATCTTTGTCTGGATCTCGCTGAGTTCAGTTTCTTTATCAGAGCAGTCTCTGTTTGTTGATACGATTATTACTGTGCAGCCTATTGCTACTGCGACTGCTGCGAGTTTTACGAGCAGACCGTTGAAGAGACTGCGTTCCATCCTTTTTGGTTTTTTCGACAAAATTATCCCCATTCTTTCTCATTTTATTTTCTTTTTTATTATACAACAAAGGCGGTCTTTTTAGCAATAGCAAAAAGGCTTTTTTTAATTTTTGAACAAAAACTTTGGAAGTTCCCACAAATTTGCACACTGCTTTTTTACGTAAAAGTACATAAAACCGCCTCAGAGGACTTGAAATTACACGAAGCACCACGCTTAATACCTCTATCAGCTTCCTTATAACGCCAGAGATCAGCTGACCTATGGTGAGGAGATAAAGCACAAAGCCTGATATACTGCCTATCACATAGTAAAACCGCATCTCTCCGCGGGCTGCTGCGGACGCAAAAGCTGTTAGGGCTAATGCATATGCTGTAAAGAACACTATGTCCTCAATGGCGATGAGTACAGTATTATGACGAAAAAGCATTCTGAGAGTCCGGAATGCATCATAGAAAAGTCCGAGAGCAGCTCCGAGCAGACACGAATAGCCAAAGAGCTGCATTTCCTCGTTTACACTGAAAAATGTTTCGGGAATATTCATCGGAACAGCCTTCCGATTGCGGATATTGGTCCGCGGCGGTCCTTGTCTCCGTAGACAATCGCCCATATATCGCCTGTTATGGTCATGTTGCCGGTCTCCACGCTCATCGAGTCGATATGTAGTTCGCGTCCCTGAATGGTGAGTTCGCCGAGTTCGGTATAGAGACATATTTCGCGGTCATCAAAGCTGTCAACATCGGTTATTCCGGATATATTGAGACTTTTTCGGTTTTCAAGAATGAGATTGTGGTTCTGTTTGATTTTTTCCTGCATGATTTTACCCTCCTGAAAGATAGTATTACATTTTATGCAGCTGATGGACAAAATATTACTTTTGTGTGATATGCTGAATTCGCAAGACTTGTAAAAGCTTGCACTTGTGCAGGTATACAAACTCAAAAATAATTTTTTCAATATTCAACGGGTTTGCATTGAAAAAAGGCGCTTTTTTGCCCCTTAGTGAACGGCGGTTCCGTTCAGAACGAAAGGAGGTCAACTATTTTTGAAGGATAATTCAATGAGAGATGCTTTCTGCTGCAACTATGTCATGCTTGGAAATGTTGCAGAAGCTGCTGCGAAAGCAGGAGTACCCAATGAATCAGCGTTAAGTGAAGGTATGAAGTATCTCAGATCAGACTGCTGCCGGAAAAAGATCGCAGAGATGCGTCAGCTGATCTCGGACAGTGCAAACATCGTTGCAGGACTTAACAGGCTTGCATTTGGAAACTGTTCGGATGCGGTATATCTTGTTTTCGCGGATGAACTTCCGCCTGCCGAGGTGATAAGCAAGCTTGACCTGTTTAACGTTTCCGAGATCAAGCGTGTCAAGGGCGGCGGTGTTGAGGTAAAGCTTTTTGACAGGCTGAAAGCACTCGAAAAGCTTTTTGAACTGAGCAATGCTTTTTCAGACCGCGATAAGGCTTCTGAGCTGATGTCGGCGCTTATCTCTTCCGGGGAGGACGAGGATACTGATGATCCGTAAACTCTCACGCAAACAGAAGCTTGCTATGAAATGGTGGACTATCCCGGAATACCGCGCTATGGACGCTGTTATCTGTGACGGTGCGGTCAGGAGCGGAAAAACACTTTCGATGTCGCTCGGCTTTATGTTCTGGGCTTGCAGCAGCTTCAGCGGCGGTTCTTTTGCGATATGCGGCAAGACTATTACTTCGCTGCGCAGGAATGTCGTAACGCCGCTTCTGCCTGTTTTGAAACAGTACGGTTTCACCTGTATTGAGAAGGTGAGTGGTAACTACTTCGATGCGACTTTTCTCGGAAAAACTAACCGCTTCTACATTTTCGGCGGTAAGGATGAGGGCTCTGCCTCGCTCATTCAGGGCATGACGCTTTCCGGAGTTTTTTTCGATGAGGTCGCACTTATGCCGCGTTCATTTGTGGAACAAGCTCTGGCGAGATGTTCTGTTGCAGGCTCGAAAATGTGGTTCAACTGCAATCCTGATACCCCGGCGCATTGGTTCTATAACGAGTGGATAAGAAAACACGAAGAGAAACACGCGCTGTATCTCCATTTTACTATGGACGATAATCCTTCGCTGACTTCTTCGATGAAAGATCGCTACAAGCGTCTTTATACCGGCACATTCTATGACAGATTCGTGCTCGGAAAGTGGACTGCCGCTCAGGGGGCTGTGTATCCGATGTTCAGCAGGGAAAAGCACGTTTATTCCGGTGAGATAGACTGCGAACGCTACATTATCTCATGTGATTACGGCACTGTCAATCCCTCATCATTTGGTCTGTGGGGACTTCACAACGGCGTATGGCATCGCCTGAAGGAATACTACTATTCCTCGAAACGAGAGGGAGTTCAGCGCACGGACGAGGAACACTATTCGGCTCTGGAAGAGCTTGCCGGCAGCAGGAGGATAAGTCATGTTATAGTTGATCCTTCGGCGGCAAGCTTTATCGAGTGTATCCGCAGACATTCAAGATTCAGAGTTGTAAAGGCTGACAATGACGTTGTTGCTGGAATACGCCGCGTAAGCACTATGCTCAGAGAGGGAAAACTGCTTTTTCATGAATCATGCAGCGACATCATACGCGAATTCCAGCTGTATTGCTGGAACGAAAAGACCGGCAGCGATGCTCCTGTTAAGGAGAACGATCACGCTATGGACGATATGAGGTATTTTGTTACCGATATTCTTAGTTCAAGGGGCAGTGATATGATAGCGCTTTCGGTAAGACGATGAATAACTGCCGCCGTTCATCATTCGGTGCGCCGTCCGTTAAGGGAGGCGCGAAAGGAGGAAAAATGAAGCTATTTAAGAAGAAGGGAGCTTCGCATAATGTTCCCGAGCTTATTTCGGCTGCGCGTTCTCATGATATGAGCGTAAGTCTGCCGCCGGTCATACAGCCGGCTGAAAAGGAGCTCTATGACAGACTGAGAGCAGCTGTTCCGGTCATAGATGCAGCTTTGATGAAGATAATACGTCTAACGGGCGGATTCAGAGTTGTATGCAGCGATGAGGAATACCAGGATGATCTTGACCGTTTTCTTGAAAATGTTCCGGTTGGATTAAGCGGAAAATCAATAAATTGTTTCGCTGATAATTTTCTTGATAGTCTTCTGACTTACGGAAGTGCGGTCTGTGAGATAGTTCAGGACAGCGAAAACCAGCTTATCGCAGGACTATGGATGGGTGATGTTTCAGCTGTTTGTATGCAGGCTGGCAAAGAACCGTTTGCGAGGTCTTATACTGTCAGGAGCAAAGACGGTTCATGTCACAAGGTCGAGCATCCTGAGAATATCCTGTATGCCGCGCTGACTGGCGGACACTCTGTTCTGAGAGGTCTGCCGGCATTAAGCAGTATTCTGCTCAGGATATACGAATGTATCGGTCAGAACTACGACCGTGCAGGAAATGTGCGATATGCGGTAGTCTATAAGCCTCAGAGCGGTACGGATGATTTCGTGTATTCGCGCGAACGTGCTCAGCAGATCGCTGATGAGTGGGCGGACGGCATGAATTCTGCGCGTTATGGTCAGGTCAAGGACTTCGTGGCTGTCGGTGATGTGGACATAAAGGTCATCGGCGCGGATAATCAGCTGTTTGACACCAATGTTCCGGTGCGTCAGATACTGGAACAGCTTATTGCAAAGCTGTCTATACCGCCTTTTCTGCTTGGACTCAACTGGAGTTCAACGGAGAGGATGTCCTCTCAGCAGGCTGATATACTCACATCAGAGCTGGAATATTACAGGCGGCTTATAAGTCCCGTGATATGCGATGTTGCCGGTGCTTATCTGAGTTCGATAGGTGCAGAGGCGGATTGCAGTGTTGAATGGGATAACATCAATCTTCAGGATGAAACAGCTCTTGCTGAGGCGCGTCTCAAGAACGCACAGGCAAGAGAGATCGAACTTCGTCTGGATGCTCAGACGAACAATAATAATTAATCGGAGGTAAATTATGTATAACGATATTAAACTTGAAAAGGGACTTTACAACCTCAGCGGAAGATCATTCACCGCTGCTCTCGAGGAACTCGATCCTTCCTCAGCTTACGCAGGAACCCCGCTCGAAAAGCTTGATGCGTTTGAGCGTCAGCTGAAGCGTTTCAATATCCGTATCAGCGGTCAGGACTGCGACTGCGTTGAGAAGTTCTTCTCATCCACTGAAACAGCAGTTCTTTTCCCTGAGTTTGTTACACGCTCTATCAGAAAGGGCTTCGATGAGACTATCCTCGGCACTATCTGCGCTGCTAAGACCGTTGCGAATTCCAGCCAGTATCTTGGCTGTGACCTCGATGACAGCGAGACCTACACTACTGCTTCTGAGGGTACAACTCTTCCAGAGGCTACTGTTACTGAGGGTGCAAATGCTGTTACACTTGCAAAATACGGCAGACTTATCAGCGCTTCCTATGAGGCGGTTCGCCAGCAGAGACTTGATGTTTTCGGAGTTATGCTCAGAAGCATCGGCGTGAGACTTGCTGCATCTGTTGTGAATGCGGCTGTTACAGCGCTCGTAACCGGTGCTGATGAAGTTGAAACTGCAACAACTACTCTCGCTTATGCTGATATTGCCAATCTTTACGGAAGCTTCAGTGCATTTGATATGACTACCGTTATCGCTTCTCCTGAGAATGCTGCACTCATTGCGGCTATGGAGCAGCTTAAAGACTGCTCTGCTGATGCTCAGGGAAGACTCATCATTCCTCTCGGTGCCGAACTCATCAAGTGCTCAGCTGCGCCCGAGAAGAAGATCATCGGTATAGACCGTGATTTCGCACTTGAATTCATCACAAGCACTGATCTTGTTATGGAAACAGATAAGCTCATCGACCGTCAGCTCGATCAGATCACAGTTTCTATCAATTGCGGCTTCAAGAAGATAACTCCGGATGCCGTTAAGGTGCTCAAGATCAAGAGCGGCTCATAACTGAAAACGAGGGGGATGCCCTGATTTTCAGGGCATCCTCTGAATTTCCGAAACGATCAAAACTACAAGGAGGAACTATGAATACTGATATTCTCGAAAAGATCAACCGTTTCACACGCCGTCCGCTCAAAGAGGATGAGGTGTATGTTTTTTCGGTGATACTCTGCGATAACGAGATCGACCGCGATTTTGAGCGCTTTTCAGATGCTTCGCTTGAAGAACTCAAAGATAAATTTGTCGGCAAGACAGGTATTTCGGATCACAATGCGACATCTGCCAATCAGACTGCACGTATTTTTGATACAGAGATAGTAAGTGATGATGTGCGTATCACCAAGACCGGCGAAATGTACCGATACCTCAAAGCAAGTGCCTATATGGTGCGTACCGGCGAGAATAAGGATCTCATTTCCGAGATCGACGGCGGTATCAAAAAGGAGGTAAGCATTTCCTGTTCGGCAGAAAGACGCATCTGCTCGATATGCGGCTGTGACAGGGCAAAAGGCTCATGCAGCCACGTAAAAGGCAGAAAATACGGCGGAAAGCTTTGCTACGACATCCTTGAAGGCATCAGCGACGCTTATGAGTGGAGTTTTGTAGCTGTTCCGGCGCAGGTAAATGCCGGAGTTACAAAGCATTATACATCCGGTGATGTTGTAACTTCTCCTGTTGAGGAGTGTATCGCTGCTGATGAGGAGCTCCGCAGGGATATACGCCGTCTTGCTTACTTTGTCGGCGGAAGAGAGGCTGCTAAAACTGTCGGTCTGACCGCAGGAGGCATGAATACTCAGCAGCTTATCGCACTTAAAAAGTCGCTTGAAAAGCGCCGCGGCAGGAACGGAATAAAGATCGAACTCAGAAGCGAGAATGATGCCGCCGAAGATAACGCAGTATTTTCAATGAAATGAGGTGCAATATGGATATTGGTTCTGTAAAGAGTCTGTTTGAACTGTTTTCGGGCGAAGAATCCGAGAATTTTATGCCGTTCATCACGCTTGCAGCTGCTGAGACTGAGAATATGCTCAGCCCTGCGGCGGATGTGAATGATGTCCGGCTTGGTTTCCTTGCGGCAGCAATGGCAAACTACCGTCTCAGACAAGCTGAGGCATCTCGTGATCTTACAACTGCTACTTATGCCGGAAAAATGCTGAAAGCAGGCGAAACGAGTCCGCTTTCCGGTGCTGCCGCGCTGCTCAGGGACTATCTCCAGCTTTGCGATGACATCATAGAGCGGAAAACATTCGTATTTTCAGGAGTTTCAGGAGGGGAGAAGGTATGCTGAATACATTGATCGAATCCATGAAAACAGCACTTCTCCGCGCAGGAGCTTCGCCGGTTTACAGTGCCTTTGATGCTGTAAGGACTGACCGCAAGGAAAAGGGGATATACACGATAGTCGGTGTTGATTCGTTTGAAAGCTTTACGCCTGTCTATACGCCTTATGTTGCATATCTGCCGTTCAGGGCGGATGTAAGCGTAAAGATAACCGCGCCGCCTGATATGCCGCTTGAAACGCTTTATGACTATTACAGCGGTAAGGTCGCAGATGCTCTTGATGAGTTCATGGGGCTTACTTCATCGCTGAAAAAGCTGACCGTAAAGTTTGATTCCAATATCGGCAGACTTGTTCTGTCGGCAGTTCTTTCAACAGGCGGAGTTACGCGCATCGAAAGAGGTGAACCATGAACGGTGATCTGATAATAGAACAGCGTAAGGCTGTTCCGGTGTTTATATGCGGCATACAGCTTTTCTGCGACAGCTTCAGTGTTTCTGATACTAAAGTTATAGCCGAAAGAGCTACTGTAAGCGGCGGAAATGCCGTAACAAACATTCATCCGAAGTGTTCAAGAGTTGTTCTGAAGGGCAGGACTTTTAACGAGACCACACCTATGGAGCCTGTATGTGTCCTGAAGGGCTTCATGGATAACTCTCAGACGTTCAATTTCTTTTATCGTGGGATAAGCTGCAAAAACTGTCGTGTAGCTGCGTTTACAGTTGAGGACAGCGGCAGGAATTATCTTGATTTCAGCCTGACGCTTGCCGTTGAAGAGTTTGAAAGCGTAGGAGGGTGATATTCTGGAAGCTTATGTAAATATAATGGATTCTGCCGGAAACTATGTGAGGGAAGAGAAGCTGCTCGATTTTACTTTCAGAAAGGATGCCTATGTTCCGTATACGATGTTCAGATGCAGCATAGCAGCCGATCATCAAAGCTTTTCCGATACTGCTGAGATACAGCTTGTTATAAACAGACACGCCGTTCACCACGGACTTCTTGATTCTATAACCGCAGAAACTTCCGGAGAGGGAACGATATTGAAGATAACCTCGAAAGGCTTCACATCGCTGCTTTGTCAGAATCAGATAGAGCCGGGACTTAAAAGCGGAGTTTCTATCAATTCGCTCATGGACGGGTTCTATACCCTGCCATATGTAACGCATGAGAACAACTCAGATACGAGCAATTACATCTATGTCAAGAAGAACTCATCAATGTGGGACGGTGTTGCAAATCTTTCCTACAAGCTTTGCGGAACATATCCGTATATCCGCGGAACGAACTGTGTAAGGATAACTCCATATCCAAATCCGCAGGTAACTTCATATACAGCAGATCAATTGATCTCTGTCGGTATGACGGAGAGTGGTCAGAATCTGGTAAGTAATTTTCACATGGCTGATATAAACGGTGATTTCGGAACTTATGATCTTCAGGACGATGATGTTGCTGCGCGTAAGATAATACGTCACAAATACTTTGATCTTGATATGCAGTTTCTGCAATCTCCTCAGGATGCGCTTGTTTACCGCGATAAATTCTGTTCACGCGCATCGGTCGGCAAGTTCTGCACTTACAGCGGAAATAACGGCGAAGATCTCTCGGATGTAGTAAGCTTTCCGGGAGTTACTTCAAAGCGTATATCTGCTGTGTCGATCTATGGAAGTCAGAGTGGTATTTTTACCCGCCTTGATGTGTATGAGGACGGCTTTCCGCATCAGTAAACGCAGTAATAAGACCTGATTTAGCAAATCTCACTTAACATAAAAGCAGATTACCGGGCTTGAATTTACAGACCCGGTAATTTTTTTGTAATGCTCCATGCTTTGTATGTCAGCTGATATTTCTGTGATTTCACTAATTATGGTGCAAAAACGTCTAAAAAACTATTGACAAAGACGATTCTTTGTGATACAATATAATTGCAAAAATATGTTCAGAAGCTGTTGGGACTTTAGGCACGTTCCACAGCGCTTACTGACAAATGGAGGGTAAAAAATGAATACTTTAAAAAAGACTATGGCAGGTCTTTTGGCAGTATGCCTGTGTACTACGGGCATACCGGTTACTCATGCGATCAGAGATACCGGCTTCGTTGCTGCCGCAGCTGATGGCGACATTCGCTCAGACATGAAATGGGAAGCCCTGAGAATAGGCGGAGGCGGCTTCGTTTCGGGAATCGTTACCGGTCAGAACGAAATGTATCTTCGTACAGACGTTGGCGGCGCGTACAGATACGACTACGATAAGAAGAAGTGGGAGCAGCTCTTCGGATTCATCAATGAAGATGACAGAGGACTCCTCAGCTGTAAGGGTATCGCTATTGATCCGACAGATGATATGACAGCTTATTTCCTCTGCGGATGTGCGTACTTCTCAGACGCTAAGACCGTTATCTTCAAGACTACCGACGGTGGCAAGACATTTACCAGCGCTGACGTTACAGACCTTATTCAGGTACACGGAAACGGCGACGGACGTGAATGTATCGAGCCTATCGCAGTTGATCCGGATAACCCGGATACTATCTATGCCGGCGGCGATGTTACAGCCGGCAGCTCAGCACTTATCAAGTCAACCGACGGCGGTAAGACATGGAAGCCGGTAGAGGGCTATGATTCTCTCGGTCTTTTCTCCGGCGAACTCAAATACCCGATGTGGACTGACCATATGGTAAGAGGTACTGAGCCCACTAAGGAATACAATCAGCAGAACGGAATCGGATGCGTCTATATCGAGGGCGGCATGGTCTATGTCGGCACTTCCGTTACCGGTCAGGCTAACATCCATGCTGCAAGCGTAAAGGACGATAAATTTGAAGCTATCGAGGCTCTTCCAAACGAAAACTATCCGCTTTCTATAACAAGCGATCACAACGGAAATCTTTTCTTCACTTATATCGCAGGTCTTGATTTCAAGGGTGCTTCCGGCGGTGCATATAAGTACAACATCAAGTCCGGAAAGGCTGAAAAGCTCTCCGTTTCCGACAATTCTATCGGTATGATAGAGGTGGATAAAAACGATCCGAACAAGATGTTTGCGCGTACCTGCGGTCTCTGGTCCGCTCAGTGGTATGGCACTGAATGGGTGAATGATGATCCAACAACTCCCGAGGACGAAGGCACTATCGCTGACGGCGATTACTTCTTCCGTTCAAATGACGGCGGCAAGACATGGGAGAATATCACTCCCGGTCAGGGACCTACTGACTATACAGTAAGTCCGCCGGTAAAGCATTTTGTTTCAAATCCTATGAGTACTAACGGTTATGACTGGATCTACCGCAAAGCCTGCCACTGGGGCAGCACCATTGTAATTGATCCGCGTGATACCGAGGGCGACCGTATCCTTCTTACTTCCGGCAACGGCGTTTTCGCCTGCGATAATGCATGGGACGAAGAGGGAATACAGTTCTATTTCCAGCCGGACGGCGTTGAGGAAGTAGTTTCGCTCGACTTCGTAAGTACAGCAGACGGTCTCGATCTTTCCGCTATCGGCGACTATGACGGATTCGTTCACGAATCAATAGACGGAATCCCTCAGCAGCACAAGCCTAACATGGGTTCTACCTCTGCTATCGCAGTATGCCCGCAGAATACCGACGTATGGGCAAGAACAGCCGAGGGCGACGGCAATAACCACGGCAGCGGCTATTGCACTCTTGACCGCGGCAAGACATGGACTTCCTTCAATGCTGCATTCAAGGGCGGAAAGCTTGCTATCACAGAGCTTTCCGAGGGCAAATACAGAATATTCAATACCGGTGCCGGCAAGGATAAGGGCAGCGGTGTGGCTTATTCCGATGATCTTGGCAAGACATGGACAAAATGCTCAGAAATCGAGGCTACTTATGGTGCTTATCCGCTCGTTGATCCTGAGGATCCGAGCATAGTATACGTTGCAGCTGCTCAGCACAATCAATACTGGTCATCTGATAAGACAAAAACAGAGCCTACATTCGACGAATCACATTATTCTGTCTATATCAGTGAAGATTACGGTAAGACCTTCAAGGAGGTGCGTGTCTGCCCTTATAACTGGGAGCTCGATTGGAAATTCCAGAATACAGGCGATCTTGCTTACCTCGGCAACGGTACAGTTGCTTTGGCTGCCGCAAATCACGGTATCTACCTTATCTCCGACAAGGGCGAGAAGGTCGAGCAGCTCGATAATGTTTCCTACTGCAAGTGTATAGGCTATGGCGCTCCCGAAAAGAAGGGCAATGTGAATACCCTCTTTATTTATGGTAAGCCCGGTGCAGACGATGAAGAAGGCGTTTATCGTTCAACAGACGGCGGTAAATCATGGGTATGCATCAATACTGATCACCTCTATGGCGGTACAGGCAACGGCAACTACCTCGTTGGTGATATGAACGAATTCGGAAAGGTATATATGTCCACAGTCGGATGCGGTATCATCTGCGGTTATCTTAGCGACGGTGAACCGGAAACTCAGCCTTCCTCTTCTTCTAAGGTAGTTTACGGCGATGCTAACTGTGACGGCAATATTGATATGTCCGACGTTGTTATCGTAATGCAGGCTTGTCTCAATCCTAAGAAGTATGGTACAAATGGCACGAGTGCAGATCATATTAAACCGGAGGGTGAGATCAACGGCAATGTCGATCTCAAGGATGGTCTGAGTGCGAATGATGCACTTTATATCCAGCAGTATACTCTCAAGATAATAACTTCACTGCCTATAAAGAAATGATGTCATAAGACGTTTTATGAAGAATAAAAAAGGGTGTGTTAAAGCAATTTAACACACCCTTTCGATTTTGCTATCATTAGTCAACTGATTCATGATGACTGCTTCTGTTATCAATGGCGGTTGAGTAGTTGTCATCGGCAACGTTGTTGAATTTGCCGAGACCGAACGTATTCAATGATGTAACAAGCAGTAATATTTACTTTGAGAAGAATCTCTGATGAGCAGTAAATGTCTCGCCGGGCTTAACCTCACGGTAACCTGTAACGTCAGCCGGCAGACTGAGGTTAGGAGCGTCGATCATTGCTGTCATAGGTTCCGGACAGAAATAGTGATTGAAGCCGCGGTCGTTCCAGATTATCCAGAACTTGTATTCCTCAGAGACTTCATAGCATAGCTTTTTACCGCTTGAGATGTCTTCAGCTATGATGCCGTGGAATTTTTCATGGTCGAGATCGGCGTATTCACCGAAATACATATCGTTGTCGCAGACCTGAAGAACCGGACACTTATTGCCGCTCTTGTATTCAAGATCCCACATTGTGAGGGAATTCAGCTTTTCAGTCGGCAGACAGCGCTCATTGAGTTCGCACTTCTTTCCGATCGGCACTGTGAGACGTATGTCGCTTTCGCTGCCGCCGTCAACAAACGGAGCGTTGATAGTGGTGTGGGAAGCAAGCGACATCGGGAGCACCTTGTTTCCGGAAGTGTTGGTGAACTTTATGTCCTGTTCAAGACCGCTTGCGGAAAGTGTGAAGGTATACTCAGCAACGAACGGAACTGGCAGGAACTGGAAAAACTCATCATTCTCGTCATAGACATAGCGGGTTTTCAGCCAAGCGCAGTTGTCATCAGCGTTGTACTCAACGACCTCATGCACTCTCTTGTGGATGAAGCCATGAATGTGATTGTTGTAAGGTGCTTTCTCATTCACCGGAAGATGGTAAACATTGTCCGAGGTCTTTAAGATACCGTCAGCGAAGCGGTTCGGGAGATAGAGAGTAGGAAGTCCCCATACCTCAGCGGACTGTCTGATAGTATCAGCATCATTGTTGTCATTATAGCGGAAGAACTCCATGCCCTTATTGTTATCGCGCAGACGGATAACGTTTGCGCCTATTTCATAGGCGATAAGTGCCTCGTAACCGCCGGCGTTGAGTTTAACGCAGGTAGTACCGTTCCAGTTGATGAGCTGTGCAGAATTTTTCATTTATATCATTCCTTTCAATTTGATGCTATTATATGGCAGTTCTGTGATCGCAGCACTGCATCAATCCATTCTGTTTTCCATATCAGTATATTCGCGCATAGGCGAAACAGCCTTGTAAGCCGGACGTATTATCTTATTGGAGTTGATTATCTCCTCTATACGATGTGCCGACCAGCCTGCGATACGCGAGGTAGCGAACAGAGGTGTGAAGAGCTCGTCCGGGATACCGAGCATACGGTAAACGAATCCGCTGTAAAAGTCTACGTTAGCGCATACGCCCTTGTAGATACGGCGTTCCTCAGCTATGACCTCAGGTGCAAGACGCTCAACGAGTTCATAGAGGCGGAACTCATCCTCTCTGCCTTTTTCCGCGGAAAGCTTTTTTACGAACTGCTTGAATACCTTAGCGCGCGGATCGGACTGAGAATAAACAGCGTGTCCCATACCATATATAAGACCAGAGTGATCGAAAGCTTCCTTGTGAAGCAGCTTTCGCAGATAGCTTTTAACTTCTTCCTCATCTGTCCAGTCTCCGACATTCTCCTTCATATCGTCGAACATCATAGCGACCTTGATATTAGCGCCGCCGTGCTTAGGACCTTTCAGCGAACCGAGTGCCGCTGCGATAGCGGAATAGGTGTCTGTACCCGAAGAGGATACCACATGAACGGTAAAGGTCGAATTATTGCCGCCGCCGTGTTCAGCATGAAGTACGAGAGCGAGATCAAGTATACGCGCTTCGAGTTCGGTATAGTTCTTGTTCGGGCGGAGCATATAGAGGATGTTTTCAGCGATCGAGAGGTCCGGATTCGGAGCGTGTATGAAAAGGCTGTCGTTCTGTCTTGCATAGCGGAAGGCGTGATAGCCGTAAACTGCGAGAACAGGGAACAGCGTGATGAGTTCGATACACTGTCTGAGGACATTCGGGATAGAAATATCGTTTGCTTTATCGTCATAGGAATAAAGTGCGAGAACGCTTTTAGCAAGAGTATTCATCATGTTATCGCTTGGGGACTTCATTATAACGTCTCTTGTGAAGCTTGCAGGAAGTGTACGGAAATCCGCAAGGGTTTTCCTGAATACAGCAAGTTCGTGTTCCGAGGGCATATTGCCGAACAGAAGCAGATATATTGTTTCCTCAAAGCCGTAGCGTTTTTCGGTGATGAAGCCCTGAACGATGTCCTCAACATCAATACCGCGGTAATACAGCTTACCGTCGCCGTGATTAGGCATACCGTCGCCTGTTTCGAGGACTTTTATAGTGCTGATGTTAGTGAGTCCGGCTACGACTCCGTTGCCGTTTATATCGCGCAGACCGCGCTTAACATCATACTGCGTATACAGATTAGGATCAATTTTGTAGCCCTCTATCGAGGAATCTGCAAGTTTTTTGATCTCCGGTGTTATCTCGGAGAAACCGTACTTCATAATAACATCATCTCTTTCCTTTTGATAATATGGTTTATGTGCTATATTTAATATTATAAATCATATTCACAAACTTGTCAAGCAAAATGAGATAAACGGCAGTCAGAATCTCCAAAAAGCAGTGCGAATGCGGCTGATTTTGTAAATTACTATTGCAAATTATCAGTCTTTGTGTTAATATAGTAGTATATGTAGGAAGGAGCTGATGGAATTGAATGCAGCTGAATATAAATGTCCTAATTGTAATGCCGATCTGAAATTTGATCCGGCAACGCAAAAGCTGACTTGTGAATACTGTATGAGCAGTTTCACAGTTGAGGAAATAAAGAAGCTGTGTGCAGCAGCTGAAAACAGTATACCGGATGAGGCACAGGTGCAGTCGCAGCAGGATTTTGAGGACCACACCCAGCTTTTCCACTGTGCAAGCTGCGGCGCTGATATAATGTGTGATGACCAGCAGACCGCACTATTCTGTTATTACTGCCATAATCCTGTAATACTTGCAGGAAAGATGACGGGTAAATATAAGCCGAGCAAGGTCATCGGATTCAAGATAACTAAGGAAGCCGCTGATGACAGCTTTACAAAGTGGGTAGGCAAGAGGATGTTCATCCCGAAGGATTTCAAGACAGGCAAGCAGCTTGAAAAGCTTACCGGTCTCTATGTTCCGTTCTGGATAGCTGATTGCTCAATAGACGCTGACTATCGCGCTATCGGTAAGAAGATTCGTACATGGACTTCCGGAAGCTATCGCTACACAGAGACTTCGGAATACCGTGTAGTGCGCCGTGCAGACATTTCAGTCGACGGCATCCCCGCTGACGGTGAAAGCAAGATAGATGACCTTCTTATGGAGGCTATCGAGCCTTTTGATTACAGTGAGCTCAAGGACTTCTCCATGTCATATCTCAGCGGATTTTTTGCAGATAAATACGATGTGGACAAAGCGGAGGTATTTCCGCGTATACGCGACAGAGCAGAGAAAGCCGGAAAGGGCGTTGTGCAGTCGAGTATCGAGCACTATAATGTTTTAGTGCCGTCTGTTCAGAAATATGATATTCTTAAAACCGACTGGCAGTATATGATGCTGCCGGTGTGGTTCATGACATACAAATACAAGGGAAATATGTACGAATTTGCAATAAACGGTCAGACCGGCAAAATAGCCGGAACACCGCCGCTGGATAAGCTGAAGCTCTGGCTGTTCAGTGCAGGTATCGGAACAGCCGTCGCTGCTGTATTATCATTTATTACAGGAGGACTGCTGAAATGAGCAAAGCAAAAAATGTCTTTCTGACGATCCTCAAATGTATAGGACTTATAGCGGCAGTGTTTGTGATCTCGTTCGTTATTGCGACACGTCCGTATTTCAGGGGAGAAAACCTCAGAGTTCCGTTTGACGGCGATACTTCAAGGTCGAAGCTTGTTGATGAAAAGGGGCTGTTCGACGATTCTCAGACAGAGGAGATAAATTCTCTTCTCAGGCTCTATTCCGATGAACTGAAAATGAATATCGTTGTATTTGCGGCTGGAAATGCGCGTTCAGACAGCGCAACTCATGATTTTGCAGCCAATACATATGATTCAATGATGGGCGCGGAATACACCGATGGAGTTATCCTCTATCTTGATTTCTCAAATAAACGACCTGCCTATGATGTGCTTTCGTGCAGCGGAAAAGCAGGTGTGATCTACGGCAAGCATATCGACGACATTCTTGATTCTACCGGAAGATACCTTCCGAAATCCGGAACAAAGATAGATCCTGCCAAGATAGTGCAGGCAGTAAAGCAGTTCTGTGCGACGATCAGCCGCTATAACAGTGATTACAAACCGAACAGTCTTTCGTATGAGAGGGATACTGTTACTGACGTTTATTTCTTCAACTCAGGCGATGAATTCTATGTTACAAAGGAAAAAGCACCCGGAAAGCGCTTTATACTGATACTTGGTTCTTTCCTTGCAGGTGCTGTTATCGGAATGATATTGTTCCTTGTTACCAAGAGCCACTATAAGTTCAAAAACACTATGAATCCAAGCGCTTACGTTGCAAGAGACAAGACCAATTTCCGCGAAAAATCGGATACATTTATCCGCACCTATACTACCAAAACTAAAATCGAGTCCAGCAGTCACGGCGGCAGCCATGGCGGAGGACACCATAGCGGCGGTCATGTAAGCGGCGGCAGACACAGATAATTATAAAAGCCCCACGGTAATGTGGGGCTTTGTCATATTCTGTTGTAAGCCGGGCTTATATAAAGAATCCGGCAGCAAATGCTGAGGCAGCTGCTGCGAGTGCGACAGCGATCAGAGGAAGTCCGAAATATGCAAGTGCAACGGCTGCAACAGTTCCGACAGCAGCTGTTATATAGCTGCCTGTGCTGTAAAATATAGCCGGAATGGTCATAGCACTCAGCACCGCATATGGAATGTAATACAGTAAACTTCTGAAAAACTGCGAATTTATCTTCCGCCTGAAAAACGCAAACGGCAGCATACGGATAAGATAAGTGACACCAGCCATGACGATTATATATATCATAAGTTTCATCCGGCAGCTTCCTCCTCTTCTTTTATCGGGAACAGAAGAGCACCAATAACCGAAGCCGCAATTGCGCTTATGATTATTGCAAAGCCGTCCGAGACAGATGTTATCACATACCTGAACAATATACTAAGCCCCGCCGCAGAAAGCACTACTATCAGAACGCTGAGCTGTTTTCTTGCCGGCGGTATTATTATTGCGATAAACATACCGTAAAGCACGATACCCATTGCACTGCTGACAGCTGAGGGCAGTAATTGTCCGGCGGCTGCACCCATTGCAGTACCGCTCACCCAGCCGGCAAACGCCACGAATATCATACCGTACATATAAGCCGGACGCAAGCGCTCTTTCTGTGCTGAGCAAACAGCGAATATCTCGTCAGTTATGCCATAGGACGCTGCGAATCGGTGCGGGGCAGTGAAGCTGCTGTCGAGTTTTTGCGAAAGCGAGAGTGCCATAAGCGAATACCTGAGATTGATAACGAACTGTACCATTATCATTTCAACGATAGTACCGCTTGCCTCGATGATGTCAACGCCGGCAGCCTGTCCGGCGGAAGTGAGATTAGTCGCGGAGATAATTGAAGCTGCGAGGACAGAAAGTCCGGAGTGTACAGCCATTATACCGAAACCAAATGAGACAGAAATGTATCCGAGGGCGATAGGTATGCCATCGTACATCCCTTTAGCGAAATAAGACTTCATTCATAACCGAAAACACTGCAAAACAGTTTAGTCGGTAACCTCCTCTATTATCAAGTTGCTTTTTTTACCGGTAGCAGCTGTTGCAGACTGAGTGCTGCTGTTACTGCTGCTGTCGTCGCTGCTTCCGCTGTTTTTGCAGGAAGCCATTGAAACGATGCTAAGGACGCATAACACAGCTAATACAAATTTTTTCATAGTATTCATCTCCTAAAACTATTTAGCGGGAGAGAAGTTACTCTCGTATACAGACATATCTGCACCGTCTGTGCCGGAACTCATAATTACAGTTAATAGCAGATCTCCCATTTTGCGGCAATAGTAGCACTGGTTTACAGTGTATCCTCCGAGCACATCATAGGTAGCATCATGCGAATACTTATAGAATGTCTTACCGCCGAGCATTATCTTCTCAGGACCGGAAACGTTTGAATAAGTAACTCCCGAAACCATACTATCGAACTGAGTTTTCATAGCTTCAAGGTATACTTTTTCAGTAACGCTGTCGGGATCATAGGTAGTCTTTTTGAGGTTCTCAAAGACTATCATGATAGTTTCGCCGTTGCTTCCGTGAACAGCAGCGTCATATATGGCGTTGTTCTCAAGTGAATCCTTATCAACGAGATCCTGATTGCCTGTTGCATCAAGACCGTAACTTACTAAAGCGAGGAGCTGTTCTTTGCTTGCTATGCCCCAGCCTTCCGGGATCTTGAAGCTGATGCCGGCAAAATCGCTTGTGTAAACGTTGTTTTCGATAGTACCGCTTTTGAAATCGGTACCCTCAGCTGCGCTGTCAACAGTTTCGTCCTCAACAGCTTCATCGGAAGCATCAGGGAGCTTTATACCATTCTTGGTAGTGGACTGTTTTTTGGTTGAAGTCTCCTCATCGGAAGTATCCTCATCGCCTGAAACGTCTTCTTTTTCGGAAGCGGAAGTAGTAGATGCTTTTGCTGATTTGCTTGATTCATCGCTGTCTCCGCAGGCAGTGGCAAACATTGAAGTGAAGAGCATCAGCGACATTAAAAATGCACATTTTTTTCTCATATGGCAATTCCTCCTTTTAACTATATAGAATTATAGCACAATTGATTTGTTAAGTCAATATCAAACCTCAGAAGCCCAATGATAAAACGAAGTCCCGAAGCGCTCATCTGATCGTTCCGGGACTTTTCTGTGTTATATTATTCTCTTCTTGAAATTCATTTTGTCGAGAGCAGATGCTGTAAAGATGTAAAGTGCGGCGCTTGCAGCTATCTGAACGCAGTAAGCGGGGGTTTGTGCGAATGCAGCGATTATTGCCGAGCTTGAAAATCCCTTAGCCATTACTACGCCTTCATAGAGACTGTAACCTACTACACACAGCACAAATGAAGGAAGTATTGCAAGCAGATTTCGTTTGGTGAGTAACTTATCTGATTTATTGGTGAAGAACGAAGCTGTTATGACTTTTATGATGAGTGTTGCGGGTATCCATATTGCAAATCCGGAAAGACCGTCAGCGAGTGACGCTCCGATAGCGCCGGCAGCTGCTGCATAATAGAAGGGGAGGATCGAGGCTGAGAGGTATATTAGACCATCTCCGGCGTGAGTATATCCGGCACCTGTCGGGATATGCAGGAAGGCTGTGAAAACGTAGATCAGCGCAGAAAACAGCCCTGTGAGTACCATATATCTGATTTTTGCTTTTTGATTAGTTCTTGTCATGATTCGGTCACCCTTTATTCATAGTGGTTTTGTATGCGTTAATTATAGCACTATAATATCCGATTTGCAAGTGTTTAACAGCACAAATATCACGAACATGATATTGCGGCTTTTAGCATATATGACGTATAGTATTGATTGATATATCGTCATATGCACAGCCTATCGTATGCGGCATAAAGTAAAGCCCCACATAAAATGTGGGGCTTTTTATGCGCTCAATGGATCGGAGACTTATTATTTAACCGGCAGGGTGTCTATGAGAGAGAGCGTATATCTCTGGATGACGAGCGCGTCGGTAGGTGATACGCCTTCAACGCCGTCAACATCGGCATTTCTCTGACCTTTTTCGGTAATTCCGTCCGGTTGACCCAAGCCGTATTTTGAAGGATTGAGACAAGACTGCATAACGATTACGACATCCGGCATACTTATTTCAGTATCGCAATTAGCATCGCCGTAAACGACCGGTTCTTCCTCAGAAGTATCGGGAGCGTCTGTAACCGGCTCTGTCGGTTCATCTGTAACGGGTTCTGTTGGTTCTTCTGTCGGCGGTTCTGTCGGCAGCTCTGTGGAAGCCGGTTCAAGTATCCAGTCCTGACAGTTCGCGCCGTTTATCTCCCACTGCTGTACATTAGCACCGGAAGTCATAAGAGCACTTGTGACTTCAACAGCCGAAGCTTCGCCGGTAATTTTTGTGCGGATCTTGTAGGAGCCGTCTGCATTCTTAGTGAACATGAACTGCTGATTATCGCCGCCGTTCTGCTGATAGAGAGCAATGTTAGTACCGTTTGCGGTCTTTTTTCCTGAAACGTCAAGCATATAGACAACTGAGCCGTCGCCGGCGCATGAAGCAATGTTGTAATAGCCGTCACCGGCATCAATAAGCTTCCAGACATCGTGGAGAGAAACTCCGTCCGAGCCCCACTGCTGTACGTTTGTACCGTTAGCGGCTGTGCCGCCTTCTACCTGCATATAAAGTCCGGAATTGACGTTCTTAAAGCGGAAAGCTGAGCCGTCCTCGAATACTGCCGGAACATATTCCGGTTCAGAGGGGGCTTCTGTATATCCTGCGCTTGGAACGCCATTGGCGCTGAACCGCACGTATGCAATATCCTTTGCAGCTGATTTACAGCCGGAATTGTAGGTGCAGTAGTTTTTAGCCTGATCGGCAGAAAGCGCCTTGTAATCGTAGTTGTTGTAAGGTCTCCAGTAGCTCTCAACGGAGTTGCTCGGATTATTCTGAGTTCCCTGACCTCGTACTGTTCTCTGGCAATTGCTGAATTTTGAGCCAGTTTCATAGTAAGCGCCCGGGAAGGTTATCTGATTCCAGTCGCAGATGACGTTGCCGCCGTTTTCATAGAAGCAGTTTTCAGCATAGATGTCACAGCCGCTGTGAACGGTATAAGCCATATTGAACTTATTGACATAGTTATTGAGCGAGTGGAAATATCCCCAGCGCATAAGTCCCGGACCTCTTGTGTTTGTATCGTTGAATTTATTCGAGATAAGGGTCATACGCGGGAAGTTGTCATAGCTGCTCTTGACCTCTGCTGTATCATCGGGATAACCGAGGATAAGTCCGTATTTGTGTCCGCCGAAAGAGCAGTCGGATACAGTGCAGTAGTCAGCGTCATAGCAGCAGGCAAAGAATTTATCCTCGTCTACCTGCTGTGTCTGCGGAGCGTAGCCGTAGTTATTATGACCGGTAAATGTAACATGATCGACCCAGAGGTTTTCACCGGCACTGAAATAGCATACGATCGAGTCGTTGTGGTTGGACTCGGCATCATGCTGCATATCGAGGTTTTTGATGATGATATTGTTGCTTGTCGTTGAGTGGCGCTTTGTGCAGAACTGAACATTGAACAGGGTGTGAGCGCCATAGCTTCCTATGATAGTCTTGTTGCCCTGAACGTATATCCTTCCTTTAGTGCACATATAGCGTGTTTTGTTGAAATTGAGTTCAGTAATGCTGATATTCTTTGTAATGAGGATAGTGTATGGCGCAGACGACTCTGCGTAGTTTTTGAGTTCATCGAATGTTGAAGCCTCAACTATCTCACCAAAGAGACCGCCTATGTCGCCGGCTTTGATATTGTTTGTGTTATCGTTCTTGCAGTAGCCGGCGAAGCCCTGAAGTCCGTCAGAATTGAGCAGCCAGAGCTGGTTGTCTTTTCCTTCAAATGTTTCGAGCGTCATTCCGGAGGTTCCCTGAGTAAGTGCGAGGGAGGTATCAGAATAGTTTACGATCTTGTAGTAAAGATCATTGCCAAGATGATCCTGCTTTACAGGTACAGCGTACCAGTGCTGAGACTGGGCAGATTCACTGCCGTATACGACTACGCTGCTTCCGGCTTTGACATTGTAGTTCTTAGGTGTGAGAAGTCTGCCGGACTGTGCGTTGACTATCTTGAAGAAAGTACCGTTAGCATCGGCATTTACTCTGTCGAACCTCCACGCTGCTGAAAGGTCGCCGCCTAAAGCTTTTACAGAGAGCGTGGAATTGTCTTTTGTTCCGTTTTCTGTGAGAACGGAAGAGTTGTCCTTTGATGCGATGTTCATGAGCTGCGCCGGATAATCGGCTGAAACAGCATTAGCTTGCAGCATACGGGCTGATGTGCCGTAAAGAGGCAGCATACACGCCAGAAGAACTGCCAGTGACAGTATCGCACACTGCCACTTTTTTGAGAGGTGGTTCATTGCTATCAACTCCTTTGATTAATGCGATACGTTTATGCCTAAAACTTATCAACCGTATTATACCATGTTTTGGTCAAAGTGTCAATGAATATTTGTGCTTTTGTACTGTTGTTTTGAATCATGAAGTCATTGCTTCTGTGGCTTCTTTTTCGGAGCAGGCAGTTCGCCGAGCATTGAATCGAGCAATTCTTTCAGCAGTTCCTTATTCTCGATGTCCTCGATCATGAGCATTTCTTTGGCTCCTTCATAAGGGAGTTCCAAAGGTGCATCCGGCAACAGCTTTTTTGCCGAGGCGGTTGGCTTTACGAGAAAACGGTTATCGTAGATACCGCCGAACACTTTGCCCTGATAGTAAAGTATGTATTCTCCCATCATTTCACGGTGCGATATGCTTTCGATGCCAGAAAGCTGTTCTAAAACAAATTCAAGGTAATCTTTAGTTGATGCCATTATTATTCTCCTTCATTTTTATAACAAAAGTCCTGACAGCTGAAGCTGTCAGGACTCCTTTGCAGGGAACTTTCAATGCCCTTTATGCTTTTCCCTGCGCTTTTGCTGTTTAAGCTCAAACTGACGCTGCTTTTCGGCTTCACGCTGCTCTTTTGTAAGCTGCTTGCGTTCGGTCTTCATTTGCTCCTGCATTAGCTTCAGCGCTTGCTGCGACTTAGTACCAATACCTGCGGTACTGAGTTGTTTTCGTGCATTGCGCTGCCGCCGTTTGGGGTTGTCAGCGGTCTGTTTGGTTTTTGCCTTAACAGTCGGACTGAACTTCAACTTGTAGTAATGCTTCAGTACATGATCCCAGACCTCGCTGTCCTTTGGTTCTGCTCCGAATGTGACCTTAGCCGCCGAGAGTTTACCCTTTTCAGAGCGTTCAAATACTCCCACCCAGAAAGGTTCATCAAAAAACACTGTAAGCATACCGTTTGTTTTGTCCATATCTTTCCCTCCTAAGAATACTATGGACAAAGAACGGACAACCCGGAGGGGCAGGTTACTTACCCTGTATTCACAGGACGGCCGGGCTACCCACCGGCTCTGGCATACCCGAAAGTACACGTTGCGTTTTTATCTTTGTCATCTGATAGCACAGATGTGCTGTTTATATCATAACATATCTGCACGGTTTGGTCAATAGAAGGACAAAAAAGTCCTCACAGCCGAAGCTATGAGGACTCTGTTGTTTTATTGTGTTACCTTTTCACTAATAATTGATTACTTGTTTGCGATAGCAGCCTGTACTGCGGATAGGGTGGCAATCACAATTTAACCGATAAACGGCTATATTTAGCCGTATATATGATGCTGTAAAAGTCCTCCATTGTCAGCTGTTATAATTGCATAGAACAAAATCAGGAACGTAAAAGAGAGGTAGCCATTACGGCTGCCTTAAATATTGTCATTTGCCTATAAGCTTTAATATCTCCGCAGGCTTCAGAGTTTTACCAGAGGAAACGAGCTTCTCATTGACAACAAGGGCAGGCATTGACATTGCACCGTACTCCATTATCTTCTGCAAGTCTGTGACATACTCGACCTCGATGTCCATTCCCTCAACTGCCTTGACAGTGTTATCGTAGAGCTGATGGCAGGCTTTACAGCCCGAACCGAGCACCTTGATACAGCAGATACCGTCAACAGGTTCACCGCAGCAAGTAGATGTAGTCTCGTTTGTAGTCTGCTCTCCGCCGCAACAGCAGCAGGGAGCTCCCTCTTTCTTCTCTTCATTTTTCTTCCCGAATAATACCATGATAAATTCCTCCTAAATAATGTAATTCTGAATGAAATTAAAGAAATATCCGACAAGGATAATTCCGACCGTACAGATAGCGATAAAAATGCCGAGCAGCTTTGGCTTGATAGCTTTTTTCAGCATTATCATTGACGGCAGTGACAGCGTAATAACGCCCATCATAAATGCGAGAACTACGCCGAGCTTTGCACCCTTTGCGACCAGTGCTTCTGCAATGGGGATACAGCCGAAAATGTCAGCATACATCGGTATACCGCAGATAGTAGCTATGATAACTCCGAACGGGTTGCCGGTTCCGAGAACTTTGACTACCCATTCCTCCGGTATCCAGTTGTGAATAATGGCTCCGATTCCAACTCCGACTATGATATAGGGCAAAACTTTCTTTGCCGTTTCAGCTACTTGCTTCCAGGCATATCTCATTCTATCGCGCTTTGTCAGCTCATTCTGCGGAGTATCAATGCTCCTGCCGTTTCGGATGAATTCCTCCACCTGATCTTCAAAGTGCAGCTTTTCGATAAGCGTACCTCCTGTGACTGCAATAACAAGTCCCACTATCACATATATTACAGCGACCTTCCAGCCGAAAATGCTCATAAGCAGGATAAGCGAACCGAGATCTACCATTGGTGACGATATAAGAAATGAGAACGTCACGCCCAGCGGAAGCCCTGCACTTGTAAAGCCCATAAATAGTGGTATGGACGAGCATGAGCAGAAAGGCGTGACAGTGCCGAGCAAAGCCGCGATACAATTTGCGCCGATACCGTGAAATCTGCCAAGTATCTCCTTCGTTCTTTCAGGAGGGAAATAGCTCTGTATATAGGTTATCACGAAAATCAGAAAACCGAGCAGTATCATGATCTTTATCATATCATAGATGAAGAATTGCAGACTGCCGCCCAGTTTGCTTTCAGTATCAAGACAGCAGGCGTTCAGCAAAGAGCCGATAAGCCTGTTCAGCCATTTCATGCCGAATATCTCATCCTGGATAAAGTTCCACACTATTCTTCATCGCCTCCGAGTATTTCGGTCAGTATCTCTGCTGCCGTCCTGACCATTTCCGGACAGAGCGTTCTGAATAGGCCGTTTGACCTTGCTTTGTTCCTGTCTTCCTCATTCCTGAGGTCGCAGCCAAGAAGGTCACGACAGATATACGAGCCCTTACAATTCTCAAACTCATCAAGGAACTTAACTGCCATAGCCCGGCCTTTGGCACGGCTCGCTGTGTCATTGAGGTCGAACTGTCCGTATTTCATTCCGAGCACCATCAGCGCACCCGTACACGCACCGCAGACCTCGCCCTTGCTTATACCACCGCCGAAGCAAGCCCCAATCTGAAACGCCTGCTTTTCGGTAATGCCGAACTGATCTGCAAACGCCGCAAATACTGCCTGTGAACACATATAGCCGTTCTCATAATACTGTACTGCTTTTAAAATGTTATCCATTTTCATTTTCTCCGATAGTCGTATTTAGATGTATCAATTTGATGATATTATTTTAAGCCGTATGGAATACGGCTTATTTACTACAGCATTTACATTCGTTTTCATTTACTGCCGTGATTTCTTTCAGGCAGTCCATAGCAATCTTAGCACCTTCCTGCGAAATAGAGTAGTGCATCCACTTGCCCTCTTTCCTGCCGACCACAAGTCCGCTGTCGCAGAGTACCTTCATATGGTGAGAGAGCGTTGGCTGACTCAGATGCAGATCCTCAAGAAGATGACAGGCACATAGCTCGCCGTTTTGAAGAAGTCTGAATATCTGCACTCTGTTTTCATCGCACAGGGCTTTGAATATCACTGTGATCTGCTTGTTTGAAAGCTCCACGTTCTCACCTCACATTGAAAATTTTCTATATTATATCACACAAATAGAATTTTGTCAATATGTTTTGAGAAATTAATGAAAAATCAAAATCGCTATTGACAAATTATAAAATATGTAGTATACTGCATATAATAGGTAGTATATTACATATATTCGAAAGAGGTTTGCTATGTACGATTTTGAACACATGGATCCGAGAATTATTGCCTTTGTGAACATCTTTATCTGTTCCAACAGGCTTCAGGCTATAATGGATAACGGACTTGTGGATATTACCGCCAAACAATGGCTTGCTATTGCAATGATAGAGGCGTTTCCCGAACCACCAACGCTCAAGCAGATGTCTGAGCTTTCCGGCGTTACACATCAGAGTATGAGACAGATAGTTGATCGCCTTGTAGATAAGGGCTTTCTGGAGGTCGTTCCCGACAAAAAAGACAAGCGTGCAATAAGACTTGTCAAGACTGAGGCGGCTAATCATATCAGAACAAAAAAAGATGATCAGAATATAAAGTTCGTGTATAAACTTTTTGATTGCCTAACAGAAGAGGAGCAGCGAGTTTACTGCACGGCACTTGAAAAACTCTGCAACAGGCTGAATGAGCTGAAAGAGGAAAATGATGCGTAAATTCCAAATGATGCACATTTTGTCCACTGCCGCTATTGTGCTCCTTATCATGATAACTCTGTGCGGTATGCTTTCGTGGGATACTTCCAAAACGTATGAAACAGTGAATCAGTACGGCGAAACTATAAAGATGTGGGGAAGCGGTATATATGCCCGTGACAGCTATCTTAAAGCGACGATTTTTATCGGAAGCGATATGTGTATGCTTTTTGTTGGTATTCCACTGACTGCAATATTAGTGATATATGATGTGAAGAAGAAGGATAAACTCAGCTTTCTGCTGCTTGTCTCGGTACTTGCGTGGCTGTTGTATTATGCAGCGAGCCTGTGCTTCGGAGTAACATACAATATGTTATTTCTGGCGTATACCGCTCTTTTTGTATGCACTTTTTTTGCCTTCATCACCGGCATATACAGAATATCAGGTGAACACTTTGATGTACCCGATATACTTTCAGGAAAACCATATACAGTCTTTCTGGTGCTTTCGGGAATATCAACTTTTATTGCCTGGCTTCCGGATATCGTTTCTTCGTTCGGAAGCGGAAGGCTGCAGCTCATAGAGGTCTATACAACAGAGATCACATATATCCTCGATATGGGGATAATAAGTCCCACAGCTTTCATATGCCTTTATCTGCTGAAGAAAAGGAACTCATTCGGTGTGGTGCTGCTTTCCGTTCTTCTGATTGGAATAATTGTAGTAGGGATATTGGTGATTTTTCAGACAGCCGTACAACTCGTTTCGGGAGTTGATCTTCCGATACCGGCTATCATTACAAAATCTGCAATATTCACCCTGCTGGGGATGTACGCGGCAATACTCGCCAGAAAGCTTTATAAAACAATCAAAGAAGGAGAATAACATGAAAACGATAGTTGCTTATAAGTCTAAATCAGGTTACACTAAAACATACGCTGAGTGGATCGCACAGGAACTTGATTGCGACATCAAAGAAAATGCTGAGATTTCCGATATTATCGGTTATGACACGATAATTTACGGAGGCGGAATGTATGCCGGAGGTTTCAACGGTATTAAGCTCATCACCAAAAATCTTGACAAGCTGTCAGGTAAGAAGATAGTCCTGTTTGCGGTAGGATCAAATCCCGGCAGAGAGCATGAGATGCAGCCGTTCTGGGATAAAGTGCTGACCGCTGAACAGCAAAAACAAATAGGACATTTTTATCTCAGAGGCGGTTTCGATTTCAGCAAGTTGACTGCCGGAGATAAGATACTTATGAAAATGCTTAAAGTGCGTTTGCAGAAGCTTAAAGAGCGCACCGAAGATGAGCAGGGAATGCTCGATGCTTATGACACGCCCGTTGATTTCAGAGATAAGGATAATATCAAACCTCTGATAGATTTTGTTTTACAGTGATCTGTAACGGAGGAATTAAAATGAGGGTACTGTTATTTCTTGCAAAAGGCTTTGAAACAATGGAAGCAAGTGTTTTTGTTGATATAATGGGTTGGGCAGGTGTTGATGTCGTTACCTGTGCTCTGCAAAAAAACATCAAAAGCACCTTCGGAGTATCAGTCAATCCTGATATCCTGCTGAACGAAGTTTGCATCGATGATTATGATGCACTGGCTATCCCCGGTGGCTTTGAGGAATACGGTTTCTATGAGGACGCATTTTCGGAGCAGGCTGTCGAACTGATAAAAGGATTCAACGACAGGGGCAAAATGATAGCCACGATATGTGTTGCAGCACTTGCACTCGGAAACAGCGGCATTCTGAAAGGCAAAAGAGCTACAACCTATCACTTGAACAATGGGCATCGTCAGAAGCAGCTCGCAGAGTACGGTGCAATCGTTGTGAATGAGCCTGTCGTGAGGACGGATAATATCATAACCTCATATTGTCCACAGACCGGACCTGAAGTTGCATTCATGTTACTTGAAGAACTGGTTGGAACAGAGAAAATGCAGGAAACAAAGATTGCTATGGGATTCTGATACTTTCCAAAAAGGAGTATTATATGAGTTATTATGTTTATGATGATAAGAAGATCTATTACTACGAGACAGGCTCAGGACATCCATTGCTATTACTTCACGGCAATACTGCTTCTTCAAAAATTTTTGCACAGATAGCGGAAGAATACAGCAAATCGTTCAAGGTGATTCTTATTGATTTTTTAGGTCATGGACTGTCTGACAGATTGGAAAAATTCCCCTCAGACTTATGGTTTTATGAAGCACAGCAAGTAATAGCATTTCTTAGATTTAAGCAGTATACCGATGTATATATAATTGGCAGCAGCGGCGGAGCTATTGTTGCATTAAATGTTGCTCTTGAAGCTCCTGACCTTGTAAAAAAAGTGATCGCTGACAGCTTTGAAGGCGAAAGAGCAGATGAAACATTCACTAAAAATCTGCTGAAAGATCGTAAGAATGCTAAAAATGATCCAAATGCACAAGGCTTTTATGTGTATATGCACGGTCAGGACTGGGAGCAGATAGTTGATAATGATACCGATGCAATCATACGACATCAAAAAGAAATCGGAGCATTTTTTCATAAGCCTCTGGAAGAAATGCGGTGTGAACTTCTCCTTACAGGAAGTAAAGAAGATAGTTTCATGAATAGTATTTCAGATGACTACTATGAACAGGTTTATGGGAATATCCTCAAAATGATCCCTAAAGGAAGAATGCACCTTTTCCCTAAAGGCGATCATCCTGCTATGATAAGTAATTTCAAAGAGTTTTATGAGCGGAGCATAGAGTATTTATCGAATTAGAAAGCATCACCTGTTGAATATAAAAAGCAGCCGCAATAGGCTGCCTTTCAATTTGTTCGTGCATCTGATTTTATCTGCTTCTTCGACCAATTGAAGATAAGGTCTGACAGTCTTTCAAAATCAGATACTCCGCTGTTCTTTATCTGTATATAAGCGGAGATAATATCCTTTTCGCTGCCTTCAACTTTGCTGAAAAGCTCCTGTAAACGTGCGCTATATTCTCCTGACCGCAGATACCAGAGTGCCTGTATCACAAAGGAGGCGGATTTGTACAATCCTTTCAGTATTGCAGGATTTTTCTCATATATCAGATTATGCACGCAGGAGTGATAAATATTGCAAACTCCTATTTTGACTGAGCGCCTGATATCATCATCAGTTATCGAAGGAACAATATCATCAAGAGTTCCTATTATCGGCTTCGTATCATGGTAAAACTGGAACAGATCAGAGACATCCCAGTTTCTGAGATCGTCTGCATCAGAAAGAAATCCACAGAATAATTCCCTGTACGGAAGGGCGTCAAGCATTGTTCGGTAACGTCTTACATCTTCACACGAAAGATTATCGAGAATAACAACGAAATCAATATCGCTGCTTTCTGTTGCTTCTCCGCGTGCGTAGCTGCCCTGCAAGCCAACGAAACATATCCTGTCAGGAAACGTATTTTTCAAGGCTGAGATAAATTTATCTATAAAAGAAGCTGTATCTATCATGTTTTTCTCCTGAACCATATATTTTTATTATTAATGATTGGATAAAAAGTCCTGACAGCCGATACTATCAGGACTTTTTTCGCAGGAAGCTGTCAATGACCTTTATGCTTATCCCTGCGCTTTTGCTGTTTAAGCTCAAACTGACGCTGCTTTTCGGCTTCACGCTGCTCTTTTGTGAGCTGCTTGCGTTCGGTCTTCATTTGCTCCTGCATTAGCTTCAGCGCTTGCTGCGACTTTGTGCCGATACCTGCGATACTGAGCTGCTTTCGTGCATTGCGCTGCCGCCGTTTGGGATTATCAGCAGTCTGCTTTGTTTTGGCCTTAACAGCAGGACTGAACTTCAACTTGTAGTAATGCCTCAGCACGTAATCCCAGACTTCACTGTCCTTGGGTTCTGCTCCGAATGTGACCTTAGCCGCTGAGAGTTTATCATCTTCAGAGCGTTCAAATACTCCCACCCAGAAAGGCTCATCGAAAAAAACTGTCAGCATACCGTTCGTTTTGTCCATATCTTTCCCTCCTAAAAAATTGCTATGGACAAAGAACGGACAACCCGGAGGGGCAGGTTACTTACCCTGTATTCACAGGACGGCCGGGCTACCTACCGGCTCTAGCATACCCGAAGGTATACGTTGCGTTTTTATCTTTGTCATTTGATTGCACAGTTGTGCTGTTTATATCATAACATATCTGCATGGCTTGGTCAAGACTATGGGTTGACGGAATTTCACCTTTCGGTTATAATATAATCAGGCTCAAGTCATAAAAAAGTCGTGGCGGCAGATGTGCTGCAAATGGCGAAATATCGCATATGTTACGATTCGTGTCATGGGTGTGACCGTACGGTTCTTTACTTTTTTCAGTCCCAGTGTTACCATGAGATCAGCTGAAAGGCAATCGTTTGAAAGGAACACGGAATTATGAAAAAGAATGAAAAGAACATATTGATCACAGGCATGATAATGCTGGTACTGTTTGCAGTCTGGACTGTACTGATACAGACAGTTGATGTTCAGGCAGTGGGACAGAACGGAACGGACATCGGGTTTGCAGGTCTGAACGTGTGGTTCCATAAAATGACAGGCGTTCATATGTGGGTGTATACTGTCACCGACTGGCTTGGACTTGTGCCGATCTTTATCTGTATGATATTCGGAGTTGTCGGTCTGGTTCAGCTCATAAAGCGGAGAAGTCTTCTTAAAGTTGATAAGGATATTATCCTGCTTGGTATTTACTATATCCTTGTGATATTCGGTTATCTCATATTTGAGATGATACCTATAAACTACCGACCGATACTTATAGAAGGACGTATGGAGGCTTCTTACCCGTCTTCAACAACGCTTCTTGTTATGAGCGTAATGCCTACGTTAGCTTTTCAGGTGCATCGCAGGATAAGGAATACTAAAGTCAAATACGGTATTTATGCGTTTACGGTCTTATTCACAGCATTTATGGTGGTGGGACGCACTGTTGCGGGAGTACACTGGCTGACAGATATAGCAGGCTCTGTACTGCTGAGCACGGGACTTTACCTCATTTATCAGGGCACTGTTCAGCTCACTGACAAAAAATAACTAACGGAGAAACGGAAATGGAATTTCATGAGAAATTGCAGGAACTAAGAAAAGCAAAAGGACTCACTCAGGAGGAGCTTGCAAAGGAACTATATGTATCCCGTACAGCTATCTCAAAATGGGAGTCGGGAAAGGGCTATCCGAATATCGATTCGCTGAAAGAGATATCAAAGTTCTTTTCCGTAACCATAGATGAGCTTCTGTCATCGGAGGAACTCATTACTGCGGCAAAAGACGAGAACCGCTCAAATATCGGAAAAATGATAGACCTGCTGATAGGAGTAGTCGATATAATGAGCATTATGCTTATTCTTCTGCCGCTTTATCCTAAAAAGGCAGGAGAAACAGTCTCGGCAGTTGCGCTGTTTGATTACACGCATATATCGTTTGGGATAAGTTGTGTATGCTGGGGACTGTTTTCAATACTTATAATCATCGGTGCAGTGAAGTTGTTTATGAATTACAGGAACATAGAAAAGGGCAGAAGCACAGTTACTGGCACATCGCTTGTACTTAGCATTATCGCGGTATTGTTCCTGACTATGGCAAGAATACCCTATGCGGCAACAGTAGCGTTCCTGCTGCTGATAATAAAGGGGATAATGCTTTTCAAACTCCCCAAAAGTGAGCACTGAACAGATAGGAGAGACAAATGAAATTAGAGAACTTACCGCCTGTATATGAGGCGTATAGCGCAGAATATCCAGACCTTACAGTATGCCGTGTAGTTTTGCAGGAAAAAGATCTTTATCATGTCATACATAAATACGGAATGATGCAGGCGCAGGTATCCGGCAAATTCAGATATGATGCCAAAACTGTATCTGATTTCCCTGCCGTAGGCGATTATGTTATGGCTGATATTACCGGCGGCGACAGGGCTGTGATACATAATGTTCTTCCAAGAACAAGCGTATTTATCCGTAAAGCTGCTGGAAAGTCAAACACTGAACAGGTCGTTGCCGCAAATATAGATACAGTATTTCTGTGTATGTCACTCAATAACGATTTCAACATAAGACGTATCGAAAGATATATGACTGCCGCATGGGACAGCGGTGCTGTTCCTGTTGTACTGTTGACGAAGACTGACCTTTGCGATGAAGTTGATGCAAAGATCGCTCAGATAGAAAGCGTTGCAGTCGGAGTTGATATAATTACGACATCAGTCGCTGAACCTGACGGTTACAGCCAGATCACGCCATATCTGAAAGTAGGAAAGACACTTGCTTTTGTAGGTTCCTCAGGTGTCGGCAAATCAACGCTTATCAATCACCTTCTGGGAGATGACAGGCTTGATACGAACGGACTGCGTAACGATGACAAGGGCAGACATACCACTACTCACCGTGAACTGCTTATGCTTCCAAGCGGCACTATGGTCATTGATACGCCTGGTATGCGTGAAATGGGAATGTGGGACAGCAGTGAAGGACTTTCGGCTGCATTTGAAGATATCGAGGAACTTTCAGCAAAGTGCCGTTTCAAGAACTGTACTCACAAATCTGAACCCGGATGTGCAGTACAGGCTGCTATCAAAAATGGTGAACTTTCAGAGGAGCGGCTGTCATCTTATGAAAAGCTGAAAATTGAAAACGCTTATTCTGAAGATGCTGAAGGATATCTGGCAGCAAAAGAAGAAAAATTCAAAAAGATAGCCAAGTTCAATAAAACTAATCATAAAAATTAAGACTAACATTATATCAGAAGACCGCAGGAATAAACTGCGGTCATTCTTATAACAAAAAAGTCCTCACAGCCGAAGCTATGAGGACTCTGTTGTTTTATTCAGATAAACACATTAACGTGAATATCACGCCAGCTTAGTATTCTGCGCTTAGTGGACTTTGCGTAAAGGTATTCTTTAGCATCGTCCAGATTCAGCGTAAAATAGCCGATCTGAGTATATTTTGGAATTACTTTCCTTCGTTGATTGCAGCCTGAGCAGCAGCCAGACGAGCGATCGGAACGCGGAAAGGTGAGCAAGAAACGTAGTCAAGACCGATCTGGTGGCAGAATTCAACAGAAGAAGGATCGCCGCCGTGCTCGCCGCAGATACCGCAGTGGAGCTTAGCATTAGCAGGTCTGCCGAGTTCGAGAGCCATCTTCATGAGCTTGCCAACGCCGTCTCTGTCGAGCTTAGCGAATGGATCGTTCTCGAAGATCTTCTTGTCGTAGTAAGCACCGAGGAACTTACCAGCATCGTCACGAGAGAAGCCGTAAGTCATCTGAGTGAGGTCGTTAGTACCGAAGCAGAAGAAGTCAGCGTTCTTAGCGATCTCATCAGCTGTAAGAGCAGCACGTGGGATCTCAATCATAGTACCAACTTCGTATTCGAGGTTAGCACCAGCAGCCTTGATAACTTCGTCAGCAGTTTCAACAACAACCTTCTTAACGAACTTAAGCTCCTTAACATCGCCAACGAGTGGGATCATGATCTCAGGCTTAACGTTCCAATCCGGGTGATTCTTCTTAACGTTGATAGCAGCCTTGATAACAGCCTTTGTCTGCATAGCAGCGATCTCAGGGTATGTTACAGCAAGACGGCATCCACGGTGACCCATCATTGGGTTGAATTCGTGGAGAGAAGCGATGATAGCCTTGATATCCTCAACGGACTTGCCCTGTGCCTTAGCGAGAAGAGCGATATCCTCTTCTTCAGTAGGAACGAATTCGTGGAGAGGAGGATCGAGGAAACGGATAGTAACCGGGTTACCTTCAAGAGCCTCATAGAGAGCCTCGAAGTCAGCCTGCTGGATAGGCTCGATCTTAGCGAGAGCAGCCTCTCTGCCTTCAACAGTATCAGAGCAGATCATCTCACGGAAAGCAGCGATTCTGTCAGCCTCGAAGAACATATGCTCAGTACGGCAGAGACCGATACCTTCAGCACCGAGTTCACGAGCCTTCTTAGCGTCAGCAGGTGTATCAGCGTTTGTTCTTACCTTAAGCTTTCTGTACTTATCAGCCCAAGCCATGATTCTTCCGAACTCACCAGCGATCTGAGCGTCAACAGTAGGAATGATACCGTCGTAGATGTTACCTGTTGTACCATCGATAGAGATGCAGTCTCCCTCGTTGAAAGTCTTTCCGCCGAGTTCAAACTTCTTGTTAGCCTCATCCATCTTGATGTCGCCGCATCCTGAAACGCAGCACTCACCCATACCACGAGCAACAACAGCAGCGTGTGAAGTCATACCGCCGCGGACTGTAAGGATACCCTGAGCAGCCTTCATACCTGTGATATCTTCAGGTGATGTTTCGAGACGAACGAGAACAACCTTCTCGCCTTTTTCAGCCCACTCAACAGCATCGTCAGCTGTGAATACGATCTTACCGCAAGCAGCACCAGGTGAAGCACCGAGACCCTTGCCGATAGGAGTTGCAGCCTTGAGAGCCTTAGCATCGAACTGTGGGTGGAGAAGTGTATCGAGGTTTCTCGGATCGATCATTGCAACAGCTTCCTGCTCTGTCTTCATGCCCTCATCAACGAGGTCGCAAGCAATCTTGAGAGCAGCCTGTGCAGTTCTCTTACCGTTTCTTGTCTGGAGCATATAGAGCTTCTTGTTTTCAACAGTGAACTCCATATCCTGCATATCGTGGTAGTGATTTTCGAGAGTCTTGCAAACTTCCTGGAACTGAGCGAAAGCCTCAGGGAAAGTTTCAGCCATCTGCTGGATCGGCATAGGAGTACGAACGCCGGCAACAACGTCTTCGCCCTGTGCGTTTGTGAGGAACTCACCCATGAGCTTCTTCTCACCAGTAGCAGGATCACGTGTGAATGCAACACCTGTACCGCAGTCGTCACCCATGTTACCGAATGCCATTGACTGTACGTTAACAGCAGTACCCCATGAGAACGGGATATCGTTATCTCTTCTGTAAACGTTTGCTCTTGGGTTGTCCCATGAACGGAATACAGCCTTGATAGCGCCCATGAGCTGCTCCTTAGGATCATCAGGGAAGTCAACACCGATCTTAGACTTATATTCAGCCTTGAACTGACCAGCGAGAGTCTTGAGATCATCAGCTGTGAGTTCAACGTCCTGAGTAACACCCTTTTCTTCCTTCATCTTGTCGATAAGCTCTTCAAAGTACTTCTTACCAACTTCCATAACAACGTCGGAATACATCTGGATAAATCTTCTGTAACAGTCCCAAGCCCATCTTGGATTGTTGGACTTTTCTGCGATTGTATTAACAACAGTCTCATTGAGGCCGAGGTTGAGGATAGTATCCATCATACCTGGCATTGAAGCACGAGCGCCTGAACGAACGGAAACGAGGAGCGGATTCTCCTTATCACCGAACTTCTTGCCTGTGATTCCTTCCATCTTAACGATATACTCGTTGATTTCAGCCTGGATCTCAGGTGAGATACCGCCGTCCTCATAGTACTGAGTACAAGCTTCAGTTGTGATCGTGAAACCCTGAGGAACAGGGAGACCGATGTTAGTCATCTCAGCGAGGTTAGCGCCCTTACCGCCGAGAAGTTCTCTCATGTTAGCATTACCTTCAGAGAAAAGGTAGCAATATTTGTTTGCCATTGGTATATACCTCCAGTTTTAAACATTACCGGACGATTGGACATAGTTCACCGTCCGACTTATAATTATTATAGCATACATCAGAAAAAATTACCATATATATAATGGCAAAAAATAGCCGTTAGTTTTACAGCATTTTATACAAAATTTTAAGTGCTGAAATAAAATTGAAAAAAAGGTCTTGAATTTATTGTTAAAGTATGTAAAAATAAGAGGTACAGAATGGGGGAGTAGTATGAAAAAATCGGCTGCAATTGCTGCGATTTGCATTTTGACGGCGGGAGTGCTTGTTTCCTGCAAAAGCGACAGCGGAAGTTCGTCCGTGAAGCCTTCGGCAGGTACTTCTGAGGCGGTTTCTGTCTCTGAAACCGAAACATCCCAAATGCAGGGACAGCTGGCATCTTTAAACCCGGAAGCACTTGATAAAGCAAGAGAAAAGGCTTCGGAATATGCCCAAAAGAATAATCTTGACACGGGTGGATTCATACCGCCGGAAAAAGAAGCAGAGGATGCGCTGAAAAGCTGCATTACAGCTATGTATACTGAAGGTGTGAACGAAACACTGAAATATTTTTATCCGGAAAAGCTCTATGATGCAATAATCAGCGGAAAAGCAAAAGAATATTTCAACGGGTATGAGGATATGGATGCTGAGGTGACTGAATTCCACATAACCAAGTGCGTTCGCCTTGCACCGAATACAGGATACGGTCTTGCAGAAAAGTATTTCTCTGTTAATGCTGAAAAGAACGGAGTAAGCGATCTGGCAATTAAAGTTGTCAACGGATACAGCGTTGAAGCAGAGTTTGAAGCGAAAACCAGCGAGGGCGTTGACTCTGATAAAGAGGAAATGGTGCTTGTTGAGCTTGAAGAGGATGGCTGGAAGGTCATACCGCTCAGCGTTGAACAATTAAAGCAAATACTCGAATAAGGAGGAGTTTATATGAATAAAGCAATTATACTGGCAGGCGGACAGGGTAAACGTATGAAGGCAGATATGCCTAAGCCGCTGTTCAAAGTCCTTGGCGAGCCGATGCTCGAATGGGTGATCTCTGCGTGTGAGAGCGCGGGAGTATCGGATATATGCGTAATAAAGGGCTTTAAGGGCGAGATGATAGACGATTATCTCGGCGGCAGATATACTACTGCGCTTCAGTCGGAAAGACTTGGTACAGGCCACGCTGTTATGCAGGGAATACCGTTCCTGAAGAATGATGAATCCGGAAATACTCTCGTTCTTTGCGGCGATGCTCCGTTTATCGACGAGGCAACGATCAGGGATGCACTTGCTCTGCATCAGGAGCAGAATAATGCCGTTACTGTTATTACTTCCGAACTCGAAGAGCCTAAGGGCTATGGAAGGATAATACGTACAGACAAGGGCATAAGCGGTATCGTTGAGGAAAAGGACGCTACTCCGGAGCAGAAGAAGATAAAGGAAGTCAATTCCGGCACATACTGGTTCAGAACAGCTGATCTTATAGAGCTTCTCGGCAAGATAACAAACAATAATGCTCAGAGTGAGTATTATCTTACAGATACTATATTCCTTGCCCTTGCAAACGGCAAGAACGCAGGCGCTTACAAGTCGCCGAATCCGGATATAATCAAGGGTGCTAACGACCGTAAGGAGCTTCTTGAATTCAATGAGTATGCCCGCAGACAGGTCATCGACAAGCATCTTGAAAATGGTGTGGAATTCACCTGCCTTGACGGCGTTATCATCGAGAGAGAGGTCGAGATAGGCAAGGATACCGAGATACTTCCGGGAACTATCCTCCGCGGCAAGACTAAAATAGGCGCTCGCTGCAAGATAGGTCCGAATGTTGTAATCGAGAATAGTACGGTAGGGGACGAGACCATTGTTAATACCGCTCAGATATATGATTCTGAGGTTGCAGAGGGTGTAAATGTAGGTCCGTTCGTACATATCAGACCTGATTGCCATATCGGTAAGAATGCTAAGATAGGCGATTTTGTCGAGGTCAAGAATTCGTCAGTAGGCGAGAAGACTGCTATCGCTCACCTTGCTTATATCGGCGACAGCGACATCGGCAGAAAGGTCAATATCGGCTGCGGAACTGTTACCGTAAACTATGACGGTATAACCAAGAACCGCTGCGTTATCGGTGATAACAGCTTTGTCGGCTGCAATACCAACCTGATCGCACCTGTAAAGCTCGGAAAGGCTGTTTACACTGCTGCCGGAACTACCGTAACAAGAGACATCCCCGACTATGCTCTCGCTATCGAGCGCGGCGTTATGAAGATAAATGAAGGCTATACTATCCGCAAGCTGAAAACAAAACAGGGCAAATGATTTTATCTCCGGAAAATTATCGGAAAGCCCTTGAAAATTCTACGGATTAATGTTATAATCAGTATATCTTTATTTTGAGAGGACAAGCACTTCCTCCAAACATGAAAAACATTGCTTTTATTAAAGGAGAAATCTTATGCAGTATGGACATTTCGACCTTGAAAACAAGGAATATGTTATTACTAATCCAGCTACACCTGCCCCTTGGGCAAACTATCTCGGTGATCCCGAATACGGCGCTATGATCTCTAATAACGCTGCCGGTTACAGCTTCGTTAAATCCGGCGCTAACGGACGTATCTCACGTTTCCGCTTCAATTCACAGATGGCGCTCCCGGGACGTTATATCTATATCCGCGACAATGCGACTGCCGATTACTGGTCGGCTTCATGGCAGCCTGTCGGCAAGCCTCTTGACAAGTACAAGAGCGAGTGCCGCCACGGTACTGCATATACTGTCATTTCAGCAGAATATGAGGGTATAAAGTCTGAGGCTACTTATTATGTTCCTTACGGCAAGACCTATGAGGTATGGAGAGCTAAAGTCACAAATGCTTCCGACAAGGAGAGAGATCTTTCCGTTTACGGTATGGTCGAGTTCACAAACGAGCCTAACTATGAGCAGGATCAGGTGAATCTCCAGTACACTCTCTTCATTACACGTACAAGCTTTGAGGGCGGCAACAAGATCATTCAGCATATGAATGAGAATACCGGCTTCGATGAGACAGGCTCAAATCATGAGGAGCGTTTCTTCGGTATGGTCGGTCAGCCTGTTACAGCTTACAACGGCTCTCTCAGCGATTTCATCGGACCTTACAGAACTTTCTCGAACCCTATTGCAGTTGAGTCCGGAAAGTGCAATAACGCTATGAACTATAACTCGAATTCATGCGGTGCGCTCCAGAGCGACATCACTCTTGCTCCCGGCGAGACAAAGGAATTCATCTTTATCATGGGCAAGCGCAATGACGCTGAGTCTGCTGTTATCCTTGATGAATACAAGGCTGCCGGCAAGGTCGATGCTGAGATCAAGCAGCTCAAGGACTACTGGCATGGTCAGCTTGAGAATTTCCAGGTTGAAACTCCTTCCGATGAGTTCAACAATATGATAAATGTATGGAACGCTTATCAGTGCTTCATGACCTTTATCTGGTCAAGAGCAGCTTCGTTCATATACTGCGGTCTCAGAAACGGATACGGCTACCGTGATACGGTTCAGGATATTCAGGGTATCATACACCTCGATCCTGAAATGGCTGCTGAGAAGATTCGCTTCATGCTCTCTGCTCAGGTAAGCAACGGCGGAGGACTTCCGCTCGTTAAGTTCGACCACAATGCAGGTCATGAGACCTGTCCTGACGAGAACGATGAGCACAGCGTTTACGCTAAGGAGACCGGACATCCGTCCTATCGTGCTGATGACGCTCTCTGGCTCTTCCCAACTATTGTAAAGTACCTCGGCGAGAGCGGAAATAAGGGCTTCCTCGACGAAGTCATCACATATGCAGAAGAAGGCGGCGGCGAAGATACTGTTTATGAGCATCTCAAAAACGCTATCCGCTTCTCACTTGAAAGACTTGGCAGCCATGATATGCCTGCCGGACTTCACGCTGACTGGAATGACTGTCTCCGTCTTGGCAAGCAGGGCGAATCTACATTCGTTGCGTTCCAGCTTTATTACGCTATGAACGTTATGGAGGACTTCGCTTCTCAGCGCGGTGATAATGAGTATCTTACCTTCCTCAAGGGCGCTAAGGCTAAGCTTGCAGATGCTCTTGAAAAGTGCTGGGACGAGGATCGCTTCATCCGCGGAATCCGCGATAATGGCATAGTTGTCGGCGCAAAGAAGGATCCTGAGGCTAATATGTGGCTCAATCCGCAGAGCTGGTCTGTAATTTCAAGCTTTGCTTCTGAGGAGCAGGCTGAAAAGGCTATGAACAGCGTTCATGACATTCTTAATACACCTTACGGCGCTAAGCTTCTTGAGCCGCCTTATAAGTATCACCACTTTGAGGGTGCGCTGATGCAGGTATTCAACCTCGATACAAAAGAAAACGGCGGTATCTTCTCGCAGTCGCAGGGCTGGCTCATACTTGCCGAGGCTCTTCTTGGTCATGGTGACCGCGCATTTGAATACTTCATGGAGAGTGCTCCTGCTGCTATGAACGATAAGGCTGAGATACGTGTTATGGAGCCTTATGTTCACGGTCAGTTCACTGAGTCTAAGGCTTCTCCGTTCGAGGGACGTTCACACGTTCACTGGCTCACAGGTACTGCTTCAACAGTCATGGTAGGCTGTGTTGAGGGTATCTGCGGTATGAGACCTGATCTCAACGGACTTCGCGTTGATCCTTCGATCCCGTCTGAATGGGCAAGCTTTAAGATAAAGAAGAACTTCCGCGGCAAGAAGCTCAATATGTCCTTCGATAACTCTGCTCATGTTCAGAGCGGTGTTAAGGAAATTGTGCTCAATGGCGAAAAGCTTGAGGGTAACTACATTCCTGCTGACAAGCTTGCTGATACAAACGACATTAAGATCGTTCTCGGTTAAGCATATAAGAATAATGGACGGTTCGTACAGCGAGCCGTCCTTTTTGTTTGCTTGCAAAAGTTAAATGATAAATATATGTAAAGTATACTTGACAAATAATGTAAAGCTTGCTATACTATTATTGTAAAGTTAACTTTACACGAATGGAGAGTGATGATTTGAAAAACAGAATTCAGGAAATGCGTAAGGCAAGGAAGGTCACACAGCAGGAGCTTGCGGACGCTTTGTCCGTCACGCGACAGACGATAATCTCACTCGAAAACGGAAAATATAATGCGTCCCTCACGCTTGCTCACAAGGCGGCGCAGTTCTTCGGCACTACTATCGAAGAACTGTTCATTTTCGAGGGCGATGAGAACATTTAAAGGAGAATAATTATGGAAGGATACAGAAAAGCATTAAAGAAAAAATCGACCTTATGGCTGCTGGCATTTATCGTCTCGTTGGCAGGAATAGGATTGTTTTTTATATTTGGCGGGGGGTTATTCGGTCTGGACGTTGAATCAAGGCGGTCTTTCGGCGGTATGTTCGGAGTTTTGTTTATTGTTTCATTGGGATATTATGTAAGTATCACAACGATGCTCAGCAATGAAACAAAGCTCAAGGAACAGTATATACGCAGTACTGATGAGAGGAACCTGAATATTGAGGTCAGATCATCTAATGTGACATTGAATATCGTAATGGTATGTCTTTTTATAGCATTTATAACTTTGTCGCTATTTATCGGCAAAAATGCGGGAGTTATACCGGGTATTGCCTTTTATGGAATATGGTTCGTAAAAAGTGTTGTGAAGTCTTATTACAATAAAATAATGTAAGGAGCGCAAGGAGAATAATTATGGAAGAATTCAGAAATAAACTTCAGAAAAATATAAAGATATACTGGCTGCTTGTGATAGTTTCAGCTGTTGCTATTGTGGGAATGTACGGATTTGCAGCTGTAACAGGTGATGGTGAATATGGATCAGGCTATAATTCGGGATTTTTTGCCGCAATGCTTGTTGTTTCACTGCTGCACATCAAGCGGAATAAAATGGCTCTGCAAGATGAGAATTTGTTTAAACACCTTTATGTACGCAACACTGATGAGCGCAACAACCAGATAATGCGTGAGGCTTCTAAAACTTCGTTTATTATTACCATTGCAGGTATGTCTTTGGCGACTATGGTCATCAGCTATTTCAGTGAAGTAGTAAGCTGTACGCTTTCCTGCTGTATGGCGTTTATTCTCATTGTGTATTTCGGCGTGACGGCTTATTACAACAGGAAAATGTGAAAAAGCACTTGACGATCCGTGTGCGTTGATGTACAATATATATGAAAACGAAAGATGCTGTGTGCATTTGCACACGCAAAAGAAAGCTCTCGGAGATTCAACCTCCGAGGGCTTTTCCGTTTACACGGATACGGGCTTTTGTCGGGCTACTTCCTGTCAAGCCACTTGAGCAGCTACACTTGCAGCGTCATACAGCAAAAAACTCCCCGATACTTGTCCGTATCGGGGAGTTTTTTTTTATTCGTCTTATAATTCCGAATTAATTAGTCGTTACCGTAGAGTGTTGTAAGACGTGTGAGGTAATCGTAACGATCCTTAGCGTTTGCAACAGCAGCATCGAAGAGCTTCTCTGCTCTCTCTGGGTTAGAACGAGCGAGTGAGTTGTAACGAACTTCGCCCATGAGGAAGTTCTTGTATTCCTCAACGTTTGGAGCCTTGGAGTCAAGGATGAATGGGTTCTTGCCCTCAGCCTTGAGAGTTGGGTTATATCTGTAAAGGTGCCAGTAGCCAGCCTCAACAGCCTTCTTCTCTTCTGCCTGAGCAGTAGCCATACCAGTCTTGATACCGTGGTTGATACATGGAGCGTAGCAGATAACGATTGATGGACCGTCATAAGCCTCAGCCTCAGCAAATGCCTTGATACACTGGTTCATGTTAGCGCCCATTGCAACGTGTGCAACGTAAACATAACCGTAGCTCATTGCGATACCAGCGAGATCCTTCTTCTTCATTACCTTACCAGCAGCAGCGAACTGTGCGATAGCACCGGTAGGTGTAGACTTAGAAGCCTGTCCGCCTGTATTTGAGTAAACCTCAGTATCGAATACGAGGATATTAACGTTCTTTCCGGAAGCGATTACGTGGTCGAGACCGCCGAAACCGATATCGTAAGCCCAGCCGTCACCGCCGAAGATCCACTGTGACTTCTTTGAGAGGTAATCCTTCTCAGCGAGGATAGCCTTAGCATCATCGCAGCCGCAAGCTTCAAGTGCAGCAACGAGATTATCAGTAGCAACTGCATTAGCAGCACCGTCGTTGTATGTCTCGAAGTACTTAGCGATAGCTTCCTTAACTTCTGCCTTCTCAGCCTTCTCTTCAAGAGCCTTTACCTTATCGGTAACTCTCTTTCTGAGTGTTTCCTGAGCGAGGTACATACCGTAACCGAACTCAGCGTTATCCTCGAAGAGTGAGTTGCTCCATGCAGGACCTCTGCCCTTCTTGTTTACAGTGTAAGGGGTTGAAGGTGCGCTGCCGCCCCAGATTGAAGAACAGCCGGTAGCGTTAGCGATCATCATTCTGTCGCCGAAGAGCTGTGTAACGAGCTTAGCATAAGGTGTTTCACCGCAGCCAGCGCAAGCGCCTGAGAATTCGAGGAGAGGCTGTCTGAACTGTGAGCCCTTAACTGTATCAGCCTTGAACTTAGCAGCAACTTCGTCCTTCTCGTCGAGAGTTACAGCATAGTTGAATACTTCCTGCTGATCCATCTGTGAAGCGATAGGCTCCATAGTGAGTGCCTTTTCCTTAGCAGGACAAACGTTAGCACAAACGCCGCATCCTGTACAGTCAAGAGTTGAAACTGTCATTGTGAACTTGAGATCGCCGAGAGCAGGCTTGAAGTCAGCAGACTTTGTAGCAGCAGGAGCCTTAGCGAGTTCATCAGCTGTCATAGCAACAGGTCTGATTACAGCGTGTGGACATACATATGCACACTGGTTACACTGGATACACTTTGAAGCATCCCATGAAGGAACCTTAACAGCGATACCGCGCTTCTCGAATGCAGCAGAGCCCTGTGGGAATGTACCGTCAGCCATGTCAACGAATGTAGAAACAGGGAGCTTGTCGCCCTTCTGAGCGTTGCATGGGATCTGGATATTGTTTACATAGTCCTGAAGGTTCTTGTCAGCGCAGGTTACGTGTGACATACCCATCTGAGTATCAGCGCAATCCTTCCATGAAGCAGGAACGTCAACCTTAACGATGTTCTGGTGACCAGCATCAATAGCGTTCCAGTTCTTCTCAACAACGTCCTGACCCTTCTTGCTGTAAGAAGCCTCAGCAGCTGCCTTCATGTACTTGAGGGCATCCTCGAAAGGAATGATGTTAGCGAGCTTGAAGAATGCAGACTGGAGGATAGTATTGATACGTGTACCCATACCTGTCTCTTCGCCAAGCTTAACGCCGTTGATGATGTAGAAGTTGATGTTGTTCTCAGCGATATATCTCTTTACCTGACCCGGGAGGTTCTTATCGAGCTCGTCAACGCTCCAGATAGTGTTGAGGAGGAAAGTACCGCCTGGCTTGATGTCAGAAACCATATCGTATTTGTCGATGTAGCTCTGGTTGTGGCAGGCAACGAAATCAGCCTTGTTGATGAGGTATGTAGACTTGATAGGAGTCTTACCGAAACGGAGGTGTGAGATAGTTACACCGCCGGACTTCTTTGAGTCATATGCGAAATAAGCCTGAGCATAGAGATCAGTATGGTCGCCGATGATCTTGATTGAGTTCTTGTTAGCACCAACAGTACCGTCTGAGCCGAGACCCCAGAACTTACAAGCTGTTGTACCAGCAGGAGCTGAATCAGGATTCTCTTCGAGAGGAAGTGAAAGGTTAGTAACATCATCCTCGATACCGATCGTGAATCTTGGCTTAGTTGTGTTCTTGAATACAGCAACGATCTGAGCAGGAACGGTGTCCTTGGAGCCGAGACCGTAACGGCCTGTGAATACAGGGATATCGTTGAACTTAGTGCCCTTGAGAGCAGCAACAACGTCGAGGTAGAGAGGCTCGCCGAGTGAACCTGGCTCCTTAGTTCTGTCGAGAACAGAGATTCTCTTTACGCTGTCCGGGATAACTTCAACGAGCTTTGAAGCAACGAAAGGTCTGTAAAGACGAACCTTAACGAGACCGTACTTGCCGCCCTTAGCGTTGAGGTAATCAATAGTCTCTTCGATAGTCTCGTTTACAGAGCCCATAGCGATGATGATATGCTCAGCATCAGCAGCACCGTAGTAGTTGAAGAGCTTATAATCTGTACCGATGAGGTCATTTACCTTGTTCATGTAGTCCTCAACGATAGCCGGGAGAGCATCATAGTACTTGTTGCAAGCTTCACGAGCCTGGAAGAAGATGTCAGGGTTCTGAGCGCTTCCGCGGAGAACAGGTCTCTCAGGGTGGAGAGCCTTGTCTCTGAATCTCTGAGCAGCATCCTTGTCGAGGAGGCTGTAAAGTGTCTCGTCATCCCATGTTTCGATCTTCTGGATCTCGTGAGATGTACGGAAACCGTCGAAGAAGTGGAGGAAAGGAACTCTGCCCTTGATTGTAGAAAGGTGAGCAACAGCACCGAGATCCATAACTTCCTGAGCGCTGCCTGAGCAGAGCATAGCGTAGCCTGTCTGACGGCAAGCGTAAATATCTGAGTGGTCGCCGAAGATGTTAAGAGCGTGAGAAGATACGCATCTTGCAGAAACGTGGATAACGTTAGGGAGAAGTTCACCTGCGATCTTGTACATATTCGGGATCATGAGGAGAAGTCCCTGAGAAGCTGTGTAAGTAGTTGTGAGCGCACCAGCTGAAAGTGAGCCGTGAACAGTACCGGCAGCACCAGCCTCGGACTGCATTTCAGCAACAGTAACAGGCTGACCGAAGAGGTTCTTCTTGTCCTTAGCGGACCAGCTGTCAGTTACCTCAGCCATAACTGAGGAAGGAGTGATCGGGTAAATAGCAGCTACGTCTGTGAATGGATATGAAACCCAAGCAGCGGCGTTATTACCGTCCATTGTTTTCATTTTTCTTTTAATAGCCATAGGAATGACCTCCTAAAGTGAAATTAAGTTAGGTGTTATACATAGAAGCTTGTGAAAAAGTTAACCATGTATAACTACTTCTTACATTATAACACAGAATTTGAAGTTTGTAAACACCTTTTTACTTGCAAAGCTAATGATTTATGTATAAAATTAAGCATCCATATTATAGCAATTTGAACATAAAAAGCTGAATAAACAAAAATCAGAGGATTTTTCCTCTGATTCGGGGGCTGTGAAAGGCAATAGATACGACTTTTTGTGATTTTTGCAATAGAATGATACAGGATAATTGTGCAAAACAACAGAAATTTCGGCGGCTAAGTAATTTTTTTCGGTTTTCTATTGACGAAAGCCCGAAAATAAGTTATAATATCCATAGTGTTAAATAATCTTTAATTATTAACACTCGTTTTGTTGTCTCCTTTCTTTTGTTCTACACATATTTATTTTGATTTATTTGTGTCAAAGCAGGGCTTAATGCCCTGCTTATTTTTTTCAGAAAATATACTTTACAGCATAGTAAATGATGCCGAATGCGACCGATGCAGCACTTCCATAGAGGATAACAGGTCCGGCTATTGTAAATATTTTCGCACCTACTCCGAGGATGAATCCTTCGGATTTTGCTTCGATAGCCGATGAGCTGATCGCATTTGAGAATCCGGTTATCGGAACGAGAGTTCCTGCACCGGCGTGTTTTGCAAGTTTTGGGTATATTCCAAGACCTGTCATGAGTACACTTGTGCCGATGAGGATTATGGATGTCCATGTGCCGGCGGTAGTTTTGTCGAGACCGCTTTTTATTAAGATCTCTGTCAGTATCTGTCCTATGGCGCAGATGCCGCCTCCGACTGCGAAGGCTATTGGCACATTGACTGAACTGCGTGATTTTGGCGATACTTTCTGGCTCATTTTGCTGTAAGATTCTGGCGTGATGTTCATACGTTCATCTCCTTTAGCGTTATTGTTGCCGGAAATGAACGCGTTATTCAATAATATTATATCTGATCCGTGATTTTTTCGCAGGTCGAAACAACGTATTCTCCGCCGCGGATGAGGTATTGTCTGAAGCGATAGCCTGAAATATCGGTGATTATCCTGCCGTTCTCAAATGTGAATCCGGCGTTACTGAGAGGGTAGGAGATACCAACGCCAAGCGCTTTGACGTATGCCTCTTTGAGAGTCCACATCCGGAAAAAAAGAAGATCGCGGTTTTCTTCCGGATTACTGTAAATGAGTTCTTTCTCGCGTTCGCTGAAGGCTCTTTTTACGACGTTTTCGCGGAAGGAACGCACTTTTTCACAGTCAATGCCGCATTCGCTTCCGGAAACTATGCAGGCGGCGATACCGTTTGCGTGGGAGAGGTTGAAGTGTATCTCCGGATGTCCGGCAAGAGAAGGCTTTCCCATGTCGCTCTTTATCAGAGGAGTATCCTCATTGTAAGCTATCCCATACGGTTTAAGACATTCCCTCAGAAGTGCATGAGCGTGACTGTGATGTGAGCTGCGGTCAATATCCATAATTGAAATTAGTAACATTATACCACCATATTATCAATAAAAGGCGGCGCTTATGCGTAATACCCATATAGAAGTTTATCGGTAGATTATTGAGGGAAACCCTTTTGAAAAAGGGTTCCGCCAACAGCGGCGGTCCCCTTTGTCCTTCGGACATCTCCCCGCTCTGCGGGGAGTCACCCTCAAACTCCCTTCCTAAAACTTTCGTCTGGTTTTTTTCGCAATGGTATAAGAACTAACATAAAAATGAAAAAACAGAAGTCTATTTGACTTCCGAAATTTTTATACCATTGCGAAAAAAACGAAATAAAAGTCTTTGGAAAGGGGTTCGGGGAAGAACCTTTCCTCAGAAAGGTTTGCCCCGGTAAGTTGCGGATAAAGCTGCTGTATGAATACAACACATATGTGCCGCTGTTTTTATATACTGTCTATTACCTCCCGGAAGTTACGCATGATAACCTCCCAGCGGTAGTTATTGTCGATGTAAAGACGTGCGTTTGAGCGCATAGCTTCGTATTCTTTATCATGTGAGAAGATATAATCGAGAATGCCCTCAAATTCAAAATAGTTCATATAGTAGAGACCGCCGTTGCTTTTCAGGCAGTGACCTTTAAGAACCTCACAGATACCGTTTACGATGACAGGTACTGAAAGTGTCATAGCTTCAAGTACAGAGATAGACAGACTCTCAAACTTTGAAGGAAGAACAAGTGCTTTTGCACCGGATATACCGCTGAATTTGTCCTCTTCGCTGACGAATCCGAGACTGAGGATGTCTTTATGCTTGGGTATCTCGCAGACTGGTTTGCCCATGAGGACGAGCTTGAGACCGCTTTCAGGACGGCGTTTCTTATATTCCATGAAGTACTTGAACATCATCGGACAATCCTTGCCTTCGTCGATACGTCCTACATATATGATGTAGTCGCCATGAATATTGTATTTCTCGCGGAAAGCCTTTTCGTCCGGTTCGCAAGGTATCTCAACTCCGGTGCCCATTACCTTGCAGGGGATATTTCCGCAATTGAAAAGTCCTTGAACAAGGGCTTTTTCCTCGTCTGTAAGGAACACATAAGCCTTAGGGAGAGTGAATATTTTCTCGAAGCTTCTGAAGTGGATGAAAGGCTCTTCATGTGCTGTCGGGATGAAAATTGCTTTCTCAGCAACTTCGGGTATTCCCATTACACTGAGGTAATAAAGATATGTCACGAAGATGAAAGCATCGTAATTGTCCTTATTTGCCTTGATATACTCGATAGCATCAGGACAATAAGGTCCTTGTTTCTGGAACCATGTCTTTTCGGCATCCTCATCGAAATCGCCGGCGCCGATCCTTGCAAGGTACTTTCCGTTATACTCATTGAAGTCTTTAGCGCGGCACTCTTTTACGGAAAAACGTCTCACATGAACGCCGTTTATATCCTCTTCATCAGCAGTGTAGCTGTCTTCCCATGTAGTGTAGTCAACAGCCTTTGTAGTGATAACATCTACCTGATAATGGTCGACGAGCCTTTCTGCGATAAGGCGTGTATAATACTCCGAACCGCCGTTTACTTCAAGTCCGTAGCGCTGATTAACCAATGCTATCCTTTTCATTTTTCACTCTCTCCGGTTATGTCTGCGAAAAATCGCTTATATTTATCGACTATAACGTCCCAGTCGAAATTCTTCATAACATAGTTTTTGCCGTTGCTGCCCATCATCCATGCCTCGTTTTTATGTTCGAGGATGTAATCGGTGCAGCCTTCAAACTCGAAATAGTTTCCGAAATACAGACCTCCGTTGGATTCAGAAGCAAAGTTTCTTGTAACAGCGCAGTCTGCATGAACGAGAACAGGTCTGCCGCAAAGCCAGCTTTCCATGATAACGAGCGAGAAGCTTTCGTTTTTTGAGGGCTGGCACAGGAACTCTGCTGCTCCCTGAGCGTTGTATTTATCCTGTCTGTCAACGAATCCGAGATCGAGGATCCTTCCGCTCTTAACGAGCTCTTCCGGAAGCTCTATCTGACCTCCGCCGATAAGGATAAGTCTGAGGTCAGTCTCGCGGCGTTTGATATATTCCGCATAATATTTCACGAGCGTGTGAACGTTCTTGCCCTCGTCCTTACGTCCTGCATAGAGGATGAAAGGCTCTTTGACCTTGAATTTTTCGCGGAAAGCAGCCGGATCGGGAACTATATCCGTATCCATTCCTATACCCATTACAATAGTTTTGGTACTGCTATGCGAGAAGCCATAAAGTCTCTCAGCGAGTTCAGCTTCAGGATGTGCATTGAATACCATACCGGCTGTTTTCGGGAACAGTTCCTTGAATTTTCCGATATATGCATATGCTTCATCGTGGAAGCAGGGGATGAGCACAGACTTGTAAGGGCACACCTGAGCGCCGTAATACGTAGTTCCGAACATATATGGTATGAATACGAACAGCGAATAATCGTCAACGTGTTCGCTCATATAGGCGTAAAGGTCGGGGCTGTTTACCATTTCACGAAGAAAAGTTTCTTCTTCTTCGGGGGTTATCGGCGTTTTAGCCATAAGCTTTGCATTAACTGCATCGAAAGCGGCGTTATCGCGTTTTCTTACCTTGAATCGGCGGATGGTTATACCGTTAGCGGTAGAATCCTCGCCTTCTTTATAATAGTTCACGCTCCAGTCAGAGCCGAATTCCTTAACACAGGTAGTAAGTATCTCAACCGCAACACCAGCGTAGTGCAGATGTGATGAGACCTCGCGCAGTTCCATTTCTGCGCCCCCCGGTATAGCGTCAGCATACCACGGGATAACAAAGCCAATCTTCTTCATTATGTTATATCATCCTTTATTTTGCAGCGATAAAATTTTTCAGCTGTTCAGTGAAAGTGTCTTTTATCTTCTCATAAGAGAAGTCCTTGAGACGGCGGCGCTGTCCGGAAATAAGTTCATTCCGCAGAGCCTCATCATTCAGAACGCGGTCGATGACTCTTGATACGAATACGGGATCATTATCGTCAACAAGGAAGCCGCTTCCGCCGAGAGTATCAGAAATAGCACTTGTATCGAGCGCTACGATCGGAACATCGAAGAACATTGCTTCAGCAAGCGGAACACAGAATCCCTCATGAGCGCTCATACATACGAAAACGTCTGCAATACGATAGAACGCAAGTATAGCGCTGAATTTTATATGACCTGTGAATACAACATCGTCTTTAAGACCAAGTGCAGCGGCGTACTTGACCAGCCTGTTATAATAATTCTCCATTCCGGAATAGGAACCGACAAGAATAAGGCGCGATTCCGGATTGAGCTTTTTATAGTGATAGAAAGCGCGGATAACGTCCTCCTGCTTTTTGTTCGGGGCGATCCTTCCAACGAAGATGAGGTTCTTTTTGCCGTCGCTGTATTTGCGGATAGTTTCTTCATCAGGAGTCTGTTTGTAATCCTCAAAGCGTATGAGGATAGGTCTTACGTCTATGGGACAGGTGTAGCCCATCCTGAGCAGATCAGAACGATTATAGCTTGAATCAGCGAGACAGTACTCTACCTTGTCTTTGAGATATTCCACTCCCTTATAGCCATATTCCGTAAGAGCCGTAGCTGCGGGGCTGTAAGGACGGAAGAACTCGGGCGGAGTTATATTGTGGTATACCATGATCCTGCGGCATTTGAATTCATCTATTTTGAATGTGAGATCAGTGCCGGTAGATTTATGATAGAGTATGATGTCATCTTTTTTCAGACCGCTGAGCTTTGAAATATCCAGACCTGAGCCGGCAGGAAGACGCTTGTCGATATTCTCGGCATAGACCTCGGTCTCATATCCCATATCATGGATCGCACCTTTAAGGGCGAGCGTATCATTTCCGATAGCGTCTCCGAATGAAAGTGTAGGAAGCAGCTGGATTATTCTCATTCTGTCCTCTGCTTTCCCAGTTCTTCACGGAGAGCAGCATTCTCACGTTCGAGGCTGTCGATACGTTTTGTGAGCTCCTTCTGAGCGAGTTCAAGCACCTGAAGTCTGTCGTTCATATCACTGCTTTCCGAGCCGGTATTAACAGCGCTTCTGAGCGAATTCAGAGCCTTTGTGGTATTTGCGTTGAAATCGTTCTGCTCGAAAACTACCGGTTCAACATAGAACTTTGTAAGCTTTCTGATCACTTTTTTGAAGAATACTTTCAGCGGATTGCCCTGAAGTTCTTTATAAGGCTGGATGTAGTAGTGGGTATTCATGTATGTGAGTGCGGAATCGCAGTCCTCAAGAGAACTGCCGGAGCTCATATCGGTTGGCTTTTCGTAAGGTACATCCTCAAAGCTGAGCATATCAGCAGTAAGATTCTTTTTCTTTATCTCACGCTTGATCTGAGACATTATTTCTTCGACATTGATGTTATTATCCATTTTTTACCTTTCCTATCCTATTATTTTACGGCAACTACCGCGTAGTCCTGACTGCCATAGAGCGCATCTGATACACGCTTCATGGCAGAATTGAATTCTTCGCTTCCGCCTGATAATTCCGGGATGCTGTAAGGCAGACGGCTGTTTTCGGTAAAGATCACGTCAATGTTCCTGAATCCGGCTTTTTCGAGGTAATACTTCATAGTCAGCGGATGAACAGGTTTTATGTGTGAAGGATCAATATAGAATGCATGGGTATATATTGCAAGAGAGGTCGGGTTCGGAGTTTCGATGATAATGCAGCCGCCCTCTTCGAGTTTTTCATAGGCTGTGTTGCAGAGACGTATTATTTCATGAGTCTGGAGATGTTCAACTACCTGACCGACAAAGATACCGTCAACACTTTCAAGACCGGCAAGGAATGCGGTACCGTCGCCGCATGAAGCCTTCAAGCCCTTCATATTGCAGTAATCGGTATAAGGCTCGTAGATGTCGACACCCTGTGCATTGATACCGTTATCTTTCATGAGAGAGAGGAATTCTCCTCTTCCGCAGCCGATGTCGAGAACGTTCTTCTTTCCGTTGAAATATGGCAGGTAAGCTGACTGTGCTTTCTTTATGCTTTCGATAGAGCCGCGGAAATGGTTCTCGAAATCGAAATAGTCGATGCTTTCGTAATCAGAGGATGACTCCTGTACCTGTACCGGAGCAGGCGAAGCTGCGCCTGTATCGGTGCTTGCAGCAGGTGCTGCCACAACAGCAGTGCCGACGTTTTGGAGCTTCTTTTCAAGCGATGCGATCTTGACTTTAGCAAATTCCGAATCGCTTCCGAGATTTTCGAGCATGGCATTGTTGTTCCTGAGGTTCTCGCAGGCGTTTTCAAGATCCCGGCGCAAGCATGGAATAAGTTCGTTGTAGTAGTTGACGCGCTGTTCCGTATTTCCAAATCTGTTTGATAATCCGTTCACTGAATCCTCACAGTTCTGGAGCCTGTTCAGGATATTTTCGATATTTGCAATAATAGAATCATTATTCTGCTTTATTGTTTCAGCGGCTTCATTTAGTCTGCTGTTGACAGAATCTATTTCTTTATCGGTCATTTCAAAGCACTGTATCATGCTTCCGAGAAGCTTTTTTCTGATACTTGCCTTGAATCCCTTTTGTGCATTGAAATTGCTGATAAATTGTGAAATGCTACTCATAGTTCACTCCTCAGATGTTCCAGTTGTGGTCTATTCTTGCGATACCGACATCGCCTGTCGGAGTTATCATTTCTATTTTATATGCCTGACGGTAATAATCTACCGGTATACCATCGCCTGTCTCGATAGCGAAGTCGAGCAGATACTCTCCGGCGAGCAGATGAACATCGCTGAGGGTGATCTCTGCTGTACCGCTTTTTGTGAGTTCAAATTCCGGAAGCTTGTCGATACGTGTGTTCGTACCGTAGCACTGAGTGCCGGAAAGATTGAAGACACCAATGCCGATCACAGCATCGCTGACTTTTTCTTTGACAGTGTAGTCGATTTTGAATATAATGTCCTCTCCTGTACGGAAAACGCGCTGTTCAGCGCCGTCGGATGTGTAAGCGGTAATTTTCTTTATTCTTGCTTTGCCGCTGCCCCAGCGTTTTGCAGCCTCAGCGTCTTCGGGGTCTTCGTGCTGTTCGGTGCCGCTCACCTCAGCCGGTTTTTCCTCAGCCTTTTCAGCGGCTTTTTTAGCGAGTTCCTTACGGGTATTCTCCTGAAGCTTCTGTCCCATGAAATCGAGGTATTCGAGGTCAGTTTCCTTCGGAGGTCCCTCTGCACGTATAAGACCTTCATGTATCCATATGGATCTGTCGCATATCTGCTCGATCTGACCGAGAGAATGTGAAACTATAACGATAGTGGTACCGTTTGCCTTGATCTCTTTGAGTTTGTTGAAGCATTTAGCCTGAAAATTGGCATCCCCGACTGCGAGTATCTCATCAATAAGGAGGATGTCCGCATCAACGTTGATAGCTACCGAAAATGCCAGACGCATATACATACCCGAAGAGTAGGTTCTTACGGGGTTATCAATGAACTCTTCAAGTTCGGAGAAATCGACTATATCATTCAGACGGGCGTCTATCTCTTTCTTTGTAAGACCGAAAATAGCTGCATTGGTATAGATATTCTCCCTTCCGCTCATATCCGGATGGAATCCGGCACCAAGTTCGATAAGGCTTGAAACTCTGCCGTTCATTTTTATCGTGCCCGTATCCGGATACATTATCCTTGTAAGGAGTTTGAGAGTTGTACTTTTACCGCAGCCGTTATGTCCGATAAGACCGATCGCCTCGCCCTTTTTTACGGTGAAGCTGATACCTTTAAGGACCTGACGCAGTTCGTACTTGTTTCTTTTGCGGAAAAGAAGTCTTTCTTTAAGCTGAGCGCCTTTATCAAGATAGACCTTGAAATTCTTGGTTATATTATTTACTTCTATTGCTGTTTCGTTCTGGATCATTATTATAATTCCTCCGCAAAGTGTTTCTGGAGCTTATTGAATACAAGGCAGCCGATAAGCAGGAACAGCATTCCAAGACCTAAGGCAGAAAGAAGTGATGAAAGATCCGGCAGAGCCTTATTGTAGAGCACAGTCCTGTAACACTCAATAACATGAGTCATCGGGTTGATATTGAAGACCGGCTGGAGCTTTTCCGGAATTATGGATTTATCGTACATGATCGGTGTCATATACATCCAAGCCATAGATATGATTCCGAGGATATGTTCGAGGTCTCTGAAATATACTGTAACAGCGGAAGTGAGCAGTGCCATTCCGAGTGCGAGGATGTATTCCACCACCATTATTATAGGCAGAGTCAGCAGCGCGACGAAGTTCACGCCTACACCGGTGATGATTATTACCGCGAATATTACTATGAAGCACAGCAGCATATTTACAAAGCAGCTTGTTACATACGATATAGGTATGACCATTCGCGGAAAGTATATCTTTTTAACAAGATCCTTCTGCGCGACGACCGAGGCTGCGCCTACGGTTATCGAAGACGAAAAGAATATCCACGGGATAAGTGCTACGAAAAGATAGAGGTAATAGCGCTCGATGTTTGATTTGAGAATGAATGAGAAAACCATTGTGTAAACAATAAGCTGGAACAGAGGATTGATGAATGTCCACAGGAATCCTAATACCGAGCCCTTGTAGCGTCCTCGCAGATCTTTCTTTACGAGGCTGAATATCATTTGTCTGTATGCATACAATTCTTTTATTGTATTCATTTGTATCTCCTTCAACAAAACATAATTTTCCATTGTATCATTTAATTATATCACGCATATTCTGTATCTGTCAACAGTGATATTGCCGAAATAACACGACATTCCGGCGGAAATATGGTATCATATGCGGAAACGGCATCCTATATGGATGCCGTTTCATTTTACTTATGATATTTTCCGCCTGATGAGATCTGGAAAGCACGGTAGATCTGTTCAAGCAGCATAACTCTTGCAAGCTGATGAGGGAAGGTCATTTTAGACATTGAAAGCTTCAATGTCCCCATATTTTTTATTTCAGGATCAAGACCGAATGAACTTCCGATGATGAAGGTCACAGTGCTGAAACCGTTTACTCCGGCTTCGCAGAGCTTTTCTGAAAGCTCCGGACTGCTCAGCTGTTTGCCTTCGATGCACATAGGTATTATCATTCCCGAAGCACAGCGCTTTATCTGTTCGCCTTCCTTTTTCAGTGCAGCCGCTATCTCTTTGTCAGACGGCGAATCGCTGAGGCGGTATTCTTCCAGTTCGTGGAGTTCAAAAGTGCAGAAGCGTCCTAAACGCTTGATGTATTCTGCACAGGCGCTTTTCAGGTAATCCTCTTTGAGTTTACCTATTACAATTAGTTTTACAGTCATCAGAATATCACCGCTCCGCCTTTAGTTTCAACGGGCGCAACGCCCATGAGGTAGTCTTTTCCGCGGACAAGTCCTGACATCCCACGTTCAACTGTGGAATCAGCAGTCTGCGGAGTGTTATTGTCCTGACTAAGATGTCCCAGAAGTATGTGAGTTGTACCTCTTTTGACAAGGCTTTCTGCCTGTTCGGCGCAGTCATCATTTGAGAGATGTCCGTAAGGTGAAAGGATGCGTTCTTTCAGGTACATAGGGTACGGACCTGTTCTCAGCATATTCTCGTCATAATTGGCTTCGAGAAGCACAAGACGGCATCCGACAAGTGCCTGATCGACCTCTGGCGTAACGTGTCCGAGATCGGTGCAGACGGCGCAAAGCTTATCATCGGCAGTACGTATTCTGTAACCGCAGCTTTGTATCGCATCGTGAGGCGTATTGAAGCAGTTTATCTCCATTCCGGCGCAGGCGATAGAGATACTGCTGATGTCCACGACGGTTGAGGTCGGTGCTATCTTGCCTGTATCGCAAAGGCGCTGGAGAGTACGCTTCTGACCGTAGACCGGCAGACCGGTCTTTTTGCTGAGCATGGCAAGTCCGGCAACGTGATCCGAATGCTCATGTGTTATGAATACTGCCATTACTGCCGAAAGAGGTATATTATTCAGTTCAAGCGCTGCGGAAAGCCTTTTAAGACTAACTCCGCAGTCTATAAGTATACCGCCCTTTTCAGTTCCGATGAAGGCCGAATTCCCCTTGCTTGAACTGAAAAGAGGATAGATACGTGCCATTATGATTCTCCGTTCCGTAAAAATCAGAGCTTATTGATCTCGGTGCCCTGACGTGTTTCCTTAACTTCATAGCCGAGTGCAGCAATCTTGTCGCGGAGTTCGTCAGCGAGTGCGAAATTCTTATCCTTACGTGCAGCCTTACGCTGCTCAACGAGTTCGAGGACTTCGGCAGGAATGTCCGCAGCATTTCCAGCCCCCTGAGAAGCCTTTTCCTCAGCCTTCTTTATGAGGTTAAGACCAAGCACCTTGTCGAACTCAGCAATAAGTGCAAGCTTGGTAGCAGCATTTGCGCCTGATTTCAGAACATCGTATACAGCTGTGAGTGCAAGTGAGGTGTTGAGGTCGTTATCAAGAGCACTTGTGAATCCGTTCATGAGGCGGTCGTACTCAGCCTTGTCGATCTCGCCGGACTTCTCCTGAGTAAGCGGAGCGATCTTTGCGATAAGCTTATTGAATGTAACAACAGCATTATCGAGGTTCTCCCAAGAGAATACAAGCGATTTGCGGTAGTGTGAAAGCAGACAGAAATATCTGTAAACCAGCGGATCATAGCCTTTTTCTTCGAGAAGGGAAACTGTGAGGAATTCGCCCTTGGATTTGCTCATTTTTCCATTGGTCGTGTTGAGGTGATGTACATGGAACCAGTAGTTGCACCATTTATGTCCGAGGTAAGCCTCAGACTGCGCGATCTCGTTGGTATGATGCGGGAAAGCGTTGTCGATACCGCCGCAGTGAAGGTCAAGGTACTCGCCGAGGTTCTTCATGCTTATGCAGCTGCACTCGATGTGCCAGCCGGGGTAACCAACGCCCCATGGACTGTCCCATTTAAGTTCCTGATCGTCGAACTTGGACTTTGTGAACCAGAGTACGAAATCGGCTTTATTCTTTTTGTTGCCGTCAGCTTCAACGCCCTCGCGTACTCCGACTTCGAGGTCTTCTTCGCTGAAATCACCGAATACGTAGTATTTATCAAGCTTGGAAGTGTCAAAGTAAATATTTCCGCCGGCTTCATAAGCATATCCCTTATCCATGAGAGAGCTTATAACGCGGATGAATTCATCTATATAAGTAGTAGCCGGAACAACTACATCCGGAGTTTTGATGTTCAGTTTAGCGCAGTCTGTGAAGAAAGCGTCTGTGTAGAACTTGGCTATCTCCATGACTGTCTTATGCTCGCGCTTTGCGCCCTTGAGCATTTTATCATCGCCGGTATCACCGTCGCTTGTGAGGTGTCCGACATCGGTGATGTTCATGACGCGCTTTACATCAAGACCTGTGAAGCGGAGATACTTTTCAAGAACATCCTCCATGATATAGCTTCTGAGGTTGCCGATATGAGCAAAATGATACACGGTAGGACCGCAGGTATACATACTCACCCTGCCAGCCTCATTCGGGATGAATTCCTCTTTTTTGTGTGATAAAGAATTATACAGTAACATAAATATACCTCCGTTAGAATTCCCATATTTCAGGGGGGGCGTTTTTGATCTTGAGTTTTGAGAAATAGCCGAACATCACAAGAAATTCGGGGATGATCCGCAGACCGTCGCTGTAATATCCGGATAGCCTTGCCGAAAGATCGGGGATATCGTTATAATGCGGCGGACAATCGAATTCCCAGTCTGCCGAATTGCTGTTGAAGCGTATCCGGAAGAAGCTTTCAGCATATTCGCCGAAAAATCCGCAGCTTTCAAGGAGTATCCTGTGATCGGGCAGTTCCTCGGCGGGACAGACAACAGCAGTTGCGCCGCCGCTTTCTATTGCCGCGATGAGAGGTCTGTCCTCGGCAACGGCATTATTGACTTTTTCCGCATCGGGGAATTTTATAATGTTCATAAAGCACCTCTCTTAACAAAAAACGCCTCCGAGAGACAAGCCTTCTGCTTATCCTCGGAGGCGTGACAACGCGGTTCCACTCCGTTTTATTGCTTTTATCCTTAACGCGGAGAACGCCGGCAGATACTGTTATTTCCCTGCCGGGGCTGACAGCCGCACTTCACATATCCGGTCTGCGGACTTGCACCTTCCGTCCGCTCTCTGAAAGACCTCAATAAGCTACTCTGACTGCTACGCCTTTAGAATATCCGATACATATTATATGCTATTATACCGGATTTGTCAAGAGTTTGCGGCAGGTTCATCAAAACTGTCTATAAGTTTAAGCGAGAATCGCTGTATAACGAGGGCGTCGTTAGGGGTGAGACCTGCCTTGCCGTCGACATCTCCGGCTTTTTCACCATCTGCGGTTATGCGGTCGGGACTTGTGCCGTCAGTACCGTATTTCTTAGGGTTCAGGCAAGCCTGCATCACCATTACCACGTCAGACATATTCACCTCGCTGTCACCATTGGCATCGCCCGGAACTATCTGTATGGGAATAGCCGTGCATATCTCTTCTATCGGCTTGAAGTAGCAAAAGTATTTCTCAGCATAAGCCTGTGCGGTGGAGCCGTTATAACCACGGATAGTGCCGTTGAAATAAGGATCAGTATACTCATCATATCCATAAGAAATTGTTTCATTAGAGTCGAATATTTCACAATCAGGATTTAATATAGTTATTGTTTCAAGACTTGAACAGTACCAAAATGCAAGATCACCTATATATGTAACAGAATCAGGTATAGTTATTGATTTAAGATTTGAACAGCTTTCAAATGAACAACTGTCTATGCTCGTAACAGGAACTCCATTTATCTTATCAGAGATAACAATCTCTCCTGTTACATTTTTGTCACAGCTGACAACTTCTGCATGATCATCATAAACATCATAGGTCAGGAAGCCCTCTGTGACCTCCTCATATTCCTCGCCGTTAACATCCGTCTCCGCAAAAGCTGTCACAGCGCACTCCGGCGCACTGCTGTAAACCGCCGGGAGAGAACCTCCCACGATACAAAGAGCCATAATTGCTGCAATGATCTTTTTCATATTCCCACCTCTAAGCACAAAATTTCATAAACATATTATACGCCTTTTTCACACAAGCGTCAATAGTCGCAGCAAAAATCGCAGTTGAAAACTTCTCAGGAACGTGCTATAATATAATGTAAGACTAAATCATTTTATGGGGGAAAAATATGTTTGCCAATTATCATACACATACTTTCCGATGTCACCATGCAGTCGGAGAGGACAGAGGATATATCGAAGCTGCTATAACCGCCGGAATGAAAGTTCTTGGCTTTTCCGACCATTGTCCGTGGATATATGCTAACGGCTACGTTTCGGATATAAGGATGACTCCTGCCGAGACAGAGGACTATTTCAGGTCGCTGACCGATCTCAGGAGCGAATATGCCTCTGACATCAAGATATACATAGGATTCGAGGCGGAGTATATCCCGGAGCTTATGGAGGCTCAGGACCGTTTTCTTGCCGATTATCCTGTTGACTATATGATACTTGGTCAGCATTCATATGCGCCGGAATATGAAAGTCCATATACGGGTGACGCTACCTCTGATGTGTCGATGCTTGAACGCTACACTGATCTCGTTATTGAGGGAATGAAGTCCGGACGCTATACATACCTCGCACATCCCGATCTTATCAATTTCACGGGAAGCATTGAGGATTACGACAGACAGCTTTCACGCATATGTGACTTCCTCAAAGAAACAGATTCTCCCGTTGAGATCAACCTCTTCGGACTTAAAGACAGCAGGAATTATCCCTCCGAGCGATTCCTCAAGCTTGCCGGAGAACGCGGCTGCAAGGCTATTCTCGGCTGCGATGCTCATGTAAAGGATCTGCTCACAGACTATGAACTCGCAGAACGCGGAAGAAAACTCGCTGAAAAATTCGGACTTACGGTCATTGACCGCCTGAAAGGATTGGAGTGATACTATGATAACAAGAAAAGCTACTGTAAACGACATAGGTTCGCTGACAGATCTGCGTATTGCCTATATAAACGAGGATAACGGAACACTTCCGCCGGAAGCCGAAAAGACCATCCGCAAGCAGCTTCCGGATTATTTCAGGCGTCGTCTCGGCAAGGAGCTTATTGCCTATATTGCGGAGGAAAACGGCGAGGCTGTGAGCAGCTGCTTTCTGCTTATAACCGAAAAGCCTGCCGGTCCGCGTTTCCCCGATGGACTTACCGGAACGGTACTGAATGTTTACACAAAACCTGAGTTCCGCAGGCATGGGCTTGCAGGAACGCTCATGAAAATGCTGCTTTCAGACGCAAAGTCTCTCGGTCTAGACTACGTTGAGCTCAAAGCCACAAAGGACGCTGTAAAGCTGTATAAGTCGCTCGGCTTTGAAGAAGCTTTTTCTAAATATACAGATATGAAATTTGAACTTTAAGGAGAATTATATGAGTATTTTTGATGTGTTCGACCGTATTTCCTCAAATTCGCCCTTGGCAAGAGGTAAAATAGAATATGTCATCGCAGGACTTGGCAACCCGGGAATGGAATACGAAGGCACTCGTCACAATGCCGGATTTGCTGTGCTTGATATGCTCGCTGAACAGCTTGGCGAAAAGATCGACCGCCTTCGCTTCAAGGGCAAGACCGCTGAGGTCACTATCGGCGGCACACGCTGTCTGCTGCTGAAACCGACTACATATATGAATAACAGCGGCGAATCCATAGTGCAGGCACTGGAATTCTACAAGATAGACGTTACAAAGCTTATCGTGGTATGCGATGATATTTCACTCGATGCAGGCAAGCTGCGTATCCGCAGAAAGGGAAGTCACGGCGGACACAATGGTCTGCGAAGCATATGTGAACTCACCGGCAGGGACGATTATCAGCGTATAAAAATGGGTGTCGGCAAGAAGCCGCATCCGGATTACGATCTTGCAAAATGGGTGCTTGGCAAATTTGGTAAGGATGACGCTGAAAAGATGAAGACCTCGTCTGAAAACGCCTGCGAGTGCATAAAACTCATGGTCGAGGATAAAACTGATGAGGCAATGAACAAATATAATTCTTAACTGAGATCCGTCAGCTGAATGCTGACAGCTATTATATTAACTGGTGAAAATATGAACATATTCAAAAGCACATTTACTGAACTTTCCGGATACAAAAGCGTCCGCGAAGCAATTGAAAAGAGGATCACTCCCGTCTCTGTGACGGGACTTTCCCATATACACAGGTCTCAGCTTATCTTCGCCCTGAGCGGTGAAAAGGTGAATCTCGTCATAACAGGCTCGGAGGCTGAGGCTAAGAAGCTGTGTGATGACATTAATATGATGTCCGGCAGCGAATCCGCAGTGCTTTTCCCCTCAAAGGAACTCACGCTCACTCCCGTTGACAGTTCAAACCACGAATACGAGCATATGCGTATCTCGGCGCTTTCACGCGCAGTACGCAATAAATGCAGCGTTATATGTGCGAGCATAGAAGCGGTCATGCAGCCGGTCATACCGCCGGATACTCTGATAAGTTCAGCTGTAACGCTCTCTCAGGGGCAGGAGATCGACCTCGCTCAGCTTTGCTCAAAGCTTGCAAAATGCGGCTATCAGCGCTGTGAAAAGGTCGAGGGCGCTTCGCAGTTCTCAGTGCGCGGATCTATCCTCGACATATTCCCGGTACAGACCGATAAACCGGTACGTATCGAACTTTGGGGAGATGAGATAGATTCGATCGCTGAATTTGATACTGATACACAGCGCCGTGCTGATCCGCTTGATTCGATTGAAATATCGCCGGCAGGTGAAGTCCTGTACGAATGTGATGAACTTGCCGGCAAGATAGAGGAACTTGGCAAGAAGGTACGCGGAAAGCGTATGGAACTCATCCGTGAGCGGCTCGGGGCGGATGTCCACAGACTTCGCGCCGGAGAGATACTTGCCCACAGCGTGAAATACTATCCGCTTGTTTACGGCGAGCCCTCTACCGTTTTCGATTACATCGACGGTATCGTACTTTTCAGCGACTATTCTGATATTCTCGATAATGCTCAGGGCGTTGCTGCTCGTAATAATGAGGATGTGAAGATACTCCTTGAGGACGGTCAGCTTTGTAAGGGGCTTGACGGCTATATCCTCGATCTTCCGACTATACACTCCATTGCCGATAAAAAAGTCTGCCTTTATATGAGCAGCTTTCTCCAGAGCGGCGAGCGTATAGAATTCCGCAGACTTATCAGCTTTGAGGCTATGCAGACCGCGGCATGGAGCGGTGAAATGAAGCAGCTGCGCGAGGATCTTGATGATTTTCTTTCGCGGAAATATCGCGTTATCCTTGCTGCCGGAAGCGAGAAAACACTTCCGATAATCCGGCAGGATCTCAATGATGACGGTATCCCGTGTGATCTCATCAGCGCGGACATCGTTCTGGCTGCCGGACGTGTCTGCCTTATGTCGGGAAGCTTCAGCGGAGGATTCGAGTATCCGGAAAACAAGACAGTCCTCATAACTCAGGGACGTTCGCTCGACACTACACGCAAAAAGCGCCGCAAGAAAAAGAACAAGGCAGAGGAGATACGTTCCCTTGCCGACATAACTGAGGGCGATCTTGTTGTACATTCCGGTCACGGTATAGGACGCTTCATCGGCATCCGCAAGCTTGAAATGGAAGGCGTTACCAAAGACTATATCACTATTCAGTATGCCGGAACGGATAAGCTTTATATCCCTGTAACTCAGCTTGATATGGTGTCGAAGTACATAGGACCGCGTGATGACAGCGGTGTGAAGCTGAGCAAGCTGAGTTCCGGAGAGTGGCAGAAGACCAGAAGCAATGTAAAACGCGCCGTGAAGGATATGGCGCATGAACTCATCGAGTTATATGCAAAACGTGAGAAGAGTCAGGGCTTCGCGTTCTATCAGGATGACGAGATACAGCGTGATTTCGAGGAGCGTTTTCCGTATGTCGAGACCGATGACCAGCTTCAGTCCATATCCGAGATAAAGGCGGATATGGAACGTCCGAGACCTATGGAGCGTCTGCTCTGCGGCGATGTTGGCTTCGGAAAGACAGAGGTCGCACTCCGCGCTGCGATGAAGTGTGTGCTGTCGGGCAAGCAGTGCGCTATCCTTGCGCCTACGACAGTCCTTGCATGGCAGCATTACCAGACTGCACTCCGCAGATTTGAGCATTTTCCGGTCAATATCGAACTCCTTTCGCGCTACCGCTCTCCAAAACAGCAGGATGAGATAATCAAAAAGCTGAAACAGGGCAGGATAGACCTCCTCATCGGAACTCACAAGATCATTCAGAAATCAGTGGTGTTCAAGGATCTCGGACTTGCCATAATCGACGAGGAACAGCGCTTCGGCGTGGCTCACAAGGAGCGCTTCAAGGAATCGTTCACAGGCGTGGACGTCCTCATGCTTTCGGCTACTCCTATCCCGCGAACCCTAAATATGGCAATGAGCGGCATACGTGATATGTCAGTGCTTGAAGAACCGCCGCAGGATCGCTATCCGGTCCAGACCTATGTTATCGAGTACAACGTCGGAACGATAATTCAGGCGATAGTGCGTGAGCTTCGTCGCGGAGGACAGGTCTACTACATCCACAACCGTGTGGAGTCTATAACATCCTGCGCCGCAAGGCTGAAGGAATATTTGCCGGAAGCGCGTATCGCAGTCGCTCACGGACAGATGAGCGAGGAGGAGATGTCCGACATCTGGGAGCAGCTTGTTGAGCATGAGATAGACATTCTTGTATGTACTACTATTATAGAGACAGGCGTGGATGTTCCGAATGTAAACACGCTGATAATAGAGGATTCCGACCGCTTCGGGCTCTCACAGCTTTATCAGCTCCGCGGCAGAGTGGGACGTTCAAACCGCCGCGGCTATACCTATTTCACATACAAGCGTGACAAGATATTAACAGAGATAGCAACTAAACGTCTCAATGCGATGAGGGAATTCACTCAGTTCGGAAGCGGCTTCCGAATCGCTCTGCGCGATCTTGAAATACGCGGAGCAGGAAGTATTCTCGGCGGCAGACAGCACGGACACATGGAAGCTGTCGGTTATGATATGTATCTGCGTCTGCTTTCCGAAGCCATAGCAGAGGAAAAAGGTGAGCAGCCCGAGAAGATACCGGAGTGTCTTGTTGACATCCAGATAGACGCACATATTCCGGAAAAGTACATTTCAAGCCTTAATCAGCGAATAGATATGTACCGAAAGATAATGCTCGTGAATGAGGATTCCGACAAGAGCGATCTCATAGACGAGCTCATCGACCGCTATGGTGAGCCGCCTAAATCCGTCCTCGGGCTGATAGAGGTGTCACTTCTCAGGAACAAGGCTGCACATCTTGGCATTACCGAGATCTCGCAGAAGAATGGCTCAATGTACTTCTACACTGAGTACCTGAATGCGGAACAGATAGCCGGACTATCAGCTGCATACAAAGGCAGAATAACCTTCAACGGGATCGGGAAGTCATATGTTTCAGTCAAAATATCCCCGAAAATGCGTCCTTTTGACATGATGAAGGATACCGTTGACATAATCTATTCAAAGCGCGGCAATGCGACTTGACAGCAAGCCGCGCAAGTGATCGGGCATTTGTGTAAATTTGTGAAAAATGCTACTTTACACTTTCGATTTTTTGTGATACAATTAGTTTAATGCGGATACGACCGCAGCAGATACAGAAATATACGTGACCTTACGACCTGCCGGTTTTTATTGGCGGCGACCAGAAAAAGGAGATATAACGTGGAACATAAACGTAAATTAACCAAGCGTATGATCGCTGCTTCATTTGCACTTTCGCTCGCAGTATGTTCTTTCGGATGCAGTAAGAGCGGCAGTTCAGATTCCGAAGAACTCGTTCCGCCTGTGCCGGCAGAGGCATCAGATCCGAATACAGTGACTTTCGATGACGGCAATTTCGTATTTGCAGAGGTCATCACTGATGATAAGGTATGTGCTGAGGGCAAGCTCTCTGTTGAAGAGGTAAAGGGCAATAAAATGCTGAAATTCACGGACGATCTTTCCGTTCCTATGGAAGGAAAAGTCCAGAAAATAGAAATAAATGCTGCGGCATTGCTCGGACTTGATAACATTTCAAAGGTCCGCAGCATCGAATTCGATGTTTATGCGGATGCCCTTGCGGAAAACTATGTCAACCGCGATGGTGAAAGTGTTCAGGTTCCCGGCACTATCAGCTGCGGAGGCGGTACTGTTACCGCAAAGCTTGATGTAAACGGTCAGAACAAGTGGTACGACTTCGCAAAATTCGAGGGCGGAGAGTATAATTTTGATTTCTCCGGACCTGTTCACGGCGAATTCAAGTTCCTTCTCGCAGATTCCGGCGAGCATTGGGATGATACCATGTATGACGCGAATTTCCTGATAATGCGCTGGGGATCGGAAAATGATTCAAACTTCTATATCGACAATATCGTTTTCTATGATGAGAATAACAAGTCTATACCGCTAAGAAGCGATCCTCAGCCGATAACAACATCCGCTCCGGCATCTGAGGTGATCACGACAGAACATATCTCAACAGAGAAGGCTTCAGCAGAAAAGATGACCATAGCTCCTGTGTCTGTGGAAATTCCAACGGTGAGCATTGATCTTGACGGACTAAATGAGAGTATCTCCGAAGCAAAGGTAAAGGCTTCAGAGGCTCAGCAGCAGCTTAACGAAGCGCTGACAGAAGCTTCAAGACTGATAGATGAAGCAAACAGCAAAAAGAGTAACTGAATGTATTTAAAAAGCCATAAAGAAGCATTTACTTCTTTATGGCTTTAATTATTTCTTTATCCTGCAAAGATTAGCTTCGCCGGAATTCAGATGCTTTACCGTACCATCTGAAAACTCAACGATAAGATTTGCATTGTCGTCGATGCCGAGAGCCTTTCCGGATGTCTGCTGATCGTTCACGGAGGCGGTTATCTCGTTTCCGGTGAGCAGTTCTCTGCGGCGGTATTCCGGCAGGAATGTGCGCTCCTGAAGTGATAAGATGTACTTTTCAAGATCGTTGATTATTTCGGCACAGAGGATATTGCGGTCGAGGATCATACCTGTCTCGTCCTCAACAGATGATGCGATACTGCTGAGCTGTTCGCTGAATTCACTGCGTACACTTCTCACATTAACTCCGATACCAATAACAGCATAGTCGATAGACTGCGTTTCAAGTCCGAGTGAAGCTTCTGTGAGGATGCCGCATATTTTCTTCCCGCATAGGTAAACATCGTTCACCCACTTTATCTGTGTTTCCATGCCGCAAAGCTTTTCGACAGCCTCTGCAACTGCAACGGATGCGGCAGTTGTTATCATTGGTGTCAGTTCCATGCTGAATTCCGGACGCACTATAACAGTGAAGTAGATACCGGTTCCGGAGGGGGAAACGAAAGTCCTTCCAAGTCTGCCGCGTCCCATAGTCTGTCGGTCGGCAACGACAGCTGTACCGTGCGGAGCACCTGCGGAAGCAAGCTTTTTTGCGGCAATATTTGTTGAGTCAACTTCATCGAACACCTGCAATTCTCTGCCGAGTGCTTTGGTTTGCAGATGTGCGGCAATGAGTTTTTCTGAAAGGCGGTTGTTGCTCTCTGAGAGACGATAGCCCTTTGAGGTCACTGATTCGATAGCGTAGCCCTCCGCTTCGAGCGACTTGACCGCTTTCCAGACGGCGTTTCTGCTCACTCCGAGACTTTCAGCGAGAGCAGCACCGGATATATAACCGCCGTTTGCGGCGGCGAGAGTATTCAGAAGTGATTCTTTGATATTCATAGCAATTACCTCCAATGAAAGTATAGCATAATGTGCTTGAAAAAACAAGTGGGGAACAGACGTGCCGTTCCCCAAAAAATCATATATTCTCACAGAAAGCGATTATTTCGTCTTTTCTCGGCTCGACTGCCTCCTTGTACTCGACCGAGCAAAGTCCGAGTGAGCCGCAGCACTCTATTTCGAGATGCCCGTAGAAATGCTCGATAGTACCGATAATGCGCTGACATTCCGGCATCGAAGGACCTGTCCTGAGCGCAACGGCATATCCGCGCTTCCCCTTGCTGAGAGAAGCGTGTGGTTCGTGGGTATTGCACCACGGAGTGAATCTGTCGATGAACGCCTTGAACTGTCCCGGAACATCTGCCCAGTAGGACGGTGAAACGGAGACGATAATATCAGCTGTTTCAAATTCTTCAACCGCAAGGCTGAAATCGTCATTCCGGACGCATCGGGCTGTGTTATGACAGCTGCGGCAGCCCTTACAGAAGCCGAAATCATAGTCGTCGATGCAAATGCTCTTTGCTGTGTAGCGTTGAGACAGCTGCTGTGTAATGATGCTGACTATCTCGGCAGTTGCACCGTTTCTTACGGGACTGCAATTGATAACAAGTGCGTTCATAGAACCTCCTTATCAGCTTTCCGACTTTGAAGCTGCTTCTCTTATAATTCTGATGATCTGAGTTACTGCAAAAGGTATAACGGCAAGTCCGGCTACTTCAAGGAGATTCTTTGCACTGAAGCAGTCGCTTACAGACATGAATCCGTGGAAAGGTGTTACCATGAGTGCAGCTGTGAGGAAGAGAGCTCCCACAATAAATGCACCGACAGAGAAGAGGTTTGTAGTGAATCCCAGCTTTGCGAGTGAGTGCTTTCCGCGGCTGTCGAAGCCCTCGAAAAGACGTGCAAGACAAAGTGTTGCGAATGCCATAGTGCTTGCCATTGCAGCAGAATCGCAGGAATCCTTGCCTATCATGAATGCAAACATTACGCAGGCTGCAATGATTATGCTGTGGAATGCGATATAGATACCGGTCTCCTTATTGAGTATGGATTCATTGGATGGACGCGGCTTTTCCTTCATTACGCCCGACTGCATAGGCTCCATACAGAGTGCAAGTGCCGGAAGCGAATCGGTGAGAAGATTTATAAACAGCAGATGTACCGGCATGAACGGCAGCGGCAGATCGAATATAGTGGTAAGCAGGACCACGATTATTGCAGCGGCGTTTCCGGCAAGAAGGAACTTGATAGCGTTTTTGATATTGTTGTAGATGCAGCGTCCGTTTGCGACTGCCTTTACGATAGTTGCAAAGTTATCGTCAGCGAGGATCATGGAAGCAGCGTCCTTTGATACCTCAGTACCGGTAATGCCCATTGCAACTCCGACATCAGCCTTTTTAAGTGCAGGAGCATCGTTTACGCCGTCGCCTGTCATTGCAACGACCATATCCTTTTTCTGCCAGAGGTCGACGATACGTATTTTGTGTTCAGGAGATACACGCGCATAAACCGAGATCCTGTCAAGCTTTGCCGAGAGCTCGTCATCGGAAATATTGTTCAGCTCGTTACCGTCCATAGCGAGGTCGCCGGGCTTATATATGCCTATTTCCTTGGCAATAGCAACAGCCGTGAGTTTATGGTCGCCGGTTATCATGATAGGCTTTATGCCGGCGGAGATACATTCCGCAACGGCAGCCTTGCTTTCCTCACGAGGAGGATCGGTCATAGCTGTGAGACCGATGTAAACATAGTCGCATTCATCATCGAGGGTTATCGGAGAATCGCTGCTGAGCACCTTCTTTGCGAATGCAAGAACTCGCATACCGTTTTCGGAATAGGTCAGGTTGGACTTCTTTATCTCATTTATGTCATCCTCTGTGATAGGGCGTGTTCCGTCTGCATCAAGAACGAATTTAAGCCGCGGTACAAGAACGTCGATAGCGCCCTTTGTATAGGCTGTACGTGTGCCGGAGAAGTTATGAACGGTAGTCATAAGCTTACGGTCGCTGTCGAACGGGATCTCGTCAAGACGGGGATTTTCAGTGCGTATGCGGATATATTCATCGTTTCCGATATAATCGGAAAGAGCAGTTTCGGTAGGATCTCCGAGCCAGCCTTCTTCAGATTTTGCGGCATCGTTGCACAGAGCCATAGCAAGAATGAGTTCATTTTTTGCGTTTTCGCACGGGAATGTCACATCGCGGACAGTCATGCGGTTCTGTGTGAGAGTACCGGTCTTGTCAGAGCAGATTATCGAAACACATCCGAGACCTTCAACAGCCTTGAGGTCCTTGATTATAGCCTTCTGCTTTGACATCTTCTGAGTTCCGATAGCGAGTGATATAGTGATTATGGAGCTGAGAGCCTCCGGGATAGCAGCAACTGCAAGTGCAACTGCGAACATGAGAGCGTCCACAACAGGCTGATCGTTTATAAAGTAAGTCATAAGGAAAACGATGATACATATGCAGATTATTGCAACTGAAAGTATCTTGCTGAATTTATCAAGACTTACCTGAAGCGGAGTTTTCTTCTTTTTGGCGTTCTGCATGAGAGAAGCTATCTTACCGATCTCGGTATTCATTCCGACGCCGGTAACGACTGCCTTTGCACGTCCATTAGAGATATTAGAGCCGGAGTATATCATGTTCAGGCGGTCACCGAGAGCGACCTCTGAAAGCTCGATCTTCTCAGTGTTTTTGGTAACGTTCAGCGATTCGCCGGTGAGTGCGCTTTCGTTTACCTGAAGCGAAGCTGCTTCTATAAGTCTTCCGTCAGCGGCGGCAACGTTTCCTGCTTCCATGAGGAGAATATCTCCGACAACGACTTCTGAGGCAGGTATCTCGGTCTGAGCGCCGTTTCTGATAACTCTTGCGTTCGGAGAACTCATAGCCTTCAGACTGTTGAGCGATTTCTGTGCCTTGACGTGCTGTGCGGTACCGATGATAGCGTTCATTATGAGTACCACAAGGATAACGATAGTGCTTCCTATTTCGCCGCTTATCATTGAGATTATCGAAGCAATGATAAGTATGACCACGAGAAGGTCAGCGAACTGTTCGAGGAATACTCTCAGCAGACTTTTCTGTTTTTCTTCTGATATGGCGTTTTCGCCGTATTTTTCACGGCTTTCGGTGACCTGCTGGTCCGAGAGACCTTTTTCAATATCAGAATTAAGTTCCCTTGCGACGCATTCAACGTCCTGATCGTAATAATTCATGTGTTATCTCCTCATATATTGTTATCGTGAGCATAGCTCATACTGTTTGCGTATCTTTCGGCTTTTGATCCGGAAGGTGCATGGAATACCGGATTCTCTCCGATATATTCAAACGCTCTTTTATCAATCTTGTCAACACTTGCTGCGATATATATGTCGTTGAGGTTTTCGCAGTAAGCGAAAGCGCTTTCGCCGATTGACTTGCAGCCGTCGTTGATGATAAGAGTTTTGAGATTGCTGCAATACTCAAAGGCTTCCGCCTTTATTTCCGGACATCCGTCGATAATGACGGTTTCCAGACCTTCGCAGTATTCAAAGGCGTTCGGAGCGATGTATTTTACATTTGCGGGGATAGTTATAGTTTTTAGTTTGCGGCAGTACTGGAATGCCTCGGATTCAATGGATGTGATATTTTCGGGGATAGTGAATTCGGAAAAATCGGCGTGTTCATACTGTCTTGCACGAATAATATTTTCAGTATCGAGTTTTTCGTATTCGGCTTCGCCTGCGGAATAGGAGATACGGTTACTCTTAGCAAAACTCTCAGCTACTGAGCCCTTTGGAGCGTGTATGGTGAGCTCAGGTATCGACCAGAATGCGGTACTTCCGATCGTAGTAACGCTTTCAGGTATAATAACGTCCTTGAGAGCGCTGCATGACCAGAAAGCCCGATCTGATATTTTTTTCATGCCATCCTCGATCTCAACATATCTCAGAGCGCCGCAACTCCAGAAAGCGGAATCTCCTATATACTCGACACTTGATGGGATATAAACGGCTTCGACTACATCATTGCCCCAGAAAGCTCTTGCTTCTATGCGGGTAACGTCATCGGGGATATACACCTCAGGATCGGTGCCGTCATAGTCATAGAGAATACCGTCGTCCATGATAAAGCCGTCGTCATCTGGTTTGATGCCGCGCTTTTTCTTTTCAAGGTCCATTGCAGCATTTCCGTCTGAAAGGTCTATCTCACCCGGAAAAGTTACATTTTCGGAATTGCGGTTCTTATCAGAGGATGTTTTGCTGTTCTTTTGGCTGCTGCTTTTAGTTTTGCTCTGAGTTGTCTGTTCTTCGTCAGGAAGCTTGATCTTTTCAGCTGAGAGAGACGTGGTTTCAGAAGCCGTTTTTGATGCAGCAGTGGTATTGCTGGATCTTTCGCTGCCGTTTTCGCTGCTTTCGCTGGTGCTTCCGCAGGAAACGAGCATTGAAAGTGAAAGTGCGGATATTATGGCGGTTGCAATTGCTTTTTTCATGCTTAATACCTCATATCATGATTTAATAGTGAGCATTTTCATGTAGATATAAAAATAGACCTTTATTGCAGAAAATGACCGCAATAAAAGTCTTGCTAAAGCTTGAAACGTAAGTTGCAGGCTCTGTCCGTCCGACAGTTCTGAGACTGTGGCAATGGCGAGGCGGACACTTGCAGTGATCTGCATAGAAGCTACTCCCTTTTACAAACAATATTTTACCATTAAAATAGTATAATGTCAAGTGGGGGGGGATTTTACATTTGTAGAATTATTACTGTTTTGGAAGCTGTTTTATGGATATTTTGACGCCTTATAATGATATGTTGACTATAAAATGGTAACAGAAAATGGGCAATATTTACAAATTAACATTGAAGAGATAAAAAAAATATTACAATTCGAGGACTTTTTGGATATTCGCTTGAAAATATGGATATACGGTGCTATAATAATATTGTTTCATTAACCCCATCATATGTACGTATCTGCGTTGATACGCTGTTCATCATGAAAGGAGATTATTCATGAAAAAAAGATGTATTGCACTGATCGCTGCATTAGCGGTCGTAACAGGTTCCTTTGCAGGCTGCGGAAGAGACAGCGACAGCAGTTCATCAGACAAGAAGGCTTCAACTACTGCTGCTTCAACGACTTCATCAGTTGATGATGAGCAGTCGACCACTGATACTTCAAAAGAAAAGACTACCGGAACTACAAAGGCTTCAACCACAAAGTCTTCCGGAAAGGCTGATGAGCTGAAGAAAAAGACTTCAGATATCACTAAGAAGGTAGATATAAGCGAAGCCAAGGGCGGAGACATCGTTGGCTCATGGAAAATGGAAGATGAGATAGACGGCTATTCCGGAAATATCATTTTCGACGAAAACGGCAAGGGCTCTATCAGAATAGACTTAGATGAAGAGATAGCTTTTGATTCAAAGGGCTCACTTGTTGCTGGTGATATGGAGATAGATTCCGAAGATATTATTTTCGACGGAAAGACTATCGACATAAGAACAGATTTCAATATTGATGAACTGCTCGGCATGGCTGAAGATGATAAAGATAAGGAAAAGACCACAAAGGGCAGTGCTGAAAAAACTTCTATCATCAAACTTGAGCGTGTTGACGGTGATGATGATGAAGATTCCATGAACGGAGAATACAAAATCTCAGGCGGCACTCTTCAGATGCTGGTCCAGATGTTCCTTTCTGAAGCACTCTCAGGCGGCGATTCTCTTCCTGAGCTCCCGCTCCGTATCATAATTGACGACAGCAAGATCGGTATCAAACTCAATGACATCTTCGATTATGAAGTCGACGGCGCAAAGGTAAAGCTCACTCCTATGAAGGGCTTTGAGGAAGAATTAGAAGAGATCGGTGCTGAGGATATATACTTTACCGTTGAAGATGACGAACTTACCCTCATCAACAGTGACGGCGAGGCTATTGTATTAGCAGGCGAATAATTTGAAAAGAATCATTTGCGGTTTTGCAGCAGTGCTCATGATCACTGCTGCAACATCATGTGTTGAAAGGGTACCCGAAAACCGGCAGGATCAGATAATCGGTCGGTGGGACACTGAAGAAGAGGGTACTAAAGGCTGCTACATATTCAGTGATAATGGTGTTGGCAGCATAGAAATAGATATGTCGTCAATATGGAAATTCGACGGTTCAGTCATGAAGGTCGAGGATTTCGTATTCGAGGAAAAGGACTACACTTTTCAGGAGGGAGTTCTTTCCGCAGATTACCTCGGAAAGAATTTTGTGAATATGAAAAAGAATGACGGCAATAACGATAGTATCGAAGGCTCCTATACGATCAACAGCGGTCTCGTTTATGATACCTATAAGGAGATGTATGCGAATACCGATGAGTATTCTCTCGGATTCGTGAAGGACGGAGATTCAACCAGACTTATGGTCCACAATTGCTTTACTTATGAGTATGCACCGGAGAATAATGTGCTGAAGATCATTAAAGGAACTTCACTTTTTAATAATTCCGAATTTGAATGCCTTGTATCTGATAAGGAAATGAAGCTTTCAGTAGACGGCGCGGTTCAGGAGTTTAAAAAGGCAGGATAAGGAGACAGGAATGAGAAAGCCGGCGGCTGCTATTACTGCTGCGATGTTACTTGCTTCGTGCGTTTCGTGCGGGAATTCAGGCAGCAGTTCAAAAAACGAATATAATATTTCAGGAACGTGGAAGATCGAGGATAATTCTTTCAACGGCGGATACGTTTTTGATGAAGGCGGTCAGGCGAGCATTTTTATCTATCCTGATAACATTTATTTCAGCGATAATGATCTCTGGTTCAATGACGAAAAGATACCAGCAAAGTTCGTTGAGTACGACGGAAGTCAGATGGACGTTTATTATCTTAACGGCACTGTTCTTTCTCTCGAACGCTGCGGAAGCAGTGACGAGGAAAGCTATAACGGTGAATACGTCCTTGAGGACTGCAAGGTACGCGAATATATGGTGCAGGGACTGGGGATCACTGATGACGATGCTGAACTCCGCGTCAATATAGAAGACGATAAATTCCGTTTCACAGTTGTTGACGCTCTGGACTATTCTTTCAACGGAAGTGAGATCGTGCTTGACGGCAAAAACGGGATCGCAAGCAGCAAAGGTGAAGCTGTGCTTTCCGGGGATAAACTCACTATCAAACGTCAGGACGGCGGCGAAAGAGTCCTTAAAAAAGTCAAATAGCGCCATGCGCTTTTGAATATACAATAATCATTTTTTTACACCAAAACCAAGAAGGAGAATAATTATGAAAAAACTTACTGCTATCCTTATGAGCTGTGCTCTTATCACTTGTGCTTTTGCTTCATGCGGAAGCGACGACGACAGCAGTTCAAGCAGCAAATCAACAACCACATCAGCATCCACAACAGCTTCAGACAGCACTGATGAATCATCAGAGGCTTCATCTGAGAAGGCTTCTAAAACATCAGCATCTACAACAGCAGCTTCTACAACTAAGGCTGCTTCAACAGAGGCTACAACAAAGGCTGGTTCATCTTCAAGTTCAGCTCAGTACGAAGCTGGCAAGATAGATGAGGATATTTTAGGTATATGGGCTACTAAGGAAATGGGCTTCGACGGAAGCTATGAGTTCCTTGAGAACGGCAACGGAAGCGTTTACCTCGATTCTTCAAGCATCGTTCGTTTCGACGGCGACAAGCTTATGATGAGCAGCACTGCTATCACAGCTGATAAGTATACTTATGACAACGGTCATTTTGATTTCACTCTCAATGGTCAGAACTTCCTTACAATGGATAAGGTTGAGGGTGACAACGCTGTCCTCGACGGTACTTATACTGTAACCGGCGGTAAGTTCTACGATCAGTTCAAGACAAACTATGCAAATACTGATGCTTATGAGTTCCGTTTCGTAGTTGACGGCGATAAGTCAAAGATGTGCCTCATGAACTGCTTCACATACTCAGCTGACGGTGAGAATTTATGCATCGACAAGGGCGCTTCACTCTTCAATAACAAGAGCCTCAAGTACACTCTCGACGGAGATAAGCTTACTTTCACTGTTGGAAGTCTCAAGCAGGAACTCACAAAGCAGTCCTGATCTGAGGATGAAATGCTTTTAAGGAGAATAAAATGAAAAGATTAGCAGCTATCATTGCTTCATGTATGATAATAACCGGTGCTTTTGCTTCCTGCGGAAGCAAGAGCAGTGATTCATCATCTTCTTCATCTGCTGAGACCTCATCTGCTGCCTCATCTGCTGCCTCTTCGGATGCTTCCGAAGAGACTACCGAGGATCAGTCAGAAGCTTCTTCAACAGGTACGACATCAAAGGCTACAACAGAAGCAGTTACAACAAAGGCAGCTTCAACTAAAGCAAGTACAACAACCAGCAGTTCCGGTATCAGCGATATTACAACAGAAAAGAAGGAGACACCTTCTGTTGATACTTCTGAACTCAAGGGCGGTAATGTCGTTGGAAAATGGAAGGTCCAAGATGATTATGATGAGGATATGGTCTTTGAATTCAAAGCGGACGGAACTATCACTTTTTCAGCAGATATGTCCGATATGCTGACATTCAAGAATGGCAAGGCAGTTATCAGCGATACTTTAGAAGCTGATACCACATTCGACGGAACAACTTGTACTGTAAGATATATGGGTGAGGATTTCATCATCATGAAGAGAACGTCCGGCGAGACTTCAACTACTGATATGTCGGGCGAATATACCGTAACAGGCGGAGAGTTCTTAGGTTTTTCCGGCGAAACGGGTTCAGAACTGAAGATCACTATTTCCGGCGAAAAAACTTTCATGGAAACTGATACATTCGGAAAGTATACAACAGACGGAAATAAGCTTACTGTTTCAGAAGGAAGCAGTGTAGATTATACCCAGACACTTACTTATGGTGTCATCGGCAACAAGTTTGTGACTGTTGATGAATACGGAAATGTTGACGAAATGGTGAGAGCTGATTAAGGGTATAGAATTATGATAGCGCAGATATTTCTGCAAATTTTACTTATTATTCTTAATGCATTCTTTGCTTTTGCAGAAACTTCAGTATTGTCTGTGAGCGATTCCAGACTTGATAAGCTTGCAGCAGGCGGCGGAAAGCGTGAACGGAGACTAAAAAAGCTTGCCGGGAACGAAAGAAGACTGCTTGCAGCTATGCATAGTGCTGTTATGCTTACATCGCTTGTTGCTGCGGCTTTTGCGGCAAGAGCCTTTTCAGGAAAGCTTTCCGAAAAGCTTCTGAAGCTTGATATTGAGATCTCTGAAAGCGTTGCCTTAAATGTTTCTTTAATAATCATTACGCTGATACTTTCGGTGCTGATATTAGTGTTTGGAAGTATCATCCCAAGGCGTATTGCAATGAAGGATCCGGAAAAATACGCGCTGCGCGTCAGTTCGGCAGTAGTCATAACGATGATCGTTATGGCTCCGCTTGTTGTTTTGACCGGGATCATTTCTAACGGTATACTGCGGCTTATTGGAATTGATCCGCAGGCTGTTGAGGAAACCGTCACCGAAGAGGAGATCCTTATGATGTCGGATGCGGGCGCTGAAAAGGGTACTATTGATGAGGATGAAAACCGTATCATAAAGAATGTTTTCGCCTTTGACGATATGACCGCCGGACAGGTCTGCACTCATCGTACCGAGGTATCGGTGCTGTGGGATGCGGATGATATTGAGGTCTGGGAAGAGACTATACACCGGACAAGACACTCTGTATTTCCGGTGTGCGGAGAGAGCGTTGATAACGTTATTGGTGTTCTTGACGCTAAGGACTATTTCCGTCTCGATGACAAAAGTCGCGAAAATATCATGAAAAATGCTGTCCGCGAGCCTTATTTCGTACATGAGAATATGAAGGCGGACAGGCTTTTTGAACAGATGAAACAGAGCGGTTCGGATCATTTTGCTGTGGTCGTTGACGAATACGGCGGAATGAGCGGCATTATTACGGTCACCGATCTTGTTGAACAGCTTGTCGGCGAATTTTCCGATGACGAGGATGATATTCCTCAGCCGCATATGGAAAAGGTCGGCGATAATACATGGATCATTCCCGGTGCGACCTCTGTTGCGGATGTCAGTGATGAACTTGATATAGTTCTGCCTGCTGAAAAGTATGAGACATTCGGCGGATACGTTATAGCTGAGCTTGGAGATATTCCGCGCGATGGCACAAAGATCTCTTTTGAAGCGGATGGTCTTAATATCGAGGTCATCGAGATAAGACATCACAGGATAGAGTCCTGCCGCGTAGAAAAAAAGACTCCGTCTGATACGGAGTCCGAATAAAAAATAACCGTCCAAGTTTTGCTTGGACGGTTTCTTTTATATTATCAGTTTGCGTTGTTGCCAGCCTGAGCGCCCTGCTGCTGATTAGCTGCGGCGTTGTTATTGTTGTTAGCGCCAGCCTGAGCGCCCTGCTGTTGATTAGCTGCGGCGTTGTTATTGTTGTTGGCGCCAGCCTGAGCACCTTGCTGCTGATCAGCTGCGGCGTTATTGTTGTTAGCCCCTGCCTGAGCGCCGCCCTGCTGTGCATTATTACCGTTGGCGTTATTGTTTGCATTTGCGTTAGCGTTGTTGTTCTGACCTGCTGCTGCAACTACTACCTTTATTGTAGCTTCCTGCTTTGGATCCTTCTTGGATGAGAGAGTTACGTAGCATTCGCCGCTTGACATACCGGTTACATTGCCGTATGCGTCAACAGTTGCGATCTTAGTATCGCTTGAAGTCCATACTTCATCCTCTTCTGCGGAGCCTGCCGGATACTGCTGAACAAAAGCGAGGTCTGATGTACCGATGTCTATGTAGAGGCTGTACTTATCAAGCTTGAATCCGTTCGGATCGTTAGCGCCTGTAACGACAGCTGTTGTAGTCACCATTGTGATCTCAGGAACGGTAGTCTGTGTTACGATAGTTGTTGAAGATGTAGCCGTAGTAGTTTCAACAGTAGTGGTGCTTCCGCCGCCGCCTCCATGTGAGCAGGCTTTAGCGAGCAGAATCACGAGAAGAAGTACGATGAATGCGATGATGCACAGACCGCCGAGCTGTCTTTTGCGGAGAGTATCGCGTGAAACTTTTCTTCTGCGCTGACCGTTATTGCTGCGCGGACGGTAATTTCCGCTGTTGTAGTTATAATTATTATATCCGCCGTAGTTATTGCCGTTAGGATAGCCGTTGTTAGGCCGCTGAGGATAACCGTTATTAGGATGTCCTCCGCCGTATCCTCCGTTCTGCATACCGTTATCGTAGCTGTTCTGCTGGCGGTTATTATTGCTGTAATCAGGATTATATCCGGAATATCCGTTGTTGGAGTCTTCGTTGTTGAATCCGTTATAATTATTGTCCATTTTTTCTGATCCCTTCCTTATATAATAGATCTTCGGGAGATCTGAGGGTACAAACACCCTGATAACATTATATCACAGTAAAGTCATCTTGTCACGTATTTTTACAAAGCTTTTTTATTTTTTAACACATTGCCCTATAATTCGCACTGATTTTGGACGTATTCAACAAAAAAAGTCCGGCAAATCAGGCTAAAGCCACATTGCCGGACATGATTTTTATTTATTGAAAGCCTCGATCTCCTTGTCGATCACCGGCTTAACGTAGTCGCGGAGTTTCTCCCATGTATCGACAGGCTCGGCAGGCTCGAGAAGAGCAGTCGTGAGGTTTTCCATAGCACCTCTTGTATCATAGGTGTATTCGCCGTAGCTGTGCATTTTTTCGCCCATACCGTAAGCGAAGTCGTTAGCAGGGGTGAACTTCGATGTGTCAAGGTAGGACTGTATTGCATCATATTGTTCTTCGGTAATGAACGCTTCGGGGGTTCCGAGGATAGAGTTCTTTGCAGTGAGTGCCTTCTGCTTTGCGGCATCGAGATATTTCTGATCCTTTGCTGCATATCGTTCGCACATTATATATGTTGCAACCCCCTTTGCTTTTTTGGAATTAGCAACGAGCATTTTAGCGTTAATATCGCAGGTGATGCAGTATTTGTCAGCGTCCGGAGCTTTAGGGAACGGAACTACCATAAGGTCCATATCCGGGTTATTTGCGTTGGATTCCGCAATAGACCAGTCCTTTGAAGCAAAGAAGAGAGTAGCGCCGTTGCTTGGAAAGCTTGATTTCCATTTAGGATTATACAGACTTTTTGCAGCGATATCCTGCATGAGGAGCTCAGCCTTTTCGATTGAAGGATCGGAGAGGTTGCTGGAGAATTTCTTGCCGTCGTAGAGCACGACATTCTTTCCGGTAGACTGGAGCAGAGCCTGTCCGAAATCGCCGGTGATGCCGTATCTTGATAAAGGCGGAACCTTGGAAGTGAATTTTTCCATCATTTCCATGAAGATGTCCCAGTTCCACTGATCGTTCTGATAGAGCTCATAGGGATCTGCAAGTTCCTCTTCCTGCATGAGTTTTCGGCTGTAAGTTATCATGAAAGGACTTGAAAGCTTATATGGTATCACATAGTGCTTGCCGTTATATGCATATGATTCGATAGTTCCTTTCATATCGTCCCAGAGTCCGCTGATATTCATTCCGAGTTCATCGTATACATCATCGAGCGGCGCGAACTGGTTCCGCATAACACCGCTTGGAACGGCGCTTGCATCGTATGGGAACATATCAACTTCCTCGCCGGCATTCAGCATCTCGCTGAGCTTTGTAAGCATTTCGCCGGATGAGGTCTGAACGTATTTCACCTTGCCGCCGTAGTTATCCTCAAATACTGCGAGTGCAGCCGGACGTTCCTCGTTCGGCGACTGCGGATTGAGGTCATAATCAGCAAGCCATGTTATTTCCATAGGGTTGCCAAGATTCACAGGTTCGGTAGTTATTACCTGAGTTGTAGGTGCTGTGCTTGAATCGTCACTGCCGGAAGACTTGCTGCACGAATATGCACACGCAAGCATTGAAGACAGTGCAAGTACAGCCGCAGCGGATCTTGATATATTCTTCATTATGCTGAAGACTCCTTCCATAAGCCGCATTATCTCTCATATATATGCGGTCATAATCATATCAATTATACTATAAATATAGTGAGAATGTCAAGAGCGGAGCTTCAAAAACGTCTGCGCGGGAGAAAAAGCCGACAAAAACATGGAAAAATAGAAAAAATTTCCGAAAAACACTTGATTTTTCAGAAAAAGAGTGGTATAATACTTTATGATGATAGTTAAAGCAAAAGACCGGAAACTTCCGGTCTTTCGTTTGTATAGGGACTATTAGAAATAAATGAAAGGAGAAGTCCGGAAAGGACGATTGCCTATGAAATTCAAGAAATTCGGCGGCACAGAACAGAAGGTCTATGATCTCATCAAGCCTATAACAGATGAACTCGGATATTTCCTGTGGGATGTCTGCTATGAAAAAGAGGGTGCAATGTGGTATCTGCGAGTGTTCATAGATCAGGACGAGGGTATTACCATTGCTGACTGCGAACGTGCTACCGCACCTATCAGTGATATACTCGACAAAGAAGATCCGATCTCCCAGAGCTATATGCTTGAGGTCGGCTCGGCAGGTCTTGAAAGAGAGCTCGTAAAAGAGGAACATTTCGAGGTTTGCTGCGGAGACAAGGTAAGGATTCGCTTTATCAGGGAAAAAGACGGTGAAAAGGAGATCACTGCTACACTAAGCAGTGCTGATAAAGATGGTGTATGCGTTACACTCGAAAACGGCGAGGAAAAGAAATATCCGCTTGCTGATATTGCCTTTGTCAAGCTTTATCTGGACTTCTGATCAAAAGATCAATTACCCATAAATAAAATTATACTGGAGGAATTAACAGAATGAACAAGAATAACGATTTTTTCACCGCTCTCGAATCTCTCGGTGAGGAAAACAGCGTTGAGACAGAGCTCCTTATCGACAAGGTAAAGTCGGCTATGCTCAAGGCAGCAAGAAAGGCTTATCCGCACAGCGAGGAAAATATCCGTGTGGAGATAGATCCCGCAACAAAGAAGTTTGAGATGTATATCATTCAGGAGGTCATTGATGATTATCCGATCGACGAGAACGAGATAAACATCGACGTTGCAAAGACTATTGATCCTGATGCGTATGTCGGCGGTACTATAATCAAGCAGATAGATATTTCAAAGCTCGGCAGAATGGCTGCACTTTCTGCAAAGCAGTCCATTAAGGGCGATCTCAGAGAGATCAACCGCGAGCAGATGCTTAGCAAGTTCGAGCAGAAAGAGCATGAGTGCATAACTGCTACCGTTTCACAGGTAGAGCCCGGCAGAGGTACTGTTACAGTAGTTTATCAGGGAACAGAACTCTATCTCTTCCGCAATGAGCAGATCCCGGGCGAAACACTTGTTGAGGGCAAGCCTGTAAAGGTGTATATTACAGGCATCATCGGAAAGAACAAGAAGCCTGTTGTAAAGATCTCCCGTGCTCACAAGGATCTCGTCAAGAGACTTTTTGAGCTTGAAGTTCCTGAGATCTATGACGGTATAGTTGAGGTCAAGTCTATTTCCCGTGAAGCAGGTTCAAGAACAAAGATCGCAGTATGGTCAAAGGATGAGAACGTCGACGCAGTCGGTGCCTGCATAGGTTCAAAGCGTTCAAGAATCACTGCTGTTGTTAATGAACTCAGCGGCGAAAAGATCGACATCATCCCGTGGAGCGAGGTCCCTGAGGAATTCATCGCAAGAGCACTTGCTCCGGCAGAGGTTCTCAAGACTGTTATCACTTCATATGAAGAGAAGATATGTACTGTTATCGTTCCGAACAATCAGCTTTCACTTGCTATCGGCAATAAGGGACAGAACGCTAAGCTTGCGGCTAAGCTTACCGGCTTCAAGATCGACATCAAGCCTCAGTTCGATACCCTTACAGGCGATGAAGCACCGGAACTCAGTCCGGATTTCAAAGCACCTGAGCCGTTAGCTTCAACAGCTTCAGAAGATGAAGAGCCTGAAATGGCTGATGAAATAACATCCTTCGATGAGCAGCCGGCTGAGACAGCAGATAATGATACTGCCGCAGAAACTGCTGAAAATACAGAGGAATAATATGAAACCGAAAAAGATACCTATGAGAATGTGTCTTGGCTGCGGAGAAATGAGATCAAAAAAGGAACTCATACGTGTTGTGAAATCTCCGGAAGGTGAGATAAGCCTCGATTTTACCGGAAAGAAATCCGGCAGAGGCGCTTATATATGCCGCAGCAGGGAATGCTTTGACAAGGCTCGCAAGGGCAGAAGATTTGAAAAATCATTCTCATGCAAAATTGAGGAAAACGTCTATGAGGTGATGGCGGATGAACTCGCAAATGACTCGCAGGATAGCTGATTTGCTGACTATATGCAATAAAGCGCGTAAAACCGTTAAGGGCTTCGACAGCGTATGTGACAGTGTTAAGAACGGTAAAGCATTCTGCGTTCTTACAGCTTCTGATGCTTCGGCAAGAACTCTCAAGGAAGTCGCATTTGTTTGCGGAAAGTGCGGGGTTCCGGTGATAGATACCGGTATGCTGAAGGAAGAGCTTGCGGTGCTGTGCGGAAAAAACACGGCTGTCATTGCTGTATGCGATAAGGGGTTCGCTGATGCTTTCGGGCGTATATTCAAAGAATAAACACAGATATTGCTGTGATGACATATATTTTTACATGAAACGTTAATTCCTTCCGCTGTCTGCGGAATATGTAATGGAGGTATATGAGCCTATGGCAAAAAAAATAAAGCTTAGTGACGCTGCAAAAGATCTTGGGATAGCTTCTCAGGAACTCATTGATTATTTCGCTGAAAAAGGCGATAATAAAAAGAAGACCGCATCAGGTCTTACTGAACAGGAAATGGATATGATACTGGAGCATTATACAAAGCTTCATGAGGTTAAGTCTTTTGATGATTACTTCGCTTCAAAGAATGATCCTAAGCCTGAGAGGAAATCCGAAGAACCTAAGGCAGAGCCTAAGAAGGAAAAGAAGACTGCTGAAAAGAAGGAGTCTAAGGAAGAAAAGAAGCCGGCTGCTAAAAAGGCAGAGCCTAAGCAGGAAAAGCCTGCTGAACCGGCAAAGAAAAAAGCTGTTAAACCTGCTGAAAAGTCGGAAGCTAAGCCAGAACCAAAGGTCGAGGCAAAGCCTGAGCCAAAGCAGCAGCCAAAGCCTGAAAAGAAGGCAGAGGAGCCAAAGCCTGAGGTAAAGCCTGAAACCAAGCAGGAACCAAAGCAGGAGATCAAGCCGGAGGTCAAGCACGAAGAAAAGCCTAAGGCAGCTGCTCCGGTACAGAATACAAAACCGAAAAAGCCGGAAAAGAAAAAGGAGCAGGCTAAGGCTCAGGACAGAGGCGAGCGTACAAAGTTCAACGCTTCATTCAGCTCAGAGACCGCTCAGACCTCTTCACAGCGCAGAACGGTCGATACAAGAGGAAGCTACGTTGATCTCGATAAGTATAACGAGCGCTATGACAATATGGCTTCTTCAAACAAGCATAATAATGAGAACTACTCTTCAAAGAAGCAGAAGATAAATCAGAAATCCGCTCAGAGAAACCGCCAGCAGTATTCAAGAAAAGAAACTGAGGCTGAAAAGCTCAAGAGACTTGAACTCGAACGTGCAAGGAAACAGCAGCTCAAGGTTCTTATCCCTGATGTAATAACAGTCGGTGAGCTTGCTACACGTCTTAAGGCTGCCGCTACTGAGGTCATCAAGCAGCTTATGAAGCTTGGTGTTATGGCTACGATCAATCAGGAGATAGACTTCGATACCGCTTCACTCGTTGCAGAGGAAATGGGCGCAAAGGTAGAAAAGGAAGTTATTGTTACAATTGAGGAACGTCTTATCGACGATACTGACGACGATGATACAAACCTCCAGCCGCGCTGCCCTGTTGTAGTTGTAATGGGACACGTTGACCACGGTAAGACTTCTATCCTCGACCGCATCAGAAATGCTCATGTTGCCGCAGGTGAAGCAGGCGGAATCACTCAGCATATCGGTGCTTATCAGGTAAATATCAACGGTCAGGACATCACTTTCCTCGATACTCCCGGACACGAAGCATTCACTTCAATGCGTGCAAGAGGTGCTAATATCACTGATATTGCTATCCTCGTTGTTGCTGCTGATGACGGTATCATGCCGCAGACAGTTGAGTCTATCAACCACGCAAAGGCTGCCGGAGTATCTATCATCGTTGCTATAAACAAGATGGATAAGGAAGGCGCTAATCCGGATCGTATCAAGGAAGAACTTACAAAATATGACCTCGTATGTGAGGACTGGGGCGGTGACGTTATCTGCGTTCCTGTATCTGCAAAGACAGGCGAAGGTATCGACGAACTTCTCGAAAACGTTCTCCTTGTAGCTGAGGTCAAGGAACTCAAGGCTAATCCGGACAGACTTGCAAAGGGTACTGTTATCGAAGCGCGTCTTGATAAGGGAAGAGGTCCTATCGCTACACTTCTCGTGCAGAACGGTACTCTCCGTCAGGGGGATGTTCTTATTGCCGGCACTGCTGTCGGAAGAGTCCGCGTAATGACTAACGACAAGGGTAGAACAGTCAAGAGCGCAGGTCCTTCTGTTCCTGTTGAGATCACAGGTCTTGCAGAAGTTCCGAGTGCAGGCGACATCTTCAATGCTGTTGAGGATGAAAGACTTGCCCGTGAACTCGTTGAGCAGAGAAAGCATGAGCAGAAGCAGGAACAGTTCAACGCTTACCGCAAGGTCACTCTTGATAACCTCTTCAGCCAGATCGCTGAGGGTGAGATCAAGGAGCTTCCTATCGTTGTAAAGGCTGACGTTCAGGGCTCTGTTGAGGCTGTAAAGCAGTCACTTGAAAAGCTTTCAAATAACGAGGTAAGAGTAAGAGTTATCCACGGTGCAGTTGGTGCTGTCAAGGAGAGCGATGTTATGCTCGCTGCTGCTTCTAACGCTATCATCGTTGGATTCAACGTAAGACCTGATCCGGTCGCTTCTGAAAACGCTGCAAGAGACGGCGTTGATATAAGACTTTACCGTATCATTTATGATGCTATCGAGGAAATATCCACAGCTATGAAGGGTATGCTCGCTCCTAAGTTCAGAGATGTTGAACAGGGAAGAGTTGAGGTGCGTCAGGTATACAAGATCTCTAATGTCGGTATGGTTGCCGGAAGCTACGTTCTCAGCGGTAAGGTAACAAGAGGCTCACAGGTAAGAGTAGTACGTGACGGTATCATCATTGCTGATGATAAGATCGCTGGTCTGAAGCGTTTCAAGGACGATGCAAAGGAAGTCGCAGAAGGCTATGAGTGCGGTATCAGCCTTGAAAAGTTCAGCGATGTTAAGGAAGGCGATATTTTCGAGACATACGTTGTTGAGGAATACCGCGAGGATTGATGTATCAGCTATTGCTGAAAAGTATAAAGGGAGGTCAGATGAATGGATAATAACAGAATGAGTACAGCAGATATGCTTCAATACTGCGATGAAGCTCTGGCTTGGGAGGATTTTGGTCCTATTGATATTTTCTTCTTCCAGTCGGTGAAGAAAATACTTCTTGGTCAGTGCAGTGCCATCGAGGAACAGGAGGACGTTATTGATGACCTTATGGGCATCGAAAGACCTGTCCGCGATGTTGAACTTGAACCTGATTATGATAAATATGCTGACATCTACTACGGCGAAGAGGGCGATGACGACATCCCCGATTACAGCTGCAGCAAGGAAGACGAGGCTTTCGATTCGATAGTTACAGGTGAAGGTTTCTTTGATCAGGAAGCTGAAAGCAGTCAGGAAGAAAAGGCTGAAGAGATTAATACTGAAGAAAGCAATGCTCCTGAAAATGAGAATGTGAACGCTGCTGAGGAAGCTGCTCCTGAAGAAGAAAAGACTGTTTCAGGCGAAAAGCACGAAGAAAGCGAAGGCAGCGGATTTACTGTCAATCTTTGATATAACGAAAGGATCAAAATGCCTAATTTCAAGAACAGCCGCATGGCTGAGGATATAAAACGTGAGATGACAGCTATCCTCCGCGAACTTAAAGATCCGAGGATAGACAAGATGCTCACTATCGTGAGAACGGATCTCTCCGGCGATATGTCATCGTGCAAGATATATGTCTCAAGCTTTGCAGGCATGGAAAAAACACTGGAATCGGTGAAGGGACTTAAAAGTGCGGAAGGCTTTATACGCCGCGAACTCTTTCACCGTCTTAAAATGAGAAAATCACCGGAGCTTACTTTCGTTGCTGATAACTCGATAGAGAGAAGTGCGGAAATAAGCCGCAAACTCAGTCAGCTCAGCAAACCGGAGGAGGAATAATATGTTTATCGGCTTCAGCGAGGCGGAGGTGTTTCTCCGTAACTGTAAGGACGCAGTCATATTGATACACCAGAATCCCGACGGAGATTGTATCGGTGCAGGCTTCGGTCTGAAGGACATCCTCACAGAACTTGGCGTTCGCAGCAGAGTGGTCTGCCATGACGAGATCCCTTCGAGATATGATTTTATAACCTCTGTCGGCTTAGGTGAAGAATTTGAGCCGCAGACCGTTATTGCAGTAGATATTGCCGATAATAAGCTTATGGGCAGATATAATGAGGTCTATGGCGAACGGGTACAGCTTTGCATAGATCACCATATCTCGAATAAGGACTATGCTGAAAAAACTCTGCTCAGAGGAAATGCAGCCGCTGCCTGTGAGGTGATATATGACCTTGCAAAATATATGGGCATGAAGATAACGGAGCATTGTGCTACTTGTCTTTATACAGGTATCGCTACCGATTCCGGATGCTTCAAGTATGACTGCACTACTCCGCGTTCACATGAGATAGCTGCCGAGATGATGCGATGCTATAATATCAATTTTGCGCGTATCAACAGGTATATGTTTGATGTCAAGTCTGCCGGAAGAATGAAGCTCGAAAGCAAGATCACCGAGATCATGGAGACTTATCTCGGCGGCAAGCTCAATATCATTACTGTTACTAAGCAGATCGCTGAAGATATGGGCATAGATATGGATGAACTCGAAGGATTTGCACCGATAACCATCCAGCTTGAAGAATCAGAAGTGGGTATATTTATCCGCGAGCGTGATAACGATTTCAAATGCTCGTTCAGATCGGCAAACGATGTCAATGTTTCGCAGATATGCCAGACACTTGGCGGCGGCGGTCACGCTAAAGCTGCCGGATGTTCGATGACAGGCGAACTCAGCGACATAAAAAAACAGCTTATCGAGGCTGTTGAAAGGGCTATTGGCTGATGAACGGTATCCTATGTGTCAATAAACCGCAGGACTTCACTTCATTTGACGTTGTTGCGAAGCTGCGCGGAATATTACAGATGAAACGTCTCGGTCACGGCGGAACTCTCGATCCGATGGCGACAGGCGTTCTGCCGGTATTTGTCGGTAATGCTACGAAAGCCTGTGATATTATGCCGGATAATACCAAAAGCTATCTTGCAGGCTTCAGATTCGGCTGCACATCCGATACTCAGGATGTGTGGGGCGAGGTGCAGGAGTGTTCGGATATGCCGGTCAGCCGCGAGGATCTGCTGGCTGTACTTCCCGAGTTTACTGGAAAGATAATGCAGCTCCCGCCTATGTATTCTGCTGTTCAGGTGGACGGAAAACGCCTTTATGACCTTGCAAGGCAGGGGATTGAGGTCGAGCGTCAGCCGCGTGAGATAGAGGTCGCTTCGCTTTCAGTATCGGAATATGATCCCGATAAGCGTGAAGGACTTATTGAAATAGTCTGCGGAAAGGGTACTTACATCCGTACTATTATAAATGACATCGGTCAGAAGCTTGGCTGCGGCGGTATCATGACCTCACTTGTCAGGACTTCATCCTGCGGCTTTGGTCTTGATGACTGCTATACCTTTGAGCAGATACAGCAGGCGCGTGATGATTCCAGACTCGAAGAGCTTATACTCCCTGTGGACAGGGTGTTTGTAAGTCTGCCTGCGCTGAAACTCGGTGAGGCTCAGACAAGGATGTACCGCAACGGCGTTAAGCTTGACCTCGGAAAAGTCCGTGATATCCGCTCCGGCTGTGATGATTACCGCGTTTACGCTTATGACGGCGGTTTCATCGGAACAGCTGTCGCTGACCGTGAAAACGGCATACTTCGTATAGGAAAGAATCTGGGGTGAGGCTATGGAAAGTAAAAGAACAGCGGTCGCGCTGGGGCTTTTCGATGGAGTTCATCTCGGACACAGAGCTGTCATAAATGCGGCTCTTGCTCAGAAAAAAAACGGGCTATCGTCTCTGGTATTTACGTTCGAGCCTGACTGCGTTCTCAGAAAAGCAGGCGGAACTCAGGGCTATATCTATACCAGAACAGAGAAGGAAATACTGCTCTGCGAGCAGATAGGTGTGGACGATATTGTAAGTCCGCCTTTTGAGAGCCTTTGCAGTCTCTCAGGCGAGGAATTTGCTGAGGAGATACTCTGCCGTCAGCTGAGGGCTGCTCATGTATGCTGCGGGAATGATTTCAGATTCGGAAAGAATGCTGCCTGCGGAGCAAATGAACTTATGGACTTCGGAAAGCGCTTCGGTTTTGAGGTCGAGGTCGTAAGTCCGGTAGAATACGGCGGAAGTATTGTTTCGTCGAGCCGTGTAAGGGAGCTCCTGCTGAAAGGCGACGTTGCTTCGGCAAACGTTCTTCTTGGCTTTAACTACTTCATAAACGCTGAGGTCTCAAACGGAAATCACATCGGCAGGACTATCGACTTTCCCACGATAAATCAACATTTTTCCGAGGGACAGCTGGTGCCGAAGTTCGGCGTTTACAGTACGTTCACCAATGTTGGCGGAAAGGTCATGCCATCGGTCACTAATGTTGGGGTAAAGCCTACCATAGAGGGTGTTCGCAGACCGCTCGCAGAGACGCACATCATCGGCTTTAATGGCGATCTTTACGGAAAAAACGCAGATGTTTGCTTTAAACGCTTTATCCGTCCCGAGATGAAGTTCGCATCGCTTGACGAACTTAAAGCACAGATAAAAAAGGACATACTCTCAGCCGGGACAGACATATAATATTCAGATTGTTTTCACCGTGCTGTCACACTGGTGAGGTAACATAATTAAGGCTGCTGTGCGGCAGCAAATTTCAGTAACTTCTAAAAGGGAGGACATCTGATGATAGAAGTTAAAAACTTAGTCAAAAGATACGGTGATAAAAAAGCCGTAAATGATATAAGCTTCAAGGTCGAGCGGGGAGAGATACTCGGCTTCCTCGGACCTAACGGAGCAGGCAAGTCAACTACTATGAATATGCTTACCGGATATATTTCTTCAACATCCGGTCAGATACTTATAAATGGAACTGATATTCTTGAAGATCCGAAGAAGGCAAAGGCAAATATCGGCTATCTTCCTGAGATTCCGCCGCTTTATGTTGATATGACCGTTGACGGTTATCTCAATTTTGTCTACGATCTCAAGAAGTGCAAGCTTTCAAGAAAGGCACATCTTAAAGATGTCTGCGATCTTTGCAAGATCTCTGATGTCAGAGGCCGTCTTATCAAGAACCTTTCAAAAGGTTACCGCCAGAGAGTAGGTCTGGCGCAGGCACTTATAAACAATCCGCCTGTACTCATCCTTGATGAGCCTACTGTTGGTCTTGATCCGAATCAGATCATAGAGATAAGAACACTCATCAAGAAACTCGGCAAGCGCCATACAGTTATCCTTTCATCACACATTCTCCCCGAAATACAGGCTGTCTGCGACAGGATAATCATTATCAACAAGGGCGTTGTTGCTGCTGACGGTACTGCTGATGAGATCGCAAAAAGTATTACAAACGAGCACAAGATGACTCTTCGTATCGAAGGTCCTACACATACAGCTTCTGATAAGGATATGATAGTTACTGCACTTCGTGCTGTTGACGGTGTTAAGTATGTCCGCGCAGATATGGAGCGTGAAAGAGGCGTTTACGATTACGATGTCGAGACAGACGGAAAAACCGATGTAAGACGCGCTATAAATGCCCTTTGCAGTGAAAAAGGCTGGAATATCCTCATGCTTCAGCTTTCAGACCTCACTCTTGAGGACATCTTCCTTAAGATAACTATGGGCGAGCAGATAGGCTCAAACAACGGAAATGACGGTAAACCGCGTCCGCGTATCAATCTTGTATTTGATAACAGCAGTGAGACTGAAAATGCTGCTCCTTCCGATGAAGGAAGCGAAAGCGCTGAGACTTCAGCAGATGATAACGGGGGTGAAAAGTAATGGGCGCGATATACAGACGTGAAATGGGCGCATTCTTTACGTCCGGGGTTGCTTATGTATTCTTGGCAGTATTCTATGTGTTTTCCGGTTATTACTTCTATAATGAGGTGATACAGTCGGGATATACGGATACATCACCGCTGTTCAGCAATATGTTCAGGATAGTTCTTTTCCTCATTCCTATCCTCACGATGAGACTTCTGAGTGAAGAAAAGAAAAACCGTACCGATCAGGGACTTCTTACTGCTCCTATCGGGCTCTGGGAGATCGTTGTGGGCAAATACCTTGCAGCTATGACTATCTTTGTTATAGCTGAGAGTATCATATTCGTATATTCGATCATACTCGGCATCCTTGGTGATGTTGTATGGGCAACTCTCCTCGGAAACTATTTTGCAATGCTTCTTCTTGCTGCTGCGTTTATCGCTGTTGGTATCTTCATTTCTGCACTTACCGAAAACCAGATGACAGCGGCAGTATTCTCAATGGCTGTACTTTTCTTCGTATACCTTTCAGATTCCTTTACAGAAAGGATCTCAAGCCAGTGGCTTTACGATATTGTTGTTCAGCTTTCATTTTACAGCAGATATATAGAGTTCACTCAGGGAATTTTCAATCTCACAAGCGTACTCTTCTACCTCAGCACAGCTTTCCTCTTTAATTTCTTCACTGTAAGAATTCTTGAGAAAAGACGCTGGAGCTGATAACATTGGGAAAGGAAGGTACAGATTCAGATGAAGAAACCTGAAGTTGACGAAAAAGTCAGGAATAAGGCTGAAAACAAGGAAAAAAGCAGTCCTGTCAGCCTGAAAAAAGTTAAATACGGCTCAATGTCGCTGATAGTGACAGCGCTTGTTGTTGCAATAGTTATCATACTCAATGCAATGGCTTCATATATGGTAAAGCGTCAGCCGCTGAAAATCGACCTCACTGCTGATAAGAGATACGAACTCAGCGATGAGACTATTGATTATCTTAAAAACACGCTTGATAAAGACGTTGAAATAATCGTTACCTGCAACAAGGATGAGTTCAGTGCTCTTGCACAGAATATTGAGGATTATTTCAAGCAGTACAAAATAAACCTTGATTGTCCTTTTGATATGATCCCGATAATTCTTGAAAAATACGAGATGTATTCAACAAAGGGCAAGGGCAGCGTCAAGGTAAGATACGTTGATCTTGACAAGGATCCTAAGGCTGTTAAGAAATACAGTGATATTTATGGCGCTGAGATAACTTCACAGAGCATGGTTGTTTACTGTGATGACAGAGTTCGTGTTATTGATAAGAGCTCAGTCGGTTCGATGATCGCTCCTGATACTTCCAATCAGACTTCTATTTCACTTGTTTTTGCAGGTGAAAGCATGATAACTTCTGAGATCATGAACGTTACAGACGCTCACCCTATCAATGTAGCATTCGCTTCAAAGCTCAACGGCAGCGAAATCTACGATGTATCACACTATGCAGAATCTCAGCTTTACGGCAATGCAGTAAGCGGTCTGCGCGATCAGCTTCTCGTTAAGAACGGATATTTCTGCACAGATATTGATCTTGCCAAGGATGAGATAGATCCCGAAAAGTATGATATGTTAGTGATACCGATGCCATCGGTTGATTTTGATGAGTCTATCATTGATAAGATCTCGAAGTTCCTTGATAACGATGGAAAGTATGACAAGAATCTCTTGTTTATCACTGATCCTATGACTACAAACACTCCTCATATCAAGGAATTCCTCGAAGCATGGAGCATCTCTCCTAATGAGGGACAAATACTCGTTGATGACAAGAGCTTCATGAGCAACAGTCAGGTAGATATTCAGATCGTGCAGTCAGAAAATGAAGATGCCGGAGAAAAGATCAGCAATTCAAAGTATATCGTTGCTCCTTTCTCTCAGGAGCTGAATATTCTCAAGAAGAATAATGACATTATTACTTCTTCTCTGCTTGAGACTCATGATACTGCATTCAATCTCGACATCATCACAAGTGATAAGATGGACAGCGCAGATGTAAAGACTATCGCTGCTGTTTCAAGAAAAGAAAAGCAGATAGGCGACCAGATAGACAGCTATAAGATAGCTAAGAGCCATGTTATGGTTCTCGGAAGCGGCTATCTTACAAGCCCTGTTTATCTCATGCAGTCAAACCTCTACAATAATGCGAGTGTCCTCGTAAATGCACTCAATACTATGACAGGCAAGCAGTCAGAAACTATCATCATACCTGATAAGGCTCTTCAGCAGGCTGTTATAGCTCCAACTTCAACTCAGGATAAGAGGATCAAGGTAATAGTTATCTTCATTATCCCGCTGATAGTTGCAGGTATCGGAATCTTTGTACTGATATGGAGAAAGAACCGATGAAAAAACAAACAAGTACTATTATTGCTCTCGGCGCAGCTGTTGCTGTGCTGGGAGGCGGTCTTATCGCACTGAAGGTCACAGACAAATCGGATGATACAAGTTCATCCTCTGCCTCTGTACAGGATACTACCAGCAATGATGCGGATCTTGTTCTTGTTGAGGACAGCACTGTCAAAGTAGGTTCACATACAATGGAAGAATCTCATCAGCATGGTGTTGTGAAAACAGTCAAGGTAACCAACGATTCAGGCAGCTATAAAGCAGTTATGGAATCACCGGCAGAAGGCGAGAAGTCAGCAGTTTATACCATTGAAGGCTTTGAGGATCTTCCGGTCGATAAAGATATGGTATCAACACTTGCAAGCAATGCAAATAATCTTACATCAGCTTCGATAGTTGAAGAGAAATGCAGCGATTTCGGTAAGTTCGGACTTGCTGATACTGCGATCTCAGTTGAGATCGTATATGAATCAGGCATTGCGAAAACACTTTATATCGGTGATGTTTCGCCTGTTTCAAATCAGACCTATGTGCGCGTCGATGACGACGATACCGTCTATACGATAACTAACGGATATGCTGCGAATTACCATTGCAAGGCTGAGGAATTCATCAGTCTCACAATGCTCGAAGAACCTCCGCAGGAATCCTACCCTAAGGTGAATTCGCTGCGTATCGAGCGCAAGGACATTGATTATGACATATTCATCGAGTATGATTCAACTACCGATGAAAAGAACTCAGGCGGAAGCTCAGCTAAGCACGTTATGAAGGAGCCTATGGAAGCACTTCTGGCAGTCGAAAGATCGAATGCTATCACAAATGGTATGTTCGGACTTGCTGCAAAGAAGGTCAAGGCTTACCACTGTAACGATTCCGATATTGAAGCTGCCGGTCTGAAAGAGCCTTTCTGCCGTGCAACCATGAAATGTGATGACGGAAATGAGTATGTACTCCTCATGAGCGAGCCTTTCACCGAGGATGGTGCAAAGCTGAGCAACGCAATGTTTGAAGGAGCAAATGTAATATATACCGTTGATACAGAAAAAGCACAGTGGGCAACTGTAAAGCCTGTTGACATCGCTTCAAGAATGATGGTATCATCGTTTGTCTGGAATGTCAGCGAGCTTACTGCTGAAGCGGACGGAGTTTCAGAGAAATTTGAGATCTCCATGAAGGACAGCAGCATGAAGACCAACGAAGCAAAAACAGAAGATGTTAACGTTAAACGCGGCGGCAGCGATTTCGACGCTGAACGTTACAGACAGTTCTTCTCTTACCTCGTTAATGCATACGCCGAAGAATTTGCTATAAATGAGCCGAAGCCATCGGGTGAACCTATGGCAGTCATAAAGATAAAGGACTCATTCAGGAATAACGAAACTACATTTGAATTCTATGATTATTCCGTTATGAAGTCGCTTATAGTTGTGAACGGCGAGCCTAAATTCTTCAGCAGCAAGACTTATGTAGACGATCTTATCGAAAATATCAGGAGGATCGGTTCGGGCGAGGATTTCAAGAACGTATCGTGATCTATTAAAGGAGGAAAAAATGAACGAAAAGTTTTATACCTATAAGGGCTACCCTCTCGTGAGGAACGGCAATCAGATATACTATGGATATATGTGCGATCCGTATGTCATCTGGATACAGATACTCGGAACTGAGGAAAAGGACGGCGAAAAGCTTACTTCAAAGGTGAGAGTTATCCAGATGGATACAAATGAGCCTGATCCTATGAAAGCATTCGTTAAGAATACCGAGCGCGAGTGCGGACTTTACGAGGCACTGGACATTGCAAATGTATGGCTTGAAAAGGCTCTCAACAACTGATACAGCAGCCGTGCTTTAACGGCGGCAGCTGAAAAAGCCCACGATACTGATAATGTATCGTGGGCTTTGTGTATTTGATGAAACGTCAGCGCGGTTAGCTTATTCAACTGAGATTATGTAGTAGTATACTGGCTGACCGCCGTTGACAAGAAGTATCTCAACTTTGTCGCCAAGCTTGTTCTGTATGAACTGCTGGAGCTGTTCTGCATTTTCTGAAGTAACATCAGCGCCGTAGATGAGAGTGATATAGTTCACATCACCCTTGTTGAGCTTCTTTACAAGCTTGTATGTAGCCTTGTTGATGTCCTTTTCGGTGAATGAAAGCTTGCCGTTATCAAGTGCAAGTATCTCGCCTTCCTTGATAGAGTGTCCCTCGAATTCCGAATTTCTTGCGGCAAAGGTGATAAGTCCCGTGGAGACTTTTTCAAAAGCCTTTGTCATATTGATACGGTTATCGGAAAGGGAAGCGGATTCATCGAATGCAAGCATAGCTGCGATTCCCTGAGGGATAGTTCTTGTCTGAAGAACGCATACCTTGCGGTCGGTAAGCTTAACAGCCTGTTCAGCAGCCATTATGATATTCTTATTATTAGGAAGCACAAATACAGTATGTGCCGGTGTTCTGAGTATAGCGCGGAGGATGTCATCAGTGGAAGGGTTCATGGTCTGACCGCCCTTTACAACAACATCAACGCCGAGGTCGGTGAACATAGCCTCAAGACCGTGACCGGCTGCAACAGCGACAAATCCGAAGTTTTTCTCGGGTTCTGCCGGTGTAAAGCCTTCCTCTTCTGCAGCCTTTGCTTCCTTGACCTTATTTTCGTGCTGGATACGCATATTCTCGATCTTCGGGCGGGGATCATTGATGAAATGACCGAATTCGAGGGCTTTCTGGAGAGCCTTGCCCGGATTGTCCGTATGAACGTGTACCTTGATTATCTTTTCATCGTCAACTACGACTACGCAGTCGCCGATAGTTTCGAGGTAAGCCCTGAGCATGAATACGTCGGGACAGTTGTCGTCCTTTTCTACCATGAATTCAGTGCAGTATGTATAATTTATTTCGTCATCGTATTCGCTTACAGCGGTACGGAATGAATCAGAGGAGGATTCGTTATTAGCCGGAGCCTCTTCCGGCTTTGCGATAGCGCCGCCCTTGAATACATCAAGCATAGCGGTAAATATGATAACAAGTCCCTTGCCGCCGGCATCGACTACGCCGGCTTTTTTCAGCTGAGGGAGCATTTCAGTAGTCTGGGCGAGAACTTTTTCTGCTTCAGCGCAGACCTCTGTCCAGAATACGACATCATCGTTTGTATCTGCCGCTATCTCACGCGCTTTAGCTGCGGCAGCCTTTACTACTGTGAGGATAGTTCCTTCGACCGGCTTCATAACAGCCTTGTAGGCTGCTTCGACGCCCTTTTCAAGAGCATCCGCGAAGTTTTCGCACGAAGCCTCGGAACAGCCTTTGAGTCCTTTTGAGATACCGCGGAATATAAGTGAAAGAATAACGCCTGAGTTGCCGCGGGCACCTCTGAGGAAAGCTGATGCCGCAGTTGAAGCTACTTCCGAAGCCTGAGCGTTATCGGGAAGTCTTTTTAATTCTGCGACTGAATTTCCGATAGTCATAGACATATTAGTACCTGTATCGCCGTCAGGCACAGGATACACGTTAAGCTCATCGACTTCGCGCTTTTTGTTGTTGATAGTAACAGCGGCGGAAATAATAGCGTCTCTGAGCGTTGAACCGTTAATCACAGTAAAGTCCTCCAATATAAAATGTATTTTTAAGCGTTCATATCATCGACAAAGACATTTATTTTATGAACATCAATGCCGGCAGTTTCTTCGAGTGTGAAGCTTACCTTGTGGATAATGCTGTCGACAGCGGCGGTGATATTGGTACCGTATGTGACCTTGATGTGAAGGTTGATAACGAGACCGCCGTCTCTGTCTGTACGGATAGCGACACCGCGCTGCTGTTTATAAGCCTTTCCGAATGTTAAAGCAGCTACGACTGAACGGAATGTATTTACGCAGCATACATCGGCAACGCCGAAGCATCCGGTAACGGTATGCTTAACGAGTTGAGTAAGGTAGTTTTCTGAGACTGAAATTTTACCGATATGATTTTCAACAGTGACCATAAACAGCACACTCCTTTTTGTTAGAGTTTACGCATTTGTCTGCGTGTACCTTATTATTATAACACAACCGATATGATTTTACAATACTTTTTTTATTTTTATCAAAGCTTCACTGACTTTGTACTCATGCGAAAAACATCAAAAAAGGTATTGACAAATCGGAAGAGTCGTGATATAATGTGTAAAGTGATTTTAGGTTACACCTCGGAAGGAGCGGCTCGGATGGCAAAAGAACTAAGATTTGTTATGCTGCTCGATTGCTACGGCGATCTTCTTACCGAGCATCAGCGCAATGTTATGGAGCTTTATTACTGCGAGGATCTTTCGCTCGCAGAGATAGGCAATCCGCTCGGGATAACACGTCAGGCGGTGCTGAGCCTGATAAAGCGTACTGAGAATATCCTTCTGAATTATGAGGAGAAACTCGGATTCGCCGAGAGGCTTTCCGGGATACGCGCCTGCATTGACAGGATAAGATCAGGTGCGGACAGCATACCGGATAAAAAACTGCGCGATAATATCACTGATGAAATAGATAATATCAGCAAATTGCTTTAAATAAAGGAGTGGTCTTATGGCATTTGAAGGACTTTCTGAAAAACTGAATAATGTCTTCAAAAAACTCAAATCAAGAGGAAAGCTTTCTGAAAGCGATGTCAAGGACGCTATGCGTGAAGTGCGCCTTGCACTTCTTGAAGCTGACGTAAGCTATAAGGTCGTTAAGGATTTTGTCAAGGGCGTTACTGAAAGAGCAGTCGGTGAAGAGGTGCTTTCAAGCCTTACTCCGGCACAGCAGGTAATCAAGATAGTTAATGAGGAACTCTGTGCTCTCATGGGTAACAGCAATGCGCGTATAAACTTCGCATCAAAGCCGCCGACGGTCATCATGATGTGCGGACTTCAGGGCTCAGGTAAGACAACACATTCTGCGAAGCTCGCAAAGCTTCTTAAAAAGGAAGGACACCGTCCTCTGCTTGCAGCCTGTGATATTTACCGTCCTGCTGCTATTGATCAGCTTGAAGTCGTAGGTAAGAAGGCAGATGTTAAGGTATTTCAGATGGGACAGGAAAATCCTGTTACCATTGCCAAGAATGCTCTTTCCTATGCGAAGGATTACGGTCATGATGTCCTTATCATAGATACTGCCGGACGTCTCCATATCGACGAGACTCTCATGCAGGAGCTCATTGACATCAAGGCTGAAACACAGCCTGATGAGATAATGCTCGTAGTTGATGCTATGACCGGTCAGGATGCAGTCAATGTTGCTAAGGCTTTCGATGACGCTGTTGGTATAACAAGCGTTCTCATGTCGAAGCTTGATTCTGATACAAGAGGCGGTGCGGCACTTTCCGTACTCGCAGTTACAGGTAAGCCGATCAAATACGTTGGTATGGGCGAAAAGCTCGATGATTTCGAGCAGTTCCACCCTGAACGTATGGCTTCAAGGATCCTCGGAATGGGCGATGTTCTCACCCTCATCGAAAAGGCTGAGAGCGTTATGAGCCAGAAAGAGGCTGAAAGACTTACCAAGAAGTTCAAGGAGAACAAGTTCGATATGGACGATCTCCTCGATCAGATGAAACAGATAAAGAAACTCGGCTCGATGAAGAACATTCTCGGAATGCTTCCGGGTCTCGGCGATAAGATCAAGGACGCTGATATTGATGAGAGTCAGCTTGGCAGGGTTGAGGCTATCATAACCTCAATGACAAAGGCAGAACGCGCTAAGCCTTCTATCATCAATCCTTCCCGCAAGAAGCGTATCGCTAACGGTTCGGGAACAAGGGTTGAGGATGTAAACCGGCTGCTCAAGCAGTTCGATCAGATGCAGTCGATGATGAAGCAGTTTACCGGCAAAAACGGTAAGATGTCGCTCAGAAAGGCAAGAAAGAATCTTGCCGGCATGAACTTCGATAAGATGGCAGGCAAAGGCGGCGGAAATCTTCCGATATGATCCGGGAGTGACGGATGCCAATGTCAGGACTGAAATAACAGCTTTCAATGCGGTCTCCCGCCGCTTGAAATATACATTCCGCTTAATGGAGGTGAATACAAATGGCAGTTAAAATCAGACTCAGAAGAATGGGCGCTAAGAAGGCTCCTTTCTATCGTGTAGTTGTTGCTGATTCCAGATACCCAAGAGACGGCAGATTCGTTGAAGAGATCGGTTACTACGATCCTACAAAAGAACCTTCTGTTGTAAAGATCGACGCTGATAAGGCTAAGGACTGGATCGCTAAGGGCGCTCAGCCTACTGATACTGTTAAGGAACTTCTCAAGAAGGAAGGAGTTCTTTGATCTCAGCTTTAACGGAAGAGGTGGGACTAAGAGTCTCTGCCTCTGTTCCGGAGCTGCTTGGAGGTTTAACAATGAAAGATTTACTTTATGCTATTGCTGCCGGACTTGTTGAAGATAAGTCGGCAATTAAAATAACAGAAGATGAGCCCGATGAAGAGGGTGTTATCGTTTTCCATCTCTCCGTTGCACCGGACGATATGGGAAGAGTAATAGGTAAGCAGGGCAGGATCGCTAAGGCGCTCAGAACTATCATGCGCGCAGGTGCTGCTAAGAAAGACATAAAGGTCTCTGTTACTATTGAATAATATCAATGATCAGTAACTCCCATTGGTTGTAATGGGAGTTGATTTTTTAACGGCAAGGAGGTGCGTTATGGCGGCGAATCTGTTCAGTGAGATCGAATATCTTAAAGGCGTTGGAAAGGCAAGGGGAGAAAAATACCGTAAACTTGGTATCGGCTCACCCTATGACCTCATATATCATGTGCCGAGAGCATATCTTGATTTTCGTGTACACGTTCCGGTGTGTCAGGCTGAGTGCGGCGCTTATAACGTGCTGAAGCTTACAGTTTTCCGCAAAATGCCGCCGCAGAGGATAAGGGGCGGACTTGTTATATGCAAGGCAGCCGCTACCGATGGCATTGATGACATCCTTATCGTTATGTATAATAATGTATACGGCTTTCAGGCTCTTAAAGAGGGCGAGACCTATTATATGTACGGCAAGGTAAGCGGTAATTTTCTGCGTAAGGAGATAAGTGCGCCTGTTTACATCAGTGCGAATGAGAATGTCCTGATACAGCCGGTCTATCATCTTACTCAGGGACTTTCCGTGAATATGGTGCGCACCAATATGCGTCAGGCGCTTGAACTCATGAAAAAAGAGCCTTTCGAGACGCTTCCTGTGAATATCCAGCGAAAGTACGGGCTTTGTCCGCTTACATGGGCACTGGAGAATATACACTTTCCTGAGAGCGATGCTGCTTCTGAGACCGCAAGGCAGAGGCTTGCGTTTGATGAGCTCCTCAAACTTCAGCTCGGTATGGCTCTTATGAAGAAGCGCAGCCGCCGGAATACTGCCTTCAGGATGAACAGCGACCTCGATATATCGGAGTTTACTTCCGGACTTCCCTTTGAACTCACAGGCGACCAGAAGAAGGCAATAGAAGAGATCGTTTCTGATCTTTGCCGCGATGTTCCGATGAATCGTCTGCTGCAAGGGGATGTCGGCAGCGGCAAGACCGCTGTTGCAGCGGCAGCCTGCTATTTTGCGTCAAAGAACGGTATGCAGTCCGCGCTCATGGCACCAACTGAGATACTTGCTTTGCAGCATTACCGCACTCTTTCGGAATTCCTTGAACCATTCGGTGTCAAGGTGTGTCTGCTGACGGGTTCGCTGACTGCAAAGAAAAAAGCTGCGTTGTATGAGCAGATAGCCTCCGGAGAGACGGATGTTATCGTGGGTACTCACGCGATAATCCAGAAGAATGTCGAATACAAGGCGCTTGGACTTGTTATCACTGATGAGCAGCACCGCTTCGGCGTTGCTCAGAGAGCGGCACTTGCGGAAAAGAGCGACGCTCCGCATAAGCTGGTAATGTCGGCAACCCCTATCCCGCGTACTCTTGCTCTTATAATCTATGGCGATCTTGATATATCCGCTATAACTCAGCTTCCGAAGGGACGCAAGCCTGTTCAGACCTATGCTGTTACAGGCAAGCTTCGCAGCAGAGCTTTCGGATTTGTGCGCGGAAAGCTTGATGAGGGAAGGCAGGCTTATGTAGTCTGCCCGATGATAGAGGAGAGCGAAAGTGATCTCTTTGCTGTCAAGACCTATGCTGAGAATGCTCAAAGCGGCGAACTCAAAGGTTATACAGTTGCTTTGCTGCATGGCAAGATGAGCGCAGCCGAAAAAGAGCGGACTATGAAGAAATTCCGCGCTGGCGAGATACAGGTGCTTATCTGCACTACGGTCGTTGAAGTCGGTGTAGATGTTCCGAATGCTGCGGTAATGGTAATAGAAAATGCTGAGCGCTTCGGACTTTCGCAGCTTCATCAGCTGCGCGGACGTGTTGGCAGAGGCGAATTTGAGAGCTCCTGCATTCTTATAACCGATAATACCTCGGAAGAATGCGTTAAGCGCATGAAGATAATGTCCTCGACCTCTGATGGCTTCAAAATATCTGAGGAGGACCTGAAAATGCGCGGCCCGGGAGATTTCTTCGGAAATGCTCAGCATGGTCTGCCGCCGCTGAAAATAGCAGACATCGCCTGCAATATGGAGCTCATGAACAAGGCGCAGAACTGTGCAAAGGAACTCCTTGCTGCAGATCCGGAACTCTCTGCCCCTGAGCATAAGACCTTGAAAATGGATGTTATAAAGCTGTTCAACAGAGAAATTGTCGGATAGAATCCCTGCTGAATGACGTATTAAAGCCCTGAATGACGAATTTGAAAAAAACTGAAATTTTTTTCAAAAAATGCTTGACAAACCACTCACATTGTGATATAATTAATATCGTCGTCAGGGCACTGGTTAAGTTCTGATGAAAAGCTGTGGGGGTTTAGCTCAGCTGGGAGAGCATCTGCCTTACAAGCAGAGGGTCACAGGTTCGAGCCCTGTAGTCCCCACC
>SVNH01000013.1:0-40269 GCA_015067005.1 Ruminococcus flavefaciens
CGAGCTTAATCATTTCGATAGGTTTAAGCTCTTTCTTGTCTTTCTCTGTCAGCTCCGTTCCGTCAGGACATAGCTTCTTTTCAGTCCATTCAGGTCGAAGCTCTTTTATTATTTTATCACTTAGATACCAGTTAGAAGAATACTGAATAAGAAGCACAAAAAAGAACACAAGGAAATTGCATATCCTTACCATATAATATCCTGTTGAGCTTTCAACTGCGCGATATATGTATGCATATCGGTCTGCAAACATCATCATGGCTGCACTTGTTCCCATAATGAACATAGAGAATTTTTTAGTTTTAGACGAATATGAAAAAATACTGAATATAGTAACAGCTAAACATATTCCTGCCATAATAAGCATAAGATCCAGCTGACATGATCGTAAGAATCCCATGATATAATACCTGCCCACAACGTGTATTTATATGTTATTATTATACACTATTATTGCAAAAAGTCAATAAATATAGTGCTATCAAATCAGAATGCAGATACTATTCCGTCACAAACCACATTCAGATATCATGTTATCTGCGATGCTTCAGCGCAGCGATCTCAAGATGAACGATCTTTTCAATTCAAGATCAGCTTTTCGGTATTGTCATCAAGCTCGGAAACCGTTTTGATGATAAACTCCTTTGGCTCTGAAAGACCTCCTGCCACCCATTTTTCGATAATGGCAATGCAGCCTTGAGTTCGGTAGCAGCTGAGATATTCGATCCTATTGTCACTTATGTCCGTATTCTTCTTTTCACATATGATTTTACGGAAAAGTCCCTCCATAAGCTTGCTGAATTTCTCCCTCAGCTTGTTTGTTCCATTTGAACTGAACATCATCTTGAATATACTTTTGTTTTCATCAATATATCCGATAAGGCACGAAAAGAATTCATCAGAGCGAATATCATCAAGCCGCAGTATTAGCAATCCCAGCTCGACAAGAACATCCGCTTCAATTTTGTCATAGAGATCGTAAACATCAAGGTAATGATTATAAAATGTTACACGGTTGACATCAGCTTTATCAGAGATCTCCTGTACTGTTATCTTATGCAACTCTTTTTTTGTAAGCAGTTCTGCAAATGCATCACAGATGGCCTTTCGTGTTTTTAAGGTGCGGCGGTCTGGCTTTTTTTCACTCATTTGTTTACTCCTTTTCAGTATTCATGTAAATTAAGCAGATACCCTTTTATGATGAGTTCTGCTACTTCATCTTCAAACTGTTGATAACTACTTGAATGAAGCTGTTTACTGTACACAACAATATCAGCAACATTAAAAACGCCGTCATTATTCACATCACCGCGAACTTTATCACAGTGATCTTCATTGATAATTGCGCCTGTAAACAGACCTGGTATCTCGTCATCTTCTTTGAGCTTTGTCCGTATATAGCGAAGTATCCAACCATTGAAATCCGCAATTCTGCCCGATGAAGCTGCTGACATTAACGGATCCCCATTGTACGGCGTATCAGCCGTCTTAACCGCTTCTTGCTCAGAAGTATTACCAAGAGCAAAACGTCCTTTATCGTTTTTGATCTTTGTCCAAATATAACGAAGCATCCAGCCATCAAAATTCGTGATTCTGTCTGCTGCCCCAGCCATCATTATCGAGCTCTCACCGCCCGGAAAGCCACCCGGAGGGTAGCCGTCAGTTTCTCCTTCACCGCCGTAAAAATCCGGCATACCAAATCCGTGCCCTATTTCATGTTCAAGTATATGCACATCTGAACATTCCAGCATTTTAAGATAAGCGTTATCTGACAGACGCTGTCCCCATTCTCCGCCGCATCCGCCAACGTCTGTGAAGCCTTCAGTTGCCCACATATACATATCAAATCTGCTCTCCGGCGCATAAGGTTCTTTGTCTGGGATCTTCTCATATCCGTTTGATACATCAAACAGTGAATTATAGGATCTTGTTTCGGTATAAACTGTTTCTTCACTGTGAAGATCAAGCAGGCAGTCCTTATATATTACCGCCCAGCCGATTATATGAACTTCAATATGTTCATACGGCCAGTTTTCATATCCTGTGAGCCATTTATTCCAGTCATTGATGCAATCCGAAAGCAGCTTTTCAAATCCACGCCTTTGATCATATGTAATGCTCTTATAGGACTGCCATTTAACAATATAATTAATTACACCATTCCCCGAAATTATCTGGTCGAATATCGTATTATACTGTTCTGTTAATTTTTCTTTAATTATTCTGTTCTCCCATATCCAGTCAGAAGCGTATATGAATTCATCAGGTATTTCTTCTATTGAGACTGCACTCGTTTCAAGTGTATAATCACTCTGAATCATCTGATACGTACAGCAGTATCCGGATACGGTCAGCAAAGCAGTCAAAACTGACGCTGCAATCCTATGTCTCATACGCTTGCTCCTTTCTGAATTCAAATCATTAATTTTTCGTAACAAAGATCATCAGTGGTCATTACATTCAACGATACATCAAGCACACTTTTAGTTTTGATGCATTGTTGAGTATAATGATTCAAGGCTGCTGCAAAGGATTACAGCAGCCCTGTCTTTAGGAGAAATCAAACGTTGTTCGTAGTGTTCTCGTCGTAATCGTGCTCCTTGACACGCGGAACATTTTCAAACTCTGATTCTCCTCCGGTTACAGCCTTAAGGTCATCTTCGTTTAATCTGTCCTGAGAAGCATCCTTCTGCTTGTTCTTGTCATCCATATTATTCACCTCCGATTTTTAGATAGTGAGAGCTCAGGAACACAGTTCCCGGCTCTCATCTGTTGATTTCAAAAGCTTTTCGTTCAAAAATTAAGCTTTAAGTTCATTCGTCTTCCTTTTTGCGGATGACGCCTGATCTCATAATGATAAACATGCCTAACAGTATCAGTGCTGCTGCAAATGTAAGTGTTACTGCTGTCATAGCAGCCATATACGGTGTTATTCCAGTCTGAGGAAGATCGACTTTTTCGCCGTCCTCGTCTGTGCCTTTACCTGTTTTCGGATCGATCGTGTAAGTGTCAAGGACATTATTATCATCATCCATCAGTGTGATAGTTACTTTACCGTCTGCATTTTCAACAGCCTCTGACTTAGCAGGTGTAACATTGTTCTTATCTGAATAATCTTTTTCAGCCCATTCACGAAGTTCGGATATATCAGCATAATATTTCTTTGCCTTACTGTCGGCAGAAAGATCTGCACAGCCGCCGCTCTCTACAATGCCTTTGCCAGTCTTAGGATCGATAGTATAAACATCGAGTATCCTGTCGAGCTCATCATAAAGCATAATAGAAAGTGATCCGTCATCATTTTCAACATAATTACTGTTTACCTGAGCAGTACCCTTCTTCTGAGTATGATCTTCTTCAGCTTTTTTGAGTATCTCAGATATATCAGCAAAATAATCATCCGGCTTTTTACCCGGTTTAACACTTATCTCGGAAACAACAGTTGCACCTGTTTTGATATGAGTAGTGTAAAGCTTAGTGTTTCCAGAGCCAACTCCGATGATCCTGCCATTCTCTATCATTGCAACTGTATTATCATCAACAGAATAGCTTACCTCATTATTGCCAAGAAGCTCACTGTATTTCATAGAAACCGCGGGAACAATTGATTCACCGACCTCTAAGCTTACATCTGAAACTTCGATTTTTATCGGAATATTCAGATAGAAATTAGCATATCCATAATCACTGAGATAGTACCAGTCTGTATAGGAAGTACCGTCATCATAGCTGAATTCTTCACTTCGTCTTACCGAAAGATTAGTAGTGATAAATCCATAGTCTCTGAGCATACTCTCAGAAATATCAACTATAATATCATACTCCTTGCTTTCACCTATACCGAGTTCGCCAACAGCTTCATTTGAAAGTATGCGTTCATCTCTTGAATACTTGAAATGCATATTAACAGGACCGTTGAGCACAACAAGGAACCTGTCCTCATCTGATGCCGGTGCATTGCCATTGTTAGTGAGTGTATAAGCAAGGTGGAATCCGTCATTCAGCTGATAAGCTGAAATATTGCTGATAGAATAATCTGCTCGCTGCTGCATAGGCTCAGAAGTATATTCGCTTGTATTTGAATAGTAAACGCCATTCTTGTTAAGTTCCTGAGTTACAGCCTTGAAGCATAATCCGTCAATATTATCCGGAAGAGTATAGCTGAATGTATATTCCTCTTCTGCATTAGGTGTTAGTGCTGTATTGATTTCTGTTTCACCGATCTTTGTATCAGTTCCGTTATTAACTGCATAAAGTGTCAGTTTATAGCCCTTTGTAGTTGTAAGGCCATTGTTTGCAACAGTTACGTTAACATTCACATCCTTACCGCACTGAGGAAGTTCAATATCTGAAGTGCTGCTGTTCACGATTTCGCTGTCAAAAACGCTGGGATATGATACTGAAATATCAGTTGCTTCGACCGCACCGCACGGCTCCATTACTGTTGCAGCAAGGCTCATATTACTGATCTTGAGGATGTCATGATCCGCAACTACTCCATCGTAGAACTTTCCGTCATTCGGAAGATCAAGCTCCATATCGAATCTGTTGTGTACGACAAGAAGGTTATTTCCTGTCATAGCAACTGCAAGCTCATCATGATAATGTCCGTCATCAGTAAGCTGATACGGCTTTGACCAGCCTGAAGAAACAGCTTCGCCTGAATCATCAGGAGCAGAATAGAGAGAAGCAGCAAAGATCTCCTGTGAGCTTGCTCCGTTTTTACGCGACACGCTCTCTGTCCATATTACGAAGAGTCTTCCGTTTGAATCCTCTGTGACCTTGAAATCTGCCATCTGATTTGAAGCATGAGAATCATCAACAGGGGTATTCACCTGATGAGGATATAAATAGATGCTGCGGATATTGCCGTTTTCGTCGGTATATGAGAGCTGTTTAGAAGTTCCGTCTGATGTTACAAGAGTTCCGTCTGAGTTTATTCCATCACGAATAAGTGATGTAACGTCAATATATACAATGCTACGGTCATCCCGATACCAGAATAGTTTTGTATGTTTATACTCATCGTCCGTACTCTGTTCAGAGTATCTCGAACGGAACAGCTGAGGCATACTGTCTGCTGTTGAATCGTCAGTTATCTGTATACGATGCTTAGTCTCATGTGTTCGGAAATCATAAATCTGAAGCATGATCTCCTTATCAGCTGTTGTGTCATTGCTGCTGTCTTTATCTATTGAGTAAGCATAAACAGCAAGTCCATTGTACCCGATAGCTGTAAAGTCTGGGATCGTGTAGTATTCTTTTCCGTTAGGACCTTCAAAGGTCGGACTATCAAGGAATCTCTGACCGCCGAAGTTAGTGATAAGATAGTTTTCAGATTCTGTGTCGCCCTTGAATTCGCTGTTATAGAAATCGCTGAACAGCCAGCCTGAAGGGATCGTAACGGTTTTGCCGTTTTTGACCTCTTCATCTGCTTCTGAATTGTAGATCATATAGCAAACAACACAGTCATTTGTATAAGGATTAGCGAGTTCGAGAATATCGCCTTCTGTTCTGCCGCTCTTTACATAGTAAACTATCGAATCTCCGGTCACCATATCGCATACAACTGTTGGCATACAGTCATAATACTTTTCACGCGAACCCGATGTAAGCTTAACAGGTTTCTCCGGAGTTACTGTGCCGTCATCTGCAATATCAACGAATGAAGCATATACTTCTATGCTGTTAAGATAATCCTTCATTTCAGTATCTTCTGTGATATTATGTGAACCTGTAGATACCCATGCAACAAGAACTCTTCCGTCCTTTGTCTCAGCGATAGAAGGCTGGAAATCAGCAGTTCCGTCATCACAAATCGCTGTTGGCTTTGTCCATATGCCATTCTTATATACTGAAAGCTTAAGTGTAGTGTTCTGATATTTGCCCTTTTCAGCATCACTGTCGATAAACGCAAGCACATTAGTGCCGTTTCTCATTGTAATGAGCTGTGAATCAGGGTGATCATAGCTGTTTGAAACAAGTTCGGTAGTCTTTGAAGGTGTAAGTGCATACTGTAAAAGTCGGCTGCTGCCTTTCCATACAGAATCTCCTTTTGCATTTTCACGAAGCTGGAAAGTATCAGCGCTAACGATATTACCGTTTTTATCAATAGCTGCGTTTCCGTTTTCTGCCTGTTCAAATGAGCCCCATTTCCAACCGGCAACATTAAACATAAGCGGAACAGTAAACAAGAACATATCAACATTGATTCCAACATTGATATCAATTGCGAATCCGAAATCATCATAGAAATCCGACGGACGATACAATGCCGCCATATCAACATTACCGCTTGCACGTATACCTGCAACTCCGCACAGACCTACACCGAGATTGATCTGTACCGTTGCACCGCCCTGAACGTGTGCCTGGAATCTGTCAAGATCTGATGTGAAATCACACGATTGTCCTCTTGACATAGAGTACGTTATTTCAGGCTTGGAGGTATCTCTTGCTGCACCGAACATACCCATGATCGTTCCGTCTATCGATATTCCGATATACGCAGGTATGAGCACAACGGGAAGAGGGAAATAGTAAGCAGTCTTGAAGCCCATTGAAACAGCAACATATCCGCCGATCCCGCCAAATACAAAATCGACATCATATTCTGTGGTATTATCTCCTTCTATGACTTTCGGAGTGAAGAAATCGAAATATATACCAAGAGTCAGATCGAATTTCCACTGAGGACTTCCAAGATTTCCTCCGCTTAAAGCGCTGTCCTGTGACCAGAATTTACCTGCATCAAAGATATTGTTATAGGCTTGCTTAACGCCTTTCCATGCACCGCTGATACCATTTTTCAAGATCTTGCTGTAACTGATGTCTTCGCTGTAATCATGTCTGTCATCAGCAGCCATGTCAGCAATATTTGATCCAGCGATCGCATCAACGATCTGAACAGGTGAGAAGCCGATATACATACGGTAACCCTGCTCAATTCTCATATATCCTACCTGTACGAACGGGAAATCAAGATTCATACTTGATGAACCGAGGAAAGGCAGCTCAGCGAATTCTATTTTTATAGGGCTCTCAATACCCTGTTCGACAGGGGTAGTGTTAAGAGCTGATTCGTCAAATGAGAAGCCTGTGTAAACGTCAGAATATGTGAATCCGATATCACCGCCGCGATCGGTAGTAAGTCTGAGATAAAGCTTATCTCCGGGAGCTGCTGTGAAAAGTCTTGTCTGATTTTCCGGATCATCTACCAGGAATTCAACAGGCATATTGAATATGCATTCGCCCTTGTTGTAGGTTTTTTTGTCAACAGGTTCATATGCAAATTTGAACTTATTATTTTTATCGTAAACGACCAAACGAGCTGAAACAGGAGTTTCAGTATTAACGATCTCATAAGCGTTGAAAATGCTGTCCGCATCTATCATTTCTCCGCTGTGTTTACCGCTGTTTTCGTCATAGACATCTACAAATCCGCCCTGCTGATCATTACCTGCACCGTTGACAGGATCAATAATGTATATATCAAGAATGTTTCCATCCTCATTATATAATCTGATAGATATTTTGCCGTCTTCGTTTTCTATCTTATTCTTGACCTTGATAACATCAGAGTAAGCAGGAGTGATCTCGTTCTTTTCTGCGTAATACTCTTCAGCTGCCGCACACATACCTGCGATGTCAGCAAAATACTTATTATCATCAGCTCTTGATACTACTGATGATCTGTATTCACTTGGGAGTATTGATACCTTCAAGTCAACCTGATCGTTAGTTAATATAGGAAGCACCGAGCCGTCAAGAACAGAAAATGCAGGATTGTATTTATAGCTGCCTGAGATTTTTATATTACTGAATATTTCCGATGTAACAGGACTTACACCGTTATCGAACGTAGAAGATATATCCAGTTTATTTCCTGTGCTCTGAAGCTTCATTTCCTTTACAATATCCTTGCCGTTGACAGTTACTGCATAACGCACGTATCTTGGAGTGCTGTCATAAAAATAGCTGAATTCCTCTGTTTCAAAGCTGCCCTCATCATTGAGTCCTGAAACAGCAAACGGACTTGAAACGATCGTGCCGCGCGCCGGAACTGACGATGCATTACCCGAACTTTTAGCCATTATGTTATAGTTCATATAATTCAGCGTTCCGTACATAGACGTTTTGCTGTTCGCCTCATTGAGAGTAAGCTCGATAGTGTTTCTCAAAGGTGCATTTCCGGCTGTGAAGTAGAGGTTATTTCCTTCATACCAACGGAGAGTGGTCTTATCATACCAGCAGCAGATATCATTTTCATCCTTAGGGAATACCATAATTGAATAGAGCCTGCCGTTGAAGGTCTGCTTTGTGTCAGCGAAAACGAAATAGGTATACTCAGTATCGTTCGGAACATCCTTCTTGTTCTTGTAAACAAGCTGTCCGTTTGAGTTCTTTGTCTGAGCAAGTATACCAATCGGCTGGAATTTGCCAAGCTCGCTGTTCTTGATCTTGACCAGTATCTCATTATTTATTTCCTGTATCTCAGGCTCAACCGTAATGTTAGTGTTAATGAGTCTGTGGTCAGCAGTATCAGAGTTTATATAGGCATAGCCATTCTCATCAAAGCTGATAGAAGGCTCTTTTTCATTGCCGGTAGCAGGTTCCTGATACTTGAATTTAAGGCCATTAGGCTTATAGGTATCAGCTGCATCGCCTGATATAGTGAATGTGGTATAAAGAGTATCACCGAGGTGATATGAAAGATCTTTTTCCTCGTAGGCACCGAGAGTGTATTCTGTTCCGCTGATCTTGAATGTCACAGGGAAAGAATAGGGATTTCTCAGCTTGACATTGGAATCAATGTAGCTGAATTCGGGCTCAAGAGTGATGAACGAATAGGTCGCTGTACCAGTTCCGGTTTTCTGAGCGTAAGGATTAGCCTTGAGAGTTTTCGCAAACTGCTCCGAGCCGATAGAGTTGTACCAGCTTGTCAGATTCTCCTTACTCAGCGTGTACAGTATCTTAGGATCGGAAGAATTGCTGTTGCTGCCGATCTTGAACTTCGTACCGTCAGGGTTAACTATATTAAGACCTGAAAGGTAAGTGAACTGACGGGTAACATCATTGATACTCTGAGCTACGGTAAGGTTACCGTTCAGCCACTTATTGAGGATATTTGATGATGCTCCTATTATGGAAGCACTTGTCATAGCATCTGTACCTGTTCTGTATTCTCCGTCTGCATTAAGGAATGTCAGAGAAGAATTCTGCTTAAGTGTGAACTGGAAAGGCCTGTATATCGGTGCAACTCCGTGTATTACCATCCAATCGCACTCAGAACAGCCTGCTGCATTTTCAAATTCTATTCTCTGCGGAGCAAGGCAGTGATTATATCTTAAATTATCATCCCAGACAGGGTAAACGTAATCTATTTTAGAGAACTGATCCTTTGTCCTTAATGAATATGTATCAAACGTAGAATTACCATAATAACCATCAGCATAATGACTTAAAGCACCATCAGATAATAGCATTACCCTTTTTTCTGCACAGTTTCCTGTTGTACCCCATGCTACCTTCGCACCTGCGATCCATATAGGCATCGAATCATCTGTAAGCTTGAATCCGACACCGACATTGCCTGTGGGAGAGCTGAACCATGCATCTTCGTCCCAGCGGGTATGCCAGCCGCCTGCGTATTTTGTGTCGTATGCATTAGTTCCGCAATAATCAGAGCAGGGAGTGTTCCATTGCGTATCGGGAGATTTGATATCTATATCTGAACCCATTTCGATATGCTCAAGTCCATATGCACCGCTTACAGGAGCTGATGCCAGAAATCTAACCGACGAAACAGCAGAAAGAGCAAGGCTATCTGTCACTTCCTCTTCTGCTTGTTCCTGACCATAAGTTCCTGTAAATGATACAGTGGCATTTCCTGTGCCGACAGTGCAGGCTGTCTCAGGCACAAGTTCAAGCTCGAAATTTCCTTCTCCGCTGAAATACTCGGTACGTACCGGAATATCAACAGTGAGCTTCGATACTCCGAATGGGAACAGGAGAGCACGGTCAACTTCAGAGTAATCACGTCCGGCAAGGGCATTGCCTTCGCCCGTGGTCTTGACCACTGCTGAAACTACGCTGTTGATAGCTCCGCTCCTCTCAACAGTAACGGTAACTGTTTCTTCGCCGGGAATATGTACGTAACTGTCAGCAGAGAATGAAACTACCGACTTCTCCGATTCCTCATCGTCAACGATAGTGAAAGCGCAGGAGCTTGCCGCACTGTTTGTGGTAGTTCCTGAAGGAGCACCGAGAATAACATAGAACATTCTGTCTCCGTCAGCATCATAGTTATCCTTTGGAATGACCTCGAGATACTTCTGCGTCTCGCCAGGTTCAAAATCGACCTGAACGCTCGCACCGACAACAACATCTGTCATTACGTTTGCAATGCTCTGAAGATCCTGCATTGCAGAATTCTGATCCATATTGGATTCTATTCTCTGAGAAACACCGTCAACGCCAAGAAACATCTGTCTTGCCTTCTGAACTTCATCGACTGTTCCATTCTCAGATGTATCAAGAGTTATTGTCTCTCCGTCACTAACTGGCTGAACGATATTGTTATCGTTGTTTATGTCATTTGCAGCCTCTTTTGCTTCCTCAGCGTAATCCTCAAATTTATCCGAAAGTCCGCTCTTATCTGAGATGTAGTCTATCGCTGCCGCAACAGCCTCATCATATGCAGCTTTAGCTTCTACGTCATTCTCCAAAGCATCTGCAAGCTCTTCGTTATCAGCGTATTCTCTCTGAGTAAATTCGCTGTCTTTCATCATTTCCATAAGGGATTCGTTGTCATCAGGGTTATCGACCTCAGCAGACGAATCTCTTACACGGATAACATAGTCGTCACCGTATTTTGCAGTAAGATCAGCGATCTTGATCAATGCAGAAGAGCTTGAATCAGCAGAGCCGCCTCTGCCGAGTTTGAGCAGATATCTGCCGTTTCCGTTTTCAGATATGCTTGCTGCCGGTGTTGCAAGATAAAAGACATCACTCTGAAGTATCCCGTCTTCAAGAACAACTTCATCAAGATAGATATCCTGCATTGGTTCATCCTTTAGTTCCTCAGCAAATACTGCTAACGGAACTGAGTATGCCGCCATAACAGTTGACAAAGCAAAGCTGCTTATGCGTTTAAATTTTTTTCCCATCTACTTTCTCCTGTTATATAGTTATAGATTTCTTACACGCAGGACAAATAACATTGTCACTAAAAGCTTTGACAGTAACAGTTACAGTGCTACTGCATTCTGGACAAATTACAGTCGCTTTTTTCGAGCCGCCTCTGCCGCCTGAGGGTGAACTTCCGCCTGAACCGCTGATAGTTCTATCGTCTCCGCCTGTCACATTGCCGAGCTGTTCTTTATTCAGCTCTTCGTTGTTAAGATTTTTCTTCATTAATAATTAATTCCTCCTTAGAATTATTAAGCTTAAAACTTCTGACTATATATCAGTTGTTTGAATACCAGAATGCAACTCCGCCTGATGCATTTTCCTGTGCGTCATACCAATATGCGTTATTATCAGCAGAAAGGAAACTTATTGAACCGCTTCCGCACTGATATTCTACTGTATCACTAATGATAGTGCCGTCTGCCGCATATTTGAAAGCTTCCTTTGTGCAGTTGTTATACGAAACGGATACTCCTTCATCGGTGATCTGAACAGTACCGCTCATTGTCCATACAGCTGAATCAGCAGCGCTGCCGCTCCATGTGATCCTTATTGAAGCCTGATCCTTGCCTATGCAGGCAATCGACATCTTTGCCCTGCCGTTGGTATAATCGCCGATGAAGTTCATCATAGGATTCTGACCATCTGCTGCCTTATAGCAGAAACCATAACCTGTATAGTAAGTTACTCTTTCAGGACCGTTTCCGTTAGTTACAGGCTCAACAACAACGACCCAGCAATTAGTGCCATTAGGATCTGTCCCCTTTGTGCAACTGATGATATTCGCACCGGAGCCGACCTGCTCTCTTACACTTCTGATGGCGTCTGATTCAGAGAAAAAGCCGTTGCTGTCTGCAATTGCATTTGTGTCGGACATCTCGTCCATACGCTCGTAGGAGTAGCAGAACTGATAACCTGAATAATATGTATATGTTTTAGTGCTGTTTGCAGGCTTAGCAACAATAATCCAGCAGTTAAAACCCTCTCCCACACTGTAACCCTTTGTGCAGCTGATTATTTCAGCATCATAGCCTAACTGATACTTTACATTGTTGATAGCAGTATCACGGTCAATACCAATAGTATCTGCGTTATTGGGATTGTCCACGCTATAACAGAACTGATAGCCTGAATAATATGTAACTGTCAGGGAGGTATTCGCAGGAGTAGCAACAACTATCCAGCAGTTAAATCCCTCGGGACTTGTTCCCTTTGTGCAGCTTATGATCGCTGCATCCGAACCGATCTGTTCCTTGACATTATTGATAGCTGTTTCCTGATCTACGCCGATATTGTTATAGGAATTTTCAGCGGCAGAGCTGCCATAATTTTCTAATTTAACAGCCTGTACCTGTTTCTCTGCTGCCTTAGAAGCTGACTGGATGTTATTTGTATTCTGTGAAGTCCCCTCGATCTTGGCTGCATTATCCTTGCCTGCACCCGTTGAGGTTGCCTCAGTTGTATTCGTGTAAGAAGTTGAAGTAGAAGAAGAGGTACCTACTGTGCCGCAGCCTGTCAGTGTTGCTGCTGTCAGAGCTGAAAAAGCCATAACAGCTGCCAGTGCAACCGGTGCAATACCCTTGCCGCCGCCTACTCCCTCAAGATCTTCGAGAGAAAGCTCTACATCCTCTTCAACGTTCACAGCAAACGCGTTAAGGTCGATGTTATTTGCGTCTGTAAGAGCCTGAAGCTCCTCGGGTGTCTTGCAAGCCTTTACCTTTTCCTGCATCTCCGCAGAAATAGAATCCATGAATGCCTTTGTATTAAAGTTTGCCATTTTAATTTCCTCCTGTTATTAGTTATTAAAAAATGTTTTGGTTTATACCATCTATTGTGGCTTGCGGCATTTTGTGCCGCAAGTGCTCCGTTTATACATCCTCTCCATAGGCAGGTGTAAAGTGTTTAACGGGATTTATAAATTAATCCCAGCCGTCCTTTGGATCATCCTTCTTATTGCCGCCGACGCAAGCATTGTTAGGATCATCTTTCTTGTTTCCGCCGATGAGTGCGTTATTGGGATCGTCCTTCTTTTTATCCTTTCTGACTTCAGCCAATACACCGCCGGTCACATTACCAAGCTGCTCCTTGTCAAGTTCGATGTCGTTAAGGTTTTTCTTCATCTTTTCAGTCATGATTTTTTCCTCCTAAATTTTAATATATACGAAATAGCTGGAAAGCACTTGCCTTTGGAAGCTTGTCTCTAAGCTCTGTGTTTTCCATGACTATATCATACCATACCCCAGAACTATCTTCAATAGATGATCTTCTGCTTATATGTAGCCTAAACTACACTGAGATGGCAGATGTAAACTAAACTACACAAGACACTATAATTGTAAAATAATTCTTTTTCATTATAACACAAATTGAATACAAAAAAACTCACCGGTTTGGTGAGTATCGGGCATTTGCGGAGAATAAAACGAAAGCCAATATACCGCAAATGGGTACATTGGCTGTTTTTCATATTTCATTGCCGCTTTTATCATAGCATTCAAGAACACCTCTTTCATCAAGAAAAAGGCTGCATTTCTTACAGGTTTTTCGTTTATACCTTGAATCTAACTCATGAACTCCGCCTTTCGGGCAAAGTCCTTCATTGTTCCATATCCAGTAATCCGTCCAAGTGAGATAGTAGCCGCACAAGCATCCGACAGGCTTGCCATCGGGAGCATATTCATTGCTTGACATTATGCCTCCTGCGATGCCCTCAAGATCATTCAATGAGAGTTCTGAATCCTCAGTCTCTTTTCTGAATTCCTCTGCCGGGATATTGAATCCGATTTTTTTTGCCGCAACAGAAGCCATTTCAGGCGTGATCTCGCCATCAGTCATAAGTCCGTCAAGGTTCTTGAGATACCTCTGCCGAAGTTCTTTATCATTATTTATCGCACTTTTTAATCTGTTTATCTCTGTCATATGTATTCCTCTCGTTATTGCCCTATATCCAGCCGCTGACGTTTTACAAGTTCAGCAAAAAAGCCGTTTCTGCTGATAAGCTGTTCATAGCTGCCTTCCTCAATGATTTTTCCATCATCAAGCACTAAAATACGGTCACAGTGCCGGATAGTCGATAATCTGTGAGCTATCACTATGCGTGTGCAACCCATTTTGTCAAGTGCCTCACTGACCTGCTTTTGTGTCTTGTTATCAAGTGCGGATGTTGCTTCATCGAACATCAGTATTTTCGGTTTTGGCGCTACGGCTCTTGCTATCATTAATCTCTGCTTTTGTCCGCCGGAAATGCCGCCATGTCCCTCTGAAATAAGTGTCTGCATACCCATAGGCATAGCGCGTATATCATCTGCTATGCCTGCGATCTCCGCAGCCTCCCACGCTTCATCAAGTGTTAGGTGAGGTGCGGAGATAACTATATTAGAGTAAATATCGCCCTGAAACAGTCCGCCGCTTTGCATTACAGTTCCGATATTCCTTCTGAGCGAGCCATGATCGAGCCTTGTTATGTCCTTTCCGTCATAATATACTGCTCCCTTCTCGGGCTTTTCAAAGCCAAGCAGAAGGCGCATAAGCGTAGACTTTCCGCAGCCGGTCCTGCCGACTATCGCAACATATTCGCCCGGACGTATTTTCAGAGACAGGTCATTCACAATATATGGGGTATTCTCGCTGTACCTGAAATACACATTATTCATTTCAATACCGCCGGATAGCTTTGTAACTATTTCTCTGTTGTCAGCAGTCTCCGGCTCAGCCTTCAAGAAAGGCTCAGCGATCTCAAGTATAGGACGTATCCGTCCAGCGGAAAGAGCTACTCCGGCAAGTGAAGTGAAAGCTCCCATAACTGCACCGTAGGCAGCTGTAAAAGCAAAATAATTCGACTGGTCGATGCCGCTTTTTACCGCAAGATAGTAAAGCACTATGTTGGAAATAAGGCTTATCGCCGTAGTTATAACACCATTTATCCTGATGAATGTTGGCGGTGCATACGTAAGTTCGGCACCATCAGAATAAATATCCAGCCACCTTGCAAAGAATCGTTTCTCTGCACCTGCAAGCTTTATTTTCTGTACACCGCTTATCATAGCATAGGACATACCTGCTTCCTTAGCGCTGAACTCCATATACTTTTTGCTTATGCGTATCTGAACTATCGAGGTAACTGTCGTAAAAATGACCGTTGTCAGTATTATCAGCAGCGACGGTACAACGAGTGCAGGGGCAAAGCTGAAAATCTGCGTGATGTATAACAGCGATGTCAGCGAACTGAGTCCTGTTCCTACCACAATTCCGAGAATAAGCTCACAAAGCTGGTTTACTGCCATAGAACGGCTCATAAGCTCTCCGGCGCTGTAATTGCGGAAGAAATTTGCAGGAAGGCTCATTATACGAGTCATCATTGCCGCCTCTACGCCGGCGCTTGTTTTGGTCTGGATACGGCTGTTCAGCATTGCGTTCGCAGAACCTATAAGCTGCGAGGAAATCGCTGTGCAGAGCATACATACTGCGATCCCTGCAAGCATTTTGGTGCTGCCGCTGGATATGACGGGGCCTGTCAATGCTCTCGTTATTCTCGGCATTAACATACCAACGCCTGTTACCGCAAGTGCTGCAAGAACTATCATCACCGAATCGGTCATTGTCAGGCAGTTTTTCATATATATCAGCAGGTCTGGAATAGCAAGCTTCCTTTGCGGCAGAGGCTTGTAGAAGCAGTAGGCTTCGCTGTCAAAAAGCTCTGACGTTTTCTTTGTTAGCTTTATCTTTTTGTTGTTTGTTCGATCTAAATAATAGTATCCTGAAAACTTATCTGGAAGAAGCGCAGTTGGTTCACCGCTATCCTTTTGATAGGCGAGTATAGCTCCGTAAGCATCCTTCCACCAGCTTCCTTCAAGTCGTATCTGCCGTTTCATCAAGCCGTGAGGGCGCAGGCAGTAATCGAGCTGCTCCTCATGATTTTTTATACTGTTTGGGATCTCAATTGGCTGGAAGTGATAGTATTTGAGTATATCGTCTATTGCCTGTCTTGTTATTATGTGTTCATCGCTTATTTTTGTTGCTGTTCTTTCACCAAGCACTACACTTGCCGCATGGAAAAAGGATTCTTCAAACAGCTTCTGATCGAGGTCACTGCGCTGTTTTATCTGTTTTTCAAACCAACCCAAAAATCATATCCCTCCTTTACTCATTGGAAACGAGTTCAGTGTAAGCACCGCCCAGCTTCATCAGTTCATCGTGAGAACCACGTTCGATGACGCTGCCTTTATCAAGCACGATTATCTCGTCGCAATCACGGATCGTAGATAGCCTGTGAGCGATGACTATACAGGTGATACCTCTGTCCTTTATAGCTTTTACCACATCATACTCCGTCTTAGCATCGAGTGCCGAAGTAGCTTCATCAAGAATGATTATCGAGGGATCCTGTGCAAGAACACGCGCGATCTCCATTCTCTGACGCTGACCGCCCGAAAGGTCACGTCCGCCTGATATAATACGGCTGTCATATCCGCCCTCACGAGCCATAATATCGCTGTGGAGCTGTGCATCACGGGCTGCGAGGATCACCTCAAAATCCTGTACAGAACCATCCCACATCTTTATATTGTCGGCGATAGTGCCTTCAAACAGCGTTATCTCCTGATCGACAACTGCGACAGAACCGTTCATTACAGAACGCGGGTGCTGTCTTCTTGGCTTGCCATCAAAGAGTATTTCTCCTGCCCACGGCTCATAAAGCCCGGATATAAGCTTGGATAATGTACTCTTTCCGCAGCCGGAGGCACCCACAAATGCAACACGTCCACCGGGAGGTATGCTCATTGAAAACCCGGTTATCAGCGGCTTATCAAGCTTTGAATAGCCAAAGCTGACATTTTTCATCTCAATACCGCCCCTAAGTTTTTTGAGTTCCTCAGTGCTTTCGGTCTGATAAACAACGTTAGCGTCATTCGGATACTGCATAACATCCTCAACACGCTCCATATCGGTGCGCATTTCCTGAATGGTCTGACCTGCGGTCACAAATGTCATAGCAGGCACCATAAAAGCCCCTAAAAAGCCCTGAAACATCTGCAAAGATCCGAGTGTGAACCTTCCGTTCATAACAAAGTATATACCCACGATCATTACAGCATAATTTGCGGCCGTTGACAGAAAAGCAGGTATCATACCAAGATAGTTGTTCATCTTTTCCGATTTGACCTTCTGTGCATTTACCGAAGCCTGATAGCCTGCCCATTTCTGAAAGAAACCGTTTTCCGCACTGCTTGCCTTGATAGTCTCTATCATCTCAATACCTGTGACCGTAGCTGAGGACAGCTTTGCACTGTCGCGCTGCATTACTCTTGTTATATTAACACGTTTTTCCGAGATCATACGCGTCATAAATACGTTCATCACAAGTGTGCCGATACCGATCGCCGATAATACAAGGCTCTGCTTCAGCATAAGTATAAGATAGAATACCATCATAAGAGTATTCAGCAAAAGCGGTGCGAAGGTATTTACAAGTGTACCGGCAATGCTTGCATTCGTTGCCTGCCTTGACTGTATATCGCCTGCCATTCGCTGGCTGAAAAACTCCATCGGCATATGCAGCACCTTCCACATATATGCAGAGTTTCCGATCACGGACATCTTTCCGTTTATTTTAAGGCTGTATATTGATTGTACCCATGCCACGATAAGCTGAACTGCTGCCATTGCACACATCACGCCGATAAATGGTGTCAGCCATTCGCTGTTCTGCCCTGTGAGCAGTCTGTCCATGAATATCTTTGACATTATAGGATTGATTATCCCGAATACTGAGCTGATAACGGTCGTGAGCATTACGAACGCAACCGCCGCACCCGCGCCTATAAGCCGTTTCTTTGCAAATGCAAGTGTACTTTTTCGCTTACCGCTCTGCGCGAAGCTTTCTCCGGGAGAAATGTTAAGCGTTACGCCAGTAAATGACCTGTCAAATTCCTCCGCGCTGACTTTTACAAAGCCTCTCGCCGGATCATTTATATAAGCATACTTCCCCTTAAAGCCGTTCAGGACAACAAAATGGTTGAAATTCCAGTGGATAATGCAGGGGAACTGCCCATTTTCCTTTATGGTCTCAGGTGAACGGCGAAAAGCTTTTACATCAAAGCCATAGCTTTCAGCAGCCTTAAATATATTTTTAGCATTTGAACCGTCACGGGACACACCGCAATCGGCTCTGACCTGCTCCAGCGGCACCCATTTTCCGTAATAAGCCATTATCATAGCAAGACTTGCTGCACCGCATTCGAGGGCTTCAAGCTGCATTATTACAGGCACCTTTACAACACCCTTTGTTACGGTTGGATTTATCTTATGCTTGCTCATTTTAAACTCCTCAGCTGAAAAGAAATTCTATCGGATGAATGCTTTCGGTAACTATCTTTACATCGTATTTGCCGTCAGCCTCATTGACAGGTGCAAATGCAACGATTCTGCCGAATTCGTCTTTCTCAACAGAGGATATTCTGTATTCGTCATTGCCGATGCGTACTGTCATTCCCGAAGAAATCTCGCCCTTACTGCTGTCGGTCACATTGATCCGAGCCTGTCCGTTCTCAACCAGGGCTGATGCATCAGTCAGAGTTTCAAGGTTTCCCACCATGCTCCATACAAACAGTCCTCCGAGAAGGACTATTACCGCTGCAAGCATTACCCATATTCCGGGATTTGTGACCTTCAGATAGTCGGTTAGCTGCTCGGGAGAGGAAATACGTTCAAGCGATTTTTGTCTGAATACTTCGTTTTTATTTTCTGCCATATATATCACCTGTTTACAAGATAGTAAGAATGTCTGCAAATCCTGTTATCTCAAAGACTTCCATCACCTCCGGACAAACATTTGTTATCGTCATTTCACCGCCCTGAGCGTTCGTTTCCTTAACTGCTGCAAGAAGAACTCTCAGTCCTGCACTTGATATGTATTCAAGCTCAGAAAAGTCAAATATAAGTTTTTCCACGCTATTAAGAGCGGATTCAAGTTTTTCTTCAAACTCAGGTGCGGTCAGAGTATCGAGCCTGCCTTCAACAGCGACTGTAAGCCTCTTATCATTTCTGTCAAATTTGATCGTCATATGCTGTCCTCCATATAATTGCAAGATATAAGCTGCCGGCTTCTGCGCGGCTGCCGATATATAGAATTTTTGTCATTTCCATAGCATTATATCATATAAGCAAAACGTTATGATATAATCGCCCGATTGCAGGAAACAAATCTCTGATGTGTGTATCTGCAAGGGTATTTAAATATGTTATAATGAATTCTTTTGCATTCATTATAACATATTTCCAATGTAAAAACACTCACCGGTTTGGTGAATAGTCATTTCATATCGGAAGAAAAAACAGCACCTGTTGTAGCTGATCGTTGCAAAGTGCGGTATCTTCTCTGTCATTGTATATCCTAAAAACCACCTGTATGCGACGTTCATATTTATTTCTTCTACTGTACGGCGCAGAGAAGCTATGCCATAGAGATGCTGTATGATAACCATCTTGAACAATACTATCGGATCACAGCTCGGTCGTCCGCTATCAGGACAATACAAGTCCTCAACTATTTCATATATGTGCTCAAAATTAACAGCTTTGTCTATCTTTCTCAACAAATGTTTCTTCGGAACAAATTCGTCTATACAAAAGAATTCCATCTGGTTTCTGTTTTCTATTTCCTGTTTCAGCATATTCCGCACCGCCTTCTTTTCTATAATAACACTTTTTTGACAGGCTGTGCGCCTGATGAAATCAAGTGCTGATCTATTTTTAAAAGAACTTTTCTTTATCTATGCCAAGAACCTGCATGATTCTCAATGCCATAGGCAGATCAGGCAGACGCTCACCATTTATCCAACGAAAAACAGTCTGATACTGCACTCCTATCTTATCTGCAAATTCCTGCTTAGACATACCGCTTTCATCTATGTACTTTTTCAGCTTTTGACCTATAAATGCCTTGCCCTGATAGTTCTGCTCTATCATCTCATCAGTTATATCAGAAACAGGATAGCGAAGATTATTAAGAGCATTTTTGAGCATTTTTTTCGAAATAGGCTTTGCAAGGAAGGCACTGGCAAAGGTCTTATAGCTCTCGTAGGCGTATTCGGTAAAGCCGGTTATATAGATAATGTTTGTGCGCGGATATTCGGCGAGCACCTTCTCTGCAAGCTTTATACCATTGATTCCCGGCATCTCTATATCCATAAAAACTATATCGAACCGCTGTTCCATCATCAGCTTCATGACCTCCGATGGACGTGTAACGCCCATACACTCCGCATCTGACCGGAGTTCGCCCAGCTTTTCGATCATTTCATCAACTATGCTCTTGTGGTCATCAACTATAAGTATTCTCATTTATTTCACACACTTTCCTCGGCAGACGTATTTCGGCAGTTGATCCGTGATCTGTGATTTCTATCTCCAGTGCACTGTCGCATTGTATCTGAAGCCGTTTCCTTGTATTCTCTATACCGATACCGTTGTGGGGAAGTTCAAATTCCGCCTCTTCATCAGCAGCCTTGCTTCCGTCATCTTTTATCTGAACGAAAATATACTCTTCATCATTGAATGTTCGCACAATTATTGTTCCGCCGCCCCAGCCTATACCATGCTTTACTGCATTTTCTACAAGCGGCTCAAGTGTCAGAGGCGGTATAAGAAATTCGGTCACACCCAGATCATATTCCAGTGTCAGTCTTTCCTCATAATCCACCTGTACAAGTGAGAGATAGAGTCTCGCATTTTCAAGTTCCTCCTCAAATGGTATCATTTCATTCTTTTTTATAACACCTATGTGAGTGCGAAGATAATGTGTGAAATCGTCAATACAATCAGTAGCTTTAGCCTTATCAGACCTGATAAGTGAACGGATTATATTCAGCGTGTTATATATGAAATGCGGCTGTATCTGATTTTTTAGCACAAGCAGCTCGTTCCGTGCGGCATCTCGTTCTTTTTCCAGTGCAGTTTCTCTTATCTCGCGCTGATAAACAGCTGTAAGATACATATAATATTCAAGAATACAAAATGCTGTGACCTGATTTGAAAGGTCATAGTTATAATGGAACACATATTCTCCCAGAGCTGCAATAATAGCCTGCGCCAATATTCCAATTACAATAAAGCTTTGCCTTGTGTTGCGCTTAAAACTAAACAGCGAAAAATTCAGCAAAAGCATAAGATATATGAGCTGTACAACAAATACCGTTATTTGCAGCGGACCGCCGACAAAAATATTATTGTCACCTAAATCATAGGTAAGATCTGAACCGAAAAAGCGTGTGGAATAGATGATTCCGCTCACCGCAGCAGGCAATATACATAGGTACTTGTATTTCTTATCCGGCATGATCAAAAGCACCTCGATCAGTATTATGACAGGACGGATAATATATGAAAGAGTGTCCCATATATAACGTCTCTCAATTGCAAGTGGTGTCATATCAGGCTCAGTAACGGTAAGAAACTTGTAGTAATTTCCGAAATAATCAGCAACAGTTATGGCAAGCAAAAGCATAATAGCAACGCAAAAGTATCTTGATGCCGGTATTTTAGTATCTCTGTTGACAAACATCAGGAGCACAAGACCTGAAATAGTCATGAGAGTCATGTAATTATTGGAAAAATAATCAGCAAAACTCAATTGTTATCACCCTTTTTGATTATACCATACCATAGTCTAAAAAGCAACAAGTTAAAACATAATTCGTACAATTATATTGAAAAGCACTCACCAGAACGGTGAGTATTCTTTGCACAAAAGCAACAGTATATTCATTGACTTTGCTGCGATATTAATGTATAATTATTACATAGCAGGAAGAAATCACTTTAACAGGCTGCAATGATGATATCATGGGGATATTTGAAATAACGGGCACTTTTAAATAAAAAACATGAGGTGATCAATATGAAAAAAACGACCTTATTTTTATCTGTATTGACAATGCTCATATGTCTGAGCGGATGCTCCGGAACTGAAAAGACTGCATCTAAGCCAGCTGAGACATCGGCAGCGGCTACCGAAGCGGTATCCGATACCACAGAAAACGTAACCGATACACTCACAGCAACGCTGAAAGCACAGAAGCGCACAGACGCTCAGATAATTGAGGAGATCGTTACATATCACGGCTGCTACGGCGATAAAGCTGATGCCAAAGTAGACGAGCTGCTTAACGAGCTTAATGGAATCGACAGCCGGCAGGGAAAGCTCTGGTCCGATATTATGAGCTACTGGGACTACGCCAACAATGAACTGAAAGTCAATATAGACAGACTTCCCGATGATCTGCCTAATGATGATACTATGGCACTGACCGTTCTCGGCTTTGAACTCAATGATGACGGAACTATGCAGGATGAGCTTATCGGAAGACTTACTGTTGCTCTTGCCTGTGCCGAGCAGTATCCGAATGCATATGTAATCTGTACAGGCGGCGGTACTGCTAAGAATAACCCGGATGTTACAGAGGGCGGACTAATGGGTGAATGGATGATCGAACACGGGCTTGATAAAAAAAGACTCATCGTCGAAGATCAATCGCATACGACAGCTGAAAATGCAAGCAATTCCTATGATATACTTTTGAAGGATTACCCACAGGTGGATTCTGTTGTACTTATCAGCAGCAGCTATCATATCGCATGGGGTTCGCTGCTGTTTGAAGCTGCATTCATGAGATCGGCTTCTGAAAAGCAGACTCCGGAGATACACGTTATCTCAAACTGCTCATGTCAAATAGAGAACGACATTTATCTCTGGAGCGAGATTCTTCGTTGGGAGACAGGCGGTATGCTCCAAATGATAGGCAAAAACGACCTTGCAATGCAGTATTACTTTGATTACGACAATGTCGAAAAGCCGGTACTTTGAGTTGTACAGCCGAATTTGCTGCGTTCTGACTTTCCATCCGATATTATAAATTATCGGACGCTTGAGCAGTTAGTTATAGCAGTGCCTTCCTTTTATAATTTATCAGGACTTGACAAAATGCAATTACTGTGTTAGAATGAAAGTACAAAGTAATATTATTATAACAATAAGTAATTACAGGAGAAGCGTATGGAACAGCTATTAGTCAGCCATTGGCATAAGAATACACGATATGTAATACAAAGCATAGACGGCACTGAGTACATCGTTCCCTGCGAGTATGGCTCGGTGTATGATCCGATAAAGAGCGAAAATGAAATGATGACCGATGCGCTGAACCTCGGCAAGTACCTGACTGAGAACGATCTCGGACAGAACGAAATGGTGTTAGACTTCGTTCACAAGTACGGTCTGCTCGGAATAATGCCCGACATTGCAGGCTCGGACATAGGCAAAAATGAACGTGTCATCGTCCGCGACAATATCTTCACTGACAGCGGTATAGTTGATGTGAACGAGTTTGCAAAGACATTCTTCCCTCTCGATAACATCGATATACTGGCTAAATCCAACCAGAAAGGCAAGCTCAGACTGTACTACCGCAGTCCGATATACTCGACAATGTTTCTGCGGAAATACAAATACTGCGAACCACTTGAGTGGGTGAAGAAGTATTTCAAGTATATGTACAGCTTCATGAAAAGCAAGGAATCCAAGCTGACGGAGTTCATGCCTCCTCACCTGACCTACAAGATAGATGACAGGAATGGTCTGAACCTGTTGTGCGAGTACGATTCGCTCAAGGCAATGATAGACCTCGCCTTCGCAAAAGCAGTAACTGACGATAAGAAGCCGCTCCGCACCTGCAAGCACTGCGGAAAGCTATTCTATGCAGCTGACATTCGCAGCGAATTCTGTTCCGCACGCTGCCGCAATCAATATAACGTATATAAATCAAGAGCAAAGCATTGACGCTTTGCTCTTTTTCTTTCAAAAATTTTTTGAGGCCTTGACAAATAAAAATAGTGTGTTATAATATAATCGGGAACAAGTAATAGTATATATCAGATATACAATTACAAGTGAATATAAAGCAGAGCAGAGTTCAATTTGTAACGCTGCTCATTCTTCTCAAAATCGTGTAATATGATATACAATATAATATATTACACACAAATGCTACAAAGGGGTGACCTGAAATGAACAAGTAAAAGAAAACAGAAACTTGACAATTGAATATGGGATCAGGAGTTACGTTGTTTCCGATGGTGGGGTGGTGAGCCGTACCAGCCCGAAGATGCGCAATGACGCGAAAGCCGAGCGGTAAAATCTTCGGTTTCACACAGCGCAGGTGTGAAGTTAGCGATGAAAGTCGGGAACGGATACTTACACTCAGCCACAGTCCGAGCGTGATAAAACCGTCGCAGGCAATGGGAGTGTGCCAAGGCAGCCGAGCATTTAAGCTGCCTATGAGTCCGAGGTGCAGTCGGACGGCTTCTGATTCGGTCAGGCAGGAGTGCGGCGGATACCACTGTGAAGTCGCAGCAGGTCCGTGATGTGTCGCGTGCTTTTGTACTGACCCGTTCGTGATGTGTCTGATCTATGTGCCAAAAACAGTTCAATTTGTAAAATGGATACTGCTCCCACATTTTCATTCCGAAATGCTCATTTTTGACGTAAAATCATTCAAAACTATCAGCTTTGCAGTTTTGAGTTGAAATGCTTGCAAAGCTCTATTCTATGCACTTTGTGATTGACTTTCAGTTTTAGTGAGAAAAGGTCAGTTCTCGTTAAAACATTATTGTATTTTAGAATGATGTCCTCGGGTGCAAAAAACATATGCAAAAACGGTGTGCTTTGCAAAAAGGATACTGCTCCCACATTTTTTCACTTGTGAGAGCAAATATCCGCCCGACACAGCCCACACAAATAGTTCGCGCGAGTAGTTGCCCGTAACGAAAAAGCTGTCGGCTATGTCCGGGATCTTATGAGGAAGGAGGAATTGCATGAGTAATATGTTACAGACGAAAACCGCAGAAGAAATACTGACAACAGTATTCAAGCCGAAGGAGTTCATCATTGACGGTTTGTTAACGCAGGGACTGTATGTACTTGCAGGTGCGCAAAAGGTTCGTAAGTCTTGGTTGGCAATGGATATATGTCTAAGTATTGCAACAGGAGTTCCTGTACTCGGACGCGATACGATACAAGGTACTGCGCTGTATCTATGTCTTGAAGATAACTATCAGCGAGTGCAGGACAGACTGTTTCAGATGAACGCTGAACCTATCGAGTCACTTCACTTTGCTGTTGCCGCCGACAAGATAGGCAGCGGTCTCGAAGAACAGATAGAAGCGTTCAAGAAAGAACACAGCGACTTAAAAATAGTTGTGGTAGACGTCATGCAGATGGTGCGCAGCAATGTTGAGTCAAGCTATGGTACAGACTACGCTGAACTAATCAGTCTCAAACAGATTGCTTACCGCTTAGGTATTTGCATTATGCTGATACACCATACGCGCAAGTGCAAGGACAATGATCCGTTTAATATGATCTCTGGTTCGACAGGTATCAGTGGCAGCGCAGACGGAAGTTTTGTTTTAGTCGAAACACGACGCGGCTCAGGTCATGCAACACTTCACTGTGTAGGTCGTGACTTCGAGAACGCAGAACTGCAAATGCACTTCGATACAGATGTTATGCGCTGGATAGTTGAAAACGAAGCTACACCGAAAAAGAGCCGCGACAATATTGTTCTCTCTGCTATATATCTTTTTATCAGAGAGCGGATACACTTTGAAGGTACTGCAACTGAGTTGGTTACTGAATTGAAAACAGTTACCGATGAAGTCATCTATCCGAACAGAGTAACGCGCGATTTGGTTCAGAATGGATACGAACTTAGTAAATACGGAATTGATTTCAAGTACGAAAGAGTTCACAAAGGTCGCATTATTATTCTTCACTACAACGGCGAGCGTGTCGGTAGTGACGGTAGAAATGTTACCGTCACGCAGGCACTCCCTGACAGCTCACAAAGCTCTATATAGCTTCATCTGCGGTGCGTGTCAGTAGGTTTCCGTGTCGGTAGATTTACCGTCACGGCTGAGTTACCGTCACGCACAAAACGCGCCGTTTTTTGCCGCGGATACAGCAATCGTGTAGTTATCCCACCTGCACCCACAAAAGCGATTGTGGCGCAACGTGGAGCGAGTGTGGCGAATAAAACAGTAACGAACCGTTACGGAATTATTCGCAGAGGGCAGAAGCAGTGTCTGGGGTGAAAATCTTCCCTTCTGGGAAGGCAAGCATAGCAGCTGGCATTCCGCCTGCCGCCTTGCTTGTCGGGCAGAAGCCCGAACCCACTTTAATTGGCATAAGAAAAAGGAGGATGATAACATGAGAAAGAAAAATACAACCATAGCGATACGCTGTACAGATGAAGAAAGCAGACGTATCCATGAACTCGCTGAGCGTCACGGACTACGGCTAAATGACTTCGTAATGCGGTGTGCTCTCGGAAAGAAAATCGTTGTCGCCAACGGCATCGACGAGATAGTAAAGCAGCAGAAAGCTATCGGACGCAACCTCAATCAGATAACTACACTCGGCAACATGGACAGGCTGACCGCCGTGAACTTCCAGCCGCTACTCGATGAACATCAGAAAGTCACGGAGATGATAGGTCAGCTGCTTCGGGAGGCGAAGTGATGGCAACGGTCACAGCGATAAGCACTAAGCATGGTGGCGGCGGCAAGAAAAGTCTCGAGTACATCTGCCGCGACGATAAGACCGAGGGCAAGAAATATGTGACAGCTCTCAATTGTTCGCTTCCGACTGCGTACCAAGAGTTCAAAAACACCCGTGATATGTACGGAAAGACCGATGGCATACGCTATTACCACTTTGTTCAATCTCACCCCAGCGGCTACAATATCGTTCCCGAGCTTGCTCACAAGATCGCAGTTGAGTTTGCAGAGCGAGCATTCAAAGGTCACGAAGTTGTGGTGGCAACTCACCTCGATGCTGACCATGTGCATTCACATTTTATACTGAACGCAGTCAATGCTGACACAGGCTTGAAGTACCACTCGAACAAGTTCACACTGCAAGACCTGCGTCAACTATCAGACGAGCTCTGTATGAAATATGGAGTGACAACTCTTATACAGCCCGAGATTGGAAAGCGGACTCACGGTGTGACCACAGGTGAGTACAGGAGTGCCATGCGCAGAGAGAGCTGGAAAATGGATCTCAGCAATACCATTGACGCAGTCATGAAAAGAGCGAAGTCAAAGAAACAATTCCGCTTTTACATGAAGCAGTACGGCTACGATGTGCGGTGTGAGGACAGCCGAAAGTACATCACATATACCTGTCCTAACGGCAGGAGATGCCGCGACAACAAACTACACGAAGCAAAATACAGGAAGGAGAATATGGAATATGAGTTCGAAATACGAAGAAATGAAAGCCGCCTCCAAACGGAATTTGGAGGAAGCACAGGACATACCGACTATGGTCTGCGTCACCGACACAAACTGGCAGGCGGTGATATCACAACTGGAACTGCTGACAGATACGCTGTTGGAAGTCAAGGTGCGGACGGACGAGACTATGACATACGAACAGATGAAATGGCACTTGGAGAATCAGCAGACGATACTCGATCAGGTGCTGGAGAGTGCAGAGAAGATACGGGAGCTGACGTCTCAGAACGTGACGGCAGAGGTAACGAAGCTGAATCAGGCGGCGAAGGACTTATCATCACAGGCTGGGAAGCTGAACGAGCAGACCTTATCGCAGCTGAAATGCTCAGACGAGCAAAACAGGAAGCACGGCTTGCGACTGCTCACAGCAGTGGCAGTGATAGAATTCCTGCATCTAATTTCATCGGTGTCATTGCTGCTGTGGCTTCGCTGATAGAGGACGAACCTGCCGACGATACCGAGTACGCTCGGGAACACGTTGACCGAAAGTCTCTCGCAAAAGAGCTCCGTAAAAAAGAAGAGCTCGGTATGCATATGGGGTAATCCAAATCTATAGTGAAAGGAATCTTTAAAATGAACAATGCAAATCACACAGGAAACATGAACGAGACAAATAGAAGGAGTATGATTGAATGGCTGAAAGAGAAGAAGTACGGTATTATTCAGAAAATAAAATTGAAGTCAACGGGAAGGTGTATAACGTGACCTTTACGTTCCCCCTTCCCGAAAACGAAACGGAAACAGCTTACGATAAGCTGAAACACCTGATAAACGGTGAAAAAGTAAGCTAAAAAAAGTTCTGGACTTTCGAGCCGAATAGGAGTATACTGTTGGTGCTCCTATTCGGTTTGATTCCAGAAGCAACAGCTTCGGAACAGGAGGATAAAATGAAAGAATCAAACACGAATCAGATAACAGCGCTGTACTGCCGCCTAAGTCAGGAGGACTTGCGCGCAGGAGAGTCGCTGTCAATTGAAAATCAAAGGCTTCTGCTGAAAGAGTACGCCGATAAAAATGGCTTCAAGAACTGCCAATACTACATTGACGATGGTTACAGCGGAGTCAATAAGAACAGACCAGCTTATGTTAAAATGCTGACTGATATTGAAAAGGGTCTCATTAGCACAGTAATCGTTAAAGACCAGAGCCGTCTCGGCAGAGATCATCTTGAAACAGGTAGGCTAATGGAGATACTGTTCCCGTCGTATGACGTCAGGTTCATAGCTATCTCCGACGGTGTTGACAGCATAAACGGCTTGAATGATATGTCGGGCATAAAGAATTACTTCAATGACTTTTTCACACAGGATACGAGCCGAAAAATCAGGACGATACAAAAATCCAAAGGTGAACGCGGCGAGCGTGTCGGAGCTTCATTACCTTACGGATATATGAAAGACCCGAATGACTCCAAGCGGATAATCCCCGATCCAGAGACAGCTCCTGTCGTCAAGCGTGTCTTTGAGATGTATGCCAGCGGTATCGGTATGAAAAAGATATGCAATACTCTTGAAGAGGAAGAAGTGCTGTCGCCGAGCGTATATGCCTTTAATAAGACTGGCAGCCGCTCGGGAAATCCGAAGTTAGATAAACCATATGCTTGGTCGATTGCAACAGTCCGCGGTATGCTCATAAACCAGATGTACTGCGGAGACACCGTAAATTTTAAGACTTATACCAAGTCCAACAAACTGAAAAAGCGTATCAAAAATGATCCTGATAAGGTGCTCATATTTGAGAATACCCATGAAGCTATCGTTGACAGAGGATTATTTGACCTCGTTCAAAAGCACTTTGTGGGCAGAAAGCGAGCCAACGGTAACGGCGAAATGGACAAGTATGCAGGATACTTATATTGTGCGGAATGTGGTTCAAGGCTCTATCTTCACCGCAACCAAAAGACCTGCAACAATTTCATGTGCGGACGATATGAAAAGCGCAAGAGCAACTGCACCGCCCATTATATCAGGGAATCAGTGGTAGATGCGGTTGTGCTGGAAGCGATACAGCGAGTTACAAAGTATGCAAGAGAGCGTTCAGATGAGTTCTATGAGATAGCTATGAGCAACGGCGAGAACGAAGCCGTGTCCCGAACTAAAAACAGCGAAGCTCTGCGTAACGAGTATGAAACTAAGATCAATCAGCTTGAAAGCGCTATCAGTATGTTGTACATGGACAGAGTTACAGGCAGAGTGACTCCCGAGCGTTACGACAGCCTTGCCGCTGGCTACGAGAAAGAGCAGTCCGAGCTGAAAGCAAAGCTTCAGGAACTCGACTCGCATACAAGCTACATGGCTATGAAAGAAAAGTGCGTCAAAGAATTCATCGACAACGCAAAGAAATACGTTGACGTGACGGAAGTTACTCCGCAGCTTCTTAGAGCCTTCATATGGCGAATTGAAGTCCATGAAAAGGCGGAAAAGCGTTCGAGGAACTGCCCAAATGATATAACGGTACACTTCTCATTCTTGGCTGACAAGGAAATCAAGCTTGACGGTATTATGATCGAGACATTTAAGATATAGCCGTATAAAGCAAATCTCCGAGGGATCACTCCCTCGGAGACAAAACGAATAATATACTTCCCTAAGACTATGCTTCAGGTCCGGGGAAGAACCTTTCCTCAGAAAGGTTTGCCCCGATAAGTTACTGATAAATCACCCATATATATAACTTATTTTCCGCCTTTGACGTTATACCAATAGAGTTCCATATAAGGCACGCCCTCGTCATACGCCGGACCGTTCAGATTATTTACATCTCCGACATATCCGCAGAATTGCAGTACCGCTGACGCATCAGTAGTAGTAAGTCTTCCGTCACCGTTTATATCAGCGGCAACGTACTGACCGTCAGTAAGTCCGGACGGCTCATTTTTAGCCAGCTTTCCACACGCCTTCAGGACTTTTGTAGCATCGGACGGCGTATATCTTTTATTGCCATCAATATCGCCGAGAGCGCGGTCGGAAACGGCAAAGCTGAAATCACTTTTGCTTTTTGTCATTTCTACCAGACGTTCCTTGCCGTCATTCTGCTTCAGAGACGATGAACAGCAGAGTTCCTCATTCATTGATTTTGTCACGAAATTAATAGTGTGAGTGCCCTCGGAAATATCAGCAGGTATTTTGACATCAAATGTCATAAGAGGCAGCCTGTCAGTTGAATCATAGTACGGAGTGAACACCTTTCCGTTCTGAGAAGGATACCTGACAGTGAGAATGTTTTCGGCAGGATCCTTTGAGATCGTTATAAAATCAGAACTTGGAAAGTCTTTATAAGGCGCTCTGCCATACTTTGTGATCGGATCATTAGCCTCTCCGATAATTATCTCAGCATCCCCCGGCTGTACCGAGGCTGTTAATGCATCAGTCGCTTTGCTGTCATCAAGGTAGAAAACTCCCAGTGAAACACTTGCACCTTTCTTGAAGCGATCCGTATTCTTGTTGATATATAAGCGGTTTGTCTTGTATGGCAGCTGGTTTGTAAGTGACGTATAGGTCATAGAGAATGTCGGGGTATACTTTGAAGGGTCAATATCAGCAGCTGATACGTTAAAATATACAGCCGAATTATAAGCTAAGACCGCGGACATTGCCGCCGACACAAATCTTTTCATATCCTAAACTCCTTTAGATCAGTTCAGTCATGCGGAGAACCACCTCGGCTACACGCTTTGCAGCTATCTTCTCGAACTCATCGAACGACATTGCACCTTCATCATCGGCGTTGTCGGAAATGCAGCGTACATTCACGAACGGCATCTTATTGAGATAACAGCAATGACCTATCGCAGCACTTTCCATATCAACTGCGTAAGGTGAAAACGCCTCAACTATCTTTGCTTTGAGCTCGCTGCTGGTTACAAAACTCTGACCTGAAACGATCCTTCCGCGGAAGGTCTTTATACCTTCCTCAGCGCAAACCTTTTCTGCGATGTCCATAAGTCTTTCATCAGCCTTGAATATACCGCAGTAAGGCGGATAGTCCACAAGGAAATGCTGATCGAGGTCATGCGCGAGGACTTCACTTGCAACAACGATGTCGCAAACCTTTATATCGTTGTTCATGCCGCCAGCGATACCGGTATTGATAATGCAGTCGGGCGAGAAATTGTCGATAGCGACCTGAGTGCAGAGTGCAGCATTTACAAGTGCGATACCGCAGCAGGCACTGATAAGAGTCTTTCCCTTGTATTCGTTGATGTAGAAATCAAATCCTGAAATGCTTCTGACTTCATTTTTTCCGAGAATAGTGCGGATGTCTGCAAGTTCTGATGGCATTGCGCCGATTATAAAGATCTTATTCATATTGTTCTCCTGAAAATTATTATTTTTATAATTATACTACATATAGTGCAATAAATCAAGGACTTTTTGTAAATTCGATATGTATTTTTGAAAAAAGCCATAAGGGATCCATGAACCCCTTATGGCTGTAAATACCGTAATTCTTACTTTTCGAGTATATCTTCTGCTGCCTTATCGAGCCAGTCGCCCTCGAAGAGCTCAACTGTACCCTGATCGCAGTGCTTAGCGAGATCGGTGCAGATCGGAAGCTTTGCAAGTACCGGAATATCGTACTGCTTAGCTATATCGTCAATGTGGCTCTCACCGTAGATGCTGTGACGCTTTCCGCAGTCCGGACACTCATAGTAGCTCATATTCTCGATGATACCAAGTATCGGGATGTTCATGAGCTTTGCCATCTTTACTGCCTTCTCAACGATCATGGAAACAAGCTCCTGCGGAGAAGTTACGATAACGATGCCGTTCACCGGTATCGACTGGAATACTGTAAGCGGTACATCGCCTGTTCCCGGAGGCATATCAACTACGAGGCAGTCGATGTCCTTCCAGATAACGTCAGTCCAGAACTGCTTGACAACACCAGCAATGACAGGTCCTCTCCATACGACAGGATCGCTCTCGTTTTCGAGAAGAAGATTTACCGACATAACGTCGATACCCATTTTGCTCTTTGCCGGAATGATGCCGAATTCGCAGGCATCTGCCTTCTGGTGGATACCAAATGCCTTTGGTACGGATGGTCCTGTAATATCAGCATCGAGGATACCTACATTCTTGCCCATTCTCTGGAGAGAGACTGCAAGAAGTGAAGACACGAGAGTCTTGCCGACTCCGCCCTTGCCGCTTACAACCCCGATGACCTTACCGATATTGCTCATTGCATTCGGTTTCTCGATAAGGCTCTGCGGCTCGGTCCTGCTTGCACAGTCACTTCCGCAGGAAGAGCAGTCATGTGTACATTCGCTCATAAAAAACACCCCTTGTGATAAAATATCTTATATCTGACATAAGTCACTCAATTATTATACCCCATTTCCGGGAATTAGTCAAGCCCTGCTTTTTTCTTGACTTTCAGCTATAAATGTGGTATAATTAAATTTGTATTTTTACAACGAAAGGATTGGATAAATTTGTTACAGCTGAAACAGATAGTCAAGCACTACGGCTCCGGCGAAAATATGGTAACTGCGCTCAACGGCGTGGATATTACCTTCCGCGAAAACGAGTTCGTTGCTATTCTCGGTCACTCCGGATGCGGCAAGACAACTTTGCTGAACATAATCGGCGGTCTCGATCACTACACCTCAGGCGACCTCATAATCAACGGCATTTCCACGAAGAAGTACAAAGACAGAGACTGGGATGCTTACAGAAACCATTCTATCGGTTTCATTTTCCAGAGCTATAACCTCATCCCACACCAGTCAGTCCTTGCTAACGTTGAACTGGCTCTTACTATCTCAGGCGTATCAAAGTCCGAACGCCGCAAACGTGCTAAGGAAGCACTCGAAAAGGTAGGTCTCGGCAACCAGCTGCACAAGAGACCGAATCAGATGTCCGGCGGACAGATGCAGCGTGTGGCTATCGCCCGCGCACTCATCAACAATCCGGATATTCTCCTCGCTGACGAACCGACCGGCGCTCTCGACAGTGAAACAAGTATTCAGGTAATGGAGCTCCTCAAGGAGATCGCCAAGGATAAGCTCGTTATCATGGTAACTCATAACCCGGAACTCGCTGAGCAGTACGCTACACGTATCGTCCGCATCAAGGACGGTCAGCTTACCTCCGACAGCAATGAATTCATCCCCGAAAAGAAGGATTCCCCTGTAAACGCCAAGAAAAAGCGCGTTTCGATGTCATTCTTTACTGCTGTTTCGCTCTCACTGAACAACCTCCTCACCAAAAAAGGACGTACTCTCCTTACAGCTTTTGCCGGCTCTATCGGTATCATCGGCATCGCTCTGATACTCTCTCTTTCGACTGGTATCAATGAGTATATCGACGGCGTTCAGGAAGAAACTCTCGCCTCCTACCCTATCTCCATAGACCGTGAATCTACCGATACGACCGAGCTCTTCAAGACCATGTTCGGCGGCGGCGAAGAGATAGTCCACGATGCAGAAGAGGAAAAGGATACTGTTTATGCCGGCACTGAAATGTACGACACCTTCAATAACCTCAATTCTTCCGCTAAACAGATCAACAATATGGCTAAGTTCAAAAAATTCGTTGACACTAACGATGATATAAAGAAGAAGTCAAATGCTGTCTCCTATGGCTACGATGTTCAGATGCCTATCTTCAGCAAGGACGATAAGGGCAATATCGTCAAGTCCGACCTCAACGAGATTTACATGAAGGCTATGGGCTACGATCAGGCGGCTCAGGAAACTGCTATGATCGGCAGCAACAACAGTATGATGCAGATGTGGTCGGTAGATATATGGGAGGAAATGCTCCCTGCTGATAACGGCAAGGGCATCAACCAGCTTATCTACGATAAGTACGACCTCGTAAAGGGAAGCTGGCCTGAAAAGTACAACGAAGTTGTAGTCGTTCTCGATCAGCACAACCAGATCCCTGACATGATAACTTACGCTCTCGGCCTCAAATCGACCGAAGGCTTCGGTGAGATCATCAAGGCTGCTATGCGAGGCGAGGTCATCAAGGACTACGGTAAGACCAAGTGGAGCTTCTCCGAGCTCATGGATAAAGAATACAAGCTCATCCTCCCATGTGAATACTACGAGCGCTCTTCAGACGGCAGAGGCTACACCGACCTCACTAAGAGCGAGACAGGTCTTGAGCTCCTCTACAATAACGACAATATCGGTACTGAACTGAAGGTTGTCGGATTTATCAAGCGCAAGCCTGATGTCAAGGGAAATATGATTCAGGGCTATATCGGCTATACAAAGGAACTCACCGACTATATCATCAATAAGAACAACGACTGCGATGTTATCCGCGAGCAGCTTGCTGACAAAAACACTGATGTCGTTACGGGCAAGAAGTTCAGAACTGACGATTACAAAGCCCCTGACAACGCCGAAAAAGCTGAATCCGCAAAGAAGTACATAGAAAGTCTCAACTCAGCCGGCAAAGCTGAGATCGCAAGATATGTCATGAGCCAGCCTTCACCTGAGGAATTGCAGTTAATGCTCGAAGACGCTATGAAGCCGGAAAACCGCGAGCAGCTCTTCAAGGACATAGAATCCCTCACTTATGCTTACTCAAATGGCAGATCATCCTCCGACAAAAATAACGATTCCGGCGCAGTGGTCAAGGCTCTTCGCGGACTTACTGACGAGCAGTTTGAGCAGTACGCACCTAACATACTCCAGAACATCCTCCCGATGATATATGCTTCCCAGAAGACTACTGAACTCAGCAGCATGAGCGAATCAGAACTCGTTGAAAAGCTCTCGGAAACTGAAATATCAGATGAACTCTATGTTCAGATCTTCGATATATTCACTCCGGAAGAGATCTCGGATTTTACTTACTCCGATGCTCTCCAGAAACTCGGCTATGCTGATTTTGATGATCCGGCTCATATCCGTATCTACGCTAAGTCCTTCGAGGATAAGGACGCTATCGCTGATATTATCTCCGATTACAACGATTCAGTTGACGATGAAGCCGATGTTATCCACTATACCGACTTCGTTGCAATGCTCATGTCCTCAGTGACTAACATCATTACAGGTATCTCGTATCTGCTTATCGCATTCGTTGGTATCTCACTTGTAGTATCGTCTATCATGATCGGTATTATCACTTACATCTCGGTTCTCGAAAGAACACGCGAGATCGGTATCCTCAGAGCTATCGGCGCTTCAAAGCACGATGTTTCGACCGTATTCAATGCTGAAACTCTGCTTGTAGGTCTTACAGCCGGTATCATCGGCATACTCGTTTCGGTACTGCTTACTATACCGATAAACCTCATCATCCACAGCGTTACAAGTCTTGATACTCTCAGAGCACACGTCCCGGTGACTGGCGCAGTCATACTCATTCTTATCAGTATGTTCCTCACCTTCATCGCCGGTCTTATTCCTTCAAGACTCGCCGCAAAGAAGGATCCTGTCGTTGCGCTCCGTACGGAGTAATAACGTATATATGTGAAAAAGCCCTGCTGATAAAGCAGGGCTTCAAGCTTTAAAAAATATACTGTTTTATCAGGAAACGCCCTAAGCGTTGCATATAACTGCGAAATCCAAATCAAAGATCAGGTACGCAGCTTATATTGCAGGGTGTTTCCTCTTTTTTTACAGTTCACTGGACTGTTTGGAAATTCACCTTTTGCGGAGCACTCTGTGGATCGTGGGGCGCTGTCGTCATAAAAATCCCATTGTCAGCGAGTTCATGAACTCGTCTTATCTATACTTGTATACAGTTGCGGACTCGAAACCGTCAAGGAGAGCGGTCATTTTGCCGAATGCCATACCTGTACCCTTTGCAACGCAGTTTATGGAGTCCTTGGCTATGTTGCAGTTGATGCCGAGTGTACGCTTGATAAGCTGCGGAAGACCTCCGAGAAGAGCGCCGCCGCCGGTCATGAGAAGTCCGTTATCATAAATATCACCGACCAGTTCCGGCGGAGCATCCTCAAGAACTTTACGTACTGCCTCCATGATAGCGAAGGTGTCGTCCTCGATAGCCTCGAAGAGTTCGCGCTCGCTGAGGAGTACCTGCGCCGGAAGTCCCTTCATAAGACTTCTTCCCTTCACCATATACGTTATCTCGTCGCTCGGATCATAGAGATTGCAGAGTTCGATCTTTACCTTTTCGGCTGTACGCTCACCAATAAGAAGCTTGAATTTGTTCTGCATATACTTCATTATTGAGCGGTCGATAGCATTTCCGGCTGTCTTGATAGTATAGGAAGTAACCACGCCGTTCATAGATACGATAGCTACGTCAGTAGTACCGCCGCCGATGTCAACTATCATGTGTCCCTTAGCCTTGGTGATGTTCACTCCCGCACCGATCATAGCAGCGATAGGCTCTTGTATCAGGTAAACCTGACGCGATCCTGCACTCTTGGCAGCATCAACTACCGCGCGGCTCTCGATGTCGGTAATGAACGAAGGTACGCATATTACGATACGCGGCTTCAGAAGCTGATGTCCTGTGACCTTGATGATGAACTCACGTATCATACTGTGTGCGAGGTCATCATCGGAGATAACGCCCTCGCTTACCGGACGCACTACCGCGATATAATCAGGATTTCTGCCTATCATCTCATAGGCTTCCTTACCAACTGCAAGTACGCGCTCTGTACGGGTATTGTATGCGATGACCGAAGGCTCGCTCAGGACTACCCCCTTATTTCCCATTGTGATAACTATATTTGAAGTACCGAGATCAATACCGATGTCTGTATTAGCCATTTTGTTCTTCATCCTTTCTTTCTGCGATGCCGAGTATCTCAAGGATACCTGCACCGCTTTCCTTATTCTGAGGCGGATCCGGAAGACCTCCGCCGTTCTCGCTTACGAGCATATTCCTGAGGCAGGTATATCGCTTTGTACGCCGGTCGTTATCGACCATGCTGTTTATCTTTTCCTCAGAACCGATCAGTATCAGCAGACGCTTTGCCCTCGTTACTGCCGTGTAGAGGAGATTACGGTAGTAGAGCTTCTCAAATCCGCCCATTACCGGGATTATTACCGCCTCGAACTCGCAGCCCTGACTTTTATGCACTGTGATAGCATAGGCAAGTTCAAGCTGTGAAAGCAGGTCGAACGGATAGTGTGCGATGCGTCCGTCGAATTCAACGACAGCAGTCATTGAAGCCGGGTTTATCTGCGTGATCGTACCTATATCGCCGTTATATATGCCTGTTCCCTGTTCGGAGCCTCTGCGCCATACGATGTCGTAATTATTTCTGGTCTGCATCACCTTGTCACCGGTGCGGAACGTGAAAAGCATACTCTTATATTCATGCTTACCTGCCGCCGGAGGATTTATCTCCTGCTGAAGCACCTTGTTCAGTTCGACCGAGCCGAGTACGCCCTTTCGTGAAGGCGTAAGCACCTGTATGTCCTCAGTCGGGGAATAATCATACGCCCGCGGCAGACGTGTCTTGACGAGCTCCGCTATCAGTGCGACTGCGTTTGCAGGTTCACTTCTTTTGAAGAAGAAGAAATCGTTGTCCTTGCGGGTGAGATCGGGATATTGTCCGGAAACGATGCGGTGAGCATTGGTGATGATACAGCTTTTCTGCGCCTGCCTGAATATCTCTTTCAGTTCGATAGTGGGTACTATGCCGCTCGAAATAAGGTCACCGAGGAGATTTCCTGCACCTACTGACGGCAGCTGATCGCTGTCGCCGACCATAATAAGCTTGCAGCCCAGACGTACAGCCCTCAGAAGCTTCTCAAACAGAAGCACGTCCACCATCGACATCTCGTCGATGACAAGCACATCACATTCAAGCGGATTTGTCTCATTATGGGCAAAGACAGTGCGTCCGCCGGAATCGTAAACGACTTCAAGAAGCCGGTGAATAGTCTTGGCTTCGCCGCCTGTCAGGTCGGACATCCTCTTTGCGGCGCGTCCGGTCGGAGCGGCAAGAAGTACATGACAGCCGCGCTTCTGGAATATCGAGATTATGGCATTGAGAGTTGTGGTCTTACCTGTACCCGGACCGCCTGTAAGTATCATAAGTCCGCGTGAAACAGCGCAGGTTATAGCCTTTCGCTGAAGCTTCTCATAGTGGATGCCGTGCTCTTCCTCCTCGATATTGATGAGGTTATCGTAATCGAAGTCCTCAGGCGAGGAGAAGTTTCTGAGAATATGTATGCGGTCGGCAATGAAGCTTTCCGCGATGAAATAGTCCGGAAGATAGACATATTCACGCTCGTTCTTTATGAATTCATAGAGTTCGTTGTCCTCAATGGCTGCGCCGTAGGACTCATAAAACTGCTGCTCTGTGATGCCGAGGGCATTTGAAGCCTTATCGAGAAGTGTGCTCAGCGGCAGACAGGAATGTCCGAGCGAGGTATTTGCGCGGAGGATATACTGCATACCTGCAATGACTCTTTTGTGGTCGCTGCGGCTGATGTGCAGGTCAAACGCTATCGGATCGGCTTTGCGGAAATCAAGGTCTATATCCTCACTGCAAAGGATATACGGATTGTGCTTTAGCATCTGCATGGAATCCGGACCGAATTTCCGGTAGGTACGCATTGCGAACTGCGATTTTATGTCGTATTGCTGCAAAAACGAGAGGATAGTCCGCAGGGCGAAGAGCTTCCTTGCTTCGTCCGCTATCTCCTGACACTTTGAGGGCGAGATGCCCTTTATTACTGTGAGCTTAATCGGATCGTTCTCCATGACGCTGAGTGTCTCGCTGCCGAAGACTTTTACTATCCTCTTGGCAAGTGCAGGTCCGATACCCTTAATAGCGCCGGAAGCGAGGTATTTTTCAATGTTCACAACGGTATCCGGAAGCTTGCGTTCGCAGTATTCTGCACGGAACTGAGTACCGAAGCGCTTGTGGGTAGTATAGCTGCCCTCAAGGATGAGACCTTCGCCCTCATCGACATCTCCCAGCTCGCCAACGACTGTTATAAGCTCGCCGCCGGCATCGAGATCAAGCACTACATAACCGTTTGATTCGTTCCTGAACAATACCGTTTCGACAGTGCCCTCGATATGGAGAACGTTCTGTTCCAAGTTTTTCACCTCTGTCCGCATAATAACTCATTATATATTATACTACTTTTCTCTCCCGATTGCAAACATTTCCGCCAATATTTTTTCAAGTTCCTCCGGACTTATCACAAGTGCTTCATTGAAATCGCGGCAGAAGCCCTCGCACTGGGCTTTGCACCGTTCATCCGAGGAATAGTCGATGAGGATTATCTTCTCAATAGGCGCACCTCCGTAGAGCATAACGTCGCGCAGATGTGAAAGCGACTTCGCAAGGACTTCCTCGTCGCTGAACACTGGTACTACCGCCGTAAGAGGCGGTCTGCGCTCAGGACTCTTCCTGCACAGGTACAGACATAGGAACTCCACTGCCGTTATGACCGCGAGTATCACAAGCGAAATTATTATCGGCTTATCCATTTTACTGCTCCCTTCACTCTTTTTTGTATCATATGCTGCGGAATGCAGCTTGGTGAATCCACGGAAATACGAATCATCATGGCATAAAAATACCGAGCCCGGATAATAAGGCTCGGTAATTCGCTTTTTTCGATAGTGTAAGGATACAATGTCACCCGCCGTGGAAACAAGACAGCGGAGTCTCTGCGCCGTGTGCGAGTACGTGTAACCCACTTGTTCAAAGTGAGCGAGTGAAACAAGCGGCAACGTGGAAGCCAGCGCAGGCACTGCGCCGTGTGCGAGTACGTGTAACCCACTTGTTCAAAGTAAGCGAGTGAAACAAGCGGCA
>SVNH01000013.1:40279-92410 GCA_015067005.1 Ruminococcus flavefaciens
AAGCCAGCGCAGGCACTGCGCCGTGTGCGAGTACGTGTAACCCACTTGTTCAAAGTAAGCGAGTGAAACAAGCGGCAACGTGGAAGCCAGCGCAGGCACTGCGCCGTGTGCGAGTACGTGTAACCCACTTGTTCAAAGTAAGCGAGTGAAACAAGCGGCATCGTGGAAGCCAGCGGGGGCTCCCCGCCGTGGGAGGGTGCAGCGTCACGCTGCTGCAATTGTGACGGCTCGCGCCGTCATGTCGCTGTTTCTGCTGTTGTTACAAGGGAACGCCCTCACTTGCAGGGCGTTCCCTCTCCAAAAACAGTCCACCGGACTGTTTTTGAATTCACCCTTTGCGGAGCGCCCTACGTTTTTTCTTGGGCGTTGCCCAAACCCACCAAAGGCTCTGCCTTTGGAATCCGCTAAAGGGAGATCCTCCCTTTAGAATCCCATTATGTGTAGCTCCGTGTGCGAGTACGGGTAAGCCACTCATTCAAAGTGAGCGAGTGAAACAAGCGGCATCGTGGAAGCCAGCGGGGGCTCCCCTCCGTGGAAACAAGCCAGCGGAGACTCTGCGCCGTGTGCGAGTACGTGTAAGCCGCTTATTCAAAGTGAGCGAGTGAAACAAGCGGCAACGTGGAAGCCAGCGGGGGCTCCCCGCTCAGGTATTCTTATCGACCTCGTGGAACTTCTTGAGGTTTCCGATCTTCTCGTTGCGCTCATCGAGTACCTTTTCAACGTCTGACCAGTCAAGTCCCTGATTTGCACAGAGTACCATTACATGATAGAGCAGATCGTTGATCTCGTTCATAAGCTCGTTGTTATCACCGTTCTTAGCTGCGATAACAGTTTCGGTAGCCTCTTCGCCTACCTTCTTGCAGATCTTGTCCACACCCTTATCGAAGAGATAGCAGGTGTAGGAATTCTCAGCGGCTGTACCGTTCTCGTACTGCTTTTTTCTCTCCTTGATAACTTCATAAATTTCCTGATAAACTGTCATTATTCATTCTCCTCTGTGTTATATATTTCGTTGAAGAAACAGCTGTAACTTCCTGTGTGACAGGCAACTCCGGTCTGCTCTACGTTCACGAGCAGAGTATCGTTATCGCAGTCGCCGTAGATCGAGACTACCTTCTGAACGTGTCCGGAGGTTGCTCCCTTATTCCAGTACTCCTGTCTTGACCTGCTCCAGAACCATGTATAGCCGGTCTCAAGTGTTTTTCTGAGACTTTCCTTGTTCATGTAAGCGAGCATGAGTACCGTTTTCGTATTAACCTCGTAGCATATCGCCGGGATGAGTTCTCCCTTGACGAAGAATTTATCGAGGTCATTCAGGTCTATCTTTATCATATTTCTGCCTTTCCTATCAATAGTCTATCCACCATTCGGGAGTGATCTCACCGAGTGTTACGACCTTTCCCTTGCTGTAATCGAGCATTATCTCGATGTCCTTGTAGCTTTCCGGCATAAGCTGCACCATGAGTTCACGGCAGGCACCGCACGGTGCGCCCTTGCCCTCGACAGGCGGGATGCACAGTACCTTGTCTATTTCGTTCTCGCCGTTGGTTAACATATTGAATATGGCGTTTCTCTCGGCGCATATGCCTAATGTCGAACAGGTGTCGATGCAGACGCCGGTGTATATCTTCCCGGACTTGCTCAGAACTGCCGCCGAGACCTCCCCTGCCGACACAAATTCCGATACACGGCGCGGTTTCAGCACAGCCTTTGCCGCCGCGTACATCTCTTCCCATATCTTGTCCATAGTTACCTCACTATAACGCCCTTGCCGCGGCAGTAGTCCTTGACCTCGCCGACTGTAAGCTCCTTGAAGTGGAACAGCGAAGCCGCAAGCGCAGCAGTAGCGCCGGTCTTCTCGAAGACCTCATAGAAATCGTTTATCTTGCCCGCACCGCCGCTTGCGATGACAGGTATCGAGCAGTTATCGCATACAGCCTTCAGCATGGGGATGTCGAAGCCCTCTTTAGTGCCGTCAGCGTCTATAGAATTGAGACATATTTCCCCTGCTCCGAGCTTTTCGATAGTGTGTACCCAGTCGATGAGGTCGAGACCCATGTCCTTGCGTCCGCCGTTTATGTAGACAGTCCACTTGTTATCGGCTATTTTCTTGGCGTCGATGCCGACGCATATGCACTGACTTCCGAAGATGTCAGCGCCGTCCTTTATAAGCTGAGGATTCTGCACTGCCTGAGAGTTTACGGATACCTTGTCCGCACCTGCACGAAGAGCCTCACGGATGTCATCAACGGTCTTTATGCCGCCGCCGACTGTCAGCGGTACGAATACCTTTTTTGCAGTGTCGCGCACAACATCGAGGAACACTCCGCGCCCCTCGAATGAAGCAGTTATGTCGTAGAATACCAACTCATCTGCGCCCTGCTTGTTGTACTCGGCAGCACACTCCACCGGGTCGCCTACATCGCGGACACCCTCAAAATTTACGCCCTTTACTACCTTGCCGTTTCTTACGTCAAGGCACGGGATTATTCTTTTTGCAAGCATTTTTCAGCCTCCTTATTAATTTGTTATCCTCCGAAATACACGGGTATGAGATAAAGATAAGGCGCAGTCACTATCGTAAGCCATTTTGCAGTATAACGAGCATTTTCCTCGCCTATCCCGGAATTTTTCGCAAGCATTCTCTTATTGAATACAAATATCAGCAATGCGGAAATTCCCACGCCAACAGCCGAAATAATAAACGATAATGGATCGTGCCAGACATTCGACATCGACGCACCTGCCCACCTTGCTATTTTCAGACCTGTTTCCTTATTTTCGCCGTCTGTCATGCTCTCACCGATAAGGGATACACCCGTGAATACCGCAAGCAGAAACAGTGCGCCGATGAAGTCGGAAAGGAATCCGAAAAGGCATACCTTAACTGAATATTTCTTCACAAGCGGCTTGCTGTCGGGGATTTTTTTATCAAGACAGCGTTTCAGCACATATCTGTCCAAGAGATAATTGGCAGGTATCAGAAGAAGCCACCACCAGCCCGGTATCCAGACCATGAACCACAGCGGAAATATCAGATTGAAAAGCCTTAGTTCATTTTTCTTCATTGGCGATGTCTCCTTTTCTGTCATTCAGCAACACTAATTATTCAAATACTGTCGCCGCAGATACAGTCGCGTACCTTGACCATATGGCATCTGTCCCATACTTCATTTCCGTATCTGAATGCTCCCTCATCAGTGCCGCAGTATTTGAAGCCGACACTTTCATAACATCGCTTCGCACCGGCATTGACCGAAAGCACACAAAGATGTACCCTTTCTGCACCGGTAAACTCAAAAGCATACCTGACGGCGAGCCTCAGCATTTCTTTGCCATAACCCTTACCGCGCTGTGCAGGATCGACCATTACGAATTTGAGCATTCCATAGTTGCTATCCGTATTAACGGAATAGCAGAAAAATCCAACCGGTGTTCCTTCCTGAGAAGTGACAACGAACGGCGCGTCACCGCATCGGACCGCTATATCGTCAAGCAGAGCACAAAAGCTCTCATCCGCTATCGGAAAATCAGTCCTGTCCGCACACCACATTGCGTGTTCGCGCGGCTCGGTTATCCACTTGCTGATAATATCAAAGTCAACGCTGTGGATGTACGGTCTTAATATCAGGCGCTCACTTTCCTGCATACTCAACAGCCTCTCTGAGGTCAAGAGTTCCCTTGTAAATGGACTTTCCGCAGATCGTACCGTAAAGTCCCATTTCCTTGCAGGCGATGATGTCGTCCATAGTGTGGACTCCGCCGCTGGCTACGATATTAGCCCTGCCCTCAGTTGCGTCTGCAAGCTTTTTCAGCTGCTCGCGGTTCACGCCTGAGAGAGTACCGTCCTTGGAAATATCGGTGAAAATGAAATACTTCACGCCGGACTCTATCATTTTATTTGCGAGGTCGATGTAGTGTACATCTGAGGATTCGAGCCAGCCCTCAGTTGCGACCATTTCGTTCATCGCGTCAACGCCGACAACTATCTTTTCGCTTCCGAATTTCTCTACTGCTTCACGCACAAGCTTAGGGTTTTTGAGTGCCACAGAGCCGAGTATAACTCGTGTTATGCCCATATCGAGGTACTCCTGAATCGTCTGTATACTGCGGATACCGCCGCCGAGCTCGACCTTTAAGTTAGTCTTTTCGGCAACGTCTGTGTATATTTTTGTGTTGACAGGTCTGCCCTCTTTAGCGCCGTCGAGGTCTACCATGTGAATCCACTCAGCACCGGCAGCTTCAAAGCTTTTTGCGGTTTCGAGATAGTCAGCTGCGACCTTCTCAACTGTTGAAAAATCGCCTTTGAAAAGTCGGACGCAGTTGCCGTCCTTGATGTCGATTGCAGGGAAAATTATCATATTTCTTCTCCTTTTGATCTGATGAGTTCGAGCAGAGGTGCGAGGTATTTTTTATCGGTCCAGTCGCACTTTTTGTCCTTTGCTTCGAGGAACGGACGCTCCCACGATTTTATCTCAGAGGGATCCTTTTTATCAAGCATTTTTATGTAGAGCTTGCACATCGCTCTGTCGCCGAATTTCATGCCGTTGAGATCCCACATCCCCTGAAAATAGAAGCACGGTATATCCGCAAGTTCTCCTTTGAGATTGTGGTCTTTCAGTGTCTGGAGTATCTCATCGTCATAGGGTGCTGCACCGCAGCTGTAAACGCAGATATTCTTGCCTTTGAGCGCTCCGATATTCTTTTTCAGGAACGCTATCCCTGCGATCGCTGAGGCGTAAACACCGCCGCCGAGTATGATAGTATCGTATTTTTCTACTTCCTTTATGTCAGCCTTTTTCGTGTCTATTACTTTGAAGCCGGTCTCCTGTGAGATCCACTCCGCGTACTTTGCTGAAGCGCCGTATTTCGACCGGCAGAGTATTATTCCGCTCATTGTTTACCTCTTAAATTCCGAAATTATTGCTGTGTATGCAGACTGCCAGTCAGTCTGCTCACTTGATAAGCTCTCCGAAGCTGCGGAGTATTTTCAGACCGGTCTCGCCGGATTTTTCCGGGTGGAACTGAGCTCCGTAGACGTATTTGCCGTTGTAAACGAGAGCCGGTACTCTTCCGCCGTACTCAACGTAAGCGGCAATGTCCTTATCCTCGCAGTGTGCCTTGTAGGAGTGTACGAAGTACACGAACTCGTTATCGCCTACATTCGCAAGAATCGGGCAGTCGTTCAGCTTCTCCAGCTTGTTCCAGCCCATGTGCGGGATTATAAGCTCAGGCTCTTCCATTTTGCGGACGCTGCCTTCGATAAGTCCGAGACCGTCAGTCTCTTCAAATTCGTAGCCCTTCGAGAAAATAAGCTGCATTCCCAGACAGATTCCCAGAAACGGCTTACGGTCGGCTTCTTCCTTTATTACGTCCACGAGACCTGTCGCCTCAAGCTTCTTCATTGCAGCCGGAAATGCACCAACGCCGGGAAGTATCACGGCATCTGCACTGCGGACTGACGCCTCGTCCGAGACGAGTCTGCTTTCAAGTCCGAGGTAATCGAGGGCGTTTTTGACGCTGAAAATGTTACCTGCGCCATAGTCAATTATTGCTATCATCAGAGTACCCCTTTCGTCGAGAGGGTAGAGCCGTCGGCGTTCTCCGAAACGGCGGTTTTAAGGGCGTGAGCCACTGCCTTGTAGACAGCCTCTGCCTTGTGGTGATCGTTAGAACCATAGAGGAGGTTTATGTGGAGCGTCATACCGGAATTAAAGGCAAATGCGCGGAAAAACTCCTCTGTCATGCAAAGGTCGTAGCCGCCGCAGGACTGATTCGTGAAATCGCAGTTGAACACTAAAAACGGTCTGTTCGAGAGGTCGAGGCTTGCCATTGCAAGCGACTCATCCATCGGAATATAGGCAGTTCCATAGCGTACTATCCCAGCCTTGCTGCCGAGAGCCTTTCCCAGTGCCTGACCGAGCGCGATACCCGTATCCTCGATCGTGTGGTGACAATCGACCTGAAGATCGCCCTTTACCTTTATGTTCATGCTTATCCCGCTGTGTACTGAAAGAGCGGTGAGCATATGATCGAAAAATCCGATGCCTGTGTCGATTGCGGCAGTACCCTTGCCGTCAAGAGCAACGGTGATACTGATCTGTGTTTCGCGGGTATTGCGTTCAACGGTAGCTTCGCGCATGATAATTCCTCCTCACTTGGTGAAATACTTTTCGAGTGCTGCGATAACTGCCTTGTTTTCGGCTTCTGTGCCGGCAGTTATCCTGATATAGCCTGCAAATTTACGTATAGCGATCGACTCACCCAGAAGGAAACGGTAGATTTCCTCGAACTTTTCAGTTTTTATGAATACGAAATTCGTGCAGGGCTTGTAAACGGTCTCAAAGCAGCTGTAACGCTCGTTGAGGGACAGGATGTCCGCATAAAGCTTTGCTGTATTTGCAACGATAATGTCTCTGCACTTTGTGAGGTATTCCTTCTCGGTGAGGATGTCGGAAACGATGAGCTGTGCGACAGAATCGTTGTTATACGGCGATTTTGCTGCTCTGAGGGCAGTTGTAATGGTCTTGTTGGCAACCGCAAATCCGAATCTTACAGCGGCAAGTCCGATAGCCTTTGAACAGGTCTTGAGAATGATAAGGTTGTCGTACTTACCGACCTCGCTGAGTATAGACTGATCCCAGAAGTCCATATAGGCTTCATCGAGGATCACAAGGGTGTCCGGCAGCGAGGTTATTATCTTTCTTACGTCATCGCGGCAGAGACCGACCGAGGACGGATTGCACGGATTCGAGAAAACAAGTCCGCGGGCGTTGTTCTCCTGACAGAAGCTTATAAGCTTATCAGGATCTATCGAAAGATCGGCTTCCTTCTGATATGTGCGGACGTTAAGCTCATAAAGCTGTGCGTAGAAGCCGTACATCGAGAAATCACACGATACATTTACAAGTGTGTCACCGGACTCGAAAAAGCAGCTTGTAATGATGCTGATAAGCTCGTCTGAACCGTTTCCGGCACTTACGAATTCAGCAGGAATACCGTAAAGCTCAGAAAAAGCCTTTATCGGTCTGAGCGCAAGACAATCCGGATAGCGGTTGAAATCAGCGCCGGAAATGCTGCGGCAGATCTTGTCCTTGAGTTCGTCACTGAGGTTGAAGCAGCTCTCATTTGCGTCAAGACGTATATCGTAGCTTCCTGTTATCGGATCGTAAGGCACCAGATCAACAAGCTTTTTATTGAGTTTATATGACATTGCTATTACCTTCCTTAACGGATATTATTCAAATCTTACCTTGATAGCATTTGCGTGTGCTGTGAGACCTTCGCGCTCAGCAATGAGTACGATGTCGTCCTTAGCCTGACGAAGTGCCTCCTCGGTATAGTAGGTGTATGCAGTTCTCTTTGTGAAGCTTGCAACTCCGAGCGGCGAGAAGAAACGTGCAGTGCCGCTGGTCGGGAGGACGTGGTTCGGACCTGCGTAGTAGTCTCCGAGAGGCTCGGAAGCGTAGTGACCGAGGAAGATAGATCCTGCATTGTCGAGACTTCCGAGAAGCTCGAACGGATCCTTCATGAGGACTTCAAGGTGTTCCGGAGCGATCTCATTTGCGAGCTCGACACAGCGCTCACGGCTCTCGGCAATGATGATTGCGCCGTAGTCCTCAAGCGACTTCTCTATGATATTCTTACGTGAGAGATACTCCTTCTGGCGGTCTATCTCCTTTATAGTCTCGTCCGCAAGCTTTTCGCTGGTAGTTACCATTATTGCGGATGCAAGCACATCGTGCTCAGCCTGTGACATGAGATCAGCTGCTGCAAATTTCGGATTTGCAGTCTCATCCGCGATGACGAGTATCTCGCTCGGACCTGCGATCATGTCGATGTCCACAATGCCGTAAAGCAGCTTCTTGGCGGTTGCAACGTAGATGTTTCCCGGTCCTACTATCTTGTCGCACTTCGGGATCTCCTCTGTACCGTAAGCGAGAGCTGCGATAGCCTGTGCGCCGCCTGAAAGGAATACTCTGTCAACTCCGCAGATAGCTGCTGCAACGAGGATGTCCTTATTCGGAGTACCGTCCTTGAGCGGCGGAGTTACCATGATAATTTCCTTAACCCCTGCAATTTTAGCTGGGATAGCGTTCATGAGTACGCTTGAAGGGTAAGCAGCTGTACCGCCCGGAACATAGAGACCTACTCTTTCAAGTCCGCGCACACGCTGTCCCATGACTACGCCGTTTGTCTTAGGCGCAATGAAGCTCTGCTCGACCTGTCTCTTGTGGAAATCTGCGATATTCTCCTGTGCGTTGAGGAGCGCGTTCACGAATTCCTCATCGGCTTCTGTGAGCGCATCGTTGATAACATCGCGCGGTACTTCATAATACTGCGGAAGATTGCCGTCGAATTTGAGTGTATAGTTCTTAACAGCCTCGTCGCCGCCGTTTCTGACAGTCTCGATTATCTCGCTGACTACCTCTGTTACCTTCTTATTGGTCTCGCCGCTTCTCTTTTTAAGATCAGCAAGGAACTCAGCTTCGTCCCTGCCGTTAGCAAAAATCTTTTTCATTACAGGTTCTCCTCTATCAGTTTGATAAGCTTGTCGATCTCGGCGTGTCTCATTTTAAGACTTACTGTGTTTGCGATAAGTCTTGCGGAGATCGGAGCAACGTCCTCGATGACTTCAAGACCGTTCTCTTTAAGAGTTGTGCCGGTCTCGACTATATCCACGATACCGTCTGCGAGTTCAAGCAGCGGTGCAAGCTCAACAGAGCCTTCGATCTTGATTATTTCTGTGTCCATGCCCTTCTTCTCGAAGAAATGGCGTGATACATTCGGATACTTGGTCGCAATAGTCTTGATACCGTAGCCGCCGTAGAAATCGTAGCCCTTCTTGGTTGCGAGGGCGAATTTACAGCGTCCGAAACCGAGGTCAACGAGCTCGTAGAACTTGCCGTCCATTTCCATGATAGTGTCCTTGCCCACAACTCCCATATCGCACACACCGTGCTCAACGTAGGTAATAACGTCATTAGCCTTTGCGAGGACTACCTCAAGATTAGCGTCCGGAACAGGAAGTATAAGCTTTCTTCCCTTCTCGCGGACTGCTGTGCAGTCGAAGCCGAGTTTTTCGAGAAGTCCGACTGTATCCTTTTCAAGTCTTCCCTTTGTGAGGGCTATCCTGATAGGTTTGCTCATTAGTCTGCCTCCCTTTCGCTGCCGTCAACTACAACGACCTTTGCTATTTTTCTTTCTCTTGCGTATGCTCTGACTGATTCGAGGTCCTCGAAGAGTGCAGTCTCAACTGTGAGACCTTCTGCGCGGAGTTTTCCTGATACCTTGAACGCCTCAGCCTCAAAGCCTGATTCAGCGTAGACAATGGCGTCCGGTGCGGGAGATGAAGGTATTTCGCCGTTTTTCTCGATAACCTTCGCGATCGCGTTTACATTTACTGCGAATCCTACTGCCGGAACATCATAGCCGAATTCAGAGATAAGACGGTCATATCTGCCGCCGGAGAGGACTTCCTCACCATGTCCCTGAAGGTATCCCTTGATAATGAGACCTGTGTAGTAGTCGGTCTTGTTGACAAGTCCGAGATCGACTGTTATCTCGCCGTCACCGCCGCATATCTCGGATGCTGTATGGTAGATCTCGCGGAGCTCATCGAGGAGCAGACTGATCTTTTCGTCAGCCATTATAGCCTCTGCCCTCTCGAATACTTCCTCGCCGCCGAATAGTGCCGGAAGCTTCTTGAGAGCGTCGATGACCGGGTTGCTTCCGAGCGAATCGAGCAGATCGTTGAGTGCAGGGAAATTCTTTGTCTCGATACGGCGGCGTATCTTCTCCTTGAATTTATCTGAGACATCAAGCTTGTCCGCAAGTGCCTTGAATATACCGATATTGCCGATTTCGAGAGAGAACGGCTTTCCGAGGATGCGAAGCGAATCTATGGCATTTGAGATGACTTCAAGGTCGGCTATCCTGAGCTCGGAGCCGATAAGCTCGATACCTGTCTGCACTATCTCATCGCTTCTGCCTTTGAGTGCAGGCTCAGTGCGGTAAACTGTCTGATCGTAGCAGAATTTCATGGGCAGCGGACTGTCCTTCAGACGTGTTGCTGCAACTCTTGCGATCGGCATTGTTGAATCCGGACGCATTACAAGGAGCCTTCCCTTGCTGTCGGTAAGCTTATAGAGGTTCTCCTGAGGAAAATACTGTGAATTGAGGTTGAAAACATCGAAGAATTCAAGCCCGGGAGTGATTACTTCACTGTAACCGCGGCTCTTGAAAAGTCCTAAGAGGTCATTCTCGACCTTTCTTCTTGCAATAGCCTCACCGAAAAGCAGGTCTTTTGTGCCTTCGGGAGTTATAAGATCATAATTTCGCATAATTCTTTCTCCTTGTGAGTTGAACGTACTTACGCACACTTTAGTATGCTACTATGTTACTATGGTAATATGATAACATATTACCACGCAGAAGTCAAGTCAGAAAAGCGTAAGCTGTGAAGAATCGGGTAAATCACCAAACGCACCTATGCTTTTCAACATATCTATTGTTGTTTTTGACGCACCGCTCATTGTCTGGAACTCCTCTATCGAGATGAATCCGCCCTTTTGTGCGGCTTCGTAAATGCCCTTCGCAGCGTTATCGCCTACGCCGCTCATTGCCGAGAACGGTATTCTGAGCTTGCCGTCCTCAACGAGGTAGTCCACGGCGTGTGACTTGAAGAGGTCTATCGGCAGAAATTCGTAGCCGCGTGAGAGCATCTCGTTCGTGATGAGAAGTATATCATAGAGTGCGCTTTCCTTGTTCGAGCGCTCGTTTCCAAGGGCTTTGAGTTCCTCTATCTTAGCGCGTACTGCGCCCTTGCCCTTGACTGCCAGCTCTGCATCGAAGTCTTCACCGCGGACTGAGAAGTAAGTCGCGTAGTATTCAAGAGGTCTGTGCAGCTTGAACCAGCCAAGCTTTATCGCCGCGATTACATAAGCAGCCGCGTGTGCCTTCGGGAACATATACTTGATCTTCAGACAGCTTTCAATATACCACTCCGGTACATTATGGTCGCGGAGCATCTGGATTATCTCCGGCGTGAACTGCTTCGGCGCTTTGCCCTTACGCGTCCACTCCATGATCTGGAACGCCATTTTCGGCTCAACGCCCTTATATAATAAGTATGTCATGATACTGTCACGGGTACCGATAACCTCGGAAATAGTGCATACGCCCTGATCTATGAGGTCCTTGGCGTTGCCGAGCCATACGTCAGTACCGTGAGAAAGTCCTGAGATCTGGAGGAAGTCGCTGAACTTGGTCGGTTTCGCGTCGAGGAGCATCTGTATCGTGAAGCCGGTACCCATTTCCGGGATACCGAGACTTCCGGTCTGGCAGTAAATTTCCTCCGGCGTAACTCCGAGCGCATCGCAGTTGGTACACATCCTGATAACGTCCGGATCAGATGTCGGAACGTCCTTGATCTTGATACCGGTGAGGTCTTCGAGGTGCTTGTAAAGTGTAGGCACAACGTGTCCGAGCTCATCGAGCTTGAGGATAGTATCGTGAAGGGAGTTGAACGTGAAGTGAGTTGTGATTATCTCGGAATCGGCAGTGTCCGCCGGATGCTGTACAGGTGTGAAGTCGTAAACATCGTAGTCCGAGGGCACAACGACCATTCCGCCCGGATGCTGACCGGTCGTTCTCTTGATACCGGTACAGCCTATCGCAAGACGGTTCATCTCGCTCGCATTCAGGCTCACTCCGTTCTCCTCGCAGTACTTCTTAACGTAGCCGAATGCCGTTTTTTCGGCAACTACGGAAATAGTACCGGCTTTGAAAACGTTAGCTTTTCCGAAAAGCTTCTCCGTATAGCGGTGAGCCCAGAACTGGTACTCATCGGAGAAGTTGAGGTCTATATCAGGCGCTTTATCGCCGTCGAAGCCGAGGAAGGTCTCGAACGGTATGTCGTGACCGTCGCGGTGCATTTCGCTGCCGCACTCCGGACAGTTCTTCGGCGGAAGGTCAAATCCCGAACCGTAAACGCCGTCCGTGAGGAATTCACTGTGCTTGCACTTCGGACAAACGTAATGCGGCGGCAGCGGATTTACCTCGGAGATACCAGCCATTGAAGCCACGAATGAAGAGCCTACCGAGCCTCGTGAGCCTACAAGATAGCCGTTCTCGACCGAGTTCCACACAAGCTTCTGCGCGATTATGTAAAGCACCGAGAAACCGTGCTTGATAATGGACGATAGCTCTCTGTCCAGACGCTTTTCTACCAGTTCCGGCAGCGGATCGCCGTAGATCTCATGTGCCTTGTCGTGGGTTATCTTTACAAGTTCCTCTTCTGCGCCTTCGATAGTCGGGGTGAACGTTCCCTTTGGTATCGGGCGCACGACCTCGATCATATCGGCAATTGCATTGGTGTTGGTGATGACAACTTCCCTCGCCTTTTCGTGGCCGAGATACTCGAATTCCGCCATCATCTCCTCAGTTGTACGGAAATAGAGCGGCGCCTGATTTTCGGCGTCCTTAAAGCCCATTATCGCAAGTATTATCTTACGGTAAACAGCGTCCTTCGGGTCGATGAAGTGTACATCGCAGGTCGCGCAGACGGGTATACCCAGCTTGTCACCGAGGGCTATGATACGACGGTTGTAGTCGCGGAGTTCCTCATCGTCCTGAGCAACGCCCTCACGCACCATGAATTCGTTATTGGCAATCGGCTGTATTTCGAGGTAATCATAAAACCTCGCAAGCTTCTCGATGTGTTCCTCGGGAGCCTTTTCGACCATTGCCTGAAAGAGCTCGCCGGCTTCGCAGGCACTTCCGAAGATAAGTCCCTCGCGGTGTGCGATGAGTACAGACTTCGGGATGAGCGGCTTCTTATAGAAGTATTCGAGGTTGCTCAGCGACACAAGCCGGTAGAGGTTTTTAAGTCCTGCCTGATTGCGGACGAGGATTATCTGATGGTAGCTTTTCAGCTTCTTTACGTCTATCTCGCCGGCTGTACAGTTGATGTCATCGAGAGTTTTCGCACCCTTGTCGTTGATGAGCCTTCCCACGAGTTCGATGTATATTTTCGCAAGCATGAGCGCGTCATCGGAGGCATGGTGGTGGTCGAATTTGCCGAGTTTAAGCTGTTTTGCGACCATGTTCAGTTTATGTCTTCCCATTTCGGGAAGCATAGTCTGGCAGAGTACAAGAGTGTCGATCCAGTTATAGTCGAAGGTTATGCTCTGACGCTTGCAGACCTCGTTTATCATGGTAGTATCGAACGAAGCGTTATGCGCGATAAGTACCGGATGATCGCCGCAGAACTCCATGAACATCTCAAGAGCGGTCTTTTCGTCGGGAGCGTCCTTTACATCATCGTCACTGATGCCGGTAAGCTCGGTGATCTTCTCCGGGATATGCTTTCCGGGGTTGACTTTGGTGTTGAAGCTGTCCACGACCTGCATATTTTTAAGCTTTACTGCACCTATCTCGGTAAGACGGTCGGACGTGAAGCTGAGACCGGTAGTTTCAACGTCGAAAACTATCTGTATATCATTGACGCTTCTGCTGTCGGGATTCTTGACTATCAGCGGACGGTCGAGGTCATTGACCACATACGCCTCCATACCGTAAATGGTCTTGAAATTCTTCGGCATATTATACATACAGTCCGGGAAAGCCTGAACGTTTCCGTGGTCGGTGATAGCCATAGCCTGATGTCCCCACTCAGCGGCGCGGCTGATGAGTGTCACCGGATCGGTAACTGCGTCCATAGCGGACATATTCGTATGGCAGTGGAGCTCCACGCGCTTTTCGGGATAGTTGTCCATTTTCGGGATGCGCTTAACCTTGATGACCGAACTGCCGCTGATAACGATGTCACGCGCATACTGATCGTAGTCTATCTTGCCATGAACGAGGAGCGTCATACCGTTTTTTATCTTGCCGAGACCATAGTCCTCAGCCTCTTTGTTGGTCACGAACAGCTTGACCTTGAGCGAGCCGCTGTAATCGGTTATGTCGAAGGTCGCAACGGTCTTTTCGTTGCGGAGCTCCTTTATCTCGGATGCGAACACATCACCGACTACCACAAGCTTTTCGCCGAGACGGTGTACCGCCTCACCTATCGGGAGCGGCTTCTCGCGGATAGCACGTCCGCGGACTATCTCAGCGGATTCCGGATCGAATTCCTTATTGAGCGAAGCGAGGTCAACGGGAGCGGTAGGTATTGCCGCCTGACGCTCCTCCTGCATTAGTTCCTCGCGGCTCTTCACCGGTGCGAACTGGTCGCTGTAATCCGGCATTTCGGCTTCGAGACGCTCTATCATCTCATCGTAGTCGTCCTTGGTGACCTCTGTTTTGCCGACGAAGCTAACGGTGAACCTCACGCCGAACTGGTTATATATCAGCTGCGAGAGTTCCTGCCGGAATTTAGCCTTTTCAAGCATCTCCATACCACCGTGGCTGAGGGTTATGGTTATAGCGTGGGCGCTTATTGCTACCGCAGCATCATCGAGGAATCCGTTCACGAGAGGAACGTCCCTTTTGAGAAGCTTCAGCAGCTCGCCGAAGCATCCGAAACTGAATTTATCCTCGGGATAGCGGCAGTGCAGACGTACCTTCTCAACACGAATGGCAGTCTCAACGGCTCTCTCGAATGCAAAGATGTCGTCCGCCGGAACGATGTCCGCGAACCTTGCAAAAAAGCCGATAGACTGCATATTTTCGGTATATGTAAGCTTGTATATCTCACCGCTCCTTACGCTCTCGGGCAGCTCGGGACAGTTCTCTTTCAGAAATTCAGCAATATTTATGTTCATGCTTAAAGCTTGTCCACCTCTGCGAGCAGTTCGGCGACAATATCCTCCTCTTTGATTTTACGCTGAGTGCCGTCCTTGCGGAATATCACAGCGCAGCCGTTTCCGCCTGCGATACCGATGTCGGCTTCCCTCGCCTCTCCCGGACCGTTCACGATACATCCCATAACTGCGACAGTGATGTCCTTTTCAACGTCTTTGAGAGCCTCCTCGACCTTCTTCGCAGTTCCGATGAGGTCGATACGAGTTCTTCCGCAGGTAGGGCAGGATACGAACCTTACTCCGCCGCGCTTGCCGATACATTTGAGGATGTCCTTAGCGGCTGCTATCTCCTTGACAGGATCATCCGTGAGGGAAACTCTTATCGTTTCGCCGATTCCGTCGCAGAGAAGCGAACCTATACCTACTGCCGACTTGATAAGTCCCATACGCTCGGTGCCTGCCTCGGTAACTCCGAGGTGCAGCGGATACGGACACCTCTCGGCTGCAAGACGGTAGGAAGCGATCATCCTGTTTACGTCCGAGGACTTTATCGAGATAACGATGTCATCGAAGTCGAAGCGTTCGAGCATAGCCGCATGAGTCATAGCGCTCTCAACGAGGGCTTCCGGAGTCGGAGAGCCGTATTTTGCAAGAATGTCCTTTTCGAGCGAGCCGGAATTAACTCCGATACGGATAGGGATATTCCTCTCGCGGCAGGCTTTGACTACCTTCTCAACTCTGTCCATACCGCCGATATTTCCGGGATTTATGCGTATCTTGTCGATACCTGCGGCAGCGGCTTCGAGAGCAAGCTTGTAATCGAAATGGATGTCGGCAACGAGCGGGATGCTCACTGCCTCCTTGATAGCGGGGATAAGGCGTACAGCATCCATGTCCGGAATTGCCGCACGTACTATCTCGCAGCCTGCCTTTTCAAGCTCGACCGCCTGTCTCACGCTGCCCTCGATGTCATCGGAGCGGACATTGAGCATCGACTGTATATATATGTGGTTTCCGTCGAGGACGCAGTCCCCGACCTTTACCGGTCTTACGTTTCTCATGATGTTACTCCTTTCAGCGGTTGATGAGGTTTACTATGTCGTTATAGGTCGCAAAGACCATTATTGAGAGCAGCAGTGCAAAGCCTGCAAGGTGAACATATCCCTCGTGTTCGGGCTTTACCGGCTTTCTGCGTATGAGTTCGATGAAGCAGAAGAGAAGTCTTCCGCCGTCGAGGCCGGGTATCGGAAGAAGATTGAATATACCAACGTTTACGCTGATAAGTGCGCTTATATAGAACAGCTGGAGAAAAGCATCCGCCTTATCCTCGCTCTTTTCGGTAGCCTCGCTGATAGTGCTCACAACGCCGACAGGTCCTGAGACCTCAGCCTTATCGACCTTTCCTGTAACAATCTGCTTGAACGAGAGTGTAACAACGTGTCCCATTGAGAGGAATATGCCGCCCGAAGCCTTTGTGACGTTCAGTGCGGACTTATCCTTGTGATACAGCGCAAAATCGACCATATCGCCGTCGCGCTTATCGTTGAAAACTACCTCCGGGAGCTCAACTCTTTTGCCGTCGCGCTCGACTACCACATCATGCGTGTGAGTTTTGGTAGTTGCGAAAATATAGCTGAGATCGAGGTAGCTGAAAATGCTTGTGCCGTCAACTGAGATAATACGATCCTCGTGTTCGAGACCTGTCTCGTGGCTCTGAGAGTAGTAGGTTATCGTGCCGTCTTCGCCCTTTGAGCCGAAAAATCCCTTGACTGTCGTAGTGGGGATAGTCTTCATGGAAAGCACCATACCCACGATGAGTATGAAGCCGAGAACGAAATTCATGAGCGGTCCTGCGACCAGTACGATCATGCGCTTCCAGAGCTTGGCATTGCGGAAGCCGTGAGGATTATCGCTGGAAGCGTCCTCGTCCTCCATAGCGCAGTAGCCGCCCATAGGGATGGCACGGAGCGAATACTTTGTTCCGTGATACTGCTTCTGCAAAAGCTTTGGTCCCATTCCGACGGAGAATTCAAGAACGTTGATACCGCTCAGCTTCGCGCAGATGAAGTGTCCGAACTCATGAACGGTAACGATCAGACTAAAAATTAATATTGCAATAATGATACCCATTGGTCATCTTCCTTCCGTGGTCATGAGATCAGCGATCTCACATAATCGCGGGCAGCTTTGTCCGCCTTCATTACGTCCTCATAGGAGTTTATATCCGAGGACGGGAACTTTTCCAGCACTGACGATACTATCTCTCCTATCTCTATAAACTTTATCTCATCATGCAGGAACGCTCCGACTGCCTCCTCGTTAGCCGAGTTTACGAGACAAGGATATGCGCCGCCTCGTTTTATAGCCTCGATCGCGGAGCTCAGGCACTTGAAGGTCTCAAGATCGGGCTTTGCGAATGTAAGGCTGCCATAGTCGGTGAGGGAAAGTCTGCCAGTCGGACAGCTTACCCTATCGGGATAGAGAAGTGCGTACTGTATCGGTATTTTCATATCCGGAACGCCAAGCTGTGCAATGACAGAGTAATCGTTGTATTCGACTGCGGAATGCACTACGCTCTGACGGTGAACTACTATCTCTATCTGTTCGGGAGTGAGGTCGAAGAGCCATTTTGCCTCGATGAATTCAAGCCCCTTGTTCATGAGGGTAGCGGAGTCGATAGTGATCTTGCTGCCCATATCCCAGTTCGGGTGATTGAGCGCCTGTTCCTTGGTAACTGAGCGCAGATCATCGTAGGACTTCCCGAAGAACGGACCTCCCGAAGCTGTGAGTATCACCTTGCTCAGCTGACTGCGCTTGTTTCCCTGCAAGCACTGGAATATCGCGGAATGCTCGCTGTCTACCGGATAAATCTTAACGCCCTTTGCAGCTGCTGCGGACATTACAAGCTCACCGCCTGCGACGAGAGTTTCCTTGTTGGCAAGTGCGATGTCCTTACCTGCGTCGATAGCGGTCAGAGTAGGCAGCAGACCTACCATACCCACAACAGAATTGAGCACGATGTCAGTCTGAGGGAGTGCGGCTATATCGCAGAGACCTTCCATACCGCTGAGTATCTTCACATTCGTACCGGCAAGTTCAGCGCAGAGGTCGGCGTACTTTTCCGCGTTGAATATACACACGTATTCCGGACTGAATTTCCTTGCCTGTTCAGCAAGCAGCTTGACACTGCTGTTCGCAGCGAGTGCGGTTATCTTCAGACCGTGCTTTTCGCAGACCTCAAGAGCCTGTGTTCCGATAGAACCTGTCGAGCCGAGAATTGATACTGTTTTGTTCATTTAGTTCACCTGATTTCAGGGAATTGCTTCCCGCTTATTATATGTTGTCATACCTGATAAAATGCGAAAGGGACTATACGTAATTTCTACGTTAGTCTCCCTTCTGAATTATTTTAACCTAAAAGACCGCGGTCAGCCTCTTCGAGGAGAGCAGTCATGATATAGAAAGTCGGCAGCACGAAAAGAACGCTGTCGAAGCGATCCATAAGTCCGCCGTGACCGGGCATGATCCTGCCGTAGTCCTTGAAGCCTATCTGTCTCTTGACCATAGATGCCGAAAGATCGCCGATAGTGCCTATAACAGCACATACTACACCGAGGCAGAATGCAGCTGTCATTGTAAAGGCTGATAAGCCTCCGCGGATAGAAAATGCCACAGCGTAAGCGATACCGGTAAATGTGATACCGCCGACAAAGCCCTCGATAGTTTTCTTGGGGCTTATCTCAGGACAGAGCTTGTGCTTTCCGAATGCAACGCCTGTGAAGTAAGCGCCGGTGTCAGCTATCCAAGCGCCGCAAAGTCCCATTATAAGGAGAAACAGACCGTTTTTCTCGTCCATACGGTCGATGCGTACCATAGTGGACATAGCCTGCGGAACGAGAACCATACTCGCAAGGGCAAAAAATACCTGTTCATAGCGTATTTCCTTGTGCTTTCTGAGCCATGTTGCAAACACGATAAAGGCTGCGCCGAGAGTTACAGCAAAGGCGATAACAGACATTTTTCCGTCGGTTTTAGGAATGTCAGCGCCGCCGATGATCCCTTCCGGAAGATGGTAGAATCTGTTGTAAATGAACGGCATGGATATGCCGCAAGCCTCGACTGCCAAAAGTATGGGTATGCACTTCTCCAGCTTGACAGCACGGAGAAGCTCAAAGAGCATAACGCAGATTATTGCGGCTACTGCCATTGGCAGGACAAATGTATCGTGGAAGAAGAGTATTCCTGCCATTATCACGATGCCGACTGCACCGGAGATTATACGTGTGAGCATTCAGACACCTCCGAAGCGGCGCTGACGCTTGCCGTATTCGATGAGAGCCGCGTCGAGGTCATCCGGCTTGAAATCCGGCCAGAGGATGTTCGTGAAGTAGAATTCCGCATAAGCGCACTGCCATATAAGGAAGTTGGAAATGCGCTGCTCGCCGCTCGGACGTATAAGGAGGTCAACATCCGGGAAACCCTTGGTGTAGAGCTCGCCGTTTACGGAATCCTCAGTGATGTCCTCAGGCTTGATCTCGCCGGAAACAGCCTTCTGAGCGAGAAGCTTTGCGGCATGGGCAAGCTCATCCCTGCCGCCGTAGTTTACAGCAACGAGGATGACCATTTCGTCGTATATCGCGGTCTCGCGCTCGACCTTTTCCATTTTCGTTCTGAGGTACTCAGGGAATATGGACTTATCGCCGAGAAAGACCATTCTTGTATTATCAGTGATGAGCTCCTTCATATCGTCGAGATAACGGTCGAAGATCTTCATAAGAGCGTCGATCTCTTCCTTCGGACGCTGCCAGTTCTCGGTAGAAAAGGCATAGAAGGAGATATATTTCAGACCGATGTCCTTGCAGTAATGAGAGATCTTGCGGAAGGTCTTAGCGCCCTCCCTGTGACCGAACGGACGCGGAAGTCCGCGCTTTTTAGCCCATCTGCCGTTGCCGTCCATAATGAAAGCAACGTGCTGTGGGAGAACCTCGGGGAGTTTATTCTCTGTTTCTTGTTTTTTACCAAATAATGCCATAGTTCACCGCTCAGACTGTCATGATCTCTTTTTCCTTGTCTGCGACAAGCTTATCAGCATCGGCACAGCACTTGTCGGTGATGTCCTGAACCTTTTTCTCGCAGTCCTTGAGGTCGTCCTCAGTTATTTCGGAAGCCTTCTGCATTTTCTTGAGTTTATCCATAGTATCGCGGCGTACGGAGCGGATAGTAACCTTGCACTCCTCGCCGTATTTCTTGATAGTTTTGCAGAGTTCCTTACGTCTGTCCTCAGTGAGCTGAGGGAATGCAAGACGTATAACGCTGCCGTCGTTGGTAGGATTGATACCGATGTCTGAAGCCTGAATAGCCTTCTCGATGAGCTTGAGAGTTGACTTGTCCCACGGCTGGATAACGAGGATTCTTGCCTCTGAAACTGAAACAGCAGCCATCTGGTTCACAGGTGTAGGAGCACCGTAGTAGTCCACCATGACCTTGTCGAGAATGGAAGGATTAGCGCGTCCTGCACGGATAGAAGCGAATTCATAGGCGAGAGCGTTAAGGCTCTTGTTCATTTTTTCTTTAGCGGTATTGAGAGTTTCTTTCATGTTAGATACATCCTTTCGGTAATAGTTATATTAATGTAATAGGTCAGCACAGTTCTGCTTCAGAGCGCTCAGCCCTCGTAAACGACTGTACCAATGTTCTCGCCCATAACAGCATCGAAGATATTGTCCGGACGGCTGAGATCGAACACGAGCATTTTCATCTTGTTATCGCGGCACATTGCAGCAGCAGTGCTGTCCATAACGCCGAGATCCTCGCCGATGACCTGACTGAATGTGAGCTGATCGTACTTCTTGGCATCGGGGTACTTATGAGGATCTTTATCGTAAACGCCGTCAACGAGAGTAGCCTTGAGGAAGATGTCAGCTTCGATCTCGACAGCACGGAGTGAAGCCGCTGTATCGGTCGAGAAGAACGGATTTCCTGTACCGCAGCCGAAAATGACTACCCTGCCCTTTTCCATGTGACGTACTGCTCTGTTGCGGATATAAGGCTCAGCGACCTGCTGCATGGTGATAGCGGTCTGAACGCGGACTATGCATCCGAGGGACTCAAGAACGTCAGCGAGTGCAAGAGCGTTCATAGCAGTAGCGAGCATACCGATGTGGTCTGCACGGGTCCTGTCCATAGCGCCGCTTGATCTGCCTCTCCAGAAGTTGCCGCCGCCGACTACCACGCCGACCTGTACACCGGCGTCAACGCACTTTTTGATGCTTTCGCAGATGCTGGTAATAACATCATAGTTGAGACCGGTTTTCTTATCGCCGGCAAGAGCCTCGCCGCTTACTTTTAATAATATACGTTTATACTTTGGTTCCATAGCGCACCTCACAAAAAAATATCTACATTCTATTTTACACTAAAATTCCTATTATGTAAAGTATATTTTCTGAAAAAAGCAAGCCGGAAGTATTTTTTTCATTTTTTTACTTGTAATCATCTGTCCGGAGGTCTGACTTGTGCAATGTGCATAGTTTTAAGACGATATTTATTATCATTTTCGCTTGCGGTTGCTCTTGACTTTACAGCAATTGCATGGTATAATATAAAAGCTGATTCGGAAGGACATCCGATCACAATACGGAGAGGTATCGAAGCGGTCATAACGAGGCGGTCTTGAAAACCGTTTGACTTAACGGTCACGTGGGTTCGAATCCCACCCTCTCCGCCAAAATATTTTTCGGCGGATTTTTTTACGCCGGTCTGCGGATTTACCCAAGTGGTGAAGGGGCTCCCCTGCTAAGGGAGTAGGTCGGGAAACCGGCGCGAGAGTTCAAATCTCTCAATCCGCGCCATGCGGATCACCATTCCGCGAATCACGGATGAAGTATACTTCATCCGTTTTTTATTTTCCGCAACTCGTGAACAGTCCGCGACAATACACATATTATATGTTACACGTGAACGCTGACCGGACTCCCCGGCAGCTGAACTCCTACGAAATGAGGCTTGAATATGCAAAATAGCAAAGCAGACTTATGCGAAGGTCCGCTGCTGAAAAAAATGCTTGTCTATACTATCCCGATAATCCTTACAGGAGTGCTTCAGCTGCTGTTCAACGCCGCTGACCTGATAGTAGTCGGACGCTACTGCGGAGATCTTTCTGTTGCTGCTGTCGGCGCTACCGGCGCACTCATAAACCTTATCATTAACCTCTTTATCGGACTTTCAGTCGGTGCAGGCGTTACCGTCGCTCACGGGCTCGGTGCAGGCAAGGAAGAAAGCGTCCGCCGCACCGTCCACACGGCTATGCCTGCTGCATTTGTCTGCGGAGTTTTCCTCACGATCGTTGGAATTACCGGATCTCACACCTTCCTCGAACTCATGGGAACTCCCGATGAGGTGATCGGTCTTTCGACCGAATATATGCAGATATACTTCTGCGGTATGACCGCCTCGATGGTCTACAATTTCGGCGCTGCGATACTCCGTGCAGCCGGCGATACGCAAAGTCCGCTGCGCTACCTTACAGCCGCCGGCATCGTGAACGTCATACTCAATATTATTTTCGTGCGCGTGTTCAATATGAACGTCGCCGGTGTCGCTCTTGCAACAACGATCTCGCAGATAATTTCCGCCGTACTCATGATAATCAACCTCATGCGCCGCACTGACTGCTGCAAGCTGAGTCTGCGAAAAATGCGGTTTTACAGGCGGCAGCTCACAAGGATCCTCCAGATCGGCTTCCCTGCCGGCATACAGAGCTCACTTTTTGCTGTCTCGAACGTTATAATACAGTCCTCGGTGAACTCGTTCGGCTCAGTGGTGATGTCGGGCAACTCAGCTGCCGCAAATATCGAGGGATTCGTCTATACTACGATGAATTCCTTCCAGCAGACTGCCATGAACTTCACCGGTCAGAACTACGGCGCACACAAATACAAGCGCCTGAAATACATCGCAGTTATCTCGCTCACTACCGTTTTCTTCGCAGGACTTATCACAGGCTGCACAGCCCGATTCTTCGGCAGCGAGCTGCTCTCGTTCTACATCCCGAACTCCGATGAAGCCATAAAATACGGTCTGATACGTATGACATATATATGCATCCCCTACTTCCTGTGCGGTCTCATGGACGTTGCTACCGGTCTTATACGCGGTCTCGGATCATCGCTCCTGCCGATGATAATTACAGTCCTCGGAGTGTGCGGAATGCGTATCGGCTGGATATACACAGTGTTCCGCTCGGAGAAGCACCATACCGTTCAGAGCCTCTATTTTTCCTACACTATCTCGTGGACGGCGACCTTTATCATCGAACTCTTTGTGTTCATTGCGCTTTACAGAAGTATTATACGAAAAAATCGTGATAAAATTAACGAATGTACTTGACATCGCTGTTAATATGTGTTATAGTATATTTGTTCCAATTTCAGGAACACAGCCGGTATTTTTGAACATCGGCTGTGTTTTCTGCTTTTTTTGGCGATTTTAAGGCAAACTGCGTTCAACGGACGTACCGCTTGCCTTCAATATTGAACTTCCCGGAGGTCTTTCATATGAGCAATATCACACGCAAGCAGTTCGACATCCTTGATGTCCTCGCTTCCGAAACAGGTGCGCTCACCCAGAGACAGCTTGAAGAAAAAACCGGCTACTCTCTCGGTACTATCAACCGCACTGTCAAGGAACTCTCAGAGGCTGGATTCGTTTCCGAAGGTACTATAACCCCCGCCGGTCTTACAGCACTTGAGCCTTACCGCGTTAAACGCGCCGTTTTCATCGCTGCCGGATTCGGAAGCAGACTTGTTCCTGTCACTCTCAACACCCCTAAGCCGCTCGTAAGAGTGAACGGTCAGAGACTTATCGACGGTCTCATCGACGCTGTTCTTGCTGCCGGCATCGACGAGATATACATTGTAAGAGGCTACCTCGCTGAGCAGTTCGACCAGCTTTTATATAAGTACCCGATGATAAAATTCATCGAGAACCCTGCCTTCAACGAGGCTAACAACATCTCCTCGGCAATGTGTGCGCGCTATCTCCTCAGCAACGCATACGTCCTCGAGGCTGATCTGCTCATACGCAACCCCAAGATCATAAAAAAATACCACTACACCTCAAACTTCCTCGGTATCATGAAGGAGCGTACCGATGACTGGTGCCTCATGCTGAAAGACGGCTTCATCTGCGAGGAAAAAGTCGGCGGTCTCAACTGCCACCAGATGGTAGGCATCTCATACTGGAACGAGGCTGACGGCAAAAAGCTTGCTAACCACCTCAAACAGGCTTACGAAATGCCCGGCGGCAAGGAGTTCTACTGGGAACAGGTACCGCTTGTGGTCTACAAGAACGAATACAAGGTAGCAGTCCGCGACTGCGCTGATGAGGACATCATCGAGATCGACACTTTCCGAGAACTCAAAGCCCTCGACAAGACCTACGACGTTTAATAGAAAAGGAGAATAACAATGGAACCGATCAAAAGAAACATACTGCTCAACCCCGGTCCGTCAACAACTACTGATACCGTAAAGTACGCACAGGTAGTTCCGGACATCTGCCCCCGTGAAAAAGACTTCGGCGGTCTCATGAAGGGACTCCGCGAGGACCTCGTAAAAATAGTTCACGGCGACCTCGAAAAGTATACATCCGTACTCTTCTGCGGTTCGGGCACGATCAACATCGACGTGTGCATCAACTCTCTCCTCCCTGAGGGCAAGAAGGTACTCGTTGTGGACAACGGCGCATACAGCACAAGAGCCGTTGAGGTCTGCCAGTTCTACGGACTTCCCCACATCGACCTCAAATTCCCTGTTGATGAGCGTCCCGACCTCGCTAAAGTCGAGGAAACCCTCAAAAATAACCCCGACATCGCTCTCGTTCACACTACCCACAACGAGACCGGTACAGGCATACTCAACCCTATCCGCGAGATAGGCGCTCTTGCTCACAAGTACGGCGCTGTCTTCACTGTTGATACAACTTCCACCTACGCTATGCGTCCTATCGACATCGAAAAGGACAACATCGACTTCTGCATGGCTTCCGCTCAGAAGGGACTTATGGCGTTCACAGGTCTTTCGTTCGTTGTCGGAAACAGAGCGATCATCGAGAAGTCAAAGGACTACCCGAAGCGCTCTTACTACTGCAATCTCTGGCTTCAGTACGACTTCTTCGAGCGCACAGGCGAAATGCACTTCACTCCGCCTGTGCAGACTATCTACTCAACAATACAGGCTCTCAAAGAGTACTGGGCTGAGGGCGAGGAAGCTAAGTGGGCACGTCACACCCGCGTATTCAACGCTATCAACAAAGGTCTCGATGAACTCGGCTTCCGTCAGGTAATCAAGCCTGAGTGGAGGGCAGGTCTCGTATCGTCAGCAATCTATCCCGATGATCCTAACTGGAGCTTCGAGGCTGTTCACGATTACTGCTACGACCGCGGATTCACTATCTATCCCGGAAAAATTTCCACTACCAATACATTCCGCCTCTGCGCTCTCGGTGCTATCGATGAGGCTGACATCGTGGACTTCTTCAAGGTGTTCCGCGAGGCGCTTGAAAAGAACAATATCGCTATACCTGTTAAGTACAACGACTAAGGAGAATTGAAAAAAATGAAGACTGTTTACACCTGTTTCTGCACTGATGTCATCCACGAGGGACATCTCAACATCATCAACAACGCTAAGAAGTACGGCAGAGTTGTTGTCGGCGCTCTCTGCGACAAGGAGCTCATCCGCTTCAACAAGTTCCCTACTACTACTCTCGATGAGCGTATCAAGCTTTATCAGTCACTCGACGGAGTTGACGAGGTGATCGTCCAGAACGATGCTATGTACAATGACGTTATCGAGACCTTAAAGCCTGATTACATCGTTCACGGCGATAACTGGAAGGAAGGCGCTGAATCCTCTATCCGTGCAAACGTAGTCAAGAAGCTCGCTGAATACGGCGGCAAGGTCGTTGATGTTCCTTACACCTACAACCCGACTGTAAAGAAGATAGACGCACAGCTGAAAGAGAAGCTTGCTATGCCTGAGTACAGAAGAAAGCGTCTGCGCCAGCTCATCGAAATGGGACACGTTGTTAAAACTATCGAGGCTCACAGCGGTCTCACAGGTCTTATCGCTGAAAAGACAGTCGTTGAGCATGAGGGAAAACTCAATCAGTTCGACGCTATGTGGGTCTCCTCACTCTGCGACTCAACTGCAAAGGGCAAGCCGGACATCGAACTCGTTGACATGACCTCACGCTTCCGCACTATTGACGACATCATGGAAGTTACAACCAAGCCTATCATCTTCGACGGCGATACAGGCGGACTTACTGAGCATTTCGTTTACACAGTACGTTCCCTCGAAAGAATGGGCGTAAGCGCTGTTATCATCGAGGACAAGAAGGGCTTGAAGAAGAACTCCCTCTTCGGTACCGAGGTAAAGCAGACACAGGCTACAATTGAGGAAATGAGCGCTAAGATCGCTGCCGGCAAGGCTGCACAGCTCTCCGATGACTTCATGATAATCGCACGTATCGAGAGCCTTATCCTCGAACAGGGTATGGACGACGCTCTCGCAAGAGCATTCGCTTTCGTTGAGGCAGGCGCTGACGGCATCATGATCCACAGCCGCAAGAAAGATCCTGCTGAGATCGTTGAATTCTGCGACAAGTTCCGCGAAAAGGACAAGAAAACTCCTATCGTTGTAGTTCCGTCCTCGTTCAATACTATCACTGAGGACGAGCTTGCTGCTCACGGTGTGAACATCGTAATATATGCAAATCAGCTCACAAGAAGCGCTTTCCCTGCAATGCAGCAGACTGCTGAGGACATCCTCCGCTATCACCGCGCTAAGGAAGTTGACGACAGACTTATGTCCATCAAGAACATCATTACTCTCATTGACGAGCTTTAAGGAGAATAAATATGAAAGTCGAAAAGTTAGTTGAACTCATCGGTGCAGACTTCTACACTGGCGTTCCGGACAGCCAGCTGAAGGCTCTCTGCAATTACCTCATCCACACCTATGGCATTGACAAGTCACACCATATCATCGCTGCTAACGAGGGCTGCTGTACCGCTCTCGCTGCCGGCTATCACCTCGCAACAGGCAAAGTTCCCGTAGTTTATATGCAGAATTCCGGCGAGGGCAACATCATCAACCCTGTTGCCTCACTCCTCAATGACAAGGTGTACGCTATCCCGACACTCTTCATCGTAGGCTGGCGCGGCGAGCCCGGTATCCACGATGAGCCTCAGCACATCTATCAGGGCGAGGTAACTGTGAAGCTTCTCGAAGATATGGACATCGAGACCTTCGTTATCGGTCAGGACACCTCTGACGATGAGGTCGCTGCTGCTATGGAGAAGTTCCGCGAAGTGTTCGCTAAGGGTAAACAGGCTGCTTTCGTTATCAGAAAGGGCGCTCTCACTGACGCTCCTAAGGTAGAATACAAGAACGATAACGCTATGGTGCGCGAGGACATCATCCGCCACATCGCAGCTGCTGCCGGTGAAGATCCGATCGTCTCCACAACAGGTAAGGCAAGCCGTGAGCTTTTCGAGATCCGTGAGGCTAACGGTCAGGCACATAAGTACGATTTCCTCACAGTCGGCTCTATGGGACACGCTTCCTCTATTGCTCTCGGGGTTGCACTCAACAAGCCTCAGCAGCGTATCTGGTGCGTTGACGGCGACGGTGCTGCTCTCATGCATATGGGTTCAATGGCAGTTCTCGGCGCAAATGCTCCTGAGAATATGATACACGTAGTTATCAACAACGGCGCTCATGAGACAGTTGGCGGAATGCCTACTGTTGCCGCAAATATCGACCTCACAGCTATCGCTGAGGCTTGCGGCTACAAGTACGCTGTCTGCGCTGACAGCTTCGAGGCTCTCGACAAGGAGCTCGAAGCCGCTAAGAACCGCAAGGCACTCAGCTTCATCGAGGTGAAATGCTCGATCGGCGCTCGTGATGATCTCGGACGTCCGACAACAACAGCCCTCGAAAACAAGCAGAACTTCATGGCATATCTCGAAACTCTCTAAGCACAGAGCCTGCGCTCCCTTTATCAGTAACGCTTACACGTACTCGCATACGGCACAGCCATTAATGGGTTGCAAGGGCGTTTCCTTACATATAAACCTATATTTACAACATAAGCCCACAGGTAATTCCTGTGGGCTTTTTCATGCAACATTTTCCGGCATTGCGAATATAATACTATCAGACATCGGCGATGTTCACAAGTACGCCATATTCCGAAACGTCGATAGTACCGAATGAAGGGTACTTTTCGTCGCGCGGACACGCAGCGCTCCCGGGGTTGAGCAGCCAGATACCGTCCTCATAGGACATAAAACGCTCATGGGTATGTCCGAAGAGGATAATGTCGCAGCCGTTCTCCTTTGCAACGAGTTTAAGGTGCTGGAGAGACGACCTGACACCGAATTTATGTCCATGAGCAGCGAAGATCTTGTGCTCGACAGCCGGAAGTATAAAATGATCCGGACTGAGAGAGTCATAATCGCAGTTGCCTGCAACATGGATTATCCTCGGAGCGAATTCCTTATGCGAGGTCACAAAGCGGTCAAGTTCGGATTCGCCGTCACCGAGGTGTATGAACCAATCAGCGTCGGAATTCCGTATGAATACACTTTCAATGGCAGAATAGCTGCCGTGGGTATCTGAGATAACGATTATACGCATTAACATCACCTGTATCGTAGTTCAGCGCCGGAGGTTAAGGTGAAAATGCAGGCGCGAACGGTATATAAAAATAAGATAATTTTATCAAGTCTTGGGGAAATAAAAGGAATTTATATCCTTTATATGTATATTATATCATAAATCATTTCAAAAATCAATAGCAAAATTATCAAAAATTGTGAATTTTCGGAGGCTACTATGAATAATAATGGTATTGATCCAAAAAAACTCAGCGGACTTCTCAATGTTGTGAGCAAAAAGCTCGGGGTTTCGCCGGATAAACTCAGGAGCGAACTCGAAGCCGGTAAATTCGACAGCGCTCTCTCAGCCATGAACCGTAACGATGCTGCGAAGTTTCAGCAGGCTGTAAACAATCCCAAAATGGTCGAGCGTATGATGAGCACTCCTCAGGCGAAGGCACTCTACAAGAAGCTTTCCGGCGAAAAATAGACTTTCATGCAGTGGGGTGGCGGATAAGTGGACGATATAATGGGAAAACTCGGCGAACTGCTCTCGGATGAGGAAAGCGTTCAGCAGCTTACCGAGCTTGCACAGATGATGATGTCGGGGGATGAGGAAGGCAGCGGCGAAGGCTCTGAGGAGACCTCAAACGGCGAAGGTATGCCCGATCTGGGCGCTGTTATGAAGATCGCAGGTCTTGCAGGCGCACTCTCACAAAAGGACAAAAATGCCGAACTGCTGCTCGCTCTGAAGCCTCATCTCAGCGAGGAAAGACAGAAAAAGGTCGATAAGGCAGTTAAGCTGCTGAAGCTGATCGCTATCTGGAATATGGCTAAAGAAAACGGACTTCTCAGCGATCTTTTGTAAGGGGTGAAGCTTATGCCGGCACAGAACAGCCGTCACTGGAATATGGAGCGCCGCAGAAACGGCTCAATTCCGGCAGACTATAAACCAAATGCCGATATTCCGCCGGTCAACGCTCCCCTGCCGGACGATGTCCCCGCCGATACCGCTCCGCAGACAGCAGAAATGAGCAGAAACTCCCCTGCGGACATCCTCCGCAGTATTTCAGGCTCGCTCGATGCGGATAGGCTGCTCATTGCCGCCATGCTGATTCTTCTTTCAAAAGAGGGCGCTGATACTGCGCTTATCCTCGCCCTCGCCTACATACTTCTCTGAGGTGAAAACTATGGACACTGACCTTATTTTTGCGGCAGTCTGTGCAGGAACAGTCCTCGTGACGGCGCTCTACCTCATACTGCGCGGCAGGTCGCTCGGAAACTTACTCTCAGCATCACTGACAGGTCCAGCGGCACTGTTCATACTCGAACGTTTCAGCGAGCCTCTGTCTCTGGACGTGCCTTTGAATGCGTTCAATATCTGCGGAAGTGCCGTCCTCGGCGTCCCCTATACAATAATACTCGTCCTGCTTTGAAGAGTATTGCCCTTGGGACACTTTATCGGCAATTTACTGGGGCAAACCTTTCTGAGGAAAGGGTCTTCCCCAGCCCCCTTTCCAAAGACTTTTATATTAGTTTTTTCAGTAATGGTATAAAAATAGCCGGAGGTCATTAAGACGTCCGGCTTTGCTATTCTATCGAAAAGCGTATACCATTACTGAAAAAACCAGAATAAAGTTTTCGGGAAGGAGTTTGAGGGTGACTCCCCGCAGTGCGGGGAGATGTCCGAAGGACAGAGGGGACGGACCCGATTAGGGGGTCCCTTTCTCAAAAGGGGTTCCCTCAACAAATTACTAATATAGTAGCCCTAAGGGTGATCCCCTTCCAAGTCGGGATGTAGAATTATTCTACCTTAGCGCCGCATTTTTCGCAGAAATTCTGTCCCTCAGCGAGTGGAGCTCCGCACTTTTCGCAGAAGCTTCCGGCTGGTACAGTTACCTCGTCAGGATTTGCATCAACATCAACGACCTCAGCAGGCTCTTCAGTCTGAACAGGAGCGTCGTTATAGCCCTCGATTATCGGAACTTCCTTGAGTTCTACCTTTGTGCCGCACTTATCGCAGAATTTCTGCTCCTTTGATATTACAGCACCGCATCCGGTACAGGTCTGGTTATCATCGAGAGAAGCGAGAAGCTCCTTGAACTTTTCAGCGCGTTCAGACTTGCTCTTGATGAGTTCAACGTTCTCAGCGTAGTCTTCACCTGGGTTCTCAGAGTTGAGTTCAACGAATTTCTTACCGATCGCAAGATAAGCGTTGTTTACCTCACCTTCAAGCATAGCGATCTCGCGCTTGATCTTTGACCTCTCAGCCATTTTCTTTGAGTTATCAGAAACGGACTTAACTCCGCTCTCTACCTTATCGCCGACCTTCTCGGCAAATCCTTTAACAGAATCCATAAATCCCATATGAATGACCTCCTTATAAGTTACCGTCCGCGAACGGTATATTATATTTATATTTTACCACACTATGTAAAATTAGTCAATAACATATATGTGGTAATTGACATTATATTGTATTTTTTTGACGGTAATATGTCCAGAAATTCCCCGCTGACGGCTCGCACCGTCAGGAAGCATTTATGTCAACGTTACAAGGGAACGCCCTCTCTTGCAGGGCGTTCCCAGCTCTGCATATAGCATTCTCTGCAAATCAAAGATTTGCGAGACTGCTTATCTTGAAAAACAGTCCACCGGACTGTTTTATCAATTCACCCTTTGCGGAGCGCCCTACGGAATGTGGGGCGCTGCCCCACGCCCTGCCAAAGGCTCTGCCTTTGGAATCCGGCAAGGGAGAACCTCCCTTGCAACCCATTCATGAACAGTGCCGTGAGCGAGTACGTGTAAGCCTGACCGTAAAAATGAGCGAGTTTACAAGCGTCAATGTGGAAGGGAGCGCAGGCACTGCGCCTACCTATCGCCGGATGCGCTTCTGCCTGTACGGCGGTAATCCACTGCATTCAGCGCACGGAGCGCTGCCTCGGAAAAATCGCTGCAAATCGAGGAATACAGCGTCATAAGCGTACTTCCGGCTGTCACCTTGTCACCGGCTTTGCAGTTCATGACGATTCCGGCTGAATAGTCTATCTCGTCATCACGGGTAAGTCTTCCTGCACCGAGAAGCATCGACACCATGCCGAGTTCCTCGCAGTTTATAGCCAGTATCTCTATGTCGTTCATCGCACGTATAACGTAGCTGCACCGCGGCTGCGGCAGTAATTTCAAATCGTCGCATACACGCGGATCTCCGCCCTGAAGCTCGATAGTACGGCGGAAGACTTCAAGCGCACGTCCTGAAGTTATCGCTTCAGATGCCATTTTACGGCACTCGTCCATATCGCCGTTACCGCCGAAATACAGCATTTCAGCCGCAAGATCTATACAGGTCTCGCACAGCTCGCCTCTTGAATCGCCGCGCAGCACCTCGATAGCCTCCATGACTTCGAGGGAATTGCCGATATTACGTCCCAGAGGCTCGTTCATATCGCTTATTACAGCCTTACATTTCTTGCCGGCTGCAATACCTATCTTTTCCATAAGTTCACCGAGACGTTCAGCATCGCGCCTTGTCTTCATGAAAGCACCTGAGCCGTATTTGACATCGAGAAGCAGACAATCCGCATCGGTTGCGAGTTTTTTGCTCATGATACTTGCACAGATAAGCGGAATATTGTCCACCGTAGCAGTAGCGCTTCTGAGGGCGTACATCACCTTATCCGCCGGACACAGATCGGTATTCTGTGCGATAACCGAGAATCCGTTTTCATTCACTATGCTCTTGAATTCCTCAATGGACAGATCTGTCCTGAAACCGGGAATGCTTTCGAGTTTGTCGATAGTACCGCCGGTGTGACCGAGACCGCGTCCGGACATCTTTGCGACCTTCATTCCGCAGGCAGCCGCGATCGGTCCGATGATGAGGGTAGTCTTGTCGCCTACGCCGCCCGTACTGTGCTTATCCACGGAGTTAGCGAATTCAAGTCTCAGAGTTTCGCCGGTATCGCGCATAGCGTAGGTCAGAGCGAGAGTTTCCTCTTCTGTGAGGTCGTTGAGACAAACTGCCATGAGCCATGCCGACATCTGATAATCGGGGATATTTCCGTTTGTGAAGTTGTTCACCAGCCACGAGATCTCCTCGTAATTGAGCACCTGTTTGCGTTTGGTTTTGTTGATAATATCTAAAGCGTTCATATTCCACCTCCTGTACTATCATTTTACCATATTCGACATAAATTTTCAAGTATTTTGCAAAAATTTAACACTTAATACATATTTTTCCGGGAGGTAGTCCCCGTGTGCTCCCACTCTGACGCTTGTTTCACGCGCTCACTTTATCAGCAGCACTTACACAAACTCGCTTACAGCACTAAAAAAGAATGGGAGACTCCCCGTGAGTCTCCCATAAACATAATTATTCATCAATAACGCTGTCGAGATATTCTTCAAGCGAATCAGTGATCGAAACTATATAAGACTTCGTGAGTACGTTATCCATACCGCAGGCAGCAAGCGTTTTCTGGAACTGAGTATCCGGTGAATCGGCATCTATCTTTGCGATCTTGTTGTACATAGTCAGAGCCTTGTCGGGATCGCTGATCGATTCACGCCATATCTGGAGTGCTGCAAGACCTGAAACTGCATAGCTGATATAGTAGCCCGGACGTTCAAAGATATGCGGTATCATGTAGAATTCCGTATCTGATAAGCCATTGAGACATTCATCCCATATGTCGATAACGTCCTGAGGTTCAAGAGTTGAAACGTCCCTGAGGACACTGTATTCAAATTTGCCTACAACAAATGCAGCGAGTATGGTATTGAGAGCTTCGGAAAGTGCTTCTATGCGCTTTGCATCAGCGAGGTCACCGTAGAAGTCCTCATAGTAACGGGTGAAAAGGAACTCGATAGCCTGCGACTGTATCTCAGCAACGTCCATATTGGTCAGGCTGTCCACGGCATGGGTTTTGAAGTTCTGAGCCGCGTAATAGTGACCGAATTCGTGTACCGCTGAGAAGAAAGCGGTCTCTTCGGCATTGTTCACGAAGATAGCGGCTGAACGGGAATGCGGCAGTGAAATTGTAGCACAGCCGGGATAGGCGTTTTCATCGTTTGTAATGATGTACTGCTTATCGTTTACAAGCTGATCGGCAGCTTTGCCTATTTCCGGCGAAAGCTTCGATGCATATTTCTGTATAGCCGCGAAGGTGTCCGCAAGCTCTTCGGGTACAGTGCCGTCATCATCCGCACCGCCGGCGGCAACATAAGCCTGTACGAATTTGCCGCTTATCTGCGTTATCTGCGTGTAGGCAGTATCTGCGAGGTCAAAAACGAGTTCGGGTGAGTAATCGCGGTTGTAGTTTGCATAGAAGTCATCGGCAGAGATGTCCTTCATTATTTCGAGGTAGAGCTCAGCTGCTTCGAGTTCAATATCGTCGAGGGCATCCTCATCGTCCTCGTCTATCTCGGCAGCCTTGTTGACGATGTCATAGTAGCGGTCGGTGTACTCGTCACTGAGACTGTAATCAACGCGCGAATAGCCCTCGAGACGCTTTATCGAGAGGTTCGGGTAGGTGTAGTAATCCAGCGATTTTTCGTCAACGTGGTCCTTTACGAGGTCCTTGTATTCGGAGTTCCAGCAGTGAGCGAAGGCGTACCTTGCGAACTGGAGCGCGATATAGGCTTCCTCGGAGACCTCGTCGTAAGCGGCTTCGGCAGCGTCATCGGAGAAGTTGAGACAGTAGTGTACCTGAGCGCGTGAAGCTGATTCGACAGCGGCATCGGTATCATCAATGAGTACGTCAATATCCTCCCTGACCGCATCGGAATTGTCCGCGAGCTTAATATCAGCGAGCAGCTTTTCAGCGTGTTCGCGGATGAGGTCGGTATCAATAGGATCGTACTGCGAGTAAGGCGAACTGATCTGGTTCGAGGTATCAGCGCTGACAGCCTCAGTTGAGGGTGCAGCGGTTGAAGTTTCGGAAGCGGTCGTGGTTTCGGAGCTGCTGCCTGCATTGATCTTTATCGAACAGGCTGCAAACGGCACAGTAAGTGCAGCAGCGGTGATAAGCGCGGTGATTTTTGATAATTTCATATTAGCATCCTTTTCTTGTAAGAGCGTTTACGGCATCCGGTATCTGCGCCGGAGAAGTGACTATAATGTCAGCGCAGCGGAGTTCATCCTCAGAGCCGTAGCCGTAGCCGCATCCGACAGAGTGCAGACCGTTACGGACAGCGGTGTCAATATCGTGGAAGCGGTCGCCGACCACTATGAAATCGCCTTCAAACCGGTCGGAGAAGCGGCGGAATATCTCGTATTTCGGGATGAATCCGTACTCTTCACAGCAGAAAAAGCTGTCGAAGAAGCGGTCGAGGCGGAAAACTCTGCGGTGACGTTCCATATAGTGTATGCGGCAGTTGCTGAGAAAAATGAGAGTGTGTCCGGAAGCTTTGAGCGAAAGCAGAGCATCCTCGATGCCAGCGTACAGACCGCCCTCGCCGTTTTCAACTCTTGCAGCCATGTTCTCACCGAGCATGGCACGGGCTTTTTCACGTATTTCCGGCGAAAGCTCGGGGTGGAACTGTCCCCACATATCGGTGGAATTGAAGCCGAGCCAATGACTTATCTCGCTGTCGGAGTATTCCTTATCCGCGATGAATCCGTTATCGGATAGCCATTTCATGGTATCGCGGAAAGCCGGTGCGTAGGTAAGCATGGATTCGTGAACAGTGCCGTCGTAATCGAAAATGATATTCGACATCAGTCTTCAATCTCGCGGATGAGGTTTATCATCTCGATAGCACCCTCAGCACACTCGCTGCCCTTGTTTCCGGCTTTTGAACCGGCACGTTCGATAGCCTGTTCGATGTTTTCAGTAGTGATAACGCCGAACATTACAGGGATGTCGGTATTGAGCGACACCTGAGCGATACCCTTTGCGGCTTCATTGCAGACGAGGTCGTAGTGGGAGGTGCTTCCGCGGATGATAGCGCCGAGACAGATAACAGCATCGTATTTGCCGGACTTAGCCATTTTGGAGGCGATAAGAGGTATCTCAAACGCACCGGGTACCCAAGCAACGTCGATAGAGCTTTCCGGGATGTCGTGACGCTTGAGAGTGTCGACAGCACCGCCGAGGAGTTTAGAGGTAATGAACTCGTTGAAACGAGCAACAACGATACCGATGCGGATGTCTTTAGGGATGAGGTTACCTTCGTAAATTTTCATAGTAATTTCTCCTTAAAATAATGTAGTTTAAACAATGAATGGAATATAAGGGAACGCCCTGCAAGGGCTGTCCCCCTAATCGGGTCCGTCCACTCTGTCCTTCGGACATCTCCCCACCCTGTGGGGAGTCACCCTTGACCTGACTAAAGGGATAACATCCCTTTAGAATCCCATTGTTTGTGCTGTGTGCGAGTACGTATAGGCTATGGCAATAAAGTGAGCGAGTTTACGAGCGTCAACGTGGAAGGGAGCGCAGGCACTGCGCCGTCACGCTGCCTTAGTAATTGAGTATATGTCCCATTTTATCGCGCTTTGTTTTGAGGTAAAACAGGTCAAATGCAGTAGCGTCCATCTGGATCGGCACACGCTCTTTTATCTCAAGTCCGAAGCCGCTCAGTCCGTAGACCTTATCGGGATTATTCGTGAGCAGCCGGAGCGTTTTACAGCCGAGATCGCGCAGTATCTGTGCGCCTATGTAATACTCGCGCATATCGCCGGGGAATCCGAGCGCAAGATTTGCTTCGAGGGTGTCCATACCCTTGTCCTGAAGCTCGTAAGCGCGGAGCTTATTGATAAGACCGATGCCGCGCCCCTCCTGACGCATATAGAGGAGTATCCCGCGTCCCTCTTTTTCGATGCTTGTCATAGCGGACGCAAACTGCTGACCGCAGTCGCATTTCAGTGAGCCGAAAGCGTCTCCGGTGAGACACTCGGAATGTACGCGGCAGAGGATGTCCTTACCGTCGCCGATGTCGCCCTTGACCAGCGCCACATGATGCTCGCCGTTTAGCTTGTTGATGTAGCCGATAGCGCGGAATTCGCCGTATTTGGTAGGAAGTCTCGTATCTGCGACCTTCTCGACGAGGATGTCATTGCACTTGCGGTACTCTTTCAGAGCCTGAATTGTAATGAACTTCATGCCCCATTCCTTAGCCTTGCCGATGAGTTCAGGGGTACGCATCATAGTACCGTCATCGCGCATTATCTCGCAGCAGAGACCGCATTCTTCGAGACCTGCAAGTCTCATGAGATCGACAGTTGCTTCGGTGTGACCTTCACGTTCGAGAACGCCGTTGCGTTTAGCTGTCAGCGGAAACATATGTCCCGGACGGCGGAAGTCCTCGGGCTTGGAATCGGCAGAAACGCACATACGCGCAGTCAGACCGCGCTCCTCTGCGGAGATTCCGGTAGTAGTGCTTACATGGTCGATCGAGACCGTGAAAGCTGTCGAGTGGTTATCGGTGTTGTAATCGACCATCTGCGGAAGGTGCAGCTTATTGCACAGCTCAATGCTCATCGGCATACAGATGAGACCTTTTGCGTGAGCCGCCATGAAGTTTACGTTTTCGGTAGTAGCGAACTGAGCGGCGCATATCATATCGCCTTCATTTTCGCGGTCCTCGTTATCGGTAACGAGGATTATCTCGCCGTTCCTGAGGGCATCGAGAGCCTCCTCTACGGTGTTATACTGGAAATTTTCGGACATATTTTCCTCCTGAGATCATAATATATATCAAAGCCTTGTGAAGTGTCAGCGCATCAGATGTAGCCGTTTCTCGCAAGGAACTCCATGTTCACTCTGTTTGTGACTGGAGTTTTTCCGGCTGGTGAGAGAAGCTTCTCAACGTACTTGCCTACGATGTCGTTTTCGAGGTTCACAATATCGCCCTTGCGCCTGTGCGAGAGGACGGTCTTTGCGGCGGTGTGAGGAATTATCGAGACACTGAAATCCTTCGCGGTGACCTTTGCTACCGTAAGGCTGATGCCGTCAATTGCTATCGAGCCTTTTTCAACGATAAGACGCATTATCTCCGGCGGTGCGGTAATGGTGTACCACACAGCGATGCCGTCCTCGCGGATGTCAGTGATAGTACCCGTGCCGTCGATGTGACCTGATACGATATGACCTCCGAACCTTCCCTGTGCGGACATAGCTCTTTCGAGGTCAACGGGCGAACCGGCAGTGAGTGAACCGAGCGAGCTTCGCTGGAGAGTCTCGTTCATGACATCAGCCTGAAACGAGGTATCATCGAACTGAGTAACGGTCAGGCAGACACCGTTCACAGCTATGCTGTCGCCGATATGGATGTCGCTCAGGACTGTCTCAGCCTTTATCCTCAGCGTGGACTTACGGTCTGTAAAATTTAATCCTGTTACGATCCCTACCTCTTCTATTATCCCAGTGAACATAATCAACCCTGCTTTCTATCATAATGTCTTCGCCGAAGCGGTGCAGCACCGGATCCCTGAGAAAAAACGCCTCATCCGGAGAATCAGTTCCGATACCGCCGACCGGGCTCTTCGATGAGTTTCCGCCGACTATTTTAGGTGCGATGAACGCCTCTGTCTTGTTTACGTAGCCTCCGCTGAGCATCGACCAGTTCAGAGCCGCACCGCCTTCAAGGAGAATACTGTCGATATTGGCATCTGCGAGCTGTTTCAGCATCCAGTCGATGTCGATAGTGAAGGCGTTGTACTTGGTATCGTAGGTATTGAGGATACGGCAGCCCTGAGCCTTATACAGGTCAACTCTCTCCTTGTGGGTGGGAATATCGAACTCGTCAACACAGCAGACGATGATAGTAGGTATCTCGAAGGCAGTCCTGACGATCTTTGAATCGAGCGGGGTTCTCAGGTGAGTATCCATGATGATGCGTACCGGATCACGACCGTTTTCGAGACGGCAGCTGAGCATAGGATCGTCAGCGATGACCGTACCTACCCCGACCATTATCGCACTGTGACGCAGACGCTCACGCTGTACGAAATTACGTGCCTCCTCGCCGGTTATCCACTTTGAAGCACCGTTGTGGCAGGCGATCTTGCCGTCGAGCGTCATCGCGTACTTCATGGTGATGAAGGGCGTTTTCTTGGTGATGAAGTGGAAAAATATCTCGTTCAGGGCATCACATTCCTTCTGGAGTACGCCCTCGATGACCTCAACTCCGTGTTCGCGCAGGTACTGCACACCCTTGCCGGCAACGAGCGGATTCGGATCCGGTGAGCCGACGAATACACGCTTGATACCGTTGTCGATTATCGCCTGAGTGCAGGGCGGCTGCTTGCCCTTGTGACAGCAGGGTTCAAGGGTTACGTACATATCAGCGCCGTAGGTGTCGATGTCCTTCTGGTCGCAGTCCTCTATCGCTTCACGTTCGGCGTGGAGACCGCCGTACTGCTTGTGCCAGCCTCTGCCGATTATCTCGCCGTTAAGCACGATGACCGCACCTACCATAGGGTTCGGCGAGGCAAAGCCCATACCTTTTTCAGCGAGTTTCAGAGCCTCGCGCATATAATCCTCGTGATCCATAAGACCTCCAAAACAAAAAGCCCCGTAAGATCGGGGCATAAGATCGGAATTTGACTGTTCTTCTCTCATCCGGACTATACCGTCGGCTCCGGAATTGCACCGGATCAGCCGTCACAGGACGGCTCGCAGGCTCTGACTGCCGGTAGGGAATCTCACCCACCCCTGAAGAATCATATTACGAATGTATTATACCACACTGATATAAATTTGTCAATAGGCTCATGAGAGAATATATTCCGGCGGCGGGGAGCTGAACAGCCCGTCCCCTCTGTCCTACGGACATCTCCCCACACTGTGGGGAGTCACCCGCTGGCTTCCACGTTGTCGCTCGTAAACTCGCTCACTCTCTCAAAATTTGATAATCGCATATCGCTAACGCCGCTATTACAGTGCCGTGAGCGAGTACGTGCAGGCTATGGCGACGAAATAAGCGCGTGAAACAAGCGACATCGTGGAAGGGAGCGCAGGCACTGCGCAAGCCGACCGAAGGTTCGGCGAAGAACAGTCAAAAGCTGACAAAAAGGGGGCATGGGGAGAGGAAGGGGGGGCAACGATGGGGAGACAGCGGGACTCCACGCATATAGTTGACATATAAATGCTAAAGTGGTAAAATAGTAAAGAATGAATTTATGGAGGAATATGAAAAGTGAAATCAGCAAAAACATTATCAGTCATAGCTTGTGCGGCTGCCGTACTCGCAGCCGGATGCAGTACCAAAACCTCAACAGTCCCCCACGATCCCGAGCCTACTACTGCGCCGGTCGCGCCGGAAAGCATCGTTTTCGACTGGCAGTCTGCCTATGAGGCTAAGCTGAACGAGTTCAAGGCTTCCCCGGACTTCTCCGAGGGACTTTCAGGTTCGATGTTCGATCTCATGGACCTCAACGCGGACGGTACTCCGGAACTCATAATCTCTCCGGACATCACTCCGGATTCAAAATGCAGCATATTCATGTCGGTCGGCGGAAATATCACAGAAGCCGGTACTGCCGGTGCTAACGGCTATTTCAGCTACATTCCGGATAAAAAGCTCATTGGCTATACCTATACCGGTCAGGCTTTCGAGGTAAGCGAATTCTCAGCCCTTGAGGAAGGCACTATTATTGTCAAGGACTCCTTCTACAACAACCGCAGTTCACTTTCCTCCGGCGGCGTTATGAAGTATCAGCGCAACGGCGAGGACATCCGCATTGCCGACTACGAAAAGGCTCTGACCGAATACAACGATATGCCTTCGGTAAGTGCCGGAAGAAAGTACAGCTTCGATGCAGAATCCGTGAACTACGCTCTTCACTGCTCCGAAAGCTGGAGCGCTGTCATCAACTCCAAGCAGAAGCAAGCGGCTATGACTACCCTTCTCGACCTCGCTAAAACTGCCGATACTGACACTGCTTTTGAACTCTTCGACATCGACCGTGACGGCATCCCTGAGATAATCGTCTCCGAGGGCGCTTTCGATACCGCTCTCTGCCGCGTTTTCAAGTTCGGCGACAAGAACCTCCCCGATGAAGAGGACAGCGATCAGCTCGTTACACATACTGTCCTCAATGAGACCTGTTCGCTCGAAAGCAGAAAGGGTACTGTATACGCTGATACGGTAAACAAGGCTGTTTTCAATCCCGATTCCGAGGGCTCAGCCGCTTACTCTGCCGACGGTAAAACAGTTGAGGGCTTCACTGCATCGTCCTCACTCGCTGTCTGCGGAAGAAAGTACATCCTCACGCCCGAAGCTATCAAGAAAGTTCTGAACTGACGTTATGGCTAAATCTAAATTTGTTTATACCTGCAACCAGTGCGGCTATGAGAGCTCAAAGTGGAACGGAAAATGTCCCTCATGCGGCGCTTGGAACAGCTTCGAGGAGGAACTCGCGGAATCCCCTGTTACCGGCAGCAAAACGTCCTCACAGGGCGGCGCTGACCTCTCGGACAGCATACTTGAACTCGAAGAGATCGGCACAGGTTCCGAGATAAGATACGATACCGGCGCAGGCGAGCTCAACCGCGTTCTCGGCGGCGGACTTGTCAAAGGCTCGCTGGTACTTCTCGGCGGCGAACCGGGTATCGGAAAGAGTACGCTTCTGCTTCAGATATGCCAGTATCTCGGCGAGGAACACTCTGTGCTGTATGTCTCCGGCGAGGAATCCGCAAGGCAGATAAAGCTCCGCGCGGAACGTCTCGGAGTTGACACCGAAAACCTCTACATCCTTACCGCTACCGATGCGGAATCAGTTGCCGAAACTATCGCTTCAAGCGCTCCGGACATCGCTATAATCGACTCTATCCAGACCATGACCATTAACCGTATCACCTCAGCCGCAGGAAGCCTCACGCAGGTCAGAGAGTGTACCAACCTCTTTATGCACACAGCTAAAAGCCTCGAAATACCGGTGATTATCGTAGGTCACGTAAACAAGGACGGCGCTATTGCAGGTCCGAAGGTAATGGAGCATATCGTGGACGCTGTTCTCTACTTCGAGGGTGAACGTCACCAGAGCTACCGTCTGCTGAGGGCGGTAAAGAACCGCTTCGGCTCGACTAACGAGATAGGCGTTTTCGAGATGATAGACAAAGGTCTGCGCGAGGTCGCAAACCCTTCGCAGATGCTGCTTGAAGGCAGACCTATCGGCGTTTCGGGTACGTGCGTTGCCTGCGTTATCGAGGGAAGCCGTCCGGTACTCGCTGAGGTACAGGCTCTCGCTTCCAAGACCAGCTATTCCGCTCCGAGACGTATGGCGACAGGCTTCGATTTCAACCGCCTGAACATACTAATTGCAGTCCTCGAAAAGCGTCTGGGCATCTATATGGGCTCGCTGGACGTTTACCTCAATATCGTTGGCGGATTCCGTCTTGATGAACCTGCCTCAGACCTCCCCGTAGCTATGGCTCTCTACTCCGGAATCATGGATAAGCCTGTACCCGCCGACGTTGTTTCGTTCGGTGAGATAGGTCTCGGCGGTGAGATAAGGTCTGTGCCGCATATAATGCAGCGTATCAATGAGGCTGAGCGTATGGGATTTGCTAAGTGCATAGTACCTCAGCAGTCTGTAAGGTCGCTCGACCTCTCCGGTCTCACTATCGAGGTAGTTCCGGTGAATACCCTCAAAAAAGCATTCGACGCTGTTTCGTGATAAGCTAAGATATGTTAAGAGCAAACATTGCTTGCTGAGCTTCACGCGGTTTTCACCGCGCTCGCTCACATTTTCATTCTCATTTTCATTTACATTATCACACTCATAATCATATACAGTCTCAGTCTCATTCTCAGTCTCATATTCATTCTCAGTCTCAGTCTCATTCTCAGCTTTTTTTGCTTTTGTTTGCTTTCATTTGCTTTATTTTGCTTTTGTTTGCTTTTTCAAGTGAAGTAAAGTCCGGTGTTCCGCAGTATACCGCAATTATTACCTCCCTCATAATAGGGCTGTTTCGTGACCTTTTTCAATGTTAAACCGTTGAATATCAGAAAATGTTCACAATTTGTTTACATTTATCAATTCCCTGACCGCAACTGCATTCACTATCAAAAACTATGCCTGCGAAGATAAGTCCGCAGGCATTATTTTATGTGCATTTGTAATGAAACGCACTCCGCCTATTCAGGTTATGCTTTCGAGCTTTACCCGCAGCTTCTTGATGATCTTCTTTTCAAGCCGCGATATGTAGGACTGTGATATGCCGATCAGTTCCGCGACCTCTTTTTGTGTCTTTTCCTTGCCGTCAATAAGTCCGAAGCGCATTTCCATGATCTCGCGCTCACGGTCGCAGAGCTCCGAAACCGCTGTACGTATCATCTCGCGCTCTGCCTCGGTCTCGATACCCTTGTTTACTATGTCATCGTCAGTGCCGAGAACGTCCGAGAGCAGAAGTTCGTTGCCGTCGTAGTCAACATTCAGCGGCTCGTCTATCGAGAGGTCGTTGCGGTACTGCGAGGACTTCCTCAGAAACATCAGTATCTCATTCTCGATACACCTCGAAGCATAGGTCGCAAGCTTTATATTCTTCGTTGGACAGAATGTGTTCACCGCCTTGATGAGTCCTATCGTACCTATCGAGACAAGATCCTCGATGCCTATGCCGGTAGATTCAAACTTCTTGGCAATGTATACGACCAGCCGCAGATTATGTACTATCAGCATATTCCGCGCTTCGTGATCCTCGCCGGAAAGCCTTGCAAAAACCTCTGCCTCTTCCTGCCGTGTGAGCGGCGGCGGCAGCGTATCAGAGCCGTTTATGTAGTCAACTCTTCCCCGGAAGAGTTCTTTTATTTGTTTCAGGATATTGTTCAGGATATTCATATTTGTCTCCTTTCAGAATTTTAAAAGCCGCGGATCAAATACCGCGCTGCCGGAACACTCCCCAAGACCTACAAGCGCGTCAACAGGCTTACGCTCGCCGCTGAGACGGTTCAGGATAAGCACCTCGTCCGGACGGAATACCGGTATAACTCCGTCAGCTGAGACGGTACGGCATGGCAGATACCTGAATCCGCGCGGAAGCTTCCCGCCTGCGGAGAGGAAGTCCTCAAACCGCGACCTGTCGCACACTATCACCGGCGAACCCGTGAAAACGTCAACGAGGGTATTTCCGGTATCCGCTATGCCCTCCATGTTCACTATGCGCTCCCTGTAACGCACTATGACGCTGTAACAGCCGCTGTCCGCTGCGGAACTCCCGAAGATAAGCCTTGCGAGGTAAACAGCCGCATAGAGTGCAGCGGTCGTGACGATGAGTACGATCAGCGAAAAATCTATGTAGAAGCAGCCGTTATTGAAGTGCATGAAATCAGCTCCGAGCCACGTATACACCGCGTAGATACTGCCGGCAAGCACGAAATTCGACACGAAAAATGCCGCCGTGTTCAGAAGCATCCTCCGCGGACTCACATACCCGAATGCTGCGGCTACTATCACTGCTGCCGATACTATCCTCAGTGCACCGGTAAGGAAGCTCCCGACCGGCGGAAGAAGTATGCTCAGCGAGAACAGACTTCCCAGCGCCGAAGCCGCTATACACCGCAGATTCCGCAGTGGTGAGCGCGTTATGCCTGCCGTCATGCGAAGAAGGAAATAATTAACGTAGATGTTGAGGATAATAAGAACGTCGATATATATCGTCTGCAAGACCAGCCTCCTTCCGAAGAGCGAGCGTCTGTGCGCCGGACATACTCTTCTGTTACTATTATATTTCATCCGGCATGAAAAATATGTCGCTTTTAGCAGACCGCTGAACTCTTCCGCTATCAACTTTTGTATCAGCCGCCTGTTTATATGGTTGAAATTTGTATAAAATGTAAAGATTTTGTCACTGCACCTGATTTTTTCATGCTGGTATTGAAAAATGCTGCGGATTCTGGTATAATAAAGTATATATATTTATTTCAGGAGTGTTCTTATGAAGAAGTGGACCGTCGGTATGCCGGACAAAAGATCAATATCTAAGATAATGCTCGGCTGCGGCGTAACTCCGCTTACTGCTGCCGCTCTTGTGCAAAAAGGCTATTCCTCACCGGAATCAGTCGCTGAGAGCCTTAACATCAGCGAATTATCGGATCCGTTCCTCATAAATGATATGCAGAAAGCCGCCGATGTCATCAATGAAGCTATTGATTCGGGCGAGCGTATCTGCGTTTACGGCGATTACGACTGCGACGGCATCATGTCCACGGTCATTCTTTACTCCTACCTGACCGAGACCGGCGCAGATGTCACCTACTACATACCCGAACGCTCAGAGGGCTACGGTCTGAACAAGGCTGCTGTCGATAAGCTTGCTGCCGACGGCGTTTCCCTCATCGTTACAGTCGATAACGGTATCACCGCTCTCGATGAAGCTATTTACATCTACGAAAAAGGTATGCGGCTCGTTGTGACCGATCACCACCAGCAGGGAGATTCGCTCCCGAAAGCAGAGGCTGTCGTGGATCCTCACCGCAGAGACTGCTTCTCCCCCTTCAAGTTCCTCTGCGGCGCGGGAGTTGCTCTCAAGCTCGTTGCCGCCCTCGACGGCGGTGACTACACTATGGCACTTGAACAGTTCGGCGACCTCGCTGCTATCGCTACCGTTGCCGATATTGTCAGCCTGACCGGTGAAAACAGATTTCTCGTGTCCTACGGGCTCGAACTCATCAACAACACCGACCGCCCTGCACTCATTGCGCTCAAACAGGTCTGCGGTCTTGAAGATAAAAAGATCGACACGCAGAGTATCGGCTTCGGGATCGCTCCGCGAATAAACGCCTCCGGAAGATTCGGCTCTCCAAAGACTGCCGCCGAGCTTTTCCTCTGCGAATCCTTTGAGGATGCTCTCGCTTCTGCAAGGGAACTCGATAAGCTCAACGAACAGCGCAAAACTGCCGAAAACAAGATCGTCGGGGAAATATACTCGATGATAGCTGAGGATCCTTCGCTCGTCCGCGGAAGAGTTATCTTCATCTGCGGCAAAAACTGGCACCACGGTGTTATAGGCATCGTCGCCTCACGCATCATGGAACGCTTCGGCAAGCCTTGCTTCATTGCCTCGGATTCCGACGGCGAGGTGCGCGGCTCGGCTCGTTCATTTGCCGATTTTTCCGTATTCAGCGCACTTTCCTATGCTTCCGGTGCTCTTGAAAAGTTCGGAGGTCATCCGGCTGCCGGCGGCTTCACGATAAAGTCCGGGAAGGTAAGCGATTTCGGCAAGCTTCTCGAAAGATTCGCCGCTGAATTCAACATCGTAATGCCCGTGATGTCCCTGACCGCAGACTGCATAGTCTCACCGCAGGATCTCACTGTCGAAAACGTTCAGGGACTGTCAGTCCTCGAACCCTTCGGCACCGACAACGAAAGACCTCTTTTCCACATCCAGGACGCTCTCGTTACTGCCGTTTATCCCCTCTCAAAGGGGCTTCACTCAAAGCTGCGCCTGAAATACGGCTCTGTTCAGACAGATGTGCTTGTGTTCGGTACCTCTCCGGAGGCGCTGTGCGTCTCGAACGGCGACAGATGCAGTCTTATCGTAACGCTCGGCATCAACGAGTACAACGGCACGACCTCGGTGAGCGTCATCGCAAGGGATATACGTCCGGCGAATTTCCAGCAGGATAAATACTTCGCCGCCCTCAGCTCATTCGAGACCTTCATGCTCGGCGAACAGCTGCCGCGCAATTACTACGCCCATATGCTTCCCGACAGAGAGGACGTTGTGAAGATATACAAGGGCATACCCGATAACGGCATCAACTCAGATACGCTCTATATGCGCCTTAACGACGCTAAGATAAATTACTGCCGATTCAGCATAGCTCTCGAAGCACTGCGACAGCTTGACCTGATAAGCATTGAGCCGGCAAATGCAAGAATTACAAAGCTTAAAGTCCGGCAAAAAGCCGATCTCGGCTCTGCACCGGTACTCGCCTCACTCAGGGAATGCACTGTCTGAGTACGGCGGATGACAAAATTACAGGGGGGATATTTATGACCGATGATATGCACGTTTCTGCCGGAAATTCTTCCGAGCCGCAGCTAACTCTGCCCGATACGGCAGTTCCTAAGGATCCGGAAAAATATCTGAGCGAGATACCGGATTACAATGATGATTTCACTATCGAAATGATAATCCAGAAGATACTCAAAGAGGATAAGCAATACGACCTGAGCAAGATAATCTCTGCCTATGAGTTCGCTGCAAAGGCGCATGAGGGACAGAAACGCTCTTCCGGGCAGGATTATATCATTCATCCGCTCGCTGTCGCTTATATACTCCTCGAACTCGGTATGGATACCGATACTATATGCGCTGCATTGCTCCACGATGTTGTTGAGGATACTCCAGCAACCCTCGAAGACCTCAAAAAGCGCTTCGGTCAGGACGTTGCAATGCTCGTTGACGGCGTTACCAAACTGAGTAAAATACCGATATTCAGCCGCGAGGAACAGCAGGCTGAGAATATCCGAAAGATTCTTCTCGCCATGTCGCAGGACATCAGAGTTATGATAATCAAGCTCTGCGACCGTCTGCACAATATGCGTACACTCAAGTACCGCCCTCACGATAAACAGCGCAATACCGCCCTCGAGACCATGAACATCTATGCGCCTATCGCTCACCGTCTCGGTATCATGGCTATCAAGGAGGAGCTCCAGGACCTCGCTTTCCACTACCTCGATCCATATGCCTATTCCGAGATCGAACACATCCTCGAAAATAAAAAGGAAGAGCGCGAGGCTTTCATCGAATCCATAAAGAAACGCATCAATCAGCGCTTCATGAATGAGGAATTCTCCGAGCCGCCGCAGATAGACGGCAGAGTTAAAAGCATTTACAGCATCTACCGAAAAATTTTCATCAGCCACAAGAATATCGACGAGATATACGATAAATACGCTGTCCGCATAATCGTGAACACCGTTGCCGAGTGCTATAACGTCCTCGGACTTATCCACGATATGTTCCGTCCGCTCCCAAACAGGTTCAAGGACTATATCTCTACCCCGAAATCAAATATGTACCAGTCACTGCATACGACTGTCCTCGGAAAAGAGGGCATCCCGTTCGAGGTGCAGATACGTACATGGGATATGCACGAGACCGCTGAATACGGTATCGCTGCCCACTGGAAGTACAAAGAGGGCATTCAGGGCAAGGACAAAATGGAACAGCGTCTTGCATGGGTGCGTCAGGTCATCGAGGCTCAGCAGACCTCAGACGACGTTGAGGAGATCGTCCGCATTATCAAGACCGATCTCGATCCTGAGGATATTGTCGTTATGACACCAAAGGGAATGTCTGTAAGTCTGCCGGTAAACTCTACCGTTATCGACTTCGCTTACCGCATCCACACTGAGATAGGTCACAAAACTACCGGCGCAAAGGTCGACGGAAGGATAGTACCTCTCGATTATAAGCTCCAGACAGGTCAGATATGCGAGATAATCACAAGTAAGGATCCTGAAAAAGGTCCTAACAGAGCGTGGCTCAATATCGTCCAGACCAACGAGGCGCGTTCCAAGATACGATCATGGTTCAAGAAGGAGCGCCGCGAAGAGAATATCGTCGAGGGCAAGGCGGAGCTCGAACGCGAATTCAAGCGTCACCGCATCAACCTTCAGGAATCTGAATACACCGCCTTCCTTGAGGACGATTTCAAGCGACATAACTGCGAAACCCTTGAGGACTTCTACGCCTCTATCGGCTACGGCGGCGTTCTGCTCTCAAAGATAATCCCGCGTCTCAAGGACAAGTACGAGAAGATGAACACCTCCGAACTTGTTCCGACTTCAAGCTCGCTCATACAGGCAAAGTCCAACGGCAAGAGCAGTATCATTCTCGATCAAATCGACGACATCGCCGTGAAGTTCTCACAGTGCTGCAATCCTCTCCCCGGTGACGACATTGTAGGCTTCATCACACGCGGTCACGGTATCTCAGTCCACACCGTAAACTGCACCAACTACAAAGCCGCTATGCAGCGCGGTATACCTGAGGAACTCAGCCGCTGGTGCGATATTCAGTGGTCGGAAAACAGCAGCAGCCAGCTCCAGACAAGCTTCGAGGTGACCGCTATCGACCGTCTCGGTCTCGTTTACGACATCTCTGCCGCCCTCATGGAAGCAAGAGTTCCTATCATACATTCTTCATCGAGAGTTCTCAAAAACGGCAACGCTCTCTTTGAAAGCACGATAATCATATCTAATACCGAACAGCTCAAAAACCTGTTTGAAAAAATCAGAAAGATCAAAGGCGTTATTTCCGTCGACAGATCCGCTATCTGACAAGAGGTCAATATGAAAATCTATACTCTCCAGCTTGGTCCTATCCAGGCTAACTGTTATATCGTCCAGACCGCTCCCGACCGCTGCATCGCTGTCGACATCGGCGGCGACAGCAGACGTTTCCTCGATTTTATCGCCGGCAAGGGGCTTTCCCTCCGCAAGATACTCCTCACCCACGGTCACTTCGACCATATGCTCGGCGTTGAGGAGGTCAGAAAGGCTACCGGTGCAGAGGTCTATGTCCATACCGATGATGCTAAAATGCTTGTAAGTCCTGAATATTCGCTGTTCGAGGGCTTCGGTATGTCAGGCAGCTTCCCTGCCGTTTCCGACTACACTGCCGTTTTCGGCGACTGCTGGATCAACGACGGCGACTGCTCATTCAAGGTGATCCATACCCCCGGACACTCCGAGGGCAGCGTGTGCTATATCTGCGATGACGTTATGTTCTCCGGCGACACCCTTTTCAACGGCTCTTGCGGACGTACTGACCTCGCGGGAGGTAATACTACCGACCTTGTGAACTCGCTGCGTCACATCTACATGATCGACCGCGACCTTAAGGTCTATCCCGGTCACGGCGAGGAGAGCTCTCTCGCCTACGAGAAGCAGTATAACCCCTACCTCAGCCGTTTCAAAGGAGAATTATGAACCAGAACACATCTAAAATGCCGGTCGTGCTGATCGGCAATTCTTTTAAATACGAGACTGAGGCTATCCTCAAGCTCTTTTTCAATACCGCACGTTTCGCTTTCGGCGATTCTCTCAGCGAGGCTTCCGGCGATGATTATGTCATCGCTGATTCCTCCGGCAGCAAAATGTCTGTCACCGTGAGACTTGCCGGAGGCTTGCCTGTTACTGAGGCAGCCACCTCCGACGGCGATGATGAATTCACGCTCTGCCGCCTGCTATACGGTATCCTATGCCGCCTTACGGGTATCACTCCTCCGTGGGGCATGATGACCGGCATACGTCCGGTGAAGAAGGTTGTTGACCTCATGCGGAAGGGCTGCTCTGAGGACGAAATTTTTACTGTCCTCGGTGAAAAATACCTCATCCAGCCGAAAAAGCTGCGGCTCGCCTACGATACGGCTGTGAACCAGCTCCCGATACTCGACAAAATAGACAGCAGCGCGGTAAGCCTTTACGTCTCTATCCCCTTCTGTCCAACGCGGTGCAGCTACTGCTCGTTTGTCTCGCACTCTATGGATTCCGCGTTGAAGCTCATGCCGGAGTACGTTGACGCTCTGTGCCGCGAACTCGCAGTGATAGGCAGGATAGTCCGCGAGACTGATACTAAAATTGATACGATCTACTTCGGAGGCGGTACTCCGACTTCTATCTCCGCTGACGATCTCCGCAGCATAATGACTGCCGTTGCGGATAATTTCGATGTTTCGGCTGTCAGGGAATACAGTGTCGAGGCAGGACGTCCCGATACCATTACAGAGGAGAAGCTCCGCGTTATAAAGGAGCTCGGCGCTCAGAGAGTTTCCGTAAACCCTCAGACGCTCAACGATGATGTGCTCAGAGTCATCGGCAGGAAGCACTCAGGTGCGGACGCAATACGCGCTTTTGAACTTGCAAGGAAGGTCGGCTTCACCAACATAAATACCGACCTCATTGCAGGTCTGCCGACTGAATCCGTTGATTCCTTCAGGTACACTCTCGACCGAATGATCGACCTCTCGCCGGAAAGCATCACAGTCCACGCGCTTACTATCAAACGTGCCGCAGACCTCTTCGGCAGCGGCGATTCAAACATGGATAATCCGGCTGCGGAAATGGTCGATCACAGCATTCAGCGGCTAATGGGATGCGGCTATCTGCCTTACTATATGTACCGTCAGAAGAATACGGTCGATAACCTCGAAAACGTCGGCTACGCTAAAAAAGGCTTTGAAAGCTACTACAATATCTTCATCATGGACGAGACCCAGACCATCCTCGGCGCAGGCTGTGCCGCTTCCACGAAACTCGTATACCCCGGCGGAAAGATCAGCCGCATACATAACTACAAATTCCCATATGAGTACATCAGACGCTTCGATCAGCTGATGGAAAAGAAAAATGAGGTGACCGAATGCTTACTAAAAATCAGATCTGCCGCGCTCAGATAAACGATATTACCTCTGAGGGCAGCGGTGTCTGCCGGATCGACGGCATGGCTGTTTTCGTACCCGATACTGCTGCCGGTGATATTCTCGATGTACGCATCGTGAAGGTGCTGAAAAGCTACGCTTACGGCATTATTGAAAATATGATCGAGCCCTCCGCTGAACGTGTCGCTCCGGACTGTCCGCACTATAAGCAGTGCGGCGGCTGTGTTTTCAGGCATATTAACTACGGTGCCGAGTGCAGCGTAAAGAACAAGATAGTCTCGGACGCTTTCAGCCGTCTCGGCGGTATCGACACTGTGCCCGATGAGTTCATCGGCGGCGATTCTACCGGAAGATACCGGAATAAAGCCCAGTATCCGCTCGCAGTCAGGGACGGTAAGGCGGTCTGCGGCTTCTACGCTGAAAGAACTCACCGCGTTATCCCTATCGAGGACTGTCCGCTCCAGCCGGAGGTCTTTGCGGATATAGTCTGTACCTCGCTCGATTTCATCAATGCAAAAAAACTGCCTGTCTACGATGAAAAGTCGCATACAGGCATCCTAAGACACATCTATATACGTCAGGGCGCTCACTCCGGCGAGCTCATGGTCTGCTATGTGGTCCGCAAGGAATTTTCAAGGCAGCTTCGTCCTCTCGCGGACATCCTCACCAAGAACTACCCTCATATTAAGAGCGTCATCATGAACGTCAATCCCGATAAGACCAACGTTATCCTCGGCAGGGATTCGTCCGTGCTCTCCGGTGCCGACCATATCTGCGATACTATGTGCGGAAATACCGTTCAGATCTCCGCGCAGTCGTTCTATCAGGTCAATACAGTTCAGGCGGAAAAGCTTTACCGCAAAGCCCTTGATTACGCCGCTCCGAATTCCTCGGACATCATTGCTGACCTCTACTGCGGCGTGGGTACGATAGGTCTTTCAATGGCGGCTGAGGTCGGAAAGATAATCGGAGTTGAGATCGTTCCGGAGGCTATCGTGAACGCGAAACTCAATGCCGCTCAGAATAACATCACAAATGCCGAATTCCACTGCGGTGATGCCGGCGAGGTCTTTGAAAGGCTGCGTCAGAAGGGCTGCTCACCGGACATTATCGTCCTCGATCCGCCGCGCAAGGGCTGCTCTGAACAGACACTCTCGACCGTCGTTACTGCCGCTCCGCGAAAAGTGGTAATGATCTCGTGCAACCCTTCGACCGCTGCAAGAGACGCTAAATGGCTCGGCGAACATGGCTACAAAACTGAAAAGATATGCGGCGTTGACCTCTTCCCGCGTACAAAGCACATTGAGTGCGTAGTTTTGATGTCAAGGAATGAAAGCTGAAAATCCCGATTCTACGGTGGTTTTCGGATATACA
>SVNH01000014.1 GCA_015067005.1 Ruminococcus flavefaciens
ATCACCTTTACCTTCTTTTGTCAACTAAAAGAATCTGCCTTGTTTTCCGCTTTTTTTGTGCCTTTTGTACACATGGGAGGTCATCATTCACCTTCCGGATCGTTAAATCCAATTTCCCGGAACACTTCATCAGCCCTTTTGTTGATCTCATCAGCAATTCTATACCTCTTCATTTGTGAAGAGATACGCGTTTTTGTTTCATTATAAATTACACCTGCGTGTTCGAGAAGAAGCAGGATTATCATTATTTTCAGCAGTCTTTTCACTTTGCACCTCCGGCATATCATCACTGATATTATAACCGGGAGTGCTGAAATTATTGCTGTTTCTCTATTCTTTTGCTGTTGAGAATAAGAATGTCTTTATCCTTCACTTTTACATCAGGATTCGGGATTATAGTAAGTCCTTCACGTAGAATCACTATGATTTTCGTCTCATAACCAGCTTCTATCTCGGAAACAGACTTTTTTCTGAACGGGCTGTCTTTATTTACAAGTATTTCTCCAACTTCCTTTATATCCTTAATTCTCTCGTGCGAATGCTCATTTTTCGTGTACTGCTCTACGAATCCTGCACTGATGATACCGGTCGGGATCGCAACAACACCAACACCGAGAAAGGCTATGAGTATTCCCATTATTTTTCCTACTGTCGTTATCGGGTAAATATCGCCGTAACCGACTGTGAGCAGAGTTGAAACGCTCCACCATATTCCCGAAAATGCATTCTTGAATACCTCCGGCTGTGCATTATGCTCCGCGCTGTATATTCCCAGTGAGGAAGCAAGCATGAGCACTATTATTATAAATACGGAAGATGCTATCTGGTTTCGCTTCTCAACAAGTACCGTTTTTATGACATTGAACGAATCGTACTGTGCGTTTATCCGGAAAAGTCTCAGTATCCTGACTACTCTCAGCATTCTGAACACTATGAAGCCTGATAGGAAAAAGAACGGCAGTATGGTCAGAAGGTCGACTACGCCGTCAAACGAAAACAAAAACTTTATACGTGAGCGGATAGGACGGCAATTCGGATAGAGAATATCAGCCGTCCATATCCTAAGGGCGTACTCAACGCTGAATATTCCCATAGTTATGGCTTCTGTGACTGTAAAAGCTGTGAAAAACCGTTCAAGCTCATCAAATGTACCGAGGAATGTTACAAGTATGTTCAGAACGATAACTATTACTATGAATACATCGAAGGCAAAACTCGGGAAGTCCTCACGGTTGCCTATCTGTATTATATTATGAGTCCGGCGTTTAGCCTTACGGTAGGATGTATTATCTGTCTTGTTCAATTCTGATCTCCTCATTATAGGATTTTTAATTATTATATCACGGCATCTGTTTTTTTTCAATACATTTATCAGATTAAAGCTCATTTGGTACAGTTATGTGCAGACTCATGCGGAATTAGGATACATCCGCACCTCAGAACCTATCATTCATCATAAACCTGTCTTGACTTTTGTTTCTATATAATGTATAATGATTAGCAGACTGTTCAGCATCTTTCACAAATCAGCATATACTATATTGTGCTTGCTGACGAAAATTTATGAGGAGGTATTTGATGAAGAAAATTTTCACGAATATGCTGCCTTACTGGTACATGGTACTTGCAGTTCTCGGACTGCTCATCATTCAGGCATACTGCGATCTTTCACTTCCGCAGTACACATCTGACATGATCGACATTGGTATCCAGCGCCACGGCATTTCGCATATTCTCCCGGAAAAGATCACCGAAGAGGAAATGTCGTATTCCACTTTGTTCATGGACGAGAGCGAGAAGTCCGAGTGGATAGATAACTACGAAAAAGACGGCGATGTGTACGTCCGCCGTTCAATGTCCGAAAGCAGTCTCGATGACGCTGACGAAAAATTTCTCATACCTATAATTCTCACGCAGCAGACCGCTAACACTCCGGAAGAGCAGTTCCGCAGCAGTCTTACTCCAAGAGAAGGCTTCGATCCCCAGACTCTCACTCTTGATGAGATCTCAGAGCAGCTCCACATCAAGCTGAAGACAAAGGTCGATGAGGACGATGACGGCGTTGAGAAAACTTACGTTGATATGCGTCCGATGATGCTCGCTATGTCTCAGAACAGCAGCGGCAATTCCGGACAGAATTCCGAGATCCGTGCTAAAATGGAGGCAAACATCCAGACTGTCGGCTCGAAAACAATGATGTCAATGGCTATCTCCTACGCTATCGAGTGCGACGAGGATGCCGGAGTTGATGTTGACTCTATCCAGAAAAAATACCTCTGGACGCAGGGCGGAAAAATGTTCCTTATGGCACTGTTTATGCTCGCAGCAGCAATCGGCGCAGGCTATATCTCCGCAGTAGTTGGTGCAGGGATCGGAAGGGATCTCCGCGAGAAGATCTACAAGAAGGTCATGGGATATTCCAACACCGAAATGGATAAATTCTCGACAGCTTCTCTTATAACAAGAAGTACAAACGATGTTCAGCAGATACAGCTTGTGACCTCAGTGCTTCTGCGTATGCTCATGTATGCGCCTATACTCGGTATCGGCGGCGTTATCAAAGTTCTCAATACCGGAGCTGATATGAGCTGGATAATAATTGCTTCCGTAGCTTCGATACTCGTCCTCGTATGCGTACTGATGATACTTGCGATCCCGAAATTCAAGTCCATGCAGAAGCTTGTTGATGCTCTCAACCTCGTATCCCGTGAGATACTTACAGGTCTGCCGGTAATACGTGCATTCGGACGTGAAAAGGTCGAGGAGGAACGCTTCGATAAAGCCAACAAAAATCTCATGAAAACTCAGCTTTTCACCAACCGTGTCATGGCTTTCATGATGCCCGGCATGACATTCATCATGTACGCTACTACCCTCACGATAGTATGGGTATCAGCGCACAGAATAGACAACGGCGATCTTCAGGTCGGTGCTATGACTGCTTTCATCACATACGCTATGATGATAGTAATTTCATTCCTTATGCTCACTGTAATGTCCGTACTTCTCCCCCGTGCAGGTGTTGCAGCCGACAGAATCGACGAAGTCCTCAAGACCGATACAACAGTCCTTGAGACTGAATCTCCGAAGCATATCGCCGCACCTAAGGGCGTAGTGAAATTTGATAACGTATCCTTCAGCTATCCGGGGGCTGAAATGAACGCACTCGAAAACATAAGCTTCACCGCAGAGCCTTCAAAGACTACCGCTATCATCGGAAGTACAGGCTGCGGCAAGTCCACACTGATAAACCTCATTCCGCGCTTCTATGACGTTACCGAAGGAAGCATCACCATTGACGGCGTTGATGTCCGCGAACTCACAAAGGCTGAGCTCAGAAAGCAGATCGGTCTTGTTCCGCAGAAGGGTACCCTTTTCTCCGGTACTATCGCTTCAAATCTCAGGTTCGGCGATCCGGATGCATCAGATGATGAACTCAAACTCGCTGCTGATATAGCTCAGGCTTCCGAATTCATCGAAGCCAGCGATGATAAGTTCGAGCGTACTATCTCGCAGGGCGGTACAAACGTATCCGGCGGTCAGAAGCAGCGTATTTCGATCGCAAGAGCAATAGTCAAGAAGCCGAATGTATACATCTTCGATGACAGCTTTTCTGCTCTTGATATGAAAACAGATTCCGCTCTCAGAAAGGCACTCAGTGAACAGGTCAGAGAGGCTACTGTTATTATAGTCGCACAGCGTATCAGCACGATCATGAACGCCGATCAGATACTCGTTCTCGATGACGGTAAATTAGTCGGCAAGGGTACTCATCAGCAGCTCCTCAGCAGCTGTGATACCTACAAGCAGATCGCTCATTCCCAGCTTTCAGAAGCTGAACTCGCAAAGAGCACAGGGGGTGATGTAAATGAGTGAGAATAATTCAGGACCACGCCGCGGACTTCGTCCGGGAGGACGATTTGCTCCGGGCGAAAAACCAAAGAATTTCAAGTCCTCGATAAAGAAACTCAACTCCTATCTCGGCATTTATAAGATACCGATAGTTATAGTTATGATACTCGCTGCGGTTTCGACTGTATTCGCAGTTGCAGGTCCTAAGGTCATGGCAAAGGCTACTAACGCCCTCTTCGATGGTCTCATGGAAAAGATCGCAGGAACAGGCGGGATAGATTTCTCCTATATTAAGAAGATACTCCTCATAACGCTCGGTCTCTACGTTTTCAGTACCATAGTCGGATTCGTTCAGGGCTGGATAATGTCCGGAATATCGCAGAAGATCTCATACCGTATGAGACGCGATATATCCGAAAAAATAGGACGTATGCCGATGAGCTACTTCGAGAAGAGGACCTATGGCGAAGTTCTTTCACGTATAACCAACGATGTTGATACCCTCGGCATGACGCTTAATCAGAGCATTTCACAGATCATAACATCAGTGGCAACACTTATCGGTACTCTCGTTATGATGATCTCGATCTCGCCTTTGCTTACGCTCATATCTCTTGTAATACTTCCGATCTCAGCTTTTCTGCTTTCATTCGTCATCAAGATCTCGCAGAAGCACTTCCGGACACAGCAGGAATATCTCGGACACATCAACGGTCTCGTTGAGGAAACTTACAGCGGACACTCAGTCATTCAGGCTTTCAATAAGGAAGAGGAATCGCTCAATGATTTCTGCTCAACTAACGCTGTCCTCTACAAATCCGCATGGAAATCGCAGTTCCTTTCCGGTATCATGATGCCGATAATGATGTTCGTTGGCAATATGGGATATGCCGGAGTAGCTATCGCAGGCGGTATGCTCGCTATCCGCGGAGTAATCGGAATCGGCGATATTCAGGCATTTATCCAGTATGTAAAGCAGTTCACTCAGCCGATACAGCAGATCGCGCAGGTTTCAAATCAGGTGCAGTCAATGGCAGCCGCAGCTGAAAGAGTTTTCGAGTTCCTTGACGAAGATGAAGAGGGAGCAACTCAGAACGCTGTTATCCCTGAAAAGATCACAGGCGATGTTAAGTTCAGCCACGTTGCATTCGGTTATGATGCTGACAAGATAATAATCCACGATTTCAGTGCAGATATAACTGCCGGTCAGAAGGTCGCTATCGTCGGACCTACCGGTGCAGGCAAAACCACTATGGTCAAACTGCTCATGAGATTCTACGATGTAAATGATGGCAGCATTTCGATCGACGGCACTGATGTCCGCAGCATACCGCGCCACGAACTGCGTAAATACTTCGGTATGGTACTTCAGGATACGTGGCTGTTCAACGGAACTATCATGGAGAATATCCGCTACGGACGTCTCGATGCTACCGATGATGAGGTAATTGCTGCTGCAAAGGCTGCTCATGCTCACCACTTCATAAAGTCACTTCCGAACGGCTACAACATGGTGCTCAACGAGGACGCAAGCAACGTTTCTCAGGGACAGAAGCAGCTTCTCACTATCGCCCGTGCGATACTTGCAGATTCAAAGGTAATGATACTCGATGAAGCGACTTCATCAGTAGATACAAGAACGGAAGTCCTCATACAGGACGCTATGGACAGACTTATGAGCGGCAGAACAAGCTTCGTTATCGCACACCGTCTCTCTACAATACGAAATGCAGATGTCATTCTCGTCATGAAGGACGGCGATATAGTCGAGCAGGGCTCTCATGAGCAGCTTCTCGCAAATAACGGCTTCTACGCTCAGCTTTATAACTCACAGTTTGAATCAGCATAAGCATTCCAAACGAACTGAAAAGTGGTTCTGTGTTGAATACAGAACCACTTTTTTATCATATGCCATTCACTGTATCGGTCAATAATTTCCGGACTGCTAAAACTGCGTCAATTATTTTCGCTTTGCCACTTGACTATTTTGTCATTTTGTGAGATAATGTTAATGTTTGATTAAGTCGAAAGAGAGATGCTTATGTTAAAAAAATACATTCTTACATTCCTTATTTCTATGGTACCGCTCGTTGAACTCCGCGGCGGCGTTCCGTTTGGTACTGGTATGGGACTTCCGTGGCACCTGTGTCTGCTGGTATGCATGATAGGAAATATGATACCTGTCCCCTTTATCTTCCTGTTTGCAAGAAAGATACTTGTCTGGGGAAGCGACAAGCCTGTTATCGGCAGATTCTTCTCATGGTGTCTTGAAAAGGGCGAAAAGGGCGGCAAAAAGCTTCAGGAAAAGGCTGGCAGGGGTATGTTCGTTGCACTGCTGCTGTTTGTTGGTATACCTCTCCCCGGTACAGGCGCTTGGACAGGCACTCTCGCCGCAAGTATACTTGACCTCGATTTCAAAAAGAGTATCCTCGCAGTCGTACTTGGTATACTCCTCGCCGGTATAATCATGACATTGCTCAGTCAGGGTGTAAAGACCGGTATAACTTCCGTATTTTAAGAATATCCCCGCAGCGGTATAAAATCCGTTACGGGGATTGTTTTTTGGTATTCCTGATATATATGACAGAGGTGATCAAAACGTAAAGGATGAGGATGTGCAGAATGGTATGGTACACATCAGGGATGTATCTGCTTTCAGTTTCATACCATTTCAGTGAGCCTGAGAAAAATCTGAATTTGCCCTCAAGACTGCCCATAACTCCTTTTCCGAAAATAGTATACCACTCATGACAAAGAAACTGAACGACGAACCATATCAAAGACCATACTGTAACAGCCCATTTCCCGATACTGTTCTTAAAAGCAAACAACAGTACCGTCACTGAATAAATAACAAAATAAATGCCGTCATCTTTATATGAGCGCGTTACAAGATAGCCGCTGCTGAAATATAGTCCTGTCATATCAAGAAAGAACCACGCCAGAAGCACTATCTGTGCAGCAATACAATGTTTTCTGCTCATTTTTTATCTCCTCTGATAATCCCTTTATACAATTATAACCTGAATTCTCACTGATGTCAATATCTCACCTGTGACGCTTTATGCTCCTCCGACATAATATATAATGTGCGGCGAACACAGTTTGTTCCGCACACTCTGAAAGGAGGACTTATCATGAACCTTGATATGTTCGATAACATGAACGAATTCATTCTCCGCGAACGTGAAAACTCGCTTAACAGTAGCTTCGCCAAGAATAATAACAATAGTATTCCCGACACTTCGCGCTTTCCTGCTGCAACTCCCCTCGCTATGGCTTATGTACCCTTCCAGCAGTGGGGCGATGTCTACGATGATAACAGTGCCCTTTGCAAAGGTACTCTCTTCCCTGAACTTGACCTCCCATTCAGCAAAGGAGGCGATCTCAGGTGAATGAACGCAAAATGCTCCTGAGCAGGATCAAAAAATATGATTTTGCTCTGAAGGAACTTAATCTCTATCTCGATACTCATCCAAACTGCCGACGCGCTCTTGCTATGTTCAATGAATACAAAAAACTAAGAAAAGACGCTGTCAGCGAATTCACCCAGAAATTCGGTCCACTCACACCTGAGGAAAATGCCGACAGCCAACACTGGAACTGGATCGACGATCCATGGCCGTGGGAAAGGAGCTAATTTATGTGGCAGTATGAGAAAAAAGTACCGTATTCATGTTGTACATAAGCACTATAAGAAATCCGCACTCAGCGTAAGGTCTGAATCCGGCTTGTTTTTGCACATTCTTTGAGTTTTTGCGTACCATATCTTTCTGACGACTGTGTGGAGCAGTCTGTTTTTTTCCTCCGCGTCAGCCGAATCAAAGTTGTCAACAACGAATTGCAGCCTCTTTATCGCTTCGTCCGGCGAGAGCTGAGGCGGCTTCTGTTCGCTTTCGAGCTCCCTCAATGAGGCTTCAAGAGTACCTATCCTTTCGTTGACTATCTTCGAGCGTTCGAGGAAGGTATTCGTATCGTAGACCTCCTGTTCGAGCAGGTCGTAAAGCCTTGCAAGCTGACGTTTCGACTTTTCAAGCTCTGCCATTAGCGGAGCTTTTTTGTCCGGCTGGACTATTTCTTCTGCCGCACCTTTGCGTTTCAGCTTTTCGAGCTGCTTGATACGGTATCGGAACGCCGCCATAACAGCCTCGTCAACGGCTTCAATGGTAGAGCTTACCGTCCTGCCGCGACACTCCCTGTAAGCGCAAAGCATATGCTCGTGACCGCTGCTTGCGATAAACCTGCGTTTGAGCTGATGACCGCAGTTCTTGCAGAAAAGAATATTGTGGTAGTAGTTCAGCAGCTTATCGTTCTGGTGGAGCTGGGCGGAAGGGTTGGTCTTTTTCTTATGCTGCGCCGCTTCAAAGGTCTCCTCGCTGATAATCGGCTCGTGAAGTCCCTTGTAGAGCGTATCGCCGTTGGACTTCGTTTTCCAGCCGACTTTGCCGCAGTACAGCGGATTTGCGAGGATCTTTTTAATGCTCGGTGACTCCCAGTACTGGCTTTTCTGCGGACTGATACCCATGCGGTTAAGTTCGTTTGCTATGTACTTTGCTCCACGACCTTCGAGGTACATATTGTATATCAGCCTGACTATCTCGGCTTCCTCGGGCAAGATTTCAAGCGTGTGAACCTTCGGCTCGGGATTGATCTTGCGGTAGCCGTATGGAGCGGTCGTGCTTATGTAGTTGCCCTCCTTGACCGAAGCGAGCCTTCCGGCCTGCATACGGCGCTTGATAGTCTTGTACTCGCGGCGGCTCATAAACAGCGAAAACTCGAAGTATTCTTCGTCGAATTCGTTGTCCGGGTCGTAGGTCTTGGTAGGAGTGATTATCTTCGTGGACGATTCGCGAAAAGCCTGCGCAACTACGCCCTGATCTATGGTGTCTCCGCGTGCAAGACGTTCTATCTCGACAACGAGTACGCCTGTATACTTGCCATCTGTAACGTCCGCAAGAAGAGCCTGCATCTGCGGACGCGCCGCAATACTGTCACCGCTGACTATCTCCTTGTAGATCTTGACCACGTTCAGTTTCTGCTTTTTGGCAAGCTCCATGAGCATATTTCTGTGCCGTCTCAGAGTTTCGCCCTCGCCGCGAGCCTCGGCTTCAACGTCCGCTCTCGACTTGCGCAGATATATGCAGTATTCGTTCATTGTGTCACTCCCTTCGTGTTCGTATTTCAAGTATAGTATAGCACATCGGGCGACAGAAATCAAGCAAAATGCAAAAATCGGGGACTAAGCCCCGATTTCACTTTATTTCTTATATCCGTTGGGATTATTCTTCTGCCAGTTCCATGAATCGCGGCACATATCTTCAAGTGTCTTTTCAGTCTTCCAGCCGAGAACTTTCAAAGCCTTGTCAGCGTTTGCGTAAAGCTCCGCAAGGTCTCCGGCTCTGCGAGAACCGTAAACGTGGTTGACCTTAATATTGTTCACGCGCTCGAAGGTCTCGACTATCTCAGTTACGCTGTACGGAGTACCTGTGCCGAGGTTGAATATCTCGCAGCACTTTTCCTGAGCGAGGATATAGTCGATAGCCTTAACGTGTCCCTTCGCGAGATCGACAACGTGAATGTAGTCGCGTTCGCAGGTGCCGTCCTTGGTAGGATAGTCGTTACCAAAAATGGTGAGGCACTCGCGCTTTCCAACTGCAACCTGTGTCACATAAGGCATGAGGTTATTGGGAATTCCAGTAGGATCTTCGCCTATCATACCGGACTCATGAGCACCTATAGGATTGAAGTAACGAAGAAGAACCACGGAAAGCTTATCATCAGCCTTTGCAGCATCCTCGAAAATCTGCTCCATCATTGACTTAGTCCAGCCGTAGGGATTTGTGCAAGCTCCGCGAGGCATTGTCTCGGAGAACGGAACATTGTTGTCCTCGCCGTATACAGTCGCGCTTGATGAAAACAAGATATTATTCACATCGAATTCCTTCATAGTTTCGAGCAAAGAGAGTGTCGTGTCGATATTGTTGCGGTAATACATTACAGGCTTCTGCACGGATTCGCCGACAGCTTTAAGACCTGCAAAGTGGATAACTGCATCTATCTTGTTCTCCTTGAAGACCTCTGCAAGTTTTGCATTGTCCTTAATGTCTAACTCGTAAAGCTTCACATTCTTGCCTGTTATCTTCTCTACACGCTTGATAGATTCAGGACAGCTGTTTGAGTAGTTATCCGCAACGACTACGTCGTAGCCTGCATTTAAAAGTTCAACTGCGGTATGTGAGCCTATGTAGCCGGCTCCGCCAGCAAGTAGTATTGTAGCCATAAAATGCTCTCCAATCAAAAGAATATTATGAAATACAGCCTCTAAAAAGAGGCTGCTATAAATCAAAACTTAAAAGTGTTTTCAAAGGTCTCCCACTTCTTATCCTTATCAGAAAGATTAAGAGCAGTACCATCATCAAGAGTATACCCTTCACTGTCAGCATTACCTTTATATTCGCCAACAAGTTCAGGCCACTCAATTCCTATCTCAGGGTCGTTCCAAGCCATTCCGCCCTCGTCGTTGGAGTGGTAGAAATCGTCGCATTTATAGCAGAATTCTGCAATATCACTGAGAACAAGGAAGCCGTGCGCGAAGCCCTTCGGGATAAGGAACTGCTTCTTGTTTTCCTCAGTAAGCTCAATGCCGTACCACTTGCCATAAGTAGCAGAGCCGGTTCTCAGGTCTACCGCCACGTCGAAGACTCTGCCCTTGATAGCACGAACAAGCTTGGTCTGCGGAAACTGCTTCTGGAAGTGAAGTCCACGAAGGACGCCTTTTGTAGAGCAGGACTGGTTGTCTTGAACGAACACGATATTTATGCCAGCCTCTTCCATATCGCGTTGCGAATATGTCTCCATGAAATAGCCTCGGTTGTCGCCGTGAACAGCGGGAGTGATAACACAAAGTCCCTCGATTCCACCGACGTTTTTCTCAACTGTTATCTGTCCCATTTTACTGAATCTCCTTTAAGTATCTTGAAAGCGCATCCTGCCATGTGGGAAGCGGCTTGAAGCCGTTTTCAACAAGCTTTGACTTGTCAAGGCGAGAATTGAATGGACGTGCAGCCTTGCTCAAACCGTACTCGGTTGTTGTCACAGGCGTAACTTTTGTGGACATCCCGGCCTGCTTGTAAATCTCAACTGTGAAGTCATACCAAGAGATATAACCGCCCTCGTTGGTAGCGTGATAGTAACCGTACTTTTCTGTCTCAGCCATATCAACGAGCAGTCTCGCAAGGTCGAATGTATAGGTCGGAGTACCTATCTGATCAGAAACTACACGAACTTCGTCATGTGTCTTGCCAACGTTTATCATAGTCTTAATGAAGTTCTTGCCATTCACACCGAATACCCACGCGATACGAACAATGAAGTATTTATCGAGAGTATTTGCAACGACAAGCTCGCCGTCAAGCTTAGACTGTCCGTAAACATTCTGCGGAGCATAATCCTTGCAGTCGGGAGTCCACGGCACTGTTCCCTGGCCATTGAAAACATAGTCAGTAGAAATGTATATCATCTTGCAGTCGAGCTTCTTGCAAACGTTTGCGACATTCTGTGTACCATCAACGTTAATAGCTTTGACCTTAGGACGATTTTCCACGTCCTCGGCAGCATCGACTGCTGTCCAAGCTGCACAGTGAATGACTACATCAGGCTTTACTTCTGAAATTGTCTTCTCAACTGCTTTTGCATCAGTTATATCCAGTTTGATGTACTCGCAGTCAGCGGCAGTCTCGTCAAGAATATCGCTTCCGACCGCAGTATAACCGCGATTATTCAGTTCATTAACAACATCGTAGCCTAGCTGTCCGCCGACACCTGTAACGAATGCTTTCATCGCTCACACCTCTGCACGGTTGCCGTACATTTTCTCATAGTAGTTCTGGTACTCGCCGCTGATGATAGTCTCCCACCACTCGCGGTTCTCCAGATACCACTTGATAGTCTTCTTGATGCCGTCCTCGAACTTAGTCTCAGGCAACCAACCAAGTTCATTGTGTATCTTGGTAGGGTCGATAGCATAGCGCATATCGTGTCCCTTTCTGTCCTCAACGTGAGTGATAAGGCTCTCTGGCTTGCCAAGCTCCTTGCATATGAGCTTAACAATGTCGATGTTCTTCATCTCATTATGACCGCCAACATTGTAGACTTCGCCAACCTTTCCCTTGTGGATAATAAGGTCGATAGCGCGGCAGTGATCCTCAACGTAGAGCCAGTCTCTTACATTCAGTCCCTCGCCGTAAACAGGAAGAGGCTTGTCCGCGAGCGCGTTTGCGATCATGAGCGGAATGAGCTTCTCGGGGAAGTGATAAGGACCGTAGTTGTTGGAGCAACGGCTGATAGTCACAGGAAGTCCATAAGTTCTGTTATATGCCATTACGAGCAAGTCTGCACCAGCCTTGGACGAACTGTACGGGCTGCTTGTATGGATAGGAGTCTCCTCTGTGAAGAAAAGATCAGGTCTATCAAGCGGAAGATCGCCATAGACCTCATCGGTCGACACCTGATGGTATCTCTGGATGCCGTACTTGCGGCAAGCATCCATAAGCACCTGTGTGCCGAGAATATTTGTCTGAAGGAATATCTCAGGATTCTCGATAGAACGGTCAACGTGAGACTCGGCTGCAAAGTTTACAACGATGTCGGGCTTCTCTTCCTCGAAAAGCTTATAGATAGCTTCTCTGTCACAAATATCTATCTTAACGAAGCGGAAGTTAGGGTTCTTCATAACAGGCTCAAGTGTTGAGAGATTACCTGCATATGTAAGCTTGTCCAGACATACAATTCTGTAGTCAGGATATGTATCAAGCATATGGAATACGAAATTTGAGCCGATGAAGCCGGCACCGCCTGTAACAAATATAGTCATGACCTTTTCTCCTTAATACTTTATTCTTCCTTCTGCAACTTTTTTCAGATGAGCACCGTAAGGCGACTTACCATACTTTTCAGCAGACTTCATAAGTCCTGCGTTATCGATCCAGCCATTGATAAAGGCTATCTCCTCGGGAGCTGATATTTCAATTCCCTGACGATTCTGAACCATCTGAACAAAGTTTGTAGCTTCCGCAAGACTGTCCATTGTACCTGTGTCGAGCCAAGCAAAGCCTCGTCCAAGAAGCTGAACATCAAGAAGGCTATCATGGAGATACATCTCGTTGAGTGTAGTTATTTCAAGCTCTCCGCGAGCTGAGGGCTTTACCTGATTTGCACGAGCAGATACTCCAGCAGGATAAAAGTAAAGACCTGTAACAGCATAGTTGCTCTTAGGATTAGTCGGCTTCTCCTCAATTGAGAGAGCGTGACCGTCCTTATCAAATGCCACTACTCCGAAGCGCTCGGGATCTGTAACACAATAGCCGAATACTGTTGCACGATTATTCTCATCTGCATTCTTCTTAGCAGCACGAAGAATACTACCGAAGCCGTTTCCGTAGAAAATGTTGTCTCCAAGGACCATCGCACAGGCATCACCACCTATAAACTCTTCGCCCAAAATGAATGCCTGAGCCAACCCATCAGGGCTAGGCTGTACTTTGTATCTTAAATTAATACCATACTGAAAACCATCTCCGAGAAGTTTCTCAAAGTTCGGAAGATCAGTAGGAGTGGATATTATAAGAATATCTTTGATACCTGCAAGCATGAGTGTTGACAGCGGATAATAAATCATTGGCTTGTCATATACGGGAAGCAGCTGCTTCGATGTTACCATTGTCAATGGATAAAGTCGTGTTCCGGATCCGCCGGCAAGAATGATGCCTTTCATGTATCAATCCCCCTTTTTAGCAGAATTTGTTTTATTAGGATAAAGCAGCGATCATTTGTTCTTTATTTGATAAACAACAATCGCCTAATAACTCTAATACATAGTATATGCACAAATCAAATAGAAGCATCATTATATTCAATCGTTTCAAAAAAGTCTCTCATTTTTTTTAAAATCGCTTTCTCTGAAAAAAACTCTAAAAATACTTTTTGACTATGCTGTACTAATCTTCTATATTTTTCTTCTGGTAAGACTGCAATTTGCTTGTAAACAGAATCCTTCGTGCGATAATCAAGATTAAAACCGCAATGAAACTGTTTGATTATTTTCTTTGTATCTCCTGCAATATTGTTCAGCATTGGCAAACCAAAATAAAGATATTCCAACGATTTCATTGTTGCACCTACAAACACAGAATTTTTCATAACATTAAGCCCATAATGATTTGATGAAAGAATCTGGTATTTCTGATTATCATCATAAATAATTCCATAATCATCGACTGTGGCACCGGCTATTTTTATTTTGTCAATCAGTTCTGCTTTCTTCTCACCATCGCCTATGATTGAAACACGCACACTACGGTACTGTGTAAGCTTCTTTACGATATTAGCTATCATGTCAATATCAATGATATTATTTATTGAGCCAATGTAGGCAAGCTTCAGTTCATCGAATACATGGTATTCTCTCTTCTGTTCTTTCTCACAAATTGAAATGGTATCCTTCTTTGAGAGATAAATTGTTTTTGAATATCTATTCTTAATATATTTAGATAAATAATTCTTAAACAAATCGCATTCAAATATGATTCCATTATAGAATTTTATGCTGTGATTTCTAATATTTTTCCACAGCGCAAAGGTAGGAGAACCGATTCGTTTAATTTTCCCTGGAATAGGCATTGTCTCAGGCCACATATCGGTTATTGCAAGTACCATTTTCACTGATGGATGTTTCCTTTTATATTTGCTGAAAATTTTAGCACAAGAATTGGGAGGAGAACCAATATAGATTAAATCTGGTTGAATATGGTCAGTTAGATTATATGCTTTTTTAGCAAACTCAATATGAGAGAACAGTCTGCTAAAAGATACATTTTTTTTATATGGAATAACATTAACCTGCTTGACAAACTGAGAATTAATTGTATATTTATTTTTGCTTCTGTGTTCAAAATCGGAAGTAATTATAGTGCATTGATATCCCATATCTTCCAACGCCTTTTGGACATAGCACAATCTTGTATCATAAGTATAGCTGTAAAAACATGTAATAATAACCGCTTTTTTCATCATTTCCTACCTTTGCGATATTTTGACTTAAAAACCGTCTGAAAAATTATCTCATTTTACTAATGTAATCCATAAAATTCTGTTTATTCTCCAGCGCTGTGGTTGTCGGTCTTCCAAGATCTTCACGGGCGCCAATGGAGCATTTAACCTCAATGAGAGAAAGCTCATTTCTGCTCTTTGCAGCCTCAAGTTCTCTGTCGAGGTCATCAAAATTGTCAACACAAACCGCATTGGGATAGCCGCATGCCTTTGCGATTGCAACAAAATCAATTTGCGATGCAACAGTCGGCATACCACCAACTGTTTCATGTGCACCGTTGTTGATGACAACATGAACGATATTCTTCGGTTTGTTTGCTCCGAGGACAGCCATGCTTCCCATGTGCATGAGAACAGCACCATCGCCGTCAACGCACCAGATACGCTGGTTTGGCTTGTTTATTGCAACTCCAAGAGCAATTGATGAAGTGTGACCCATTGAACCAACTGTAAGAAAATCATACTTGTGGCTCTGACCGTTCACAACACGGGTCTCAAACAACTCACGGCTTGGCTTTCCAGTGGTGGAAACTACTGGATCCTCTCCTGTTGTTTTAACGATATGCTTAATGATCTCCTCGCGGATCATCTTGTTATCATTTTTGTACTCTACCTTCGGAGCATCTGTGAGAGTACCCTTGCGTACTACGAATGCCACCTGCTTGCCGTTTGCGAGGAGCTTGCGGAAGTCCGCCATAACTGCTTCGAGTTCTTCCTCAGTTGTATCCTTGCTGAGGATAAAAGTCTTGATATCCATATCCTCAAGAAGCTTTACTGTCACCTCACCCTGATAGATGTGCTGAGGTTCATCATGAACACCTGGTTCACCGCGCCAGCCTACGATGAATATCATAGGGATAGCATAAACCTTGTCGTTAAGGAGTGAAGCTACAGGATTGATAATATTGCCCTCGCCGGAGTTTTGCATATACACTACCGGTACCTTTCCAGTTGCAAGATGATAGCCTGCCGCAAGAGCAGTACAGTTGCCTTCGTTTGCAGCAATAATGTGATGCTTCTGGTCAATACCATATGTATCCATAAGATAGTTGCAAAGTGCTTTCAACTGTGAATCTGGAACGCCAGTATAGAAATCCGCTCCGATAATATTTACAAAATTTTCAACTCTCATTTTTATTCTCCCACATTCAGTATTTGCCTGTAAAGCTCTTCTATAACTTCAACAGTTAACTTGATTGGATGATTCTTTAACCGAACAGGATTGACGGAAGTTTTCAATACGTCAATGTCATTTGATGAGCTTACTGTTATAGGTTTAAATTCAAGATCATTTACTATCTTTGAAAAAGCGGTTACAAGCTGATTCACGGATTTGCACCCCATTGCCTCAGCTATGCCTGCATATACCTTGTTCAGATGCTCAGCACCACGTGGATCAATACACTGCTCTAAATGCTTTATCATATAAGGAATAAGAACAGTATCACAAAGTGCAGCTGCGTGACCATGAGCAATGTTATAAAGGCTTGTCAATTTATAGCACATAGCGTGACCAGCTGTTGTCTGAGTGATATTTATTGCCTTTCCAGCAAGATTTGCAGCCTTCAACATATTTGCGTTTCCAGTTTCATCGTTTGCAAGGTAGCTTTCCTTATTAGCGATGATCAATTGTATTGCTTCACGTGAATATCCAATACTCTCTTCTGTTGAATTAACCGACCAATATGCTTCAATTGCATGACATAGTGCATCCATCATTGTTGATTTCTTTTGGTAAATAGGAAGTGTTTTCAAAGCGCTTGCATCAAAAAGCACTATTGAAGGAATACAACTATAATCGGCTACGGATTGCTTTTCACCGTTAAAATAGATTACGGCGTAGCGTGTTGCTTCACTTCCTGTACCAGCCGTTGTTGGGACAGCTAAAAGCGTAATTTCATTAGGGACTATTTTTTGCTTAAGGTAATTCTTACTATCGTCCATATTGCTGTAGAGTTTTATGCATTTTGCAACATCGATAGCACTTCCACCACCAACAGCAACTATAAGATCGCATTTATTCTTGTGGAACACTTTTATTCCTTCGACAACTGATTCATATAACGGATTCGGCTTAAAATCGCTAAATCTAACAACTTTAATACCGGTTCTATCTTCAAGAGTATCAAAATAATCTTTTATTCTCAAGAACTGTAAAGAATCGTCGCATACAAGAAGTAACGATCGAGCATCAGAGTTTATTAAAAAATCATCAAGCTCTTTATAGTGTTCGGTTGCAATTAAAATATTCTGCATAACTTATTCCTCTGGGATAAGGCGTATAATATCTTTGAAAGGCATACAAATATCATCGCATTCTTTCGCTCTATGGTTTTCAAGAATAAGCTTTGCTGCATTCTGCATTGCAGGGAAACCTGTTCTTGTGAGCTGATTTGCATAAATAACTACATTGACTCCGCGTTCCTTAAACTCTTCCTCAGTAACCATATTGAATGAAGTAGGAACGACAACTATCGGAGTGAGAGCATCCTTAGAACGGAACTTCTCAACAAACTCGAAAATTTCAGCAGGATCCTTCTTACGACTATGGATCATTATAGCATCTGCACCTGCTTCAACAAATGCAAACGCCCTTTCTAAAGCATCTTCCATACCTTGCTCAAGAATTAAACTTTCTATTCTGGCACAAATCATAAAGTCTTTAGTTTTCTGCGCTTTTTTTCCAGCCTTAATCTTCTCACAAAAATCCGGAATAGAAGCCTGTGTCTGCTTAACTTCTGTACCAAAAAGGGAATTCTTTTTTAATCCGGTCTTATCTTCGATAATAACCATAGAAACGCCCATACGCTCAAGTGTGCGTACTGTATATACAAAGTGTTCAGTAAGTCCACCTGTATCACCATCAAAAATGATCGGCTTTGTAGTGACTTCCATAATATCATCGATAGTACGGAAACGAGAAGTCATATCAACAAGTTCAATATCAGGTTTTCCCTTGGCAGTAGAATCGCAAAGCGAGGATATCCACATAGCGTCAAACTGTCTAGCTCCACCATTCTGGTAAACAATAGTATTTTCAGCAATAAGTCCTGTTAATCCGCTATGTGCTTCAATAGCAGAAATAGTTCCCTTCATGGCAATAGCTTTTTTTAATCTGCCACGACGAATATCAGGCATTGCCATATCTAATCTGGCACGATTTTCAAAATCTTCATACTTCTTGTCTCCGCTATATGGATACTCAACAAGACGTCCGCCATATGTAGCAAGAATAGCTGCGACCTCATCGCGTATTGGTCTATGGAAACCTGTAAGCCAATCATCGCCATGAACAACATAGTCAGGATGATATTTTTCAAGGTTTTCCTTATAACTTAATTCTTTCTGTTCAACAACCTTATATACACCATTTATGTTTTCAAACATGGTTTTTCTTTCAGAATACGGAAGAATAGGGAATCTTCTAAAACTGCAAATTGCTTCATCCGAAAGAACTCCTATTATAAGTTTCCCTAAACGAGCAGCTTTTTTTATTATAGAAATATGCGCACTATGAATTATATCAGTTGTAAAGCACATATAAACTTTACGATTTTCAACCTCTTTAAGTTTTGCAGAAACAACTGCGAGATCCTCTGGGTTATCAATTTCAGCGCAAAGTCTATCTTTATAATCAAGAACAGAAATATTTTTGTCAACAATCTCGTTAAGAGCATTTTCTGCATAGCATTTCTTCTTTGCTTCGTCGCCGCTTTCGCAGAAATCTATAATCTTGTCAAGCCATTTATTCCATTCTTCTTTCAAAAGCTTATAGAGAGGCTGCGCAGCCATTGCATCATTGAAAAACTCAATACCGACCTTCTGTACTTTCCCATCTGCAATAACGGCCTTGAAGTCCTTTTCAGGCAATTCAAGAAAACTACTTGCAGTCATACAGCTTGTTTTTGAAGCAAGTACATCATCAAATACTATATTCTCAAACACAAGATCGCCATGCATAAGAATAATGTCCTCATCCTTAAGATACTCTCTTGCACAGTAAATTGAATAGATGTAATTTGTCTTGTCATAAACCAGGTTTTTGACAAAGGTTATGTGTAAAGGCAGATCCAAACTATTACAATAATTAACAAGTACACTATCAAATGATCCAGTTGTCATTATTACCTCTGTAATACCTGCATCAGCCAAAAGTGTAAGCTGTCTGCTAAGAATAGTCTCATTGCTTGAGATCTCTGTCATACATTTCGGATGTTCGCTTGTTAAAACACCCATACGACTACCTAAACCAGAATTAAGAATTAATGCTTTCATATTATTACTCCTCAAATTATTATTTCACACTATTATTCAGTGCGATTCTTTAACACTTTATAGAACTCAATTAATCTATGACGCATAATAATAGCTACTATAATTAACCCAATTACAAGCAAATAACGAACCAATATTGTATGATATAATAGCATTACAGCAAAACCAATTATCATAAATAAAAGCGCAATAATAGCAATTACAGCAGGATTTAATATCTTTTCGTTATTGCACTCTATCTTACAAATACTATGAAGTACGAAATAATGAAGTATTGCATAGAGAACATAGCATATCAGTGTCGTATATCCCGCAGCATAATAACCGAACTGTTGAATAAACACATAGTTAAGAAGTACATTTGCACATGCAGCTCCCATAGTTGAAACAGCTATCATCTTTGATTTCTCATAATAAAACTCAAAAAACGAAAAGACATTATACAAAAATATAAAGAATGTACTCATCGCAACTGGTGGAATAATCCAAATCGCATCATGATATGTCTTGGGTGCGAAAATAGTGACTGCTTCTGGCGCAACAATCATTAGAAATAAATTAGCCAGAGCTACCAATAATAATGAAAAATAGACAACCTTGTCTATTCTTTTAAAGTTTTTTGCTTTAATTTTTTTATATACCCATGGGGCAAGTGTTTGTTGTAGCGCTTCCGTAAACAAAAGCATCAACATAGATATTTGATATGATAAACTATAAATTCCAGCGGAACTGGAATTAACCATTTTCTTTATCATTATTCGATCTGAACTACTCAATACAGTTTGAGAAAGATAGTGCGGAATCAAAGGAATATTAAACTTTAACGCATAAAGCCATATTTTTTTTGAATAGAACATTTTTCCTTTTCGCATTTGAACAAAAAACAGCCAACCATATCCAATTAGCTCAACAATAGCAAATGCCCAAATACGTGCAAGCGTTTTATTTTGGCTCATCATTACAAGGGCAATTCCCAATAACGGTTTCATTACGGATACTGCAAGAGAAATGATTACTAGCTTAACATATTTATAACTAGTTCTCTGTTCTGCTGCCCAAAACTTGAATACCGCAGATGCCCATATAGTTACAAACATTGCAGCAATAGCCGATGTCGATAGGTCTAACAAACCATTCCAAAAATTATGAGCCGCCAAATACACTAAAATCCAGAAGACGGTCAATGTAAATGTTAATCCTTGAAGTGAAGAGGAAAACTCATCTCTAATCTTATCAAATTTAACTAAACCTTGCGTGTATACTCCGTAATACAAACGCATAGTGACAAAAACAGCAACAACATTCTCCCACGAATTAAAAACATTGTAATCACCATATTGCTCTGTTGACAATAATCTGGAGAAAATTGGTGTTGTAAGTACAGATATTCCTTTTTGTAGAACCGAACAAATCAAAAACCACATTGAAGCTTTGACTTGAACTGGCAATTGTTTGTACTTAGATTGTATTGTTTTAAACATTTATTCTCCCAAACCCGTTTTTTCTGATTTCCAAAATGTATGTTCAGCACCATGTGATACTCTATTTTTAATAGATGGTAGTTTTAAATAATCGCCATAAATATCTCTCAAAATACGATCATAGCCGATTGGTGCAGAAAAAAATTTTCCTTCAAATTCAACTTTGATTGTTTCACCAAAACATGCAATATCATGAATATCTTTCATTTTATATACAGAAACAATACACCCCACTTGCCGTGAATCCGATGCCGTCTGTTCAAGTTGAAACAATTTTTTCTTATAATACATCTCGTCTTTTTTCATTACTATTAGCATCTTTGATGCAATTGCTTTGCAGATAGCGCTTATACTATTTTTCTTATATACACCTAAGCTATAGCGCTGTAAATATACAATTCTATTTCTAGTTTTCAGTATTTTATTACACCATGAAGCATCACTTTTTACGGCAAACAATGGAAAAATATCAACAGAAACACCATACCTACTTTTTGTGCGATATTTTTCTGAATCATGAAACACTATAGTATCCTTATCAGACACCTTTGAAAAACCTCGAGGCCACCCGATATCATGTATATGATCTAAAACACTATAATCAGTTTCTTTTTTTACAATTTCAAGAAATTTCTCATATTGCGAAATTGGTATCCATAAATCAATATCATCATCCCATGGAATAAATCCCTTATGTCGTATTGCACCTATTAACGATCCGTATGCTAAAAAGTATGTAATATTGTATTTCTCACATATACTATTTAAATTACATAATATCTCGAAAGATATTTTCTTTTTTTCTTCTAAAGATAATTCCTGCATAACACACCTCTACTATTTTTAACGTTTAACCTTTATTTTTAAAGCATATGGAGAAATAACAATAAAAGCCAGAATTAAAGAAATAGCTTGTCCTGGTTGTGTAAACCAAAATCTTACCATTGAAAAAAGAATTTTATGTAGAATGAGAAGATATGCAGTTTGATATAATATACTTTTCTGTTTAGTCCATTTAAAATAAAACAAACTTCCTACAAAACCTAATAGAGCTAAAATAATAGCTACACCAACAAATCTTCCATCTAAATATGGTTGATAAAATAACGTAGCAAATGCATTGATGTTAATATCGCCACCTAAATTGACAACATTCTGTAAATTACCGACTGACATGTCATGAATCAATATCATATGCGCTGGATAAGGATTTACTATATAAAGAATTCGAAGTAAAAACATAATTGGATATATAAATCCATAAAAAGAAGATACTCCATACCCATAAATATTACTATGTTCATTATCTATCAAATTTATATTATAATCTAAGAATTCAATAGGCGCACCAAAGTATATATAGAGGGTCCGGAGTATATCAACTTTTTCTCCAGATCTTGAAAATGTAATCATAAACATTGCTACAACTAAAATAGATGTACATCCTCCAAGAATTAGAAACTTTTTTAGTTTGCTAGTCTTTTTAATCTTATTTCGTAGCAATAAATATATACTTAATTTTTTGTCTTTTAACTTCTGTAAATATACACAAAGCAGAGATACTCCCATAAATAAAAGAACTGTTCTTCCACCTGTAGTAAAAATCCATAGAACAAGCATGATAATTATTTCTGCAATTAAATAATTATTCCTATCTTTTTCCCTAAAAACCTCAACGGGTAGATAAGCCATCATAAAATAAGTAGTAGGAGTAACCATAAAATTATTCAGAATTACAATTAGACCAGATGAACGCATCTCATTTTCTTCATAAGAAAACAATAAATCTCTTATATAGCCTAGATCGTGACCGCTTAACAAAAGTGGAATTACTTTGGAACATTGATATAAATAAAATAGAATTGATATACAACATAAAAAATGAACAAGCCAGTAATTAACATATAATTTCTGAACGCTATTTGAATCGCTAGTCTTCTTTATTCTTATACCTACACAAAAGTACCCAATCAAGGCCCCAATCAAATAAGCAGTTAACCCACATAGGATTACACTATACGTTTTTGGGCTCGGATGCTTCATATTATGAAATCCTGTATCCGATAGTGGAATCCAAAGTGACCACAGAGCAAACATAAATGTAAACGGATTAAAAGGATTTTTTAATTTTGCCCAACTAATCAATGCCACTACAGAACAAAATACTGTAAGAAATAAAACCATTATAAACTCCCACGTTCCAATTTATTCTATGTAGCAAGCGGCTGCGCTGTACGGATCACAATACGGTACAAATGTTTATTTATTAAAAGAATCGAAATAAGAACCTTTCTCTTAATACTGAAGTATTCTGCACCATATATTTTTATAAGATTTTTTCTAAGTGTTTTAAATACCCAGCGAACCTTATCATTGTCATATTTTTCATTACTCATAACGATCTTATGTGCAACGAATGCGATTGAACCAAGGTAACGTTCATAAGCGAGTTTCTGAAGTGATGGGTGTTTCTTTTTGATATAAATATAATTCTTTTTATGTGCTTCAATTCTCGTCATATCCTTTGATGTAAACTTGCTCGTGTTTATACTGTCTTCTCGATGAACATAAAAATACAAGGAACATGGCGTAAAAACTGCTTTTTTGACTTGATCCATAATGTCCATAATAATATATGCATCTTCACTGATTTTTCCGACAGGGTAACGCACCTTCTGAAATAGCGCACGCTTATACAACTTCGTATATGCATGTACAGACAGTTCACGCCCAATTAGAATTTTGTGAATTGCCTGCTCCTGTGTCATTACCTCAACAGACTGATCTGAATTCATTTTTCTTACACCATCACCATAGACGTTCGCATATCCGCACATCGAAATATCGGCATCATATTTTTCGATATTATTAACCAAAATTTCAAACATATTTTCTTTGATATAATCATCGCTATCAACAAAACCGATATATTCTCCCTGTGCGATATCAATCCCAGCATTGCGTGCATCACTTAAGCCACCATTTTTCTTATGAATCACCTTAATCCTTGCATCCTTTTGAGCCCAAATGTCACATAAGTTACCACAGTTATCAGGCGACCCATCATTAACAAGAATCAGTTCAAAATCTGAAAAGGATTGATTCAAAATTGACATAACACATTTTTCAAGATAGTCTTCAACTTTATATACCGGCACAATAATACTTAGTTTCATTTGATAACTCCTTATAAATGAACAGGGCGCTGATATTCCTTCGCTGGAGGAGTCATATAATCGCCATATAGATGTGTTAAATATGCATCGTAATTTTTCACGATGGGTAATTCCATATCTTCAAATGGAACACGAATTAATTCCTTAACCCACTCAGCTTTAATGGACTCTTTCTCAAGACTATACTTGCTATATATATTGCAGTACCATTTAACTTTCTTCTTTTCGTATCTCATTTCATTGCGATATAGAATTCGCAAAACTGTTTTCTTGGGAATTATTGCTGCAATAATAGATGAAGCCCAAACTGCAAACTTTCTGTTTTTACCTTCATCTAAGTATTCCTGCTTAACTTGGAATCCTACTTTTCTCTGCCAAATCGGAGACATAACCTTTCTAATGTTCCACTGGATTCTTTTTGGCAAAAAATTATCACTAAGCTTAACCAACGGAAACACAGTAATGAGAGGCTCATCCGTGCCATAACGAATGCCTCCTGACAGCGTTTCATATTTTTCATTGACAGAAATATGATGCCATGTATACGGAGCCTTGATGATTTTGGGTGCTATTCGAACAAATTTTTTGTATTGGGGCATAGTCATAACAATATCAATATCATCATCCCAAGGAATAAACCCCTTATGTCTGACAGCACCTAAAGCCGTTCCGGCAATTGCAAAATATGAAATACCATATTTTGTTAGTGCTTTATCCAAAGATTTCATTGCCTCTAATGCCCTTAACTGATGCCTTCTTAACTCCTGATCCACCATCTTTTTCACCCTATGAATTATAAATATTTTTTTTACCAAGAACACTCTTAATTGTCAATTTGATTATGTCAACATCAAGCGCCAAACAAACATGCTTTACATAATATACATCATTTTTGTAGCGCTCATCAAGCGTAGCTGAATTTCTCAATAGTGCCTGATTCAGGCCTGTAATGCCTGGACGAACATTGAACTTTTGCTTAATGAATTTCGTATACGATTTTTCATTGCCCATAGGACTAGGTCTCGGTCCGACAAAACTCATATCACCAATCAAAACATTGATTATCTGTCCAAGCTCATCTAAACTAGTTTTCCGCAATAATCTGCCAATTCTTGTCTGTCGGTTGTCTTTGTCCGAATTGTATGTTGTGCCATCACTATTACGGATATCTTCTGCATTCATTTTCATGCTACGAAATTTTACCATGCGGAATTTTCTCATATTCTTGCCATACCGTTCACCGCAGAAGAAGACATCTCCGCCATCCTCCAGTTTGATGAGTACAGCAATAGGGATTCCGACAAGTACAACGATCGGCATAATAGCAATTGACAGACAAATATCAAATCCTCGTTTTACAAATTTAGCATAAAACAAGTCATACTTATATTTTTTTTCGTTGAATTCAACTATTTTCTTATCCATATTACCCTCTTTAATGATTGCTATGCATAACATCAGCCACATCCTGCATTGCTGACTGAAGCGTATATTGATGCACATATCCCGCTGCCTTGATAGCGGACGAAGCCATGTACGAATCATCGAGACACTCATCTATATCCGAATGATAAACAAGGTTTCCGGCATTCTCAAAAGCCTGATTGACAGTTTCTGCAATTTCCAGATTGGTATGGCATTCTCCGGAACTCAAATTCAAAACCGTATTTTCGACCTGGCACTCGAGTGCTCCCCATGCAAGGGCATGAACAACTTCCTTGACATAGATAAAATCTCTTTTTGCAACGCTTTTCCCTCGCACCTCAAGCGTTTCATGATTTGCTGCAGTACGAATAAAGCTACCCATCATTCTCGTCAGATCGTTGCCGCCAAACACAATCGCGCAACGGAATATCAGATAGTTGATGCCTTTCCTGGCATAATAGCGGCACATATTTTCACCGGTCAGCTTACTCAATCCATAGAATGTCTGTGGAATCGGGAACTGATCTTCTGTCCACGGCAATGTGTTTTGTTCAGAATAAACAGCTAGTGATGACATGAAAACGATCTTTGGAACACCAACCGCAGCCATAGCCTTCAAAATATTTTCGAGCAACACATCATTTTCGGCATACTCTACAAATGATTGGCCTGCACCACGCTTTGAAGCAAGGTGAATGACACAGTCAACCCCCTGAAACATCTCAGTTAAATGTGAAACACTGTAATCAGTAACAGGCAGAATGTCTGACTCATTCTCGCGCACCAGACCTAAAACCTCTGACTTCCCTTGTAAGTACTGATAAAGAGCAGAACCTATGAAACCTGCTGCTCCGGTAATGGCAATTTTCATCTTATCCTCCGTTTACAGACTTCGAATATAGTACCCGATTTTATCGTATCTTCCGTTGACAGGTCGGATGGTATCCCCTGTTTCATAATAGTAGAAGTGATATTCAGCATCTTTAGGCAGTTCCAGCGCAGCCCGATCCATTACTGTGTGAGGTTCCTGACACCAGAAGACAAGCTCCATCGGCTTGCTCTCACCGGTATTCTGATTAAGCTCGGAAACATCGTCCACCAGGAGATGTGAAAAAGTCAGCTTCATCAGATTCACACCGCAAGAACGTCTCAGAAGATTCCACATATGACATCCATCAAGACGGGGTGTCATTTCAATGATATAAGGATGGTCGTCTGCAACCTTCATCTGAAAATATACTGGGCCGTTCATAATGCCAATTCTGTTGCAGGCATCCTCGGCAATCTCTTTTAGTTGCCGCTTCGCATCTTGGCTGAATGCAACACCAGGTACTATATGTTTATGTATTAGCCCTGTATATTCAGGCCATGTCTCACGATCAGAAGCAACGAGGAACCGCATGACCCCATTCACCATATATCCGTTGACCGACACCTCTGGACCGTCAACATAACGCTCGACAATTACCTTTCCTTCACGTGAGAATTTTTTTGCCTCATCAAAATGTTCTTCAAACTCAAATTGTGAATTAATCTTAAAAATACCACGCTGCCCTTGTGCATCAGATGGTTTCAGGATCGCAGGAAATCCTATCGTGACTGTAGCCTTTTCTTCAAGTACTTGATACGGGATATTCCCCTTACATTCTTTTGTCAAAGCCTCGCGCATTGAATTCTTGTGATTACATATATATGCTACATTTGAAGAAACAAAATGAGGTAAACCAAGGCGCTCACTCAGTCTGCACGCGACAGGAATAGCTAGGTCAGATCCAGTTGAATAAACAATGTCTATCCCATTCTTACAAATGTGTTCAGCAAGTTTTTCTTCATCAAGAACGTTAATAATATCAAAGTGATCGGCTGCATCAGCTCCAGGTCCATCCTTAGCCATCGCACAAGCAAATGTTTCGCAGCCCATTTTTTTTAGTTCTAATATGGCATCTAATTGAACAGAAGCAACACCTAATATCAATACTTTCATATATTTTTTAACACCTCAATATACTTTTCCGCCACATACACAACATCCTCGTCCGTCAAGCAAGTATGAAGCGGAAGAGTTATCTCGTTCGCAAATCTGTTATATGCGTTCGGGAAATCTTTGATATCGAATCCCATATTCTTATAAGCCGTATGCATCGGCAGAGGCTTATAGTGAACATTACAGGATACTCCCTGTTCCGCCATTTTTATAATTATCTCTGAACGCTTTTCAGGAGTTATATTCGGAATCCTTGTTATGTAAAGATGTCCTGATGAAGTATGTTCGTCTGTGTAATGCTTCAAAGTCTCAACGCCGAGCGGAACAAGTACAGAATCATACTTCTCAATTATCTGCTTACGTCTTTTGAGCAAATCAGGATAACGCTTCATCTGAGCAAGTCCCATAGCGGCTGCGACATCGGTCATATTGCATTTGTACCAAGTTCCGACGATGTCATACTCCCAAGCTCCGAGCTGAGTCTTGGCAAGAGCGTCTTTGCTCTGACCGTGAAGACTGAGAAGCTGTATCCGATGATATATCTCCTCGTTATCAATTCCTTTTATTGTATTCCATGAAAGTGCGCCGCCTTCGGCGGTGGTGAAATTTTTTACTGCGTGGAAGGAGAATGAAGAAAAGTCCGCAATTGAGCCAGCCATTTTTCCATGCCACTTTGCTCCGAAAGCGTGGGCTGTATCAGCACAGACAGCAATTCTTCCGATAGCTTCTTGTATCTTGTTTGAAGGCTTGAATAAGTCCTTCTTTGATTCAACGATAGCGAATATCCTGTCATAATCGCACGGGATACCTGCAAGATCAACAGGAATAACAGCCTTCGTCTTTTCTGTTATCGCCTTTTCAAGCGCATCGTAATCCATTTCAAGGCTGTTAGGCTGTACGTCGACAAGTACAAGCTTTGCACCTACATGGCAGACGACAGAAGCCGATGCGGTATATGTATAGGCAGGAACGATCACTTCATCGCCTTCGCCGATACCAAGAACGCGAAGTGCCATCTCTGCACAGGCAGTTTGAGAATTTAGACAAACAGCGCGGTCAACTCCGACAAACTCCGCTATCTCCCTTTCAAGCTGCTTGGTTCTCGGACCTGTTGTTATCCAACCTGAACGAAGTGCATCGCATACCTCTTGTAATTCTGCTTCGCTTATGTCAGGTGGGCTAAAAGGGATTGATTTCTTCTGTGTTGAACTCATTAACTTACATCTCCTAATTATTATCGGCTCAGAAAAAGCTCTTATCGCCGCATTCTGAATTTATCTTTTTATTCTCCTTCATTACAAGAACAATCTTACCGTTCCTGACTGAAATCGAATCAACAAGCCAATATTTATCAAAATTATGTTCATAATTATGTTCATACGAATATATGTCATCTTTAAACTTTAATTTCTTACCGCAGCCCTATTTGAACAGAGAAAAAGTTGCATACCTCACCAATTCAAACAAATAACACTTCCGTCAATTGTTCAAGTGGCAAAAATAAAAATAAATTTCCATATATGATACTTCATACAAATCACGAAAAATGTAGAATGTATCTATTAGACAAGAATTCCATAAAAAATGCTACTTTTTACTGCGAGAACCTTTTTGTCATGTGCGGAAATACATCGTTCATAATACTTATTTATTCTGTCACTTTATACAATTATTTCACAATAATCAATAAACAAACAGCTTTGATTCCTATGATAAATAGAGACAGAACCACGCACTATTAATTATAACTGTTAGTGACAAAAAAAGCAAGCGGAAAAATAGGGCAATTTATAGTTGTTATTGTTTTTTGTCGTTTTTCACAAAATCGTCACATTGTTTACTGTCAAAATTGCACGAATAATTCTATTTGAAGTTATATTTACATTTGATATTAATATTAGTATATCGCTGGCAGCCAGTGGCTGCCATATCATCTATCATCTTTTAAAAATGTTGTAAACGCCTTTGATTTGTGCTATAATGAGAATATCAAATCTGATGAGGTGAGTTCATGACTGATTGTCTGATAGTTGCTGCCGGAGGTGCGATAGGCGCCGTTTGCAGATTTCTGGTTGGAAAGCTCCCGATAGGCAGCAGCGACGGATTTCCGATAAAAACGTTTATTGTCAATATACTTGGCTGCTTTATGATTGGTCTTGTAGCTGCACTTGCATTGAAACAGTTTTCGGATTCTCCCAAACTGATTCTTTTCCTTAAAGCCGGCGTCTGTGGAGGCTTTACAACGTTCTCGTCATTTGCTCTTGAAACAGGCGGAATGATAGAAAAAGGTTCATATATCACAGCTGCTTCGTATATCATACTGAGTGTTGCAGTCGGCGTAGCAGCCTTGTTCGCAGCTCAGTACCTCGTTGAAAAAGCATTCTGACCACAGGTGAAAAATATGAAGATTTTTATAGATGCAGACGGCTGTCCCGTAGTTGACAATGCCGTCAGGACAGCAAGGCGGTACGGACTTGAATGTACGATAATATGCGATACAGCACACTCTATCCAGCGTGAAGGTGCTGAAACAATAATCGTTGATAAAGGCGCGGACAGCGCAGATTTCCGGCTCGTCAACCTTGTAAGTTCCGGAGATATTGCCATTACTCAGGACTACGGACTTGCAGCGATGTGTCTGAGCAAGAGGGCAATAGTTCTCAATCAGGACGGTAAGCGCTATACCGAGGAAAACATCTCGGGACTGCTCGAATTCCGTGCAGTCTCAGCTAAGATACGCAGAAGCGGCGGACGCACAAAGGGTATGTCCAAACGCACCGCTCAGCAGGATAAGGACTTTGAGAAGGCTCTGACAGAGCTGATAGGAGCAGGAATATGAAGATACTGAATTTACACGGCTTCATGGGTGAAGCAGATAACAAGAATTACAAAGCGCTTTGTGTCCTTTTTCCTGCGGAGGATATAATTTCACCAAAGCTGAATTATATTGATACTGCGCCGGATAAGATTCTTGAGCAGCTTTCGGATATGGTCGATTCTGACGATTTTATATTTGTGGGACAGAGCCTCGGAGGCTGGTATGCGGACAAATTAAGCCGCAAATTTAACTTTCCTTGTATTCTCACAAATCCCTGTTATTATCCTCATGAACTGAAGTTAATAACAGAATCAGATATGCCTGATGAGTTTGTTGTACAATATTATGAGATGTCAGTTAATGATAAAAACGAACTTGCTTATTCATTTTGCAGCGATGGCGATACAGTAATTCCCAATAATTTTGACAACTGTAAAAAGCTCTCTTATGAGGCTATTATGGTACATGGAAGTCATAGCACAATTGAAAACATTGTCGACCATTTTTCTAAGTTATTGGCGTTTAATTACACTGCGAACGAGGTAGCTGAATTAAAAGAAAAACGGAAAGCAGCTTTTTTACAGGAAAACCCTGAATGGTCTGATAACCGTTTCCTTGATATCATATTTAATCAGGCAATCATAGAGGCAATGAAAGCTATTTTTGATAAGGAAATGGAACAAACCGAAAGGTCGTTGGAAAAAGCGTTTTTCCCCGGCGTGACAGACAGTAACAAGGATTCTACATATGACAATGAAAAAGAAAAAATTAAGCGAACACTTAAAAAAATTGAGCAGTATAGATATTCAGAAGGAGATAAAATCGAAAAGCTTAGCGGTGAGTTTCCTCAAAAATTTATAAGCCTGAAAAAAGAGGTCGATAAAACTAAGAGTAATTTTGAGAGTAATCATTATAATATTTCGCGTCAGAATGTACTCGAAATCAGAACGCTTGCTAAGCTTGAAATATGCGAGAAAATACTTAAAAAACAGATATCAAGTGTGAAAAAAGTTTCAAATACAAAATTTGAAGATTTGTATATGGAGTATGACAAGCATTATTCTGAGCTGATCGATAACGTTAATAAAATAGATGTTTCTGCTAATAACTATCTTTCTGCTTTTTTCGATTTATTTAATTTTGAGGACAAGTTCTCGCTGGAGTGGATATATAGCTTTGCTGATTATGCAGTTGAGCACAAAATTGACGAAGAAACATTTGACAGAGGCAAATACCTGTATGCTTCACCTATTGAGACTCCAAATGGCTTATATTGCATGAATAGGTCTTTTTTTCTTAGAGATGAGTATCTTCCGCTGCTGTTGGAATGTGAGTACGATGTATCAGGATTTGGAAAGGCAATTTATGAGTATACTCTATATGTTGAACTTGTATATGGTTTAAAAAATGCGTATATTAGCAGTGAAGCATTAGAGAAGATATCCCGGTCAGAATGGGTCGCTTTTATTAAAAGCAATTACAACTTGCTTGGTGCATTTAACAGAAATAAGGAATGGACGCCTAAAAAAATAAAAGAGGCGCGTAAAGTCTTTGATAAGTGGGGAATAAACCAGCAGACGTGAAATTCCAAAAAAGTGCTTGACATTTTTGGAATATATTGTTATAATAAACGTAGAAAAATTGGAAGCGACATACAGCTTATAAATTATAATGTTTAACTGTAAAAATCAAAAGTTCCCGATTTTTGTTCCATGTAAAAAATGATATTATGTGATAGAATAGCCTTGAGGTGAATAAAAGCCTCAAGGCTTTTATTTTTTCCTTATCACACGTATGTAGTCCCTGATCAAGACTGCTATCTACCAACGACGTCACCCGGGGGCGTCATACCATTAGAAAACCACAAATCTCGCAGAGAGATACTCTCTGCATCTTTAATCAAAATCTGGAGGTATTTTCATGAAAAATTTATCCGTAAAAAAAGCAATCAAGGAAAATATGTTTACTAAGAGTGAGAACATTAACAAATTCTCCGAACCCCGTGATACTGTTCACAAGGGATTCACTCTCGTGACAGGCACAAACAACGACATCAAGCATGATTCCGTAAAAAACATGCTCGTCGATAGCTGCAGCAAAACATCTACTATTTTTATCGACACAAGAGAAATGCTTGACTCCAACACGATAGACCTTATATCTTCTCACCCGCTTCTTGACGGAAAGGTGAAAACGATAGACGTTTACAAGGACGGAATTCCCGTCAATTTGTTTTACGCAGATCCGGAGAAAACCGATGAAGAAAAGGTTATCGATTTATTCGATGTCTGCTCTTCAATCTACAGAAACCCGGATCCTGACCACATGGAAATGCTTCACGAAGGTATATCTGTTTACATAGAAAACCTGGATGATTTCACAGACTGTTCCGTATATGAAAAAGCAAGAATCGAAGAAATGCAGCTACTTGAATTTCTTAGTCAGGCTGTATTATATACGACCAACGATCCGTTTCTTCACGAAGTTCATTATTCAATTGAGCATGATCTTGGCGATTGCGGAATGATGAACAATTCGTGGGCGAACATCATCCAGTATCCGGGTCCAGCTTATTATATCAACATAAATTCCGGTTGGAGAGATAGTGCGCTTCCGATTGCGGATATGCTCCTTGCATCACTCAGAAACGCCCGCAAGCGCAATCATGACATCCCAATTGATCTCTACGTAAACGATATTGCTGACCTTAACTTCTCAAGCACCGGCTCAATCAGAAAAATAATTAACGAAAGTGAGTGCTTGAACATAAACGTTATCGGCATATCACGCGATTATTATTCGCCTGCTACGCCGGTAGGTCAGATCATGGCTTCGGCGGAAAAGCAGTTCTTTCTCTTCCCGACAATTAAGTCAAAGGAATATGTTGATTCAGCTCTTCAGATTAGCAGCGGCGACGAATGGCCGTTCATAGATATTCTGTACGGCGATGCTATCCTGAAGGAAATAGTCCATGATTCGCACACCGGCAAGAATGTAGCAACTGTTTGCAGAGGTAGTCTCAAAAATTATTTTAGCCTCAGAAACTACTTCGGCTTTAATGATTAATTTTTAAAACAATAAAGGATATGAATTGGCGGAGGCTTTTGCCTCCGCTATATTAAGTTATATGAAGGAGCGATATATATGAGATTCATAAGAAGTAAAAACGGCGATTACAGCAATCTGCCGAGAATTCCCGAAGAATCAATCCGTCAGCCGCTGACAGGCAACAGCGTCCCACAGAATGCCGTTAATTCAGTGCCTGCCACCTCTGAACAGGTTTATGCTCAAATGGGACAACAGATAGGATATCTGGATATGTGGGCGAATAATGGCTATACTATGGATTCGTACCATTTCGCCTATGAGGTCGAGACTGAAGAAGGAGCTTTTGTACTGTTTTACGGTGAAAATGGCGTAAAATATATAGAACGGACAGTAACAAAACGAGAGCAGAACAACCTTAAAGGCGGACTGTCTCACACCAGCAAAATCAAGGACAAGCCCATTGAAATATGCGATGCTGTTTTCTTCAAGTATGGAGAAAAATTTATGCGCGAAGATAAGCCCGACAAGCACTATTTCTATGTTTATACGTCGGACGATAATACTAACGATCTTTCTATGGTAACTAAGGTTATCGAAAAAGGCGACTTGAATAGTCCGCAATGCAGCCTGATATTTAAACCGGAAATAGTCAGATCTGGACAGGAAAAACTATGCAGCGCCTTCTTCCGCGCCGAGATATACCGCGTTTCCAAACGCAGTACAGAGATAATGGTACCAACTCATCCTGGTTGGCATTTTGATGAAAAATACGGCTTTGTATTCCTGGACAGAATGAGATACAAGGAACTTCCCGAGACCGAACTGCCTCCTTTCCTTTGTAAAAGAATAGTGGGAACAACTAATAACTCAGTCAGCAGCGTATATAATAATTTGAAGCCAATGATAGGTCAGTGTTTGCAAAAGAAATTATTATGGAGCGCGAGACTGATTAGTCCACTTCTTATGCCGCTCTGGAAGCATGGCGTAGTAGTGAGAACTATAATAGCTGCAATCATTGATACTACCGACCAGATGTCAACTTCTGCCGCAATACTTAAAACTGGAGATTTCGCTAACTTTGATTCGTTGTCGCTATACTCATCAACTGTGGATATCGACAAAGAAATAGTCGGTGCCCGCGACGGCGTTGCAACATTTATCTGTCCACTGACAGCGGCAGAGTCAAAATATAACGCTGCTAAGGTCAATTATATCCGAGATGCAGCGATAGGCGCTAACGGAGCAGATAAGACTGCGAGGGCGCTTATCTCGTTGATAGGTCGCTTCATTCCAGCAGACCTGCCGCCAGAATTTGTTCTTCCCATCGACTGTAAGAGAATGGCTACCGATGCAGATGATAACAAGCTTCGGAACTTCGTGTTGGAGTTCGATGCGGCGTACATATCCTATATTGAGAACCATTTCGATGTTATTGAGAGCTGGATAAGCTCCACAGCAGTGCGTTACAAGGCAGAGCCTGCTCCAGGAATCGAAAAGAATAAAGACGGCCTTTACATAGCATTGAACGCATTACAGAGTATAATGAAAGGCTGCTTCAATATTGAGCTTTTTACGGACGACGAGTTCAAGCGTGTTACCGACCTGTTCAAAGAATCCGCGACAGAAATCATCGCTCCCGACTACGTCGTCAGAGACCAGTTCATTACTGTAACAATTGATATGATAATGGAAAGACTATTCTCGTTTATGGATATAGTTTCCGCCCACAAGAACTATTCCGATGACGGACGCACATTGATCCTTGACCGAAAAAAGGGATTCCTCAACTTCAAAATTAAGTCTCTTGACAAGATAGCTGAGCGCATCCCGACCGTTAAAGACGGAGCTGAGCTTGCGGGAATACTTAAGGCTTGCAGTACTATAAAATGTACCGATAACGGCGCTCGTCAGATAACTACTCCCGAGGGACGCTCCGGATTTTACAGCGTTTATCTTTCGGAGCTTGGAGACGATATACTGCCGATAATCAGGTATATTGACAATATCGAGTTCTTTATGCTGCCGGAAGAAGTCCCTGAGAATTTCATACCGCTGGTATGGTTCAGAGGACGCTGTGCCGGTATCGTTCTTGACGGTAAAGGATTGCCGAATCCTCATATCAATATCTGCGGATTGTCGGGCATGGGCAAAAATCGAGGTGCTTACCGCAACGGTGAATGCTTCCTCCGCTTACGTTCCAAGTTCATTTTCATCAATATTAAGGGACCCATAACCGAGGATTCTCTCAAAGATATGGGTTGTCCTACTGACAAATATGACCTGTTCAATCTCAAGACTGAAGGCTTGCCGTTCGATATATTCAACGTATCGGACTTTAAAGGCAAGAACGCGAAAGTCAGCTACATATTGAATATTATATGTGCGGCAGTTAATGGTCTCACCGATAATCAGCTCAACGAGCTTTCCGATTATGTCAACAGCATGGTTGACGATGATACGCAGAGCTTTTCCCTGCTTGAACTCTTTGAAAAATTTCCCAAGGGCAGAACAATAGCTCTTCAGAAGAAGCTCACTCCGCTGTTCAACATGATGAGAGCTTATACTCCAAAAGGCGAAAAATACAAGTATCCCTCTTTTCGTGAGTTTATTGACGACCGCAGCAGGATAACTGTTCTGTCTATTGTTCAGAGTAACGTCACGGCGTTGCGCTGCACTGTCTATGCGCTGTTGCAGTCTTTATTTGAACATCAGATTCTTGACAGCCATACCCGTGTGGTATTGTACGCTGACGAGATGCAAAAATATACCTCAGATAGCCCATTTCAGCAGTGGTTCGCTGAAGGCAGGCAGTTTAATATTATGGCTGCTGGAATAACGCAGGAATATCGCAGCAGGGACAACGAGACACGAAACTTCACAAGCAACGCTGCAATGGAGCTTTTCTATCCTCCGACTACCGTTTCAGCAGATAAAGTGTTCAAAGCACTGAATACGGAATTCTCAATAGAGGAGCTTTGTTCCGGAAATCTGGGAGATATTTTCTGTAAGGGATTTTTCTGGAGCAGTGTTGAGAAGCGCCATAAACCTGCTATTCTTTGCGGCAAAAATGACGATGAGGATTTCTCAAAGCTGAAGATACGTCCGAAAGGCTATTACGGTAATGTTCTTTAATATTTATTATTTATGGGACTCTCACGATGAGTCCCTCTTTTTTTATTACATAGTGCAGAACAGCTCCCCCGGCGTAAAGCCGGAGGCAAAGATGATCTTTGTAGCTGTTCCTCCCAAATGGTACTTAGTGTTGATATTTGGTATTATCTGTTATTAGTCCTCGTCATCATCGTCGTGAGGAACAAATTTCTGTTTACAAGTCCACTCGGTCCCGTTTTCTTTTCTGATAACAAGCTGAGTTGGCTTTCCGGTAATATCAGCCATGCGTTGCGCCAGACCGTAGTTTGTGGTGTTATCGGCGTAAAGCATCGCACCAGTCTTAACATCAGTTGGACTCATGGCAGTATGTCCATGATATTTGCAGCCGTCTCTGCTCTTTTCGTGAATACCGATACCTGCGAGATGAGTTTCCGTAAGAGGCTCGAATATTTTCTTAGTCAACTCCATTGCTATTTCAGGAGTAGGCGCAGTCGATTCGGTATATGAAGTCATATAGTGAAATACCGGCGTTTTATCCTGATTACCGCTGAACTCAGCCACAGTCTTAAACTGCCTGTAAGCGTTGTGGGAATTGTTAGGGTCTATACCGAATCCTTCCTTCAAGACCTGATCCTTACCGATTGGGTAGTTTACGACATTTCTCAGGCACTTATCATCGCCGTTAGTATGTAATATCAGCTTAAAAGTTTCCATAACTCCATCACCTTCTTCTGTATCTTTATCGCTTCTTCGGGCATATCGTCTTTGAGTTCTTCGTACTTGGCGTTTGCTTTGTTCTGTAACTCAAACATAAGCTCAGGCGTGAGAGGTATCGGATAGTGCTCGATCCTGTATGCTGCAATATCAGAACGAGGGATTCCTTTCTCTTTAGCGATCTGATCCAACTCATCGAAGGTAGACTGTCTTACCTTCATCGGTAACGGTACTTTCTTGTCTTTTTGATCTTTCATGTTGACCACTCCTGTGTAAGTATTATTCCGAATACGTATGATGTAGTTGAAGTTGTATCTGATATTAGTTATCTGAGAATATTACAGGTGAATCAGGTAGTTAAGACTGTTTAGATCATTTAGTAATAATATATAATATATTACAGGATATTAGTATAGAGGAAACGTATTACGGAATTACATATATGTACTCTACGCACGCAAAAATATCCCCAGTGTATATGTCGGAGCAGAGAGAGTAAAGAACCGTTCTTTACAAAAAATATCAGAATTAATCCAAAATGCAGGCAGCAAGAAAGACGGCATAGAAAAACATCAATTTTTCCGAAAAAATGATGATTTCTGAATAGACATTTTTGCGACTGCCTGCAATTTAGAAAAAAGCAAAAGTTTTTTGCGTATACGGATAAAATTGTCAACATCTTTTAAACCCTGTTTCAAGTATCCTTAGAGTATGATAATACTATTCGTAGAAGGATTAGCGCATAAAAAACACGCCTGTACTGGTTCGCTATCAACTATCGAATCAATATAGGCGTTTCTATATATTGCCACCCGTAATTGGACGGTGGCAGTTAAGAGTATTTTGTTTTGTAAATGATGATGTTATATGAACATAGCCAGATAATGCGGAAGCGTCAGCTTATTCTCGCTCTGTCCTATATTACCGCTGATCAGCTTATACGCAACAGAAGGCTCAAATTCTTCAATGAATCTGTTCAAGGATTTTGTTGCGGTATTGCCAGCTTTGACCTCAATTGGAGCGACATCGCCGTCTTTTTCAATGACAAATTCAAGCTCGGAGTTGTCATCGGGCTTGTAGTAATGAAGCGTGTAGCCGTTTTTTATAAGAGTTTCAGCTGCTAAATTTTCATAAATACCGCCCTTTGCAGGACCTCTGAGCTTGCCATTCAGAAGAGCTTGCTTAGTTGCAAAGCCGTACATAGCCATTAGCAGTCCGGTGTCATTGATATACAGCTTGAACTCATTGTCCTTTTCATACGCTTTCAGTGGAAGGATAGGCATACTGGTATTGCAGCAGATATACGCCATATTCGCATCATGCAGCCATTGTACGCTGTCCCCGAATTTACGTGCAGTTGCCTTGCTTTCGACCTCTGAGTATTTGAATTTCTTATTCTCTCTTGCAAGCTGCCGCGGAATACTGTCGTAGCATTTTCTGACTTTGACCTTTTCTGCCCCTTTAGCGTGCTGAGATATATCATCAGCGTATGAAGTGAGTATCTTATCCTGTATTTCCTGCACTCTGCCAAAGTCCTTATTCTCCATAAAATCTGCAACGACTTCCGGCATTCCTCCGACCACAAGATACTCTCTGAGCAGTGCATCGTATTTTTCGTTCACCTCAGAAGGTATCTTTTCCCTTGATTCATAGAACCTGCGAAGATATTCGATAGTGTCGCTGTCGTAGCCATACGCCCAAAGGAACTCCTCAAAATCAAGAGAATACATCATAAGAGGCTTTTCGTAGCCGACAGGGATAGAATCCACCTCCGTGACCTCCTTATCGGCGTCCTGACCGTAAGCAAGTCCAAGCAGCGAACCAGACGCGATCACGTCAAAGCGTTCGTCCTGCGCTAAAAATTTGAGAGCAGTTCTTGCGTTGGCACACTTCTGTATCTCATCAAGAAACAAAAGCGTTTTTCCGGGTATCAGCTTAACTCCCGGAATATTTGCCGTGATCCTTTTATATATCTCCTCAGAGGAAAGCTCTCCCTCAAAAATGATTCTCAGATCATTTTGCATATAAAAGTTTATCTCAATGAAGCTCTCATATTCATTAGCGCCGAACTGCCGGACAAGATATGTCTTTCCGACCTGTCTTGCGCCTTTTATCAAGAGACATTCATAATTTTTACTGTTTTTCCACTCAAGAAGCTTGCTGTACATTTTTCTTTTGAGCATAACCATCCCTCGCTTTCGTATTAATTTTAACATAGTATAGGCAAAAAGTCAAGAGTTATACATATAATAGTGTGTCACAAAAATAAAATATTGCATATTTCAGGCATATGTACACCGACGAAAAATGCATATTTTAGAGGTTAAAACAATTTCCGATTATTTCGATTTTGCAAATATATATAATTATTATGAATAATAATTATTATTCATTTTCAATTGAATTTTTTTCTCCATTTTCAGCCGTTTCCGATTATTCTTCCTTTCGGTATATATATTATTTCAGTGACAAGAGCTTTTGTCGCCATTATATTACGAAAGGAGAATGAGCCATGTTTCAGAATGACCGATACCTCACCTGCGGAGTGGACAGTTCCATACCATTGGAATTGCAGCTGTTCCTATGGTCGTGCGTAGACGGACTGCCCGAGCCGCGGGATCACTTGCAGATATTCGACTTAAAGCAGGTCGGGTGCCTTCAAAGCATCACACACCGCAGCGAGATGCCCGAATACCGTATGGAGTATCTGCTGCCGTCGGATAGTCCAATTACTGAGAAAATTTACGTAATCGACGACGGCACACATTCAACAATGCTGCTCAGCAGCGAATATTAGAACGAAACTTACGCCGCTCCTCTCGGGAGCGGTCTTTTTATGTCTGAACGGAGGTCAAATATGGAAGAAAAGAATAACGGAAATGCGCTGTATTGCAGTCATTGCGGCGCGTTGATAGGTGAAAACGAGGACTATGAAGAAGTGCAGGGCGAGGTCGTATGTATGGATTGCGTGGAGCGGCACACTGTCAGATGCGACTCCTGCTCCGAGCTGATATTTGAAAGCGACAGCATAAGCGATGAGTACACCACGCTGTGCGAGCACTGCGCAGAAAATTACTATCGGAGATGCCGTGAATGCAATTGTCTAGTCCACGATGATGCAGTTTACTGGGAAAACGACAATCCGTATTGCAGCGAATGCTACCACGATATCCAGCACTCGATACACGAATACAATTACAAGCCGGAGCCGGTATTCTTTGGCGATTCTGACCGATATTTCGGAGTTGAGTTAGAAATAGACGGAGCAGGCAAAGACGATGATAACGCCAATGAACTGCTTTCTGTTGCCAACAAAAATGATACCGAGCACATCTATGTCAAGTCGGACGGTTCGTTAGATGACGGCATTGAGCTGGTCTCGTTCCCAATGTCATTAAATTACCATAAGCAATTCTGCTGGGAGGAAATAATGCGTAAAGCTATCGCTCTCGGATACCGAAGTCATCAGACTTCGACTTGTGGACTTCATTGCCATGTGAACCGCTCCTGCTTCGGCGATACCCGCGAGGAGCAGGATTTGGTCATTTCTAGGATACTGTTCTTTGTGGAAAAACACTGGGCTGAACTGCTGAAATTCAGCCGCAGAAGCGAGTACAGCATCAATCGCTGGGCTGCACGATACGGCTACGAACGCACCGGTAGGGACATACTTGAAAAGGCGAAAAAAGGCAATCTTGGAAGATATGCGGCGGTCAATCTGCAAAATTATGCGACAATAGAATTTCGCCTGTTTCGCGGCACTTTGAAGTACAACACGCTCATCGCCGCACTGGAACTGGTAGACAAAATATGCGATGTTGCTCTTGATTATTCGGACGAAGAAATCGAGAAACAATCGTGGTCGGAATTCGTCGGAACGATAACGGAACCGGAGCTCATCACATACTTAAAAGAACGAAAGCTTTACGTGAACGAAGACGTTGAATCGGAGGTTGAAATGTAATGAAAACAACAGATTTAATCAAAGCGATACCGGCAGGAAGTCCCGCCGGCGAGATACTGAAAATAGCCGCGCTGATCACCGCGACAGTCCTCATGGACAAGATCGGCGACGTGGTCAAGGAAGTCATAGACGAGGCTCAAACGCCGCTTATCGACGTTACGTACAAGGAGGAGAAATGAAATGTGCAGTTTGTTCGGTTATTTGGATTATCAAGGTATTATGCCGCATAGGCTCGCCCGTAAGCTCTGCCAATCGTTGGCTAATTCAGCCGAGGAAAGAGGGACTGACGCCTCTGGGATAAGCTATGTTAAGGACGGTGAAATCGTCATTTATAAGCGTCCTAAAGCCGCTCATAAGCTGCGATTCAATCCTCCAGAGGGTACGAGAGCAGTCATGGGACATACTCGGCTCGCAACTAAGGGAAATGAGAAGTTCAACTTTAACAACCACCCGTTTTACGGCAAAAATCCCGGTATTTCGTGGAGTCTGGCTCATAACGGCTGCCTGTACAATGACTCCGCATTGCGTAAGGAGAAGAAACTTCCCGACACCAATATCGAGACCGATTCGTACATAGCCGTCCAACTTATAGAATCGCAGCAAAAGCTGAATTTTGATTCGCTCAGATATATGGCGGAGGCGGTTCACGGCAGCTTTACTTTCAGTCTACTTGACGAGAACAATTCGCTGTATTTCGTCAAAGGCTCGAACCCACTCTGCCTGCTGCATTTCGCGGATATTGGGCTCTATGTTTATGCGAGCACAGAGAGCATTATGAAGAACGCTCTGAAACGAGTGGGACTTCACAAGTTCGCTTTTGAACGCATTGAGGCTGACGAAGGCGATATCATAAAAATTGACCGGAACGGTAATATCACACGCTCCCAGTTCCAGCCTGCTCCGAACTATACAAACTTTTCTAAGTTCAAGTGGTGGTACGGCGACTATGACGACTACTATTCTGCCTATGAGCAGACGCTTATCGATATGGCGCATTGCTTCGGGATCGACGAAAATGACGTGATCCTCCTCATGGACTACGGCTACACGATTGACGAGATTGAAGAGCTGATGATGGACTCCGATGCGTTGAAGCAAGCTGTCAGCGAGATAAAGTTTACGGACGGCGAGTACCTTTACGAAAGCTGCTGCGGAGGGATATGGTGATGGGCAGAATTGGCTATATACGTGTATCGACTGAGCATCAGGAGACTGCCCGTCAGGAAGCACTGATGAAGCAGTATCAGGTCGAGCGCGTATTTGCTGAGAAGATGTCCGGAAAGAACGCCGACCGTCCCGAGCTGAAAGCTATGCTCGAATACGTTCGTGAAGGCGATACTCTGTACATCGAGAGTATCAGCAGACTTGGTCGTTCAACTCGGGATCTTCTCAATATTATAGATGTACTCCAGCGCAAGAACGTAACTCTTGTCAGCAGCAAAGAGAATATCGACACTAACACTCCACAGGGGCGATTCGTTCTGTCGATATTCGCGGCACTCTCCGAGCTTGAACGTGAACAGACATTACAGCGCCAACGCGAGGGTATTGCTATTGCGAAGTCGCAGGGTAAGTACAAAGGTCGGCAGCCTATCGAAATAGACTGGACTAAGTTCGGTCAGCTGTATGAGCAATGGCAGTCCGGTGCTATTACGGCAATATGGTTTCAAAAGGAAATGGGCCTTCGCGCCAACACCTTCTACCGCCGTCTCAGGGAGTACGAAGAAAAGTATATTTGAATAAGAAGGAGCTGGTACAAATAATGTATCAGCTCCGCTTTTCTTGCAATAGGGTAGCGATTTTATTTGACATATTTCAAAAGCCGAAAAACAACTTGTGTGAAACAGATTTTTCGTATGTCAATAGACTATGGGCTATTGAAACATCATTCGGAGAGCGCCGCCCACGCCTTGTCCACGCATTTTCTGTATTTCTCTATCTGAGAATCGCACACTATCCTGGTGCGGTTCTGCTCGTCGTATTTATAACCATACCAGAATGTCAATGTCCGCGACAGCGAGCTCATCTCCTCAAATAATTCTTTGAGGTCGGGGAAACTCAGATAATAACGGCGCAGCTTCTTGTGCTCATTTATAAAGTCGGATTTAAGCGCTTCAAGTTCCAGTTCTTTCTCGTTTTGCTCTTCTTCAGAGCGCTGAAAAGGCGAAAGATAGAGCACGCTGCCCTTTTCATCTAAATCCGTAAAGAGCACATTGAGCTCATTGATAAGAGCCTTTAGCTCTGCAAGCTCATCTGCATTCCGAACCGGAGCAGGTACTTTCTTACTTGGTGTGGTCTTAAAATTTGCGAGTGTCTTTTCGTATTCCTTTGCAGCCGGACTCAGCACCTCGTCAACGAAAAAGTCCGCGATTTTCTCGCAAAGGTTTTCGGGAGAAATGTCCGGAATATCATCTTTGAACTTGCCGCAGAGAGTCTGAACATTCGCGGATTTCTCATCAGGTTTATTGTTTAAGTATTCACTAAGAAATGACACTATCCCCGGTCGGTTCAAGTCATCGAGCACATCATACGCAACCGCATTGATCGGCTGACCGCTGTTGAATCCCTTGTACAAGCTCTCAGATTTGCGCTTTTCAGTTATGCACGAATCATCGTTTACAGAGCTCAGAATCAACTTCTTTGTGAAGTCAGCTTTCGTGAGCCATGCTCCTTTTATGTACAGCTTGGCGATAAAGTCCTTGCACTCCATAAATCCCTCCAGATTATCCAATTATCCTACTTCGGAATTATGCTGAAAATATGTCGATAACTACATAAGCGCCAATGATTATATTGTCTCCACTTGTGCAAAAACACGTATAAAAGGACAATTGGTTAAATCCATTGATTATACTTTTTAAGCATGGTATTATTGCAATGAAAACAAACAGCGCTGTGTTTTCTCACCCGAATATTAACTCAATTGTATTTTACATCAAAACTCGAAAACAGTCAAGCGGTACGAGCCGTGCCGCATATAATTTCCCGAAAGGAGTTGCTGATATGGCTAATAAGAAAGAGCTCCCCTCGCTGTGGGAGCGTTCAGAATACGATATTATTTCCGAAACCGAGACAGATACCGAGCTTGTGGCGGTATTGCGTACTCGTTACAGCGGCGCGACTATTACCTGCCGTATCCCTAAGCACACGAAAGAAGAGGAAGAAAAGCTCGCCTCTGACGTCACCTACGCCCTCATGCAGATTGCATATACCGGTCAGGATATAAGCCGCATGAAGAACATGGAAATATTGGTGGAGTGACGCTACATATGACGCAGCCTCGGGGATTTCCCCCGAGGTTTCTTTTTTGCCATAATCACGAATCTTAAGTTATCGATCCATTGTCACTTTCTCAATTTTGCAGATGTGTTTTCGATTGCCGGCGGGAGCTGCTTTATCGTAGGTGATGCCCACAAGAATGATGTCTTTTCCGCAACCCTTGAACGAATCAGGATAACGCCTGTCTTTTATCTGATTGACCGCAGTTTCGACATTTTTATTCCATTTCAACTCTATAACAAGAATAGGATAGTCGGAATCATATTTAGGCAGATAGACCACATCGGCGAAACCTTCCCCGGCTGCAAGCTCTTCAAACTGAACGTAATGATCGCGGTAAGAGTAGTACGCAAGCTTGATAACACTGCGCAGACTGTCTTCCTTATTATAATGCAGCGGGGCAGTTTCTTCACGATGTATTTTTTCTATCTGTGCAGCAACAGCTTCTTCATTACCATTTATTGTGTCAAAGAACAACTGCTCGCTTTCTCTCAAACGATCAAGTGTAGCCCTGTGTTTTACCTGTTTTACAGCTTTTGAAAATTCCTTCTTGATCTCTTCATTAGGGATTCTTACGGTTTCATTTACAGAATCATACGCAAGATAACCGAGGTGAATCATAAGTGTCAGGACATCATCCTTACCACGGAATGTGGTCAAGTCATTTGCGAAACCTGTTGTGCTGACCTTAACATCAACGCCGCCGATAAGCTCAGCGATTGTCTTAGTCAAACCGTTATAGTCCTGGCTGATATATTCCAGAAGTCCTTCAGCAGCAGAAGTTTCTGTCCAGTAAGAGTCGAAATCATCATTGCTTATGGCGTTCATAACAGAATTCGGATTATATACAGATCCGACATTCTTGAAAGAATATCCGTCATACCACTTCTTCATCATATCGAAATCAGCATTTTTCTTTTCGCAGATCGACATAACCTCTTCTTCGGTAAAGCCAACATATCCTCCGAATTCCAGAGGCTTTATCATGGTATATTCTTTAAAATCGGAAATGGCGGACTGTGAACCATCCTTTTTTATTGGAAGGATACCAGTCATATATGCAGTAGCCACAACCTGATCAGTAAAATTGCCGTTTTTAAACCATCCTCTAAGCAGGTTAAGATAGCGCTTCTGGGCTTCTGGATCATCTTTAGCTTCACGGATCATGGCGTCCCATTCATCAATAATAAAGATAAACTTCTTATTTCCTTCCTTACCAACATATTTTGTAAGTGTATTTTCTAAATCCTTATCAGCAGAAAGGGTAGGATCCAGCGCCAAAACTTCTTCTTTAACTGCGTCAGCAATCTTATCGGGGACTTCTCTTAAAGCAATCCCCTTCCGCTGTGCCAAAGATATAAAACCTATGATATCCAAATTGATTACATTATATTGATTCAGATGTTTTGTATACGAATCGCATGCCGCAATCTTCTTATCATCAAACAAACTGTGGGAATCACATGAACAGTCATAATATGCGGTAAGCATTTTAGCCGCATAAGACTTACCAAATCGGCGAGGTCTGCTCACACAAATTAGATTCTTCTCTGCATTGATTCTTTCATTAATCAGGGAAATCAACATAGTCTTATCTATATAATTAGATCCAGAGATTTTTTTAAATCCCGCATTGCCCGGATTAACATACATTCCCATACCTACACACTCCTTGGTTTCTCAGAGGCTATTTCGTGTTCTTGCATCATTTATAGTATATCAAAAAGCACGCGGCAAGTCAAGTATTGACAGTCATTTTCTGCGTCATACGCTAATTCACCGATATAATTAACAAGGGCTCCCAATGGGAGCCCTGACTTTTTTTATTCAACCGTAACGGATTTTGCAAGATTCCTCGGCTTGTCAACGTCAAAGCCCTTGCCTACGGAAACGTAGTAGCTAATGAGTTGGAGCGGGATAACGCTCAGACTTCCAGCAAACAGTGGCTCGATCTGCGGAACATAGCAAACGAACTCAGCTGTGTCCTCGAGGAAGTAGTTACCGGCAGTTGTGACTGCCATAACCTTCGCGCCGCGGCTCTTGACCTCGACCATGTTGCTGATAGTTTTTTCAACGAGTTTAGTCTGCGTAACGACTGAAAGCACGATAGTTCCGTCCTCGATAAGGCTGATAGGACCGTGCTTGAGCTCGCCGGCAGCATAAGCCTCGGAATGAATGTAGCTTATCTCTTTGAGCTTGAGGCTGCCCTCCATGCCGATTGCGTAGTCGATACCGCGTCCGATAAAGAAGGAGTCGGTGATATTAACGAGCTTGTTGGAGTACCACTGGAGGCGTTCCTTGTTCTCGAGAATTTTCTCGATCTTCTCGGGAATAGTATTTATCTCAGCGAGAAGCTCGGCATAGCGCTCCGCAGTTATTTCTTCTCTTGTCTTTGCAAACTGGAGAGCGAGGAGATAGCCTGCAACGAGCTGGCAGCTGTAAGCCTTTGTAGTAGCAACTGAAATCTCAGGACCTGCAAGCGTATAGAACACGTTATCTGCCTCTCTTGCGATAGAAGAGCCAACAACGTTCACGATACCGAGAGTTTTTACGCCGGCATCCTTAGCCATTCTGAGAGCCGCAAGAGTGTCTGCGGTCTCGCCTGACTGGCTGATAACGATAACGAGGCTGTTCTTTCTGAGAGACATATCGCGGTAGCGGAACTCAGAAGCAAGCTCCACGCGAACCTGCAAGGAAGTCAGGCTCTCGATAACGTACTGCAAGTCCATACCAACGTGGTACGCAGAACCGCAGGCAACTATGTAGATCTGATCAACAGACTTCATTTCATCATCCGTAAGGTTTACGGAATCGAAGTGAACATTGCCGTCCGCAACGACGGAGTTAATAGTATCGCGGATAACCTTGGGCTGCTCGTGAATTTCCTTGAGCATGAAGTGCTCGTAGCCGCCCTTTTCGGCAGACTCAGCGTCCCACTTTATCTCAACGAGAGGCTTCTCGATGACCTCGCTGTCGATGTTGTAGAAGGTAACAGCGCCCTTTTCGAGCTTCGCTATCTCCATATTGCCGATGTAGTAAACCTGACGGGTATATTTCAGAATAGCGGGAACATCCGAAGCAACGTAGCTCTCGCCGTCAGCGATACCGATTATCATCGGGCTGTCCTTGCGTGCGCAGTAGATTTCGCCGGGAAAGTCCTTGAACATAATACAGAGCGCATACGAACCGCGGATACGAACCATAGCTCTTGCGATAGCGTCAGTTGGTCCGATATTGTATTTCTTGTAATAATAATCAACGAGCTTGACAGCCGCCTCAGTATCAGTCTGCGAATTGAAAGTATAGCCCTTCTTTACGAGCTTTTCCTTGATCTCTTGGAAATTCTCGATGATACCGTTGTGAACGCCGATAACGTTGCCGTCATCGGAGCTGTGAGGGTGAGCGTTTGCAGCGGAGGGCTCTCCGTGAGTAGCCCAGCGCGTATGACCAATTCCGCAAGTGCCCTTGACAGCCTTGCCTTGATTGGTCATATCAGCCAGCACCTTGAGCTTGCCTTTTTCCTTTATTACCTCGGCTTCCTTTTCGCCGTCGCGAACTGCGATACCGGCTGAGTCGTAGCCTCTATATTCGAGCTTTGAAAGTCCGTCCAAAAGTATAGGCGCTGCCTGTTTAGTTCCTGTAAATCCTACGATTCCGCACATAATTTTTCTCCTGTATCTTTTTATAGATTATTCGTTATTACATTCAAACCTCCCGCCGGGTTATCCGGCAGGAGGTCGATATTTATTATATATTACGCCTTCTGAAGAACAGACTTGTTGAATTCTTCGGGGGTGATGAAGGTCGGCACTATCTTGTGAAGAGCCTTAATAGCGGTCTCCTCGTCGTTTTCAAGAGCTGCGTCACGAAGCGCTCTTAATTCAGTGATGAAGTTGTCCTCGTCTATCTCGATCTGCTTGCCGATGTAGATGAGCTTGTTGGAAGTCTTCTTCAGGCCCTCCTCCATCATAAGGAGCTCTTCCTTTATCTTCTCACCGGGACGAAGTCCTGTGAAGCGGATCGGGACGTCCACATAAGGCTCCTTGCCATACATACGAATGAGGTTCTCGGCAAGAGTTACAATCTTGACAGGTTTGCCCATATCAAGGACGAATATCTCGCCGCCGTGAGCCATTGCGGCAGCCTCCATAACAAGGCTTACAGCCTCTGGGATAGTCATAAAGTAGCGGATAATGTCGGGGTGAGTTACCGTAACAGGCTTGCCCTGCTCTATCTGCTTCTTGAATATCGGGATAACAGAGCCGTTCGAGCCGAGAACGTTTCCGAAACGTGTAGCTACGAATTCTGTGCAGCAGTTGCCCTTCTGCTGAGCGAGATACTGAACTATCATCTCACAGCAGCGCTTGGAAGCGCCCATAGCATTGGTGGGATTGACCGCCTTATCGGTCGAGATCATAACAAACTTCTTGACCTTGTAGAACTGTGCAAGAGTAGCAACATTGAACGTACCGACAACGTTATTCTTGATAGCTTCCATCGGAGAATTCTCCATAAGCGGAACGTGCTTGTGAGCTGCCGCGTGGAAGACAACGTCCGGCCTGAAGCGTTCGAATATCTGGTTCATTCGGAAATAATCGCGAACCGAAGCGATAAGAGTCACAAGGTTCAGGGACTCGCCGTATTCCATAACGAGCTCCTGCTGTATCTCGTAGGCGTTGTTCTCATAGATATCCACTACAATGACCTGCTTGGGTTCGTACTTGGCTATCTGACGCACAAGCTCGGAACCGATAGAACCGCCGCCGCCTGTTACCATACATACCTTGTTGTGTACGAATTCCTTGATATTCTCGTTGTTGAAGGTCACAGGGTCACGACCGAGAAGCTCCTCCGTTTTGATGTCACGAACCTGTCTAAGAAGACTGACGTCATTTCCGAGGATAAGAGTTCCGATGAAGGGGATTATCTTAAGCGGAAGCTTTGTCTCGTTGCAAAGGTCGATGATGAGTTTGCGGCGTTCCTCCGGGAGAGAAGGAATCGCAAGTATTATCTGCTCGATGCATAATTGTTTTGCTACATTGGGGATATCAGAAGAAGTACCAACGACTTTGACTCCCATTATCTCTGTATCAAGCTTCTTAGGATCGTTGTCGATAATGCAAACTGGTTCATACTTAGCTGCAAGCTTGTCCCCTTCATACGGAGACTGCTGTGCGTTCTGGATCTCGCTTATCAGCGTTTGTCCGGCAACTCCGGCTCCGATTATCATTGTTCTTTTGGCATGACTAATGACCTTGTTCATAGCTCCACCTCTTAAATAATGCGCGTAACATACGCTCCAAAATATACTTTCACCCTATCGCGCATACCTGTTCATCAACGTTTCCCTCTCTATCGTCGATAAAACGCGCTCTGATACTTACATTTTTTCATGTTCGTCCGCCGTATGAACAACTAATACAGCGGTCTGCTTCTATAATAAATCTCAATTAATACTATTATAATGCAACAGGTTTGCCTTTGTCAAGCCTGTACAAAAAGTAAAAGATTATTTTGTACAAACTCACAAATTCTAAAATCCGTGCAGCCGATTATTAAACTAAGTGCATATCAATATTATATATGTAAAACAGACATTTGTCAACTGTTTCAGACATGATAATACTGGAAACCTCGGTAAATATATTTCATTACGCATATTACGCATTGAGATACCAAGTTTATAATCGTACAGTTCTTTTCGCTTGCATTTTTCCATAAAATGTGATATACTATAAAAAATATAATCAGGAGGCTGAGTTAAATGCCAAAGAATATATACAAGCTGAAAAAGCTCAGCTATTCTGAGTTTCTGATAAAAGCAGTCTGTGCAATTTGTGCAGGCTGCTTTGTTATTGGTGCTTGCTGCGGCGCCCGCCGAGTGGTCACGCAGCATATGCATCATGGTATTCCATGGGCGTCATGCAGCTTAGTTTGATTAGGTATCGACCAGTATTGTAGTATCTGATGTATTCTTCAATCGCTGCGACCAGATTGGCTTTATCTGTAAACTTGCAGAGATAATACATCTCAGATTTCAGGATGCCCAACCAGCCCTCCATCGGACCGTTACCAATGCATCTTCCGACACGAGACATGCTGATTGTATATTTATATCTATCAGCATAGAGCTTCTTCTTTTTTTCCTATTGACATATCTGTGTCGAAAAAAGCTCTTTTTGGTATAATTCCGGTATAATAAGATTTCTCAAAAAATACTAAAATTATCCAGAAAAAAGCTTGAAAATACATTTAGCGATATGTTATAATGCATATGTTGTTGATAGGCATTAGATTCAATAGAAATATATAGATTTATTATATCATTTCTATGGTTACTAACGGTAAAAAATCTTTTGCCATAGCAACGTAACAGAAAAAAATAAGAACAACAAAAGGAGAAACAAAATGCAAACTAATTCAATCACTTGCAACACAGAAAGAAATTATTTTTTTCCAGCCAAGGAAAGCACGTCTGAAAATGAGAAATATGCGAACGATATTGAGGCATCTGTAACAAGATTTGTTCGTAAACTTGGAATACGTCCAAATCTAACAGGGTATCGGCTTCTTATAGACGCAATGATTTTTGCGGTTAAAGAACCTAAGCTGTTTTCTTCGCTGACAAAAGAAATCTATCCGGTTGTTGCGAAGAAATACGGTAAGGATGTTAGTTTTGTCGAGAGGAACATACGAAGAGCTGTTAACTCTGCATATGAATACGATCCAGAGAGAATAAAGTCTATTTTCTATTACGCTGTTGACAAGCCGTATATATCCGAAGTTATCTCGCTGGGAGTTGAGGAAATACGCTTTAGTGGCAGAAAAGTCGATTGGTTGATCTGAAACGTTGTTATTTATTTTTAACACTGCATTAAGACTTTTCAGTTCAAAGACAAATTGATGATAGAATTATATGTATAAATGTATTATCAGCCCCGTGACAATCCACAGGGCTGATCTTGTGAGTGCTGTTTTTTATAAGAGAGGGATTAGTATCCTATTCAGTTAATTACTATAAAAATGTTGACGGATTAACATTTTTATGGTATAATGTCAATTGCTATCATATATACCAATGTAATAAGATTTGAATTAACAATAGTATTACCAAATTAATAATTAAGGGGCTGTACAATGGAAATCAATAAACTTAAATGCGATACAGTAGGAAGACTTCGCAGAGTTAAGAAAGATAATGGTCTGACTATTTCACAAATCATGGATATGCTTGAAAAAAGAAACTGCTATATCTCAGAGACTACTATCAAACGACTATTTTCAGAGAATAACGATCCTTCAAGTTTTAAGTATCAAAGCACTATCGCTCCTCTGGCAGATGTGCTTCTTGACATATACAACGATGAAAGCGGTTCTGAAGACGTTTCAGCTTTAAAAGCGATGATACATGACAAAAATGAAATGATAAGTATTCTCGTAGTTAAAAATGAAGAAATACGTGCCGACTATGAAAAGCGTATTAACCATTTGCAGAAACAAATAGCGATGCTCGAAGAACATTTATTATTCAGAGAGAAACAGATAGACAAGAAAGACGATATAATTTCTAAATTGCTTAGTAAGGTCGTTGATTGAAAAAACAATTCGCAAACGGGGCTCATTGAGCCCCGTTTAATGATTATAGATAGCTTATTTGAGTCACTCTTCGACTTTCCAGTCAGCAAGTATCCTTTTCTCAGAATCGAATGAAACGCCGATCTTGTAGAGTTTTCTGCTGTCAGCAGCGAAGGGAAGCGTATAGTCCTTGTCATTTATTTGCTGCAATGCTTTTTCGGCACTTTCATCGCGTTTGAACTCGAACAGGTATATGAAATCTCTTGTCATTACACGGCAGTCAATACGACCGGAGAATGTGTGCATTTCGCAATCGGTAAATTGTCCGAGAAGCGTGAATATGAGATATATCACGGTCTGAAAGTAATGCTCGAATGGAGCTTCTGATGAGGTATAGGTTATCCGGGCAAAGATTGCTGTAAGAAAGTTCCTTATGTCATCAAGTTCGCCTTTTTCGATTCGCTCTTCAAGAGTAAAGATATCCAAACCATTTGTCTCAGACGCATCATGCACATAAGCAGGCAGAAGACTGTTAAGCATACCATACTCGACTTCTTCATTAGGAAAAGCAAGTGTATATCGGCGTAGTCTACTATTATAATCAGCAATCGTGAGATAGCCGGACTGATACAAAAGCGGAGTCAGAGATAGGTTATCTCCGGTATAGTCCTGTAAAACATTTTCGGTGGCATATATCGTTTTATTGACAAATCTTCGTAAATCGACCCCCTTATCACGAAGCTGCTTCACAAGAAATGTCGGAGTTCCGGATGCAAACCAGTATGAGCCGAACTCCTTGTCGCTGAAAGCATTAATAAGACCGAACGGGTTATAGACATTCACTCCGTTGTGGTGAAAACGATAACCGTCATACTGCTTTTTCAGCATAGTCAGGCATTCTTCTTCGGTTAAGCCGTTCTTTTGCGCCATAGCAGTTATCTCAGGAGCAAAGTTCTCTCTGAGTTCAGATTCGGTAATTCCGCATATTCCGGAAAACTCTTCATTCAGTGATATATCTTTTAACTGGTTAAGATCGCTGAAAATGCTGACCTTATGGAATTTAGTCACGCCTGTTATAAACACAAAGCGAATATATTCATCGCAGCTTTTCAGGTTGCTGAAAAAGCCCTTGAATACTGCCTTGTTATGCTCCTGCATCTCAGGCTTGTCAACAAGGTCGAGCAGAGGCTTGTCATACTCATCTACAAGTATGACGCATTGCAGCCCAGTCTTCTGATTGATTTTTATAAGGAGATTTTGAAAACGTCCTCCGAGAGTTTCACTGTTATCGGTGATATCGTAAAGCTCCTCCCACTGTTTTAAGCGGTTGACAAGAACATCTTCAACAGGGGTCGTGCTATAATTCTCGCCATTGAAATCGAAGTATAGTACCGGATACTGCTTCCACGCATCTTTGTTATCTGCTTCAAGTTTTTCTATTGCCAGTCCCTTGAACAGTTCCTTCTTACCTTCCCAATAAGCTCGAAGAGTTGAAAGGAGCAGGCTTTTTCCAAAACGTCTGGGACGGCTCAGAAAAAAAGGCGTAACTTCATGCACTAACTTGTATACATACTCAGTTTTATCAACATAAACAGCATTAAAATCTCTCAGCTTTTCAAAACTCTGTACGCCGACAGGCAATATTCTTTTTGGAGATGTATTCATAATAGCCTCCCATTTTTTTGTAGTCCATACTACTTTAATTATATTATACGATAAAAACAAACCTATTTCAAGATGTCCGAGCAATTTTTATTTAACGTACTATTATTATTGACCGCACTGAAGCATTGGCAATACAAAGTTCTGTATGCTGCCCTCCCCATTCATGTACAACATTAATATTGTAATAAACTTCAATACCCGGTTAATATAAAAAAACCTAACGCTAAACTCGCCAAGGTCATCATTTCACAACTCGGTGGTCCGGACGGTGAACTCGCAGCCTCTCTCAGATACCTCAATCAGCGCTATGCAATGCCATATGCTGAGGTGAAAGGTCTGCTTACTGATATCGGAACAGAAGAGCTTGCTCACGTTGAAATGATCTCAGCAATACTATATCAGCTGACAAAAGACCTTTCAATTGATGAAATTAAGTCCAGTGGTTTCGATACCTATTTCGTGGATCACACTACCGGTATTTACCCTATTGCAGCTTCCGGAACACCTTTTACAGCTGCTTATTTCCAATCTAAAGGAGACATCATCACAGACCTTACCGAAAATATGGCTGCCGAACAGAAAGCCCGCACGACCTATGACAATATTCTGCGTCTTGCAGACGATCCGGATGTACGTGATCCTATCCGCTTCCTTAGGCAGCGTGAAATCGTACACTTCCAGAGATTTGGCGAAGCACTCCGCATCGCACAGGATAATCTCGATTCCAAAAACTTCTACGCCTGCAATCCATCTTTTGACAAAAACTGCGGCAAACGCAGATAACCATAGCGGCGGCTCTGAAAATGAGCCGCCGTTAATCTTGACAACAGCCCGGCAATGTGGTATCCTTAATATTGGATCAAGCAATAATATTTCAGGAGGTCTGAAATCATGTCATATGAATTTGATGCTAAAAAAGTTGCAGCAGAGGTCATCGAATGGGTCAGGGAGCAGTTTGCTCAGACCGCATCTCCGGAAACAAAAGCCGTAATAGGAATATCCGGCGGAAAAGACAGTTCTGTCGCAGCCGCAGTCTGCGTTAAAGCACTCGGCAAGGACAGAGTTATCGGCGTACTTATGCCACAAGGAGAGCAGTCCGATATAGCATACAGCCGTTTGCTGGTAGACACTCTCGGCATCAAGAGTTATACTATAAACATCGGTGATACTGTTTCTGCATTCATGAATGAACTCAAAAAGCACATCGAGCCTTCAAATCAGGCTATCGTAAACACTCCGGCAAGAATACGCATGACCACACTTTATGCTGTGGCAGCTTCGTGCGGCGGACGTGTCATAAACACCTGTAATCTCTCCGAAGACTGGGTAGGCTATTCAACAAAATACGGCGATGCTGCCGGTGATCTGTCGCCTCTTTCCGACCTTACAGTAACCGAGGTGCTCGCTGTCGGTGACGAACTCGGTCTGCCGAAGGAACTCGTACATAAAGTACCGACAGACGGTCTCTGCGGTAAAACTGACGAAGAAAACCTCGGCTTCACATACGCTATGCTTGACACTTACATCCGCGGTCTTGACGACCTCAGCGGTCATCCGCAGATAAAGGAAAAGATCGACCGTCTGCACAAAGCAAATCTCCATAAACTCAGACTTATGCCCAAATATGAGCAGAATAAATCATAACTGCCAATACACGCCGGACTTATGTCCGGCTTTTTTTCTGTATCTATTTACTTTTTCTTCAAATTGGTGTATAATTGATTTGATACTTAATGATATTTTTATGAGGTGACTCAAATGAGCTTTTCTCCTAAAGAGATACTGAAATTCGTTGAGCAGAACGATGTCAAATTTATAAGGCTCACGTTTTCAGACGTTTCCGGAAGCCTGAAAAACGTGGCTATCATGCCGGACGAACTCCCACGCGCTTTTGAATACGGTATCCCTTTCGATGCTTCAAGCATTAGCGGCTGCCGTGAAGATATGCTGCTCGTTCCTGATATTTCTACGCTGTCCGTACTTCCGTGGAGACCTAAATCAGGCAGAGTTGTACGCTTCTTCTGCTCGCTCAGAAATGCCGACGGCTCTGATTACCGCGGCGATATGCGTACAGAACTCACCAATTACATAAATTCACTGCGCCTTGACGGCTATTCATGCGAAATGGGTACTAAATGCGAATTCTACCTGTTTGATCTCGACGGTCACGGTCAGCCGACCAAAACTCCTCATGATAACGGCGGCTACCTTGATGTTGCACCGCTTGACAAGTGCGAAAACGCCCGCCGTGAAATCTGTCTTTCGCTCGAAGAAATGGGAATGCACCCGAAGAGCTCCTGCCATAAACACGGTCCGGCACAGAATGAGATAGATTTCCGCGAAAGTGAGCCTGTTACCGCTGCTGACAACATGGTACACTACAAGACTGTCGTTAAATCTATCGCTGCCCAGAACGGTCTGTTTGCGTCATTCATGCCAAAGCCTCTTCCTAACGAGCACGGCAGCGCTCTGAGCATACTTCTCAGCATCAAAAAGAATGGCGAGCAGATCTTCGGCAGTTCTACCGAGGATATGTCCCACGAAGGAAAGTGCTTTATTTCCGGTGTTCTTGAACGTATACGCGAAATAACCGCCTTCCTCAACCCGACAACAAATTCCTATAAACGCTTTGGCATAGGTTATGCCCCAAAATACGTTGACTGGAGTTTCGAGAACCGCTCTCAGCTGATACGTATTCCGCGTACCGCCGGACTTTCTCCGCGTATTGAGCTCCGCTCTGCTGATGCCTGCTGTAATCCCTATGTGACATTCCGTCTCATACTTGCTGCCGGTATCGAAGGTATACGCGCAAATGACTGCTCTCTGCTTGAGAGCACGATGAACCACAGTAAATCCACTGATTTTGAACCTCTCCCCCACTCTCTTGAGGAAGCCTGCAAAATTGCTCAGCAAAGCGAGTTCGTCCGCAGGAATCTTCCCGATGAGATACTCTCCGATATTTTCGCACAGCTCGAAAAGCAGATACAGGAGTACAACCTCGCCCGTAACAAGGACGAATTCGAGGAGAACTACTACTTTAAATTTGTCTGAGGACTGATCTTCTATGAACAGAGCTTTGATAGTTACTTCATCACAAGAAAGCGCCGATATGCTCCAACAGATACTCTCCGCCGAGGGCTACGGCATCATAGCTGTTGCAAGATCCGGCAGCGAGGCACGAAGGCTCGTTGTCAGCGATACCGAACCTGAACTCGTTATAATCAACTCACCGCTTTCTGACGAATTCGGTCAGGAACTTGCTGTGATGATAACAGAGAATACTTCCGCCGGAATAATACTCATCTGCCGGAATGACATTGCAGACGATATTGCAGATAAAGTCTCCGATAGCGGTGTTTGTGTAGTTCCGAAGCCGGTAAACCGGCAGCTTCTCAGCCGCTCGGTAAAGCTTATCACAGCTACACGTACACGTATGATGGGGCTGAAAAAAGAAAACGCCGATCTCCTTACCAAGATCGACGAAATGCGGCTTATCAACCGCGCTAAGTGTACCCTCATGCAGTACCTGAAATTTACTGAGCCCCAGGCACATAAGTACATTGAAAAACAAGCTATGAATACCCGTCAGACGCGCCGTGAAGTCGCAATGAGAATACTTGCCACGTATGAACGCTGAGTGCGCTTCTGATCTATCTTACATAAAAAGGACGGCAGCTGCCGTCCTTAATTATTACTTATTGTCTTTTTTGTCCTCTGCTTTTTCAGCAGCTTCTTCATCTTCTGAATCCTCGAAGTCCTCGATAGTGAGGTTATCGTAATCAAATTCAAGAAGCTCATTGCAATTAGGACAATTCATTGAACCCTCTTCGATCATGCCTTCATCAAGGAGAATCGTGTCTCCGCAGGTAGGGCAAGTAACCTCGTAGAGTTCATCATCATCGTCGTCGAAATCGTAATCATCGTCCCAGTCATCGTCGTCGCAGTTATCGCAATCGCCGTCGCACTCATCGCACTCATCATCGTAGAAGTCGTCCTCTACTGCGCCGAGATCCTCATCGAGGATGTCGCAGAGTTCTGTGAGTTCGTCGACCTGAGACTGAAGATCCTCAACATACATTACAAGCTCCTGCATGACCTCAGACATCTGAAGCAGTGCCTTGCCTTCCTTAGTAGTATTATCTACCTCAAGACCGTCAAGGAGTCCCTGTAAATAAGACATTTTTTCAGTAAGCTTCATAATAAGCCCTCCTATATCCTGAACTGTCGGCAATTATGCTCTTGACATATACTCGCCGGTTCTTGTATCTACCTGGATCTTCTCACCTTCATTGATGAAGAGCGGAACCTTGATCTCAGCGCCTGTTTCGAGTGTTGCAGGCTTTGTTGCGTTAGTAGCTGTATCGCCCTTGAAGCCAGGATCTGTCTGAGTTACAACGAGTTCTACGAAGTTTGGCGGTTCAACACCGAAAACGCTTCCCTTGTATGAGAGTACCTTACAGATCATCTCTTCCTTAACGAACTTGAAGCTGTCGCCAAGCTTGTCAGCGCTGATCGGAACCTGCTCATAGGACTCAAGATCCATGAAGTAGTAAAGGTCGCCGTCGTTGTAGCTATACTGCATATCCTTTCTCTCAACGAAAGCTGTCGGGAACTTAGCTGTCGGGTTGAAAGAAGTTTCAACAACTGAACCTGTGATAACGTTCTTGTATTTTGTTCTTACAAAAGCAGCGCCCTTACCTGGCTTAACGTGCTGGAATTCAATAACCTGAACGACCTGTCCGTCAAGTTCAAAAGTAACGCCGTTTCTGAAATCTCCTGCTGAAATCATTATAAATACCTCCGTATTTTTTCAATATAATATACTTTATTTTACCACATTTCAAGACTTATTGCAATACCTAAAACGTGATAATTATAAAGATATAAGATTTTTTGCACATTTTGTCAGATTTTCACATCCGTTTTCAGTTAATATGACAAAATCTTCAATTCTTACTCCAAATTTGCCTGCAATATATATTCCCGGTTCAATTGTTACTACCGCACCTGCCGGCAAGGTCAGCTTATAATTCGGAGAGGCGTTCGGTTTCTCATGTATTTCAAGTCCGACTCCGTGACCGAGAGAGTGTCCGAAACATTCACCGTAGCCGTTTTCGACAATAATGCTCCTCGAAGCATTGTCAAGCGCCTCACCGGTAATACCTGCTTCAGCCGCTTCGATACCAGCCTTCTGCGCCTCAAGGACAATACTGTATACCTTACGCATATCATCATCAGGCTCACCAACACAGATAGTCCTCGTCATATCGCTGTGATAGCCGTTCCATACTGCACCGAAGTCCATGAGCACGAATTCTCCGCGCTGTATCTTCTTGTCGGAAGGAACGCCGTGCGGCATGGAAGTATTCGTTCCGGAAAGCACTATCGTCTCAAACGAGAGATCCTCTGCGCCGTTCTCAAACATAAGCCGGTTAAGTTCAAGAGCAGTTTCACGTTCGGTCACGCCTTCCCGAATGAACGGAAGCAGCTGTTCAAAGGCAGTCTCAGCGATCTCCTGAGCTCTGCGTATACACGCTATCTCGTCTGCGTCCTTCACCATTCTCATGTCCGCGATGGCATTGCTGAGCGCATCAGAGCTGTCTATCTCATATTCTCTCAGAAAATGCTGATATGTGTTGAGTTCCTTGACAGTCATCGTCTCGGACTCTATCGCTATCGACGCAGCCTCGTGCTTTTTAAGGAGTTCACTCAGCTGAGGATAAAGTCGCTTCATTTCGAGCACCTCAGCCTCCCTGACCGTCGCACGGGCTTTTTCGATATACCGGAAGTCTATCAGCAGATATGCCTTATCTCTGAAAGCCGCAATAACTCCTGCCGACGACTTCATCCCTGTAAAATACCTTCGGTTGACATCAGACGTTATGAGAATGCAGTCAGCGCCGGTATAATGCTCAAATAGTCTTTCAAGTCTTGTCAAAACGTGCGCCCCCTCAGAGCTCGGCAAGTGCCTGTACTGCAAGGTAGTAGCTTATAGCGCCGAATCCGCAGATCGTACCGCGGCAAACCTCAGAAATAACGGAATTTGCACGGAATGCGTCTCTTGCAAAGACGTTGCTGATATGCACCTCAATGACAGGTATCTTTATAGCCGCAATAGCGTCTCTGATAGCGTAGCTGTAATGTGTATATGCGCCTGCATTGAGGATAACACCATCAAAAGATGTCCTTGCAGCGTGAAGCTTATCTATGATAGCGCCCTCATGATTGGACTGGAATATCTCGCACTGCATCCCCTGTTCTTTTGCGCGTTCAATGATATTATCGTTGAGCGTATCTATGGTCATATTTCCGTAAACTCCCGGTTCACGCTCACCGAGAAGATTGAGGTTCGGACCGTGTATAACAAGTATTTTCTTAATCATAAGTTCAATGCCTTTCTATCATCTAAAAATCTCTTTGGCAGAAACGGCCTTTCGAGGACCCTTTTGAATCTTATAAAGCGGTGCTTTCTGCCTTCCGGTTTTATCGGTTTCACGTATATGGACGTAACTCCCGAAAAATTTGCGCCCCATATATCAGTGAAGAGCTGGTCGCCGACAGCAGCAGTCTCATCCGGCTGAAGCTCCATTAGTGCAAGTGCTTTCGTATACCCTCTGCGAAGCGGCTTACCGCAGTCGCAGAGACATTCTATGCCAAGTCTCTCAGCAAAGCTGATAACACGTTCTCCGTGGTTATTCGAGGCTATAACAAGGCGTACACCGTGCTTTTTCATATTCTCCGTCCACTCCGCAACACCCTTAGCAGGTACAGGATCATCGTGAACAGCAAGAGTATTATCAACATCAAGGATAAGTCCGCGGATATCATGCGCCGCAAGGAATTTCGGAGATATGCTCGTTACTCTTCTGAAGGCGAAATCCACGCCGGTTTTTGTAAGTTTATGTCTTAAACTCAAGGTTACTGTCAACTCCGTTCAACAAATGAAAAAGCGAACCCGCAGGCCCGCTTTTATCAACATAAATTGTCATCGTAAGATCAATACTTACGCTTACGAGCTGCCTCAGACTTCTTCTTACGCTTTACCGAAGGCTTCTCATAGTGTTCTCTCTTACGAACCTCAGCAATGACGCCATCCTTTGCACATGATCTCTTAAATCTCTTAAGAGCTGTATCCAAAGACTCGTTTTTGCCAACACGAACTTCTGCCACTTCTTTCCCTCCCTTATTCAGAGGTTGCCCGAAGCATCCTCCGGACGTCTATACTAATCACTCAAAAGAGTGTCAGTCAGCTTACAACCTGAACACAGCAGATATACTAAATGCAATAATATAATAATATTTTATCACAAGTTAACCACATTGTCAAGCATTTTTTTGACAGTTTAAAAATTCGTTATTTTGCAACAATATTAACAAGTTTATTTGGTACATATATCTGCTTGATGATGTTCTTTCCGTCAGTGAATTCCTTCACCTTTTCATCAGCAAGTGCCTGTGCTATGACAGAATCCTTATCTGCATCCACTGCAACACTGAGTTTTGCTCTGAGTTTGCCATTTACCTGTACAACGACCTCAACGGTATCCTCAACAAGCTGTGATTCATCGTATGAAGGCCACGGCTCGAATGCGATAGTATCATTGTGACCGAAAATGCTCCATATCTCTTCACCGACATGAGGTGTGATACAGGACATCATCTTGATAAGTCCCTCAGCGTATTCCTTCGGACACTTTCCTACCTTGTAGACCTCGTTCACGAATATCATCATCTGACTGATAGCGGTATTGAACGCCAGCTTCTCGAAGTCATCAGTTACCTTCTTGACTGTCTTGTGGTATACCTTAGTGAGAGAGCCGTCATTGTCATCAGTGAGATTCTCGGTCTCAGTGAAGAAGTTCCAAACTCTCTGTACAAATCTCTTTGCGCCCTCAACACCGTTTTTGCTCCACGGCTTGCTCACCTCAAGAGGTCCCATGAACATCTCATAGAGACGAAGTGTATCAGCGCCGTAATCTCTTACGATGTCGGACGGATTTACTACGAATTCAGGGAAACGCTTACCCATTTTGATACCATTCTCACCGAGTATCATTCCCTGATGAACAAGCTTCTTGAATGGTTCTTTTGTAGGTGCAAGTCCTTTATCATAGAGGTATCTGTTCCAGATACGTGAATAAATAAGGTGACCTACTGCGTGTTCAGGTCCGCCGATATAGAGGTCAACAGGCATCCAGTGCTTGAGAAGTTCCGGATCTGCAAACTGCTTGTCGTTGTGCGGATCTATATATCTGAAATAATACCAGCTTGAACCGGCACTTCCGGGCATTGTTGAAGTCTCACGAGTACCCTTTATGCCATTATTATCGTACTTTTTCCACTCGGTTGCATTTTCGAGCGGTGCTTTGCCGTTCTTGCCCTTATAGTCGTCAAGCTCAGGAAGAATGAGCGGAAGTTCTGAATCGTCAAGTGCATGGATAGCACCGTCCTCGCCGTGAACTACCGGAACAGGCTCGCCCCAGTAACGCTGACGTGCGAAGATCCACTCGCGGAAGTGGTAGTTTACAGTACGCTTTGCTCTGCCCATTTTTTCGAGTTTCTGAGTGATAGCTTCCTTTGCTTCCTCAACTGTCATCCCGGTAAATTCCTCGGAGTTGATAAGCTTATAGCCCTTGCCGAGGTACTCGGTCTTTTCCATTGCAGCCTCAGAAACGTCAATGTGACTATCCTTGCCGTCGATAACCTGTATCATGTCGATATTATGAGCGACTGCATACTCAAAATCGCGCTGATCGTGGCTCGGAACTGCCATTACAGCACCTGTTCCGTAGCTTGCAAGTACAAAGTCGCCGATGAACATACGCACTTCCTTGCCGTTTACAGGATTGATGCAGGTCACGCCCTTGAGCTCACAGCCGGACTTTGTCTTGTTGAGTTCAGTACGATCCATATCGTTCTTTTTCTTTGTTTCAGCAATATAAGCCTCGACCTCTTCACGGTTCTGGACTCTGTCGAGAAGGCTCTCTGTTACAGCGCCGTCCGGAGCGAGTACCATGAATGTGATACCATAGATAGTTTCGATGCAGGTCGTAAAGATAGAGAACTTGCCGCCGCCAACGATATCGAATTCTACCTCAACACCAGTAGACTTGCCTATCCAGTTACGCTGGATAGCCTTTGTGGACTCAGGCCAGTCGATCTCATCAAGACCTTCGAGAAGCTTCTCTGCAAAAGCAGGCTGGTCGATCACCCACTGCTTCATGTTCTTACGAACAACAGGGAAACCGCCGCGCTCAGACTTGCCGTCGATGACCTCATCGTTTGAAAGCACTGTACCGAGCTCCTCGCACCAGTTTACAGGCATATCTATGTACTTTGCATAGCCGTCATTGTAGAGCTGCTTGAATATCCACTGAGTCCACTTGTAGAATTCAGGATCAGAAGTAGCTATCATTTTTGACCAGTCATAGTCAAAGCCGAGTTCCTTGAGCTGCTTCGAGAATGTCTTGATATTCTCCTGTGTGAAGCCGTTCGGATGATTTCCTGTATTGACCGCATACTGCTCAGCAGGAAGTCCGAAGGAATCATAGCCCATCGGGTGCAGGACATTATATCCCTGCATACGCTTCATTCTTGATACTATATCGGTAGCTGTATATCCCTCAGGATGACCAGCGTGGAGACCTACTCCAGAAGGGTACGGGAACATATCGAGTGCATAGAACTTAGGCTTGCTGAAGTCCCATACATCTGTTTTGAAGGTTTCGTGTTCTTCCCAGTATTTCTGCCATTTAGCCTCGATAGACTTAAAGTCGTATCTGCTCATTTCAAATCATTCCTCCGAATCATTTATTGAATAGTTCCGGTAATTCATCCCACTTGTTTGTGAAATGCTCTTTGATATCCGAATTTGTAAATATCAGCGCAGCGCAGGCAACGTCTGCGATGCCCTCTATCAGATAGATCCAGTTATCCGAGATATGTGAGATATTTGCCGGAAGGTGTATCAGTGCGATATAAACAAGATAACCTGCTGTGACGTAGTTCACATACTGCAAGCCTGTATACAGGGCTGCGGCAATGAACACACCAACGATAATATCACCGAATCCGCCGCCGAGTATCATATTCAGGATCGCTTTAACGATGGTATAGATACCAACAGCAAGTGCAAGCTTTCTTCCGTTTTCATTATTGGTCTTCAAAGAAAGACTCACTCCTTTGTAATAAGATGGCTTATGTCTATCTGTTCACCGTCTGCCCAAAGACCTTCAAGCTTATAGAAGTTTCTTGTATCCTTGTAGAATACGTGTACTATAATATCGCCGTAATCGAGGATTATCCATGTGTTGCCTGTATCAGCCTCACGTCTTTCGGGTTCGATGCCTTTCTGTGAAAGCTGGAATTCAACTTCATCAGCGAGTGTACGTGCATGGGTATTGCTCGTACCGTTTACAATAACGAAATAGTCAGCAAGAATAGTAAGATCCGAGATCTTCAGTGCCTGAATATCTTCTCCCCTCTTAAGATCGAGAGTTTTCACGATAAGTTCAAGTTTTTCCTGCTCTGTCATATATACACATCCTTTGCGGTTAATTATTTGTTAGGATCTCTTGGAGGTTCTGTTGCACGTTCGAGTTTATCGAGCGTTGCACCTGTATCATCATATACTCCATAAGCGTGGTCGGTATAGAGCTCAGCGATAGTCGAATCGGAAAGCAGCATCTTTCTCTGATATGGTCTGTAATACTTGTTCAGCATATCAATAGTCTCCTGCTTGTGGATAGAATAGAGTGAATATCCGTTACCATCAGGACCGATGTAGAGATTATCCATTGATGAGCCTTCACCGGGCACCATATTTACAAATACGTTTTCAAGCTCGATAGTTCCGGCAAAATCACCGAGCTTTGTAAGATCGCCGACACTCATATCTGTTGCGATCCACTTGTTCTTGTATATCTCATACAGGAACTTATAGAGGTTATCCTCGCCGCCGCCTACAACACTGATGAGTTTCTTCATAGCAGCAGCCATGAAACGTCTCTGATTCTTGACACGTCCGATGTCACCTTCGAGCCAGCCGTAGCGGTAACGCATGAACCACTCTGTCTGCTGACCGTTAAGTGTAATGTCACCGGCAGGGATGATCTTGTCGCCCTCATACATGATCTCTTCTTCAAGGTGCATCGGAATACCGCCGATGAGATCAACAATATCAACGACATCTGTACAAACGGTAGTGATATAAGCGTCTATCGGGATACCGAAGCTTTCTTCAACTGCATCAACTACTCGCTGGATAGGCGGCTGTACATCAGCTCTTCCGAGGTTATATATACTGTTTGCCTTTCCGTTAGGTGATGAGGTGTAGTAAGGCATGAACGAATCTCGCGGTATCTGAAGGATATTCATCTTGCCGCCGCGGATATCGAACTCCATGATCCACATGATGTCGGTGTTGCACACATCTTCATCAAATCCGAGGAAGAGCACTGTGAACTGTCCCTCGATCTTCTGCGGAAGGTCAAGACCGTCATCGTAATCGATCTCAACCACTTCGGTGTTTATCTGAGGATCATGCTTCTGCTTATCAATGTTGCCCTCGATATATCCGAGGAACTGCTCATTTTTGAGGTAATAGCGCAGTGAAACATTTTTCTTTGTGCCGTCTCTCTTGTCATGGAACCAGATTATCGGCATATTCAGTATGAGAACAGCGATGATGACAAGGCTTCCTGCAACTGACAGTACCTTTATCACGAGGTCCTTCCATGAGAATGATGTATCCTCATCATCATAGTATTCATCATCGTCATAATCGTCATAGCCGGAAGTATTTGTAACATCCTGCTGCCAGTTCTGATAACCGCCCTGCGGCATTCTCTCATAGGGATTATCGTCCGGATCAGCTTCATGCAGTCCGTGATACTGCTGCTGCGGTATATCGTACTGCGGCGGAACAGGCGCATTGTTCTGAGAAGGATTGCTATTAATCCTCGTAAGCTTTCTGAGTGGCTTCGGACGAGGCTGTTTAGGGATATTGATGTCAATATCATTATTCATATCATTCTGATTCATTATTATCCTCTTTCTGTCATTCATGTTTATTTCTTTTGCAGACGGGTATAGAAATTATACCCTTCAGCCGTACATATCGGAACAAGCCCGCCTTTTTTCACGACCGATCTAATCGAAAAAGCAAACGCTTCGAGCATTGCTTCATTCAGACTTGAATAAGCAAGCTTCCGCATTCTGTCAACATCCTTGTAATCTCTTTCGGCAGATATAAGGTCGCCGAGGTAAACTATCTCTTCAAGTCTCGACATCCCTGCCCTGCCTACTGTATGGAATCTTATCGCATTGAGTATATCAATATCCTCAATCCCGAATTCCTTTTTTACGAATCCGGCACCTGCAACAGCGTGCCAGAGAGATTTTGTTTCAAGCTCTTCACGGCAGTATGTAAAACCGCTCGAAATGACAAGCTCCTTCTGCTCATCATCAGGAAGCTCCTTACATATATCATGAAGAAGTCCGGCAAAATATGCCTTATCAGGATCTTCACCGTATTTCTGCGCAAGCTTACGGCATTCCGCAGCTACATTGACCGAATGCGCGTATCTTTTTGCTGAAAGCTTTTCTTTAAGGTATTTCTTTTTATCACTTACGTCATAAAGCAAACTTGTTTTCACCTCGTAAAGAATATAATCCCTTCAATCTTATATATTGTACTACATTTTTATCAAGATAGCAAGCATAATTCTCATTTTTTTCGATTTTTTTTCGTATTTCTGTTGATGAAACTTCCAGCGGCTTGGCTTTGCTAATACAAATATTGCCGAATTCACGCAGTTTATCCGCTTTTTCTTCAAGTTGAGGAAGGTCTCCTTCATTTCTTGAAACAACACATAATGTAACCTCCGAAAGGATGTCATCAAATCTGTACCATTTCTCAAAACACATGAGCATATCACTTCCGACGAGCAGAAACAGTTCAGCATCAGGGAGAATACTGCGGAAATATTTGATAGTGTAGATAGTATAGCTCACCCTGTCAGAATCAAGTTCATAGCTGCTGACTTCAAGTATAGCGTCCCCATTGCAGGCAAGCCGCAGCATTTCAAGTCTGTCACCGCCGGAAACGTACTCCGCACTTGAACGGTGCGGGGAAATCCTTGAAGGCACAAGATATACCTTTTCAAGCCCGAATTCCTCAGCGGCAGCTCTTGCAAGATGAATGTGTCCATTGTGGACCGGATTAAAGCTTCCGCCGTAAATTCCGATACGCATAGTTACCTCCGATCATTTCCACGGACGCTTTTTGCCGAGCCATCCCTTTGCCTCCCAGTAATCGTGATCGGTATGGCTGAAGCCCGTGCGCTGGATCATTCTCATTATCGAAAAGAATGCCTTTGTTTTCAGTCCCGGACGCACTTTTCCGTGGCTGTGCTTTATTTTCTTTGCAAGAGCATCAGTTTTCTTTTCGAGAGACTGCTTTATCTTCGGAGAAACGTCTTTCCAGTTCACCTGATGTACAGCTTTTCCGAGTTTGTAGGTCTTAGGTATGCCCCAGAAGAAACAGCTGTCCGCCATATCTTTCATTGTGGACTTCATACCTGCACCGGCAGCTGTTGCAACTACTACCGCCTGCTTGCCGAACATCTTCTCCTCAGGGCGGTGTACCATCCAGCGCCAGCCGTAGTGGTCAAGGAAAGCCTTCATCTGTCCCGTGCAGTGATAAACGTATACAGGCGAAGTCAGGATAATGAGGTCTGAGCTGTCTATCGCCTCAGTTATCGGACGCAGCTTTTCATAGTGCGGACACTTATCCGCTGCCACAGAAAAGCAATTCTTGCAGTTGCAGCAGAACTCGTCAAAATCATGGGGCAGGAAAAACTCGGTGATATTTTCGGGAGAAGTGATCTTCTCCGCAAGCATACGTCCTGTGCTGTAAGTCGAGCCCTTGTGATTCGTACCACTTATTAAAACAACCTTCATATTCACTTTGCCTTTGGGATGTTCTCGATAACAGGCTCTTTCTCGTTACGCTTGAAGAGTACGAACTTGCTTCCTATCACCTGAACAACGTCTGCGCCGGTCTGCTCAGCGACAGCATCAGCTGCTTCACGGGCAGTCCAGCCGGAATTTTCAAGAACTCTCAGCTTTATGAGTTCTCTCTTGCGGAGTGCCTCACCAATGTCCTTGCACATAGCTTCGGTCACGCCGCCCTTGCCGACTTGAAAAATTGTCTCGTATGTTGAAGCGATACCTCTCAGGTACGCTCTCTGCTTGCTTGTAAGCATATCTCATTCACCATATCTTTCTTTGAGTAAGCGGTACAGTTCCCGCATTGCTGCACCTCTGTGGCTTATTTCATTCTTTTCATCCGCGGACATCTCCGCCATTGTTCTGTTTCCTACCATGAACACCGGATCATAGCCGAAACCATTTGTTCCGCGCTGCTCATAGCCGATATTTCCCTCACACTTTCCGCTGACTGTGAACAGCTGTCCGTCGGTATCAAGAAAGGCTATCGAGCATACAAATCTTGCTGTACGCTCATCGTCCGGCACATTATTCATTTCACCGAGCAGCTTTGCACATTCCTGTCCCTTTGGAGCATACCGCGCAGAGTGTACTCCCGGTCTTCCGCCGAGAGCGTCCACGCACAGACCGCTGTCATCAGCGAATACTGCCGGGCTCCCGCCTGTTTTTTCGGTAACAGCAGCACGTACCGCTCTTGCCTTTATTGCAGCATTATCTGCAAATGTTTCACCGTTTTCGTCCGGATCACAGTCTATGCCCATATCACCGAGCGAAAGGACTTCTATTCCGAGCGGCGCGACTATCTCCCGCGCCTCACGGAGTTTATTGGCATTATTCGTCGCCATTATCAGTTTCTTCATCTTCACTATCCTCGTCCTCGGACTCTGTTTCTTCCTCTTCTTCCTCATACTTCTTTCTGCCGAAGAGTCTGCTGAAGAATCCGCGCTTTTTCTTCTTCTCAGGCTGAACTTCCTCTTCCTCGGTCTCCTCTTCCGGCTCAGAAGCTTCATCGCTTTCCTCATCACCGCCGTCTAAGATGTCGGAATGCTCTTCCTGCCAGTTATCCATATAGTTCTCGTTGTATGAGTAGCCGGTCTGAGAGATAAGCTCACCGTCCTCTTCAACAGGCTCAGGAGCATCCTCTGTTTCGTTTTCTTCCTCTGCTGTTTCAGCTGCGTTCTCCTCGTAAGTCTCAGGCGCTGCGACCTCTGGCTCTTCGTTCTCAGGCTCATCTGCTTCAGCATCCTCAGTTTCAGCCTCAGCGGGATCCTCTTCCTCATAAGCCTCTTCAGCAGCTTCATCTTCCTGATACTCTGTCTCTTCTCCGGAATCCTCGCCCTCAAGTTCTGTATCTTCTTCAGCTTCAGCTTCTTCTGTTTCAACATCGCTGAACAGAGCCTCAACGAATGTACGGCTGTCGAACGGCTGGAGATCGTCGATCTTCTCTCCGACGCCGATAAGCTTTACAGGTATTCCGAGTTCATTCTTGATCGAGATAACGATGCCGCCCTTTGCAGTGCCGTCAAGCTTTGTGAGAACGATACCGCTTATAGGTGCAGTCTCACTGAAAAGCTTAGCCTGATTTACGGCATTCTGACCGGTAGTCGCATCCAGCACAAGAAGCACCTCGCGCGAGCAGTCTCCTGCTTTTGAATCAATGATACGATTGATCTTTGCAAGTTCGTCCATGAGGTTTTTCTTGTTATGAAGTCTTCCTGCTGTATCAATGATAACAACGTCGCAGCCCCTTGCTTTTGCAGCTTCAAGTGCATCGTACACGACAGCGCCCGGATCTGAGCCCTCAGCGTGTTTTACTATGTCAACTCCTGCACGGTCGGTCCAGACCTGAAGCTGGTCGATAGCAGCCGCACGGAACGTATCAGCAGCAGCTACGATGACCTTTTTGCCCTCGTTCTTGAACTGGTGACAGAGCTTGCCGATAGTTGTGGTCTTGCCCGCGCCGTTTACGCCTATGACCATTATTACTGCCGGTGATACTGAAAGGTCAAGACCTGTGTCATCGCCCATTATCTCACCAATGACCTCGTGAATGAGTTCCATTATCTCAGCCGGATCTGTTATGCCGCGCTCCTTGATCTTCTTGCGAAGGCGGTCACAGATCTCCTCGGATGTCTCAACGCCGATGTCGCTCATTATCATTGCTTCTTCGAGCGCTTCAAAGAGATCCTCATCTATCTTTGTGAATGAATTTGTTATCCTTCTGAGACTGTTTATGAAAGAGTCTCTTGTTTTACGCAGTCCAGCTGCTATCTTTGCAATAATTCCCATAAGTGCTCCTGATCCGCCGTTTCCGGCTGCTGTTATAATAATCGTTGGTGAATGTTGATTTCAGACATTTTCCTGAGAAGTCATCACTGAATATCAGCAACGTCCTCCTGAAAATCGACCTGTTCCATTTTAAGCAGTTTTGAGATACCGTCCTCCTGCATGGTAACGCCGTAGAGGACATTAGCCTCCTCCATAGCACTTCTTCTGTGCGTAACGAGTACAAACTGCGTAGTATCGGTGAAGTTTTTCAGGTACTGCGCGTATTTCCTTACGTTTACCTCATCAAGTGCCGCATCTATCTCATCGAGTATGCAGAACGGCGCAGGTCTGAGACGAAGTATCGCAAAATATATCGCAATCGCAACGAAGGACTGCTCGCCTCCCGAAAGCGATATAAGGTTCTTGATGACCTTTCCGGGCGGTGCAACGCTTATCTCGATACCTGATTCGAGTACGTTCTCCGGATCTGTGAGTATCAGTGCAGCCTTTCCGCCGCCGAAGAGTTCAACGAATATCTCCTTGAAATTGTTGTTGATTATCTCAAAGCTTTCGGCGAATATCCTGCACATTTCCGCTGTGAGGTCACTGATTATCTTTTCAAGTTCAGACTTTGAACGCTGTATATCAGCTATCTGTGCAGACATGAATTCGTATCGCTCTGATACTTCCTTGTACTCCTCGATAGCCTCAACGTTGACATTTCCGAGCGCACGGATGTCCTTTTTGATGTCGTTGAGTTTTTTCTGTGCCTCGTTTATATCCTCAAGCTTATCAGCAAGTTCTATCGCCTCTGAGCGGTTGAGTTCATAGACCTCTCGCAGCTGATTGATAATGTGGTCGGAATCCCTGCAAACGGCTTCCCTGCGGTCTTCGAGCCTTGTAAGCTCGCCGGAGCGCTTCTCCTTTGCCTCGTTGATCTCTTTGAGTCCGTTCTGGAGTTCCTTGACAAGTCGGTTCTGCTCGGTATGCATTTCCTGATAACGCTTTATCTGTTCAAGGTAAGTGCTTGTATTGTCGCTTAGCCCTGCAAGCTTTGCTTTGAGTTCTTCTATGCTCGCCTGCTTCTCGGCTACCACTTTGTTCTGACGCGCTATCTCTTCCTCAAAACGGCGGCTGCCTGCTTTGAGTTCCTCCATGCTCTGCTCTATGCGTCCGATCTCAAGCTGCTGTGCCTGAGCATCCTTTGCAAGTTCCATACCGCGTATTTTCAGCTGTGAAAGCTTCTCGGAAAGTTCCTCACGCTGTTTCCTGAGTTTTTCGCGTGTATCCTGTCCCTGTGCGAGCTCTTCCTCAGCCTTTGCGATACGCTCATCGGTCTCGCTGAGAGCCTTTTCGGAAGCTGTTATGCTCTCCTGTTCCGAGGTTATCTTCTGCTCGGCGGAAGCTATGAGTTTTTCGGAATTCTCAGCCTGTGAATCAAGCTGTGTCACCAGTGATTCAAGGGTAGAGAGTTCCGCCTTGATACGAACTCCGTCCGCTTCGCACTTTGCAAGTTCTTCCTTTGCGGCTTCGGTATCGAAGCGCAGCTTTTCGGATTCCGCACGAAGCTTCTCAGCGTTTATCCTGAGCTGATCGCGCTTTTCTTCGAGAGCGGCGATCTCCGAATCAAGGTTGTCTATCTCATTCTTTCTTGTGATGATACCGCCGGACTTCTGTGCTGAGCCTCCGGTGAATGAACCTCCGGCATTGATTACCTGACCGTCGAGAGTAACTATCCTGAATTTATAGCCGTATTTCTTAGCTATGAGGGTAGCGGTGTCGATGTCCTCAGCAATGACTATACGTCCGAGAAGTGAAGCTATGATACCGCTGAATCTCTCATCGTATGTGACTATCCTGTTCGCGTTGGCGATATAGCCCTCGCAGCTTTCAAGTCCCTGCTCACTGAGTTCCCTTCCCTTGACGGAGGTTATCGGCAGGAATGTAGCACGTCCGCCCTTCTGCTCTTTCAGGAAGCGGATACATCTTTTGGCAATATCCTCGTTCTCGACTATGATATTCTGCATAGCGCCGCCAAGAGCAGTCTCAACTGCAACTGCGTATTTCTGTTCAACTCCGATATTCTGAGCGACAGTGCCGAAAATACCGCCTATTCTTCCCTGCTTCGAGGCTTTCAGTATCTGCTTTACGCTTCCGGCAAAGCCTTCCATATTATTCTCAAGATCTGTGAGTATTTTACGGCGCTGCTGTTTGTCCTTGAGTTCATAGAGCGCCCTCTCGAAGTCCTCCTTAGCCTTTTCAAAGCCTTCGCGCCTTGAGGTATACAGCCTTTCAAGTCCGCTCAGACGGTTGCGGAGCTCGCCTGTTCTTTCGGAGTTCTTCGCCTGCTCTTCCTTCGATCTTTCGATGTTCTGAGTGTGGACAGCAAGTTCATTCCCGAAGCTCCTGCTGTTCTCGCGCAGTTCTTCAAGACGGTGCTTTTCGTCCTCTATTGAAGCTTTGGATGATTCAATAGCAAAGCGGTATTCGCTCTGCTTTATATAGAGATTGTTTATCTCGCTGCCGGCTTTATCAACGCTGTCGCCAAGCTGATTGCTGTCCTGTTCAGCCTTTGCGAAGCTTGCCTCAGCTTCCCTGAGTTCTGCTTCAAGAGCGTTTCTCTCTCCGGCAAGTCTTTCGAGTTCCTTCTCAGCTTCTTCACGCTGTCTGATGAGTTCTTCGTGTGCAGAACCGGAGCTGTCGATACTCTTCTGCGCCGCTTCGATAGCCTCGCGGCAGTGCTTTATGTCGTTTTCAAAAACAGCGATGCCGGACTTCATCTCGGATGCTGCCTGCTCCTCTTCGAGCATTTTCCGGCGGAGTTCATCGGAGCGGATCGTGCTTTCCTGCATTTTCCGGTAGCCATCCTGTATCTTCTGCTCTTCGCGCTGGATGTCGTTTTCGATGTTCTCATATTCGCTGCGGCTGACGAGTATCTTCTCGTCGATGCCATCGAGTTTAGCTTTCAGTTCGTCGAGGCGGTGTACCCAGACCGATATTTCAAGCTGCTTCTGTTCAGCTGCAAGCTTTATGAACTTCTCTGCCTTCTGGGACTGTATTTTCAGCGGTCCTACACGTCCTTCGAGTTCAGCAAGGATGTCTGAAAGGCGAAGAAGATTCTCCTGAGCCGCACTAAGCTTTCGCTCTGCCTCGACCTTCTTGTACCTGAATTTGGAGATACCGGCAGCCTCCTCGAAAATATCACGGCGTTCGTTGCTCTTCGCTCCGACGATCTCTGCGATACGTCCCTGACCGATGATAGAATAGCCGTCTCTTCCGAGACCTGTATCCATAAAGAGTTCATTTATATCTTTAAGACGGCACTGTCTGCCGTTTATCATATATTCACTGTCGCCGCTGCGGTAAAGCTTTCGCGTTACGGCGATCTCTTCGCCCATATCTGCGAGTGTCTTATCGGAATTGTCGATATTGAGCGTAACAGCAGCAAATCCCATTGGCTTTCTGGCAACAGTACCGGAAAAAATAACGTCCTCCATTTTATTGCCTCTGAGCGTCTTGGTAGACTGCTCGCCGAGTACCCAGCGAACCGAATCGCCTATATTACTTTTTCCGCTGCCGTTCGGACCTACTACTGCTGTAAGACCTTTATCGAATGTAAGGCTTATCTTGTCCGGGAATGACTTAAAGCCCTGTATTTCAAGCGATTTCAGGTACATCTATTCACCTCAGTTCACATTTATATATCGGGATCTCTTCTTCCCCGACTGCCTTTATGGTAATACCGCGCTCCTTGAAGTATTCACAGTTGGACTTCCTGTGTCCGAGAGCCTTGCTTATGCAGGATGTCCTTACAGCGATCGTGACCCCGCCGCCGGAAATACCGGCAGCACTTAGTTCCTGAGCGATATTTCTGCGGTATATAATGCTTTCACAGATCTCACGGAACGCCGGATGATAGAATCCGCCGATCATATCCTTCTCAACGAACTCGCTTGCATGGAGCCCGCACTTTATTACTCTTATGCCGCTGCCCTCGAACATAACTATCGCTGCCGAGGCTATGTCAACTGCCTTTTCAAAGCTGAACGGCACGTACTCTCCGCTTTTGAGGAGTTCTCCGAGACGGGTATTCCTCAGCACCACGACCGGATATATCCTTACAGTATCCGGATGAAGCTCCACTATTTTCGTTACTGTTTCCCACTCCTTTTCAGGAGTGCTCCTGTAAAGACCTATCATCATCTGAAGTCCGAGTTCAAAGCCGAACGCTTTTATCAGCATACAGGCTTCCTCGACCTGCTGCGAAGAATGTCCGCGCTCATTTGCTTCAAGCACCTCGTCATCAAGCGACTGTGCCCCGAGTTCGATAGCTGTAACGCCGTGACTTTTCAGCAGTTCAAGCACCTCAATATCTATGCAGTCCGGACGTGTTGAACAGCGTATCCCCTTGAATTTGCCCTCGCCTATGAACTCGCCTGCGGCTTCAAGAAGCTCGAGCATATAATCGCGCGGAATGGCAGTAAAGCTGCCGCCGAAGAACGCTATTTCGGTATTTTCCGGAGACCTTACCTCACTCAGTGCCTTACGGCATATCTCCCTAACCTCATCGCCGTCCGGAAGATGTACAGCACCGCTTATTGTATTCTGATCGCAGAAGCTGCATCTGTGCGGACATCCGATATGCGGTATGAATATCGAAATGTTACTGTGCTTCATAGCCCATAAGCTGGAGTGCTTCCTTAGCGGCAAGCTGCTCGGCTTCCTTCTTGCTTCTGCCCTTGCCCTTGCCTATTACCTGTCCGTTGAGACACACCTCAACTACAAAGCGCTTGTTATGATCCGGTCCTTCCTCACCGATAAGCACGTATTCCACCTTTTCCTCAGGATTCTTCTGGACTATCTCCTGAAGGACGGTCTTGAAATCGCTGAATGCAGGCTTACCGACATGGTTGAGGTCATCCGGCATAAAACGCATGATGTGTTTTGCTGCAGGTTCCATGCCTCCATCGAGGTATATAGCAGCGATCACAGCTTCAAAAGCGTCTGCAAGTATTGACGGACGCTCTCTGCCGCCGGTATTCTCCTCACCTTTTCCGAGGAGAAGAAAATCTCCGAGATGTATCTTCTGGGCAAAAAGATGCAGTGATTTCTCACATACGAGTGAAGCCCTCATCTTTGTGAGTTCCCCCTCAGCAACGTTCAGATTCTTATAAAGGTAATCCGATACTACTATTGAAAGAACGCTGTCGCCGAGAAATTCAAGTCTTTCATTGCTGCCGGAAAGCTGCTTTTTCTCATTCGCATAAGAGGAATGTGAAAGTGCCTGATGAAGCAGCTGCGGATCCTTGAATTTATAACCGATAATATCCTCTAATTTTTCATTATTCTCCATTATTATTCCTCCGAAGAGAGCGAGTGCTTTGACACGTATTTCTCGATCTCGCCGATATAGTTTCTTTCAGCACATTTTTTAGCCTGTCTCACCGCATTGAAAAATGCAGTTGCATCTGAACTTCCATGAGCCTTTATTACCGGCTTTTTAACGCCGAGAAGCACTGAGCCTCCGACCTCCTTATAGTCCATCTGCTTGCGGAATTCCTTGATCTTTCCGAGCGAGAACAATGCGCCTATCTTTCCTTTTCCTGAGTAGAGCCACTTCATCTTCTTTGAAATGAATGAGCCCATGCCCTCATAGAGCTTCAGTGCAACATTGCCTGTGAATCCGTCTGTTACGACAATATTCACCTCGCCCTTCGGGAGATCCCTTGCTTCGATGTTTCCTACGAAATTCACATCAGATCCACTGAGCAGCTTATAAGCCTCGATCTCAAGATCTCTGCCCTTTGTCTCCTCCGCACCGATGTTTAGAAGTGCTACCTTCGGGCGCTTTACTCCCATTACCTTTTCCATGTAAGCGCTTCCCATCACTGCGAACTGAAGCAGCATTTCCGGACGGCACTCAACATTCGCACCTGCATCCAGAAGCATGAAGCAGCCTTTTTCAGCCGGAAGCAGCGGCGAAGGAGCTACACGTTTAATGCCTTTGATACGCTTGACGATAAATGCCGAACCCATAACGAGCGCCCCTGTGCTTCCCGCACATACGAATGCGTCTCCCTTGCCTTCTGCAAGAAGGCTAAGACCGAGTGCAAGTGACGTATTCTTTCCGGAGCGTATTATATCTCTCGGTTCATCATGAATATCAAAAACATCATCTGTGTGAACTATCTTCATGCCGCTGAGACTTACTGCATTATCAGCTGCACACTTCTTTATCTTCTTTGAACTTCCTGTGAGTATGATCTCAACTCCGAGTTCCTTGACTGCTCTTGAACAGCCCCTGATTACTTCCAGAGGAGCATTGTCTCCTCCGAAAGCGTCAACAATTATCTTCGCCATAGTTAATCCTTTCGAGTTCATTTTTCAGCGAATCTACGGCGCGCTGAGCGTAAGCGCCATAACGTTCCTTTTTATCCCTGATCCTTATGCCTATGTCCGGAAGTATCCCCATATTTGCTCCCATTGGCTGGAAGCTTCCTGCATTGAACGGATCACTGATATATGCAGACAGAGCGCCTGTCATAGTATCAGCCGGAAGTCTGAGTGGTTCAAGTCCCTTTATCTTTCTTGCAAGCGCTATACCTGCAATAAGACCGCTTGCAGCCGATTCCATATAGCCCTCAACTCCGGTCATCTGTCCGGCAAAGAAAATATCACCGTTATCCCTCATTGAGAAGTCGCTGCACAGCAGCTGCGGACTGTTTATGAAGGTGTTCCTGTGCATAACGCCGAACCGCATGAATTCCGCGTTTTCAAGTCCGGGGATCATTGAGAATACTCTCTTCTGCTCGCCGAATTTCAGGTTGGTCTGGAATCCTACGAGGTTGAACATTGTTCCCTCACGGTTTTCGCGTCTCAGCTGAACGACTGCGTAAGGTCTTCTGCCGGTTCGCGGATCGTCTATCCCTACCGGCTTCATCGGACCGAATCTCATAGTGTCAACACCGCGGCGGGCAAGCTCCTCGATCGGCATACAGCCCTCGTAAACGCTGAACGGATGTGTTTCAAAGTCCTTCAGCTGTACCTTCTCGGCATTGATGAGTTCATTGTGGAACGCGAGGTATTCTTCCTTGTTCATCGGACAGTTTATATAGTCCGCATCACCTCTGTCGTAGCGCGAGGCAAAAAACACCTTTTCCTTATCAAGACTTTCAAATGTAACTATCGGTGCAGCGGCATCGTAGAAGCTGAGACCTTCGCCGCAAAGCTTCTTTATTTCATCTGCAAGTGCTTCTGATGTAAGCGGTCCGGTAGCGATAACAGTCATGCCCTCAGGTATCTCAGTAACTTCACCTTCCACGATTTCAATAAGCGGATGAGAGCGTATCTTTTCAGTAACTGCATCTGAGAATTTTTCCCTGTCGACGGCAAGTGCGCCGCCTGCTTCAACGGAGTTCGCCTTAGCGCACGGAACTGTCAGCGAGCCAAGCATTTCCATTTCATATTTAAGAAGTCCGGCAGCAGATTCAAGTCTTGCTGCTTTGAGCGAATTCGAGCATACAAGCTCAGCGAATCCGCTGTATTTATGTGCAGGAGTATATTTCTCCGGCTTCATCTCAAAGAGTCTTACATTTATGCCTTCCTGTGCGAGATGCCATGCAGCCTCGCAGCCTGCAAGACCTGCTCCGATAACATTTACGGAAGCTGTCATTTCTTCAACTCTCTTTCGTAGCCGCAGCCCTCGTTCTCACAAACAAGTCTGCCTGATTTTCCGCCCTTCATGAAGAGTGATTTTCCGCATTCCGGACATATTTCCTTAGTCGGAACGTTCCATGTCATGAAATTGCATTCCGGATAGCCCTCGCAGCCATAGAAGCTTCTGCCCTTCTTTGACTTTTTCAGAAGCATTTTTCTTCCGCATCTCGGACAGCTTCCCTCAGTCTCGGTGACTATCTTCTTTGTGTTTCGGCAGTCCGGGAATCCCGGGCAGGCAAGGAATTTTCCGTACTTGCTGTACTTGATGACCATTTTCCTGCCGCAGTTCTCGCAGACAACGTCTGTTTCCTCATCCGGGACTTTAACGCGCTTGCCGTCCATAGCCTCTTCGGCTTTTTTGAGCGTTTTTGAGAAGTCGTCGTAGAACTCATGAAGGGTGCTTACCCAGTCCTTGTTGCCATGCTCGACTTCATCGAGATTGTTTTCCATTTCCGCAGTAAATTTCGCGTCAACGATCTTCTTGAAGTGATCCTTCATAAGATCGGTGATGACCTCACCGAGATTGGTCGGCTTCAAAGCCTTTCCCTCATGCTCAACGTAGCGACGTGCTGTGATAGTGGTGATAGTCGGAGCATAGGTACTTGGTCTGCCGATGCCGTTTTCTTCAAGAGCCTTGATAAGTGAAGCCTCTGTAAAACGCGGAGGCGGCTGTGTGAAATGCTGATTTCCGTCGATAGACTTCAGCTTGAGCTTATCATCAGCTTTGAGTTCGGGGAGCATTTTCTTGTTTTCCTCTGCCGAATCTGCCGATTCAACGTAGAGCGTCATGAATCCGTCGAACTTAACTGAATAGCCGGTAGCCCTGAATGTACAGCCGTTCACTTCGATGTCCGCTGAGACCGTATCGAGCAGAGCGTTAGCCATCTGACTTGCTATGAAGCGCTCCCATACAAGCTTATAGAGTTTGTACTGATCGGATGTCAGGCTCTCTTTGACACGCTCCGGAGAGAGTTTCGGAGTTGAAGGACGTATCGCTTCGTGAGCGTCCTGAGCGTTATTCTTTGATTTATATGTTCTCGGTTCGGCAGGGAGATATTCCTTGCCGTAAACAGTACCGATATACTGTGCGGCAGCAGCCTTAGCCTCTTCGGATATACGCAGACTGTCGGTTCTCATGTAAGTGATGAGACCTACTGCGCCGACTCCGGTGACATCCACACCTTCATAGAGTTCCTGTGCAGCCTTCATAGTACGCTTTGCACTGAATCCAAGCTTTCTTGAAGCTTCCTGCTGAAGGGTTGAAGTTATAAAAGGCGGTGCAGGCTGTTTTCTTGTAACACGCTTCTTTACCGATCTTACGATATATTCAGCATTTTCAAGTCTTGCAAGAAGACCTTCCGAAGCCGCCTGATCCGGTATCTCAAGCTTTTTGCCGTCAACCGCAACGAGTGAAGCCTCGAATACCTTTCTTGATGAAGGTGCAGTGAATTTAGCGTCGATAGACCAGTATTCCTTCGGTACGAAGCTGCGTATCTCGTTTTCTCTGTCCACGATAAGTCTTACAGCAACGGACTGCACTCTGCCGGCGGAAAGACCTCTTTTTACCTTCTTCCAAAGAAACGGACTAAGCTCATAGCCCACAAGTCTGTCGAGGATACGTCTTGCCTGCTGAGCGTTTACGAGATCAACGTCGATGCGGTGAGGATTGCTCATACCGTTCTTGACGCCTGTTTTGGTGATCTCATTGAATGCAACGCGGTTATTATCGTTCATATCAAGTTTGAGCATCTGTGCTATATGCCATGAAATAGCCTCTCCCTCGCGGTCCGGGTCGGTTGCGAGGTAAACTTTCCCGCATTTTTTTGCACGTTTTTTCAGTTCCTTTATAACGTCCTCTTTGCCCTTCATATCTGTGTACTGAGGAGCAAAGTCATTCTCCTTGTCAACACCCATTTTCGACTTAGGCAAGTCTCTGATGTGTCCCATCGAAGCTATTACCTCATAACCGGAGCCGAGGTATTTCTGTATTGTTTTCGCCTTTGCCGGCGACTCTACTATTACTAAATCAGACATCAGCCTGTCTCCTTATCTGCTAATTTCAAACATTTTTCCCGGAAGTGAATCTATTATCCCAAGTATTTCAAGTTCGGTCAGTTCTGTCATAAGTTCGCCCGCATCCATATCAAGCTTCTGTGCGATCACGTCAGCGTGGACTGCGCCATCCATCAGGAGTTCTGCGATACTCTTCTGCGTTTCGGTAAGCCCTGACAGATCGGGAACGTTCTTTTCAGGTGCGGACAGCTTTTTCGCCCTCCTGACGGGAGTAACGACAACTCCGGATATATCTCCGATACCTTTCGAGACGTTCGCTCTTGCAAGCATCTCACGCCGCACTCTCAGCTTATCTTCATCATCAGGAACGAAACCGAATTTGCTCATAATACCGGCAGATTCTGTCCGTATCTCACTGTCACTGCTTCCGCCGATCCTGAAACAATCAAGAACATCCTGAGGCTCCATCAGCGGCGAAGCACCTGTCTGCAAAAGATGACAGTTTCCTGAATAGCTTTCGCTCATTATATCAGCCGGCGGCAGACAGAATACCTCCCTGCCCTGATCCAGCGACAGATTCGCCGTTATAAGCGAACCGCTCTTCAGCGAAGCCTCGAATACTATCGTAACCCTTCCGAGCGCAGCAAGTATCCTGTTTCTGAACGGAAAATGCTGCGAATGAGGCGGAGTTCCGGGCGGATATTCAGAAATGAAAACACCGCCTGTTTCAAGTATATGATCCCTGTAAGGGAAATTAACACGCGGATAATCTACATCAACTCCGCAGCCAAGCACACAGGCAGAAGGTCTGCCCAGATCAGCAGCCGCAAGCTGTGCAGTTATGTCAGTGCCTACGGCAAATCCGCTTATGATAGTAACACCGTAGCGGGCGAGTTCACCGCAGATATAGCTTGCGGTCCTCAGACTGTAATCCGAAGCATTTCGCGTTCCGACAGCAGTAACTGTCCTCTTTCCGCTGATACATCTGATGTCGCCCTTGTAATATAGTACAGCCGGCGGATTGGCAATATGTCTCAGCTGAGGCGGATACATACTGCTTCCGTAGCTTATAACGCCTATTCCTTTATCATTACAGAAATCAAGCAGTTTTTCAGCGCTTGAAATGTCCGTTTTTCTGATATTATCCAGTTCGTTGTCTCTCAGTCTGAGATAACAGGTATCACCGGTGAGGTCGTGATAAGCCTCATCGGCAGTCTGATAGAGGTTCATAGCCTCCCAGATACGTCTGCTTCCAACTCCGAAGATCATCGAAAGCCAGAGCCAGTATTTTGTGTCGTTCACTTAAACCATCCCTTAAACACGAGCATATGCTCTACTTTCTGAGTTCCCACATGAGTATTCCGGCAGCCATCGCAGCATTGAGCGAATTTATGCTGCCGTTCATAGGTATGATAATGCGTCTGCTGCACCTCTCCGCTGTCTCACGCGGCAGACCGTTCCCCTCGTTTCCGATGAAAACAGCCTGTTTTCCTGTGAATACACATTCAGTAACAGGAACTGCATCGCTGTCGATGACCGCAGCAGAGGTCTGAACGCTGTTTTCTTCAAGCATAGCAAAAAGCTTTTCCGCGTCATTTTCGATCATAATATCAGTCCTGAATACCGATCCCATAGTTGAGCGTATGACCTTAGGACTGTAAAGATCGCAGCTTCCGGATAGGATTATGCCGTCCATACCGAGAGCATCAGCGGTACGTATCACCATGCCTACATTTCCCGGATCCTGAAGTCCGAAAAGCACGACATATCTGCCGTTTTCCTTAAAATTCATCCTACGTTCAACAGGGATGCGGCATATCGCAAACACGCCCTGAGTTTTTTCGGTCGAAGCGATTTTGTTTCCAAGTTCATTTGAAATTACGGTAGTCCGTGTATTTCTCAAATCAGCCTGAAAAAGCGTATCCCCAAACTTCTCATAAGCCTGCTTAGTAATGATAATATGTTCAAGACCGCTGTCCTCGCGCAGAGCGTCCTCGACTATACGCAGTCCTTCCAACACGAATAAGCCGTACTCAGATCTCTCTTTTTTCGATGAAGAAAGCTTCTGATACAGCTTGATTACAGGATTATCCTTTGAAGTTATGATATTATCCAATATATTAATCACCCCCGTCGAGAGGTCAATCCAGAGGCAGACTGAGCCTGTCTCTTTTACAAGAAAACACGCTCTTTAATATTAAGGAGCGTGTTTTTTGATTCAGAATTAAAGAGCAGCCTTAGCCTTCTCAGCGATTGCTGTGAAACCAGCAGCATCGTTGATAGCGATCTCGGAGAGCATCTTTCTGTTAAGAGTGATGCCAGCCTTCTTGCAGCCGTTCATAAATGTAGAATAGTTGAGACCATTGAGCTTAGCAGCAGCTGAGATTCTTGTGATCCAGAGCTGTCTGAACTGTCTCTTCTTCTGCTTTCTTCCGATGTAAGCATAGTTGCCTGACTTCATTACAGCCTGCTTAGCCATCTTGAAGTGCTTGCTCTTTGCGCCGAAATATCCCTTAGCAAGCTTTAAAGTCTTATTTCTTCTCTTACGAGTCATCATTGCACCTTTAATACGTGCCATAGTCTTATACCTCCAGAATAAAAATTACGGTTGATGTTCAGGCGGAAACCGCCAACAGATTAAAGATAAGGAACGAGCTTCTTGATTGTAGGTGCATTTGTGCAGTCAGCAACACCTGCGTTACGAGCAATTCTCTTACGCTTTGTATCCTTCTGAGTAAGTCTGTGTCTCTTGTTGGTGTGCTGGTATTTAACCTTACCGCTTCCTGTAATCTTAAAACGCTTCTTAGCGCCTGAGTGAGTTTTAACCTTAACCTTTGCCATTTTATGATCCTCCTTACTTGGCAGCCTTAGGTGAAACGAACATAACTATGCTGCGTCCCTCCATTTTGGCTGGCTTTTCAACAGTGCCGACAGCCGAAACTGCTTCTTTGAATCGATCCAGCAGCTCGTTTCCGAGTTCCGGATGGGCGATTGCTCTTTTGCGGAATCTTACCGAGACCTTTAGCTTATCACCGCTTTGCAGGAATTTAACAGCCTGATTGACTTTAGTTTCAAAATCGTGGGTATCTATCATTGAGAACATTCTGATCTCCTTAATAGAAACGACCTTCTGATTTTTTCTTGCTTCTTTCTCACGTTTTGCCTGCTCGAAGCAATACTTTCCATAGTCCATTATGCGGCATACGGGCGGTGTTGCCTGCGGAGCGATCTTAACGAGGTCAAGTTCCTGATCAAAAGCGATCTGCTGAGCCTCTTTGGCGGATAATACGCCGAGTTTGTTTCCGTCAGCGTCGATTACGAGAACTTCCTTGTCTCTTATCTCTTCGTTGATCTGCAGTTCCTGTTTGCTAATCGTCAAGCACCTCCAACTAATAAAATAAAAACAAAAATGAGTGCAGATAACATATGCACTCACCAATACACTAACAGCAGCCGGGACTGTCCGTTCCGGAACCATTTCATATTGACCGTTTAAGCGAAGCCTTACGGTGAGAACGCATAGTTCTGCTTTGTTTACCTTAATATATTACAACATATTTCCATGTTTGTCAATAGCGGGCTGAATTTTTGTCGATATGCACAACTATTCAGTCAAATACGCTTTTGATTTTATCCCAAAGAGCGAATCTGACACGGTATTTTGCAGGCTTACGCAGGACATCAAGCTCGCGGTCCGTGAAAAACTCCTCTTCTTTCTCTTTGTCATCCACGACTGTGCAGGCAGCCGGTATACACAGGGGCGGATACATGACGCACCACCAGTTATGTCCCTTCGCTTCCCCTATCGTGATACGCAGAGCGCGGTATTCACCGGCAGGCATGGTAATATCGCCATAGGTGCGCTCGTCAAAGACGACATCTGTCACCTCCGCTCTTACGCTGTCCGAACAGCCCTGTGAACGCAGCGTATCGGCGGCTATTTTCTCTATTTCGGGAAGCTTTGCCTGTACAGCTGATTCAGCCTCCGAAAGATCAGAAGCATCTGCGAACAGCTCATCACTGCGGGCAAGAAGTGCATCGCGGACGGTTAGCTTCAGACGCTGATCCTCTTCCGTATCAGAATTGGCTATTATATGCAATCTTAACACACTTCCGCGCAGTTTGTCAAGTCTCCTGCCGTCGCCTATAAAAGATCCGATGTTAGAAATAAGTAATGTAAGGATAAGTCCAGCCGGAAGAATAATATGCGAATAATGTTTCAAATTTATCACCTCTGCAATAATTATTGGAAAGTTTTTCAGATAATATACAAGCAGTATTTTTATTTGCTGATTTACGCTTACATTTTTCGCATCAGATCATATTTATTCATATATTATTCATATTGTGTCCGATATGTATATCATATGACATGAATTTTATGAATTGTTCCAAAAATAACGTGAATACGTATTTTTTTCGATTTTTCGCTTTATTTTTTTAAGTGGTTATGCTATAATACTAATAAGTATAAAAAGTGAAGACAATGCACATATTGTCTCTCATTCAGACGCTTAATCACAACATCAGCGAAAAATCAAGAAAGGGAATTTATTATCATGGAGAAAAAATCATGGGGAAAACGATTCCTTGGTTCTGCTTCGGCGGCTGTAATGGCTGTCACAAGCTTCATGCCCGGACTTTCTATACGCGCGGGTGCCGACGACATCGGTTCGGACGGTCTGCCAAATATGAAAGTCCCCTATGAGGAATCAATATGGTACAGGGGAAATCCTCTCGGCGTTGCCGGAGATTTCCACGTTGTCGCTTTCGACAGCTTCACAGATAATAACCACGTCAACGGTAACGTTGCAACCCCGCATCTCATCATCGGCGAAAATGGTGTCGGACCTTCTCCGAACCAGTACGTCGGCAGACTTGTAAACGTCGTTTCAGATGAGATCGAAACAAAAAACCAGAAGAATGAATTCATAATGAATATGCTGCCGGATCTGGTTATGCCGGCAGATTATGAGCTTTATTCTTCAACCGGCAAAAAACTCAAGTACCCTACGGATGCTGCAAATATGATCATATATAAGGGTTCTAAGGATTCCGGCGCTGAAAGCTTCAACTTCGGCGTTCAGAACGAAATAAGAAAAGAGCCTTACAATGTTGATTCCTATTTCGCGCATTTCTCAGACACCTTTATGGATTTCGATGCCATAAAGCAGGAGTATAAGAACAAATCCGCTGAATTTGCAGCAAAGGAAAACAACGTCGATTTTGAATTCCAGAACGACAGTGAATACTACCACAAGCTTACTATCAATCTTAGCGATTCAGGCGAGAATGTCTATAATCTCAGTATTGATGATTTCATTCAGCCTAACGCTGAAATCAACCCTAAAACAGGCGAAAGTATTGAATTCGGTGAGATCGAGATCAATAACATCAACGCCGTAAAACAGGAATTCAACGATTACAAGGGTAATCCGGTAAGCGGCTTTACCTACGCTGATGACCAGTATCTCATCCTCAATATCAACCTCGAAGGTCACTCCGCTGCATCATTCGCCCCTTCAAAGGTTACTTACAATACCAAGCACGGCGAAAAGATCGAGTTTGGCGGTGAGGATACACTTTACGTTGGTACAAACGTTATCATGAACTTCTATAACGGAAGCAAATCAGGCGATACTCACCTTGCTCTTAACCAGAATATCCTCGCTTCTGTAATCGCTCCTGATACCGATCTGCACCTCTATGCTTCAAACGGTACCTTCATCGGCGATACAGTAACAACTGAACGCGAAACTCATATGGCATTCTTCCTTGAGCCTATGAGCGATACCAGCAAAACATCAGTAACAGCCAATAAGATATGGAACGATGATAAAGATCATTCCGCTGATTCTGTTGAGATCGAACTCTACCGTGCTATAAAGGCTGATATTGAACCGGAAGATCTTCCTGAACTCGCAGAACAGGCTAAAACAGAGTGGGAAAGCAACAAGCAGGCTGAGGAAAGCAGATTCGCTGTTGAAAGCGCTGCTCTCATAAATGCTTACGAATCCAAGCTGGACTGGAATAATATACCGCCGGATACAATGTTCAAATTCATTGATGCGAACGATTACGAAAAAGGCGTAACTTATCCAAGTCCGGATCACGTTCTTCAGAGAACTAAGGGTTCAGACGAGAATCCTTTTATAAGCATAACAAATGTCGGAAGTTCATCCGGACGTATGCTCTCTTCAACTCTTGACGAAGGCGAATACAGATTCGTTTCAGAAACCTACAACTACATTACAAACACAAGCACAAAAAATGACATCTTCTCGTTCAGAGTGTCCGACGGCGCTGTCATCCAGATAGACGACTTTTCAGCAGTTCAGCCGAAATATTCAGCTCCTCGTGTTGAACTCATCGACACTCAGGTACTTAACGAAGATAACAGCTGGACCTACAAATGGCCTGAACTCCAGAGATTCAACAGTGACAACTTCGTTACATACTACTACATTCATGAGAAGAATGTTCCGGACGGCTACGCAGTATCATATAACGGAAATGGTACTACCAGCCTTAATCCTATAATTCAGGTAATCAACGATAAGCTTCCTGAAACAACATCATCGACAACAACAACAACAACTACTACTACTACAACTACTACAACAACAACTACTACGACAACTGTTGCCATAGTAAATATCGACAAGCGCGATCTCGACACCGGAGACGAAGTTCCGGGTGCTACACTCAGACTTACCGGCGTTGACAAGGATAACAAGACAATCAACTTCACAAAGGGCGTACTCGAAACCGCTTCTTCCGATCAGGTTGTCAAGGACAGCGGCGAATACCTCGAATGGAAGTCCGGCGACAGTCCTTCAACAGTTACTCTCACAGACGGTACTTACACCCTCGAGGAAGTAACACCTCCGGACGGTTACCAGACTGCTACAAATATCACATTCACAGTTGAAAACGGCAAGGTCGTTACAGTTAATGATGTAACAACTGATTCCAACGACATCACAATGCTCGACGCTAAGATTCCTCCGGCTAAGGTAAGCATCGACAAGCGCGATCTCGACACCGGCGATGAAGTTCCGGGCGCAACACTCAGACTTACAGGTGTTGACAAGGACAACAAAACTATCAACTTCACAAAGGGCGTTCTCGAGACTGCATCCTCTGACCAGATCGTCAAGGACAGCGGCGAATACCTCGAATGGAAGTCCGGTGACAAGCCTTCAACGGTTACTCTCGCAGACGGTACTTACACCCTCGAAGAGATTACACCTCCGGACGGCTACCAGACTACAACCAACATCACATTCACAGTTGAAAACGGCAAGGTCGTTACAGTTAATGACGTAACAACTGATTCCAACGACATCACAATGCGCGATGAGAAGATACCGCCCGCTAAGGTAAGCATCGACAAGCGCGATCTCGACACCGGCGATGAAGTTCCGGGCGCAACACTCAGACTTACTGGTGTTGACAAAGACAATAAGGCAATCACATTCACAAAGGGCGTACTCGAAACCGCTTCTGCTGACCAGATCGTCAAGGACAGCGGCAAATACCTCGAATGGAAGTCCGGTGACAGTCCTTCAACAGTTACTCTCACAGACGGCACTTACACTCTCGAGGAAGTAACACCTCCGGACGGCTACCAGACTACCACAAACATCACATTCACAGTCAAGGACGGCAAGGTAACATCAGTTGACAACGTAACTACCAATTCCAACGACATCACAATGCTTGACGCTAAGATTCCGCCAGCTAAGGTAAGCATCGACAAGCGCGATCTCGACACCGGCGATGAAGTTCCGGGTGCTACACTCAGACTGACCGGCGTTGACAAAGACAATAAGGCAATCACATTTACTAAGGGTGTTCTCGAAACTGCTTCCTCCGACCAGGTTGTCAAGGACAGCGGCGAATACCTCGAATGGAAGTCCGGCGACAAACCTTCAACGGTTACTCTCACAGACGGCACATATACTCTTGAAGAAGTAACTCCTCCGGACGGTTACCAGACTGCTACGAACATTAAGTTCACGGTTGAAAATGGTAAAGTCGTTTCAATCGACGAGATCGTTTCGGATTCAAACGACGTAACTATGCGTGATGAGAAGATACCTCCGGCTAAGGTGAGCATCGACAAGCGCGATCTCGACACCGGTGATGAAGTTCCGGGTGCTACACTCAGACTTACTGGTGTTGACAAAGACAATAAGGCAATCACATTTACTAAGGGTGTTCTCGAGACTGCATCCTCTGACCAGATCGTCAAGGACAGCGGCGACTACCTCGAGTGGAAGTCCGGCGACAAGCCTTCAACAGTTACTCTCACAGACGGTACTTACACCCTCGAAGAGATTACTCCTCCGGACGGTTACCAGACTGCTACGAACATCAAGTTCACAGTTGAAAATGGTAAAGTCGTTTCGATCGACGAGATCGTTTCGGATTCAAATGACGTAACTATGCGCGATGAGAAGATCCCGCCTGCAAAGGTGAGCATCGACAAGCGTGACCTCGACACCGGCGATGAAGTTCCGGGTGCTACACTCAGACTTACCGGCGTTGACAAGGACAACAAGGCAATCACATTTACTAAGGGTGTTCTCGAAACCGCTTCTGCTGACCAGGTTGTCAAGGACAGCGGCGAATACCTCGAATGGAAGTCCGGTGACAGTCCTTCAACAGTTACTCTCACAGATGGTACTTACACCCTCGAGGAAGTAACTCCTCCGGACGGCTACCAGACGGCAACCAACATCACATTCACAGTCAAGGACGGCAAGGTAGTTACAGTTAATGACGTAACAACAGATTCCAACGACATCACAATGCTCGACGCAAAGATCCCACCTGCAAAGGTAAGCATCGACAAGCGTGATCTCGACACCGGCGATGAAGTTCCGGGTGCTACACTCAGACTTACTGGTGTTGACAGCGATAACAAGGCAATCGAATTTACTAAGGGCGTACTCGAAACAGCTTCTTCCGACCAGATCGTCAAGGACAGCGGTGAATACCTCGAGTGGAAGTCCGGCGACAAGCCTTCAACAGTTACTCTCACAGACGGCACATATACTCTTGAAGAAGTAACTCCTCCGGACGGTTACCAGACTGCTACGAACATCACATTCACAGTTGAAAACGGCAAGGTCGTTTCAATCGACGAGATCGTTTCGGATTCAAATGACGTAACAATGCTTGACGCAAAGATACCGCCTGCAAAGGTGAGCATCGACAAGCGCGATCTTGACACCGGCGACGAAGTTCCGGGTGCTACACTCAGACTCACCGGCGTTGACAAGGACAACAAGGCAATCACATTTACTAAGGGTGTTCTCGAAACCGCTTCTGCTGACCAGGTTGTCAAGGACAGCGGCGAATACCTCGAATGGAAGTCCGGTGACAAGCCTTCAACAGTTACTCTCACAGACGGTACATACACCCTCGAAGAGATTACACCTCCGGACGGCTACCAGACTACAACCAACATCACATTCACAGTTGAGAACGGTAAGGTAGTTACAGTTAATGACGTAACAACCGATTCCAACGACATCACAATGCTCGATGCAAAGATCCCACCTGCAAAGGTGAGCATCGACAAGCGCGATCTCGACACCGGCGATGAAGTTCCGGGTGCTACACTCAGACTCACCGGAGTTGACAAAGACAACAAGGCAATAACATTCACAAAGGGCGTACTCGAAACTGCATCCTCTGACCAGATCGTCAAGGACAGCGGTGACTACCTCGAATGGAAGTCCGGCGACAAGCCTTCAACGGTTACTCTCACAGACGGTACATATACCCTTGAAGAAGTAACCCCTCCGGACGGCTATCAGACTACAACAAACATCACATTCACAGTCAAGGACGGCAAGGTAGTTACAGTTAATGACGTAACAACCGATTCCAACGACATCACAATGCTCGATGCTAAAATACCTCCTGCTAAGGTAAGCATCGACAAGCGCGATCTCGACACCGGCGATGAAGTTCCGGGTGCTACACTCAGACTTACCGGCGTTGACAAGGACAACAAGGCTATCACATTTACAAAGGGCGTACTCGAAACTGCTTCCTCTGACCAGATCGTCAAGGACAGCGGAGAATACCTCGAGTGGAAGTCCGGCGACAAGCCTTCAACAGTTACTCTTGAGGGCGGTACATATACCCTCGAAGAAGTAACTCCTCCGGACGGCTACCAGACTACAACAAATATCACATTCACAGTTGAAAACGGCAAGGTAACATCAGTTGACAATGTAACGACTGATTCCAACGACATCACAATGCTTGACGCTAAGATACCACCAGCTAAGGTGAGCATCGACAAGCGTGATCTCGACACCGGCGACGAAGTTCCGGGTGCTACACTCAGACTCACCGGCGTTGACAAGGACAACAAGGCAATCACATTTACTAAGGGTGTTCTCGAAACTGCTTCTGCTGACCAGGTTGTCAAGGACAGCGGTGAATACCTCGAATGGAAGTCCGGCGACAAGCCTTCAACGGTTACTCTCACAGACGGTACTTACACCCTCGAAGAGATTACTCCTCCGGACGGCTACCAGACTGCTACGAACATCAAGTTCACAGTTGAAAATGGTAAGGTCGTTTCGATCGACGAGATTGAGTCGGATTCAAATGACGTAACTATGCGCGATGAGAAGATTCCGCCTGCAAAGGTGAGCATCGACAAGCGTGACCTCGACACCGGCGATGAAGTTCCGGGTGCTACACTCAGACTTACAGGTGTTGACAGCGACAACAAGGCAATCGAATTTACTAAGGGCGTACTCGAAACAGCTTCCTCCGATCAGATCGTCAAGGACAGCGGCGAATACCTCGAATGGAAGTCCGGTGACAAGCCTTCAACAGTTACTCTCGCAGACGGCACTTACACTCTCGAGGAAGTAACACCTCCGGACGGCTACCAGACTACCACAAACATCACATTCACAGTCAAGGACGGCAAGGTAACATCAGTTGACAACGTAACTACCAATTCCAACGACATCACAATGCTTGACGCTAAGATTCCGCCAGCTAAGGTAAGCATCGACAAGCGCGATCTCGACACCGGCGATGAAGTTCCGGGTGCTACACTCAGACTGACCGGCGTTGACAAGGACAATAAGGCAATCACATTTACTAAGGGTGTTCTCGAGACTGCATCCTCTGACCAGATCGTCAAGGACAGCGGCGAATACCTCGAGTGGAAGTCCGGCGACAAGCCTTCAACAGTTACTCTCGCAGACGGTACTTACACTCTCGAAGAGGTAACACCTCCGGACGGCTACCAGACTGCTACGAACATCAAGTTCACAGTTGAAAACGGTAAGGTAGTTTCGATTGACGAGATCGAATCAGATTCAAATGACTTAACAATGCTCGATGCAAAGATCCCACCTGCAAAGGTAAGCATCAACAAGCGTGATCTCGACACCGGCGACGAAGTTCCGGGTGCTACACTCAGACTTACTGGTGTTGATAAGGACAACAAGGCAATCGAATTTACTAAGGGTGTTCTCGAAACTGCTTCTTCTGACCAGATCGTCAAGGACAGCGGCGAATACCTCGAATGGAAGTCCGGTGACAAGCCTTCAACAGTTACTCTCACAGACGGTACTTACACCCTCGAAGAAGTAACACCTCCGGACGGCTACCAGACTACAACAAACATCACTTTCACAGTCAAGGACGGCAAAGTTATCTCAGTTAATGACGTAACAACCGATTCCAACGACATCACAATGCTCGATGCAAAGATCCCACCTGCAAAGGTAAGCATCGACAAGCGTGATCTCGACACCGGCGACGAAGTTCCGGGTGCTACACTCAGACTTACCGGCGTTGATAAGGATAACAAGGCAATCACATTTACTAAGGGCGTACTCGAAACCGCTTCCTCCGATCAGGTGATAAAGGACAGCGGCAGCTACCTCGAATGGAAGTCCGGTGACAAGCCTTCAACTGTTACTCTCGCAGACGGTACTTACACCCTCGAAGAAGTAACACCTCCGGACGGCTACCAGACTACAACAAACATCACTTTCACAGTC
>SVNH01000015.1 GCA_015067005.1 Ruminococcus flavefaciens
CGATCTTCATAAAGGTCAGGAACAATTCAAGATTCTTATTCACAATATCACTCCTACAGAAAAATTATACCAAATGAGGCAATATCCGTCAATATCCGAAAATGCCAAGAATATACTTGACATAAGTCAGCAAATATGTTATAATCGACATAAGTCAGAAAGGAGATGCTGTTATGCCAAGACCTCAGAAATCACGCCGTATCTGCTGTTATCCCGATTACTGGAGCTTTGCGCCCGATCAGGATACAGCAAACGATACAGTCGTTATGTCGCTTGACGAGTTTGAAACGATACGTCTGATAGATTATCAGTCTAAAACTCAGGAACAGTGTGCTCAGGAGATGAACGTGGCGAGAACGACCGTCACAGCGATATATGACATCGCAAGAAAAAAACTTGCTCAGGCTTTGGTCGAGGGCAGACGCATCGTCATTTCAGGCGGAAATTACACTCTTGACAATACTATCTCGAAGGAGATAACTCAGAAAGGAAGCACAATTATGAGAATTGCAGTAACTTATGAAAACGGACAGATCTTTCAGCATTTCGGCAAGACCGAGCAGTTCAAGCTCTACGATGTTGCCGACGGCAAGATCATAAATGAACAGGTAGTTGGAACAAACGGTGCAGGACACGGTGCGCTTGCAGGATTTTTGAAAAATGCACAGGCTGACGTTCTGATCTGCGGAGGTATCGGCGGAGGCGCACAGATGGCTATGCAGGAGGCTGGCATCGCTCTTTACGGCGGTAATATGGGAAGTGCTGACGAAGCTGTAAAGGCATTCCTTGCACAGACACTTGTTCAGAACGAGAACCCTACCTGCGATCATCACGATCACGAACACGGCGAGGGACATTCCTGCGGAGATCACGGCTGCGGCAGTCACAGCTGCGGTAATCACTGATGAAAATTGTAACGCTTGTAGAGAATACCTGCGGTCACGAGGACTGTATCGCAGAGCACGGACTTTCGCTTTATATCGAGACTGAAAAGCATAAGCTTCTTCTTGATACTGGACAGACTGATGCTGTTGTGAAGAATGCGGAAGTTCTCGGAATTAACCTGTCCGCAGTGGATACGGTGATACTCAGCCACGGTCACTACGACCATTCGGGCGGAATTATGCCGTTTTCACGGATAAACCATACAGCGCAGATAATAATGCAGAAGTCGGCTGCCGAGCCGCACTACAACGGTGAACGCTATATCGGTATTGACAAAGCTATCCTTGACCTGCCGAATGTCCGGCTAATAGACGGCGATATGCAGCTTGACGATGAGTTGTTCCTGTTCAGCGGCATCACAGGCAGGCGCTGTTATCCGCAGGGAAACAAGAAGTTGTCCCGCATTGAGAACGACGCACAAGTCCCCGATGATTTCGCACACGAGCAGTGCCTTGTAATAACGCAGGACGGCAAGCGCTGGCTGTTGTCGGGCTGCTCCCATAACGGTATCCTCAATATCCTCGACCGATACAGGGAGATATTCGGAAACGCTCCCGACTATGTTATCACTGGATTCCATATGATGAAAAAGGACGGCGAACATACTGAGGAAGAAAAGTCTGTCATCGTTCAGACAGCACAGGAGCTTTCACGCCTTGATACCATATTTTACAGCGGTCACTGCACGGGTATCCCTGCATTTGAGTTGATGAAAGAGGTAATGGGCGATAAGCTCATTGCTCTGCACAGCGGTGAGCAATTGATGCATGATGAGAGCGTTATCCTCAATATCGAAAATGAAGCTGCAAGGCTTGCTCCTCATAAATCAAGCGTTTCTTTTCTCACCGATTCGCTTACGGGCGTTCTGAAAAATGATTATGATGATAAAGCCATTCGTGCAGAAAGAATAGAAGCACATGAGGTTTAAAGGATCAATAACCATTTCCTCACCTGTAAACTTGATTATTTATCTATTCTATGGTATAATATTAGCATAGATTCTTTATTTTCAGAGACGTTCATGTGCCTGAATATAAACCGCTGTTCACCGTTACGGACTGAATAGTAGTCCTGATTGCTGATATAACGATGTTATATCCGTCGCCACAGTACAACCCGTGAGATTTCGTAATATCAATCCGAGATATTTTGACAGGAGTACTTTTAGTTTATTGAGAAGCGCATCATAATACAGCACTTATCTTGCTATTTCATGGATATTGTGGTATACTAAAACTATATAGAATACGCATGGGAGGCGGAGTATGGCACAGGAACATGACTGGCAATACGATTTAGATGAATATATCCGTCAGGGCGAACCAGACCGTTCTGAAAAAAGTGCTGTATGGCAAACTGCAATTGGCTTGCAGGATGTTGACAACCTCCAAACTTCGGATTACTTGCTTAAAACTGCTAAGGAACATATCGAGGGCAAGATCGATATAGCCACAGCACAGAAAAGAATATACAGTTACTATGAACAGCGGGATGTCCGAATAACTGCGGAACAGGATACGAAGGAGGCAGATATTGTTGCCGCACGTATTGCTGAACTGCTATCTGAGAAAACTTTCCAATTTTCTCCGGCAGAGCTTCAGTCTATCCATCGCCGACTGTTCACGGGCGTATTCAAATCTGCAGGACAGTTCCGCACCTATAACATCTCCAAGAAGGAATGGGTACTGAACGGAGAATCGGTTTTCTACGCAGCATTTGACAGCATCCGTGATACTCTTGATTATGATTTTGGTCAGGAGAAGGCTTTCTCCTATGTCGAACTGGATGCTGCACAGGCAATCAAGCATATCTCAAAGTTTATTTCAGGCATCTGGCAGATTCATCCGTTCTGTGAGGACAATACCCGCACGACCGCTGTGTTTATGATAAAGTATCTTCAAACCTTCGGATTTCAAGTGAGCAATGAGGTGTTTGCGGATAACTCATGGTATTTTCGCAATGCACTCGTTAGGGCAAATTATAACAATCTCCAAAACGATGTACATTCCACAACTATCTTTTTAGAGCAGTTTATGGAAAATCTGCTGACAGGCGCACAGCATAAGCTTAAAAATAGATATATGCACATTGACTACTCAGAAACTGCCCAAAGTGCAAATCCAGAGATTTCAAAGTGCAAAAATTGCACTTTGGAAGAGTTGGCGCTTCTTCGTGAAATTTCTAATAATCCGCATATTACCCAGAAAGCTCTGGCTGAAGCAATCGGCAAATCCGAGCGAACAGTCAAATCCAGAACGGTTGAATTGCAGGACAAAGGTCTGCTGCGCCGCAAAAATGGAAAGAGAAACGGTCAGTGGGAAGTGCTTGTTGATGTGTGAATCATTCAACTATCACATGAACGCTGAACGCTTCGTTATGGAGCGAAGGGGCAGCGGTATCAAGAAGATTATCAAGGAATACAAGGCTCAGTATAAGTATTCCGATGATATGCAGCCTGAATTTGTTTCTGAATACGGTGGTTTCTTCTTAACGCTGAAAAACCTCAGTCATCGCCTTTCCGAAAATGAGAAGATAAAAGGGGGAAGATAAGCCCAAGAAAAGAGAAGATGTAATCCGAGAGAGAATGGAGCTTGTATTCGAGGCAATCTCCGAAAATCCTGATATTACAATAAAAGAGCTTTCAACGCTCCTGAATATATCCAAAAAACAGGTGGAAACAGCTATTAACAAGCTGAAAGATGCGAAACGCATTCATCGTGACGGAAGCGATCATGATGGAAAATGGATAGCAAACTGATTATGGAATAGTAAGAAAATACCGCTCAGGATTAATCCTCCTGAGCGGTAATGCTATATGAGTTTCCTAAGCAGTTCCAAGTGCTTATCGACCTTCTTCACGATGTTATATCCGTCACCGCAATAGAAGTCGATGAGCCATTCGCGGCAGGTTATTAGTCCTGTCTGCACTATTACCGAGCGGAGACTGCCTTTCACTATCCAGCGGTCCACGGCGTTAGGAGTGTAGCCAGTTATTGCTGACACTTCTGTGATAGTCAGCACATCAGGCATATCGAACCACACATCGTTCAGCTGTTCTCGGAAGTACTCTGGCGGTCGCTGCGGCTGAACCCTTTCTGCTGCGTTCTCAGTCCGTATTATATATTCGATAACGTCATCGAGCTTCACAGCGTATCGGCGAGTTTTCTGGTAGCTGTCGGTGCAGGGAATAGCTCCGCTTTGGAGGAGCCATGCACACTTCCGCTTGCTGATATGGAGTATCTGCCTGAGTTGTTCGCCTGATATCACTTCGGGAAACTCATCGTACAGGTAGCTGTAATCACTCATCGCTGCCACCTCTTGCGAATGCTCTCGGAGGCTCGTCATCGCAGTGCTCGAGCAGGTAGTCGATGAGGTCATCCTTGCTCAGTATGTATCCGCCCTGGTACACGAAGGAGCGAAGCTCTCCGCTGTGTATGAGCTCGTAGACTCTGTTCTTTCCAATCGGAGACCACCTTGCGGCTTTTATTGGTGATAATATCTCGGGGCATCTTCTGAGCATACGCTCTAATTCTTTACGTTTTTCTTCCTTGTTCATGGTCACTTTTTCCTTTCATTTTTCGCTTTAGCCGCCTGAAATTTCTCGCAGTTTTCTCGCAAATTTCCGAATTCTCGCAGAAAAATGCTCAAAATCAGGGAAAAACGGCGTTTTTTTAAGACGATAAGTGACCAAATGGGAAGTTTTATAATTTGCTCGAAATTATGATGCCCCTTGAGGGACGTGGGTTCGAATCCCACTCGCTGCGCCAAATCTTAAGTCGGTGTTTGCCGTGTAGTTCCGCCTTTTGCGAGGGGCGGAACTATTTGTTTATTATGACGAATCGTCATTTTTTAAGCTCTAAAATTCTGCGTTTATTACACCTGAAGTGTATTGAAGTTCGCCATTTTCTGCGAGAAAACTGCGAGAAGTCTTTTATTTGCCAATTTTCAGCGGTTCGAATCACTCAAAACCGCTTTTTTTATTATATTCGAAAGAATAACACGGGAGGTGTTAAATATGTTGTTCGATTATCTTCTTGAAACATTCGGTCAAAACGAGCCAATATTCCTTTCAGATATTTCTTATGAGGATTATTCTGATATGATATATCGATAAACAATCACAGAGAATAATTGACATCAAAAGAAGTATATAAAAAATTTCATCATTTGAACACATTTTCCTATTGAATTTGCTTCGGTTAACCGTTATAATATATATAGGAGAGAGGAGGCATTACTATGTTGATAAATGAACAACTTGAAAAAATCAATATGACTAAGTACCGGCTGAGTAAAGACAGTGGAGTGCCTCAAGCAACTATCAATGATATTTGCAGCGGAAAAGCTGACCTTGAAAAATGCTCGGCAGGCACACTCTATAAAATAGCAAAAGTTCTCGGAATATCAATAGAATCCATATTAGACTCAGTCAAAGAAGATATTCGAAGTTCCTTTGAGATATTTAAAAGCAATACCTGTCATCATGTAAAAGATATGGGAGATCTTGATTTTATAGTAGTAGTATTGGAGTCGGATGAAGTTCGCAAGCTTTATAATAAGCATTGGTATCCCGAAGCTCTCTATCTACTTGCTATGATCGATTACTTATCAAGAATTAACGAAATACCGCTCTGTTCCAAGTATAACGATCTTCGCACACGAAAATTGGAGAAACCTATTTATCCAATTGGCGTACTACTGAATAGTGAAGTATTAAAATCCGATGAACCATTACGCATAGCGGAAGAGGAAGCCATTCCAGAATTCAGAAGATTTAATATTATTGAAAGCGAAGTGAGAAACGTTGTTTGAGCAGCCTTTTACAAAAAATAACCTTGATCAATATTTGAAAGAGCTTGCAAAGGAGTTTAGAAAGATTAATGGCAAAAACATGCCTGCTGACATCATTCTTATCGGCGGAGCTTCTGTAGTCATTAATTACGGATTCCGTGAAATGACTTATGATATGAACGCAGTTATAAACGCCGCTTCTTCTATGAAAGATGCCATCAATCATGTCGGTGACAAATACAACTTACCCAACGGATGGTTGAATACGGATTTTATGAAAACAACGTCATATACGCCAAAAATAATTCAGTATTCAAAATTTTACCGCACTTTTTCAAATATTGTTACTTTCCGTACAGTAACAGGAGAATATCTTATAGCGATGAAGCTTATGGCAGGTCGTCAATACAAATATGATCTTTCTGATATTATAGGTATCTTATGGGAACATGACAAAGCTAACAATCCAATAACCATAGATATGATAAGAGAAGCAGTAAAGAATCTTTATGATTCTTATGATAAACTTCCTGAACACTCCAGACTTTTTATCGAGAAAGCAATTTCTGATAAGAGTTATGAGGAAATGTATAAAATGGTAAGGCAAATGGAAGCTGATAACAAGGATATCCTTTTACAGTTCCAAGAAGATTATCCAGATGCTGCAAATACTGATAATGTTAATGATATTCTTGCCACTATAAAGAAGAAAAGGGAAAGCACACAGAAATAAGAAGAAAACATCGCTCAGGATAAATAGTATACAAAGTTTCAGACTCGGTTTTAGTGCTTTTCACGAATAGTGAAAACGCTGGAATCGAGTCTTTTTTTGTTCCCTGTGGACATAGTGATAGAAAGTCCATCAGCGATTTGTGTGCCGTTTTTGACAGCAACAGCGGCAGGACGTGAAACTAACATAATAAGTACAAGCATTACTGTATAAACACATATCTAATTAAAAAATCCCCCTCACCAAGTAGGAAAACAACTTCCAACCTGATGAGGGGGATCATATCATAATATTCTATTTCTTCACACTGACCGTCACATCGGACTTGAAGCGGAACTCCATGTAGTCATCGTACACGGTCACTTTTTTCAATAGGTTCTTCACCAAAACCTCATCAAATTCTGCGATGTGATATTGCTGAAAATTACTCACTATGAACTGGCATGATAAAATAATACGCAACTGGCTATATGCAGTCATGCCAATCTCTGCTATACTATAAAAAAATAAGAAATGAGGTTTTTGAAATGAGTGAACAGTATCAGCTTAATAAGGAACTTGCACAGATGTTAAAGGGCGGAGTAATTATGGACGTAACTACTCCAGAACAGGCAAAGATAGCACAGGAAGCAGGTGCCTGCGCTGTTATGGCACTTGAACGTATCCCAGCGGATATTCGTGCAGCAGGCGGTGTATCCAGAATGAGTGATCCTGCAATGATCCGCTCTATACAGGAGGCGGTAAGTATTCCTGTCATGGCGAAATGCCGTATCGGTCACTTTGCGGAGGCACAGATACTTGAAGCGATAGAGATAGACTATATTGATGAGAGTGAAGTACTTTCGCCTGCTGATGATGTATACCACGTTGACAAGACAAAGTTTCGTGTGCCGTTCGTATGCGGTGCAAGAGATCTCGGCGAGGCACTGCGCCGCATCGCAGAGGGAGCTTCTATGATACGTACAAAAGGCGAACCCGGCACAGGAGATATCGTGCAGGCAGTACGTCATATGCGTATGATGAATTCTCAGATACGTCATGTGGTATCGTTACAAGAAGACGAACTCTATGAGGAAGCTAAACAGCTCCAAGTACCTTATGAACTTGTAAAACAGGTGCATGACAGCGGCAGACTTCCTGTGGTGAACTTTGCAGCAGGAGGTGTAGCAACACCGGCGGACGCTGCACTTATGATGCAGCTTGGCGCAGAGGGCGTATTCGTAGGTTCGGGAATATTCAAATCCGGTGATCCGAAGAAACGTGCTGCCGCTATCGTACAAGCGGTGACCAATTATCAGGATGCTAAACTGCTTGCAGAACTATCATCGGGACTCGGTGAAGCAATGGTCGGCATAAACGAACAAGAAATTGCTTTACTCATGGCAGAAAGAGGCAAGTGATGAGGATCGGAGTACTTGCGGTACAGGGGGCATTTGCCGAACATATCAATGTTCTTAAAAAGCTGGGCGTGGAAGCATTTGAGATTAGAAACACAGGTGATCTCAGCGCGCCATTTGACGGACTGATACTTCCCGGCGGTGAAAGCACTGTTATGAAAAAACTGCTACATGATCTCGGTCTGTTCGAGCCGCTCAAAGAGAAGATAGGCAGCGGACTTCCTGTTCTCGGGACGTGTGCAGGAATGATCCTTCTTGCTAAGAATATCGACAGCGGTGAAGATCCATGTTTCGGAACTATGGATATTACAGTCAAACGCAACGCATATGGTCGACAGCTCGGCAGTTTCGTATGCACTGCCAGATTTGCTGATAAGGATATAACAATGCGGTTTATCCGTGCGCCTTATGTTACTGAAGTAGGCAGCGGTGTTGAGATACTGGCTGAACACGATAACAAAATAGTTGCAGTACGACAGAATGAACAGCTTGCGATAGCGTTTCATCCCGAACTGACCGATGATCATACGGTATATAAATTGTTTTTCAGAATGATTGAAAACAGGGCTGCAAAGTGATATAATATTAGTATGGATCTCGGTGAAAGGAAGTGCAGATGTGCATATCAGTATAGACCATAACAGCCGGACACCTGCATATATGCAGATCTATTCGGCTATCAGGAATATGATAGTGAACGGAGCATATCCTACGGGAACACGTCTGCCTTCTAAACGTGAGCTCGCCCGAGACAGCGGAGTCAGTATCATTACAGCTGAACACGCCTACCAGCTACTGGCAGAAGAGGGACTGTGTGAGCTGCGTGCAAGAAGCGGATGTTATGTAAAGTACACTCCCGAACACAGCTTCCCGCTTTCCGATTATTTGCAGGATAATACATCAGAATATAATCCAGCCGATTATCACAACGATGATATTCCGTTTTCGGCAGTGGCATCCAAACTGCGAAAGGTCATACTCGATCAGGGTGAACGCATACTGATGAAGTCACCGAATAATGGCTGTACTGAGCTTCGTGAAGCGATATGCAGGTATCTTGCAAGAAGCAGGAATATCAATGTCACAACTGAGCAGATAGTTATCGGTTCCGGAGCAGAGTATCTTTACGGACTTTGTATTCAGATGCTCGGCAGGGACAGGATAGTTGCACTGGAAAATCCGTCATACCGAAAAATACGGGAAGTCTATACAGCCAATGGCGCATCATGTGAACTGCTTTCAATGGACAGTGAAGGTATACGTATCAATGAACTGATACGGTCAAAAGCAGGTATACTTCATGTCACGCCTTTCAACAGCTTTCCGAGCCATATCACTGCTTCAGCCGAACGAAGACAGGAGTATCTGAACTGGGCGAAAGAACGCAAAGCAGTCATTATCGAAGATGATTACGATTCCGAATTCTCTCTGACAGGAACTGCACCTCAAACACTTTTCGCGCAAACTACCGACGGGAACGTTATTTATCTCAACACATTCTCGAAGACAATAGCTCCTTCTCTCAGAGTCGGTTATATGATTCTTCCGACTGCTCTTATCCCGCTTTATCAGCAGACAGTCAGCTTCTATTCCTGCACAGTCCCGATGCTGGAGCAGTTCTTCCTGACTGAATGGCTCGATTCAGGTGAATTTGAAAGAAATATCAGCAGGATCAGAAATAAGCCTTGATACTGTATAATTCCATTGAGAATTCCTCACCGAAATGATTTGCCTTTGCATATTTCTCATCTGTATGCAATCGAACAAAACTCGCATTAATTAAAAATATTTTTTCAAAAAGGTATTGACAAACGGATTTTTGTATGATATAATCCAAAATATAGGCTGTGACGAAGAATAGTCAGGGCGAAAGCATTTCAGAGAACTGATGGTTGGTGCGAATCAGTAATGCTTGGAACCTGTACTTCTCCCTTCTGAGCTGGAACTCCCAAAGGTTCAAACACCCAGTAGATGGTTCCCGTGAATGCTGCGTTAGTGCATAGGAGTTGATAGACTTCGAAGAGGTGGCGGATTTTTATATCCGCAATTTGAGTGGTACCGCGAGTATTTTATAATACCCGTCTCAAAGCAATCTTACGCTTTGGGACGGGTTTTGTGTTTTTATCGTTCCGGGCAAAGGAAGGTGAAAAAATGCTATCTCTAATTACCTGACATCTATGCTGTAAACATAAAGTGCAGCGTTAATGAATGAATAATCGAAAATATGTAAAGGAATGATAAAAATGAAAATCAGTTTTTCAACTCTTGCCTGCCCCGATTGGTCATGGTCTGATATTTACTCTATGGCTAAAGACTTCGGTTTCGATGGAATCGAGATCCGCGGATTAGGCGATGAGATCTTTTCTGTCAAGGCAAAGCCCTTCACAGATTCACAGCTGCCTGACACCATTGCTAAACTCAGATCACTCGGACTTGAAATCCCATGCCTTTCTTCAGGCGCCTGCCTAAAGTTTAAAGATAAATTCAATATTGCCGAAGAAGAGATCCTTGCTTACGCTAAGCTTGCAAACAAACTCGGCACTTCATATATAAGAATCCTCGCAGACCTCGATCCCGCTCCCGGCGGCGAAGTCGATGACGACTATATCGCTGAGGCTCTCCTCAGACTCGTTCCCGTCGCTGAGGAATACAATGTTACTCTCCTCGTTGAGACAAACGGTGTTTACAGCGATTCTGCGCGTCTTGCACGTCTTCTCAGCAAGGTAGGCAGCCGCAAGGTAGCTGCCCTCTGGGATATGCACCATCCATACCGCTATAACAACGAATCCCCTGAGACTACTGTTGCAAACCTCGGCGAGTACATAAAGTACATACAGGTCAAGGACAGCGTTATGCGCGAGGACGGCTCTGTTGAGTACCGCATCATGGGCACAGGTGATATTCCTGTAAAGGAAATGATCGCAGCTCTCGAAACTATCAACTATAACGGCTATATCTCCCTCGAATGGGTAAAGCGCTGGGCTAAGGATCTCAGCGATGCAGGTATCGTTATACCTCAGTTCGCTGAATATATGTCACCTTACAAGAAAAAGCACAAACACGCCCTCCAGACCAATATGCGCGGCGATGGTCAGTATCCGTGGCCAAAGGAGAAGATACTCAACTATACCTTCCCCGACATCCTCGACCGTATCTGCGAGCAGTTCCCGAATCAGTACGCTTTCCGCTACACTGAACTCGACTACATCCGTACATATCCGGAATTCAGGGACGATGTCGATAATTTCGCCCGCGCTCTCCTCGCTATGGGAGTTAAGAAGGGCGACCACGTTGCTATCTGGGCAACAAATATCCCTCAGTGGTACATTACATTCTGGGCTACCACAAAGATCGGCGCGGTTCTCGTTACCATGAACACAGAATACCGCATCCACGAGGCTGAGTACCTCCTCCGCCAGTCCGATACCATGACTCTCGTTATGATCGACGGCATCAAGAATATCAACTATGTCGACATCATCAAGGAGCTCTGCCCTGAGCTCGATTCCTGCGAACCGGGACAGCTCAGATCCGCAAGACTCCCCTTCCTCAGAAATATCATCACCTGCGATTCCAAGAACAACGGCTGCTATACTTGGGAAGAGGCTGTTGCACTCTCAAAGAACGTTCCTTACAGCGAGGTCGAGGCTGTCCGCAAGACCATCAACATCAACGATGTCTGCAATATGCAGTATACCTCCGGCACAACTGGCTTCCCGAAGGGCGTTATGCTCACACATTATAATGTAGTAAACAACGGTAAGGCTATCGGAGACTGCATGGATCTTTCCACAGCCGACCGCATGATGATACAGGTGCCTATGTTCCACTGCTTCGGTATGGTGCTCGCTATGACAGCTTCCATGACACACGGTACAACTATGTCGCCTATCACAAGATTCAGTCCGCGAAAGGGACTCGCCTGCATCAACAAGGAAAAGATAACCTGCTTCCACGGCGTTCCGACTATGTTCATCGCCATGCTCGGTCACGAGGACTTCGATAAGACCGATTTCTCCTACATGAGAACAGGTATCATGGCTGGTTCACCTTGTCCGATAAAGACTATGGAAGAGGTTGTCGAGAAGATGCACATGAGCGAGATATGCATAACCTATGGTCAGACCGAGGCTTCTCCTGCAACAACCATGAGCAAGACTACCGACACACTTGAACAGCGTGTAAATACTGTCGGCGGACCTATATTCGGCGTTGAGTGCCGAATAGTTGACCCTGAGACAAATCAGGAAGTTCCGGACGATGTTGACGGTGAGTTCGTTGCAAGAGGCTACAATATCATGAAGGGCTACTACAAAATGCCCGAGGCTACTGCTGCCGCTATCGACTCGGAAGGCTGGCTGCATACCGGCGACCTCGCAAGAAGACGCTCCTCCGACGGCTATTTCAAGATCACAGGCCGTATCAAGGACATGATAATCCGCGGCGGCGAAAATATCTATCCAAAGGAGATCGAGGACTTCCTCTATACCTACCCGAAGGTAAAGGACGTTCAGGTGATCGGCGTACCGAGTGAGGACTACGGCGAAGAGATCATGGCTTGTATCATACTTCAGGAAGGTGAAACTGCTACCGAGGACGAGATCAAGCAGTTCTGTCTCGACAGAATGGCAAAGCACAAGTGCCCGAGATACGTTGATTTCGTGGACAGCTTCCCGATGAATGCTGCCGGAAAGATACTCAAATACAAGATGAGAGAACAGGCTGTTGAAAAGCTTGATCTCCACAAGGCAGACAATATAGTTACTGCATAAAATCCGCATTTACTATACAGAAAATAAGCTTTTTTGAGCAGCTTCTTTAACGGTATCTCGTCTGATATATCCCACAATCTGCGGATACCCTATTGGAACTGAATAAAAACCGCAAGCCCTTGGAAACGTTCTGCAAGCGTTTCTGAGGGCTTTTACTTTAGGTGCATAATTTTATGATTCGTAAACAATTGTTAAATCGTATTCAGAGAAGATTAATAGTTCCGTCTGATTTAACAAATTAATAATGATAGAGATAAATTTATATCGTCAACCAAAGCTGCTTATTAGGTTGACAAGTTTGATTGCCTGTGCTATAATTATACAGGAATATCAAAAGAGGTGTCGCTTATGAAAACAAAAGACATGATCTTAATAGCTATGTTTGCAGCTTTGATCGCTGTTGGCGCATACATAAAGATCCCCGTTCCTGTTTGTCCCTTTACATTGCAGTTTCTTTTTACTACTCTGGCAGGGATAATTCTTGGTTCAAAGAATGGGACTATCGCTGTATCTGTTTATGTTCTGCTTGGCTTGGCTGGACTTCCTGTTTTTACGGACGGAGGCGGTATAGGCTATGTATTTCAGCCTACTTTCGGCTATCTTATAGGATTTATCGCAGGAGCATTTGTCACTGGTACGATAGTTCACAAAGGTGATCTGACTATGCAGCGGCTGCTGGCAGGCGGTTTTGCAGGGCTTATGACAGTTTACACTTTTGGAATGGCTTATTATTGGGCTGTCAGCCGATTCTATATCGGTGAGCCTATCGGAATATGGCCGCTGTTTTTGTATTGTTTTTTATTGGCAGTTCCGGGAGATATATGTCTTTGTATACTTTCGGCTAAACTTGGGAAACGACTTATCCCTGCAATCGGATTATCATATAAGAAAGCATAAAACTTGAAAAGGAGCATTTTATGGATATTATAAGACTTGCCGAGGAGATCATCGGCGGAAAACGCATACATCGCGGCGATGATATGGATTTTTTTATTTCAGCGGATATAAAATTACTGTGTGAAGGTGCAGACCGTATCAGGAAGCATTTCTGTGGAGATTACGTTGATCTGTGCAGTATCATAAACGGAAAAAGCGGAAAATGCTCGGAAAACTGCCGCTTCTGCGCTCAGTCCGCTCACAACTGCACCGGGATAAAAGAGTATCCGTTCATGGATACTGAAACTATTCTAAATGAGTGCAAACATAACGAAGCAAAAGGAGTACACCGATTTTCCATAGTCACAGCAGGAAGAACGCTCAGCGATGCTGATTTTGAAAAAGCGTTTGAAGCATACAGCACTCTCCATGAGAAAACAGATATGATGCTTTGCGGTTCTCACGGACTTCTTACAGATGAACAGTTCAAAAGACTTCGTTTAGCAGGGGTAAGCAGATACCACTGCAACATTGAAACGTCACGCAGAAACTTCCCGAACATCTGCACCACACATACCTTTGACGACAAGGTCGAATGTATAAAACGTGCTAAAAATGCAGGATTTGAGATCTGCTCCGGCGGAATCATCGGTATGGGGGAAACATGGTCTGACAGGATAGATATGGCTGTCACCCTTTCGGAACTTGGAGTCACTTCGATACCCATAAATGCACTTATGCCGATAAAGGGCACTCCGTTTGAAGACCTTGAAAGGCTTTCGGAAGAAGATATACTGCGTACTGTTTCGATATTCAGATACATTGCCCCATCCGCCGATATTAGACTTGCAGCAGGCAGAGATCTTATGACCAACTGCGGTAAACAGGCTTTTCTTTCGGGAGCAAATTCTACTATCACAGGCGATATGCTGACAACTTCGGGAAATGACATCAATGGAGATGTGAAAATGCTCAGAGAAATGGGCTTTTATATTGAAAAGAGGAAAAGTAATGAGTAAGGGACTGTTTATCACAGGTACGGGAACTGATACGGGTAAAACATATATCACGGCTCTGCTGCTGAAAAAACTGAATGAAAGCGGATACAGCTGTGCCTACTATAAAGCTGCAATGAGTGGAAACGAGCGTGACAGCAACGGAGATCTTATTCCGGGCGATGCACTTAATGTCAGAACTGTTTCGGGGATAAATCAGCCCCTTGCGGAAATGTGTCCATATATCTATGAAACTGCCGTTTCACCCCATCTTGCTTCAAGAATAGAAGGCTCTCCTCTCGATATGGAGACAGTAAAGGAGAGTTATAGCGGACTGACTTCACGGTATGACTACATAATTGCCGAAGGAAGCGGAGGTATACTCTGCCCATTAAGATATGACGATGAAAAAATATTCCTTGAAGATGTTATCAAAATGCTTGAGTTTCCGTGTGTTATCGTCGCAGATGCAGGACTCGGCACGATAAACAATGTTGTTCTTACCGTACATTATATGAGGTCACGGAATATCCACATAAAAGGAATTATCCTGAATCATTTTCATAAAGACGATGTAATGGAAGAAGATAACAAAGAAATGTGTGAGGCTCTTACAGGTATCCCGGTTATTGCCTGTGCAGGTGACAACTGCACCGACCTTGACATCAGCGGAGAATATATAGCTTTACTTTGCGAATAGGAGAAAAATTATGATATGGTATCCGTATGCCCAGATGAAAACACTTGAACTGCCCATAAAGATCACTTCCGCTAAGGGAGTTCATCTTTACACCGAGGACGGTCACGACCTTATAGATTCCGTTTCTTCGTGGTGGAGCGTTATCCACGGATACAACAACAGCGAGATAAATAACGCTATCAAGGAACAGCTTGACAAATTCGCCCATGTTATGCTCGGCGGTCTTACGCATGAGCCTGTTCAGAAGCTGTCCGACAAACTCGCATCATGGCTGCCCGGTGATCTGTATTACTGCTTTTTCTCGGATTCGGGAAGTGTTGCTGTGGAAGTTGCTTTGAAAATGGCTTTGCAGTTCAACACTAACCGAGGTTCGGACAGAAGTATTATCCTTGCGCTTGAACACGCTTATCACGGTGATACGTTCAAGGCTATGGAAGTCGGTGACGATGAGGATTATCATTTTGCATTCGGCAGTTCAAACGAGAAAAAGCGTGGTGTCATACATATCCCGACCGAGATAAACGCCCTTGAAAAAGTCTTTGAGACCTATGGCAGTAAACTGAGCTGTTTTATTGTTGAACCTCTGTTGCAGGGTGCAGGCGGTATGAGAATGTACGATGTTTCTTTCCTTGAAAGGGCAAGACAGCTGTGCAATGAGAATGATGTTCTTCTGATATTTGACGAGGTTGCAACAGGCTTCGGCAGAACGGGAAACCGTTTTGTTGCCGATCTTGTACTTCCGGATATACTTGTGCTTGGTAAGGCTCTGACAGGCGGGTATATAGGTCATGCTGTAACAGTTGCAAATCAGAGAGTATGGGACGGTTTTCTGAGCGATGACCCAACTCATGCTCTGATGCACGGTCCGACATTTATGGGCAACGCTCTTGCCTGCTCTGCGGCACTAAAATCTATCGAGCTGTTTGAAAAAGGTAACTATCTTGAGAAGATCAGACGAATAGAAGAGATCACAAGGCGTGAACTGAATGGTTTTTCTTCCGATAAGATCAAAGAAATAAGGATAATGGGCGGCTGTGTGTGTATTGAAGTCAAGGCCGGCAAGTATTTGGAAGGATTTCGTCAATATGCGTATGAACACGGTGTATTCAGCCGTCCGTTTCTGAAATATATGTATGCAATGGTTCCGTATGTTATAGAGGAATGGGAGCTTGTGAAAATAATTGACGTGATGAAGTCATGGTTTGACATTTTAGACTGATGTTCTTCTGACAGAATAGCCTCCAAATCTTTTTTCATGAAAATGATGCCGAAACAGTACCAAGTTCAGTTAAAGTTATCCATGTAATCGTTATATGACCGCATACTCTGTTTTTAAGCAAAAGAGCGATACGGTTAAAGTATCGCTCTTGTCTGTTTTTTCATTTCTTTTCCCTGTACTCGCTTATGCTTTCTCCTGTCCAGAGACTGAAAGCACGGATAAACGAATTTATTTCCTGATAGCCAAGCAGAAATGCAATATCGTTTGTCGTCATATCAGTATTGCGGATGTATTACAGCAAATCAGGGCTTTATTATTAAGCGGCAGGATTGACTTTTTTGTAGAGTTCCAGTATAATAAGAAGTGTCAAAATGGCAATATGCTTACTCGTGTAAATCGGAATTTTGAGGAGGATTTTATAATGAATGATCTATGTATGATAATAAAAGAAATGGTGAAACCGAATTTCCTGAATATCAGAACATCTATCCAGACCTATGACAGAGATGCGATATGCTGCGGTGCTCCGTGTTGGAGATGGGCATATCATGCACTTCATTCAGCTGATAAATGGTTTATAAATCCTTGTGTATATGATGAACCGCCTTTTCATGAAGAAGGACTTGATAATCCCGACAAGCCTGCTTCTGTTATCTTATCTGATGAGCAGCTTCTTGATTATCTTGACAGTGTAGAGAAAAAAACTTTCGCATATCTTGATTCGCTCACAGATGAGATGCTGTATGAATGTCCTGAAAACTGTGAACATACGAGAATGGAACTGGTACTGAGACAATTCCGCCACATATCGTTCCATACAGGAATGCTTAACGGACAGACTGCTGTAGCAACAGGAAAATTTCCGATGTGGGTATCTCAGGCTGACAAATATGTTGATGACGGTATTTTTTTCGGTAGATACAGAAAAGGACAAGTTACAAAATAAGTTATGATAATGTAAATTCTGATTTTTCTTAGTACAAATATTATATCCATATCCGCAGGAGCACTCCTCCTGCGTTTTATTTTTTCTTAGCACTACCTGCGACCTGCTTTCAGGTGTTATATATATTATCAACCTGTTCGGTATCGGGAAGGTTTGCAACTATCGTTTGAACTGTAACTTTGTATTTCTCCTCGACTTCCTTCTTCTGTGCAAGGAACTTTGCTTCGTTCTGTCCTACAAGAATGAGATCTCCGCCTGTTGAACCTGTAATAAGAGCTGTATTTTTCATAGTAGATACCTCCGTTTCGTTGATGAATGTTTTGCTGTTGTATCTATTATAGCAGAAAAGTTACGTAAACGGAACATCATTTTACGCCATTTAATACATCATAATAATTATGAAATAAGCAGTTCCCGAGAGGGGGATGGCTTTCTTATATTAATTTCATCATTTATTATGTTTCTCTTTAGCTATATCCTGTTTGAACTGCTCTAAAAACGTACTTGCTGCCTTTGTGAAAACAGGATAACGTTTCCAGATAAAATAGCATATAGCTTCCATTGGCGGTTCAAATGGTCGGAAGCATAGTCTGCTGTCGCCGCTGACGTTGATAAGCCGGTCAAGAGCAATAGCACATCCCATCCCCTCATTGACCATGACTGATGCATTGTAGATAAGATTGTACTCTGCGACTATATTTGCTTCAGGAGCCTGTTCCGCTATCATTTCGGATATCATAGTAAGGTGATCCAACTGTCGCGGAATGATAAGATTAAGCCCTGTTAAATCGGCAATAGTTACCGACTTCTTATGAGCAAGCGGTTCATCGCGGCGAATCAGTACGCCCCATGTATCGTGCAGCGGTATCTCAATGGCTTCATACTTGGTTCTGTCAATGTTACCAAAAATCAAACCAAAATCCAATAGTCCCCGTTCGAGCTTTTCCAGTACGTCCGTACCGTTGCCGCTGAAAAGGCTGTAATGGATAGCCGGATAATCCGCTTTCAGATGATGTGCAGTGTCAGCGATAAGCTTTATCGCATAGGTCTCGCCTGCACCAATATAGACTGTTCCTGAAACACTGTCGTTGCTCTGCCTGACCTCTTGTTCTGTTTTGTCCATAAGCTCCACTATTTCCTCGGCGCGCTTGCGGAGTATCATTCCCTCTTCGGTCAGCGTTACGCCTTTATTTGAACGAACAAGCAGAGTCTTTCCCAGCTCATCCTCAAGATCCTTTAATTGACGTGAAAGCGTCGGCTGTGATAAAAAAAGTCTCTCCGCTGCCGTGGAAAAACTCTGTTCTCTTGCAACTGCGAGGAAATATCTCAGTACACGAATATCCATACAATCAGCCTCCTTTTTCAATATCATAACACATATGTCTATAACAGTCAAGCATAGCCATTTATTCGATATAGGTATTTGCTATTTTGAATAAGCCGTGTTATAATGAACACAACAAGAGATATGGAGGTGTCCATATGAACGAAAATATCAGACAAAACCTTATCGACGCAGGCTGTGATGAAGAGTTCATCGAAAGATTTGCCGCTTGTCTGAGTGACGAAAAAAAGTGCGGGAAAATGCTTGCTGCTCATCGGCGCGAACTCCTCGATGAAGTCCATGCGAAGGAACGCTGCATAAGCTGTCTCGACTACCTTGTATTTACGATGAAAAAGGAGGGCTTGAAATGAAAGAACTTATAGGTGCATTACTGATAGCAGGTACGCTGCTTTCGACAACAATAGGCTGTGGCAATGACAGCAATCAGACCAGTACACAGTCTGAAAGCAATTCCGCCGCGTTCACCAAGCTGTCTGCTGATGCGGTGAGCAGTGCTACTCCGGATTATAAATATACAATACAGGATGTTATCAATTTGCAGGACTTTCTGCTTGGAAGACCAATCGAGGAAGACCTCTCCGGAAAGCCATACGATCTTACCGGTAATGGACGCTGGAATGTTTTCGACCTCTGTCTTATGAAGCGTATGGTCTTCAAGCAGCACGAAAATAATAATGACGCGCTTGTAGTCTACTTCTCCCGAACTGGCAACACTGAAAAAATCGCAGAATACCTGATTGAGCTGACCGATGCCGACAGCTATGTGATCGAAGCGGCTGTGCCTTATTCAGATGCGGACATCAAGTATCAGGACGATAGCTGCCGCGCTAACAAAGAGCAGAACGATAAAACCGTCCGTCCTGAGATCACTAACCCGATAGATTCTATTGACAGCTATGACACGATATTCCTCGGCTATCCGATATGGTGGGGACAGGAGCCCCGTATTATCGACACATTCCTTGAAAGCTATGATTTCTCAGATAAGACGGTCATTCCGTTCTGCACATCGGCAAGCAGCGGTATTGCCGCAAGCGAGAAGAATATCTCAGAACTTGTGCCTATCGGCAATCAACTCGAAGGAAGACGTTTTCCTGCAAGTGCCACAAAGGAAGATGTAAAAGCGTGGTATGATACGCTTCTGTTGGAGCAGGATAAGGCGGAAACGAAGCTGCTGATTTCTGTTGGAGATACTGAATTGACTGCCACACTTGCTGATAATTCCTCGGCACAGGTGCTTGTTGAACTGCTGAAACAAAGCGATATAACAATAGATATGAGCGATTATTCCAACTTTGAAAAGGTTGGAGAACTGCCGGAAAGTCTTCCGACAAATGACGAACAGATCGACACGGATTACGGCGACCTGATCCTTTATCTCGGACATCGCTTTGTGATCTACTATGACAAAAACTCGTGGAACTTCACAAAACTCGGACATATCGACAATGTAACACAGGACGAATTAAAGGCTATACTCGGTGAGGGCAATGTGACTGTCACGCTTTCCCTGAAACAATAAGGAGGTTCACTTATGATCTACATCGAAACATTTACAATGGCAAACGGCGTTATCATTCCAAAACTTGCACTCGGCACTTGGCTTATTGACTATGATAAGGCTGCCGATGCTGTACGAAATGCAGTCAAACTCGGTTATCGCCACACTGATACGGCTCAGGCTTACGGTAACGAGCACGGTGTCAGTGAGGGAGTCCGCACCTGCGCTATCGCCCGTGGTGAGATATTTGTGACCTCTAAGGTCGCTGCCGAGCACAAGAACTACGGCGACCACAGCTTTTTTCCTGTGTTCGGCGGGAAATTCTAAGGAGATGATAATTATGAGCAAAAAATTAGTATCCTATTTTTAAGCAAGCGGCGTTACTGCCGGACTTGCAAAGAACCTTGCAGAAGCCGCAGGAGCAGATCTCTATGAGATACGCCCTGCTGTTCCGTATACGAATGCAGATCTCAACTGGCAGGACAAGAACAGCAGAAGCTCAGTTGAGATGAAAGATAAGTTATTCCGTCCGGCTATTGCCGATACTGATGCGAATATCGCAGACTATGACACCATATTTGTCGGCTTCCCGATATGGTGGTATGTTGCGCCGACGATCATCAACACCTTCCTTGAAGCCTATGATTTTTCGGGCAAGACCATAGTTCTGTTTGCGACATCCGGCGGCAGCGGTATGGGCAGCTCTGCAAAGGAATTGAAGCCCAGCGTTTCCGATTCATCTGTCATCAAGGACGGCAAGCGTTTCGCAGCAAGCACTTCAGTCAGTGAACTGAAAAAGTGGGTGGAGTCCCTCGGCGTTTAAGGTGGATCTATTAATGAAAAGCGAAAAAATGATTAAGAATGATTATTGAAACAGTGAGAGCGCCGCATTTATAGCGGCGCTCTCGATTATATCAGGTAAAATATGTAGAAATTAAAGAAGCATAAACTGATACGTATTATAGGTATCACCATAAGAGACAATCTCAAATTCTGTGTAAACGGCATTGGGCGTGTAGCCTGTTATTCCTGCGACATCAGTGATCGTCAGCACATCAGGCACATCGAAGCACTCGTTGATAAGCTGTCCTCAGTGGATACGGTAATACTCAGTTTCGGTCACTACGACCATTCCGGCGGTATCCTGCTAATTCTCATCCGATTGACCTTTCAGTTACGATGTGATATAATGGACTCATATACTGCTGAGGTTTGGAGTGAGTGAAATGGCTGTTTACATAGTTTTCGATGTTGAGACACCGAACAGAGCGAATGACCGTATGAGTGCTATCGGTATCTCTGCAATAAAGGACGGCAAGATCGTGGCAAACTACTTTTCGCTCGTTGATCCAGAAACGCATTTCGACTACTTCAATACCCGGCTTACAGGGATAGATTCCGAAAAAGTAAAAGGCGCTCCGAATTTTGCGGAGCTTTGGAAGAAAATAGAGCCTATCATGAGCAAGGGGATTCTCGTTGCACATAATGCGGTTTTTGATATGGGCGTGTTAAAAAAATGCCTGCACGATTACGGTATCGTGTGGAAAAGTACTGCTAAGTATCTTTGTACCGTGCAGGCTGGCAGGCGTATCCTGCCTGATATGAAGCATAACTTGGACGTGATGTGCGATCACTACGGCATCGCCCTTAATCATCATCAGGCGGACAGCGACAGCCGTGCGTGTGCGGAGATACTTCTCCGATATATGGAAAGCGGTGCGGATGTCAATTCTTTCATACGTACATATCGTCTTACATAACATCTGAAAGGAGCGGTAAAATGCCGATATGGAATCCGTGGCACGGCTGCCATAAGATCAGTCCCGGATGTGCGAATTGCTATGTTTACCGCAGAGACGAAAGCATCGGCAAGGACGCTTCTGTTGTCACCAAGACCGGCGATTTCAATTTGCCGCTGAAAAAGAACAGGCAGGGTGAATACAAGCTGACTGCCGGAGACGGCATCGTTTTTGCCTGTATGACTTCTGATTTCTTCCTTGAGGATGCTGACGAATGGCGGCAGGACTGCTGGGATATGATACGAAAGCGTAGGGATCTGCACTTTCATATCATCACCAAAAGAATAGATCGTTTCGAGCAATGTATGCCGTCTGACTGGGGCGATGGCTGGGATAATGTGACCATATGCTGTACCTGTGAAAATCAGGACAGAGCTGATCACAGACTGCCGATCTTTCTGCGGTTTCCGATAAAGCACCGTGAAGTCATCTGCGAGCCCATGCTCGAAGAGATAAATATGGAGAAGTATCTGAGGACAGGGCTCATTGAACACGTTTCCTGCGGCGGTGAATCCGGCGATAACGCAAGACCATGCAATTTCAGGTGGATACAGGAAGTTCGCCGTGAGTGTGTCCGCTGCGGTGTACCTTTCACTTTCAGGCAGACTGGTGCTGTTTTTATCAAGGACGGTAAAATTTACCATTTAGACCGAAAACTGCATACCTCACAGGCGAAAAAGTCAGGATACAGCTATGTTCCGGGTATGGGTTCGGCGGACGCTATCAGATACCGGACGCCCGACAGGCAGATGCTTTTCGATAGACTTAGCAAATCAGATTTCAGGAGCAGATTTCACTTGTCTGAAAAGGACAGGGCTTATGTAACCGAAAAAGGCGCGGATACTATCCGCCGCCATGCACAGGATTTTGTTGAAAAACGGCTCTCTGCCGAAAATCCTGAAAACGATGGCAAGCAAACTCCTATGAGAGGACACCCTGTTTTTGCTGCTCAGCACGCGACCGCCTGCTGCTGCCGCAGCTGCCTTGAAAAGTGGCATAATATCCCTTGCGGAAAGTGCCTTACGGCGGACGAGCAGTCCTATATAGTTGATGTGATTATGGATTGGATAAAAAATGAAATGCAATAAAAAGTCAGTGTAAACCGATTCCGGAAGAGATTTTGAAATAAACGAAATATAAGCGGAAATGATATTAATATGTCCACTAAAGAATAATTTTAAGCAGTACGGACTGCAAAATTAAAAGCTTCTTCGTAATTGAAGAAGCTTTTTACAATTTTTGATATAAGTCAACGATCATCCTTGCTGACTGTGTTTACGCTTTGATAATGATAAGCAAAGAAGAATAGAGATGCCGATAACAAGCTCAGCTGTTTTGACGCCGTGATCTCCGGTTTTAGGACTTGAAGAGTTATTGCCGGAAGCAACAGTTGTCGTAGTAGTTTCTGTCTGAATCTGAGCAGATTCGGCAGAGCTCTCCTGTTTAGTGGGCTCAGGCTGAGTTGTTTCAGATCCATTGGCAGCATTGAGTTTAAAGTCATTTTCGCCTGCACTGTCTCCGGAGGTCGCTAATGTAATGACTTTAAAGCTATATGACTGTTTATCATCAAGTCCCTCGAATACAGCAGGACTTTCCTTAACAACAGCCTTTTTGCGCTTGCCGTTCTCATCTGTTGCAAGGACCTTATATCCGGTAATTTCTGCACCATCCGGAGCACCGGGAGCTGTAAAGCTTACCTCAACGTTGCTGCCGCTGCGCTTTGCATAAACATTTGAAGCATCAGCAGGCTTTTGAACGTTATATGTGCCGTTTGCGGTAACGTGGATATAATTATGATGACATCCAGAGCCCATCCAGCAGCTGAAAAGAATATCCCCTTCTTTCTCAGGTGTGAACTCATATATGAAGTTCTGACCCTGCACGAGAGTGATGTGCTCATCCTCTTTAGTGTTTGAATCTGTTCCCAGACCAAGTTCCGGGATCTTGATAGTTGCACTGCATCCCTTTGGCTCAGTTCCCTCAGGAACATTGACATACCACTTTACGGTCTCTCCGGCTTTCACGGTGATATTGCTGTTCCAGAGGTCAGCATACTCGGTAACGAGTACGGTCGTATCATCAGCTTTTGCGCCTATATCAGCTGAATCAGCAGCATTGTATATAAACACCAGTCCTAAAAGTGCAGTGATAGTTTTTTTGATAATATTATTCATGATATATTTCTCCTTTTATTGGCTGAACAATAGATTTGAAAGTGTAACAGCACAGCAGCCTCTTGCTTGCTGTGCTGTTCACAATGAGCTTTATTCAAATTTGTTGAAATGATCTTCCAGTGATTTATATATGTCATCTGAGCCTTCAGCCAAGATACTGTCGAGAGCTTTCTTGTAAATAGCGGTATTGTAATGCGGTTCGATGTCGTAGTCGCTTGTGTAGCCGAGTTCTACGATAGTATCTTTGAGTGTGAGAGTACCCTTCTTATCGGGATCCGGACTTGATACACTATATCCGCCGTAGACCTCAGTGTCGATGAAATCCTCATCAATGTCGATGTACTTCTTAACGTCCTTTACAGTACCTTCATGGTCAGTCTGAGTGAAGCGGTAAGCCTTGATGAACGCTCTTTCGACCGCTGTATATGTATTAGGATTATCCTTGAGTGCGGAAGTCTTTGCGACCTGACGGCAGCAAGGCTGGTTTTCGAGAGCCTTTTCGTGAGCGCAGTAGTAAACTACTTTGTAGCCCTGTGACTTTGCAAGTGAAGCGTAAGGGGAGTATACCGATGCAGCGTCGATCGAGTCATTGAGAAGAGCAGAGTAAGCGTCCTTCTGGCTGTCGAAGTAAACGATGTTGACCTCGTCATCGCCCTCTCCGATCTTGATCCCTGCGTTCTTGAGAAGTATCTGGAGCTCAGCGTCCTGAACGCTGTTCTTTACGGATGCAACGTTTCTGCCCTTGAGGACTTCCACACCCTGTTCGTCTTTTTCGGCGTATTCGGACTTGATAACGTAGCCGTGACCGTTAGACATTGCGCCTCCGAAAATTGAAATATCGTGTCCCTGACTCTGGAATGTCAGTGTAGGTACTGAGCCAATGAATGCTACATCGAGCTTATCGGATTCGAGACCATTTACAAGCTCGGAAGCACTTGAAAACTGAACGAGATTGACATCAAGACCTTCCTCCTCGAAGTAGCCCTCTTCCTCAGCAACGAATGCGAGAAGGTGAGCGGTTGAGTTGAGGTAGCCGATCGAAATGCTCGACTTTTCGGGAGAGCCTATTTTAGTATCGGATTTTCCTGTTGCAGCTTCTGAGGATTTATTGGAAGCATTTTCGGCAGTTGTTGAATTTCCGGAATTACTCTCGGAAACAGCTGAACTGTTTGTTGCGCTTTCGCTGTTTTTGGAGGAACTTGAACTGTTAAGTCCTGCACAGCCTGTGAAAAGAGAAAGAACTGCGAGAACGGATACTATCTTTAACTTGTTATTCATAATTATTCACCTTAATTACCTTTCGATCCTGTTTTTTATAATTAGTTATCATTCTGAGCTTTTATCTATCTGCAACATCGCATTCGCTCCGAATAGGTGATGGTTTTTGATCTCATAATTATCACTCCTTGTTTTTTCTATGCACTAATCATATCATACCGGAGCGGTTATGTCCAATACATAAAATACATTATCGGCAATAGCAAAAGTGTATAATCAAAATACTTGAAAAACGCACAGCGATTTGTTAAACTGATATTATAATATTATATTAAGCAGGTGAATCGAATGAGAATATCTACCAAAGTTGAATGCGGTATCATTGCATTGCTTGATATTGCCTTGAACACAAACAATGAAAGTACGGTAAAAGTAAATGCAATATCAAAGAGAAATAATATTTCTGCAAAATACCTTGAACAGATATTTCCGCTGCTGAAACAGTCTGACCTTATAATAAGTGTCAAAGGTTCAAACGGAGGATACAGACTGTCACGCAGCCTTGGGGATATTACTCTGTTTGAGATAGTAAATGCACTGGACAGGTCTATACTTTCATCATCGGAATTCAGCCAAGATCTGGAACAAAATGTGACCGATGCAATAGAACGTTGCCTTTGGAAACCTATGACCAGTTATCTTCGCAAATACACACGAAGTATGACCTTAAAGGATCTCACTGATATGTACTACGAGCGAAAAAACTACAATGATGATATTTCATTTATCGCTGCCTGTGGATAATGGTATCAATATTATTGTAGAATCCTGTTTCGTTATAGCTCAATATCATCCAGTTTTTTCAGCCATACGCTTGTCAGAGATTATTACACGTTCCCATAAAAATGTCAAGAAAAATCTTGACAGGAGATCCCGGCTGTGATATAATGCAGGTAAGGAGCAACGGTGCTGAGTATTCAGCACCGTTTTTGTTTGTATGGGAGGTGCTTTTATGGCTGCATTTGACAGGATCTTGTCGGGGATCCTCGAATTTGATACTGCAATTGATAATATAAGGCTTGGTGACAATGTTGTATGGAGAGTATCCGAGCTTTCCGAGTTTCGACTGTTTATGGAGCCTTACCTGAGACAGGCTATCGCTGACGGCAGAAATATAATCTATTTTCGCTTTGCAAGTCACGAACCGCTTGTGGAGAACTGTCCTGAGGTAAAGACTATCGAAGTTCCGCTTTCGCACAGATTTGAGACGTTTACTGTTGACATACACAACGAGATCGAAAAAGCCGGCAGGGATGCTTTCTATATTTTCGACTGCCTTTCGGAGTTGCAGGCGATGTGGGCAACAGACCTCATGATGGGCAACTTTTTCCGCGTTACCTGTCCCTTCCTGTTTGTACTTGATACAGTTGCATTTTTTCCGATAATCCGCGGAAAACACTCCGTCCACGCAATAAATAAGATACTGGATACCACTCAGCTTTTCTTCGATGTTTACTATGGCGCATACTATATGCCATGTGCGGCAGGTGTCGGATATTCGTACAGCCCTTACAGCTTTTTGAAAAGCTCCGACCAGTCCGCAGGAATGCTTCGGCTTGTTATGGGGCTGGGTACCTCTGCCGTTGACAGGACAGAAGGCTCTTATCCTCGGCTTGTGAGCCTTGATATGCCTGAAAAAACGGTGCATTCGACCTATGCGGACCGGCACAGGTATTCGCAGGGAAAGGTTGAAGTCATCAACACCTCTGTCCACGATCTTGAACATCTGCCGCTGTGTGCAATAGAGCCTGAGATGCCTGCATATCTGCAAAATGTGCTCATTGAACACGACTTCGATGCTGAGATCAGACTGCGTGAAATGGGACGCAGAGTGTCGTCAACTTTCATCTCCTGCAAGGGACTTGTCAGCAATAAGACACTCATGTCGCAGATGCAGAGAATGCTCCGCTGCATACAGGATGAGTACGAATATTTTATAATATTATACATTATCTTACAGTTGCCAGAAGTCTAAAAGTATGGTAAAATAGAAATATAAAATTAATAATGATAGAGTAATGGAGGAATGGAAATGTGGGCTTATGAAAGCGTATTCTATCAGATATATCCGCTTGGATTCTGCGGAGCACCGTTTGAGAATGACGGTATACCGCAGTCGAGGATACTGAAAGTTATCGACTGGGCAGACCATATCAGGGAACTGAACTGCAATGCAGTCTATTTCTCACCGATATTTGAGTCGGATTCTCATGGCTATGACACAAGAGATTATACGAAGATTGACTGCCGTCTTGGCAGCAACGAGGACTTTGCAAAGGTCTGCAAGGAACTTCACAGCAGAGGGATAAAAGTCGTCCTTGACGGCGTTTTCAACCACGTCGGAAGAGGCTTCTGGGCGTTTCAAGACGTTCTGCGTAATCGTGAGAATTCGCGCTATAAGGACTGGTTTCACATTAATTTCGGCGGGAATTCCAACTATAACGACGGTTTATGGTATGAGGGATGGGAAGGTCACTACGAGCTTGTAAAGCTCAACCTCTGGAACAATGAAGTCGTTGAGCACATTTTCTCCTGCATCAAGGGCTGGGTAGAGGAATTTGATATTGACGGTCTGAGGCTTGATGTGGCATACTGTCTTGACAAGGAATTCCTGAAAAGACTTCGCGGCTTCACAAACGGACTTAAAGAGGATTTCGTACTTATAGGTGAGCTTCTCCACGGCGATTATTCGCAGTTTGTAAACAACGATATGCTGCATTCGGCAACGAATTATCAGTGCTACAAGGGACTGTATTCGAGTTTCAACAGCATGAATATGTTCGAGATATGCCACTCACTGAAAAATCAGTTTGGACCTGAGCCGTGGTGTCAGTACAAGGGTATGCACCTGCTCAGCTTCGTTGACAACCACGATGTTTCAAGAATTGCAACTATACTTACAAATAAAGCCCATATTCCGCTTGTTTATGCGATCATGTTCGGAATGCCGGGCATACCGTGTATCTACTACGGAAGCGAATGGGGCGCTGAGGCTGATAAAAAAGACGGCGATCCTGCATTGCGTGTATCCTTTGATAAGCCGACAGATAACGAGCTTTCGGCGTATATTTCCAAGCTTGCAAAGATACACCGTGATAGCAAGGCGCTTTGCTACGGTGATATTAGCGTACCTGTGCTCACAAATAAGCAGTGTATCATTCAGCGCAAATGTGACGATGAGAGGATACTTATCGCCATAAACGCTGATAGTCAGCCTTTTACAGCTCACTTCGATGCAGGCTGCGGTATGGCTGATGAGCTGATAACAGGTGCAAAGCATGATTTCGGCGGCGGAAGTGAGCTGCCTCCTTATTCGGCACAGATCTGGAAAATGGAAAGATGAAATTCTGTATTATTCACCAATTCTGTTTCGACAGTCTAACATTAAATGTGTATGATACGCCGAATTTCAAAAAAGCTATTGACAAATCTCTCACGAAGGTCTATAATGACATTGTAAACAGCAAGGGAGCTGCGGACGATAAGTCTGCAGCTCTTTTTTGGTTTATAGCGCTAATTCCATACACGAAGGGGTGTATGAAGTCTCAGGACTTCTGCGCCCCTTTATTTTATACGCTTCTCATAACAATGGCGTTTGATGAATCAGTATAAAAATGCTGTAAATTTAATTCAGGAGGTATTTTTATGGACTCTCAGACAATTTTACAACAAGCTGCCGAAAACACTGACAAAACGATCTTCGGCGTATGGTTCCTTATAGGTGCTGCTCTTGTATTCTTCATGCAGGCAGGCTTCGCAATGGTAGAAACAGGTTTCACCCGTGCAAAGAACGCCGGCAACATCATTATGAAAAACCTTATGGACTTCTGTATCGGTACAGTTGTTTTCATACTTATAGGCTTCGGTCTTCTCTTCGGTGAGGATCTTGTAGGCATCATCGGCAAGCCGGGATTTGATATCTTCACTTCCTATGGTTCATTCGACTGGTCAAACTTCGTTTTCAACCTTGTATTCTGTGCAACGACAGCAACTATCGTTTCAGGTGCAATGGCTGAGCGTACAAAGTTCCTTTCTTACTGTGTTTACTCCGCTATCATCAGCGCAGTTGTTTATCCTATCGAAGCCCACTGGGGCTGGGGCGGCGGCTGGCTGAGCGAATGGGGCTTCCACGATTTCGCAGGTTCAGCACACATCCATATGGTCGGCGGTATCTCAGCTCTCATCGGTGCTGCTATCCTCGGACCAAGAATCGGTAAGTTCCACAAGACTAAGGATGGCGAGATCAAGGTAAATGCTATCCCCGGTCACAACCTTACAATAGGCGCACTTGGCTGCTTTATCCTCTGGTTCGGATGGTACGGATTCAACGGTGCAGCTTGTACTTCAATTGACCAGCTTGGTTCAGTATTCCTTACAACAACAGTTGCTCCGGCAATCGCAACAGTAACCTGCATGATATTCACTTGGGTAAAATACGGCAAGCCTGATGTTTCGATGTGTCTTAACGCTTCACTCGCAGGACTTGTTGGTATCACAGCTCCTTGTGACGTAACTGATTGCCTCGGCGCTTCGATCATTGGTATCGTTTCCGGTTTACTTGTATGCTTCGGCGTATGGTTCCTCGACTACAAGCTTCACATCGACGATCCTGTTGGTGCAGTAGCAGTTCACATGATGAACGGTATCTGGGGAACAATTGCAGTTGGTCTCTTTGCAAACCCTGACGTTCCCGGCTATACACTTGCAGATCAGGACGGCAACGAGCTCGCAGGTGTGTTCTACGGCGGCGGCGCAGATCTCCTCATCAGACAACTCGGCGGTTTCACAGCTATCGCAGCATTCACAGCAGTTTCAATGACTATCGTATTCTACGCTATCAAGCTGACTATCGGTCTCCGCGCTTCCGAACAGGAAGAGATCATCGGTCTTGACGTTACTGAGCATGGACTTATTTCCTCTTACGCTGACTTCGCACCTGCTCTTACAGATGCCGGAATGTATGGCTACACAAAGGACGACGCTAAGAGCGTGAAGAAGGTAGGCACTCCCGGAACACCGGCAGTTCCTGTTGACAAGGCTGTCGAAGTTGAAAACTATTCTGTTCCTTCACCGGACGGTGCAACAAAGCTTACAAACATTGTAGTTATTTTCAAGCAGCAGAAATTGCAGCAGTTCATTGAGGCTATGGAGGCTATCGACGTAAAGGGTATCACAGTTACTAACGTCCTCGGCTGCGGAATGCAGAACGGACAGGTAAACTACTATCGTGGTACAACTGTTGAGATGAACCTGCTTCCTAAGGTAAAGGCTGAGATCGCAGTTTGTGCAGTACCTGTTGAAAAGGTAGTTGCAGCTGCAAAGGCTGCCCTCTACACTGGCAACTACGGCGACGGTAAGATGTTCATTTACGACATCGAGAACGTTATCAAGATCAGAACTGGTGAGGAAGGCTACAACGCTCTCCACGATTCTGCTGAATGGGAAAAGGCTTGATAATATAACAAGGCGGCTGCGGGTGACAGTTTGCTCGCAGTCAGCCTTATGTAATGATATTTGGAGGTAATTACAATGGAAAAGATCACAGACTATTATGGCTCAATGGTATTCGATGACAGAATAATGAAGGCTACGCTTTCAGATAAAGTATATAAATCGCTCAAAAGAACTATCGACAAGGGAACTCCTCTTGACATATCTGTTGCTAATGCAGTAGCAGCTGCTATGAAAGAATGGGCTGTTGAAAAGGGTGCAACTCATTATACACACTGGTTCCAGCCAATGACAGGTGTTACAGCTGAAAAGCACGACAGCTTCATTTCTCCTGCCCCTGATGGAAGAGTTATCATGGAGTTTTCAGGCAAGGAACTCGTAAAGGGCGAGCCTGACGCTTCTTCGTTTCCGTCAGGCGGACTTCGTGCTACATTCGAGGCAAGAGGTTATACAGCGTGGGATCCGACTTCATACGCATTCATCAAGGACGGCACACTTTATATCCCGACTGCTTTCTGCTCATACACTGGTGAGGCTCTCGACAAGAAAGTACCGCTTCTGCGTTCAATGGAAGCCCTCAACAAACAGGCTATCCGTATACTGAAGCTCTTCGGAAATGACAAGGTAAAGAGCGTTAAGACCTCCGTTGGTCCGGAGCAGGAATACTTCCTCGTTGACCGCGAGATGTGGAAGAAGAGAAAAGACCTCATCATGACAGGACGTACCCTCTTCGGTGCAATGCCTCCGAAGGGACAGGAAATGGACGACCATTATTTTGGCTCTATCAAGCCAAGAGTTGCTGAGTATATGGCAGACCTCGACAAAGAACTCTGGAAGCTCGGTATCCTTGCAAAGACCAAGCACAATGAGGTCGCACCTGCACAGCATGAGCTTGCACCTATTTACGATACTACAAATATTGCCGCAGACCACAACCAGCTTACAATGGAGATAATGCAGAAGGTTGCTATCCGTCACGGACTTGTTTGTCTGCTCCACGAAAAGCCTTTTGCAGGCGTAAATGGCTCAGGTAAGCACAACAACTGGTCTATTTCCACAGATCAGGGCGAGAATCTCCTCTCACCCGGTGAGACTCCCGCTGAGAACGCACAGTTCCTGCTTTTCCTTGCCGCAGTTATCAAGGCTGTTGACGATTATCAGGATCTGCTGAGACTTTCCGTTGCTACCGCAGGCAACGATCACCGTCTTGGTGCAAATGAAGCTCCGCCTGCTGTAATATCAATATTCCTCGGTGACGAGCTCACAGCTGTTCTCGATGCTATCGAAAAGGATAAGCCATATGGCGGTACAAAGAAAGAGAAAATGCAGCTTGGCGTTGATGTTCTTCCAAAGTTCAGCAAGGACAGCACTGACCGTAACAGAACATCGCCTTTCGCATTCACAGGCAATAAATTTGAGTTCCGTATGCTTGGCTCATCCAACAGTATCTCCTGTGCTAACATTCACCTCAATGCCGCTGTTGCTGAGGAGTTGAAGCAGTTTGCCGATAAGCTTGAGGGCGTTAAGGACTTCAACAAGGCTCTCCACGAACTCATCAAGAAGACTATCAAGGATCATAAGCGTATCATCTTCAACGGAAACGGCTATGACGACAAGTGGATCGCAGAGGCTGAAAAGCGCGGTCTGATGAACCTTAAAACCACTGCTGATGCAATGCCGCATATCTGTGATAAAAAGAACGTTGATATGCTCACATCTCATGGTGTATTTACTGAGGCTGAGATCAATTCGCGCTGTGATATAATGCTTGAAAACTATATCAAGACAGTAAACATTGAAGCTATTACTATGATAGATATGGCTCGTAAAGAGATAATCCCTGCTGTTTCAAAATTTGCAGCTGATACAGCTTATGCCGTTTCAGTTAAGAAGAGTGTGTCAAAGGCAGCCTGCAAGTACGAGAGCGGTCTTGTTACCGAGCTTTCAGAGCTCATTGATGAAATGGATGCTGCAACGACTAAGCTCGAAAAGGTAGTTGCTGATTTCAAGAAACAGGAAGTCATCATCACAGCTTCTGAATTTGTTCGTGATAAGATGCTCCCTGCAATGGATAAGCTACGTGCCGCAGCAGACAAGGCTGAAACATTGACTGCTGAGTCATACTGGCCGTTCCCTGCATACGACAAGCTTCTTTTCGGAGTATGATAATATAAGCTTCTGAGAAAAGTCTTTTATAGACAGCCCCTTGAAATACAGCATAAACTATAAAGCCAACAGTATATAGCTGTTGGCTTTGTAGTTTTTATAAAGGAAAAATAGAAAGAACTATTCCGGTTAAGCTCACGCCGGATCCCTTATTTCAGTAATGAATGCAAAATGATACTGAAACTCCGGCCGGAGTTTGTCTTTCATTAAAAGCATCACTTTGAAAATAACTGTATATAGGCAAATTCTATAACTGAAACACTTGAAAAAGGTTTGCTTATATGGTATACTTAGTATATAAATAGGAATTATATACTAATAGTGAGGTGACGTTAAATGAGAGTATCATCAAAAGTTGAATGCGGAATAATCGCGCTGGTCGATATAGCTGTCAATTCTTGGAGTGAAAACATTGAAAGCATCGTTAAGGTCAATGCAATATCTCAGCGCAACAATATATCCGCAAAGTATCTGGAGCAGATAATACCGCTGCTGAAACAGGCTGGACTGCTTCGGAGCATCAAGGGCTCAGGCGGCGGATATACGCTTTCGCGTGAGCCGGCGAGCATATCTCTTAACGAGATAGTTAATGCCCTTGACAGCAGTATCCTTGCGCCGTCTGAGTTCAACGATCAGCTTGACGCCAGAGCAACTGAAACTATTGCCGAGTGTTTATGGGAGCCTGTTAATGATTATCTCCAGAAGTTTTCCAGAAGCCTCACGCTTAAGGATCTTGCAGACAGATTTACTGAGAAGCAAACTGAAGCACTTGAACCTATGTATTATATATAAAAACTTCCCCGGAGAAGCAGCATACGCTTCCCCGGGTTTTTTACTGCATAAAAAACAGCTCAGAATTGCTCTGAGCTGTCGGTTGTTATCAGTCGTTGAAAAGGGGAGTTGAGTAGTATCTGTCGCCGCTGTCAGGGAGCAGTGCAACGATAGTCTTGCCCTTGTTTTCGGGTCTCTTTGCAAGCTCTAAGGCAGCGTAGTAAGCTGCACCAGCAGAGATTCCAACGAGTACACCTTCCTGCTTTGCGATAAGCTTTGAGGTCTCAAATGCGTCCTCGTTTGCAACTGCGATCACCTCGTCATAAATATCGGTATTGAGAGTCTTCGGAACAAATCCTGCGCCGATACCCTGTATCTTATGCGGACCTGCTGTGCCCTGTGAAAGCACAGGAGAATCCTTCGGTTCAACTGCTACTACCTTAACATTTGGATTCTGTGACTTGAGGTATTCACCGGTACCGGTAACTGTACCGCCTGTACCTACGCCGGCAACGAAGAAATCTACCTTTCCGTCAGTATCGTTCCATACCTCAGGACCTGTTGTAAGTCGGTGTATCTCAGGGTTTGCAGGGTTCTCAAACTGCTCTGGAACAAAGCTGTTCGGAGTTTCCTTAGCAAGCTCCTCAGCCTTTGCGATAGCGCCCTTCATACCCTTTGAGCCCTCTGTGAGAACGATCTCTGCACCGTAAGCCTTGAGGATATTTCTTCTCTCAACGCTCATGGTCTCGGGCATTGTAAGGATTATCTTATAGCCCTTTGCAGCAGCGATCGAAGCGAGACCGATACCGGTATTACCTGATGTAGGCTCAATGATAGTTGAATCCTTTTTGAGGAGTCCCTTATTCTCAGCATCCTCGATCATAGCAAGAGCGATCCTGTCCTTGACACTTCCAGCTGGATTGAAGTATTCGAGCTTAGAAAGAACAGTTGCTTCAAGCTTCTGTGACTCTTCAATGTTTGTGAACTCCACGAGCGGAGTATTACCGATAAGACCGGTAGCACCTTTATAAATTTTAGACATATATAATTCCTCCTTCTGATAGTAACTTAATAATTCCTATCTGTTAAGTATATTATACTCCCTATCTCCGAAAAATGCAATACCCTTTTTAATCATATTTTTTTATCCTGAGTTATAGTCTGAAACTATAACTTTTGTATGAGAGATTATGTTGCAGTTTACACGGCTTAATATCTTAGAGATCTCGCCAACAAGACCTATTCTGTCAATGGAAATAATTTCGATCTTTTTCATTTCATACCTCCGGAAAAAAATAGAGACATTTCTGTCTCTCCTGCTAAAATGTTCATAGGCATGGAAAAAGACTATGATTCAGCAAGCATAGAGAGAACTGTCATACATTTACACATATTGATCATATTAAAACGATATAGCATAACAACACCTCCGGATAATACATACTGAATTCCTATGTATATTATATCACAGTATACATATTTTGCCGATAGGATTTGTATGAACTTGTTATTGACAAAAGCTTGCAGGCGTTATATAATCAATCTATATAAGGCTGCAAGCTTGCTGTTCCTCGTCAAAAAGCTCAGTTATTGTGGGATCCTCACCGCAGACAGGACAAGCTACCACTTTTTGGGGAAGTCTGACCTTTCGCCATTCCATTTTCAAGCCGTCAAATATAAGCATACTTCCTGTGAGCAGTTCTCCCTGCCCGGTGATATATTTCACAGCTTCAAGAGCCTGCATAGAACCTATTATTCCTGCCATAGCACCGATGACTCCTGCTTCACGGCAGCTGGGCACAGCATCCTTCGGCGGCGGAGTTTCAAATATACAGCGATAGCACGGACCTTTATCGGGAACATATGTCATAAGCTGTCCCTCGAAGCGAAGTATGCCTGCATGACAGAATGGCTTGCGTCCAAGAACGCAGGCATCGTTTATGAGAAATTTCGCAGGGAAATTGTCAGTGCCGTCAACGATAAAGTCATAATCCTTAATAATATCAGCAATGTTTTTGCTGTTTATAAAGGTCTCGTATGTGATAACATGAACATCGGGGTTAAGAGCATTTATAGTTTCGGCAGCGGACTGCACTTTTGATTTGCCCACATCATTTGTTGTGTGTATTATCTGCCTTTGTAGATTTGACAGTTCAACTCTATCACTGTCTGCAATGCCTATTGTACCTACACCTGCGGCTGCGAGATACATTGCGGCAGGGGCACCGAGACCGCCTGCGCCTATGATGAGGACTTTTGCGGCAAGGAGTTTTTTCTGTCCCTTTACTCCGATCTCTTTGAGTGTGATATGTCTTGAATAGCGTGAGATCTGTTCGTTGTTAAGTGGCATTTTTGACCTCCAGAAAGGAAATTGATATGAAGAATATAGAAGCGGCAGAGATAGCCGCACTTGATACAAATAAGGTAACTCTGCTCGATATACGCAGCAAGGAAGAGTATGAACTCAATGGCTTCACAGGTTCTGTGAATGTTCCCTTTGATGAGATAGGTTCAGGACTTTCAAAGCTCCCCAAGGACAAGCCTGTATATGTTCTGTGCAGAACCGGAGACCTCAGTGCAGAGGTAGCCGAAATACTTGAGGACAGAGACTATGACGTTTACAACATCGAGGGCGGATACGCCGCATATACCGTATATCTTGCAGGTAAAAACGTGTAAGATGTATTCCTACTCGTTTAATAAGTATAGCATCATTTGTTGTTTTTTTCAAGCCTCGATGATATAGCTTTTTTCTATAATCTGTAATGGCTTTTTCGGATTGGACAAAATCTGAAACTCAGGTTATAATATATACATACCCAACAGGAAAGGAGCTGTGCAAATGGTAACAGGTAAGAATTCCATACAGCACATTTTCCGCTCAGTGCTCATTTGTACAGAGCGGATGTGGAAAGCAGGACGATGTTGAACGTCCGGTAAATTCTCCTAAATAATATGTGCCATAAAAAATATAAAAAGGTGATAGTTATGATACTAAAGAGTTCCATTAGCTTTTTCAGAAGGATCTTTGACAGTGATCTGTATTTCATTCGTACAGAAACCGGGGATGTGGTGTTTCATCCCGAATCGTTATCTGATGATAGTATTGTAACTGCAAACGCAGAAGAATAGTGACCTCCGCCTGAGCTTTCATTCGGCTCAGGCGGTTATTTTTTCTATACCAAAAATATTTTGGTGTTCACAATAACTGTCAGTATAGTATGCTGTAAAATCAGTTTGGGATTATAAAATAAACCTCAACCGGCTATATGCAATAGAGCCAATATCTGTTATACTTGAAAAAATAAGAAATAAGTTTTTTATTATGAATGAACAGTATCAGCTCAACAGTAAATATCCCATACAGCATACTTTTCTCGCAGTCCCTATTTGCACTAACTAACAAATATAGTTAGCGGTTGCTAATAATATTTGTTGGCATATACAAACTTGACGCTTTTTGATTGACAAACCAGACATGAAGTGATATATTATAAATGTTATAAAGCCCTAACAAACGTTTTCAGAATGGAAGTGTTGAAATGATGCCGCTCAGTATGGCAGATCAGGAGAAAGAATGTATTATCCGCAAAATAGGCGGAAATCCGGAGGTAAAGAAGCACCTTGAGGATCTCGGATTTCACGTTGGCGGAACTGTCAGCTTGGTTTCAAGGCTCGGTGAAAATGTGATCGTAAAGGTCAAGGAATCGAGAGTTGCGATAAGTGAAGAGCTTGCAAGAAAAATTATGGTATGAGGTGGAGAAGATGAAAACATTGAGAGAAACGGCTATCGGCAAGACAGTAAAGATAGTCAAGGTTCATGGTGAGGGCGCTGTCAGACGCCGCATTATGGATATGGGTATCACAAAGGGAACAGAGGTAACTGTCCGCAAGGTAGCACCGCTTGGCGATCCTATTGAGGTAACTGTGCGCGGATATGAGCTTTCCATACGCAAAGCTGATGCAGAAATGGTTGAGGTCAACTGAGAGACCTCTTAATTATTGAATATAAGTTAGCTTAGACTATCTCGAAAGGAAGAATATACAATGGATATACGCATTGCCCTTGCAGGCAACCCGAACTGCGGAAAGACTACGCTGTTCAACGCTCTGACGGGTTCAAATCAGTTTGTCGGAAACTGGCCCGGAGTTACAGTTGAAAAGAAGGAAGGAAAGCTGAAAAAGCACAGTGATGTCATCATAACTGACCTTCCGGGTATCTATTCGCTGTCGCCGTACACACTTGAAGAAGTAGTTGCGAGAAACTACCTCATTGGTGAGCGTCCGGACGCGATACTGAACATCATCGACGGTACTAACCTTGAACGTAACCTCTACCTCACAACTCAGCTCACAGAGCTCGGTATACCGGTAGTTGTTGCCGTAAATATGATGGACGTTGTCAAGAAGAACGGCGACAAGATCAATATAACTGAGCTTTCAAAACAGCTTGGGTGTATGGTCGTTGAGATCTCCGCGCTGAAAGGTACGGGCATACAGGAGGCTGCTGAGGCTGCTGTAAAGGCTGCGAAGAATGAAAAAACAGTTCCTATGCACACTTTCTCAGGACCTGTTGAACACGCTATCGCTCACATCGAGGAGGCTGTCGTACACGATATGCCCGAGGAGCAGCAGCGCTGGTACGCATTAAAGGTTTTTGAGCGTGACGACAAGGTCATGGAGAAGCTGAACCTCTCGGAAAAGGTCAAGGCACATATTGAGGAGGACATCTGCGCCGCTGAAAAGGAACTTGACGATGACGCTGAAAGTATCATCACTAACGAGCGCTACATCTACATAGCTGACGTAATCAAGTCCTGCTACAAGAAGAAAAGCGCCGGTAAGCTTAACACCTCTGATAAGATCGACAGAGTGGTCACGAACCGCTTCCTCGGACTGCCAATCTTTGCACTGATAATGATAATCGTTTACTACGTTTCTATTTCGACAGTCGGAACTGCTATGACCGACTGGGTAAACGATAACCTCTTCGGTGACGGTTTCATCGTTTCAATTTCCGGCAACAGAGAATACAACGATGACAAGGAAGAATGGGCGGATAAGTACGTCTTTACTGATGAAGTCGGAGCAGTTATTGACGCTGCCTGCGAGGATGAGGACATCCACGGTGCAGAGGACATAAAGGAAGCCTTTGAGTCCGGAGAGTTCGACGATTTCGAGGAGCAGTACGGCTTCTACAAGGACGAATTCTACAAAAAGGCTGAGTATGCCGAGGATGATGAGGACGAGGAAACTATCCTCAATCCCGAAGCTGTTTATGACATCGACGCTGCACTCGGCGATGCTCTCGATGAAGAGGGCGAGTTCACAGCTCCCGATATGGCTGACTACAAGGGCTATGTAAAGAGTATCCCCGGTGCTGCTGAGGACGCTCTCGACAATGCCGGCTGTGCTGAATGGCTCAAGAGCCTTATCGTTGACGGTATCATCGGCGGTGTCGGAGCTGTTCTCGGCTTCCTGCCGCAGATGCTGGTGCTGTTTATATTCCTTGCTTTCCTTGAATCCTGCGGATATATGGCAAGAGTTGCTTTCATTATGGATCGTATCTTCCGCAGATTTGGTCTCTCAGGAAAGTCCTTCATTCCGATACTCGTCGGTACAGGCTGCGGAATTCCGGGAATTATGGCAAGCCGTACTATCGAGAACGAGCGCGACCGCCGTATGACAATTATGACTACCACATTTATCCCTTGCGGAGCAAAGCTGCCTATCATCTCAATGATCGCAGTTGCACTCTTCGGCGGTGCATGGTGGGTAGGTCCGAGTGCTTACTTCCTCGGAATGGCAGCTATCATCGTTTCAGGTATCATGCTGAAAAAGACAAAGATGTTTGCCGGCGATCCTGCCCCATTCGTTATGGAACTTCCAGCATACCATATGCCGACAGTAAGCAACGTTCTCCGCTCAATGTGGGAGCGCGGCTGGTCATTCATCAAGAAAGCCGGAACGGTCATCCTCCTTGCAACTATTGTTATCTGGGCTGGTAAGACATTCGGCTGGACAGACGGATCCTTCGGCTGGAATGCTGATCTTGAACTTGAGGATTCAGTCCTCGGACATATTGGAAACGCTGTCAAGTGGATATTCGCGCCTCTCGGCTTCGATGACGCTGCTGCAACTGTTGCAACAGTTATGGGACTTGTTGCTAAGGAAGAGGTTGTCGGAGTATTCGGTGTTCTCGACTTCGAGGGCATGACAAAGCTTGCCGGATATTCCTTCCTTGCTTTCAACCTCCTCTGTGCACCTTGTTTTGCGGCTATCGGTGCTATCAAGCGTGAGATGAACAGCCCTAAGTGGACTTGGTTCGCTATCGGCTATCAGTGCGGATTCGCATATGCTGTATCACTCATCATCTATCAGCTCGGCTGCCTGTTCACTGGCAATGTACACATCATCGGACTTATCTTTGCACTCGCACTTGTCGGACTTTTCATCTATCTCCTCGTAAGACCTTACAAGGAGGCTACAAGATTTGACAAGAACGTGAAGATAGGCAAGTCACGCGCTAATGCGTAAGGAGAAATTATGGGTACTGTAATTGTTTTGCTGATCCTTGTTCTTATTGTCGGAGCGGTCGTTTATTCGATGATACGGGATAAAAAAAGCGGCAAGGGCGGCTGCGGATGCGGCTGTAAAAACTGTGCAATGCACGGTCAGTGCCATAAAGAATAATCAGAACATCGGGGCGGTGTTTACATCGCCCCATAAATCAAACTATATGTTAGCATATACTAATAAAGGAGGTATTATGAGTATCGTTATAGTTGGCGGTAACGACCGTATGGCTACCCGCTATCAGGACATCTGCAAGTCATTCAATCACAAGTCAAAGGTATTCACTCAGCTTCCGGCAGATTTTGAAAATAAGATCGGAAGTCCTGATCTCATGGTGGTATTCACCGGAACGTGTTCCCACAAAATGTTGGGCACAGTCAAAAAGAGTTCGCAGAAAAACGGAGTGCCTGTTGAGCACGTTCACAGTTCAAGCGTCAGCGCATTGAAGCAGCTTTTATCCGATATAAAGGTGAAGAAATATGTCCGAACTTGAACGCAGAAGCATAGACGGCATACTTGCATTTCACGGTGCGCCGACGCTTCTCGGAGTGAAGTGCGCGAACCTTATTTCATTTGACAGGAATGAGTGTACAATGTCGGAATATCTGTGTGGATTTGCAGATAAGCTTGCTGAATGCGGACTTTGCGCGAAGCAGCTTTGCAAGTGCCGGGAGAGAACGCTTGTGTACATTTACAATGAGAAAATGCTGACTGCGTGGCTCAGTATACCGCAGGTACGGACTTTTCTTGCGGAGTATGGCTATACTTCGGATATGGATACAGACACAATGCTCGGTGTGCTTGCAAGCCGTATAAGCTGCGGCAGCTTTCCGCATGAGATAGGCGCTTTTCTCGGCTATCCCATAGCAGACATTAAAGGCTTTATCAGTAACAGCGGCAAAAACTGTCTGCTGTGCGGCTACTGGAAGGTCTACGAAAACGCCGAAACGGCACAGCGGACATTTAAAGCTTATGATCGTTGCAGGAATATCCTGTTCGATAGATTAAAATCCGGTCTGGACTTGTTTCAGGCTATTTCCAAGGAGGAAAATATATGAAAACAGCAGTTATTTATTGGAGCGGCACTGGCAATACCGAGGCTATGGCTAAGGCAGCTGCCGAGGGCGCAAATGCAGAGCTTTTTGCAGTTTCAGATTTCGCAGGCAATGCAGCAGATTATGATGCATTCGCTTTCGGCTGCCCTGCAATGGGTGCAGAGGTGCTTGAAGAAGAGGAGTTTGAACCGTTTTTCACCGGCATCGAGAGTTCGCTCAGCGGCAAGAAGGTACTTCTTTTCGGCTCTTACGGCTGGGGCGACGGCGAGTGGATGCGTAACTGGTACGACCGCACAAAGGCAGCCGGCGCAGAACTTATCGGTGATGAAGGATTCATCGTCAACGAAGCTGCTTCCGACGATGACCTCGCAAAGCTTAAAGAGCTTGCTTCACAGCTTGCGTAAGGAGGAAAAATGAAAAAGATAATTTCACTTATCAGTACGGCAGTCTGCGTGGCTGCGTTTACTGCTGCTTCACTCCCTGCAAATGCTGCGGACGGCGACAAGGTATACGGAACGATGAATATTCCTTATGCTGATTTCTATTCGGCTGAAATCGAAAGCGCATATGAAGTTGATGCGGTATCATCAGCTACTACAAGCAAATGGGCAATGAATGAACCCGGTAAGCTCGTTGCCGGAACTTACAATGACGGAAAGGGTACTATTCTCGGTGTGACATATCCTGTTGAGGTCGATGCTTCGGACGTTGAAAAGCTTGCAAAGTACGATTTCAAGGCACTTGATGAAAAGCCGGCTGCCTACAAGGAGGTTTCTGTTTCAGGCGATTCACTTACTGTTTCCAAAGTCGTTGACACAAACGGCGAGCAGAATGTCAGCGGCTCTGCCGATGTCTCTACTGCTACAAGATACGGCGATTATCAGCTCAACGTCAAGGGCTATCCCGAGGACACTGACCTCTACGGCGTTATCGTGAATACTAAGGAGGGTGACAAGTATGCGCTCCGTCACCTTGAAAATATCTGGCGCGCCGGACAGCTTGCGTGGTCGGCAGGTATCACCACAAAGGAAGGTCACGGCAATGAGCTGAAATTTGACGATTACGCAAACTCAATGGGCAAAACCGTTACTTCCGTAACGTTTATTACTCTCGACGGATATACGAATGTTGACATCGGTGAGAACTATCTTCCTGTCAAGTTTGCAGGCGAGGTCAAGGCAGAGGATTCTGCTGCCGGTACCGGCAAGACCTCACTTACACTTACAGGCTTCCCTGAGGATTATCAGAAGAATATCACTGTTGGTGAGGGCTTCACAGTGACTGAAACTGAGATAAGCTACACGAACGCAAAGCCCGGAAAATACGCTGTAACAGTCACCGATGAAAGCGGAAAGTATGCTTCGATGACGAGTAGTTTTACACTCACAACTGAGGATATTCCCGTGAAGTATGAGGATTGCAAGCTTGTAAAGGCAGACGGCTTCTCCGATGATGACGCTGCAAATTTCATCAAGAATATTTCAAGCGCTGAGGTGAACGGAACTGCATTCAACGCTTCCGGAAAGCGTTCAGTTAAGATCATTGGCGAGGACGGAACTATCGATTTTGCTGCGAAGTCAGGCGAGAACAATGTATTCGACGGCAGCGGAAATTACAGTATGGCTGTCACAGCGACCGGCTACACAAAGCCTTACATCTTCGAGATCAGCTCCGTATCTGAACCGGATGAGGATGCAGCCACAACCACAACAACTACTACAACTGACACTCAGACTACTACCACAACAACTGTAACGACTTCACCCGCCGGCAGCTCCGACAGTCCTAAAACCGGCGATGCAGGCGCAGGAGTTCCTGCTGCTATATTTGCACTTGCGGCTATGACCGCAGTGGTGATGCGTAAAAAGAAATCCTGATTTTTCCTTTCCATAATTTATGACCTCTGCGGCTTGCGGCTGCGGAGGTCAAATGCTGTAAAGAGGTTATTCTATGTTGTTTATTATTTCACTTTCAATAGTGACTGCTGCTGTGATTTTTCTTGATAAGCCTTTGAAAAAACAGCCGTCAGTATTCTATGTGACAGCGGCAGTTCTGACCGCATTTTCGATAGTTATCGACCATTCGGACATCGCTGTGAGCAGCTTTGTTAAGGATAATGTGCTTGCATTATTCACTCGCGGAGCTTTGGGTGCGGCTTTATGGGCAGTTGTCATGTGGACAGGGGCACTTCCTAACGGCTCTGCTGCGATAAAAAAGCTTATGCCTATACGCGGCGAGCTTTCCATAACTGCGGCGATAATTACGTCTTCTCATATCGTGACCTACGGCGTGCAGTACATCACCGATATTGCGCGTGACAGGATGGGTTCGGGTGACGCTTTCCGCGATTTCGTTATCACAAGTATAGTGTGCCTGATAATGGTACTGATAATGACGCCGCTGACAATTATGTCGTTCAAGACTATACGCAAAAAGATGAATGCGAAAACGTGGAAAAAGATACAGCGTTCTGCTTATATTTTCTATGCGCTGATATATGTTCATATCATGGTGCTGTTCGTGCCAAAGGCGCAGAAGGGCAGAGAAGGCTATTTTCTGAGCATTCTTGTGTATAGTGCAATGTTCATCGGCTATGCTGTTATGCGTATCCGCAAGGCTTATATCGTTAAGCGGAAGCCTGATTCAAAGAACGCCGCTAATATTGTATGTGCCTGCGCGATTATAGGACCGCTTTGCCTGATAGGCTTTATTTCGAGAAATACCGGTCACAGTGAGACAATAAAGGCAACTGTGGAAAATCCGGCAACATTCACATTTGATACTCCTGTAAGTCAGACTACGACTGCAATAAATACCGTTTTAGTCAGCGATACAACTTCAGCCGCGACTACAACGATCGCAACTTCTTCTGAAACTGTTTCAACATCTGTCTCCGAGACGACAGCTTTACCGGAAACGTCATCTTCGACAGTTACAACAGAAAGCGTAACTGAGACTGTTACTGTAACTGAAACAACAACCGCAGCCATAACAACTGAACCTGTCACAACAACAATTGTTACCGAACCGTCATACCGCTTTAAAAATGGTACATTTGAGGGTACAGGCGAAGGCTATTCCGGAACTGTACACGTTTCCATAACCATTGAAAACGACTGTATCACGGCGTTTTCAGCCTATGCTGACGATGATGATCCCGACTATTTCAGCGATGCTATGCAGCACGTTATACCACAGATACAGCGCGGTCTCAGCGCGGACGGTATAGATGCCTGCTCAGGTGCGACTTACAGCTCAAAGGGTATTATCGAAGCGGCTAAGAAGGCTCTCGAAAAGGCAGCTTCTGATTGAAGCATTAGGAACATATAAAACGAAAAGCTCGCATACAGACAGATAGTTGAATTATTAAGAGTTAAGAAAAACGACTGAGTGTATTCTCAGTCGTTTTACTTTATTATTCACCGCTTGCACCGTAGTTAGAGAGGACACGCGCAGAAGGATCGTTTACATTGCAGCCTTCCCATTCCTTGTTTGGCATCCAGAAATCGACTACCATTTCACTGTTACCGGGGTAGTATTTCTCGAATATTTCGCGGTAGAGGAGGGATTCCTTTGTGAACGGCTTTGCGTGGGAATACTTAGTGCATTTCAGCTCGAACTCCTCATCAGAATAGTAATTCTCAGCATATTCCTTGAGATAGTCCACCATTGAGTGACCGACAGCATCCGAGAATGCAGCCTTTTCACGGTATAGAATATCATGCGGCAGATAGTCTCCCTCGAATGCGCGACGGAGGAGGTACTTGCCCTTGTTGTACTTGTTGAGTTTCATCTCAGGATCTATTGCCATGACGTACTTCACGAAGTCAAGGTCACCGAACGGCACCCGCGCTTCGAGTGAATTTACCGATATACAGCGGTCTGCACGGAGTACATCATACATATGCAGCTCGTGTACGCGCTTTACTGATTCCTGCTGAAAAGCCTCTGCTGACGGGGCAAAGTCAGTGTACTTGTAGCCGAAAAGCTCATCGGAGATCTCACCTGTGAGAAGTACACGAATATCGGTCTGTTCGTGGATAGCCTTGCAGAGAAGGTACATTCCCATGCTTGCGCGGATAGTTGTTATGTCAAATGTACCGAGCAGATGGATAACATCGTCAAGAGCCGAGATAACATCGTCGCTTGTTATGATGATCTCAGTGTGGTTGCTGCCGATGTAGTCTGCGACCTGTTTTGCATATTTCAGGTCGATAGCATCGGTATTCATACCGATAGCGAAGGTGCGTATCGGTTTGTCGCTCTCGCGCTGAGCGATAGCACAGACAAGTGAGGAATCAAGACCGCCTGAAAGCAGGAAGCCTACCTTTGCATCAGCGTCGAGACGCTTCTTAACGCCTGCGACCAGCTTATCGTGGATATTCTTACAAACAGTATCAATATCGTGGTAAAGCACAGTGTCAACTGCGGTTATGTCGCAGTAGCAGTGGAATTCTCCGTCCTTATAGTAGTGGCCGGGCGGAAACGGCATTATCTTTTTGCAAAGCTTTACGAGGTTTTTAGCTTCGCTGGCAAATACCATAGTGCCGTCATCTGACTTGCCGTAGTAGAGCGGGCGTATGCCTATCGGATCACGGGCAGCGATGAATTCACCTGATGCGTCGTCGTATATCACGCAGGCAAATTCCGCGTCCAGCTTTTCAAACATATCCGTACCATATTCACGGTACATAGGCAGAAGTATCTCACAGTCGCTGTCGCTTCTGAATACATATCCCTTTGAGATCAGCTCATCGCGGAGCTTTCTGAAGCCGTATATCTCACCGTTGCAGACAGCAAAATCGCCGTCCAGTTCAAATGGCTGCATTCCCTCAGGAGTGAGTCCCATTATGGAAAGTCTTTGAAAGCCGAGAACTCCTCCTGCGACTTCCTGTATTCTCTGATCGTCAGGTCCGCGGGAGACAGTTGCTTTCAGTCCCTCAGTAACCTTTTCCATACCGCCAACACCGCAGTATGCCATTATCGTACACATAGTATATCCCTCCGAATAATAGGTATGTCAACAGCTGCACATCGCCATTGATGTGCGGCTTTTTATTTGTGGATTTTTTCGTCAAATTTATTCTTGCTGCCTGCGCCGGAAACGTCCACAGGATAATTACCGGTGAAGCAGCCTTTGCAGTAGCCGAAGCGGTTATCAATAAGTTCACCGAGACACTCGACAGGCAGGTATGCAAGGCTGTCTGCGCCTATATATCGTGCGATCTCCTCAGTGTTACTGTATTTGCCTGCGATTAGGTTTTCCTCCGAATCAATGTCCGTACCAAAGTGGCAGGTGTGAAGGAACGGCGGCGATGAGATACGGACGTGTACCTCTTTAGCGCCTGCATCGCGCAGCAGTTTTACTATTCTCGCACTGGTCGTTCCGCGGACTATCGAATCGTCAATCATTATCACGCGCTTGCCCGCAACGCTCTCGCGGATAGCATTCAGCTTTATCTTTACCGCGTTCTCACGCTGATGCTGTTCAGGCTGAATGAAGCTGCGTCCGATGTACTTGTTCTTGATGAAGCCGATACCGTATGGGATACCGCTTTCGTTTGCGTATCCGAGAGCAGCATCAAGTCCCGAATCCGGAACGCCAATGACTATATCAGCGTCTACGGGGCTGTGCTTTGCAAGAAGCTGCCCAGCCTTCAGACGTGCATGGTGAACCGAGATACCCTCTATGACCGAATCCGGACGTGCAAAGTAGATATACTCGAAAATGCAGATATTACGCTTGCTTGTACAGTTGGTACGTATGGAATTAAGACCGTCTTTTCCGATGACTATTATCTCTCCAGCGTCAACATCGCGCAGGAACTCCGCACCCACTGTTTCGAGGGCACAGGACTCGGAAGCGATTACATAAGCGCCGTCTTGTGTTCTGCCGATGCACAGCGGACGGAAGCCATCCGGATCGCGGAAGGCTATAAGCTTTGTTGCTGTCATCAGTATGCAGGAGTATGCGCCTTTGATATATGGCATTGCGCGTTCAACAGCCTGCTCGGTAGAGCTGCTTGTCAGACGTTCGCGGACTATGGAATAGGCTATCGCCTCCGTATCGGAAGTGCCGTGGAAGATCGCTCCCGACATCTCGAACGAACGGCGTAGTTCAGGCGCATTGACGAGATTGCCGTTGTGAACGAGAGCCATATTGCCCTTGATATGACGTATAACAAGGGGCTGTATATTATTGTGGTTATGTCCGCCTGTGGTGGAGTAGCGGACGTGTCCCACAGCCATATTACCGCTGCCCAGCTTATCGAGTTCCTCTTTGCTGAACACCTCTGAGACAAGTCCGTCCGCACGTTTATGCCTGAAGATACCGTCATCGCAGACAGTTATGCCACAGCTCTCCTGACCTCTGTGCTGGAGCGCATAAAGTCCGAAATACACTGATGCTGCAACGTCTGAGGTCTTGTTTTCGTATATGCCGAAAACTCCGCATTCTTCGTGGATACTGTCAAACATTTTCTACGCCTCTCTCATAAATATTGCTCGCTCAGCCTATCAATAATTGCCAGTGCCGCAATACTTTTCTTCTTGCGCTTGTTCATGGCATACTGTTCAAGATAAGCGTGTGCTTCATCCTCGGTCATACCCTTGTACTCCATGAGCATGAATTTTGCCTTGTCAATTGCCTGTATCTCCTCGATCTTCTGTTCAAGCCGCCGGTTCTCATCGTAGAGTTTCAAGGAACGGTTCACAGCAATGTCGATCGTTTTGACCAGCTGATAGAGCAGAGTCCGGCTGAATGGCTTCCCGACGATGATGATACCTGCCTTTTCGGCACGTCCTGCGATCTTTTCGGTCTGCTCCTCCTTTATCATGAAGATACAGTTTGCGGTAGTATTTTCGATGATGTATTCCGCGAGTTCAAAGCCTGATTCGTCCATAAGAGGAGAGTTTATCACAGCGAGTTCTAAGGTAGGATCTGCATCGAAAACGTTTTTTGCCTGATAGGCTGATTCAACGAGCTTCGGAGTACATCTGAACGAATCGCGGAGGAAATTCACAAGAGCTTCAGCGGCATTTTTGTTACTTGAAACTACAAGAATTTTTTCCAAAGTTAACCTCCGTCAGAGACTGTAAAAGTATTGTTTTTCCTCGAATGCTTCCTTGTCGTATGAAGAAGAGTACCTGCGCCACTCATCGCGGCTGTAATTCAGCAGGACCTCAAGTATATTTGCAGGCACATATTTCTTTACGAAATCCGAGTTTTCAGTGCAGCTGACCGCTTCCTCAAGTGTAGACGGAAGGCGCTCTGAGCCGTTATTTTTTTCAGGGAGCTGAAGCTTTTCCTCTATTCCGTCAAGTGCTGAGTATATCATAAGTCCGAGCACAAAATACGGATCGCATACGCAGTCTGCCGCACGGAGTTCAACGCATGAGTTATCGCTTTCCGGATTCATACGGATAAGCTGAGAGCCCTCCGCGTCCGACCAGATAATGTCGCGCGGAGCGGTGAACTCACCGAGCCTTTCATAAGAATTCACAGTTGAATTGGTGAACAGTGTGAACTCACGGATATGCTTCATTATTCCGGCTGCGGCATTTCTGAGGAGCTCGTTATCATCGGACCTCGTTTCCTCAAGCATATCATTATCAAGGAAGATATTGAAGCTGATGTGCATACCGTTTCCGCAGTCGTTCCGGAGCGGCTTCGGCATGAAGCTTGCATGGACACCGTGAGTTTCAGCAACTGACTTAACTGCGGACTTGAAGCTGAGGAATGTATCAGCAGCTTTCAGTGCGGATGAAGCGTTGAAGTCTATCTCGTGCTGACCGCAGCCGCTTTCATGACGTGATGATATAGGGTGTATACCCATCTGTTCGAGAGTGAGACATACATCGCGGCGGATATTTTCGCCTTTGTCGTCGGGGGCAACGTCACAGTATCCGGCATAATCATGAGGAGTTTTTGTAGGCAGACCGCTTTCATCCTTGTGGAAGAGAGTGAACTCACATGAAGTTCCGAAGCGGAAGCAGTATCCTGCTGCAACTGCTGTTTTCATTGCTTTTTTGAGGAAGTATCTGCCATCGCCTTCAAAGGGGGTTCCGTCAGCATAACGGATATAGCAGAACATTCTGATAACTCTGCCCTGCTGAGGTCTCCACGGGAGAACGGTCATAGTCTGAGCATCGGGGAATAGGAAAAGGTCCTTTCCGTTTGCAGCCTCGAAGCCTGCAATTTTCTTTGCGGTGATGCGTACTCCGCGCTCAAATGTAACTGCGAGTTCCGATGAAAGAACAGATATATTTTTAAGTCTGCCCTTCATATCGCAGAATGTCAGCTTTACGAATTTAACGTCGTTTTCCTCGATATACTGCAATATCTCATTTTCTGAATATATCATTTTAGCCTCCGTATCATAAATTGGTATAGCCCATAAGGTATTCGTCGACTTCTGCTGCTGCATCGCGTCCTTCACGGATAGCGCGGACTACAAGCGACTGTCCGATATGCATATCACCAGCGGTGAATACCTTTTCAATGTCTGTGGAATGTTTGCCGGGAGCTGTTTTAACATTAGTGCGCTGATCGAGCGATACGCCGAAAGCATCCGCGATATACTGCTGACAGCCTAAGAAGCCTGCCGCAATAAGACACAACTCGCAGGGGAGGATCTCTTCACTGCCCTCGATTTCTTTCATAGTACGTCTGCCGGTTGCGGGATCTGTACCAAATTCGAGCTTTACTGTCTTTACAGCCGAAAGCTTTCCGTTTTCGTCTTTGATGAATTCCTTCACCGTTGTGCAGTAGATACGCGGATCATTACCGAATACCGCAATAGCTTCCTCCTGACCGTAGTCTGTTTTGCACACGCGGGGGTATTGTGGGAACGGATTGTTTTCGGCTCTCTCATCGGGGAGTTTCGGCATCATTTCAAGCTGTATCACTGACTTGCAGCCGTGGCGTACAGACGTACCCACGCAGTCGTTACCGGTGTCACCGCCGCCGATGATAACAACGTTCTTATCCTTTGCGGAGATGTACTTTCCGTCTGTAAGGTCTGAATCGAGCAGACTTTTTGTAGTCGCTTTGAGGAAATCAACTGCGAAGTATATGCCCTCAGCATCGCGTCCCTCAGCCTTTATATCACGCGGATTTGAAGAACCGCAGGCAAGTACGACTGCATCGAAGCTGCTGAGTATTTCATCAGCTGAAACATTTTCGCCAACGTTGGAATTTGTTCTGAATTCAACGCCCTCAGCCTTCATAAGCTCCACGCGGCGCTCTATGATGTGCTTTTCCAGCTTCATATTCGGGATACCGTACATCAGAAGTCCGCCGACACGGTCGGAACGCTCGAAAACTGTTACACTGTGTCCGCGCTTGTTGAGAGTGTCCGCAGCGGCAAGTCCGGAAGGACCTGAGCCTATTACTGCTACACGCTTGCCGCTTCTTACAGCGGGTATCTGCGGCTGCATAAGACCGTTTGCAAAGCCGAATTCGATAATAGAGTTTTCGTTCTCTTTTGTAGTTACGGGTGAATCGTAAACTCCGCAGATACAAGCCTTTTCGCAGAGCGCCGGACATACCCTCGATGTGAATTCGGGGAAGTTATTGGTCAGCAGCAGACGGCTCAGCGCCTGCTCCTTCTGACCGTGGTAAAGCAGATCGTTCCACTCGGGAATGAGGTTGTTCAGCGGACATCCGGATACCATTCCGCAGAGCATTTTTCCGTTCTGGCAGAATGGAACGCCGCAGTCCATACAGCGTGAAGCCTGTTCACAGCGCTGCTCCTCACTGAGAGGCATATGGAACTCATTAAAGTCCTTTATACGTTCGAGCGGTTCCTTTGCCGCTGTTTCAGTTCTTGCATATTCAAGAAATCCTGTTGTTTTTCCCATTGATCACGCCTTCTTTCTGACATACTCAAAGGCTTCTATTTCAGCCTGTTCACTGTTCATGCCCTTTAATTCAAATTCAAGTACAGCATTGCGGATCTTAGCATAATCATGAGGTATTATCTTCTTGAAGCATGGCAGATAATTCTCAAAGTCTGCAAGAATCTTTTTTGCCTTCTCTGAACCGGTAGCAGCTTCGTGCTCTTCGATAATACTTTTCAGTTCTGCTATATCAGCCTTTTCGCTTACGCTTTCAAGCGATACGAGTTCTTTATTGAGACGGGTATACAGATCATGTTCATTGTCAAGAACATAAGCGATACCGCCAGACATACCGGCAGCAAAATTCTTGCCTGTGTGTCCGAGGATAACAGCGCGTCCGCCAGTCATATATTCACAGCCGTGGTCGCCGACACCTTCACAGACTGCCGTAGCACCTGAATTTCTTACGCAGAAGCGTTCACCGGCAACGCCGTTGATGAATGCCTTACCGGATGTTGCACCGTAGAGTGCAACGTTGCCCACGATGATATTCTCATCAGCCTTGAAAGTTGAAGTTCTGGGCGGATTCAGGATCAGCTTGCCGCCTGAAAGTCCCTTGCCAAAGTAATCGTTGCTGTCGCCAGTGAGTTCAAGCGTAAGTCCCTTTGGTATGAATGCTCCGAAGGACTGTCCGCCGCTGCCGTTGCATTTAACAGTAAATGTATCGTCAGCAAGCACATTTTCACCGTGGGTACGTGTTATCTCAGCACCTGTAAGGGTTCCGACAGAGCGGTCAGTGTTCACAACATCAATGGAAATGCTCTTGGAAGTGCCGTTTTTCAGTGCAGCTCCCAGCTTCTTTATTATAACACGGCGGTCTATGGTCTTGTCAAGTTCAAAATCGTAAATATCATCAGGATCGAAGTGCTTTTTGCCGTCGGTAATGCTGTTTGCAAGGATATTTGCGAAATCTATGTTATTTTCAGCTGCGCTTGCCTTTGTTTTCAGAAGGTCTGTGCGTCCCACAAGCTCGTCTACTGTGCGGATGCCGAGCTTAGCCATGTACTCGCGGAGCTCCTGCGCGATGAAGTGCATGAAGTTAACGATGTACTCCGGCTTGCCGCGGAAACGCTTTCTGAGCTCGGGATTCTGTGTAGCTATACCCATAGGACAGGTATCGAGATTGCACACTCTCATCATTACACAGCCCATTGTTACCAGCGGAGCAGTTGCGAAGCCGAATTCCTCAGCACCGAGAAGTGCAGCAACCAGTACGTCACGACCTGTCATGAGCTTTCCGTCAGTTTCTATGCGTACACGGGAACGAAGTCTGTTGAGCATAAGTGTCTGGTGAGCCTCGGCAAGTCCGAGTTCCCACGGAAGTCCGGCATTATATATGGAGCTCTTAGGAGCAGCACCTGTACCGCCGTCATAGCCGGAAATAAGTATTACCTGTGCGCCTGCTTTAGCAACACCTGCCGCAACAGTTCCGACACCTGCCTCTGATACGAGCTTTACTGAGATACGTGCCTTATCGTTGGCATTTTTGAGGTCGTAGATAAGCTGTGCTAGATCCTCGATAGAGTAGATGTCATGGTGAGGCGGAGGTGAGATAAGTCCAACGCCTGCGGTCGAGTGACGAGTCTTTGCTATCCACGGATATACCTTGCCTGAGGGAAGGTGTCCGCCCTCACCGGGCTTAGCGCCCTGAGCCATTTTGATCTGGATCTCCTGAGCGGAAACGAGGTATTCTGATGTTACACCGAAACGTCCGGAAGCGACCTGCTTGATAGCAGAGCACTTATCCGATTTCAGACGTTCCGGACTTTCACCGCCCTCACCGCTGTTGGACTTTCCGCCGATGCTGTTCATAGCCATTGCCATGCACTCGTGGGCTTCCTGTGAAATAGAGCCGTAAGACATTGCACCGGTCTTGAAGCGCTTGCAGATGCTCTCAACGGATTCTACCTCATCAATAGGTATACCGCCGTTTTCATCAAAATTGAAGTCGAGCAGACTGCGGAGTGTGACCTCGTTGTCCTCGCGTGTGAGCGCCTCAGAATACTTCTTGAATGTGTCGTAGCTGCCGGTCCAAGCTGCCTGCTGGAGCAGATGGATGGTCTCGGGAGTGTAAAGATGCTCGCTCTTTCCGCTGCGGAGCTTGTGGCTGCCTGCACTCTTGACCTCGCTGCTGACATGAAGTCCGAGCGGATCGTAAGCAGCAGTGTGGAGAGCCTCTGTGCGGCGGCTTATATCAGCGAGTCCGATACCGCCGATACGGCTGACAGTACCCGCAAAACAGCTGTTGATGAGTTCCTGTGAAATACCCACTGCCTCGAACAGCTTGCTTCCCTGATAGGACTGAATGGTCGATATGCCCATTTTGGAAGCAATCTTTATAATGCCGTGGAGGATAGCACTGTTGTAGTCGTCCTCGGCAGCGTAGAAGTCCTTGTCGAGCGAGCCGTCCTCGATGAGTGAACGAATAGTTTCGTGTGCAAGGTAAGGATTGACAGCACACGCACCGTAGCCGAGAAGTGCTGCGAAATGATGTACCTCTCTCGGCTCTGCGGATTCAAGTATCATAGCAACAGCCGTGCGCTTTTTAGTAGAAACGAGGTGCTGCTGAAGTGCAGAAACTGCAAGGAGGGAAGGAATCGGGCAGTGGTACTCATCCACACCGCGGTCGGAGAGGATAAGGATAGAAGCACCGTCATGGTAAGCCTTGTCAGCGTCAATGAAAAGGCGCTCGATAGCCTTGTCAAGAGATGTTCCGATGTAGTAGGTTATCGGGATGACTGCACTTTTCAGACCGTCTGCATGAAGATTCTTTATCTTGAGCATATCAGTCTCGGTCAGGATAGGGTTCTCGATCTTGAGAACGTGGCAGTTCTCAGGACGCTCCTCAAGGATATTTCCGTCCTTGCCGATGTAAACACTTGTGTCGGTAACGACTTCCTCGCGGATAGCGTCAAACGGAGGATTCGTGACCTGTGCAAAGAGCTGGCGGAAGTAGTTGAAGAGGGGAGGAGACTGCTTGTCAAGCGGCGGGAGCGGAATATCGCTGCCCATAGAAGCGATAGGCTCTGCGCCTTTTTCAGCCATTGGCAGAATAGATGTGCGGATGTCCTCATAGGAGTAGCCGAATGCTTTGTGAAGCTTTGAAAGCTCGTCCTTTGAGTAGGTCTGCACACCCTTGTTGGGAATATGCAGATCGTGGAGGCGTACGAGATTAGCATCCAGCCATTCACCGTATGGCTGACGGGAAGCGTACATTGACTTTACTTCATCATCCTCGATGATGCGTCCCTGTTTTGTGTCTGCAAGCAGCATTTTTCCGGGACGGAGACGGTCTTTTTTAACGATCTTTTCAGCAGGGATGTCGATACAGCCTGTTTCGGATGAAAGGATAAGGAAGCCGTCGTTTGTTATGCAGTATCTCGATGGGCGCAGACCGTTTCTGTCAAGGACTGCTCCCATGACATCACCGTCAGAGAAAAGTATTGATGCAGGACCGTCCCACGGCTCCATCATTGTTGCATAATACTGGTAGAAATCGTACTTTGCCTTTGATATGGTCCTGTCGTTTTTCCACGGCTCGGGAATGGTTATCATGACTGCAAGCGGAAGCGGCATACCGGACATGACCATGAATTCGAGAGCATTGTCAAGTCTTGCTGAGTCAGAGCCGTTTACGTTTATTGCAGGGAGTATCCTGTGCATATCGGCACTGAGAGTGTCGCAGGTCATTGTTTCCTCTCGGGCAAGCATCTTGTCGGCGTTGCCTGTGATAGTATTTATCTCGCCGTTGTGTACTATGAAGCGGTTAGGATGAGCTTTCTGCCAGCTTGGATTAGTATTCGTGGAAAAACGAGAGTGTACCATTGCGATAGCAGATGTGAAGTCTTTGCACTGGAGGTCTGTATAGAATCTTCTTAACTCGTCAACGAGGAACATTCCTTTGTATACGATAGTGCGGCTTGAAAGTGAGCATACATATGTATCCTCATTTGAGTGCTCGAATTCGCGTCTTGCAATGAAGAGCTTACGGTCGAAGTCAAGACCTTTATTGCAGCTGTCGGGACGCTTTACGAATGCCTGCATTATGCATGGCATACTGTCGAGTGCCTTATTACCGAGGATAGAGGGTGAAGTCGGAACTTCACGCCAGCATACGAACTCCATACCGTTATTGTCGATGATCTTTTCAAAAAGCTTTTTTGCGCGGTCGCGTCTGAGTTCGTTTTGTGGAAAGAAAAACATACCAACGCCGAAGTCACCGTTATTTCCGAGGTCAGCGCCCAGCTTCTTTGCTTCTTTTATAAAGAAGCTGTACGGCATCTGTACAAGTATTCCTACACCGTCGCCAGTTTTGCCCTCAGCATCCTTACCGGCACGGTGCTCCAGTTTTTCAACGATAGTGAGAGCATTTTCCACAACATATCGTGACTGTTCGCCATTGATGTTCACTACTGCTCCGATACCGCAGTTATCATGTTCAAATCTCGGGCTGTAAAGTCCCTGCTGCTGGTAAGGGGCGTCTGTTCTGAAATTGTCCATATCATTCACTTGCCTTTCAGGTAATGCTCGCCATTGAACAATACCGATGAATAAAAAAAGACGCTCATACAGACAGTAAGCCTGTACGAACGTCGTTGTTGCTAAACACATCTTATCACGTTAAAGCGGAAATGTCAATAGGAAAATCAGGCATTTGGACGGTTTCGTGAAAAATATACAGTTATTACAGGCTAACACAAGTAGAAAAATATGCGATACGTCAAATTTGTAAAAAGCTATTGACAAATTTCTCACTAAGGTCTATAATAGCATTGTAAACAGCAAAGGAGCTGCGGATAGGGTATCCGTGGCTCTTTTTTTGAGCTTGTAACGTTAATTCCATACACGAAGGGGTGTATGAAGTCTCAGGACTTCTGCACCCCTTTTTTTATTTAATATGGTTCTTATAACAATGGCGTTTATGAATCAGAATAAGGAGAAAATCATGTCAAAATTCATTTTCGTAACAGGCGGAGTCGTTTCGGGACTCGGAAAAGGTATCACGGCTGCTTCACTGGGCAGACTTCTCAAACAGCGCGGCTACAAGGTCACAATACAGAAGTTTGATCCCTACATCAACGTTGATCCGGGTACTATGTCGCCGTTCCAGCATGGTGAGGTATTTGTTACGGACGACGGCGCTGAGACCGATCTCGATCTCGGTCACTATGAGCGTTTCGTTGACGAGAATCTTTCGGTACATTCAAATGTTACCACAGGAAAAATCTACTGGAACGTTATTACGAAGGAACGACGCGGCGACTATCTCGGCGGTACGGTGCAGGTGATACCTCATATCACCAATGAGATCAAAGACAGAGTTTACAGTGCGGCAAATGAAGCGAATGCAGATGTGGTGATCACCGAGATCGGCGGTACTGTCGGAGACATCGAGTCCACGCCTTTCCTTGAGGCGATAAGGCAGGTCGGTACAGAACGCGGACGCGAGAATGTATGCTACATACACGTCACACTTGTTCCGTATATCGCAGGCTCTGAGGAGCTTAAATCCAAGCCTACTCAGCATTCGACCAAGGAACTCCTTTCGATCGGAATTCAGCCTGATATAATAGTATGCCGGACCGAGAAGCGCATCAATGATGACATGGCTGAAAAGATAGCCCTCTTCTGCAATATCCGCAAAGAGGACGTTATCCAGAACCTCACAGCACCATCGCTTTATGAAGTTCCATTGTGGCTTGAAAATGAAGGACTTGCACATTCAGTGTGCCGTCACCTCGGACTTGCGGACAATGCTCCCGACCTGACAGAATGGACGGAAATGGTACACCGTGCCGAGAATGCTCACAAAACTGTTACGATCGGACTTGTCGGAAAGTATGTTGAGTTACATGATGCATACCTTTCAGTAGCTGAGGCTCTTCGACACGGCGGTATCATCAATGATGCGGCAGTTGAGATAAAGTGGATAGATTCCGAGAACGTCACTGCGGAGAATGCAGCTGAGACCTTCAAGGACTGCAATGGTATCATCGTTCCCGGCGGATTTGGCCACAGAGGAATAGAGGGCATGGTAGAATCCATACGCTATGCACGAGAAAATAAAATCCCGTTCTTTGGTATATGTCTTGGTATGCAGATGACTGTCATCGAATACGCGCGGAACGTCTGCGGACTTGCAGGTGCGGATTCTGCGGAGTTCGGTGAAACTCCGCATCCTGTTATCGACATCATGGACGAACAGAGGAACATCTCTGAAAAAGGCGGCACGATGCGTCTCGGACTTTATCCCTGCAAGCTGACTGAGGGTTCAAAGTGCCGTGAGATATACGGCGAGGAACTCATATATGAACGTCACCGCCACCGCTACGAATTCAACAACGCATACCGGAAAATACTCACATCAAATGGACTTATGATCGCAGGAATGTCACCGGATGAGAAGCTTGTTGAGATAGTTGAGCTTCCCGACCACCCGTGGTTCGTAGGGGTTCAGTTCCACCCGGAATTCAAATCGCGTCCGAATAAACCGCAGAAGCTTTTTGCGGACTTCATCAGAGCTTCACTCTTGAACAATGCGTAATGCATAATTCATAATTAATGGTATCGCCTTCGGCGATGAATTATAATCTTTAAATCAGTGAGCGTAAGCGAACACAACAATTGCGCATTATGAATTACGAATTATGAATTATTAAAAACTGGAGGAAATAAAAATGGAAAAGGTAACAGAGTATTTTGGTTCAATGGTATTCGATGAGAGAGTAATGAAGGCTACTCTTTCCGAAAAGGTATACAAGTCGCTGAAAAGGACTATCGACAGAGGTACTCCTCTTGATATTTCCGTTGCAAACGTTGTAGCAGCTGCTATGAAGGACTGGGCTATCGAAAAGGGTGCAACTCATTATACACACTGGTTCCAGCCTATGACAGGCGTTACAGCTGAAAAGCACGACAGCTTCATCACTCCTGCTCCGGACGGCAGAGTTATCATGGAATTTTCCGGCAAGGAACTCGTCAAGGGTGAGCCGGATGCTTCCTCATTCCCCTCAGGCGGACTTCGTGCTACATTCGAGGCAAGAGGCTATACAGCATGGGATCCGACCTCTTACGCTTTCATCAAGGACGGCACACTCTATATCCCGACAGCTTTCTGCTCATACACTGGTGAGGCTCTCGACAAGAAAGTACCTCTCCTGCGTTCAATGGAAGCCCTCAACAAGCAGTCAATGCGTGTGCTCAAACTTTTCGGCAACGAGAGTGTAAGAAGTGTCCGCTGCTCAGTTGGTCCTGAGCAGGAATACTTCCTTGTAGACCGTGAGATGTGGAAAAAGCGTAAGGATCTCATCATGACAGGACGAACACTCTTCGGTGCAATGCCTCCGAAGGGACAGGAAATGGAAGATCACTATTTCGGCTCTATCAAGTCAAGAGTTTCCGAGTATATGGCTGACCTTGATAAGGAGCTCTGGAAGCTTGGCATCCTCGCAAAGACCAAGCATAACGAGGTCGCACCTGCACAGCATGAGCTTGCACCTATCTACAAGACCACAAACATCGCTGCTGACCACAACCAGCTCACAATGGAAGTCATGAAGAAGGTCGCAGAGCGTCACGGACTTGTTTGTCTGCTTCATGAAAAGCCTTTCGAGGGCGTAAACGGCTCAGGTAAGCACAACAACTGGTCTATTTCTACCGATACAGGCGTAAACCTTCTCTCTCCCGGCGAAACTCCATATGAAAACGCACAGTTCCTGCTGTTCCTTACAGCAGTCATCAAGGCTGTTGACGACTATCAGGATTTGCTCAGACTTTCAGTTGCAACAGCAGGCAACGATCACCGCCTCGGCGCAAACGAAGCTCCGCCTGCAATTATTTCCATATTCCTCGGTGATGAACTCACAGCCATTCTCGAAGCTATCGAAAATGACAAGCCTTACGGTGGTACTGCAAAGGAGAAGATGAAGCTGGGCGTTGACGTTCTTCCGCAGTTCAGCAAGGACACTACCGACCGCAACCGTACCTCTCCGTTCGCATTTACAGGCAACAAGTTCGAGTTCCGTATGCTTGGCTCATCCAACAGTATCTCCTGTGCAAACATTCACCTCAATGCCGCAGTAGCAGAGGTACTCAGACAGTTTGCCGATAAGCTTGAGGGCGCTAAGGACTTCAACAAGGCTCTTCACGATCTCATCAAGAAGACTATAAAGGAACACAAGCGTATCATCTTCAACGGCAACGGCTACGATGACGCATGGGTAAAAGAAGCTGAAAAGCGCGGACTTTCCAACCTCAGAACTACTGCCGACTGTATGCCTAAGATATGCGACAAGAAGAATGTCGAGATGCTCACCTCTCACGGTATCTTCACAGAGGCTGAGATATACTCACGCTGCGACATCATGCTTGAAAACTATGTAAAGTCCGTAAACATCGAGGCTCAGACAATGGTCGATATGGCTCGCAAGGAGATAATCCCTGCTGTTGCGAAGTTTGCATCTGATACCGCATCTGCTGTTGCAGTAAAGAAGAGCGTGGCTAAGGCAGCCTGCAAGTACGAGACCAAACTCGTTGAGGAACTGTCGGTACTTATCGACGAAATGGACGATGCAACTACAAAGCTTGAAGACACAGTTGCAAAACTCAAAACTATCGGCGACATCAAGAAGGAGTCGGAATTTGTACGCGATAAGATGATACCTGCAATGGATAAGCTTCGTGCAGCCGCTGATAAGGCAGAGACTATCACAGCTGAGGACTATTATCCGTTCCCAGCTTATGACAAACTTCTTTTCGGAGTGTGATATAAATGAGATTTACCAAAATGCACGGCTGCGGCAACGATTATGTGTATGTCAATTGTTTTGAGGAGAGCGTGAGCTCTCCCGAACAGCTTACAAGAGCAGTCAGTGATCGTCACTTCGGCATAGGTTCGGACGGACTTGTTCTGATACTTCCAAGTAATACAGCGGACTGCCGTATGCGGATGTTCAATCCCGATGGCAGCGAATCAGAAATGTGCGGTAATGCGATACGCTGCGTTGCAAAGTATGTCTACGACAAGAACATCATCCACAAGCCTGTTGTCACTGTGGAAACTCTTGCGGGAATAAAGACTATCGAAGTCCACACCGATGAAAACGACATCGCCCGAACTCTTACAGTAGATATGGGCGCTCCTGTGATTGAAGCAGCGGAAGTGCCCGTTATTGCCGAGACTTCGCCTGTTACTGACCTTTCACTTTCGGCTTACGGCAGGGAGTTCACATTTACCTGCGTTTCAATGGGCAATCCTCATGCAGTTACCTTCATCAGTGAGGATGTGAGCGGTTTTGAAGTTGAAAAATACGGAAAAGTCTTTGAGTGTGATAAGCATTTTCCACGCAGAGCGAATATAGAATTTGCTGAGGTGATCTCCTCGGATCACCTGAAAATGCGTGTATGGGAGAGAGGAACAGGCGAGACTCTTGCCTGCGGAACGGGTACCTGTGCAACAGTCGCAGCAGCTTGTCTGAATGGCATATGTCCGCGCAAGCCTGTTCGTGTTGAACTTCTTGGCGGCGAACTTGTGATAGAGTGGAAGGAATCGGACGGACATATTTACATGACAGGTCCTGCTGAATATACATTTGAGGGAGAATACTATGGCAAAGTTTAATGAGAGATTTCTTGATCTGAAGGAGAGCTACCTTTTCAGTGAAGTTGCAAAGAGAGTGAGCACATTCAAGGAAAAAAATCCTGATAGGGACGTTATCAGACTCGGTATCGGAGATGTTACACTTCCGCTTGGCAAGTCAGTTGTGCAGGCTATGCACTCGGCAGCTGATGAAATGGGAAAGGCTGAAACGTTCCGCGGCTACGGTCCGGAGCAGGGCTATGACTTCCTCAGAGTGGCTATTGCAGGACATTACAAGGAAATAGGTGCTGATGTAGACGCGGATGAGATATTCGTTTCTGACGGTGCGAAGTCCGATACCGGAAATATTACTGACCTTTTTTCTGCTGATAATACCGTACTCATTCCTGATCCGGTATATCCGGTCTATGTAGACACCAACACTATGAACGGAAGAAATATCGTCTATATGAACGGAACAGCCGAGAACGATTTTCTCCCCATGCCCGACAGGGGCGTCCATGTGGACATAATATACCTCTGCTCACCGAATAACCCTACCGGTGCCTGCTATAACAAGCAGCAGCTGAAAGAGTGGGTGGACTACGCTCTTGAAAATGATGCGGTGATACTCTTTGATTCGGCTTATGAGAGCTTTATTTCTGACAGTGAGCTTCCGCGGACTATATATTGTATCGAAGGTGCAAAGAAGTGTGCAGTGGAGTTCTGTTCGCTGTCAAAGACAGCCGGTTTCACAGGTACGCGCTGCGGATATACGATAGTTCCAAAGGCTATAAAGTCCGTAACTGATGATGGGCGCGAAATGAGCCTTAACAAGATGTGGAACAGGCGTCAGACCACTAAATTCAACGGCGTTCCATATGTCGTACAGAGAGCTGCTGAGGCTGTTTTCAGCGAAGAGGGGCAGAGAGAATCAAAGGCTATGACAGCCTGCTATCTCGAAAATGCCCGTATTATCTCTGACACTATGAATGAGCTTGGTATACGCTATACAGGCGGTATCAATTCGCCATACATCTGGTTTGAGTGTCCATTTGGCATGGACAGCTGGACCTTCTTCGACTATATGCTTGAAAAAGCCGGCGTTGTAGGAACTCCTGGTGCAGGATTCGGTAAAAACGGCGACCGCTGGTTCCGTCTGACAGCATTTAACAACAAGGAAAATACGATCGAAGCTATGAAACGTTTCAGAGGACTGTTTGAAAACAAGTAATACAGGCAGAAAAAGTGTTCCCGTAAGTGCGATACTCTTAGCGGAACATTGAATAACCAGAACAAATATGATAAAGGCGATGCCAGCATAGAGCTGGTATCGCCTTTTATAGTTAATGTCCGCTCAACAACTTGTAGTATCATAACCAGAATTCCCAAATATATTAAAAAGCTGAAATCACAAGTATACCAGAAGTAACAGTTTGCAAATGAAAAACCTTTCTGAACGTGCGGGTCCAGAAAGGTTTAGTCATATCAACTTAATTGATGACATAGGATAATACCATTTTTAGCTTATTTAAGCCACCAGATGTTTTCTAATGATTTTTCTTCTCTCACTTGTTTTATAATTGAGCCAATATCCGGAAAATCAGACATATCTATTCCGCTTGCATCTATCTTATCTCTTACTAATGCAGACATAACGCTTCTATCAATGCGATTGATTACTTTTCCATTCTTGAACTCTAATTCTATTAATGTTTTATATGTATAAAATCTCTGGAAACCGCAATGAATATAATAATTCCTAAGGAAGCCTTTCCCGATCACAAGACTACCTGAATAATTTATCGGATACATCAAGCCTTTATACTGCCTGTGTCCTCTATATTTTTCATACTTATAAGGGAAACTTACTTTTTTTCCATTATCATTCCTCGTAGCCATACATTCAATGTATTCAATATCCGAAACCTTAACATTCAGAATATCTGTGTATTCATCATTATCTGTATGTATATAAAGTTCATTCAAATATAAACCGCTGTCGGAAATATCAAATGAACACCAAAAGCCTCTCCAACAAGAAGATGAAATACTTGACGGTGTCAGATTAAAAAATTGTGGTGTAAAATCCGATTTGGGCTGATTGGCAACAAACGAATACTCTTCTCCATTGTAATAATATCTATCAGTAACCTGCCCTGTCATTCTTCATGTCTCCTCTCGGAATTACTTTTATTATACCGATAACGCAATAAAATGTCAAGACAAAATAAAAAGCTCACGCTATTGCGTGAGCTTTACTGGTTGGGGTGGAAGGATTTGAACCCTCGAAATAACGGAGTCAGAGTCCGCTGCCTTACCACTTGGCGACACCCCAATAAATATACACTGAATGATTCAGCTTTATTATTATATCACTGTTTAGAATAAAAGTCAATAGGAAAAACAAAAATTTATTTTTTAATTATATATCTGAGGTATTGAAAAGCATAAGAAAAGAAGATATAATAAAATACATAGGGATTTGGAGAAAAATATCAGTATTTTAAGAGTGGATGGGGGAACATCATGAAGAAGATGTATTTCATAGTGAACCTTGTTGCAGGCAAAGCAGCTATCTCCGAAAAACTTGGAAAGATCCTTGATGAGTTTACAAAGGCTGAATTTGAGACTACGATTCATATAACACAGAGCGGCAGTGATGCGGCAGATATGGCGAAATATGCCTGTGAAAATGGCTTTGACCTGCTTGTATGTGCAGGCGGAGACGGTACACTCAGTCAGTGTCTGCAAGGTATAATGAACAGCGAACACCGAATACCTATCGGTTATATACCAGCCGGTTCGACCAATGATTTTGCTAAGAACCTTTCGATCCCCAAGGACACTATCTCAGCTGTGAGACAGATAATCAACGGAAAGCCTGTTCCTTGTGATGTAGGCGGTTTCAATAACGAGTATTTCTCATATATTGTGGCTTTTGGCGCGTTTACGAATATAACATATGAAACTCCGCAGAATTTCAAGAATATTCTTGGGCACGTTGCGTATTTTCTGAACGGACTCACCCAGATAACAAGTATTAAAGCCAAGCGTATGAGAGTTGAATATGACGGCAATGTTATTGAGGACGAATTCATTTTTGGTATGGTAACAAATACCTCATCAATAGCGGGAATGCTTTCCATGAAGGATTTTCAGCTTGATGACGGTCTGTTTGAAGTTGTTCTGATAAAGAAGCCGAGCAATCCTATACAGCTTCAGAGTATAGTACGTTCGCTGCTGAATATCAAAGGCGATCTTGACACTGAGTACCTTAAATCGTTCAAGACCAGCAAAATCAAGTTCACATCGCTCTGCAATGGTACCGTTACATGGACGCGTGACGGTGAATATGGCGGAGACTTCATATCAAATTCTATCGTGAATCATCCGCGTGCTGTCTCCTTTATCGTGGACGAGGAAATGATAAAGAAGGAGACTTTCGCTTCTGAGGATGCAGCTAATGAAGAGCAGGAAATAGAACTTCTTCCGGAATATGTTGACGGTTAATGATAACGGCACACCTGATATGGTGTGCCGTTTGTTGTTTTAGAAGTTGTCGATAAGCTTGAGCGAGTAGCGCTGGATAATGAGAGCATCGTTTGCGGTGAGACCTGCTTTGCCATCGACATCGCCGGCTTTTTCGCCATCTGCTGTTATGCGGTCTTCGCTTGTACCGTCAACGCCGTACTTTGCCGGGTTCAGATATGCCTGCATTACCATTACAACGTCCGACATATCTACGCCGCCGTCGCCGTTGGCATCGCCTTTTTTGAGTTCTTTTCCGGTAGTTGGCTCGTCAGTTGGTGCTTCACCGAGAGATTCAAAATTGCGACCGAAAAATTCAGCGTAATACTGAGCTGTTGAATCGTCATAGCCGCGAATCACACCATTATAATAATAACTGCTTTTTTCCTCATCATATCCGTTGCATATCATAGTAGCAAAATAATCAATCTTGCATTTGGGGTTTAATATAGTTATCTCTTCAAGTGATGAACAATTGGAAAAACAATCAAAGTCTGTATATCTAACTGAAGAAGGAAGGGTAAGGCTTTTCAGATTTTTACATCCCCAAAATGCTTCGCTGTCTATATTTGTAACTGTATCTGGAATAATGTATTCCTGTGCTTCTCTGTCTGCTGGATATAGTATAAGATTTGTTATATCTTTATTAAATAACACACCATCGATACTTGTAAAATAATTGTTATTCTCTGAAACTTTAATCAGCATAAGGCTTAAACATTTGTAAAAAGCATCATAAGCAATGGTTGTAACTGAATCACTGATTGTTATTGATTCAAGACTTGAACAATACCCAAATGCTCTATTATCTATGGTTGTAACTGAATCAGGAATCGTTATAGACATAAGATTTGAACAGTATATAAAAGCATCAATACCTATGTATGTAACTGAATCAGGTATCGTTATTGATTCAAGACGCGAACAATCTTGAAAAGCACCATTATCTATGCATGTAACTGTATCTGGAATAGTGTATTCGTGCGCTTCTCTGCCTTCTGGATATAGTATAAGACTTTTTTTAGCTTTATCGAATAGCACACCATCGATACTTGTGTAAAAATAGTTGTTTTCTGAAACTTCAATCAGTTCAAGGCTTGAACAATTAGAAAAAGCTTTATAACCTATGCTTGTAACTGAATCAGGAATTGATATTGATTCAAGACTTGAACATTGGTGAAAAGCCTCGTCACCTATGCTTGTAACTGAATTACCGATTGTTATTGATGTAAGACTTGAACAATCAGAAAAAGCAATACTGCCTATATCTGTAACTGAATCAGGGATTGTTATTGATTCAAGGCTTGAACAGCAACAAAAAGCCTCGTCACCTATGGTTGTAACTGTATCAGGAATTGTTATTGATGTGAGGGTTGAAGAATAACGAAAAACTCCCCAACCTATGATTGTAACCGGTACTCCGTTTATTTCGCTCGGTATTATGATTTCTCCCTCTACACCATCGTTAAATCCTATTACTTCCGCGTGATCTGCGTAAACGTTATAAGTCAAAACGCCGTCCACTACTTCTTTATAATCCTCCGCGTTCGCCGTGATAACGCACTCCGGCGCACCGCTGTAAACTGCCGGGAGAGAACCTCCCACGATACAAATTGACATAATTGCTGCTATCAATTTTTTCATATTCTCCACTCCTTGAAAAGATTTTGTAAGATAATTATAGCAAATATTACCAGATTTGTCAAGCACACCACGTATAAAATAAGCGGAATTGCGAATAATATGCCTGAGGTGATGAATTTGAACGGCAATAACTGGCAGGCGGAAAGGCTATCGACATCGCTCAATGGTAACATCAACAGGATAAGGAACATCTCAGGCGGCTCTTCGGATATCCTCGTGAACCGCTTTGTTACGGGCGGCATAAGCTGTGCGCTCATCTGCTGCGACGGTATGGTGTCAACTTCCGTCATAACCGAACTTATCTTCGAGCCGATAACGGGTATTGAGCCGCAGAAGAATGCTTCCACGCTTTTTCACTATATACAGGAGCAGCTTCTGCTTTCGACTGACCGTCCCGAAGCTGAGGACATGGGGAAAGTATTCCGTCTGATAGATTCCGGCTTTGCGATACTTCTTGCTGAGGGCATGGATACTGCGCTCGGTTTTGGAGTTCAGGGGTATTCCACCCGCGGAGTTCAGGAGCCTTCCGGCGAAGGTAATATCATGGGAGCACATGAGGGCTTCACCGAAACTATCCGCACCAGTATGTCGCAGATACGCCGCAGGATAAAGAGTCCGGAGCTCGTTATGGAGATGATACAGAAGGGGACTAAGAGCAATACCGATATATGTCTGTGCTATATGAAGGATCGTGTTCCGTCCGGACTTATGGCGGATATACGCCGTTCGCTCGACAGGATAAAGCTTGAATCCATCCTTTCCACCGGATATATACGCCCGTTTCTTGAAGAACGCCGCTTTGAGGTGTTCAGTTCAACAGGAGTTACCGAGCGTCCGGACGTTCTCTGCTCGAAGCTTACTGAGGGCAGAGTAGCAATTCTTGTGGACGGAGTTCCCTTTGCGATAGTTGTTCCGAAGCTGTTCTGCGAGAACTTCCAGACACTTGATGATTATGCCTATAAACCGTACTATGCAGCGTTCATGCGCTGGCTGAAATACGGTGCATTCATAATGGCGGTACTGCTGCCAGCACTTTATGCGGCGATAGTCATGTATCATCCCGAACTGCTTAACAGTACGCTTTTCATGCTGCTGGTAGATTCCGAGAAGAATGCGCCGCTTTCGATAATGACAGAATCGTTGTTTGTACTTCTGATGTATGAGGTAGTGCGCGAAGCCGGGGTGCGGCTTCCGAAGCCTGTCGGCGGAGCAGTGAGCATCATCAGCGGACTTATTATCGGAGACGCTGCGGTTAAATCCGGACTTGTCAGTACGCCTCTTCTTACCATGACAGCACTTGCAGTTCTTGGCGGCTTAGTAGTTCCGGAACTCAATCCTCCGATAACAGTTCTCAGGTTTGCATTTCTGATAGCAGGCGGTCTTATGGGACTTTTCGGGATAAGTCTGCTTGCGTGTGCAGTTCTTGCGAATATATGCGCTACTGAGGACTATGGATTTCCTTACACGGCACCGCTTTCTCCGTTCAGAAGAAGCGGTATGAGCGATACGCTTATCCGTGCGGACATGAAGAAAATGCAGGAGCGCGGCTTTACAGTGGAGGAATATCATGAATAAGATCAGCGGGAAACAGCTTTATGCAGCGGCTATGATAGGGGAGATATTTGCTATATTCTGCCTTCAGGGAAGCATAGGACTGCTTACTGCTGCCGGATATGCAGCTGCTTCCCTGGTAGTATGTGCTGCTGTAATGCCGTTTGCATGGGCGTATAGGTCAGGGAAAGAACTGCCTGAGGCGGCAGAATTCCTGCTGCTTCTGCTGATAATAGCATGGGGCGGAAGTCTGTTTGCGATGCAGTGGTCTGCATCTGAAATGATATATATTCCCTACGAAGATCACGGCATATCAGGAAAACTGCTCGTATCAGGCTTGATCGCGCTGGTATGTCTGTATATCTCGTCAACAGGGATAAAGGCGCTTGGAAGAGCGGCAGTGATAGCGGCTGCGATAGGAGCGGTCTGTCTTGCGGTAGTGGTAATAAGTACGCTTTCAAAGCATGACTGGCAGAATATGAGCCATACCGGAAATGAACTCACCTTTGCAGGCGAATTTGTCCGCGGACTGCTTATAAGCGGAAATGCAGCTGCTTTTATAGTTTTGCTTGGCATGGACAAAGCGGGAACTATTGTCAGGACAGGCATATTTTTTGCGGTCAGAGCGGCGGTAGGTGCAGTCGTGATAGTTACAACTGTACTTGCAGTCGGAGATATTATGCCGGCAGTTGAACTTCCGGCTGTAATGGCAGCGCGTCTTGCACAGCCTTTTGCAGCACAGCGCATAGATTCGCTGTTTATGATAGTATTCGCGGTATATGCAGTGTTTTCGATAGCGGTACAGTCAGCAGCGGCAGTATGTCTGCTGGACAGACTGTTTCCTAAGTTCAGGCGTTTCAGAAGCCTTACAGTTCTTTCGCTCATGCTGTCATCAGCACTTATAATAAATAATGTCCGGTAGCATAAAAAACCGCTCACAGCACAATAAGTTGCCATGAGCGGTCATGTTTTTATCTGATTTTTGAGCCTACCGGAATGCTGTCATCAACAAAGATAACTTTAATGCCGTCCGGAGTATCAGCAGCGCATATCATTCCGTTGCTGTCTACACCGCGGAGCTTGACCGGCTTGAGGTTTGCGATCAGCTGAAGCTTCTTTCCGATAAGATCCTCAGGCGAGTAATACTGAGCGATACCTGAGACTACCTGTCTTCCGCCCATACCGTCATCGAGCTGTAAGCAGAGCAGCTTATCCGATTTCTTGATTTTTTCGCAGGAAACTACCTTTGCGACCCTGATCTCGACCTTTGCGAAATCGTCGATAGTGATCTCAGGTGCGAGCTCGATAGGTGCTGCGGAATCTTCACCCTTTTCCTCAGCAGAAAGCTTAGCCTGAGCAGCCTCCATGTTTTTAGTGAGGATAGCGTTGAGTTCGTCGATCTCCTTGTCAACATCAATACGAGGGAAGAGTATCTCGCCCTTATGTACAGTTACATCAGCCGGAAGAACATCGAATCTGCCGAGGTTCTCGTACTTGACATCCTCTGCGGAAGCACCGATCTGTTCCCATACCTTTGGCATAGTTGTAGGCATGAAAGGTGCAAGCAGAGCAGATGTTATTCTGATAGCTTCGAGGAGATTGTAAAGAACAGCTGCGAGACGCGGCTTCATAGCCTCGTCCTTGCCAAGCTTCCACGGCTCTGTTTCATCGATGTACTTGTTAGCGCGGTTCACGCCCTCGAAGATAGTTTCAAGAGCCTGCTTTATCTTGGTTTCATCAACATATTTATCGACCTCAGGAAGAAGTCCGAGGATGACCGATCTGAAATCGTCGTCAATGGCAGCAGCTTCTCTTTCAGCCGGAAGGGTTCCGCCGAAATACTTATCAGCCATAGCAACAGTACGTGAAACGAGGTTTCCGAAGCCGTTTGCGAGGTCGGAATTTATACGGTTTATCATTATCTCGTTGGAGAAAAGGCTGTCTGCACCAAGAGCCATTTCGCGGAGGATATGGTATCTTATCGAATCGCAGCCATAGCGCTCGCCGAGGATGAACGGGTCAACAACATTTCCGAGAGACTTAGACATCTTTACGCTTTCGCCGTTTTTGCCAGCCATTGTTATCCAGCCGTGAACAGCAAGGTGCTTAGGGAGCGGAAGTTCAAGTGCCATGAGCATTGCCGGCCATATAATAGCATGGAATCGCATGATGTCCTTAGCAACCATGTGTACATCTGCCGGCCAGAACTTTTCAAAATCGTTATGAGCATCGTTGAGATAGCCGAGTGCAGTTATATAGTTTGAAAGTGCGTCTATCCATACATAGACAACGTGTCCCTCATCGAATGTTACCGGAACGCCCCACTTGAAGGTAGTTCTTGAAACGCAGAGATCTTCAAGGCCGGGCTTGATGAAGTTGTTTACGAGTTCCTGTGCGCGTGTCTTCGGGCGGAGGTAATCGGTCTCAGTGAGAAGTTTTTCTATTCTTTCTGCGAAAGGAGACATTTTGAAGAAGTAAGCCTCTTCCTTGGCGAATTTTACGGGTCTGTGACATTCAGGACAGCAGCCGTTCTCATCAAGCTGAGAGTCTGTCCAGAAGCTTTCGCAGGGAGTGCAGTATTTTCCTGAATACTCGCCTTTGTATATATAGCCTCTGTCATAGAGTTCCTTGAATATCTTCTGAACGCTTTCAACGTGGTAATCGTCAGTTGTACGGATATAGCGGTCGTAGGATATGTTCATATATTTCCAGAGCTTCTGGAACTGTTCAACGATAACGTCAACGTATTCTTTAGGAGAAACACCGGCTTCGGCAGCCTTCTGCTCGATTTTAAGGCCATGCTCATCAGTGCCGGTAAGGAACATTACATCATAACCCTGCATTCGCTTATAACGTGCGATGGAATCGCAGGCTACTGTTGTGTAGCAGTGACCGATATGCGGATTTCCCGATGGATAATAGATCGGTGTTGTGATGTAAAAAGGTTTCTTTGACATTATAATCGCTCCAATCATTAGTGATAAATATATTATACACCATTTTTTTCGATTTGTCGAGAGGTATTTTATAATTCGTGTAAACTGAATAACTGCCTTACGAAGATCATTGCTCTGAAAATTGTAAAAGCCCCGTTCATATGAACGAGGCTTTGACGTTTTTATTTCTTTTTAGCCGAGTATTCTTCGATGGATACGGGCTCCTGACCGTTTTTCAGGTTGGAGAGATAAGCTGTATATGCAAGTATTCTTGTAGCATCGGTAGTAGTCCATCTTCCGTTTTTGTCAATATCGGCAGCTTTCTGCTGAAGCTTTGTAAGGATAGACTTTGGATCAGTTGGACTTGAAAGTGCTCCGACCTCTCTGAGAGCGAGAGTTGCATCAGCAGTAGTATATCTGTTATCAAGATTTACGTCACCGTAGAGTGTGCCGGCAACTTTTTTGTAGGTTTCAAGAGCTCCCTCAGGATAATTGCTTCTGTCTTTGAGTTTGCTGAAGAGATTAGTGTAGGTATTGTTTCCGAAGTGAAGATCGCCTATTGTATCAAGGATAGCTGCGGCGATAGCAAGGTGTCCTCTCTGGTTAGGGTGAAAATCCTTCTGATCGCCTGAGAGCTGGATATTTGTGAAATAGTAAGAATGACCGGGATCGTTTTTGTTATAGTCACCTGTTTCAGTAGCTGTGAATTCATAGAATACATCTGCTACCTTTACGTTGTCGGCTTTTTCGGCATTACTATTGAGTGTTTCGCGGAATGTATCAAGCACCTTATGGAAATTCATGCTGAGAATGTCAAGGAGGTCCTTATATCCGGCAGAATTGCCGAAACGGTTCTGAATATATGAAGGCTCTAACTGTAAAGGCTGATAGATAGTCTGGAGAATTATCTGTGCGCTGCTGTTTATGCTCCTGAGTTCACTGATAGCGGAATTGATATTCGGTATAATATCAGTAGAAATAACGCATGGCTCATCAATTGTTCCGGGAAGACCTATTTCTCCGCAGATCCTTTTTATCGGTATATCGCCGGCTCTATTGTAGTCGATCTTGCCGTCTTTCATGATATAAGCCTTGATCTTGTTCAGATCTATGAGTTCTAAAAGTGCGGAAATTCCTGGATTTTCCGGAATGTCATCAGCGGTTTTGCCGTCTGTGAGGAATTTCTTTTCAACTGCGTATGCGAGGAATTCCTTTGAGGCATGGCGCATCATATCGTTAGCACCAACGGAGATTACGATATATTCAGCATCCTTGACCTTTTCCTTTTGTGCGTCGTTAAGATTCCTGATAACTTCGAGCATATCCTTGGAAGTATCACCTTTATGAGCGAAGTTATCGATATTGCCGCCGAGGTAATCAGCACAAAGCTGACCGTAATTGTATTCTGAGCTGCTGAGACCGTATCCGGATGCGATACTGTCACCGAAAAGCACAAGATCCTTATCGGTATCATTGGATTCACCGGCAGCACATACATTGATCGAAGCCACAGAAGCAGACATCATAGAAGCTGCAAGTAAAAATGAAATGAATTTTTTCATAAATAATTATCCTTTCGTATAAACGTTGGCATTACATTGTAAAGAATTTGCACTCTCCGAACGGAATGCAGGGCAATAACCGTCTTATAGCGGTTGTTGAATACAGATTAATTATAGTTCATGAGACGCGAAAAGTCAATAGGAAAAAGCCTCCTGATATTCAGCAGCAGGTGACAGCCGCTATTGAAATATTGTCTTTGCTCTGGTTTTCAGAAGCCTTATTAAGCAGCATTTCAAGACGCTCCGGAAGACTTTTCGGCAGTTCCATTATCTCTTCCATATCATAGGTTGAAACATAATCGGAAAGACCATCGCTGCACAGTATAAGGACATCACCGAATTCAACGCCGCCTTCAATAGGGGATATATCAACTTTAGGCGGAGTATTGACATTGCCGAATGCAGGGAAAATGATATTGCGGTGAACGTGGGTGCGACGTTCCTCTAAAGTGATCGTGCCTTCTTCATAAAGCAGCTGTACAAGCGACTGATCGCGTGAGATCTGGGTTATTCTTCCGCCGCGAAATCGGTAAAGTCTTGAATCTCCGACGTTGAATGTTGTGATAATGCCTTTTTCGTCAACAGCTATACCGCAGAGAGTAGCCTGCATATTATGGCTGTCGGGATTTTCGGCGCTGAACTGTGCAAGTCTTTCGTGGATAGCAAGGAGCTCAGCTGAAAGATCAGTACGGCAGTTATAATGTATCTCACTTATCATTTCAAGACACATTTTTGAAGCGACTTCGCCGGAAAGCTCGCCCGAAACACCGTCTGAAACGGCGGCGAAGAAAGGCGGGTCGAGTTCCTGTTCGGAAGTGCCGGAATCGAACACCTCCCTGCCGATGAGGAGAGCGTCCTCGTTATGTGGCATTATGCCTTTACTGGTTATACCGCAGCAGTAGTACATATATAAAACCTCTTAGTGAATATCGTAGAATTCCATACCATTGCGGCAGGTAATATCGAGCAGTTCCTGAACAGGGATCTGTTTGATCTCGGCAGCTTTCTCAGCTGTGAAGGCTATCATTGAACTGTCGCAGCGTTTTCCGCGGAACGGTACAGGAGCCATATAAGGACAATCCGTTTCAAGGAGCAGTCTTTCGAGAGGAACGGCTTCAAGAGCGCGGATAGCTTTTTTGGCGTTGTTGAAGGTAAGCACACCGGTGAAGCCGATATACATACCGAGAGAGACTATTTCAGCCGCAGTTTCAGCAGAGCCGCTGAAACAGTGTACAACTCCGCGCGGCTTGTATTCGCGGAGAATATCAACAGTATCCTGACAGGCATCGCGGCTGTGAACTATTATCGGAAGATCGAGTTCTTTTGCAAGTTCTATCTGTTCGCGGAAGAGCTTTATCTGCTTGCCGCGGTCGTAGCCGTCGTAGTGATAATCGAGACCTATCTCACCGACTGCTTTCATTTTACTGTTTCCGGTTATTGCGTTCCTGACAGTATCGAGGTAATCTGCCGGAGTTGAATCAGCGACTTCCGGGTGAACACCGGCTGCTGAGAATATATATCCATACTCCTCGGCGATAGCGGCATTTTCCGGAATATCCTCAACTGTTGACGAAGCGAGCATTACGTAGCGCACTCCTTTTTCGGGAAGGGCGCGGAGAATTTCTGTACGGTCGCTGTCGAAAGCGTGATCTGCGTAATGAGCGTGAGTATCAAAAATATTGTTCAATCGTCATCCCTCGATTTTCTGGTAGGTTCTTCAATAACTCCGAAGTATTCTTCGGGCAGATTACTGATGAAGTTTGAGCTTGGTATGAAGTCTTTTTCCGAATCTTCGCCGTCAATGATGATGGCGACAGAGATATTTGAGCCGAAATTGAACATATACTTGATAGCGTCCTTGTACTTGTCGTAGTCAACGGCGGTAATATCGGTTGAAGTGGTAGCGTTGATGACCTCGGCAAAGTATCTGTCGAAGCTGCCTGCAATACGGTCGCCCTCAGAGCCGTTTATCATATAGCTGATGATAGTAGCGGCTTTGAATGAGCGCTCGGTCTCGCCGCCTTTGAATTTGTTGTAGGTGAGGTATTTTCTTATGTCCTTGGAATCGAGAGTCTGAACGGAGCCATCGTTCTTATATCCGCCGAATTCGATGTCGACCGGATAGCTGACGCCGCCGAAAATATCACAGACCTTTTCAAAGGTCTCAGGGGTGAATACCATGTATTTGTCGATGTTTACGCCTATTACGTTCTGAACGAACGAAACGGCAGCCGGACCGCCGCCTGTCTCATATGATTCTTTCAGTGCTATCTGAGCATTTTCTTCCTGAGAGTAATATATAGAGTTTGAAGGGATACCGACTAAAAGCATATGCTTTTTATACGGAACTGAACGTACAAGCATGAAGGTCGCTGAAGCTTTATTAGCTTCCGGATCATCAAGAATGAACAGGAGCGTATGGCTGTCCTCCGGGGAAATTGAGATACTGCCGTTTCTTGGCTGAGGCTCGCTCAGTTTTTCTTCGCCTTTTCTTAGGTAGTTATAGTAGATGAAGTAAGCAGCCCCTCCTATGATTATCATACCTATGAAGATAGTAACGAGGAAAGGGATAGCGATACTGCCGGTTTTCTTTTTAGGTGCGTCTGACATTTTTGTTCTCTCCTTGTATTATTATTGATGTAAATAGTCAGTTCAGTGGTGCTGAACGTATTATTGACATAAAAAATTACGATTTGTATATCAAAGATATACTTAAATTATTCGTTTGTGAATGAATAAAAAGTATTTACAATGGACAAGTGTTTAAAACTAAACTGCAAAATACCATTTATCAACAAACTTTTCAACGTTTTCAACATGGAATAATACCGCTGAATGTTTAAACAGACGATTCAACAGTCTGTTGAAAAGCGAACAGACTTTCATTCAAAAACATACAAATCAGCAGAAAAATAAATTTTAATGTGTTATTTTAGGTAAATAAACTTGAAAAATTCTGCGGATGTGTTATAATATTCATTAGACGTTGCTTTTCAGCCGATGAAAATATTTGTCATCTCATTGATATATTCGCGCAGAGCATTAACATCATTGCCGGTTATGTCGATGATCTTGTGAACATCCTCACAGTCGAAGCTTGCTATGCGGCAGTTGTTGTTTTTCATGCGGGATATAGTCTGACCTGTACCGGTACGCCATGCGTCCTTATTGAAGAATGCAATAGCAGTAGATGAATTGTCTGCCATGAAGAAATTGCGGTCGCGGTAAAGGTTCTTTGCAAAGCCGCTTTTCATGTAGACCATGTCCGGATCAGAGCAGGTGCACAGCAGAACATCACAGGAACGTTCTGTTTCTGACAGAACAGCAAGATCTTTCTCGCGGAAATATAATGCGTGTTTCCGGAATGGCATAACACCGATGATACGAATTTCCTTGCCTGATCTCTTCATATTCATTAGATGAGCGGCTGCCCAGAGATCGGTTCCGGTAGCAAGTCCGTCGAAGAAGGTAGTATAACCGGCATCAAAAGCCATGTCGATATATCTGTTCAGCAGATACCTTACTCCGGCTGCGGTCACTTTTAAATAAGAAGGATCGTTGTCGTAAGGGATGATGCTTTTTGCACGGTGCCCGGTTATGCAGACTGTTTTCTGCGGCTCGGGAATGAATTGTTCGGGTGAAGATACCCAGATTCCTGAATTCAGAGATCTGAACAATTTACCACCTCCAAAAGATCATTACACTAAATTATAACATACAATAAAATATATTTCAAGGCGTTTTTACATATGTAATGAAATTTTTTGCTGAAAACGTTTTGTGGACGAAAGGAATTGATAACAGAATGAAACCGTATCTGAAAAGAGCATGGGCTGAGGTCTCTCTGCCGCAGCTGAGAAAGAATATGGAGATAATACGCGGTCTTAATTCTGAAAAAACGGAGATAATGGCTGTTGTTAAGGCAGATGCCTACGGTCACGGCTACGACAGGGTATGCCGCTGTCTTACCGAGGATTGCGGGATAAGGTATTTTGCAGTTTCAAATCTTGATGAGGCTATATCCGTAAGGGAGCTTTGTCCTGAGGCTGAGATACTGATACTTGGCTATACTCCGCCGGAATATGCTCATGAGATCTCGGAATACAACATCATACAGGGCGTTGTATCTATGGAATATGCTCTTGCATTGTGCCAAAATAGTCCTGAAAGGGTACGCTGTCATGTCAAGATAGATACGGGCATGGGCAGAATAGGTCTGAGGTATGGAACTCCGGCTGAATGTGCTGAGGAAGTCGTAAGAATGTGCAGTATCGAGGGGCTTTCAGTTGAGGGCATATATACTCACTTTGCTGTTGCCGACAGCGATTCGGCGGACAATATCGCGTTCACGGATCATCAGGAGAAGTTCATAACCGATACCTATGATGAGCTTGTAAAGCGCGGAATCAAGCTTCCGCACGTACATTTCATGAACAGTGCGGCGACCTGTTACCGTAATACATCGAAAAGCACTCTTTCGAGAGCAGGGATCATTATTTATGGTCTGCATCCTGATGTAAGTCTTGATATACCTGAGGGGCTTTCACCTGTTATGGAACTCAAAGCCGTCATCTCGCAGGTCAAGACAGTGCCTGCCGGAACCTGCATAAGCTACGGAAGGACATTCGTAGCTGAACACGAAATGCGTATAGCAACGGTGACCATAGGATATGCCGACGGTTATTCGAGACTTCTCAGTTCAAAGGGTGAGATACTTGTTCACGGAAAGCGCTGCCGCATCACAGGAAGAGTTTGCATGGATCAGCTTATGATCGACGTTTCTGAGGTCCCGGAGGCTAAATCAGGTGATATAGTTACCCTTATCGGAAGAGACGGGGATGATATGATAACTGCCGATGAGCTTGCCACAGTATGCGGTACTATCGGATATGAAGTAGTATGCGGTATCTCAAAGAGAGTGCCTCGTATATATATCGACAATAAATGATTTAAGGAGAATAAATATAATGGATGTTATGGAACTTACAAGAGAACTCGGAAAGGCTATCCAGCAGGATGACCGTTATATCGCTTATAATCTTGCAAAACAGGTCAATGATAATGATGCTGAACTCAATGCGGATATTGAAAAGTTCGATGCTCTCCGCAGTGAACTCAACGAGATCATGAGAAAGGACGTTCAGGCTGAGGATACTGATAAGCTCAAGGAACTCGATGAGAGCATCAAGGCTCAGTACCAGAAGATAATCACAAACAAGAATATGGTAGTATTTCAGGCTGCACAGAAGAGCCTTGAAACACTTATCAATAACATAAACCAGATCATAACCATGTGCGCTAACGGCGAAGATCCTGAGACCTGTCAGCCTTCGAGCGGCTGCTCGGGAAGCTGTGCGACCTGCGGCGGATGCGGCTGATAAATGCTGAGGCATACCCTAAAAACGAATTTCTGAAAAGGAGCATACGTGCATGGAAATAGACAGAAGTAAGATCTCGCCTATGATGCTTCAGTATCTTGAGGTGAAAGACAAATACGAAGATTGTGTACTGTTTTTCCGTCTTGGCGACTTTTACGAGATGTTCTTTGACGATGCTATAAGAGTATCAAAAGCACTTGAACTGACGCTTACCGGCAGAGACTGCGGACTTGAGGAACGTGCACCGATGTGCGGAGTTCCTTATCATGCTGCGGATATATATATCAAGAAGCTGATAGAGCTCGGCTACAAGGTAGCTGTATGCGAGCAGCTTACCGATCCGGCTGAGACAAAGGGAATAGTTATAAGAGACGTTATAAGAGTTGTGACTCCGGGCACTCTTACTGACAGCAGTATGCTCGATGACGGCTCGAACAACTTTATTTGCAGCATTTTCTATGATGAAGAGGCTAAGGAGTGCGGAGTTGCATCGGCGGATATTTCCACCGGTGAGGCTGCTGTTATACAGTTTTCAGGCAAGGATCTTGAAGCCGGAGTTATCAATGAACTCAGCCGCATACGTCCGGCGGAGATCATTTTTACTGATTCCTTCCTTTCGCTTAAAAACGTATCGGATTTTATAAAAGTAAGGCTCGGCTGCTCAGTTACGCTCCGTGAAGCTGAAAGCTTCACACCGTCTTCGGGCAGCAGTACAGTAGCCGAACTATTTAATGTGAAGACGGTGTCCGAGCTGGGGATCAGCTCGGACGGAGCGGACTGTGCAGCCGTCTGCGGACTTTTCGATTACATCAACGACACTCAGAAGTCCTCGGTATCGAGATTCACGAAGCTGAAAATACTCGGCGGAGAGCAGTTCATGGGACTTGACCTTAATGCAAGGCGGAATCTTGAACTTACTGAAACGCTCAGGAACAAGGAGAAAAAAGGCTCGCTTCTGTGGGTGCTTGATTCCACTAAAACCTCAATGGGCAGAAGAATGCTCAGGAACTGGATCGAACAGCCGCTGAAAAGTCCGGCAAGAATAATCGAAAGACTTGATGCTGTTGAGGCTTTTTACAGAAAGAGCGTAATTACCGGCGATATTGCCGAACTTCTCGAAAGAGTATACGACCTTGAAAGACTTATGACCAAGGTAATGTATAAGACTGCAAATCCGCGTGATCTGAAGTCACTTTCTGCGACAGCAAAGCAGCTGCCGCTTATCAAGGCTGAACTTGCCAAGTTTGAGGGCTCTAAGCTGCTGGATTCACTGAGAGGTGAAATATCAGACCTCGAAGAGATAGTGAATCTTGTCGAGAATGCTGTCATGGACGATCCGCCGATAACAGTAAAGGACGGAGGCGTTATCAAGGAAGGCTTTAACGAGGAGCTTGATGAGCTTCGTCATATCATGAATAACGGCAGAAGCATAATAGATGAGATCGCTCAGAGAGAACGTGAATCGACCGGCATAAAGGGACTTAAAATAGGCTTCAACAGGGTATTCGGATATTATCTTGAAGTTACACGTTCCTACTATGATCTCATTCCTGAGGGCTGGATACGCAAGCAGACGCTCGCTAATGCCGAACGCTTTATCACCGAGGAACTCAAAAATGCCGAGAATACCATTCTTGGTGCAAAGGACAAGGCACTCTCGCTTGAAGCTGATATTTTCGCAGAGGTGCGCGAATTCCTCGCAACCAAGCTTGAACCGGTACAAAAGACCGCTTCGGCAGTTGCTGCGGTTGACGTTCTGTGTTCGTTTGCAGAGGTCGCACTGCGTAATCAGTACGTCAAGCCTGAGATCGCAATTGACGGTGCTATCGACATAAAAGCCGGCAGACATCCGGTTGTTGAACTGATGCTCAACGATGAGGTGTTCGTGCCAAATGACATACATATAGATAAGAAGTCCAACAGGATGTCGATAATCACAGGACCGAATATGTCCGGTAAATCCACATATATGCGCCAGACCGCTCTTATTGTGCTTATGGCTCAGATCGGAAGCTTTGTTCCGGCAGATTCGGCAAGAATATCCGTTGTTGACAAGATATTCACCCGTGTCGGCGCGTCCGATGACCTTACAGCCGGACAGTCCACATTCATGGTCGAAATGAGCGAGGTCTCGGACATCCTGAAAAATGCTACCCCCGACAGTCTTGTCATTCTCGATGAAGTCGGACGAGGCACTTCTACGTTTGACGGCGTAAGTATTGCCCGTGCGGTCGCAGAGCATATATGTTCATCGAAAAAACTCGGCTGCAAGACACTTTTTGCTACACACTATCACGAACTTATCGGTCTTGAAAACGAGATCGAGGGCGTTAAGAATTACAGTATCGCAGTTAATAAGCACGGCGGAACTATACGCTTTCTGCGAAAAATAGTCCGCGGAGGCGTTGACGAGAGCTATGGCGTTGATGTTGCAAAGCTTGCCGGACTTCCTGCGAAAGTTGTCAGCCGTGCGAGGGAGCTCCTTGAAGAAATGGAGAAGTCCCATGCCGGCGAGCACAAGGTCAGCGAGAATACTTCCGGAGGACAGATGAGCTTTGGTGCGGTAAGCAGCGAGAGTGCTCTTTCAATGCTCAGAAAGACAAATATTGATGAACTCACAGATGCGGAATGCCGCGAGCTTCTCAAGGATATGCTAAATACAATGGAGGTATAAAAATGCACCTTATATCAAATGAAGATGTTATGAGAGGGGATCTCGCCAAATTCGGCGTTGAATACAGATCCCCCTGCTACATTTCAATAAACGACTGCTCAGGCTTTCTGGCTTCAAATGCAGGTATCCGTCCCGGATTTGCTGCATATACCGATGACGGTTATCTGCTCATCTATATCGACGGCATTACCGGTGCTGCACAGATAGCTATAACAAGTGACAATGTTACATCTCTGGATATAAAGAAGCTTCCGCTGCTCCCTGAACATTCTATCAAGATCAAGGGAATACAGGACGGCAATAAGTTTTACTACAAGCTACTTCTTCCGCATAAATCGGGAAAGAGCTTTCCTTCACAGAAGGAGAATACAGCCGATCTTATCAGCTTCCTTGAATACTGGAAGTGAGCAGAAACGGTGATATAAAATATAGAACGGAGGTAATATGATGCCTGCATATTTCAGCATATATATAGAAATGAATCATAGTCTGCTCGATTATACAACGGTCGATGAGCTGCACTTTTATATGAAACACGCCGGTCTGACTTTCAAGAAGGGCTGTCAGTGGGCAGAAGGACTTACTGAAAAAGAGATAATCGAGCATAATCAGAAGCTGCTGCTCGAAAATTTTGTGCCTGATACTGACCAGAGCCCGGAAGGCGGCTATGCACAGTCCGAGTTTGAGACAGAGGGATTTTCGGGAGTGAGAGGCTTCTTCCTGAATAGATTTCCGGAGGACAAGGAGTTCGTTTACGAACTTGTCATTCCTGAGGAAGAGGTCTTCGGCACTGAAAAGAATACCATAAAAAAAGAAGCTGCCGAGAGGATAAAGCATCTTCTTGAATGGATATGGCATATGCCTACATTGAAGTCTTTGCAGACATCCGGTGAAACGGGAAGCTGCGTTTCTGAGATGAGCTTCGGAGAGAATAGCCTTCCGAGCGCGATGCCTTATGCTTTTGTTTCTGAGGAACAGTTCAGCAGACTTGATACTGAAGGCTTTGAGGCTGAGCATCTGCCGACAAGCGGCGTTTTGCTCACAAATAAGAAATATAAACTCGTGCAGGAGGGAAAAACAATGAATAAAGCAATGACCATTTCATATGAGGTAGGCAATAACCTTTACCTCAATTTCACGAATAAGTGTCCTTGTGCCTGCACATTCTGCATAAGAAATAATGCCGACGGTGCTTATGGATCCGATCCTCTCTGGCTTGAACACGAGCCTTCTATGGATGAGATAAAGGCTGATCTTGACAAGCGTGATATAGCAGGATATGATGAGATAGTGTTCTGCGGCTACGGTGAACCTACCGAAAGGCTGGAAACTGTCATTGAAGCAGCTGCGTATCTCAGGGAAAAGGGATGTAAAAAGCTGCGTATCAATACCAACGGCCTCGGCGATCTTGTGAACGGCAGAAGCATTGCCGGAGAACTCTGCGAGGCTGTGGACATTGTTTCCGTAAGCCTTAATGCCGGTACTGAGGACGAATACATGAAGGTGACACGTCCGAGATTTGACAATGCCTTCGCAGCAATGCAGAAATTCACTGCGGATTGCGTAAAGACCGGCAAGGCAGAGGTGGTAATGTCGGTAGTTGATGTTATCCCGCAGGAGCAGATCGAGGCTTCAAGGAACGTGGCAGAGAGTCTCGGAGCAGTGCTCAGAGTAAGAAAATATGATTCTTAATGTGCATTGCTCACAAAAATCAACAGTGGTATTTGTGCAGGATTTTGCATAAGCACTATGGAATTTTTTTGAAAAATATGTTATAATAGCCATTAGGAATGTGTATTATTGCACACCTTAACTAATGTGCCATGACTGGAGGAATATAGTATGAAGCACGGAAAGATAATTATTGCCGCAGCAGCTGTTACTCTTTGTACAGCAGGTCTCACAACCGCCTGCATAGTCGTTTGCAGGAGACTGTTTGAGAAAAACTATATCTCAGTCAGTGACAGCAATAGGTTAAGTAAATATTAAAAAGAAGGTTGAAGTAAAATGGAAATCAAATTTACCAAAGCAGACAAACTCAAGAATAAGCCGCAGCCAGGCGATAAGCTCGGATTCGGCCATATCTTCACAGACTATATGCTCGTTATGCCCTACGATGAGGGTCAGGGCTGGCATGATCCTGAGATCAAGCCTTATGCTCCTATCGAGCTTTCACCTGCCGCAATGTGTCTGCACTACGGTCAGGAAGTTTTCGAGGGCTTAAAGGCTTACCGCACCGCTGACGGCAAAGTTCAGCTCTTCCGTCCACAGGAGAACTTCAAGAGACTCAATCAGTCCAACGAGAGACTCGTTATCCCTGAGCTCCCCGAAGGTCTCGCTCTTGACTGCCTTATGGAACTCCTCAAGGTCGAGAAGGACTGGGTTCCTTCAAAGGAAGGCGAATCACTCTATATCCGTCCGTTCATCATCGCTGTTGACCCGTTCCTCGGCGTAAAGCCCGGTGCTCAGTACCTCTTCATTATCATCCTTTCACCTTCAGGTGCTTACTATGAGAGCGGTCTCAATCCTGTTAATATCTACGTTGAGAGCAAGTATGTCCGCGCTGTAAGAGGCGGTATGGGATTCGCTAAGACAGGCGGTAACTACGCTGCTTCTCTTATCGGTCAGGACGAGGCTCACAAGCAGAACTACTCACAGGTTCTCTGGCTCGACGGCGTTGAACAGAAGTACATAGAAGAAGTTGGCGCTATGAACATCTTCTTCGTTATCGACGGCAAGGTTGTTACACCTATGCTTCAGGGCTCTATCCTCCCAGGTATCACAAGAAAGTCTGCTATCGAAGTATGCAAGTCCAAGGGACTTACAGTTGAGGAAAGACGTATCACTATCCAGGAGATCGCTGATGCATACGATGCTGGTAAGCTCGATGAGGTATTCGGTACTGGTACAGCTGCTGTAATCTCACCTGTTGGTCACCTCAAGTGGAACGACAAGGTTATGGAGATCAACGATAATAAGATCGGTAAGATCTCACAGATGCTCTATGATACAATGACAGGTATCCAGTGGGGCAAGATCGAGGATACATTCGGCTGGATCGTACCGGTTGAATAATTGTAATATACCGTTTATCGGGGCGAATCAACAGCATAACCTAATAAGAACACAGGCGGACGTTTTAAAGCGTTCGCCTGCTTTTTTTGTGAATAAGTTACAAAATTGATATAGAGCAATTGACAAATGCGCTAAAATATGGTAGAATGTTTTATCATCAGTTTTTAGGAGTGTTGATCATGGGAACAGTTGGACGTTTAGTTAATATATATATAGGTAAATTAACTAACTGTACCCATTCGACAATTTCATATGGTAATAAAGCGTATTTCGCAGGATAATCATGTCCGGCGGAGTGCGCTTTTTTATTTTTTTACTGCCAAACGCATACGCAAATTAAAATTTGCACTGTGCGTATCGGTAAAAGGGTTATTCAAATATTATTAAATCTTGGAGGAAAAGAAGATGGGAACTATGAAGAAAATCGCATTAGTGCTTGCTGCAGTTATCTCAGCATCAATGTCGCTCACATCATGCGGCGGAAGCAGTGACAGCAGCAGCAAGGAAACAACAACGGCTGCCTCTACAACAGCTGCTTCTACAACTGCGGCTGCAACTGAATCAACAACAGCAGCTTCTACTACAAAGGCAGCTGCAACTAAAGCTTCCAGCGGTTCAAAGACACAGAAGAAGGGTTCTTCTGCTGTTGCAAAGCAGACATCTGCTCCTGCAGCTCCTGCTGCACAGGCTGAAATGCCTTCCGAATACGTTAATGCAGTAGCTAACTCTGTATGGGTTGGTATGGACGCAGACTTTAACTGCTATGCTTTAGCTTTCTCTGATGAGCAGGTTATCCTTGAATGCGACGACGATTCAAGCTTTGAAGGATACTGGGGCGTTGCTGAGGGGGATCCGACATTCTACATTTTCAGTGATGCTGAGCTTACACAGCCTGTATTTGCTATTCCGTGGTCATTAGACCTCGATCATGAGCTTATCATTCTCAATGATGCTGTTGTTATGACAGAAGTTGAAGCAGCTACTTTTGAAGATGCTGCTAAGATACTTGAAGAAGAAGCATTAGTTTGCCAGATTGCTGATGCACTTGACGGTACATACTGGGCTGGTCCTTCAACTGACGGAAGCTTCGCTGCACTTTCACTTGAGAACGGCGAACTCGAATTCTATGAGCTCGATGCTGACGGTTCAGAATCAGCAGGCAAGTATCTCTGGAGCCTTGATACTACCGGATTAACTCTCTATGATGAGCAGCACAATGCTCTCGAAAAACTCAGCCTTACAATTTCTTCTGACGGTTCACAGATTCAGATGGCTTGCAAGAGCGGTTCTACTGTTCTTACAGAAGTTTCTGAAGAGGATTCAGTTGATATTGCATTATTCCTCCACACACTCGCTGAAGGCGGAATAGATGAAGCTGATTTAGATGAAGTTCTTGATGCGGCAGAGGCTGAATGATAAAGCCATATTTCTGATTTATATTACATATTCAAAGGGCATGATGCGGAGATGTTATGTTTCCGCACTGTCCGGAGATATGAAAAGTGTTCATTGTTGATATTAGTATTGATAAAGCCAGTTGACGCATTTTGTGCTGTCATCTGGCTTTGTTTATGTGGAGGCAAGCCCTCCGGAATCCGCTGACATTTAAATTCCCGCTTAAATATGAACAAATTGTAAACTTTCCATGAACAGGGTTGATTTTTAGCGTGAGAAGTTATATACTTGATTTAGCACTCAAACGCAGAGAGTGCTAAAAACTTTCATGGAGATGTTTTAAATGGAAACAAAGCAGTTCAAAGCAGAGTCCAGAAGACTCCTCGAAATGATGATCCACTCGATCTATACTCACAAGGAAATATTCCTGAGAGAACTTATATCAAACGCCAGCGATGCAATTGATAAGCTTTATTTCAAGTCGCTCACAGATGACAAGGTAGGGCTTAACAAGGACGATTTCGCTATCTGGATAACCTCTGATAAGGACGCTAAAACTCTTAAAATAACCGATAATGGTATCGGTATGACAGAGGAAGAACTTGAGAATAACCTCGGTACTATCGCAAACAGCGGCTCTTTCAAATTCAAAAATGAAAACAAGCTTGAAGAGGATAACCAGATCATAGGACAGTTCGGTGTAGGCTTTTATTCTGCATTTATGGTCGCAAAGAAGGTAACTGTTATCTCTAAGGCTTATGGCAGCGACAAGGCTTTCAAGTGGGAGAGCGAGGGCGTTGACGGCTATACTATCTCTGAGGCTGAGAAGTCAAGCGCCGGTACTGAAATAATCCTTGAAATGCTTGATGATACTGATGATGAGAAGTATTCCGAGTTCCTCGACCAGTACAGGATAAAGTCGCTCGTTAAGAAGTATTCTGACTATATCCGTTTCCCTGTAAAAATGGAGATGTCTCACAGCCGTCCGAAGGAGCAGTCCGAGGAGGACAAGGAAGCAAAGAAGCCTCTTGAATATGAGGACTTTATCGAAGTTGAAACTCTCAACAGCATGGTCCCGCTCTGGAAGAAGAACAAGAACGAGTTAAAAGAAGAGGACTACAAGCACTTCTATACTGAGAAGTTCTATGATTACAATGAGCCGTTGAAGTATTCTCACATCAGCAATGAGATGCCGGCTTACAACGCTCTGCTCTTTATACCGTCAAAAGCGCCTTTTGACTACTACTCAAGGGAGTATGAAAAGGGACTTCAGCTTTACTCTAACGGTGTCCTCATAATGGACAAGTGCGCTGACCTCCTTCCGGACTATTTCAGCTTTGTAAAGGGACTTGTTGATTCAGAAGACCTTTCACTCAATATTTCGCGTGAGATGCTCCAGCATGACCGTCAGCTGAAGGTTATCGCAAAGAGTATCGAAAAGACTATCAGCAGCGAACTCAAGAAAATGCTCAAAAACGACCGCGAAAACTATGAGAAGTTCTGGGAAGCATTCGGCTTACAGCTTAAATATGGCGTTTACAGTGAATTCGGCATGAATAAGGACAAGCTTCAGGAGCTTCTTATGTTCACATCCTCGAAGGAGAAGAAGCTTGTAACTCTTGATGAATATGTAACAGCTATGGGCGAGGAGCAGAAGTACATCTACTATGCAACAGGCGAGAGCATTTCACGTATCGAGCAGCTTCCGCAGACAGAACTCATTCTCGATAAGGGCTATGAGATACTTTACCTTACCGACAGCGTTGACGAGTTTGCAGTAAAGGCGCTCCACCAGTATAAGGATAAGGAGTTCCGCTCGGTATCTGCCGAAGATCTCGGACTTGAAACAGATGAGAAGAAGGAAGAGCTCAAAGCTAAAGAGGAAGAAAATTCAGATCTTCTCAGCGGACTTTCAGAAGCACTCAGCGGCAAGGTAGCAAAGGTTATCCTTTCACAAAGACTTCGTTCTCATCCTGTATGCCTTACAAGTGAGGGTGAGATCTCTCTTGAAATGGAGAAGGTGCTCAATTCGCTTCCGAACAATGAGAAGATACAGGCACAGAGAGTGCTTGAGATCAATCCTGAGCACGATATATTCAATAAGCTGAAATCAGTAAGTGATTCCGGTGATAAGGATAAGCTCGGCAAGTATGCAAAGCTCCTTTACGATCAGGCACTTCTTATCGAAGGACTTAGTATCGAAGATCCGGTCGAGTTCTCTAATCTCATCTGCGAGTTAATGTAATGATGCTTCAAGAGCGGACAAATGTCCGCTCTTTTTTTGTAATTAGAAAACCCCCAGTTTGACTGGGGGTTCAAAAGAGCTTAAAGCTATAAGGCTTGAAAGAAAAACTCCT
>SVNH01000016.1 GCA_015067005.1 Ruminococcus flavefaciens
TTCAGGCGTGGCTTGTATTCTGAGCCCCTATGGGGCGTTTACGGAAAAACCCCCGGCTCTGCCGGGGGATGTTTATTGATGTGCTTATGAGAATTTTTACAAAAAATATTGACAATTTTAGTTGTATATGATATGATATAACTACAATAATAAGCGATAAGCTTTTGGAATGGAGGAATCATTATGGCACAGATCAACGCAAATGTTAAAAGTATCAACACTATTGGCAAGGTGTTCCGTATTGTAACTATTATTGCTAAAATTCTGGTAATTATCGGATTTGTAGTTTCACTGATAATCGGAATAGCCGTACTTACTGTTCCTGACGATGCAATAGACATCAATGCAAACTGTAATGCAACTATCAGGATCGATAGAGATGATATCCCGGATAGCTTGATAAAAGTTGAAGAAAGCAATGATAAGTGGGATATAATGGGTATCAAGCTGAAGCTGAAAGTGAGAGATACAAAAATTGATGATGATAACAGAGAGATCACCGTGGCGGGTACTCTTAATGATATGACTGCCAAAGAGCTTAAAATAATGATCGCCGGAATTTGCTTTGCAGTTGCTATTACTTGTGTGTTCCTGTATATAGCACTCATTTTTGGCGGAACTCTTGCAAAGGCTCTTGCAAAGTGCGAAACACCTTTCAGCGATGAAGTTATCAAGGCGATGTGTTCGTTCGGAAAATCACTCATTCCGATCGGCGTTATCGCTGTAATATGCGGTGCTGAGGGAATCGGCGTAATGATGCTGGTACTCATTATACTTCTGTTCATTCACATTATCAAATACGGTGCAGATATTCAGAAAGGCGCGAATACTACGAATGCAGCTGACAAACCGATTGAGTGATCGCCGTTACGGAGCATTCAGATCATAAAAAAGTTGAAGGGACTGATTCAGTCAGCTGCCTTTAGCGGAAAAAGTGGGTTACCGAGTCCGGAAGTACGGGCTCGGTAATTTTATGCCACGATTCCGCCGGAGGGGCTCCCCTCGGCAGTCCTTTTTTATTGCGTAAATACTTGCAACTGCGCTGAAAATGTGCTATACTAATTATGTATGTTTAAATGAGAGCGTATCAAAACCAGATGTGAGGTGCAGGACTTGAACGATAACAGTGTCATTATCAACGAGATCAGAGAAATATACGGCAATAGACCGCATATAGCCTATGTACGCAGCTTTGGCTGTCAGCTGAATGTTTCCGACGGCGAAAAGATCAAGGGACTTCTCAGCAGTATGGGTTTCGGATTTACCGATAACGAGAACGATGCCGACCTTATCATACTTAACACCTGTGCTGTCAGAGAATCGGCTGAGGACAGGGTTTTCGGCATAGTTGGCAGCATGAAAAAGCTGAAGGAAAATAAGCCTTCTGTCATGATCGGTATCGCAGGATGTATGACAGCTCAGAGCCACATAGCTGAGAAGATAAAGAAATCATATCCTCAGGTGGATTTTGTTCTGGGAACTTCCGCTATAAACGGTCTGCCGGCACTTCTCAGGGACAGCCTCAGAGGACGCGGATTCGGTGCGGACATCGCTGAATATGACGATTTTTCAGCTGTTGTTCCTCAGATCCGTGACAGCAGCTTCAAGGCATCTGTACCTATAATGTTCGGCTGCAATAATTTCTGCACCTATTGTATAGTTCCCTACGTCCGCGGACGTGAGCGCAGCCGCAAGCCGGAGGATATAATCTCAGAGGTAAGAGAGCTCGTAAGCAGCGGCTACAAGGAGATAATGCTGCTTGGACAGAATGTCAATTCTTACGGAAAAGACCTTGAAAATACCATGAGCTTTCCGCAGCTTCTCAGGGAGATAAATGCGATAGAAGGCGATTTTATCGTGCGGTTTATGTCCTCGCATCCGAAGGACGCTTCAAAGGAACTCATCGACACTATTTTTGAGTGCGATAAGATAGCAAAGCACCTTCACCTGCCTGTACAGAGCGGAAGCAGCGATGTTCTCAGACGAATGAACCGCCGTTACAGCGCTGAGGATTACCTCAGCATTGTTGACTATATTTACAGTAAAGATCCGGATTTTTCACTCACTACTGATCTGATAGTTGGTTTCCCTGATGAAACAGATGAGGATTTCAGGGCAACTCTTGATATAATTAAACGTGTGAGGTATGACAATATCTACTCGTTCATTTACTCGAAGCGATCGGGGACAAAGGCGGCTGAAATGCCGGATGCTGTTTCTGATGAGGTCAAAAGCAGACGTATGCGTGAGCTCCTTGAAACTCAGAGGGAGATCTCTACCGAGCACTATAAACGCTTCATCGGCAGACGCATGAGGGTTCTTGCTGATGATGTATCCAAGAAGAAAAAAGGCTGTATAACCGGAAAAAGCAGCGAATTCATCATAGTTGAATTCGAGGGCGATGAATCGCTGATCGGACAGTTTGTAGATGTTGAAGTGACCGGTTCTATGAACTGGGCTGTTACCGGAAGGATAGTTTGATATTACCGCAGAAAAGGAGTTTATATGCCGACTATCAATGTTTTGGATAAGGAAGTCTCTGAACTTATCGCAGCAGGCGAGGTCATAGAAAGACCTTCGTCGGTGATAAAGGAACTGGTCGAGAATTCCGTGGATTCAGGTGCAAAGCATATTACCGTTGAGATAAAGAACGGCGGTACTACATACATGAGAGTTACCGATGACGGATGCGGTATCTCCTTCGAGGACGTTCCAAAGGCGTTCCTTCGCCATGCAACAAGCAAGATAAGCGACAAGGCTGATCTTGATAATATCCTTACGCTCGGTTTCAGAGGTGAGGCTCTTGCTTCGGTAGCAGCTGTATCATCGGTCGAGGTAATGACCAAGCCGAAAGGTGAGACTTACGGAACTCTTTACAATATCGAAGGCAGCGTTGAGGTATCACATGAAAAGGGCGGCTGTCCGGACGGTACCACTATAATCATACGCGATCTCTTCTATAACGTCCCTGCGCGCAGAAAGTTCATGAAAAAGGACGTAACAGAGGGAAACGCGGTCAGTCAGATACTCCAGAAAATAACGATGTCTCATCCCGATATAGCTTTCAAGTTCATACGTGATAACCGTGTTGAGTTCAATTCAAGCGGTGACGGCGAGCTCTATTCGGCTATATATGCTATTTACGGCAGGGATTTTACACGCAGCCTTGTCGAGACGGATTATGAATATAATGGTGTACACGTAAGCGGATATGTCGTAAAGCCGCTGTATTCACGCACTAACAGGTCTTTCCAGAATTTCTTCGTGAACGGAAGATATGTCCGTTCAAGGATCTGTACATCTGCGCTTGAAAATGCGTATACAAATATGATAATGGTCGGGAAATTTCCGGCTTGTGTAATGATGATAGACCTCTCGCCGTCGGCTATGGATGTCAATATCCACCCTGCAAAGGCGGAAGTAAGATTCACTGATGAGAAGAACGTTTCGGACGCTATATATTTTGCAGTTAAGAATGCCCTGAGCGAGGACGGCATGGTGTATGAATTCCGGATGAAGCCGCGTGTTGACTGGACTAAAAAGCCGGAAGAGCCTCAGGAGGTAAAGCAGCAGGAATTCATTTTCACTCCTGTTGACAAGATCGCGGAGGCTGAAAAAAGCATAGAACAGCCGCGGAACGCTGAGATTTCTGCGCCGGAGCCTGAAACTGCGGATATTGAACCATTTTCTGCATATAATAAGCCTGCCGAAGGTGAAAAGGCTGAGGCTGCGGTAAATATTGAAGTGCCGCAGCATTCCGTTATGGAAACAGAATTGACTGAGAATGTCAGTGCTGATGAAGAAAATACTGAGCCTGAGGAAAAAGAGGAAGAGATTCCGGAGATCAAGCCTGTTGAGGGATTCAGTTATATCAATTCAGCAAGCTTCAAGAAAGCTCCTGAGCCTGTTATAATTTCGGATGAAAAGGTGTCTCAATGGACTGAAAAGCCTAAAATACGTGTTATCGGTGAGGCATTCGGAGTATATATCGTTGCCGAAACAGATGATAAGAAATTCATACTGATAGACAAACACGCTGCACATGAAAGAATAATTTTTGAGGAATTAAAGAGCCGGAATTGCCGGCAGTACAGCCAGATGCTCATAAACGGAGTTAAAGTTCTGCTTGCCGGAGACGATTTCAGTGCGCTTGAAGAGAATACGGAAATGCTTGCGGATATGGGATTCAGCTTTGATTTTTCGCAAAAGCCCTGTGCTGTTGCAACGGCTGTTCCTACGTTCATCATGGAACTCGATATGGAGGAGATAATCGCGGAGATAGCTGTGAATCTCAGGATGAACAAGCATGATCCGCAGTCGCATTCGCTTGATGACCTGCTTCATACAGTTGCCTGCAAATCGGCTATCCGCGGCAATGACAAGAACAGCCTCGCTGAATTACAGGCGCTTGCCGACAGAGTTTACAATGATGATACGATACGTCACTGTCCTCACGGCAGACCGGTAATGTTCACAATGACAAAATCAAACATAGATCATCAGTTTGGAAGGACATAAGCTTACTTGGAGGATAAAATGTCATTTTTATGGAGTAGAAAGGTCAGATTTATGCTGATCTCATTTGCAATAGCTTTTGTTGTTGTAATGGGACTTTTTATCATAAGACCGGATATAGTAAAGAGCAAAAATAAATTTATAAGAGGCTTCTTTGCTTTTGCACTTGTATTTATCCCGGGAGTTTTTGCGGCTTCGGTATGCGCTGCAACTATCACTCTCACATATAAGAAGCTGTTCAAAAAAGGCGAAAATAAGGAAGAATGCGGTAATGATACGCAATGAATGATGTGCATTCTGCGGAAGGGGATGATGCTTTATGACTATGGCTTTATCTGGAACTGAAAATATCATTGATAGCTTTTTCAGCTCTATGTTGATAATATTTATTGTTATACTGCTTGTCGGACTTCTGTTATGTGTAGGTGTTACCGTGTTTGCACAGCGTCTTGTGAACAAACGCATACGTGAGGAAGAGGAGGACGAAAATGGCGCAGATAGCAAATAAGCCAAGGCTTCTTGCGGTTGTCGGTCCGACTGCTTCCGGTAAGACGGCTCTCGGTGTTGAGCTTGCAAAGCTTTACGGCGGAGAGGTAATATCTGCCGATTCCATGCAGATATACAAGGGAATGGACATAGCCTCTGCAAAGCCGACGCAGGAAGAGATGCAGGGGATACCTCATCACCTCATAGATTTTCTCGACAGGGATGTAACGTTCAGTACAGCAGATTACGTTCAGCTCGCAAACAATAAGATAGAGGAGGTTATCAGCCGCGGAAAGCTGCCGGTAATTGTCGGCGGAACGGGGCTGTACATAGATTCGCTGCTTGAGAATACAAAGTTCGCGGATGGAGGAAGGGATGAGGCTTACCGTGAAGAATTAACCGTATTCGCGCGTGAGAACGGCTGTGAAGCGCTTCATGCAAGGCTCGCAGCAGTTGATCCGGAAGCAGCAGAAGCTATACATCCGAATAATCTTGTCAGAGTGATACGTGCGCTTGAGGTCTATCATGTTACCGGAAGGCGCTTCACTGAACTCAAACGGGAAAGCAGGACCGTGGAAAGTCCATACGATCCGCTCATCATAGGGCTGAATTACAGCGACAGAGCCGTGCTTTACCGCAGAATAGATCAGCGCGTGATGCAGATGGTAGACAAAGGCATCGTTGAAGAAGCGAGAGAGCTCTGGAAAGAAGGCGGAATGAGTACATCTGCAAATGCGATCGGCTTCAAGGAGTTCATTCCGTATTTTAACGGCGAAGCTTCTTTAGAGGAGACAATAGCCAAAATCCAACAGGAAACACGACGATATGCCAAAAGACAACTCACATGGTTTAGAAAAAATGACCGGATTCAGTGGATTATTTTAGACGAATTTGCTAAAATGGATGAAATTTTAGAAAAATGCAAAAAATGTATAGCAAATTATTGGAATATATGATATAATGTAATGTGTGTATTTTTAATGTGTTTCAGAATACATACAGACAAGATAAAAACAGTCGCGTGACTGCTAATATTTAAAGTCAGGAGAATGTGTATGAACAAGACTATCAATTTGCAGGATGTATTCCTCAATCAGTGCAGAAAGGACAAGATAATGGTAACTATCATCCTTACCAACGGCTTCCAGTTCAAGGGCATGGTAAGAGGTTTTGACAGCTACGTTGCCATTTTTGACTGTGACGGCAAACAGCAGCTCGTTTATAAACACGCTATTTCTACTATTATCCCTGCAAGAGCGGTTTCTATCCTCGACGCAGCTGAGAAAAGCGAATAAGGTGATCTGAATGCGCTTCGCAAGATCTGAAGGCAGCATTCTGGTCAAAGTTTTGCGTAATACGGTCCTTGTTCTGTTTCTGGTGATATTCATAAGTGTTATATATAACCAGAAAAACCGCGAAAGTGAGACCGAAAGCGCACTTATCTCTGAAGTTACGGCTTCTGCGGAGTTCAAAGGGGTATTTATAAGGGATGAGAAACCGGTGCTTTACAGCGGCAATGGTATCCTCAGCTATAAGGTCTCGGACGGCGGAAAGCTTGGTAACGGAAGCATTATTGCCGAAGCCTATTCAAGCGGCGATGAGATAACCCGTAAGCGTGAACAGGCTCAGCTTGAGAAAAAGCTTGCGATACTGATGAAAATACAGAATCCGGGTACGCGCGAATCCGCGCAGCCGGCTGATCTTTCAGCAAGTATCGAAGAAAACTACCGAAACCTCATGCTCTGCCGCGATAAGCAGGACTTCAAGCAGATCAGTTCTCTTGAGGACGATCTTCTCGTTCAGATGAGTACCTATCAGATCATTACCAATGAGGTTAATGATTTTACTCAGCAGATAATCGACCTGCAAACAGAGATAGATAAACTGAAAAAACAAGCCCAGCAGCCTATCGAGACTGTTAAATCGCCGGAATCATGCTATTTTGTAAGCTACTGCGACGGCTATGAGGACAAGCTGAAAAGCGATATGCTCGATAGCCTTACCGTTGAGCAGCTTAATGATGTTTATGACAGGCGTTCAGATGATCCGAAAGTCGTCGGAAAGCTTGTTGATGGATATAACTGGTACCTCGCCGGAGTTGTGGACAACACCCATCAGGAGTACAAAATAGGAGAGTATGTCCGAATAAGACCGGAATCCTCGGAAGATATTTTTACTGCTGAGATCCTTGATGTCCGTGATGAAGGTGATCCGAAACAGACTATCCTTATACTTGCCTGCCGTGAATTCAGCAGCGAACTCGTTCAGCACAGAACTGAGAATATCGAACTGGTAAGAGGCAATTACCGCGGACTTAAAGTCCCGCGTGAGGCTATCAGATTCGTAACGGCTGAAGAAAAGAAGGGCGAGGGCGATACTACCGAAACTACCGAGGTCACTTATAAGGGTGTTTATGTTCTTAAAGGTGAGCAGGTGCTTTTCAAAAAGATAGATGTCATATATGAAGGAAGCGATTACGTGCTTTCATCTCTGGATCATCTCGGAGACGACAGCTACCTTCTTCTCTATGACGATATTATGATCGAAGGTGTTGATTGATATGGGGAACGAGTTTGATTATATCAGCGAGAACCTCAGAAGAATTAAGGCTGATATTGGTGAAGCCTGTGCGGCTGCCGGAAGAGCTCCGGAAAGCGTAAGGCTCATGGCTGTTACAAAAACAGTCGCACCGGAAGCGGTTAATCATGCGATAGCCGAAGGGGTAGACCTCCTCGGTGAGAACCGCGTTCAGGAATTCCTTTCAAAGAAGGACAGCTACGACAGCTCGGCTGAGGTCCATATGATCGGTCACCTTCAGACGAATAAAGTTAAATACATCATCAATGATGTCAGTATGATACAGTCCGTAGACAGCGAGAAGCTGCTCGGAGAGATAAGCCGCCTTGCCGTTAAGAACGGCAGGATAATGGATATATTGTGCGAGGTCAATATCGGCGGAGAGGATTCCAAAAGCGGAGTTCATCCGGATGACCTTCACGAACTGCTCATGAAGGCTTCACAGACCGAGGGCATCAGGCTCAGAGGACTTATGACGATCCCACCGCCTTCTGAAAGTGATATTTTCCTCGGAAGGATGAGTGAACTGTTTGAAAGATACTCCGGAGAGTTTTCAATGGATGTGCTTTCTATGGGTATGACACACGATTATGCTGACGCTGTCAGATTCGGTTCAACACTCGTAAGAGTCGGAACAGGTCTGTTCGGAGCACGCAGCTATAAATAAGCTATTTCAGAGATGGTATCCTGCGGCAGCATGATGTGCGCTGAAGCACAGAAAAAAGCGGGTGCTGTCTGTATAAAAGTCCGCGGAAGCCCGCATTGCTTTCACGGCATAAATAAATAAAAAAATGCGGAGAAGGAGTATTCAAATGAAACTGTTTGAGAACATCAAGGAATTTTTCTTTGCTTCAGAGGATGAGGATTTTGATGAGGCTGATGTGCCGATGCGCGCAGGCAGCGAAAGACCAAGCTATTCACGTTCGGAATCAGAGGAATCTGCTTCCGGCTTATCTTCCGGCAGTGAGGGTATTACAACCGGAAGAAGAAATAAAGTTGTAAATATCCAGACTACTGCACAGCTCCAGGTAGTTCTCGTAAAGCCCTCTGCTTTCACAGATGCTAAGCAGATCGCAGATCACCTTATTGCCAAGAAGACAGTAGTTCTTAACCTTGAGACAGCTTCTCCTGAGAACAAGAGAAGGATCATCGACTTCCTCGTAGGCGTTGCTTATGCTAACGGCGGAAGCCTCAAGCCAGTTGCAAACCTTACCTATATCATCACACCTTATAATGTAGGATTCATTGGTGAGGATCTCGTCGGCGAACTGGAGAACAACGGCGTATTTATCTGATGAATGATTCTGAGGACAAGCTTTTAGAAGCTAAACTCGGTGATATGGCAGACCGCTGTGAACGCTATGGATGTCCGGTATATTCATCGTTCCTCGATGAGCATGAATGTGTTGTTGCCGAAAAATGGTGCGGAGGACTCTCTTCTGACTTCGGCTGGACCTTCAGCGGCGGCTTTGCAGATGCAAGAAGAAAAATGCTTGCGGTCTATCCGATATATTGTTCTGTGCCGGCTGAAGAGGATTTCCCCATGAAATGCCTTACTTTCACTTACAGGAAAGAGGACAGGCTCACACACCGGGATTTTCTCGGAAGTTTTATGGGGCAGCGTTTAAAACGTGAGGTAATAGGGGATATTATTGTCAGCGACGGTGAGACCCAGACTTTCGTAACTGAGGTCGCAGCAAAAGCCATCATGGATTCAGTAACAAAGATCGGAAGAGTCGGAGTTAAGATAACGGATGATGTGGATTTCAGGCTCGATGCAGAGCAGAAATACAAGGAGATAAGCGGAACTGTCGCTTCCCTGAGACTTGACTGCATCGTCAGCCTTGCGGCGAATCTCAGCCGCGAAAAAGCGGCTGCACTTATCCGTTCGGACAGGGTGGAGATAAATCATTTTACTGCTGCTTCAGTCTCCCAGGAATTGAAAGAAGGAGATATTCTTTCAATAAGAGGCAGCGGAAGGTATATTCTTTCCGGTATAGACGGTCTGACTAAAAAAGGCCGCATACACATAAATCTTCGTAAATATATTTAGAGGTGAATAAAAATGATAACTTCAAAAGATGTCAGAAATAAGAGATTTGAAAAGGCTGCTTTCGGCTATAAGCAGGAAGAGATCGACGAATTCCTTTCTCAGCTTGAGGCTGAACTCGATGAGATGGAGCGTGAACGTGCCGAGGCAAACAATAAGATACAGATCCTTGCTGACAAGGTAAGAGAGTATATGAAGGATGAGGACGCTCTTAAGGACGCTCTCCTCGGCGCTCAGAGACAGGGACATCAGGTGATCTCTGAGGCTAACGAAAAGGCTGAATCTATCATTGCTGAGGCTGAGGCTAAGGCTGCTGCACTTGAGGATGAGGCAGTACGTCAGCACGCTGAAGCTATGGAGAAGAACCGCGAAGAGATCGCTAAGGAGAAGGAAGCTCTTATCGAGGCTCAGCAGCAGGTCGCTGATTTCAAGAAGAGCCTCTTCGATATGTATAAGAGCCACCTTGAACTTATCTCATCTATGCCTGAAACTGTTGAGGAAGCTTCAAATTACGAGCCTGAAACAGCTGAGGAGATCGCAGCTGCTGTTGCTGCTGAATAATCATATCGTTAAATATAACCGCAGACCGGCTTTCATGCTGCAAGCTAAGTCTGCTGTTTGTTTTGATAACGGGCTATGCCCAAAGGTAAGTAATTACCGTAAATCAGTTTGAAAGGAGGAGCTGGCGCTGCTGCGTCATGCTCGCATTAAAATGGCACAGGATTATAATAACACCCTGAATTTACCGTCAACAGAATTCCCGATGCGCGGAAATCTTCCGAAGAGAGAACCGGAAACTCTCGAAAAATGGGAGAAGCAGAGACTTTACTACAAAATGATCGAGAAGAATAAGGGAAAGAAGTCCTATATTCTCCACGATGGTCCTCCGTATGCTAATGGAGAGATACACATGGGTCATGCTCTTAATAAGACACTTAAGGATATTATTGTAAAGTATAAGAATATGAGCGGATTCTGTGCCCCCTATGTTCCGGGCTGGGATACTCACGGACTTCCGATCGAACTGAAAGCAATGAAAGCTATCGGCGTCAAGGATGGCGCTATCCCTCCGACAGAACTCAGAAAGCACTGCCGTGAATATGCTATGGCACAGGTCGCAAACCAGATGAAGGGCTTCAAGAGACTCGGTTCGCTGGGAGATTATGACTATCCTTACCTCACACTCCGTCCGGCTTATGAAGCAAGACAGGTCGAGGTATTCGGCTCAATGGCTAAGAAGGGCTATATGTATAAGGGACTTAAGCCGGTTTACTGGTGTCCTGACTGTAATACAGCCCTCGCTGAGGCTGAGATAGAGTACTCAAACGATCCGTGCTACTCTATCTACGTTAAGTTCAATGTAACTGATGACAAGGGTATCTTCAAGGGCATGGGACTTGACCTTTCCAAGATATACTTCGTTATCTGGACTACTACTACATGGACTATCCCCGGAAACCTTGCTATATGTCTCGGACCGGAGTATAATTACACACTTGTTCATGTTGGCGATGAATACTACGTGATGGCAGAAGAGCTTGTAAGAACAACTATGGAAACTGCCGGTATCACTGAATATACAACTGAGGGCTGCTTTACAGGCGCAGAGCTTGAAGGCATGAAGACAAAGCATCCGCTCTATGACCGTCGGTCACCGATCATTGTCGGCGATCATGTAACTCTCGAAAGCGGTACAGGATGCGTACATACTGCTCCGGGCTACGGTGTCGAGGACTTTGAGGTCTGCAAGAAGTATGATGACATCGGTATCATCGTATGTGTTGACGCTAAGGGCAAGCAGACCGCCGAAGCAGGCGAATTCGAGGGTATGGACACAGATCAGGCTAACAAGGCAATTGCTGCGAAGCTTACAGAGCTCGGCGCTATGCTCGCTACACAGAAGATCGTCCACCAGTATCCGCACTGCTGGAGATGTAACAGCCCGATCATTTACAGAGCAACTGAACAGTGGTTCTGCTCAGTAAACGGATTCAAGGATGATGCGATCAAGGCTATCGAATCTGTAAAGTGGATCCCTGAATGGGGCGAGGACCGCATCAAGGGAATGGTGCGCGACAGAAGCGACTGGTGTATCTCACGTCAGAGAACATGGGGCGTTCCGATACCGGTTGTCTACTGTAAGGACTGCGGTAAGCCTATCTGTACTGACGAAACAATCGCTGCTATTGCTGATCTCTTCCGCAAGGAAGGCAGCGATGCATGGTGGACTAAGGATACTTCCGAATTTATCCCGTCAACAGTCAAGTGTGAATGCGGCTGCGGCGAGTTTACCAAAGAATATGACATCATGGATGTTTGGTTCGACAGCGGTGTATCACACACCTCTGTTATGGACGGAGAGGACTTCCCGAGCCTTTCATGGCCTGCTGACCTCTACCTTGAAGGTGCAGACCAGTACAGAGGATGGTTCCAGTCATCACTTCTTACATCCGTTGTATATAAGGGTTCTTCCCCATATAAGGCTGTCTGCACACACGGCTGGGTAGTTGACGGCGAAGGCAAGGCTATGCATAAGTCTCTCGGAAACGGTATAGATCCGAGCGAGATCACAGACCAGTACGGTGCTGACATCCTCAGACTCTGGGTAGCTTCATCGGATTATCACAGCGACATCCGTATCTCAAAGACTATCCTCGGTCAGCTTTCAGATGCTTACAAGAAAATAAGAAATACTGCAAGATTCATCCTCGGAAACCTCGGAAACGGCAATGGTTTTGATCCTGATAAGGACAGCGTTTCTGATGATAAGCTTACAGAGCTCGATAAATGGGCGATTATGCGCCTTGATGCGCTTATTGACAAGGTCAAAGAGGGCTACGAAGCATTCGATTTCCACATCGCATTCCATGCGCTCCATAATTTCTGCGTAATTGATATGTCTAACTTCTACCTCGACATCATCAAGGACAGACTTTACTGTGAGAAGGAAGATTCTGTTGTACGCCGTGCCGCTCAGACCGCTATGTACCGCATTCTGAGCGCTATCGCAAGACTTGCTGCACCTATCATCTCGTTCACTGCCGAGGAGATATGGCAGTTCATGCCGCACTCCGCTGATGATGATACTGAGAGCGTATTCCTTAACCAGATGCCAGAAAAGTCAGGTATTGCATTTGATGCTGAGTTCACAGATAAGTGGAGCTTCATTTACAGTACCCGTGAAGCAGTAAACAAGGTTCTTGAAGAAGCAAGAAATGCTAAGACTATTGGTAAGTCTCTTGAAGCTAAGATAATCATCAAGAGCAGCGATGCTGATTTCGACAGATATTCAGCACTTGCTGAGCAGTTCAAGGATATACTCATCGTATCAGGTGTTGAGGTTGAAAAGTCCGGCACTGAGACTTCATTTGAGGTCGCAAAGGCAGACGGTGAGAAGTGCGAGCGCTGCTGGTGCTACTCCAAGTACGTTGGCACAAACCACGATCATCCTACACTCTGCGAGAGATGTGCTATTGCCATTGAAGCGTAATTAGGACAATATTGCCTGCTGTCCCGACGGACGGCGGGCGTATTCTTTGAAAGGAAAGATATATGCCAATACTTCTTGTTGCTGCTATCGTATTACTGATCATTTCGGATCAGGCAGTTAAATACTGGGCTGTGCATTACCTTAAAGAAAAGGAAAGCATACGCTTCATACACTTTGGCGATTTCAAGATACTCGATCTTACCTATCTCGAAAATGACGGTGCTATGTTCGGAAGTATGTCCGGGCAGCGATGGTTCCTTATAGGCTTCACATCGCTTGTGATAGCTGCAGGATTGGTCATAATGTTCATAACGATGAAGCGCTCAAAGCTTCTTACAGCTATCATACTTCTCTTCCTGTCGGGCGGTATCGGTAATCTCATTGACCGTATCAGACAGGGGTATGTTGTTGATATGTTTGAGGTGAAGCTGTTCAATTTTGCAATATTCAATGTTGCTGATATTTATGTTACAGTTGCAGTTGCGCTGCTCATGATCTATGTGATATTCGTTGAACCTAAGGAAAGCAGGCGTAAAAAGCAGGAAGCTTCGGCTGCTGTCAAAGAGGCAGAAGGCAATGAGTGAGACAGTAAAGCTCACACCCTCAGCTGAGGATATTGGTACCCGAATCGACAAGTATATTTCGGACAATATTGCTCTTACCCGTTCGGCTGTGCAGGGACTGATCTCGAAAGGTGCAGTTACTGCCGATGGGAAGGCGGTAAACAAGAACTACAAGCTTCGCGGCGGCGAGGTGATAACAGTTGAGATACCCGAGCCTGAGCCGATGGATGCTGTTCCGGAGGATATACCGCTGAATATCGTCTATGAGGACGATGATCTGCTTGTTGTCAATAAACCGAAGGGAATGGTCGTTCATCCGGCACACGGGAATTATACCGGAACGCTTGTGAATGCGCTCCTTTATCACTGCGGCGGAAGTCTTTCAGGGATAAACGGCGTGATACGACCGGGTATCGTTCACCGTATCGACAAGAACACGAGCGGACTGCTTATTGTTGCGAAGAATGATGCTTCTCACCTTAAGCTTGCAGAGCAGATAAAGGCTCACAGCTTTACGCGTGAGTACGAGGCTGTCGTTACCGGCGCACTTAAAAACACGTCCGGTACTGTGGACGCTCCGATAGGACGCCATAAGACTGACCGCAAAAAAATGTGCGTAACTACGGAGAATTCGCGGAATGCCATTACTCATTACGAAGTGCTGAAGCAATATGGCGGCTATGCCCATGTGAGACTTCGCCTTGAGACCGGACGTACTCATCAGATACGTGTTCACATGGCTTATATAGGACATCCTGTGCTCGGCGATGACGTTTACGGAAAGCCTTACAAAGGGCTCGAAGGTCAGTGCCTTCATGCACGTAAAATAGGCTTCATTCACCCGGCAACAGGTGAATATATGGAGTTTTCAAGTGAATTGCCGGAATATTTTCAGTCGGTTCTGAGAAAGCTTGAAAAAATGTAGGGGGAAAGCGATTGTTTGAGGATATTTCCAGAGTTATACTGCTGAGCGATCTCGACGGTACACTGCTCAACTCACAAAAACAGATAACAGATAAGGACAGAAAGGCTATCGAACGCTTTATAGCGCTCGGCGGGCATTTTACAGTGGCTACCGGACGTACTATCCAGTCGTTTGAGCAGTTCCTGAGCATAATTGATATAAAAGAGCCGGTCATAATGTATAACGGCGCTGCGATATATGACTATGAAAAGGGCGAGGCTCTTTACACTCATCCTCTTCCGGACGGATGCAGGGAAATGACAGCGGCACTGCTTGAAGCAATGCCGGAAGCCGGAGGCGAGGTACTCAGAACTGACGGTACATATGTATTCCGCAATACTGATTACCAGCAGCTTCATACAAGGCTCTGCGGCATCGTACCAGAGTATGCTGAGCTCGAAAATATAGAGGACGGCGGCTGGCTCAAAGTTTTATTTTCACTTGCGCCGGAGGACGTTACCCACCTCGAACTCCTCACAAGGCAGTTCGGGTATGATAAGAATGTAAGCTTTGTGCGGTCGGCGGATATTTTTCTTGAAATGCTGCCGCTTGGAGTAAGCAAGGGCTCTGCTCTTGAGCAATACAGAAAATTTCCGGGATATGAGGGATACACCTTCGTAGCTGTCGGGGATTTTGATAACGACATAGAAATGATAAAGGCAGCAGATTACGGAGTTTGTCCGGCTAATGCTGAGGAAGATGTCAGAGCGGCTGCGGATCTTGTTCTTACAAAGACAAACGATGAGGGCGCGATCGCCGAACTGATAGAACATATTATAAGCAAGTGCAAATAAGCGGCTGAGCCGTTAATAATAATAAACCGGAGGTCATTATGGACGCAAAAATGAAAAAAGAATTGCAGAAAACAGCCTGCAAAGTCAGAATGGGCGTTATCGAGGGAACTTATAACGCAAAGTCAGGACATCCCGGCGGATCGCTCTCAATAAGCGATACCCTGACATACCTCTATTATGTTGTAATGAACGCAGATCCGAAGAATGCTGAGTCTCCGGACAGAGACAGATTCGTGCTCTCAAAGGGACATACTGCTCCTGCACTCTATGCTGTTCTTGCACAAAAGGGGTACTTCCCGGAGGAAGAGATCAAGTCGCTCCGCCATATAGGTGCGCTCCTTCAGGGACATCCATGTATCCATACTCCGGGCGTAGATATGTCGAGCGGTTCTCTCGGACAGGGAATCTCCGCAGCAGCTGGTATGGCTCTTGCAGGAAAGCTTGATAAGAAGTCATACAAAGTTTATACTATCCTCGGCGATGGCGAGATAGAAGAAGGTCAGGTATGGGAGGCTGCTATGTTCGCAGCTCATTATAAGCTCGATAACCTCGTGGCTATCGTTGACAGCAACGGTCTTCAGATCGACGGACCTGTTGCAGAGGTATGCTCACCAGAACCTATCACAGACAAATTCGCTGCATTCGGCTGGCACGTTATAACTATGGATGCTCACGATTTTGACAGCATCGAAAATGCTTTCAAAGAGGCTGCATCAGTTACCGGAAAGCCTGTTGCTATCATTCAGAAGTCAGTAAAGGGCAAGGGCGTGTCTTTCATGGAGAATCAGGTAGGTTGGCACGGAACTGCTCCAAACAAGGAACAGTACGATCAGGCAATGGCTGAACTCAGCGCACAGTTAAAGGAATTGGAGGACTAATACAATGGCTGATACTATCAAAAAAGCAACCAGAGAAAGCTACGGCGAGGCACTCAGAGACCTTGCTGAAGAATACAAAGACCTCGTAGTTCTCGATGCTGATCTTGCCGCAGCTACCAAGACCGGAATTTTCAAGAAGGCTCATCCTGAGCGCTTCTTTGACTGCGGTATCGCAGAGGCAAATATGATGGGCGTTGCAGCAGGACTTGCGACCTGCGGAAAGATACCGTTCGCTTCCACATTTGCTATGTTCGCTGCCGGAAGAGCATTCGAGATAGTCCGCAATTCTATCGGTTACCCGCACCTCAATGTAAAGATCGGCGCAACTCACGCCGGAATCTCAGTAGGTGAGGACGGCGCTACACATCAGTGCAACGAGGATATTGCTCTCATGAGAACTATTCCCGGCATGACTATAATCAATCCATGCGATGATGTCGAGGCAAAGGCTGCTGTAAAGGCTGCGCTTGACTTCAACGGTCCGGTGTATATGCGCTTCGGACGTCTTGCAGTGCCGGTAGTCAATGACGCAGCAACATATAAGTTTGAGCTTGGCAAGGGTGTTGTTATGAAGGACGGCAGCGATCTTTCTATCGTTGCAACAGGACTTATGGTCAATGAGGCTCTTGAAGCTGCTAAAGTCCTCGAAGCTGACGGCATCAATGCAAGAGTAGTCAATATCCACACTATCAAGCCTCTCGACAAGGAACTTATCGCTAAGTGTGCAAAGGAGACAGGTCTTATAGTTACAGCCGAAGAGCACAGCGTTATCGGCGGACTTGGTGCAGCTGTTGCAGAAGCAGTTACAGAAAGCTGTCCTGTAAGAGTTGTGAAGATAGGCGTGAACGATGAGTTCGGTTATTCAGGCCCGGCAGTTGATCTTCTCAAGAAGTTCGGACTTTCTGCTGAGAACATCGTTAAGGTCGTAAAGGAAAATATTAATAAGTGACAAACGTTCCGGAGACGCGCGATGTGTCTCCGGACTTTTTTGCAAAAATGTGAAATTTTTCTTGACAAGTCCGGAAATACGTGATATAATATTTAAGTATCGTATTGACGGTACTAATTATCCTTGCCCGCAGTTGGTTGTGGGCATAAGCCAGAAGGAGGTGTACATTAATGGCAAAGGTATCCGCTAAGTATGAAGTAATGGTTGTGTTCAGTCTCAAGAACGGCGAGGAGGCTATGAAGGCTCTCATCGAAAAGTTCAAGGAGAGAATCCAGCGTCACGCCGAAGCTGTTGAAGTCAACGAGGATTGGGGTAAGCGCAAGCTTGCATATCCTATCGAGGACGAGACAGAGGGCTACTATGTAATTTATACATTCCAGTCCGCTCCGGATTATCCCGCTGAGCTTTCAAGACGTCTTAACATTTCCGACGGCATTCTGCGTTCACTCGTAACTGTTGTCGAGGAATAAGCTTCATTATTAAAGAGGAGAATGTCAGATGAACAAGGTTATTTTAGTTGGAAGACTTACTGCTGATCCTGAACTCAGGCAGACTCAGAGCGGCGTTTCATCATGCCGTTTCACAGTTGCTGTTGACAGAAGATTTGCCGATAAGAATACCGGTGAAAGACAGGCTGATTTCATCTCATGCACTGCATGGAGACAGACAGCTGAGTTCGTTTCACGCTATTTCAGCAAGGGTAAGCTTATCGCAGTTGAAGGAAGCCTCAGAACAGGCAGCTATACCGATAAGAACCACTCGGATGTTACTCATTATACTACCGATGTATTCGTTGATAACGTTGAGTTCGTAGGCGGTAAAGGTGAAAGCGGCGGAAGTCAGGGCGGTTATCAGAATAACGGCTACCAGAATAACTTCAAAACTCCTCAGCAGCAGGCTGCTCCGACACCGGCTGCACAGAATAATGACAGTATGTCTTACGGCGAACTGAGCGATTTTGAAGAGATCCTCAGTGATGGCGAAGTTCCGTTCTGATAACGGAAACTGAATTCAATTTTTACGAAAGGAGTAGCCACATCTAATAAGATGTGCGGTTTGTATCATGGAAAAGGAAAGAAATTCCCGTCCTGCAAAGAAGCCTCGCAAGAAGGTTTGTATGTTCTGTGCAGACAGAGTTGAAAAGATCGATTACAAGGATCTCACAAAACTCAGAAAGTGCATGACTGAAAGAGCAAAGATCCTTCCGAGAAGAGTTACAGGTACCTGCGCTTATCATCAGCGTGAACTTACAGTTGCTATCAAGAGAGCAAGACACATCGCTCTGCTTCCTTACGTTAGTGATTGATCGTATAATTAAGGAGGCTTTTACAGCCTCCTTTTGTTTTATCATGTATATGTATCCGCTCCGACGGCATCTTGCGGAGCGTATGAGGGAGTTTATCGGCTCGAACTTGTTTCATAAGCAAGCTCTTCGTCCCTTCTGAAAAGAAGGGAAATACACCATACTGCTGAGATCGCTACAAGAATGTAGAGAGTTCTGCTGATGATGCTTGCTGAACCGCCAAAGAGCCATGCTATAACATCAAGTTCAAAAATTCCGACTAATCCCCAGTTTATTCCTCCTATGATAAGAAGAATAAGCGCTAATTTGTCCCACATATGAGAACACCTCTTTATTCGGGATTTCTCGACGCTTTGTGCGTCTGAAAGTATTATTGCAAAAATAATGTTAAATATTCAGAAAGTTGGGTGAAAATTATGGAAACAAAAACAAAGGTAATCCTCATTATAATCGCTGCGTTACTGGTATTGCTGTTCATCGTTTGTATTGCGAATTACTTCAGCAAGGGCAAGCGAAAGGGAAGAGCAGCTGAACGCAAGGTCGCAGGAACTCTCAAAAAACTTGGCAAAAATGATAACATACGTATAATCAATAACGCTTTTCTGCCGCTTTACCGTAAGACCTGTGAGATAGATCACCTTGTATTCGGAAGATTCGGCATCCTTGTTGTTGAAACAAAAGGTATTTCCGGTACTGTTTCCGGAAAAGGCAAAAAGCTTGAACACTCAATGGGCGCAGTAAAGCATAAACTCTATAACCCCGAAATGCAGAACAAGACACATATTGATAATGTTACACACCACCTTAAAAAGGGCGGATTTGAGAATACTCCTGTTTATGGTGCCGTTGTGTTCACCGATAAGGACATTGACCTCAAGGCAAATGTTGGCATGAAGCTCGATCAGTTCAAGGACTATTACACACGTATAGCTTCCGCAGATGCCGGCTGTAATCAGGATGTCCTGTACCATCATTTTGAGGACATAAGAGTGAGAAATCCGATAAGAAAATTCTTCCACCGATTCAACAAAAAAGACTGGGATTAAGGCAGCGTGACGCTGCACCCTTCCACGTTGACGCTTGTTTCACGCGCTTGCTTTGTGAAATGGGCATACACGTACTCGCACACGGTACAAAATTAATGATTCGGATTCAGAATGAAGTGGTTGCCTTCGCTGGCTTCCACGCTGACGCTTGTTTCACGCGCTTGCTTTGGAAAATGAGCATACGCGTACTCGCACACGGTACGAAATTAATGATTCGGATTCTGAATGAAGCTGAAAAGGTGTATTTATGAAGCGAAAAAAGGACTGCCGCATTGAGCAGCAGTCCTTTAATTATGTCTGTTAAACATTACTTAACGATGAATTTGTCGATCTCCTTGAGGAACTTTTCAGCGTCATCAGTATGTGCATTGAGCTGGATAGGCTTGGAAAGGTCGAGGCTGAAAATACCCATGATAGACTTTGCATCTACTGCATATCTTCCGGATACAAGGTCGATATCGAAGTCATAGTGCATTACGATGGTCACGAATTCTTTAACATCGTTGATAGCCTGTAAAAATACAGTTGTCTTAGTCATATTCTTACCTCCTGATTCTGAATGGTGTTTGTTGGTGTGTGATTTTTTCTTGTTTATTTCTTTTTCGTGCGGCTTTTCCGTTTCCGCAACTATATAATAGCATTAAAAAAGCGCGTTGTCAAGGCGCAGATAGCAAATTCGTCAAATTAGTATAATAAAATCGGAAAAGCAAAGCCGGTTTTTATTCATAGCAGATAACTATTGAGAGTGTACAAAAAATATTTGCGATTTTTGTGCAAGCTGCATATGTAGAAGCAGCGAAAATAATGTGATAATAAGGTGAAATATGTATAAAGTATATTTTATTACTTTTGGCTGCAAGGTCAATCACTATGAAACTGAATGTATGAAGGAGCTCTTCAAAAAAAATGGCTGGGAAGTTGTATCTGTTCCGGAATTATCTGACTGTGTGGTAATAAATTCCTGCACCGTAACTTCTTCCGGAGACAGCCGTGCTCTTAATGCCCTCAGAAAGATCAGAACTCAGTTCCCTGATGCTGTTATTGCTATGACAGGCTGCTATCCGCAGGCTGATCCGGAAAATGCCGCTAAGCTTCAGGATGCTGATATAATCTGCGGAACTAAGGAAAGAGGACGCATAGTTGAACTTGTAAGCAGATTCATTGAAGAGCGCAGCCGTATTGTGAACATTCCGGCACATGAACGCGGAGAAAAGTTCGAGCCGCTGATGTGTACACATTACGATGATAATACAAGAGCATTCATGAAGATACAGGACGGCTGCGACCGCTTTTGTTCTTACTGCATGATACCTTATGCGCGCGGAAGGTGCAGATCTAAAGCCCCTGACGATATACGCTCAGAGCTTGCTGCTGTGGCTGCAAACGGCGTTCAGGAGGTCGTGCTTTCCGGAATAAATCTTGCATTCTACGGTGCTGAATGGGGGATGACTCTTGCTGATGCAGCAGAGATCTGCGCCGGTATTGAGGGCATAAAGCGTATCAGACTTGGTTCGCTTGAACCGGAAATGCTTACGGACGAGCAGCTTGCGAGACTTGCTGCTGTACCGCAGATGTGTCCGCAGTTCCATTTGTCACTTCAAAGCGGCTGCGACAGGATGCTAAAGGCTATGAATCGCCACTATACTTCTGCTGAGTATCTTGAACTCACAGAGCGAATAAGAAATTTTTTCCCTGAATGTGCTTTCACTACCGATATTATGGTAGGATTTCCGCAGGAGACGGATGAGGATTTCCGTGAATCGGCAGATTTTATAGAAAAAGTCGGCTTTGCAAAGGTACACGTTTTCAGGTATTCGCGCAGAAAGGGTACTGTCGCAGACAGGATGTCCGGACAGATACCGGAATCTGTCAAGAGCGAACGCTGGAAGCTTATGACTGCTAAAGCCGACAGATCCCGTGATATTTACCTGAAAAACCTCATTGGAAGGACTGTTCCCGTACTTTTTGAAAGGGAGAATTCCAGCGAATTTCATCAGGGACACGCTCCTGACGGTACGTTAATAAAAATTTCACGAAAAAATTCTGAAAAAAGTTTGCGTAATCGCATAATTAGTGTTATAATAGAAGTAGCCGGTCATGAATGCTGTTATGGCAGACCGACCGCTGATATTTGTTATGATTAATGGCTGGGAGCAAGTAAGCCTTGCTTTCGGCTTAATACACCCCCTTCGGGGAGAAGGAGACTTGAATATATGTCCGTATTCAGAATTTATGTTGAAAAGAAGCCTGAATTTGCAGTTGAGGCACAGTCAGTCCTCAGTGATGTCAGAACTGCGCTCAGACTCAATCTCACAGGTCTGAGGATCCTTAACCGTTATGATGCAGATAAACTCAGCGAGGAGGATTTCAAGGCTGCTATCAGCACCGTTTTTTCAGAGCCTGCTGTCGATCTCGTTTATGACGATATGCCGAGAACAGGCGAGAATGATCGTGTGTTTGCGGTTGAGTATCTGCCGGGACAGTTTGATCAGAGAGCAGACAGCTGTGAACAGTGTATACAGATCCTTCGTCAGGGAGAGCGCTGCCGCGTAAGAAATGCGCGTATCTACATAGTTTCCGGACAGATCACCGATGAACAGTTCGAGAAACTCAAGTCTTATATAATCAACCCAGTCGAGAGCCGTGAAGCTTCTCTCGAAGCAGTAAAGAGCCTCGATACAAATTACGACATCCCGACAACTGTTGAGGTGCTTGAGGGCTTCACAAAGCTCAATGCTATCGGGCTTCATGCTTTTGTGGACAAGTTCGGTCTTGCAATGGATTACGATGACATCAAGTTCTGTCAGGACTATTTCCGTAATGAGGAACACCGCGATCCTACTATAACTGAGATCAGGATGATAGATACATACTGGTCCGACCACTGCCGTCATACAACTTTCCTTACAAATGTTGAAAAGGTAGACATCAAGACACCTTATATCAAGGATACTTACGATATGTATCTCAATGTCCGTGAGGAACTTGGCAGAAGCGACCGCCCTGTTACTCTTATGGACATCGGTACTCTTGCTGCAAAGAAGCTTCGCAATGACGGTCTGCTTCCTGATCTTGATGAGTCAGAGGAGATCAATGCCTGCTCTGTAAAGATCAAGGTAGACATCGACGGCAAGCTTGAAGACTGGATACTCATGTTCAAGAACGAAACACATAACCACCCGACTGAGATCGAGCCTTTCGGCGGTGCTGCTACTTGTCTCGGCGGCGCTATCCGTGATCCGCTCTCAGGACGTTCTTATGTATATCAGGCTATGCGTGTTACAGGTGCAGCTAATCCGCTCGTTCCTGTTGAAGATACTATCACCGGCAAGCTTCCGCAGAGAAAGATCACTGTCGGTGCTGCTAACGGTTACAGCTCCTACGGTAACCAGATAGGTCTTGCTACCGGACACGTTGCTGAGGTATATCATCCCGGCTATGTTGCAAAGAGAATGGAGATCGGCGCAGTAGTTGGTGCGGCTCCTGCTGAAAATATCAGAAGAGAAAGACCTGTTCCAGGCGATGTTGTCATCCTTCTCGGCGGTAAGACCGGCCGTGACGGCTGCGGCGGTGCAACAGGTTCATCAAAGTCACATACACTCGAATCCCTCGAAAGCTGCGGTGCAGAGGTACAGAAGGGTAATCCGCCTGAAGAGAGAAAGCTCCAGAGACTTTTCCGCAATCCTGAGGTAACTAAGCTTATCAAGCGCTGCAATGACTTCGGTGCAGGCGGTGTATCAGTAGCTATCGGTGAACTTACAGACGGTCTTATCATCAACCTCAATGCAGTTCCGAAGAAGTACGATGGTCTTGATGGTACTGAGATCGCTATTTCCGAATCACAGGAGAGAATGGCTGTTGTTGTTGCTCCTGAGGACGTTGAAAAGTTCATGGCAGAGGCTTCAAAGGAAAATCTCGAAGCAACACTCGTTGCAGACGTTGTTGAAGAGCCTCGCCTAAAAATGGTATGGAACGATAACACTATCGTTGATCTTTCTCGTGAATTTCTCAATTCAAACGGCGCTCCCAAGTATACCGATATTGAGGTCGAGGCACCTTCCGACAATAACAATGAGGAGCTTCCTGCTGATGATGCTGAGTCATGGAATGAGCTTATGGCTAACCTCAATGTATGCTCACAGAAGGGACTCGTTGAGAAATTCGACTCCACTATCGGTGCAGGTACAGTTCTTATGCCGTTCGGCGGCGTATACCAGATGACTCCTTCACAAGCTATGGCAGCTAAGATACCGGTACTTGAAGGCGAGACCAATACCTGCTCACTCATGGGCTGGGGCTACGATCCGGAGGTCTCTGAGAAGTCTCCTTACCACGGCGCTATGATGGCAGTTGTTGACTCTATCGCTAAGGTAGTTGCAGCCGGCGGTACTTATAAGAAGTGCTGGCTCACATTCCAGGAATACTTCGAGAGAACACAGAACGATCCTAAGCGCTGGGGCAAGCCTATGGCAGCACTTCTCGGTGCATTCAGGGCACAGCTTGAAATGGGCTGCGGTTCTATCGGCGGCAAGGACTCAATGTCCGGTACTTTCGAGAATATAGATGTTCCGCCTACACTTGTTTCGTTCGCAGTATCAACTGCTATGGCTGACAAGATCGTTTCAACTGAATTCAAGAATGCCGGCGATGATGTTATCATGATCGCTCCTGATTACGATGAGAACGGTCTGCCTGTATTCGACAGCGTTAAGGCTTGCTTTGACAAGGTAGAGAAGCTTATCGCTGACGGCAGAGCAAATGCAGTATGGACTATCGGATACGGCGGCGTTGCTGAGGGTATCGCAAAGATGTGCTTCGGTAACAAGCTCGGCTTCGAGTTCACCCAGAAGCTTACATCCAAGCAGCTGTTCAAGCCTTGCTACGGCGGATTCGTTATTGAACTTGCCGGTGCTGCTAATGAGGATGAAAATATTATCGGTCATACTATCAGTGATTACAAGATACTCTCTATGGATTATACTGTCAGTCTCGATAATCTCCAGAGAATATGGGAAGGCAAGCTTGAACCGGTATTCCCATGCCGCATAAAGACTACTGATGTAACTCCTGAGATCTACTCCAATACTGACAGACTTCATCTTACAGCTTCTATCAAGGCTGCTCAGCCGAGGGTACTCATTCCTGTATTCCCGGGTACAAACTGCGAATACGATACAGCCCGTGCATTCGAGAGAGCAGGCGCTAAGACTGAAACTGTCGTTATCCGCAACCTCTCAGCAGGTGATATTGAGGATTCTGTAAGCTATTTCGAGAGAGCCATCCGTCATTCACAGATCATCATGATACCGGGCGGTTTCTCCGGCGGTGATGAGCCGGAGGGAAGCGGTAAGTTTATTACAGCATTCTTCCGCAATCCTAAGATCAAGGACGCTGTACACGATCTTCTCAAGAACCGTGATGGTCTTATGCTTGGTATCTGCAACGGCTTCCAGGCACTCATAAAGCTTGGTCTTGTACCTTTTGGCGAGATTATCGACATGAGAGACGATTCTCCTACACTTACATTTAATACTATTGCAAGACATCAGTCCATGATGGTAAATACACGTATCGCATCCAACAAGAGCCCGTGGCTCTATGGCTGTGAGGTAGGCGACATCCACACTATCCCGATCTCTCACGGCGAAGGACGCTTCGTAGCACCTGCAAGCCTTATCCAGCAGATGGCTAAGAATGGTCAGATCGCTACACAGTATGTTGACCTTACAGGCAGTCCTTCAATGGATATAAGATACAATCCTAATACATCTGTTGAGGCTATCGAGGGTATCACTTCTCCGGACGGACGTGTTCTCGGTAAAATGGGACACTCCGAGCGTATCGGAAGCTTCATCGGAAAGAATGTTCCGGGTGCTAAGGATCAGAAGATATTTGAATCCGGTGTGGCATATTTCAAATAATAAGATCATTCAGCAATAAATATTTAAAGCCATAAAGAGGCATTTTGCTTCTTTATGGCTTTTTGTTTATACAATGCTATGTGATGGCATATTAAAGGAAAAAGCCTTACGATGATCGTTGGCATTGATCATCGTAAGGCTGAAATTATCGGTTTATATCAACCGGAATTATTCTTCTGATTTCTTTGTAGCTTTTTTGCTGAGTGCAGCACCAAGCATTATCACGAACATAATACCCATAAGAGTGATGATGCCGCCGTCGAAGTCATCGCCTGTTTTAGGTGATGAAGCTGTGTTTTCAGAAGTAGTTGTAGTAGTAACTGTTGTAGTGGTTGTAGTAGTTGTTTCCGGGATAGGCTCAAACTTAGCTGAAAGCTTTGCTTCAGCAGCAGGAACTATTATGCGTGTTTCAGCGCTCTTAGCGTCCTCGATAGTAATTCCTTCTGCTTCCCATTCAACGAACTGATAGCCTTCATCCGGAACAGCCTTGATCTCCTTGATGTCGCCGACATTGAAATTGCCTGTTTCGATACCAGTGATCTTGCCGTTCTTAGTTTCCTTATCAACAGTGAGCTTTGTTTCTCCTGATGAGAAACGTGCTTCGATCTCAACATCGTCTGTTACCTTGAAGCGGTAAGTGCTTTCGCTGCTTACGAGTTCATTATTGATGTACCAGCCTTCAAATTTGAAGCCTTCGTAAGGAGAAGCCTTTACCTGAGCAAAGTCGCCGTAGTTGTAAACACCTGAACCTGTTAAGATACCGCGTGGTACAGTATTCTTTTCAGCTTCCTTGAAGCTTACCTTATAGAATGTGTTTGCGTCTTCTTCACTTAAAAGCTTGTCTGTTGAAACGTCCTTGCCTTCAGGATCCTTCATTGTGTAAACAACAGAAGAGCCTGAGTTGAGATCCTTGAGATCGTCCTCTGAGAATGCAGGGATAACGCCTGTGATAACGTCGCCTTCCTTTACATTTACAGTGTCGAAGGACTGGATCTTTGTTACCTGACCTGTGAGAGCGTTTACTTCGTCAACAGAAACAGATACATTGCCTTCACCTGTTGCGATGAGTTCAAATGTATAAGGGCTGTCAGTAGGAACATAAACGAGCTTTTCGCCGTTTTCGTTGATCTCACATACGAGGTCGTATTCTTCGTTTGATTCGTTGATGTCTGAGATGTAAGCAACGAGTTTGCCCTCAGAATCGTATACCTTAACGTCAACAGGGCAGTTGATTCTGATTATACGGTAAGAGCCTGCGTTGAAGTTTGCTTTTCCCTCTGGAGTATAGTAGCTGTCCTGAGACTGGAGCCAAGCCATGCAAAGCTCTGTGTAGTGAGCGTTTCCGATGCAGGAAACAGTATTGAAGAGTGTGATAGTATCGTTTATTTCGTTTGTACCTGTTGCCATAATGAGGTCGAGGAGATCAACGCAGGCATCATTAAGCTTGGACTGATTGTAGCTGATACCATTTTCATCGAGAGCCTCACCTATACGTGAAGCGATGTTTCTGTAAACCTGATCCTCACGGTTCTGCGGATCAAAGCCGTATCTGAAAATATTTGCTGAGTAGAAAGGCATAAGGATAGATGCCCACTCCCAACCTTCAAACTTAGGCTTAGCTGAATTTACAACATCACTTATCTGTTTTGAAGTAAGTCCCATAAGAGTACCCATAAGATATGTAACATCATCCTGATAGTAATATGCGTAAGTACCTCTTGATCCTACATATACATTTGCGAATTTGTTCATAAACTGGTTAAGGAATGATCCCTGAGATACAGAATTTGTATTCTGTATTGAGATGAACGGGTCACCGCCGGGGAGGATACTTGATGAATCTACCTGAACGTAATACTTTCTGAAATCATCCAGGAAGTATTTGTCGCCTTCGTCGTTGAGGTATTCGTCAGTGCTTGCGAGAGCGTTGTACTTTGCAAGCATATTGTCAACACTGGAGTTGCCTGCTGTTACAGCAGTAGGAAGAGCATAGTCGTGACCGTATCTGTGGAATGACCATGCAGCAGGTGCTACCATAGGAACAAAGTCGTTAGGGTTTACGATATTGTGGATGTTATAGTACTTGTAATCGTTGTAGGATGAATTTGTTGTTCCCATAGGAGCTTCAAATGTATAACCGAATACATCGCTTGCTTCGTAATTACAGTTAGGGTAAGAGATACCGTCATCGAGAGCAGCTGATGTGAGGTTGGCAGTAGCACCGCCGCGGCTGTAACCAACTACCCAGAACTTGATGTGACCTGATACATCGTAATCAGAGATGTACTGTCTGATGTATCTGAGGACCTCATCTCTTGCCTCGGAGAAGCCAGTAGCATCGCCGGTCGCACCGATCTTGAAGTTGCTTGCCCACTCCTTTTCGTAACCGCCGCCGCGGACTGCAACAGCGAGAAGTGTAACTTCTTCGTTATTGATGTAGAGCTTCTTCTGAGCGATACCAACACCGATAGAATCCTCGGTCGGCTTTACCTGATAAAGAGGATTTGTGTGGAACTTTTCAAATCCGATAGTTGAGAGAAGATTCTCAGCGTTTATGCTTGAACCTGCATAGTCACCGTTGTTTACGTAAGGGATACTCGGCCAAACAGAAAGTTCAAGGCAGAGTGACATAGTTGCAAGGTGAGAGTTGTATCCGTTGTATGATGATCTAGTGAAGTAGTTGTCATCATAGAAGAATTCAGTGCTGTAATCAGCGGTCTTGCAAGGATACATGAAGTCACCGTTTACCTTTGTGATAGAGCCTGCGATCTCGCCGAAAACATAGCTGAGGTCATCGGGATCATCAACATTGTAATAGCCGGCATTCTGGAGATCACGAAGGAAACGCTGACCGAACTGGAGATAATCTCCGGATAATGAATGGAAGAAACCAAGAGTGTAGATATAAGTTCCTTCATTCTGAATAGACTTTGCCTCAGTGTAAGCTGAGTTAGCGTGAGGATAGTCGTAGTAGTCAGAGGAGCTGTAAGGACCTGAATACTCCGTTCTGCCTTCGCATGGAAGACCGTCCGAAAGAAGAACTATGTTCTTGATAACGTTTGCATCGTTCGGGATAGCATCGAGCATGGAGTCAGCCTTTTCAAGAGCTCCCTGAACGTTTGTCATTCCACTGTCACGAAGTGAGTTGATGGAATTTGCAAGAGTCGTGTAGTTGTCAGTGAACTGACAGGTAGTTGTAGCATAAGTTGAATAGCTTACAACTCCGACATAGTTTGTGCCTATGCCGTTAAGAACAGAGCTGCAGAATTTTGTTGCTGCCTGTTTCATAGCTCTGATAGGAGTTCCGGACATACTTCCGGAAACATCCAGAACCAGGACTGAGTAGCGAGTTACATCGCTTGGGGCGGGTTTAGCCAATGCTGCTTGATCTTTGAAAGGTAAGTATACCAACATTGAAAAAGCGAGGCATAATGCTAAAAACGCACTTGACAATTTTTTGAACATTGCCTTTACCTCTCTTATATTAAATTTTGGCGATTTTGGAAAATCACCGAACTAATTGTAACATATATCCAAATAATTGTCAACCATTTTAAGCATAAAACACGAAAAAATTGTTAGTCGAGGTTAAATGATTGGCTGTATATCAAAATATGTTAAAATATGATAACTCAAATTTGTAAGTGTATTTGCTTTGTATATTTGACAAATGAATACTTTTGTGATATACTTAACAAAAAACTCAGGAGATAATGACTTTGAAAAAATCCGTTCTGCAATATTGTACTTCATTTTCTTTGCTCAGTATTTTTCAATTATTTATAATACGCGGCGTTGTTACATCTGATACAGGAAAGAAGGTAACTGATGAGCTGTATGTTGACGGCGCTGATTTCTCGCCGCTGGTATCGCTGGTTTCCGGCGGAATACATTCGTTTGCATTCTTTCTGCAAGAATTTTTCACTGTGATACTGGGAATATTCATCCCTATGATATTCATGTTTATAATCAGACATTTTTCTGAGAAAACTATTGAAAGAGAAGAAAAACGTTTCAACAAGAGGTATACATTTATTCTATCACTTGCAGTTATTGTCGCAGGAATTATTTTTGCACATTTTAAGCTGATAAGTGACATTATAATAATGTATATACCTGTACCGGCAGTATCATGGTTTGTATTTCACGGAAGTAAAAAAGAGAAAGATGACAACGATACATGACCGTGTATAGTAAGAATACACTTTTGAGAAAAATCGTTATGTCAGTTAGTTCTTGGACGTTTGTTTGTTCACAAAATGTTTACAAATATTCACGTTGAAAATGACACGTTTATTAGATATTTTTCATAAAAATATCTTGACTAACTTACTGAATTGATGTATAATGTTATGTGTAAAGCTGTATATCAGCGCAATTATTTTAGAATGGAGTGAAAAACTATGAAAAATATACTATTTGCAGCTTCCGAAAGCGTTCCTTTTATAAAGACAGGCGGTCTTGCTGATGTCGTAGGAGCGCTGCCGCAGTACCTTAATAAAAAAGAATTTGATGTAAGAGTCATAATGCCATATTATACTTGTATTCCGGATAAATACAGAAACGATTTCAAATATGTTACTCACTTCTATATGGACTACGGTATGAGAAGCGAAAGCTTCCACGTAGGTATCATGGAATATGAATACAGCGGCGTTAAGTTTTACTTCGTGGATGATGAGTATTACTTCAAGTGTGATACCCCTTATTCCTCAGACATGAAGTGGGACATCGAGCGCTTTACTTTCTTCTGCAAGGCTGTTCTTGCAATACTTCCGGTCATCGGTTTCCGTCCGGACATTATCCACTGTCACGACTGGCAGGCTTCAATGATACCGGTATTTCTCCACACAGCCTTCGCTACAAATCCGTTTTACAGCTCAACTAAAACTATCATGACCATACACAATCTTAAATTTCAGGGCGTTTGGGATATTGATACTTTTAAATTCAATACTGCTTTGCCGGATTATATGTTCACATCAGATAAGCTGGAATTCCACAAGAATGCAAATATGCTCAAAGGCGGTCTGGTTTATGCCGACTATATCACCACGGTTTCCGAGACCTATGCTGAGGAGATAAAGTATCCGTTCTTCGGCGAACAGCTTGACGGTCTGCTCAGAGCACGTTCAGCTTCGCTGCGCGGTATCGTGAACGGTATCGACTATAAGGTCTTTGATCCTAACAATGATAAGAAGATATTTGCTGAATATACCGCAAAGAACGTTAAATCACAGAAAGCTGTCAATAAGAAGAAGCTTCAGGAAGAGCTCGGTCTCCCTGTTGATGAGAGCAAGTATATGATAGCTATAATCTCACGTCTTACAGATCAGAAGGGGCTTGATCTTGTTAATTACGCTATGGAGCGTATCTGCGATGAGTTCACACAGTTTGTCATTATCGGAACAGGTGATCCGCGCTATGAGAATATGTTCAAGCATTATCAGTGGAAGTATCCGGAGAGAGTTTCTGCGAATATCATGTATTCAGATGAACTTGCACACAAGCTTTATGCGGCTGCTGATACCATGCTCATGCCGTCACTGTTTGAGCCGTGCGGACTTACCCAGCTTATCTCACTCAGATACGGTACTGTCCCGATAGTTCGTGAAACAGGCGGACTGAAGGATACTGTACAGCCTTACAACGAGTTTGACGGTACTGGTACAGGCTTCTCGTTTGCAAATTACAACGGCGATGAGATGCTCGGCGCTATCAACTATTCAAAGCACATCTACTACAATCACCGCGATCAGTGGGACAAAATGGTAAAGCGTGACATGGAAGCAGACTTCTCATGGAATAGTTCTGCACGTCAGTATGAAGGTATGTACGACTGGATGATAAACTGGTAAGCGGGGAGCCCCCGCAGGCTTCCACGTTGGCGCTTGTTTCACGCGCTCACTATGACAGATAAGCATACACGTACTCGCACAAAGCACTAATAATGGGATTCTAAAGGGATGTTATCCCTTTAGCGAATTCCAAAGGCAGAGCCTTTGGTCGCCGCTTTCGGTTTTTAAGGCGGCGAAATTCTCGAAGGCGCTTCGCAAAGGGTGAATTGACAAAACAGTCCTGTGGACTGTTTTTCAAGAGGGAACGCCCTGCAAGAGAGGGCGTTCCCTTGTAACATCGGCAGAAAAGTTGCCTTGACAGCGTAAGCTGTCAGCAGCGTGACACTGCAACCTTCAACGCTGACGCTTGTTTCACCAGCGTCTGATACAGTATTTTATTAAAGTGAAATGATATTTGATTATGGGCGCACTATGTGCGCCCTGCATATTGGTGATGAAATGAAGAGGAAAATAAAGAGATACAAGTCTAATGTATATATGTGGTTAAGCGGTTGGATACTTGTTTTTTCCGGTGTGGTATACTTAAATATGTACATAGCAGCGAAAAACTGGCTGGATAAATACGAAGAGATAAGCTTTATAGAAATAGTTATGTTTATCCCGATGCTTGTACATATTCTGTATAACGAAGTATACAATGCCGCACTTACGGCTGGCTTGATAATCGGAATTCCATGTTTAGTGACCGGCGCAGTATTTATTGCACTTTCTGTGCCTTATCTCGGAAGAATGCGTGAGATAAGAGGACTGAAGCAGCAGAATGACGGATACCTGCCGGATGATTTGATCGAGGAAATGCATGAGTCCGGCGAGTTAAACGATGTGGAGTATAAAGCGGAGCTGAAAAGAAATCAGAGCAAACCGCTGATCGTGACACCGAAGCCTTTATGGAAGCAGATACTGCTCAAGGTGATGCTTGCTGCCGGATTTGTTTTCACTGTGTTTTTGTCAACGGCGGCGTTGACTTTGCTGTTTTTCCTCGGACGGATATTCTTTATGATCCTGAAGAGCGGCTTTGCATCATACTGGGGAATTTAGCATGAAAAGGATGATAAAAAAGTACAGCAGCAACCGCTTTCTGCTGATTTCTGCTGTTGTAAATATGTTCATCGGCGCAGCGCTGCTGGGAATGTTTTTTGCTTTTCATTATGTTACGGATGATCTTTCAAAAGATGTAAGCACAGTTGAGATACTCCTTATTCTGCCGGCATTGTGTCACATTATTGCGTGGTATATCATGAGCTTACTGGAAACAGTCGGGCTTGCCGCAGGTATATTTTTCACAATAAGCGCTATTGTCTGCTTTGTGCTTGTGTTTCCATACATGGGACGTATGCGTGAGATAAGCAAGGCTCGCAGAAAAAACGCCAAAAAGATACCGAAGGAACTGCTTACGGAAATGCTCCGGACCGGTGAACTTGATAAAAACGAGTATGATCGTGAAATTGCGAAGTATGAGCAGGAGATCAGGACATCTGCTGACGGCGGGAGGTCTCAGGTTGCGGCAAAGACGATTCTTCTCCGTATACTTGCGGTTATTGCTGCCGGAGCACTGATGATAGGTCTGCCGGTGCTGATAGGGCATATTCTCGGTATACTTCATTAAAATAGCAAAAGGAATAATGTATGAATAAACTTAAAGGTGCAATTTTTGATATGGACGGTCTTATGATCGACACTGAAAAGCTGTATCTCCGCTACTGGAAGCAGTCTGCGGCGGATTTCGGCTATGATATGCGCGATGAGCACGTTTATGCGATAAGAAGTCTTGCCCGGAAGTATTCGATACCGATGCTGAAAGGCTTTTTCGGCGAGGATTTCCCGACTGAGGAGGTACGCGCACATCGTACAGAACTCATAAACGCGCACGTTGAAAAGAACGGCATCGAGCTGAAAAAAGGTCTCTTTCAGCTGCTTGACTATTTGCAGGACAGAGGTGTAAAGCTTGCTGTGGCTACGGCTACCCCGCGTGAAAGAACAATGCTCTATCTCAGTAAGATAGGGGCGGCAGAGCGTTTTGACGCGATCATATGCGGCGACATGGTAACGGTCGGAAAGCCTGATCCTGAGATATATTTAACTGCGGCAAGAGAACTCGGACTTCCGGCAGAGGAATGTGCGGCGTTTGAGGATTCGCCGAACGGTCTCAAGGCAGCAAGAAGTGCAGGCTGTAAAGTAATAATGATACCTGATATGACTCAGCCTCAGCCGGAGGACGAGCCGTTTTACGATGCGGTATACAGCAGTCTTGATGAGGCGATAGCGTTTTTTGAAAGGGGAAAGTGATATGCCGAGTGTATCATCAGTGTTTGAAATACCGAATTTCTACTATTTCGAGAGCGGAAACAACTATTCCGGAAGCAAGGGGGATTTTGCCTATAAGATCGAGATAGGCGAGCGTTTCCGCGTTATGGTGTGGCATGGCAGACTGTGCTCTGACAAGGCTAAGATTGAGGACGAAGCCAACTTCGATTTTACGCAGGAAGGCTTCGACCAGATGATAAAATGGCTCGATAATGCTTATGATGGTGATCGTTCTTGAGTTTATTGTATAAATAACGTGTTTTGGAACTGTATTTATTACAAAAACAGCTGATTTCGTAATAAAAATATTACAAAAGTAATACAATTTCAAAATATCAGGTGTTTTCCTTGCACAAACAGTTGACTTTTTCGTTTTTTGCTGTTAAAATAGATATGATGTCTTACTATGCTTACATCAATCCATTTTAAGGAGGAACTGCTTTGGGAGAACATAGATTCTGTTATAGATGCATGGAAAAGTACGATTCCGGTGTCAATGTATGTCCGCACTGCGGATATGACGACCGTACTCCGTCTGATCCGATGTATATAACTCCCGGTACGATACTCCACGACAGATACCTTGTCGGCGTTCTGATCGAAAACAACGGTGAGGGCGCTTCATACGCAGGCTATGATATGTCAACGGAATGCAGGGTTCTGCTCAGAGAATATATGCCAATAAGCCTCTGCACAAGAGTTAAGGATAAGGCAACTATCAGCGTCAATTACAACAACCTTGCAAAATACAAGGCTTTTATGGCTGAATATACCGAACTTAACAAGTCTCTTGCACGTCTTAGGAACGATTCAAATATCAATCCTGTGCTGGATATGTTTGCAGAGAATAATACGACCTATACAGTCTTTGAGCATATCGAAGGCGTTAAAATGCTCGATTATCTCAAGGAAAATGCAGGCGAACTCAGCTGGGAACAGGTATCACGTCTTTTCCCACCGCTTTTTACTACTATCGGCAGACTTCATAACGCAGGTATAATCCACCGCGCTATAAGTCCGGACACTGTTTATATGACCAATAAGGGCGAACTCAGACTTACCGGTTTCTGTATCTCGCCTGTCAGAACGGCAAATGCCGGTCTTGAATACGAACTCTTCAAGGGCTATGCAGCCCCTGAACAGTATTCTGCAAGTATCAGCAGCAGACAGGGCTCGTGGACTGACGTTTACGGTATCTGTGCGCTGATATACCGCTCACTTACCGGATGTATGCCGGCTGATTCGACAAGCCGTCTGAACCACGATGACCTCTGCGAACCTCAGATGCTGAATGCACATATCCCGCAGCACGTTTCAAGAGTTATCATGGAAGGCATGAATCTCAATGTCCGCGATCGTATACAGACTATCACAGAGCTCGTTACAAGGCTCTTTGAACAGCCGCCTGTGATAAGAAACGCTGCACCTGTTCCGGAACAGCCGGTCAATAACGGCGGCTATAATCAGTATCCGCAGAACGCTGCGCCTGATATGTATCAGCAGCCGATGAACAATGTACCGGATATGTACCAGCAGCCGCAGTATCAGAACAATATCCCGCCTCAGGGCTATAATAATTACCCGTATCCGAACAACGGCTACTATGAAGAGGATGATTACCGCTACGAGAAGGTAAATACCGTTGACAGGATAAAGGTACCGATCATCATAGCTATACTTCTTATGGCTATACTGATGATAATAATCGTTGTTATCTACAACATACTCCATGATCCTACAAGAGATGACAATACTTCAAATAAGGCTGCTACAACAGTTTCGGATAACGTTGTTTCGGGAACTACCGGTGCTTCAACTGAGGCTTCATCTGATGCTCAGGATACAGAAGTCCCTGTGCTTGTAGGCAAGTTCTACTCGCATGAAAAGGAAAAATGGAAGGATTACTTCAATCTTGATCCTACCTATGAGTATAACAACGATTACCCTGATAACGATATGATCTTCTATCAGGAGATAGACGCCGGCAATATGATAAACAAAGGCGGCGTTATCAAGGTCAAGGTAAGCAAGGGACCTGAATCCTCGGTCATCCCTGATTATAACGGGCTTACTGTTGCTCAGTATAAGAGCAAACTCGAACAGGCTGGTATCTCGGATTTCAATTATCAGTTCCTGCCGGCAAATCTTTACTACGGCGTTCCTGATTCAGTAGTTGAGATACAGGTAGACGGAAAGAGAGTAGCTCCGGGTACTTACTTCAGCAACAAGGAGAATAAGAAGCTTACTGTTTATTACCTCGATGCAAATGCTCAGGTTTATAAAGAACCCGAAACACAGGCAAATTATGAGGAACAGACAGAGGCTCAGCAGCAGGAATCTTCTACTGAAGCTAATCAGCAGCAGGATCCTCAACAGCAGCAACAGCAGGATCCTCAGCAACAGCAGCAACAGCAGCAGGATCCTCAGCAGCAACAGCAGCAGGATCCTCAGCAGCAACAGCAGAACAATGAAAACGATAATAATCCTGAATACGGCTGGCAATAATACTGAATAGCGAAGGGCGGCGATTGCCGCCCTTTTTCAGCGGCTTTAAGGACTTGCATTCCTTATGTATATCTGCTATAATAAATGTGAATGTTCAGCGGCGTAATTTGTACTTGAAAGGTGATAGACCATGAATATAAAAGATACGATCATATCTCTCTGCGAAGCGAATGGTGCTTCCGGAAATGAAATACCGGCAGCAGAGCTTGCTTTGTCAATGCTGAAAAAGTATTGCGGCGATGCTGAGATAGTAAACGGCAATGTTATCGGCAGCTTCGGAGTACATAAGGAAGGTCTGCCGGAGATAGTCCTCGATGCTCATATAGATCAGGTAGGATTCATAGTTACACATATTACGGACGAAGGTTTCATAAAAGTCGGAAATCTCGGCGGTATCGACCGCAGACTCCTTCCTGCACAGCCGGTGACAGTTCATGGAAAAAGCGACATAAAGGGCGTTATCTGTTCTGTCCCCCCTCATCTTATCAGCGGCGAGAACGGCGTTCTGAGTATTGACGAGGTATCGGTCGATACGGGATATTCCAAAGAAGAACTGGAAAAGATCGTTTCGCCGGGAGACAGCATCACATTTGATGTCAGATGCAGACAGCTTGCCGGACACTGTATTACAGGCGGCGCTATGGACGACCGCTGCGGAGTTGCGGCAATACTCTATGCACTCGAACTTATAGGAAATTCTGAAACTGCATACAATGTAAGCGTAATTTTCTCAACTCAGGAGGAGCTCGGCGAGCGCGGTGCAAAAATAGGCGCATTTCGTCTTGATCCTGATTATGCGATCGCAGTTGACGTTTCATTTGCTTACGCTGTCGGTGAGGACGAGCAGAAGTGCGGAAAACTCGGAAAAGGTCCTATGATCGGTATATCTCCGTGTCTTGACAGGAAGATGTCCTTTGATATTATAGCAGCTGCTGAAAAGAATGATATTCCATATCAGCGCGAGGTCATGAGCGGCATGACTTCCACAAATGCTGACCGCTATTCCGTGAACCGTGAGGGTGCAAAGGCTTCAACTGTCTCGATCCCGCTCAGAAATATGCATACACCGGTCGAGGTGATCGACCTGCGTGATGTTGACTATACAGCAAGACTTATTGCAGAATTTATCAAGGGGGCTCAGTCATGAAGGAACTGCTCAGAGAACTCTGCCTGATCGACGGAGTTTCAGGTGATGAAAACGATGTCCGCGAGGCTATAATCGAAAAAGTCAAGGATGTCTGCGAATACCGCGTTGATCCTCTCGGAAGTCTTATATGCTTCAAAAAAGGCAGGAAGAAGCCTGAAAAGAAGCTTATGATATGTGCACATATGGATGAGGTAGGCTTCATAGTGACCTATATCCGTGCGGACGGCACTCTGTGCTTCGGAAATGTCGGCGGTATCGACACTTCTGTTATAATCGGCAGACAGGTCACTGTAAAAAGCAGTATTACCGGCGAGAAGCTTTACGGCGTTATCGGCTCAACAGCCGTTCATAATCTCAGCAAGGAACAGCGCGAAAAAGCACCTTCCAAGGACAGCCTCTATATTGACATCGGTGCGGCTGATAAGGCGGAAGCTGAAAAGCTTGTGGCTCAGGGAGACTGTGCTTATTTTGTCTCGGAGTTCGAGGACTTCGGCGGAAAGCGCGTGAAATGCAAGGCAATAGACGATCGTGCAGGATGTGCTATGATGATAAAACTCATGCATGAGGAGCTTGAATACGATACATACTTCGTTTTCAATGTTCAGGAGGAAATAGGTCTGCGCGGCTCGACTGCTTCTTCGTTTGCAGTTGCACCGGATTTTGCGATAGTCCTCGAAGCGACAACGGCAGCTGATATTGACGGCTCTTCCGGAGCAAAGCGTGTCTGCGAACTCGGAAAAGGTCCGGTCGTATCATTCATGGACAGGAGTACAGTTTACGACAAGGAATTATACCGCCTTGCTTTTGACATAGCAGCAGAAGAAGGCTTCCCTTGTCAGACCAAATCAATGGTAGCAGGCGGAAATGATGCAGGTGCGATACATATAAGCGGAAAAGGAGTGCGTACTATCGCAGTTTCAGTGCCATGCAGGTATCTGCATTCACCTTCATGCGTCATCGACACTGACGATTATGAAAACTCCTGCCGGCTTGTGAGAATTCTTGCAGAAAGGATCTGCGCTCTATGATAAAACTCATCGAACATGAGCATGAACTCGACAGCGCTCTGCTGAACAAAACTCTCAACGGCAAGAAAATGCTTGCCTATATGAGGGCTTACGGTCCGAATTACGAGTTCTGCCGTTTTTATAAAATAGTCGGAGATTACGGCGGGGAAGGGTATATGTTTATCATCAATTCAACGCTGATAATCTGCGCTGACGAATACCTTGAACCAAGTGAGGAACTCAACCTCTTTGTAAGTATGAATGTTCCGTTCCGTATTGAGGGGGATCAGCGCGTTCTTGAGGGCATAAAGATCCCTGAACGCTATCAGACTCTCAATCGTACCATTTTTGAACTCATTCCGGATGATGCTTCGCTTGAATCTATCGAGGAACACGTTGAATTTAACCCGAAGCTTACGGATGTTTACAAGATACTCAGTGAGGGCTTCCCGAATATTGCGGATTTTTCACTGTGGTATACCGATACTTCTCACCGCTGCCGTCATGGCATCAGCAGGGTGTTCACTTACCGCGGCTCGACTACTGCTTCGGCAGTCTTTGACATCGGAAGCACCGTGCTTATCGGACAGGTCGCAACTAACGTTGCTGCCCGCGGAAGAGGCTATGCGCGTGAATTCCTGAAATGGCTCGCAAAATTCTTCAACGGACTTGGAAAACGTGCATATCTGCTTGCACTCGATGTCCGCGTAAGCTTCTATAAGGAAATAGGCTTCAAGGTAGTTGGAAAGGAAATAGTCCTTGAACGTATCGACATAGTAAAGGACAGCGCTTCAAAGGGCAAGCTTGCCGATAAATAATAATGCAGGAAGGGTAATTATGAACAGCAGGATCTCTGAGATTTACAGTTTCGATGAAAAACTTATGAAAACTGCTGCGGAGGCAGAAAAGAACTGCTCCGCAGCTTTTGAACGTATAAATTCTATCGCCGAATACAACGGTGCGAAGGTACTTAAAGCCTTCACCGACAACAAGGTAAGCGAGCCTTGCTTCTACGGCTCTACCGGCTATGGCTACGGCGATGTCGGACGCGAGGTCATTGATAAGGTCTTCGCTCAGGCACTTGGTACTGAGGATGCACTTGTACGCCACAATTTTGTTTCAGGAACTCACGCTCTTTCAGTAGCTCTTTTCGGAGTGCTCAGAACTGGCGACAAGCTTGTTGCGATAACCGGAAAGCCTTACGATACTCTTGAAGAGGTCATCGGTATCAGCGGCGATAAGGGCAACGGCTCTCTCATGGACTATGGAGTTGAGTACGGACAGGTCGATCTCAATGAGGACGGCTCGCCGAAGCTTGAAGAAATAACAGAAGCAGTCAGGGGAGCGAAGGTCGCATACATACAGCGCTCGAGAGGCTATTCACTCAGACCTGCCTTCACTGTTGCCGATATTGAGAAAATGGTAAAAGCTGCACGAAAGGGCAATCCGGAGGTTATCGTAATGGTCGATAACTGCTACGGCGAATTTGTTGAGGAAAGAGAGCCTTCGGCAGTCGGTGCGGATATAATGATCGGCTCGCTTATAAAGAATGCCGGCGGAGGTATCGCGCGTACAGGAGGATATATCGCAGGACGCGCAGATCTCGTTGAACTTTGTTCATATCGTCTTACCTGTGTTGGAATGGGCAAGGAGGTCGGCTGCACTCTTGGCATGAACCGTGAGCTTCTCCTCGGACTTTTCTTCGCGCCGGATGTTGTTGCAAATGCTATAAAGACCTCGGCTTTTGCAAGCGAACTCTTCACATCTCTTGGATATGAGTGTTCTCCGCGAAAGGACGATGTGCGCGGCGACATCATAACAGCGATAAAGCTTGGCGATGAGGAAACACTATGTGCATTCTGCCGCGGTATCCAGAAGGGCGCTCCGGTAGATTCGTTCGTAACCCCTGAGCCGTGGGATATGCCGGGCTATTCGGACAAGGTGATAATGGCTGCCGGAGCTTTTACAGGCGGCGCTTCGATAGAGCTTTCCGCAGATGCACCTCTTCGTGAACCATATGCAGTATGGATGCAGGGCGGCATCACATACACCTCCGGCAAGATAGGTGTAATGCTTGCAGCGGAAGAAATGATAAAAAATAAATGAAAAAATATTATTTCAGGACTTTTCAAAAGGCTTTAAATGTGGTATAATAGTATAAAATGCGGCAGGTTAGTTCGTTACGATGACCGGTAGTATATCAGATAGAAAAAATACCGGTGGGATAATAGAGTATTGGAGTTTTTCTATGAGCAAATTATCATTTGATGAAGCAAAAAAAGCGGCTTTGAATAAGTATTTCAGCCGCATGAACGATATGCAGCGCGAGGCGGTGTTCACAGTAAATGGACCTGTTCTCGTGCTTGCCGGAGCAGGCAGCGGCAAGACGACTGTAATCGTCAACCGTATCGCTAACATGATAAACTTCGGCAATGCATATAATGATGTCAGCCGCAGCGGAAGCGATGCCGATATTGATTTTCTTACCGATTATGCAGAGGGCAGAACTGACGATTTTGATACCCTCAGAGATACCGTTGCTGTCGATCCGATAAAGCCGTGGAATATCCTTGCTATCACCTTCACTAATAAAGCTGCCGGAGAACTCAGGGAGAGGCTTTCCGCGATGCTTGGTGAAGACGGTATGAATATCAACGCTTCGACCTTCCACTCTGCCTGTGTTCGTATACTCCGCAGTGAAATAGGCGCACTCGGCTACGGACAGAGCTTCACTATCTATGATTCTGATGACAGCCAGAGACTTATCAAGAATATCATGACTGATCTCGATATTTCCGAGAAACAGCTTGCCCCCCGTGCGATCCTCAGTGAGATAAGCTTTGCAAAGGACAAGATGATCTCGCCGGCTGAAATGAAAGAGGATGCCGGTGCGGATTACCGCAAAAAGACTATTGCAAGAGTTTACCGCCGTTATCAGGAGAGAATGCTTGCTGCTAATGCGGTCGATTTTGATGATATACTCTGCCTTACGGTCGAGCTTTTTGAGAAGTTCCCGGAGGTGCTTGAAAAATACAGAAAGCGCTATAAGTACATAATGGTCGATGAGTATCAGGATACTAACCATGTTCAGTTCAAGCTGGTATCTCTGCTTTCAGGCTCGCATAATAATATCTGCGTAGTTGGTGATGACGATCAGAGTATCTATAAATTCCGCGGTGCCAATATCGAGAACATTCTCGGCTTCGAGAATCAGTTTGCAGGTTCAAAGGTGATACGTCTTGAGCAGAATTACCGTTCAACTCAGAACATCCTTGATGCTGCAAATTCCGTTATTGCTAATAATCAGGGACGTAAAGCGAAGTCCCTCTGGACCAGCGGCGAAAAGGGCGATAAGATATACTGGTACAAGGCTGTTGACGAAAACGATGAGGCTAAATTCGTTGCTGATACTATCCTCAGCCGCTATCAGGAAAGCGGAAAGTATTCCGATTGTGCTGTACTTTACCGCATGAACGCTCAGTCGAACGTAATAGAGCGTACCCTCGTCCGCAGCGGCATCCCCTATAAGGTTTACGGCGGTATGCGATTCTTCGACCGCAAGGAGATCAAGGACATCACTTCATATCTTGCATTTATCAACAATCCTAACGATATGCTCCGTTTCAGGAGGATAATCAACGAACCCAAGCGCGGTATCGGCGATTCAACGCTCGCTCTCATTGAGGACATAAGCCGTGATCTAAGGCTCTCACCTTATGATGTTCTGCGTACCTGTGATGAATATGCACCTCTTGCCAAGAAGACTTCGGCACTGAAAAATGCGTATTCAATGTTCAGCTTCCTTACCGAAAAGTCTGAGGAGCTTCCGCTTGATGAATTCTTCGATGTTCTCCTTGATAAGACAGGTTATATTGATTATCTGAAAACTCTTGAGAATCCGGATTCAAAGATAGAGAATGTTCAGGAACTGCGTTCCTCTATCGTACAGTATATGAACGAGGCCGAAGAGCCTGATCTAAGCGGATTCCTTGAGGAGGTCGCACTTTACTCCGAAGCAGACCGCGATAACTCGGTCGATGACCGCGTTACCCTCATGACAGTCCATTCTGCAAAGGGGCTTGAGTATGAGAATGTTTTTGTAATAGGTCTTGATGATGGTATCTTCCCGAGTTCAAGAAGCTTCGACAGCGAAGAGGATATGGAGGAAGAAAGAAGACTTGCTTATGTTGCAATAACCCGTGCTAAGAAACGTCTTTACCTGACGAATGCAAGTCAGCGTATGCTCTTCGGACAGACACAGCATAATGTGACCTCACGCTTTATGCGCGAGATAGGCAGCGAACTTATCGAAAAGCACGATAATGCCGCAGCTATGAAGAACAAGCTGGTCAGCGATGAGAAGGCAGTTACTGCGGTACACTCTGCATCATTGCAGCAGCAGCTTGCAAGAAACAAACTTCATGCCGGAACTTCCGCTGCCAAAGCTGCGGTCACATATGAGGCGGGCGAAAGAGTTATGCACAATGTCTTTGGCGAAGGAACTGTGCTTTCAGTCAAGCCGATGTCCAACGATTCGATGCTTGAAATAGCTTTTGATAAAGTCGGAACAAAGAAGATCATGGCTAATTTTGCCAAGCTGAAAAAACTATGATTATTACCTTTATACATCTGCCAGAAGGAGAAGAATTATGCGAAAGACTAAGATAGTATGCACGATAGGTCCTGCAACTGATGACGAAAATATTATGCGCGAGCTCATGCTCGCAGGTATGAACGTTGCGCGTTTCAATTTTTCACACGGCGATTATGAAACTCATGAGAAGCGTTTCAGACAGATCGAACGTCTGAGAAAGGAACTTGATCTTCCGATAGCTACTCTTCTTGATACAAAAGGTCCTGAGATACGTCTGGGAAAATTCGTGGATGATAAGCCGGTCGAGATATTCGACGGCGATATATATACACTTACTACCGAGGATGTTCCGTGCACTGATAAGGTCGGAAGCATAAGCTTCAAGAAGCTTCCGCGTGATGTCAGCATGGGAACACGTATCCTGATAAATGACGGTGTTATAGAGCTTCTCGCTGAAAAAGTTACCGGAACTGATATTGTCTGCCGTGTTATCCACGGCGGTACACTCTCAAACAATAAGGGAATCAATGTTCCGGGAGTAAAGCTTTCCATGCCATACCTCAGCGAGAGAGATATGGACGATCTTGAATTCGGCGCAAAAATGGGATTCGATTTCATTGCTGCAAGCTTTGTACGTTCGGCGGCTGATATAAACTATCTCAGAAAATTCACACAGAGCCTTGGATGGTTCGATGTGCGTATCATTGCAAAGATCGAGAATACAGACGGCGTTGAGAACATTGATGAGATACTCGAAGCGGCTGATGGTATCATGGTCGCAAGAGGTGATATGGGCGTTGAGATACCGTTCGAGCAGATACCGGCTATACAGAAGGACCTTATCCATAAGGGCTATAATGCCGGTAAACAGGTAGTTACAGCTACTCAGATGCTGGAATCCATGATAACAAATCCGCGTCCGACAAGAGCAGAGATAACCGATGTCGCAAATGCTATTTACGACGGTACGAGCGCTATCATGCTCTCAGGTGAGACTGCTGCCGGCGCTTATCCGGTCGAGACTGTAAAGACTATGGCTCTTATCGCAGAGACTACCGAGAACAATATCGACTATAAGGGACGCTTCTCGAAGCGCAGTTCAAATCCTGACGGAAATGTTGCTGAGGCTATCGCTCACGCCACTGTTACTACCGCTCATGACCTCGATGCAAGAGCTATCATAACAGTATCTCTTGGCGGACAGACTGCAAGACTTATCTCAAAATACCGTCCGCTCTGCCCGATAATCAGCTGTACTATGAGCGAGGTCGTTTGCAGGCAGATGAATATGAGCTGGGGCGTTATCCCGTTCATCATTGATGAAAAGACCAGCACAGACGAGCTGTTTGCAGCAGCTGTTGAGGCAGCCGAATCGCACAGACTTGTCGAGGACGGTGACCTTGTTGCTATTACAGCAGGCGTACCGCTTGGCGTTTCCGGTACTACTAACCTTATGAAGGTCGAGAAGATCGGAGTATGATCATATAAAGAAAAAAGCACCCCGAAGGGGTGCTTCTTAATATTCATAAGCGGTTCAGATATTAGCAAATGCCTGCTTGAGGTCATCGAGAATATCGTCGATGTTTTCAAGACCAACTGAAAGTCGGATAAGACCGCCGTTGATACCTGCGGCTGCAAGCTGTTCATCAGTAAGCTGACGGTGTGTAGCACTTGCCGGGTGGAGTACGCAGGTACGGATGTCAGCAACATGAACTTCGTTTGAAGCGAGCTTGAGAGAATCCATGAACTTGACAGCTGTATTTTTTCCGCCCTTGATAACGAATGAGATAACGCCTGCACATCCGTTAGGAAGGTACTTCTGAGCGAGCTCGTGATATTCATTGCTCTTAAGTCCAGGATAGTTTACTGATTCAACCTTGTCATTAGCTTCGAGGAACTGAGCAACAGTCATAGCATTCTGAGTATGGCGCTCCATACGTATCGGGAGAGTTTCAAGACCGAGATTGAGATAGAATGCAGACTGTGCTGAAGGATAGCAGCCGAAGTCTCTCATAAGCTGCATTCTTGCCTTGATTATGTAAGCAGCCTTGCCGTAGGTCTTGCTGTAAATTGTACCGTGATAGCTTTCATCAGGCTCTGTGAATTCAGGGAAATTGCCGTTAGTCCAGTCGAAGTTGCCTGAATCAACGATAACGCCGCCGCCCTGAACTGCATGACCGTCCATGTACTTTGTAGTTGAGTGGATAACGATGTCAGCGCCGAACTCAAAAGGCCTGCAAAGGAAAGGGGTCGGGAAAGTATTATCAATGATGAGCGGAACCTTGTGAGCGTGAGCGATCTTTGCGAACTTTTCAATATCGAATACTGAAAGAGCCGGATTAGCGAGAGTTTCGCCGAAAACAGCCTTTGTGTTCGGCTTGAAAGCGGCATTTATCTCATCTTCAGAAGCATCAGCGTCAACGAAAATGCACTCGATACCAAGCTTTTTGAGTGTATAAGCGAAGAGGTTTACAGTGCCGCCATAGATAGTAGCGGCAGAAATGAAGCTGTCACCAGTCTTTAAGATATTGAGAAGTGAAAGGAGTGAAGCAGCCTGTCCGCTTGAAGTGCACATAGCGCCGATACCGCCCTCGAGAGCTGCGATCTTGTCTTCGACAGCCATAACGGTAGGATTCTCAAAGCGGGAATAGATAAGGCTCTTGGTAGGATCATCGAAAACTGCTGCCACATCATCTGTTGAATCGTAAACATAGGTCGTGCTTTGTACGATAGGTACTACTCTTGGTTCAGTGTTTTTAGGGGTATAGCCTGCGTGCAGGCACTGTGTCTCGATCTTCATTTTCAGACCTCCGGTTATTTATTTGCACCGTGTGATCGGTACATAATTATAGTGTATACTCATATATTATATCACATTACTCGGAATTGTCAAGAGCATAAACAAATAAAAGCAGAAAAATCTTAATTTGGTACGGCTGTGAGCAAGGGTATTGACAAACTGATGTATATAGTGTATAATATAAGCATATTTTAAAGACTGAGACGAAGAGGAGTAGTAACGGTATTGATTTTCAGAGAACCGCCGGCTGGTGAAAGGCGGTATGAGAGCCGATATGAAGTAGCTTCCGAGTCCTGTGGGTGAACCGCAGGGGGGACCTTGCAAAGTAGTCTGCGGCGTGACCTCACGTTACAGGGGAAGAGGTTTTGTGACCTCGCAGAGTGCGGACAGTTTTGTCCGAATTCAGGTGGTAACACGGACTTAGTTCGCCCTGAGCCTTAACGGCTTGGGGCGATTTTTAATTCGGAATTAATGTGTCGCCTTACGGCGAATATTTGAATTTTTGATCTGTGCCCTAAAGGGCACACCGTAATTCCTGATTCCGGACTCCGAACTCCGAATTTTAACTGACTGAAAGGAAGATCATAATGGCAAAAGAACTTGCAAAGGCTTATAATCCTAAAGATTTCGAGGACAGGATCTATGCAGCATGGAACGATAAGGGCTGCTTCCGCGCAGAGGCTGATCCAAAGAAAACACCTTACACAATAGTTATCCCTCCTCCGAACATTACCGGACAGCTTCACATGGGACACGCTCTCGATGAAACTCTTCAGGACATTCTTATCCGCTGGAAGAGAATGAGCGGTTACAGCGCACTCTGGCTTCCGGGCACAGATCACGCCGCTATCGCTACTGAGGCTAAGATAGTTGAGGCTATGCGTAAGGAAGGCATTACAAAGGAAGATCTCGGACGTGAGGGCTTCATGAAACGTGCCTGGGAGTGGAAGAAGCAGTACGGCGGACGTATCGTTGAACAGCTCAAAAAGCTCGGTTCTTCCTGCGACTGGTCAAGAGAGCGCTTCACAATGGACGAGGGCTGTTCTAAGGCAGTCAAGGAAGTATTTGTAAAATACTACGAAAAAGGACTTATCTACCGCGGTGAGCGTATCATCAACTGGTGTCCTAAATGTAAGACTTCACTTTCTGATGCTGAGGTAACATATGAGGATCAGGCTGGTCATTTCTGGCACCTCCGCTATAAGATAAAGGACAGCGACGGCTATCTTGAACTCGCAACAACACGTCCTGAGACACTTCTCGGTGATACTGCTGTTGCAGTAAATCCGAAGGACGAAAGATACACCGACCTCGTTGGCAAGACAGTCATCCTTCCTATCGTACACCGTGAGATCCCGATAGTTGCTGACGATTACGTTGAAATGGACTTCGGAACAGGCGTTGTTAAGATCACTCCTGCACACGATCCTAACGACTTTGAGGTAGGTCTCCGCCATAATCTCCCTGTTATCAACGTTATGAACGATGACGCTACTATCGTTGACGACTACCCGGCTTATGCAGGTATGGACAGATATACCGCAAGAGAGAAGATAGTTGAGGATCTTGAAAAGGAAGGTGCTCTCGTTAAGATCGAGGAATACAGCCACAATGTAGGTACCTGCTACCGCTGCGGTACAACAGTTGAGCCGAAGGTTTCAACACAGTGGTTCGTAAAGATGAAGCCTCTCGCAGAGCCTGCAATAAAGGCAGTCAAGGAAGGCGATACAAAGTTCGTACCTGAGCGCTTTGACAAGATATATTTCCACTGGCTCGAAAATATCAAGGACTGGTGTATCTCGCGTCAGATCTGGTGGGGACATCAGATACCTGCATTCTACTGCGATGAATGCGGCGAAATGGTGGTAACAAAGGAGAGCAGTGCAGTTTGTCCTAAGTGCGGAAAGCCGATGAGACAGGATCCGGATACTCTCGATACATGGTTCAGCTCGGCACTCTGGCCGTTTTCAACTCTTGGCTGGCCTGAGAAGACTGCCGACCTTGATTACTTCTATCCGACAAATACTCTCGTAACCGGCTATGACATCATTTTCTTCTGGGTAATCAGAATGATGTTCAGCGGACTTGAGAATATGGGCAAAGTACCTTTTGACACCGTTCTTATACACGGACTTGTCCGCGATTCTCAGGGACGCAAGATGTCCAAATCGCTCGGAAACGGTATTGATCCGCTTGAGGTCATCAACGAGTACGGTGCTGATGCGCTCAGATTCATGCTCGCAACAGGCAACTCTCCCGGAAACGATATGCGTTACATCGACGATAAGGTAAAGGCTGCACGTAACTTTGCAAATAAGCTCTGGAACGCTTCACGCTTCATAATGATGAATCTCCCTGAGGACTTCGAGTTCAAGGGACTTCCTGAGGATATGGAACTTGAGGATAAATGGCTCGTAAACAAATTCAATCAGCTTGCAAAGGAAGTCGGCGAGAACCTCGACAAGTACGAACTCGGCGTTGCTTCACAGAAGATATACGATTTCATCTGGGATGTTTACTGCGACTGGTATATCGAGCTTACAAAGCCGAGAATACAGGCTGGCGGAGAGACTATGGCAAAGGCTCAGGCTGTACTCGTATGGGCAATGCGCGGTATGCTGAAGCTTCTTCATCCGTTCATGCCGTTCATCACTGAGGAGATCTGGCAGGTGCTCAACAATGAGAAGTCAATGATAATCCTCGAAACTTATCCGACCTATGACAGCGCTATCGACTACTCAGCTGAGGAGAAGGATTTCGAGAAGATAATTTCCGCGATCAAGGCTGTTCGTAACGTTCGTACAGAAATGAACGTACCGCCGTCGGTAAAGGCAAAGCTTCTTATTGAGACTGCCGACAAGGCACTCTTCGACAGCTGCGGATTATTCTTCGAGAAGCTTGCATCTGCTTCATCAGTTGAAACAGGCGAGAGCCTTGCACACGATAACTGCGCTAATGCCGTTACCGATTCGGCGCGTATCTTCATTCCTATGGACGAACTCGTTGACAAGGAGAAGGAGATAGCACGTCTCGAAAAGGAGAAGGCAAAGGTTCAGAAGGATATAGACTTCCTCAGCGGAAAACTTAATAATCAGGGCTTTATTGCGAAGGCTCCGGCACAGCTTATCGAGGCTGAAAAGGCAAAGCTTGCAAAGGCTCAGGAGAAAATGGCTAAGATAGAGCAGTCGATAGCTGCTTTCAAGTAATATTGCAGGGGACGGCGTGAAGTCCGTCCCGCATTACACATATTGATATGAGAAACAGAATATTTTCATATGTCTCGGAGCAGTACGGCACTGAGCCGGAATACCTCTGGGCAAAAACTCCCGATGCTGCCGTTATCAGGCACAATGGAAACCGTAAATGGTACGGCATAATTATGAATGTACCCCGGAAAACAATCGGGCTCTCCGGAGATGAACACATCGACATACTGAACGTGAAGTGTACTCCTGCGGTAAGGGAGATACTCACCGGCGAGGGAAAGGCTTTTCCGGCTTATCACATGAACAAACAGCACTGGATAAGCCTTCCGCTGGACGGTTCACTTGAATTGGAAACGATATTTTCGCTTATTGACGAGAGTTATCAACTTACGGAATGAGGTGACCTATGAGCAGATTTGTTGTTCCGACTATCGAAACAGAGCGCCTTATCCTGCGCCCTCTTACCGTTGATGATGCGGAAGCAGTTTTTGAATGGACAGGCGATGAGCGTGTAGCGGAATACATGATATGGTCAACTCACCCGGATGTTTCAATGACCAAGATGTGGCTGGAAAGTCTTAAAACACTTGAAAATGAGTATCTGCGGGGATTTGTACGCAAGTCTGACGGTAAACTTATAGGTTCAGGCAGCATACGCTTCCGGACTGACGAGCAGAGGTGGAGCTTTGGCTACAATATCCGCTTTGACTGCTGGAATATGGGCTACACGACAGAAGCGACGCTCCGTATGCTGGACTATGTCCGTGAAAAGCACGGCGCAAGGCGTTTTGTAGCCGAACACGCTGTTGACAATCCGGCTTCCGGCAGAGTTATCGGGAAATGCGGACTGCACTTCGTCGGATACGGCGAGTTTTCGAGCTTTGACGGCACAAAGACTTTCAGATCAAAGATATATGAATTGAACGAAGGTGAATGAAATGATTAAGCATATAGTAATGTTCAAGCTTAAAGAGGCTGAAGGACGCAGCGAATACGAGAACGCGCTTGAGGCAAAGAAACGTTTCGATAACGTTATAGCAAACGTGAAGGAGCTCAAAAAGGGAGAGGTAGTCATCAACTCAAAGGATGCTCCCGAGAGCAACTACACTATCTCACTGCTGTGCGATTTTGAGACTATTGCCGACCTCAACGCATATCAGGTGCATCCGGCTCATGTTGAGTTCGGAAAATTCATCGGCACAGTCAAGACAGACCGTGCCTGCATTGATTACGAATATTGATAGATCACTGTATAGGATCTTACCAGCATAATACAGAAGGAGCGTGATATGAAATGACAGATTTAAGGGGCAGATGGGCGCTTATCACAGGCGCGAGCCGGGGTATCGGCTATTTAGCAGCTAAATTTATGGCTGAGCAGGGAGTTAATCTGATACTCCACAGCAGAAATGCAGAGCATTGCCGCAAGGTCGAAGAGGAAGTGAAGGCTCTTGGAGTAGAGGCATACACTGTTGAAGCTGAACTTTCAGATATGGAGCAGGTCGAGCGTATGTGCCGCGAGATCGACAGCAAGGGAACACCGGTCGATGTTATCCTCAACAACGCAGGGCTTCAGATAGCTTACCGTACTGAGTACCTCACAACACCGGCTTCGGATTACGACATAAGCTTTAAGGTGAATACTACCGCTCCGATGATGATTTGTTATCATTTCCTTCCGGCAATGAAGAAACGCGGATTCGGTCGTATCGTGAATACCACAAGCGGTATTGACCTTGAACCTGAGCAGGCTGGATATTCCGGCGCAAAGGCTGCTCTTAACAAGGTAACGCGCGATCTCGGACTTAAATATGAGGGAACTGATGTTACTCTCAGTCTTACTGATCCGGGCTGGTGCAGGACAGATCTCGGAGGTCCCAAAGCCCCAAATACTCCTGAAAGCGCACTCCCGGGAGTTCTTGTGGGAGCGTTTGTAAGTGACAGGAAGTGCGGACGTATTTTTTCAGCACAGGAATTCACAGGAATGTCTCTTGAAGAGGCAGTAGCAAAAGCAGAAGCACAGAATGGAGTATATTGACCGGCATTACAGAGGGCGGACAGTGTCCGCCCTTTATTCTATGGAATGAGGGATTAAGATATGAACATCGAAGAAGCAATGAGATTCGTCAACAGCTATACGAAGTCCGGCGGAAAGATCACTGACCTTTCACGCGCCCGTGAGCTTATGGAGCGGATAGGCTCTCCTGAAAAGCGGTTGAAATTCGTGCATATTGCCGGTACCAACGGCAAGGGCTCAACTCTTGAATACATATCTGCGGCACTTGTGGATTCAGGCTTCAGGACGGGACAGTTCACATCTCCGTTTGTTTTGCATTACAGCGACCGCATACGTATAAACGGCTGTGACATCAGTGATGAAGCCCTCTGTGAAATGGCAGAGGTTGTGAAAAATGCAGTCGGAGACAGTCCATACTCTCAGTTTGAGATAACAATGGCGATAGCACTTCTGTGGTTCGAGAAGGAGAAGTGCGACATAGTAGTCCTTGAAACAGGTATCGGCGGACTGCTTGATTCAACGAACGTAATACCGCCGCCGCTCGTTTCAGTGATAACGTCCATTTCCCTCGACCACACAGCGATACTCGGAAATACGGTCGAGGAGATAGCTGTTCAGAAAGCCGGTATAGTGAAGAAAGGCTCTGCGGTCATAGTTTCGGACGATAACCCGGAAAGCGTTAAGAATATAGTCAGCGAGACTGCACAAAAAGTCGGAGCTGAGTCCGTACCGCTCGAACCCTGCAAGCCTTACGGTGACGGCGGTCTGTACGCGCAGTTCTATTACAGAGGCGTTAAACTCAGTCCGGCTATGATAGGTCTGCATCAGCGCTATAACGCGCAGACGGCGATAACAGCCTGCCTTTATCTCAGGCAAAAGGGATTCTATGTCAGCGACGGAAGCATTATCCGTGCTATTGAGAATACTCAGGTCAAAGCGCGTGTGCAGTATATCAAGGGCGAGCCGGACATTATCGTGGACGGCGGACATAATCCAGCCGGAGTGAATATGCTTTCGCTCATGCTTATGTATCTCAGCACGAGGGGCAGGAAGATATATACTGTTATGGGAATGGTGGATTCCAAAGACTATGCTGAGTGCGTCAAGACTATCGCTTCACATTCGGAAAGGCTTTTTGCAGTCGACGGCTTTGCCCCGAACAGCGTACCGGCTGAGACACTGGCGGATGTAGCCTCGTTCTATACGGAAACCGAAACAGGCACACTTGCTGAGTGTGCAGAGAGAGCGAAGGCACTTGCCCGTGAGAACGGCGGAGTTGCGGTCATAAGCGGCTCACTGTATCTTGCCAGCGAGTATCTTAACAATGCCTGATATTCAATATATCCGGCTCTGCGGATTATCGGTTTCATATACTTCTACTGTGCAAATTGCACAAAGATGTAAAATATGGCTAACACTACTTGAAAAATCCGGAACATAGTGGTATAATAGACCTTGAACTGCGAAAGCAGAATATTTTAAAGGAGGTTTTTTAACAATGGCGTTAAAAAATCAGTATCTTATCGACTTATTAGAAACAGTTAAGAAAAGAAATCCAGGCGAGCCTGAGTTCATTCAGGCTGTAACAGAGGTTCTCGAAACACTCGAGCCAGTTGCTGAAAAGAGACAGGATCTCATCGACGCAGGCGTATTTGAGCGTATCGTAGAGCCTGAGAGACAGATCATGTTCCGCGTTCCGTGGGTTGATGACAACGGCAAGGTACAGGTAAACAGAGGTTTCCGTGTACAGTTCAACTCAGCTATCGGACCTTACAAGGGCGGTATCCGTCTCCATCCTTCAGTATATCTCGGAATCATCAAGTTCCTCGGCTTTGAGCAGGTATTCAAGAACAGCCTTACAACTCTCCCTATGGGCGGCGGTAAGGGCGGTTCTGACTTCGATCCTAAGGGCAAGTCAGACGCTGAGGTTATGCGTTTCTGCCAGAGCTTCATGACAGAGCTCAGCAAGCACATCGGTGCTGACTGCGACGTTCCTGCCGGTGATATCGGAACAGGCGCTCGTGAGATCGGCTTCATGTTCGGTCAGTATAAGAGACTCCGCAACGAATTCGTTGGCGTTCTCACAGGTAAGGGCCTTACATACGGCGGTTCACTCGCAAGAACAGAGGCTACTGGTTATGGTCTTTGCTACTTCACAAACGAAATGCTCCTTGCTAACGGCAAGAGCTTCGAGGGCAAGACAGTTGTTATCTCAGGTTCTGGTAACGTTGCAATTTATGCAACTCAGAAGGCTACTCAGTACGGCGCTAAGGTAGTTACTGTTTCTGACTCTAACGGCTATATCTACGATCCGGACGGAATCGAGCTTCCTGTTGTTCAGCAGATCAAAGAGGTTGAGCGCGGACGTATCAAGGAATACATCGGCAGAACTTCACACAAGAATGCTGAGTATCACGAGGGCAGCGTTTGGACACTCAAGTGCAATGCAGGCGGCATCAAGCTTGACATCGCTCTTCCATGTGCTACACAGAACGAGATCAACGGTGACGGCGCTAAGGCTATCGTAGCTAACGGCGGTTTCGCTGTTGCAGAGGGCGCAAATATGCCTTCAACTCCAGAGGCTATCGAGACATACCTTTCAAACGGTGTTCTTTATGGTCCTGCTAAGGCTGCAAATGCAGGCGGTGTTGCTACATCTGGTCTCGAAATGAGCCAGAACAGCGAGAGACTCAGCTGGTCATTTGAAGAGGTTGATGAGAAGCTTCACGGCATCATGAAGTCCATCTTCAAGGCTTGCGACGAGGCAGCTAAGGAGTACGGTATGGCTGGCAACTACATGGCTGGTGCAAATATCGCTGGCTTCCTCAAGGTTGCTGAGGCTATGAAGGCTCAGGGCTGCGTTTGATTAAGAATCAGATAGTATAAATGATATTGCCTCCCATCGTTATCGGTGGGAGGCTTTTGTTATGGCTGTTCAGCCTGAAACGGAAGAATATCCCCATAGGAATCGCGCTTGGCTATATCATTTGCCGGAGTTGGTATAAGCCCGGTCATATCGCCTGATGAAACAGCCGGGAACTCATATCCGTCCTCATCCGGACGCGGTTCTGGTACGGGGATTTCCTTTTTCTTTTTACTCATAATAATCACCTCTGATGCTATTATTGTGCAAATATTTATAAAATATACCATTTGTATGAAAAATTCAGAAAAGCATTGATTTTTTCTCCGGAACGTAGTATAATACATATAGTAATTCAAAGGGGTGGATGTTTATGCTGAATGCTATCGGTTCCCGAAAGGAACTGCTGCTTACAGATTACTATCCGATGATATGTGATATTATCGGTTCGGATAAGCTTGATGAGCTGAAAAATATCACTCATCATATATCTACGACTCGCTTTCAGCATTGCGTGAATGTGTCATATTACAGCTATATAGTCTGCCGGAAGCTTCATCTTAATGCACGTTCGGCTGCAAGGGCTGGTCTTTTGCACGATCTCTTCTACTATGACCGCAAGGAATATAACTTTCTGCGTGAAAAAGGACAGCCCTCTCATAGTGCCATGCATTCCGCTCAGGCAGCTGAAAATGCAGCTGAGGTAACAAGTATCTCGCCTCTGGAACGTGATATTATCGAGAAGCATATGTGGCCGATGACACGTCCATTGCCAAAGTATAAGGAAACGTATGTAATAACTGTAATTGATAAATACTGTGCGGTGCTTGAATTCTGCATACCAAAATTCAAAAAAGCTGTAAAATCTAAAAAGCGTTAAGAGTTCTCGCCTGCGGGAACTCTTTTTATCTGATGAAAAAGCTTCTCAAAGCGGAAATAGTGACGATTTGGTGAATACTTTATGTCTAACAGATGACTCTTTGCCAAATAATTGATCACAATATGCTATCCGGCTTGACAAATTACTTCTGCTTGTGTATAATTAGTATTGGAATATTGTAATTGAATAATATGTATGCTGCCTTGAGGCACTCGGGCAGGGCATTATCTATATGAAAGGAATTTTAAACATGAAGAATTTAAGAAAAAGACTTATCGCCATCGCTGCACTGACTTGTATCGCAATGACTTCTTTTACCTGCGTTGGATGTTCCGACAGTAAAAGCAGCAGCAGTGAGAATGCAGCTGATGTTGATCTCGATGACAGCCCGATCGAACTCGTAACAAATGAGAACGGTGCTATGGTCGCTGCACCTTTCCAGGTAGTAAGACCGGATGAAAACGGCAAGGTTAATTTCAACGGCGTTGACATCAATGCTCCGGACCCGACTCAGGCTACAACTAAGAAAAAGAACACTGTTGTTTATGAGGTCGTAACAGAAGCTGACGGACAGCCTAAAACAGAGTTCGTTCCTGTAACTGACCTTAATCATCAGAATGTTACTGATGCAAGCGGTCAGGTAGTTACTGAGGCTGTTACTGTTACTCAGGCTGCAAGCGAAGCAGGATCAGATGATTCCGGTGACTACAAGAGCGATACAGAGTCGATGTATATATTCTGGATCGACATTGAGAAGGACATAAACTATGAATTTGACGGTCAGTTCTTAAAGGCTTCATTCAAGATCAAAGACGATGCTCCTGAACAGGATTACCCTGTAAGTATTTCTCCTGATCTTTCTACCGTTGGCGGTAAGAGCCTCAATAAGGATGTAAAGGTTTACAACGGTACTATTCGTGTTGGCGGAGATATTGATAAGAAGAGCATTCCATCAGATCAGTTTGCGATCTATGCTGATAACGTTTCAGCAAAGCCTGGTGATACAATTGATTATTATGTAAATATCAATAATAACCCGGGTATGGCTGCATTCATGGTATGGTTCTCATATGATTCAAATGCTATGGAGTGTCTTGGCGTTGAAGCTTGCGGAAAGTTTGAGGAGATCTCATCACGTACATCACCACAGGTTGGCACAAAGAATCAGTAATAGTAAAAATGCGCCGGAGTTGTATGCTCCGGCGCTTATGTTAAAAGAACAAAATTTAAAAAAGGTCTTGACAAAGCAGGTGTATGTTGGTATAATAAAAGCATACCAAACAGATAGGATAAATAGTGAAAATTAAGAGGCGATATGATGAATAAGCATTATTTGATACGATGTTGAAGCTATAACAATAAACTATTTCACGATCAAGTATCAATTATTAATAAAGGAGAAATTATTATGGGCATCTATAAGAAAATTACTGATATAATCGGAGGAACTCCGCTTCTTGAACTCACAAATATCGAGGAAAAATACAATATTGAAGCAAAGATCGTTGCTAAGCTTGAATACTTCAATCCGGCTGGCAGCGTTAAGGACAGGATCGCTAAGGCTATGATAGATGATGCTGAGGCTAAGGGACTCCTCAAGCCGGGAAGTGTTATAATCGAGCCTACAAGTGGTAATACAGGTATCGGTCTTGCATCTGTTGCTGCATCAAGAGGTTACAGACTTATCATTGCAATGCCTGAGACTATGAGTATCGAGCGCAGAAATCTCATGAAGGCTTATGGCGCTGAACTCGTACTCACAGATGGCTCAAAGGGCATGAAGGGCGCTATTGAAAAGGCTCAGCAGTTAGCTGAGGAGATACCTGACAGCTTCATTCCGTCACAGTTCACAAACCCTGCAAACCCGGCTATTCATGAAAAGACTACCGGCGTTGAGATATGGGATGACACTAACGGTAAAGTTGATATTTTCGTTGCCGGAGTTGGTACAGGCGGAACACTCAGCGGAACAGGTGCATATCTCAAGTCAAAGAACAAGGATATCAAGATAGTTGCAGTTGAACCTAAGGGCTCACCGGTGCTTTCAGAGGGCACAGCAGGTCCTCACAAGATACAGGGCATTGGCGCCGGATTTGTTCCGGAAACCCTCAATACAGGAATATATGACGAGGTCATTGCAGTTGAGAACGAGGATGCTTTCAGCGTTGGCAGAGATATTGCACGTACAGAAGGTGTACTTGTAGGTATTTCATCTGGTGCGGCTGTATGGGCAGCACTTGAACTTGCAAAGCGTCCTGAGAATAAAGGCAAGACCATTGTTGCACTTCTCCCTGATACAGGCGAGCGTTATCTTTCAACTCCGATGTTTGAATAAAATATGTAATAAACTCCGCAGTAGCTGATATGCTGGCTGCGGAGTTTTTTTATATACAGTAATCGCCGGAACCGGAGACGTTCTTGTCAATGATGTCCTGTAAGGTTATTCCGTTGAGGTAATCTGTAACGGCAGCGTATAATCCTTCCCATACGAACAGGGTAGAGCATTCCGAGGCTCTTGGACATTCATTCGGCTCAAATTCAAGGCAGGCTACCGGAGCAAGACTACCTTCAGTAGCTCTCAGGACAGCGCCGACAGAGCATTCAGACGGCTTTTGTGAGAGCATATAGCCTCCGTGGTTGCCGCGGTTGGTTTTAAGCAGACCGCTTCTGTTCAGCAGCGGTACGATCTGTTCGAGGTATTTTTTTGATATATTCTGGCGTTCAGCAATATCCTTCAGAGAGACGAACCCTTCTTCCTGATGCAGCGCGAGGTCATACAGCATACGCAGAGCATATCTGCCTTTGGTTGAGATCTTCATAAATTTCTCCTTAATAAATTGTGTTGAGATGTTAAAAGACAATCTATATCAATTATACCATAGGTTTGGTAGGTTTTCAAGTGGATTTGATTGGTGAATCTGAATATATTTTGCACTCTCAAATTGTAACATATCACAAAAGAAAAGCCGCAGCGGAAACTGCGGATAAGTGAGGCTTATTAAAGAGTTGAGTGGAATGTACGCGATATTACGTCGTCCTGCTGTTCTTTTGTCAGCTTTACGAAGTTTACAGCGTAACCGGATACTCTTATGGTCAGCTGCGGATACTTTTCGGGGTGAGCCTGAGCATCGAGAAGAGTCTCTCGTGTGAAAACGTTTACATTGAGGTGATGACCGCCTTTTTCAACATAGCCATCGAGAAGCTCTATAAGGTTATCAATTTGTTTCTGATTATCCATATTAATTCTCCTTTATCAGTATTATATCAGTCTTCCTCGGTTTCGAGTTCGGTTGGCTGGCAGCAAGCGCCTTTGACACCGCAGTCGGTGCTGTTTACGGTCTCGACCGTAAGGCTGCCGCCGTTTTCTTCGGGAAAGATGTTTACGTGACCAGTACCTTCAGACATCAGCTGGTCTATGAGATCAGCAAGTTCTTCCGGCGAACTGGCAGTACCTTTGATGTTGGATTCAAGCATTATTCTTCACCTTTGAGTTTATCAAGATCAAGATCGCCCATGAATACGTCCATATCCTTGCCGAGAGCGTTAGGAATAATGGAGAATGTATTTGAGATACCGTCCTGAGCGTGTCTGAACGGGAGCTTTGCAACGGATGAAAGTGAAGCTACTGCGCCGTGAGTATCTCTGCCGTGCATCGGGTTAGCGCCCGGAGCGAGCGGAACGCCCTGCTTGCGTCCGTCGGGAGTGTTGCCGGTCTTTTTGCCGTAAACAACATTTGATGTTATAGTCAGGATAGACATTGTAGGAACACCATCGCGGTAGGTGTGGTGCTTCTTGACCTTTTCCATGAACTGACGTACAACAGTAACTGCAAGCTGATCGACACGGTCATCATTGTTGCCGTATTTCGGGAAGTCGCCCTCGATCTCATAGTCAACAACAACGTTCTTGGCAACGTCGATAACATTTCCAGCCTTGTCCTTGATCTCGATGTCCTTACGGATAGGTTTTACCTTAGCGTATTTGATAGCCGAGAGCGAATCTGCAACGACTGAAAGACCTGCGATACCTGTTGCAAAGTAACGCTTGACATCTCTGTCGTGGAGAGCCATCTGAAGTCTCTCATAGCTGTATTTATCGTGCATATAGTGGATAACATTAAGAGTGTTTACATAAAGACCTGCCAGCCACTCCATCATATCCATATACTTTTCCCATACATCGTTGAAATCGAGGTATTCGCTGTCTACCGGGCGGTACTTAGGTCCGACCTGAAGTCCGAGACGTTCGTCCACACCGCCGTTTATAGCGTAAAGGAGACACTTTGCAAGATTTGCTCTTGCACCGAAGAACTGCATTTCCTTGCCGACTCTCATTGAGGATACGCAGCAGGCGATAGCGTAGTCATCACCGTGAACAACTCGCATCATATCATCGTTTTCGTACTGGATAGAGGAGGTCTTGATCGACATCTTAGCGCAGTATTCCTTGAACTTTCTTGGAAGTTTCGTAGACCAGAGGACAGTCATGTTCGGTTCTGGTGCAGTTCCGAGATTTTCGAGAGTGTGCAGATAGCGGAAGCTGTTCTTTGTAACGAGGTGGTGACCGTCAACATCAACACCGCCGATAGATTCAGTGATCCATGTAGGATCTCCTGAGAAGAGTGAGTTATATTCAGGTGTACGTGCGAATTTCACGATACGCAGCTTCATGATGAAGTGGTCGATGAGTTCCTGAGCCTGCTGCTCAGTGATGAGACCGCGTTCGAGGTCACGCTGGATGTAGATGTCGAGGAAGGTCGAGGTGCGTCCGAGGGACATTGCTGCGCCGTTCTGCTCCTTGACTGCTGCGAGATAGCCGAAATAGAGCCACTGTACAGCTTCCTTTGCATTAGCAGCCGGCTTGGAGATGTCAAATCCGTAGATCTCACCGAGCTTCTTGAGTTCCTCAAGAGCTCTTACCTGTTCTGCGAGTTCCTCACGCAGACGGATATTCTTGGAAGTCATTCTGACGAGAGAAGTCTCGATCTGGTGCTTCTTATCCTTAATGAGGAGGTCGATACCGTAGAGAGCAACACGGCGGTAGTCGCCGATGATACGTCCTCTGCCGTAAGCATCCGGCAGACCTGTAAGGATAGCGGAATGACGTGCGAGGCGCATCTCAGGAGTGTAAGCATCAAAAACACCCTGATTGTGAGTTTTTCTGTATTTTGTGAAGATCTCAACAACAGAAGGATCTACTTCGTAGCCGTATTCCTTACAAGCCTGCTGAGCCATTCTTATACCGCCGAAGGGCTGAAGTGAGCGCTTGAAGGGCTTGTCCGTCTGGAGACCAACGATCTGTTCGAGGTCTTTATTGAGATAGCCGGCACCGTGAGAAGTAATAGTTGAGATAATTTTGGTATCCATATCGAGAACACCGCCGGCTTCGCGTTCCTGTCTGGAGAGATCCATTACCTGATCCCAGAGTTTTTTAGTCGCGTCGGTAGGTCCTGCAAGGAAGCTTTCATCACCATCGTATGGAGTGTAATTCTTCTTGATGAAATCACGCACATTAACTGAAGTGTGATTCCAGCGTCCTTCATTGAATCCATCCCATTCTTTTGCCCAAGTGTTAATCATAGTTCAGAACTCCTTTACAGATTATTATAATTCTTTCCGGGTAAAAACACGGAAAGATAGATCATCTACGATAATAATATCACATTGACTAAAAAATGTCAATCTTTGATTTCTGCAAAAATAACAAAAATGCGGTATTTTTGTATTATGATATTACTAACATTCGTAAGCGCAAGGATTTATCCCGGTGGTTATTTCGCAATATAGCCAGCCTCACAAAACTGCTGTAAAAAAACATTCTACTTGTTTGGCGAATTTGTTGAATTGAGAGAAAAATTATTTTTTGTGTTTTTTTGTTACCTTAGGCTTATCCGGCGGAGCTTCGGGCAGCTGATTAGGTACTCCGGCGAGCTCTGTCTCTTTCTTTTCAAGCTTGTAGAATGCGAGCTTATAGAAGGTCGCAACGAGAGGAACGCCCATGAGCATTCCCATGATACCGAAAAGACTTCCGCCAACTGTGATAGCTGCGAGCACCCATATTTCCGGAAGTCCTACGGATGTTCCGACTACCTTCGGATAGAATATATTATTGTCTACCTGCTGGAGAATTATCAGGAATACTAAGAATATCAGTGCTTTAGTTGGACTTACCGTGCATATTATGAATGCGCTCAGTGCCGCACCAATGAGAGCACCGAATATTGGGATAAGTGCGGTAACGCCTATGATAGTGCCGGTCATAGCCGGATATGGCAGGCGCAGTATAGATGAACCGATGAAGGTGAGTGTTCCGATGATAATTGCTTCGATGAACTGTCCGATGAAGAAGTTTGTGAAGGTCTCATGTGCTGTTGAGAAGAATCTATTCATGCGGCGGATGGTCTTTTCACTGAGATAAGCATTCTGGAAACGTTTTATGTCGTTAGCGAGCTTGTCTTTTCTGAGGAGAAGGTATATAGCAAAAATTACTCCTATGATGGTATTTATCAGAGCGGAGGTAACAGAAGTGATGAAAGATATAACAGAGCCGAACAGACCGAATGCGCTTTGAGTCAGTTTATTGACAATTTCGTTACGGTCGATCTCAATGTTGTTGAGTTGTTCCTGGAGTCTGGGGTATTGTTTGAGTTTTTTGGTTGAGAACGCCTTGCCTCTTTCGTAAAGATCCGGCAATTCGTCGTAGAACAGCTTTCCTGCTGTTATGAATTCAGGGATGACGACTTTCAGCACAAGCGTGATAGTTGCGATAACTATTGTGAAAGAAAGTATCAGACACAACGGTCTGCGCGAGGCGATTATTTTTGGCGATTTGCTTTTTGGAAAATAATGTTTTTCAAAGAAATTCATAATGATGTTGAAGATATAAGCGATTATGCAGCCTATAAGCATAGGCGTGAGTGCTACAAAACTCAGGCTCAGAAGTGTGATGACTAATGAGAAGTTCTGTACTATCAGACATATCGCGACAGCAAGACCTGCGATGTATAAATATTTTCGCTTTTCGCGTTTTTCCATTTTAAAAAAGACCGTCCTTTGCATATGTTAGGTTATTTTTGAAGATACCTCTTCAATTATATTATATAATAAGTCTGATAAGAAGTCACGCAGTACAATGTAAAATTTTTGTAAACAATGCGAAGCCCCATACTTGACCGCCTTGTTTGATGTATGGTATAATTACTGTAAGTCATGAAAGTGAGGTATGCGGTATGAACAGCGAAGAATTTCTTGGTGAGAAACTTTACAGAGTGGGCAGAGTTGTCGTTGATAAGAGCCTGCATACCCAGAGTGCAGATGAACGCTTTTTCAGCTACTTCGGCAATGATGTTATTTATTCTATCAGGCGTACTATCGACGATGAGGACTATGAACGCCTTATAGGGTGCATTGATTCAGCTGATGATGGGAATCTGCATAAAACAGTAATACGCATGAAAGGCATCAACGGTTATCTGAGATGGATCTCGGCTTCTGTCCGCAGGATCGGAAAAGATGATGCGGAGCCGCTTTACAGCATAGTGCTCAGCGATGTATTTTCGCTTGAAGCTGCAGCCTACAAAAGAGAAAAAAAGCTTTCTGAACTGCGGTATGTTCTTAGCCTGATAAGCGATCTTGCATTTGAGTATTCTTTTGAGACGAAAAAGATCAGGATATATATTTTTGACTGCTACCGTGAGGTAGTCCTCGTGGACGAGAAGCTTGAAAAATGGCGTACAGATGCCATAAAAGAGGAGTATGTGCTTTCGCGTTACATAGAGACATTCAATTCGCTTTGCAGAGATATACGAAGCGGAGTTTATCGCTTCGATTACGAGATAGAGACATCAGTCCTGACTGGCGGAAAGAATCGTGAGACCTGTCTTTTCCGCGGTATAACGCGTTATGATGATCCGGATAACAGAAAGGTCACCGGAATAATCTCGGTAGTCAGTTCAAGAAGCAAGAGCAAGGAGGTAAATCTTGCTTTTGAAGCTAATAAGGATTCAATGTCCGGACTTCTGAATAAACGTGCAATAAATGCGTTTGCGAGAGACATTATTCGTTCTGAGCCGCATTACAATGTGAATATAGTCATCCTTGATATAGACGATTTTACCGGTATCAACAGCAGCTATGGGCATATGTTCGGAGACGAGGTCATATACAAGGTAGCCGGCATAATCAAGACTGAAATAGGTGCAAGAGGTATTGCCGGAAGAGTAAGCGGCGGCGGTTTTCTCATAGTTCTCGAAAACACGCGCGATGAAGAGGACCTGCGCGGCATACTCCGTGCAATACGCACTAAGACCGAATTTGCATTCGCTGACCGTTTTGATAATCTGCGCCTTACCTGTTCTATGGGCGTTTCGACTTATCCTGTGGACAGCCGCAGCTTTGAGGAATTGTTCATGCAGGCGGATAAGGCACTCTACCTCGCACAGCAGAAGGGCAAGAACCGATACATAATCTATGACATAAACAAGCACGGTCCGGTTGAAAAAGACGCGAAAAATAAGATAGTTTACCTGAGCAGCAAGGGCGAAGCTTCCGAGAAACTCGGCTTTGCAGGTAAGCTTGCGGAAAGTCTTGTGCTTGGAAGGATACCGGATATATCGGTGCTTCTTGAACAGATAAGAGCAAAGTTCATGATAGATGACATCTGTGTTTATGCCGGAAATGATATGAGCCTTATTCTGAATTGCGGAAATGCCAATTCAAAAAGTGCGGCATATCTGCTGAATAACGGGTATACAGAGCGATTTTCGGCGGACGGTCTTTTCGTTATTGACAATGTGAATGAGCTTGAAGGCCGTGATGACGATGCCTTTGCTCAGCTTTCTTCACAGAATATAGGCGGAGCGGTACAGTATCTGATGACCGATGACAGCATAGTCAAGGGAATGATCTCGTTCTGTTATATTTCGCGCTTCAAAAAATGGTCAGTGGCTGATCAGAACTATTTTGCGATAATCGGCAGAGTTATAACCGCTATACTGAAAAAGCAGGCATATATATGATTATATGAAAGGAAAACATATGGAGAAGATCTATAAAGTTGCTTTAGGCAAAGCAAGGTGTGCTGTTGATCTCGGAGACGGCAGTGAACGCGGTGAGTATGTCGAGCAGGATTACATCCTGCGTAAACTCGGCAGACCTCACCGGAGCATCAGTCTTATGTACTGCTATTATCCTTTCGATGAACACTTTCCTGAGCGTATCTCGGAAGCAGTAAGCGGAGAGGGGATAACCTATCAGTGGGACTATCCTTATGACGATTATTTTCCGTACCGCGGAGGTCTTGAAGGCGATACTTCCGGCGAGCCTTTCAATTTCATGCGCGACATTAGACGGCATGGACAGGATGTAACTCTCACAATAACGATAGATCCGGCTGTAACTGACGAGCAGTTAAGGGCTGTCGGAAATGATCTGCGTCCGTTTGGAAGGATGTTCTTGCGTATCAACCACGAAGCTACCGGTAACTGGTTTGCCTTCACGAAACGCGCCTCATATCAGGAAATAGCCGATTTTTACTGCCGCGCTGCACGTATTATCAAGGAACAGGCACCGAATGTCCGGACGATCCTTTGCATAGGCGGTATAGAAGATCCGGATTCCGATGAGATCGTAAAGGAAGAAGAGTTTGCACAGGCTGTACGTGAAACTGATATATGGTCGGTGGACAAATATATGTCGCTGCACTGGGGATGGCCTTATGATACGGCAATTACCGGCGGAAGCACTCATTTCCGGTCATCAGTCAAAGAAGTATACGAGCTTTCAAAGCGCAGCTATGAGCGCTTTAGGTATCTCAACGGAGGCATAGCCAAGCCTATGGTGATGTCGGAGCTCAATTCCGACGGAGATGTCACCGGACCTTATGAGCAGGCAGAAATGGTCAGGCTTTTCGCTGATATTCTGAAAGCTGACAAAGACGATTGGCTTGACGGATTCACATTTTATCAGTTCCGCGACCGCGGAAGGCTCGGACTTGAGACGGAAGACCCTAATAACAGTAATGTCGGCGTGGAACAGCCGGTTATGCAGGTTTACAGGAATATCATACACGATGACTATTTCAAGCCGTCGCTGAAGCGCGGGGATGAAACAGCGCTTCCTGTGCGGCTTCGCTGGGGCGGTGCTGAGGATTCGGATGGTATCGAGATACCGATAAGCATAAAGGCTCAGCCGCATTTCTGCGAGCTGAAATTTGCAGATAATAATAACCTCATGCTTGAATTCAACGGTATGTGGTTTTACAAGTCGCCGGAAGCAGGATTCATTGATCTCATGCCGGCTTTTTATGCAAGACCTTTCAGCGGAGAATGTGAAATACCGCTGCGGATATTCGCTCCGCCTGCGAGCGGTGAGAATGACCTCAGTGTACCTGACGGTCTGTTGAATTACTTCTGTATTATAAAAAAACTGCCGGAACTGCGCATAGAGTATGGTCCGGTCGAACCAAGTAAAGATAAGAACGGAGAATGATATGAATACTTCAGTTGTAATAGTATGTGCCGGAAATTCTACAAGAATGGGTGGAGTTAATAAGATACTGCTTCCGCTCGGCGAAAGGCTTGTTATCGGCGTTACGATGCAGGCGTTCCAAAAATGCGAGAGCGTCGGGGAGATAATAATAGTTGCAAGAGAAAGCGACATCCCTGCCATCCGGGAGGAAGCCGATAAAGCCGGTATAACCAAGCTAAAGGAATGCACAACCGGCGGTGCAACACGTCAGGAGAGCGTTATCAATGGTATCCGCTGCATATCAAAGGGTGTACAGCTTGTGGCGGTACATGACGGTGCACGTCCGCTTGTAAAGCCGGAACATATCGAGAAGGTCATCAAGGATGCTTCTGTATTTGGTGGGGCAACTCTTGGAGTTCCTGTAAAAGATACTATAAAAACTGTTGACGGAGGTCTTATTATTGACACTCCGCCGCGCAGTTCGCTGTATATAACTCAGACACCGCAGATATTCAAGCGTGATCTCTACTTTGAGGGGGTAGACTTTGCACTTGAACACGGTCTTGATTTTACTGATGACTGTCAGCTCGTTGAGGCTATCGGCGGAAAGGTTGCAATGACAGTGGGGGATTATACAAATATCAAGATAACAACTCCGGAGGACATAAAGCTTGCTGAAGTCCTGCTGAAGCTGTGATAATTGGAGGTAAATTATGTTCAGAATTGGTCACGGATATGACGTTCATAAGCTTGTTGAAGGCAGAAAACTTATACTCGGAGGCGTTGAGATACCGCATATTACAGGATTGCTCGGGCATTCTGATGCGGATGTGCTCGTTCATGCTGTAATGGATTCTATGCTCGGTGCGCTCGCACTTGGAGACATCGGACACCTTTTCCCGGATACTGCGGATGAGTTTGAGGGTGCGGACAGTATGAAGCTTCTGGCTGAGGTAGTAAGGGTATGCCGAGAAGAAGGCTATGTTATCGGCAATATTGACGCTACTGTAATTGCACAGGCACCTAAGCTTGCACCTCATATAATGAAAATGCGCGAGAATATTGCAGCTGTATGCGGCTGCGAGGTATCACAGATAAGCGTCAAGGCGACTACCGAGGAGCATCTCGGATTCACCGGTGAAAAACTCGGAATATCTGCCCATGCAGTTGCTTTAATGAAAAAAGCGGATTTTGCTTAAAGAATACACAGTATAATTTAAGTTGTTCTTACTTAAATAAAAGAAAATTTTCTCTTAACTATTGACAAATCGTTATGGATTATATATAATAATAGTTGATAAGTCGAAAATCAATTAGTTAAGTTAAGCGTTAACTCATTGTTAATAAAGCATTTTATTTAAGGAGGATATTAAAATGAAAAACAAACTCAAAAGAGCTGCCGCAGCTGTATCTGCAATTGCTATGTCTGCTATGCAGCTTGCTGCTTTTCCGGTATCACAGTCGGTAACAGCAGCAACACAGTTCCCGTTCGTCATCGAAGGCGAAGACATGAAGGGCGCTACTCCGTGGAAAGATATTTACGGACAGAAGATCGACGGCTATTCAGGTTCGGGATTCTGGTATCTCACTAACGACAGCGCTTCACTTGAAGTGGATGCTCCGGCAGAAGGTATGTATCAGATAACCGTTCACGGCGCTCAGATACTGAACAAAGAAGGCAGAAAGCAGGCAATGAAGGTCAATGGTGTCAAGTATGATGCTCAGGCACCGTATTCGGATAAGTGGATCGACTACGATTTCGGTCTTGTACGTCTTAAAGAGGGCAAGAATACTATCGAATTCTTTAACGATTACGGCTATCTTGCTGTTGATTATGTAACAGTATCCGAGGCTGAATTCCCTGATCTTTCCAAGGCTACTGACAAGCTCTGCGATCCGGATGCTACTTCTGAGGCAAAGTCGCTGATGAAGTATCTCAAGAGCGTTTACGGCAGCAATATCATTTCAGGTCAGCAGCAGATCTATGGCGGCGGAAACACTATCCAGACCTCTATACGCTATGATGAAGCTAATGACAAGTGTGTGGATCAGGATGGCAAGGAGTACACTATCGACAAGGACAGCTACGATAAGGACGAGCAGGGACACAAGTTCCCGTGGCACTGTTCCGGCGAGGACGGTCAGGTCTACACTTACAGCACCCAGAATCGCAATTACACCTACAATAACTACGATAACGATATAAATATCATAAAGGATATGACAGGCAAGTATCCGGCTATACAGGGATTCGATTTCGGAAGCAACTGTCCGTGCTATGCGTGGGATGACGGAGTTGTTGACCGTATGATTGAGTGGACAAAGGAAAAAGGCGGTATCTGTACTGCTTCATGGCACGTAAACGTACCTACACGTATGGCTGACTATACTCTCGGTGAACCTCTTGATTTCAGCAAGACTACCTATAAGGGCAACGAGGGCGGAAATTCTGTTTCAGATTTCAAGACAGCTAATTGTTTGGTTGAAGGTACAGTTGAATATGAGTATTTCCAGCTTTGTATGGAGAATCTTGCAAAGCAGCTCCTTGAACTTCAGGAAGCAGGAGTTCCTGTTATCTTCCGCCCATTCCACGAAGCTGAGGGCAACAAGAGCAATACCGATGATCCGATAGACGGCTCAGGTGCTTGGTTCTGGTGGTCGAAGGAAGGTGCTGTTGTATATAAGCAGATGTGGGATCTCTTACAGGACACCCTCATTAATAAGTACGGCATCCATAACCTTATCTGGGAACAGAATCTCTACGCTTGGACAGATGCTTCTGCTCAGTGGTATTCAGGCGATGATAAGGTAGACATCGTTGCTTTTGATAAGTACAACACACAGTATAACCGCCACGATGGAAAGACTTCCGGAACTCCTAATTTTGATGCTGAATCCGGTATCTTCTATAAGCTAAACGAATTTGTCAAGGGCAATAAAATGGTTGCAATGGCTGAGAACGATTCAGTTCCGAGCATGGAAAATCTGTTGGTAGAACACGCTTACTGGCTGTATTTCTGTCCGTGGTATGATTCTGAGCAGGATCACTATCTGCTTGGTGAGAAGTATCAGGATCCTGAGGAGCTTTCAAAGCTTTACAACAGCGATTTCTGTATCACTCTTGACGAACTTCCGAAGGATCTTTTCAGCAACAACTCCGAGCCTTCTTCTGAACCGGATCCGACACAGCCTTCTACCGATGAGGATTACGTTTGGGGCGACGCAAACGTCGATGGCAGTGTGGATATGTCGGACGTTGTAATGGTAATGCAGGCTTGTCTGAATCCTAAGAAGTACGGCACAAGCGGTTCAAGCGAGGATCATATTACTGCAAAGGGAGAAATAAACGGCGATGTTGACGGTAATGTAGGTCTTACCGCTAATGACGCACTTATTATCCAGAAATTCACACTCCACCTTTTAGACGAGGCATAACATCAAAGGGCGCACAGTTGTGCGCTACTCTTAGCGGAACAATCGAACAACCAAACCGAATAGTGAAAAAAGCGATGCTTATGAAGGCATCGCTTTTATAGTTTTTAGGTTTGTTCTCGACAATTAATAGTGCTCAATGTACTCAGTAAGTGAGTCGCATAGTTTGATCGGTTCTCTTGCGGGAGCCGTCTGATAGATTTCGCCTGACGAAGATTGCCAGAGTACTATAGATATATTAGGTTAACACATCTATTGGTATATTGACATAAGTATCGCTAAGGTAGTTTTGAATCTCAGAGATTTTTTGATTTATAAAACTTTGTGAATACCCTCTGCCTTTAACATCTAATACTATCCTTTGAGTGGAGCCTTCCGGAAGATTAGTGTTTCGACTTCCAATTTGTCGTTTTAGTTCTCTGCAAAGATTATAAGTGTCATTTTTTAAATCATAATTTTTAACTTCTATTGCTTCGAGTGTGCCATTGGGATTTCTAACAACAACATCTGGTCTGGTGGCACCAGTAAAATTATATGCAACTTCCTCGCCATTCCAAAAAGCTATTTGTTCTTCTCCGCCATATTTAGCAAGCGCTCTTATTTCTGATTCGCGTGGTGTAGGAACAATCTTTGATTCACTATATAATGCTAATGATTTGCTTGCTCCACCCGAGAACGCACCTACTATCGCACCCCATTTAAATCCTTCACTGCCGTTGCTAATACCTGAAAGCATAGCCGCTTCAAGATCGCCGCTTTGAATGCCTTTAACAATTGCAGATGATGCTCCACTTATAATGGTACCTGAAATCGCAAATTTAGTTGCTGTTGAAGCAGATGCTGCAAAAACAACACTCACTGCCGGTGCAGTACCAGCTGTCAAAACAGAAACCGTAACACAAACTAATATTACACCGCTGCCAATTGCAACATTTTTGATGACTTTATCGAAATCAAAGCCATATGAGAACTCTTCGAACTCCTTTACAGTAGTCTTTCCGTCATCTCCGAGTGAAAAAACATAACGTTTGCCTTCAAATTGCTTATCAAGCTCTGACAATGAATATCCGAAGAAGATGTTTTCCTGTGAATTGTATTGAAGTTCTTCGATATATTCCTTGGAAATATACTTAGTACTGATATTTTCTACAAAGTAGTCATCGCTATTAAGTTCGCCAACAAGCTCAGAATACACTGAATCTTCAAAATATCGCAATAAATTCGGATCATCAAGAGAGGTGAAGTTAAGCTGTTCCACATAATTCTCAACTGATCCTTTATTTGCGGTAGTAGTATCAGTTTGCGATGAAACTATAGCAGATTGAGTAGTGGTTATGACTTCAGAATTCTCAGAACTGCTACTCATGGTACAGCCAGTCAAAGCAAAGACAGCCGCAAGCATGACAGCCAATATCTTTTTCATACTTTATCACCGCCTTTTTTGTCGGCAACGTCATTCCTCTTAGACTTGCTTTTTACAAGTATTATTATTACGCAGCCAACGACTAAAGTTGATATTACAATGATTACGATAAGTACCGTTGCCGATTTATCGGAAGAATTATCACTATTTTCGTCTGATGTATAAGCTGATGTTGTTTCTGTTTCTGATAGCTTTTCATTAGTTTTTGTATCAGATATCGTTTCGATCTGTGAGATAAGCATTCCGTCAGCGCTGACCTTTGCACCATTTGCAACCTGATTCTTGATTTCCTGTATAGACAAACCAGAGGTCATATATGCTTTGAGAATGTCATCGTTACCGACATATATCTTTTTGGTAGTGTCTTCATCAGTATAACGATTATGTACTTTTATTGTGTAGATACCTTCTTCTGTGTATTTATCTCCATCTTTTGCAGGGCGGTTAAAGCGAACATCTTCCGTAAGGCCTTCCGCTCCTTCAGCAAGTATCTCTCTCTTGATAGTTATATCGAGATACTTTGATTTTGCCAAATCAAGATAAAATCCATTAGGCGTAATTGAAGTGTTAGTCAGTTCAGCTTTCGTTTCAGTATCAAATGGAAACACCATACAGTTACCGTTCCTTACTGAAAACTTAAAGAATATTTTGTAGTCATTATCATTGCTTATCCATTTTGCGTCAAAAGGACGCCAATAAAAATGTCTGACTGTATAATCAAGAGAAGCTTCATAGTCGCCCTCTTCAAGCAACTCAACTTTAGTATCTGCGCCTTCCTCAACACCAGATAAATAGTCAGTGTATATTACAGGATCACCAACATGATTCTGATAGTCGGTATGCCTTATGATAAGAGCACCTTTTCCAAAATCGGTTTTATCAGTTCCGAAATATTTATCATAGCCGTTTGGATCATCATAGATCACGTTATCATCGTCACCATCAAGTTCGTCTATATCTTGATTAAGTTTGAAATAGAGTGTTGGGGTATCCCCGACATTTTTCAAAAAAACAGGTGTCTCCTCATCTTCAGCTATTACTCTTGAAAAACCTGTTATATAGAAATCACCTAATGTCCATCCATAATGAGGATCCTTCTTCTTGATCGTCTTGTCTTTGTCATATCCGTCATCGTCACCAGCTTTAATTGTTTCACCTAAATAATATCTTTCATTGCCTTCTGAGTTGGTTTGAACTTCACTTAATGCTTCTGAAGTATCTGACTCTTCAGCAAACACAGAAATCGGCATAACAGATAAAGATATAAATACAGTAATCAAAACAATAATGCTTGCTTTAATACATGATTTTTTCATAGTGTCACTTCCTTAAAAATAAGCGATTGTTTACAACTATAACGTGCGACTATATAATTATTATACAATATCTTTGCTACAATATCAATATTATAAGTGAAATGTTTACAATTTGTTAGTTAAATTCTATATTTTGCATAGGACTTAAATAGCTATTTTGTTCACATTATCAACTGAATCATTAGATGTTATACATTTATAGTACTGGAATGTGATATTTTTATTTCTAACAATGCATATCAAATTCTCAGATAAAAATGTCGTCACGAACGAAAAATAAATGTCGCCATATTTTATGCAAATGAAAAAAAGTTCCCATAATATATATTAGAGGGAGGCGAACGCCGCAGTCGGTACATCTGACTGCGGTATTTTTGTGTAAAAATGCAAAAAGGATACTGCTCCCACTTTTGGCTATTTGCTGATAGATAAATCAGTCCGACAGGGACAGCAGTGGCAGAATATTGCTATGTGCTGTGAATGATGTCACTGCTGTCCCTTGAAAGTCCACAAACGATGATATATCCTCACAAACAGTAAGTTGCTCGATTGCTTAGCAAAAGAATATGCTGTCCCTGAGTTTAATAATTGTCGTTTTGAAAAAATTGTAATTGTTACCTGATTTTATGCAAAACTGGAAAATCGAACCATAATACTATTAGAGACGATGAAAAAGGCACTGAAAACATGCCGATTTGCAAAAAGGACACTGCTCCCACTTTTTCTCTCAGCAAATGATAGCGTGTCGGTAGTGACGGTAGAAATGTTACCGTCACGCAGGCACTTCCCGACAGCTCACAAACGTCTATATAGCTTCATCTGCGGGGCGTGTCGGTATGATTCCGTGTCAGTAGAGTTACTGTCACGGCTGAGTTACCGTCACGCACAAAAACGACTGTTTTTGCCCAAGGCACAGAATTCGGGTAGTTATCCCAACTGCGGCGGTGAGAGCGGTTGTCGCGCAACGTGGAGCGAATGTGGACGGCTACATCAGTAACGGACGGTGACGATATTATTTGCGAAGAAACGGAGCGGTACCAAGTGACAAAAAGTCTTCCATTTTTGGAAGGCAAGCATCGCAGACGGCATTCCGCCTGCCGCATTGCTTGTCGGGGTGAACCCCGATCCCCTTCAAATTATAAGTCAATAAAAGTGAAAGGAATGATGAAAATGAACAATGTAACTCACATAAGAAACGAAAACAAGACAATGAGAAGGAGTATGATTGAATGGATGCAAATACAAGAGATACTACAATAAACAAGTATGCGGAACAGCGCCGAACGCAGTTCGAGATAAATGAAATCATAATTGATGGAAAGACTTGCACCGTCATAAATGCATTTCCGATCGAATCAGACGCAACTGTTGAGGACAGGCTCCGCTATCTTGTGAGAGTTAGTTGATGAAAATATTACTGGACTTTTGAGCCGAGTAGGAGTATACTGTTGGTGTGCCGAAAGGTGCGCCAACAGACTATTCGGTTTGGTTTCCAGAGAAGGAGGATCATTAAATGAAACCAAACAACGATTTAATAACAGCTTTGTACTGCCGACTTTCGCAGGAAGATATGCGCGAGGGCGAATCGCTGTCCATAGAGAATCAAAAACTGATGCTCAAGGAGTATGCTGACAAGAACGGCTTTCACAATTGTAAGTACTATATTGATGACGGCTTCAGCGGAGTAAACAACAAGCGTCCCGAGTACGTTCATATGCTGAAAGATGTTGAGAACGGACTTGTAGGAACAGTCATAGTCAAAGACCAGTCGAGACTTGGACGTGACCACTTGGAAACTGACAAGCTCATGGAATTAGTCTTCCCAGCATATGATGTTCGCTTCATTGCTATCACTGACGGCGTTGATAGCGCTAATGGATTGAACGAAATGTCGGGTATAAAGAATTATTTTAATGATTTTTACGCTCGCGACTGCTCCAAGAAGATAAGGGCTGTATTCAAGGCAAAGGGTGAGCGCGGCGAGCGTGTAGGAACTTCGATTCCATATGGGTATATGAAAGATCCCAATGCTCCGAAACAGCTTATCCCTGATCCTGTAGCCGCTCCTGTGGTAAGGCAGATATATGAACTCTGTGCTGACGGCAAGGGAACGCGCGCTATTTGCAGATACTTGGAGGAACATGAGATTGAAAGCCCAGGCGTTTATGAGTTTCACACTAAAGGAAAAAAGAGTAAGCACCCCGACCTTGAACATCCGTATCTGTGGACTCAAAGCACCGTCAGAGATATGCTTTCAAACAGGATCTACTGCGGCGATACTGTGAACTTTCAGACATACAGCAAGTCTAACAAGCTGAAAAAGCGTATCAAGAACGCTCCCGAGAATATTCTCATATTCGAGAATACTCACGAAGCGATAGTAAATCGAGAGCTGTTCAACCTTGTACAGAAACATTACGAAGGAAGAAAGCGTCCCGACCGCCATGGCGATACTGACAAGTACGCTGGTTATATCTATTGCGCTGACTGCGGCTCGAAAATGTATCTTCACAGAGGAAAGAATATCAAACCCGAGAATAACTACTATCAATGCGGCGGTTATCAGACCAAGGGCGGAAGGTATTGCACAGTACACAGCATAAAGGCGAATGTTTTAGACGCATTGGTCTTGGCACAGCTCAAAGATTTGACTGCCTTTGCGCGAGAGCATTCGGAGCAATTCTATGAGATAGCAATCAAAAACGGCGAAGAAGAAGCTCAGATGAAGAAAAAGGAAGCCGAGCAGAGGCGTTCAAAAGTTGAAAGCCGTATCAAGGAACTCGACAATATTATCCGCTGTCTATTTGAAGAAATGGCTACGGGAAGAATGACGCAGGAACGCTATGACAAGCTTGCGTCTGGCTATGAGAAAGAGCAGCGCGAGCTTGAAACCGAGCTTGCTGAACTATCCGTGGAGCTAAACGATATGGATAAACGTGACACAGAAGTACGGCGTTTCATTGAAAAAGCAAAGACTAATATTGAAATGAGGGAGGTCACTCCAGAGATTCTCAAGGCGTTCGTAACGAGAATTGATGTATATGAGAAACCTGAGAAATATTCAAGGACTTGCGGAAATATGATTGAGATTCATTATACTGTACCGTCAATTAACAAGCTTGAATCGACTTGAATAATAACAGTTGACAAGACGTTGGCACTTGTAACCTGCTAAAAGAGAAACCGAGTGGCTTATAACCACTCGGTTTACATAAGATTTAATAAAGTTCCGTTAAGGAGAGCACACAGTAGTGCGCCCTTTTTGCTATTGACTTTCAAACGTTAGTATAGTATAATGTTCTTACAATAAACTTGTTATGGAGTATAAGAATGGAAAAATATGATAAAGCGCTGGCATTTCTGAAAAAAACATCGGTTCGCGGGATAGTTGAGGGACTTTCGCGTGTAGAAGAGTTACTTCGACTTATGGGCGATCCTCAGGAAAAATGTAAGATAGTACACATTTCCGGCACAAACGGTAAAGGTTCAGTTGGTGCGATGATCGCATCAGTGCTGACCAGTGCCGGTTATCAGACCGGCAGTTTTTCTTCACCGGCTATAACCTCAGTGACTGACAGCTTCAGGATAAACTGCGTGGAAGTTGATCGCGGACTGTTTGCGGATGTAATTCTGTATATTGCCGGTTTCTGGGAAAGAATGTCCGATAAGCCGACTGAGTTTGAGGTGCTTACAGCCGCTGCATTTGAGATATTTGTACGTGAGAAGTGCGATATAGCAGTCGTTGAGTGCGGACTCGGCGGCGATATGGATTCGACCAATGTAATAAAAGAGCCGCTGCTTTCGGTAATTACAAATGTTCAGCGGGATCACTGTGGTATGCTTGGAAATACTCTTGCTGAGATAGCCGCTCATAAAGCCGGTATCATAAAGCAGGGGAGACCTGTTTTCTTCGGAGGCGAAAGCGCCGAGGCGCTGAAGGTCATACGCTCTGCTGCTGAGAAATGCTCATCTGAGCTTTTTACTCCGGAGCTATCTGCGTTCAGACTGCTTGATGATGAGGTATTTGCGACAGAATTCATGTATAAGGGAGAAAAGTACGTAACTCCGCTTATAGGCACTTACCAGTTCAAAAATGCAGTCAATGCGGTCAGCTGTATTGAGATACTGAGGAAATATGGCATTGATATCCCGGAGGCTGCACTAAAAAGCGGACTTGCTGATGTTAAGTGGCACGGCAGATTTGAACTCATGCACCGTGATCCTATCGTTATCAGCGACGGCGCCCACAATCCCGACGGTATACGTGAAGCTGCTGAAAGTATCCGCCGGTGTTTCGGAACAAAAAAACTGATCCTCCTTATCGGAGTAATGGCAGACAAGGAATATCGCCTTTACCCCGAAATGCTTGGAGGATCAGTTGAAAAAGCATATACTGTAACGCCTGATAATCCGCGTTCGCTTGACAGCTCTGTGCTTGCAGAAGTTTTCATGGATTCAGGAATACCGGCTGAATCGTTCAAGGTGTTTTCGGACGGAGTCCGTAGCGCCTACGACCACGCTAAGAGGAGCGGAATTCCGATGATAGCGCTTGGTTCGCTGTATATGTACCGTGAATTCTCTTCTGCTCTCAATGAACTGACAGATCACATATAGCCGCCGTCAAGTGAAAGCGACTGTTCTTCTGCGAACATCTTTTTACGTTTAGCCTCATCCATAAACGCCAGAACGCAGCCAACTCCTATGAGTATTATCGCCGCGTACAGCGCAGGCTGGAATTTCAGCTCTATCAGACCATCCCAATCGCGGATGGTCTTTTTCATGAAGGTGTAACTCTTATCAGCGTTCTTGACGAAAAGCAGGAGCAGTACATCTGCACAGACTGCCGTAGCGCCTGCACCTCTCGGAATGACGATAGCTGCAATAAGCACTATCGCAGCAAGAATAACTCTTCCGTTCCTGAGACTGTCTGATGTGCTTTCATTTGCATCGTTATCGTCATCAATACCGAATACAAGTTCACGACCTGTCATTTCGATAGGTTTAGCAAATGCGCTCAGATGAGAGTCTTCGCTGAAAGAGATCTTCATGAAAGGCAGGAAAAACAGTACCAGCGCCAGTATCATAGCGGCTTTTGAAGCCCAGAACATGATAGTTTTTTCTTTGCTTATGCCATTTTTTGTTCTTATCGGTGTTGATACCGGTGTAAGTGTTGTTAGTGGTTTGAATTGCGGATGAGGTGCAGAAGAGGTATTCTGAGATACATCTCCTGAGGTCTGAGTTCCGGCGGAAGAAGTGTTATTTAAAGCTTCTCCGCAGTTGGTGCAGAATCTTTTGTCGTCTTCGACGAAATGTCCGCAGTTTTTGCATATCATGGCAGTGATCCCCCTAATATTTTTTATTTATTGCCTACTATCATTCTTCTGAGGATGATAGCATCATAGCCGTTGATCTTTCCGTCGCCGTTCATATCAGCGTTGGATATTTTTTTCTTTTTTCCTAAGATATAGCTGTTAAGACGCTCAACATCTGACCAGTCAATGATACCGTCACTGTTGCAGTCGCCGAGAAGAGCATCACCGGCATCCTGATAAACAGCAGTTATGTTAAGGTCGTGAGACATAGGCAGAACGAGAACAGGATCTGTCATCTGTTCGTCAGTTATTTCAAGTCCGCTTACATCCCAGCTTACGAACTGCTTGCCTTTTTTAGGCTCAGCGGTAAGGGTTATGGTCTGTTTGCTGAGATACTTAGCTTCCCAGCGGCTGTCGTCCTTTCCGAGAGTTATGGTATTAACGCGGAGAGTTCCCATATCCGGATCATTGTTTACGGTGAGGTTCATGAGTTCGCTGCCGGAATACTCAGAAAGCCTCTTCATCTGATTGATAATAGAATCAGGTCTTCTTGTATAGAAGTTGATGATGCTGTTCACATCTGAGGTATATTCGCTCTCCGGAGAACCGCCGAACATTGAATTGCCTGAACTGTATCTCTTCATAGAAGCGAGTATCTGATCGCGGTATTTATCGCTGTAATAGTAGACAGCATCCGCTGTTTTATCTTCTGAGAAGTTATAGTTAATAAGGTCGGTCATAGTGAGCCAGAACTGTTCGCTGAACTCTTTATTCTTGAGAAGGCTTATGAACATTTTGCACTCAGCGTTGTCTTCTCTCTGGATACGCTGGATAGCATCGCTGTCGGCAGTAGTATTCATTCCGTAGAGACCTGTCGAATACTCTGTATCGAAAAGGAGAGCTCTCCACTTTCCGTCGGCATACTGGTTATCAGCCTCAGGTTCAGCAACGCGCCATACAGCAAAGTTATTCTGCGGCCAGTCGGTATTGTTCCAGTATATCTGAGCAGCGAAGTAGTCTATGTAGCTCTGGATGTCGAGCTTTTCGCATACCTGAGCATAGTTGCTGTCGTTTTCCATGTTGTTGGAGGCGCAGAACTGAGTAAGCTCCTTCCAGTCCTGAAGGTCCTTGTCTGTACCTTCGTCTGCTTCGCCGTTCTTTATGATAACTGCATTGTCAGCGTTTATACCGTAGCGTGATTTAAGATACGAGTCATTCTGCTTTTCCATGATCTGGTATATGCCCCAGAATTCGCCGTCAAGAAAGACGATGCATTCGCTTGTAGCCTGAGTAGCCATATTGCGGTCGGCAACCAGTGACTGGTTCACAGAATCGCGGAAGTAGGTATGGAGATTATCGTTGCCGCCGTTGCGGAGAGTGAAGCCATCGAATTTGTCAATTACCTTGCCGTTTTTCTTTTTGGTAGCCTTGCCGTCGAAGAGATCGAAAGCAGTTTCCTTGTAGCCGTAATCTGTACGGTTATAAATATTGAAGCTCTTCTGGGCGTGGTTTCTTGAAGCAGCACCCTTGATGCGTATTCCGACATTTTCATATAATACGCTTTTACCGTCTTCAAACATTTCGAGAGTTGCCGGACGTTCCCATTCTTTGCCGTGCTGAGTATAATTAGCTTCCATTTCCCACGGGTTGACGAAGCCGCCCCAGCCGCCGATGCCTCCGCCCCAGCCGCCGATACCGCCGCCCCAGCCGCCTGGACCGCCGGGATTCTGAGGATCCTGTGGATTTTGCGGGTTCTGAGGATTCTGAGGATCGTTCTGCTTTCCGTATTTATCGTCGTAGACCTTGCCCTTGACATAGATACCTTTCTCGTAATCAAAAAGGTTATCAGGATCGGTGACAAGAGAAACTACTTTCATATTCTTGTACATAGGGGCATTAGTCTTGCCGATGAAATATGTCTTAGTGATTATGTCGCTTGTTCTTCCCTGAGAATCGACTGCAACTGCACGTATAATGGCGGCTTTATCGACATTTTCCTTAGGTGCAGTAACGCTGTCAGCGCTTATATCAGTTCTTGCGCTGTAAACATTAGGCTCATCTGAACGGTCGGATATGCTGATAGGGGAAGAATACTTTTCTGAATCGGTGGTAGGATCGCTGCCGTCGGTAGTATAGTAAACCGTGCAGCCCTGAGGAACGTTTATAGTAAGATCGAACTGTGAATCGTAATAGCCGCTTTCCTTGGAAAATTCAGGTGTCCTTACAGCGTTTGAGCCTTCCGGAGCAGTATTTGCCGAAGCCGGAGTAGATTTCAGAGTGAACAGTTCATTGCTGCCGTCCGGATAACGTCCTATCGACTGGTTATCGGCAAGTGTTTCAAAGGTAACGGAGTCGATTTTCTCGCCTGTTTTATCGGTAAGAGTGATAGTTTCGCCGGAAGTTGAAAGACCGAATGGAGCGATCTTAGTGTTGGAAGCAGCAGCATTTGAATCGCAGGCGATCATTAATCTGCCGCCGGCAGGTAAGCTTGTGCCTTCGGGGATGGTATAGCGGTAAGGCTTTGTGTCCTTATCTGTCACGCCCCAGCCGCTGATGTCTATCGTTGAATTTGAGCTGTTGTAGAGCTCGATCCAGTCATAGAGACCGCCTTCGATAGTATAGCTGCTGTTTTTAGGGCAAACTTCGTTGATAACAACTCCGCCTGAGACAGCATTTGCTGGTGCAGGGATAAGTCCGCTTGTACTGAGCAACATGGCAAGGCTCACGATACCTGCCGCTGTTTTGGTGATTTTCATTGTTTTCCCTCCAATGTAAAAAATATTATGGCATTTTAATATTAACACTGGTTTCTTAAAACAGTCTTAAAAGTTACCAAATATTATATTTTTTATACTTTTAAGCTATTATAGCATCCATAATACATTTCTGTCAATAATTTCAAGCTATCTCAGCAATAATTGACATTAAAAACGCCGGATCTGAAAAAAACAGATCCGGTCGTGATTATTCTTCTGAGAACGATTCCTTGCCAACACCGCACAGAGGACATTGAAAGTCATCGGGAAGCTCCTCAAATTTCGTTCCGGGAGCTATTCCGTTATCGGGATCGCCTGCGGATTCATCGTATTCATAGCCGCAGACATCGCAGATATATTTTGCCATATTATTTCGCCGCTTTCTTATAATAATGATTTTTTGCAATACAGAATGCGGCTGCTGATGAGTAACGCAGCAGCCGTTAAATTATCTGATCATTCAGCTTCAGCTTCGGAAACTTCAGCCTCAGGAGCGTTTTTCTTAACGCTTTCGATGCCGTTCTTGCAGCTGTCCTTCTTTACATAGCCTTCGCTGCAAGCGATGATCTCGCCGTTTCTTGCTTTAAGACGGAATCTGAATTCGCCGGCTTTATCCTTATAGATCTCGAATTTCGGGTTGGTTTCAGTAGCAAAGCCCTCAACAGTCTGATCCTCGATATTAGCGATAGGAGCGTTCTTTTTAACGCTTTCGATACCGTTTTTGATGCTTGCGAGAGAGTTGTAGACCTCTCCGCCTGTTGCTATGATCTCACCGTTTCCGGCTTTAAGACTGTAAGTGAAGCCGGTTTTTGTTGTCTTGATTACAAATTTACCCATGATTTTTCAACACCTTTCAACAAGATTTATATTGTAAGTATATTATATACCATTATTTATATGCTGTCAATAGTTTTCGAGCATTTTGTTTAAGCAATGAATAATAACTGGATGCTGTTTTGCAGAGGCTGGACTATTTTGTAAAGGAAAAATATCTTTAGATTTTCTCTGCGTCTGTTGCTATTTGCGGAATAATGTGTTATAATAAAATGTAATAGTCTGCCGTCTATAAAATCTGCCCATCCGCGGACGGCTTTATGGGAGGTCTATCATGCTGTTAGCTATTGATATCGGTAATACAAATATTGTTTTCGGATGCGTGAACGAAAACGACGAAGTTATGCTTTTTGAACGCATTTCAACTAACCATTCCGCAACTGCTGCTGAATATGCTGTGCTCATGCGTAATATCCTTCTTATGAATGATTTCAGCATATCGGATATTGACGCAGCTATAATGTCATCAGTAGTTCCGTCTGTTACAGCTACTGTACGTATGGCTGTAAGAAAGCTGTTTGAGGTGGATGTAATGGTAGTAGGTCCGGGAGTTAAGACCGGTCTCAATATACTTATCGACAATCCTGCCCAGCTCGGAAGCGATCAGGCAGTTGATGCCGTTGCGGCTATCAGCCAGTATCCGGTGCCGCTGATAATTATTGATATGGGTACTGCTACTACTGTCTCAGTTGTGGATAAGAACAAGAATTACCGCGGCGGTCTTATTATGACAGGCATGGGAGTTGCTGCGGATGCTCTTGTAGCAAGAACAGCTCAGCTTCCGAAAATAAATTTTGAAGCGCCTGAGAATATCATAGGTACAAATACAGTAGATTGTCTGAAAAGCGGTCTGCTTTATTCAAATGCAAGCGCTCTCGACGGTATCATTGAACGTATTGAAGAGGAACTCGGCAGCAGCTGTACAGCAGTAGCTACCGGCGGACTTTCGGAGCTTGTAGTTCCGCTCTGCAAAAGGCGTATCATTCACGACGGCGACCTTCTCATAAAAGGTCTCGCTATTATATATAAGAAGAACCGCAGGAATTGATGGGGGTGTATCATGCTTAAAGGCAAGACGGTATTGCTTGGAGTTACAAGCTCGATAGCTGCATATAAATCGTGCAGCCTTGCAAGAATGCTGACAAAACTCGGTGCAGATGTTCATGTTGCGATGTCGCCTAATGCAGTAAATTTTGTACATCCACTTACATTTGAAACGCTTACGCAGCATAAGTGCCTTATAGATACTTTCGACAGGAATTTTGAATACAGCGTTGAACACGTTTCGATAGCCAAGAAAGCAGATGTTGCTATAATTGCACCTGCATCGGCAAATGTTATCGGAAAGATCGCAAACGGCATTGCAGATGATATGCTGACTACCACTATAATGGCGTGTACCTGTAAAAAGATAATTGCGCCTGCCATGAATCATAATATGTTTCATAATCCGATAGTTCAGGAGAATATCGAGAAGCTTCGCAGACACGGTTACTGTATCATAGAGCCTGCAAGAGGTATGCTTGCCAACCGTGATATAGGCGACGGTAAGCTTCCGGAAGAGGAAACTCTGCTTGAATATGTAGTTCGTGAAGCAGCATTTGAGAAGGATCTCGCCGGCAAAAAAATACTTGTTACTGCCGGTGCTACGAGAGAAAATATTGATCCGGTACGCTTCATTACCAACCATTCAAGCGGAAAAATGGGCTTTGCTGTTGCAAGAGCGGCAATGCTGCGCGGTGCTGACGTTACCGTTATCGCAGCACATACCGATGTTGAGCCGCCGATGTTCGTAAATGTCGTGAAAGCCGGTTCGGCAGCGGATATGTTTGAAGCGGTAAAGGAACATCTCAGCGGATCAGACTATGTTATCAAGGCTGCTGCGGTTGCGGATTATACTCCTGTTACCACTGCTGACAGCAAACTGAAAAAGTCTGACAGTGATATGTCCATACCATTGAAGAGAACTGCCGACATCCTTAAATATATCGGAGAAAACCGCCGCAAAGATCAGGTGATATGTGGATTCTCCATGGAAACTGACAACCTTATTGAGAATTCAAGGAAGAAGCTTGCCTCGAAGAACTGCGACATGATATGCGCTAATTCTCTGCGTACAGCAGGTGCAGGCTTTGGTACTGATACTAATATTATTTCAATGATAACACCGGATAACGTTCAGGAACTTGAACTTATGAGCAAATTCGATGCTGCAAACGCTATCCTTTCAAAGCTTAAAGAGATCGAAGCTGAGAAAATAAATGTTTCCTGAAAGGCGGTGAGTCTGTGACCCGCACTAATCCCAAGTTAAAAGAACAGCCCGATCATAAGCATTATGCAGCTTGCCTTAACCGCAAGCTGGAGATAGACGATTATTGCCAGAAGCTATTTGTTCAGGTCTGCATTTACTGCGTTATGATGCTTTTGCTGACCTTTTTTACGGTAAGATTTACTGTTATCTCATGGATACCGTCACTTTTCGGCAGCAGTACAGAACTGCTCCCGTTTTTTACTCAGATACTGATAGTCGTGGGCATCGGAGTTCTTGCAGGTGTTAATTGCAGCAGCCATAAGATATGCGGCGTAATACTGTTTTTTATCTTTCTGGCAATGGCGGTTTTCGGTATGATACAAATGAATTTGCCGAATTCTGCTTCATTTATCATCGGAACTGCAGGAGTGGTAGCTTCGTTCAGAGCTATCGGAGTTTATCTCGATCATGAGCAGCTGAAAAACACAGAAGGCTATCCCTATTTCAGCCAGACGATCGTTTATCAGGAAGAGAATTCGGTATATAACAAACCGTATAAAAACAGTCCTCAGCCTGTCGCTGACGATGTCTTTGAAGAACCCGAAGATACTTCGTTTGCTGCACTTGATCCGCTTGATGTTATAACAGAGATGCCGGCTATACCGGCTTCGATAAGATCTGCTCTGCCGGCGGATAAAGCTGCGGTAAAATTCGTTCCCAACAGCGGAAAATTTTGCTATATGGCTGAAAGTAAGATAAAAACACATTTCTGATCGACCTGAGGTGATGCATAATGTTTGCAAAAATATCAAGTCTTGGACTATTTGGTCTGAACGCTTTCAAAGTTGATGTTGAAATAGACATAAGCCGCGGTCAGCCGCAATTTGATATTGTAGGTCTGCCGGATGCTGTTGTGCGTGAGAGCCGCGAAAGAATACGTTCTGCGCTGAGAGCCTGTAATATAAGCTTTCCTGTGGCTTCTGTAATGGTAAATCTTGCACCGGCTGATACCAAAAAGAGCGGCTCGGTACACGATATGGCTATATTTATGGCTATACTCAAGGCAATGAGGTTTATTGACGCTCCGCTCGATGACTGCGCTTTTATCGGTGAGATCTCGCTGAACGGCGACCTCAGACACATCAATGGTGTTCTGCCTATGGTGATGCTTGCTCGTGAGACAGGCATAAAATCGGTTTTTGTGCCGGCAGAGAACGCAAAGGAAGCCTCAGTCATAAGCGGCATAGACATTTATGCAGTCCACAATGCCGAGGAATTGATAAGTCATTTCCGCAATGAGAAGCTGCTTGCTCCGAGAGAACACTATATCCCTCCGGAAGCAGCCTATAATGAAACGCTTGATTTTTCAGATGTCCGCGGACAGCAATCTGCTAAAAAAGCACTTGAAATCGCAGCAGCCGGCGGTCATAATGCACTTCTCATCGGCTCTCCGGGAAGCGGAAAGAGTATGCTTGCAAAGCGTATGCCTTCGATACTTCCTCCGCTGACCTTTGATGAAGCCCTCGAAACTACAAAGATACATTCGATCTCAGGTTTGCTTACGCCTGAAATGCCCATAATAACTAAAAGACCATTCCGCGCCCCTCATCATACCATTTCATCTGCCGGACTTGCCGGCGGCGGAAGTGTTCCTCATCCGGGTGAGGTCTCGCTTGCACATAACGGAGTTCTTTTCCTTGATGAGCTTGCGGAATTTGACCGCCGGACGCTTGAAATAATGCGCCAGCCGCTTGAAGACAGAAAGGTCACTATTGCTCGTGCTTCGGGAAGCGTATCCTATCCGTGTACTATTATGCTTATTGGTGCTATGAATCCTTGTCCGTGCGGATATTACGGACATCCGCGCCGTAAATGTATCTGTTCATCAAAAAAGGTCTCAGCATATCTTTCAAAAATATCCGGTCCGCTGCTCGACCGCTTTGATCTTCACATTGAAGTTGCACCGGTCGAATTCGATGATCTTTCATCAAAGGGAGGAGAAGAATCCTCGGCGGAGATAAGAAAGCGTGTTATTGCTGCAAGAAAGCTTCAGGAGGAGCGCTTCAAGGGCACTCCGATAACCTGCAACGCGCTTATAACTCCCGACAAGCTTCAGGAATTCTGTCCTATGGACGAAAGCGCGGAAGCTCTCATGAAAAACGTATTTGACCGTCTCGGTCTCAGCGCGAGAGCGTATGACAGGATACTCAAAGTCGCAAGGACTATCGCTGACCTTAATGGTTCTGAGGTGATACAGAAGCAGCACGTCGCTGCGGCTTCACAGTATCGCAGTCTTGACAGGAAATACTGGTCTGCTTCAGCAAAATGATATACATATAAAGAAAAAGGAAGGAAAACAATGAGATCCGCTTTTAAAAAACTGTCTGCCAATAAACATAATATAGATGCCGGATTGCTTTTTGCAGTGACGATATGCGCGGTTATAAGTACACTGCTGATATTTTCGATAGCAGAGAGCGGTCTTAGCGAGGGAGAGGGTGTTGATTCGAGCTACTGGAAAACGCAGCTTGTTTCAATGGTGATAGGTCTGTTTGCCGCCGTTATAATATCACTTATTGACTACCGGAAGCTTGTAAAGCTGTGGTTCATTTTCGTGCCAATATCGCTCTTCCTTGTCGCGCTGACGTTTACCTCGCTTGGCTATCAGCGAAACGGTGCTGACGATCAGGCGTGGATAAATATAGGTCCGGTGAACCTTCAGCCTTCTGAGATATTGAAGCTGGCGTTCATACTCACTTTCAGCTATCATCTTTCACGCGATGAAGAGGACATGAACAAGCCTCTTCATATGCTGCTTTTACTGCTTCATGCTGCGATACCGATCGGTATTGTCGGAAAGCAGGGCGACTTCGGTACAGCGATCATATTCGTAGCCATATTCATGTTCATGATATGCTCGGCTAAGATCTCGTGGAAATATCTCGTTGCAGCGCCTTTTGTCATTGCAGCCGGAGCTGCAGCGATGTGGTTTCTGGCATTGAGTGAATTCCATAAGAAGCGTATCACTATACTTTTTAATCCGGGTTCTGATCCTGAACATATGGAATACCAGCAGGATCTTGGCCTTGCAGCACTGAAATCCGGAAAGATATTCGGCAAGGGATTATTCAAGAATGTAGATGAATATGTCTATGTTCCTGAGATCCATAACGATTTTATATTCACCTATGTAGGACAGGTTTTCGGCTATCTCGGATCTCTTGGAATAATAATTATCCTTGCATATATATGCCTGAAAATTTTTGCCGACAGCCGTATAACACGCGACCGTCTCGGAAGATTTATCTGTATGGGAGCTTTCGGACTTATCCTTTCACACTGTATAATGAATATAGGAATGGTGCTTAAAGTAGCGCCGGTTATCGGTGTACCGCTGCCGTTCATGAGTGCCGGCGGAACTGCAATGATAAGTATGTATGCGATCATAGGACTTGTGCTGAGTACGTATAGTCACCGCGCTGTGACATATAACGTATTCTATGATGAGGAAGAGTAATAAACATCCCCCGGCAGAGCCGGGGGGGTTTCCGTAAACGCCCCATAGGGGCTCAGAATACAAGCCACGCCTGAAAAGGCGTACCAACACGGACGCACGCGGCTA
>SVNH01000017.1 GCA_015067005.1 Ruminococcus flavefaciens
ATAGGGGGAAAATGTCAGCTTTTGTACCAGTTTTTTCTGTCCCCCTGTTGCCCCGAAGTTTCCCCCTCGTTAAGTGGCAGCGTGACGGCTTGTGCCGTCAAGGCAGCATTTCTGTCGCTGTTACAGGGAGACGCCTTCACTTGCAAGGCGTCTCCCCTTCCAAAACAGTCCACCGGACTGTTTTGAAATTCCCCTCTTGCGAAGCGCCTTCGAGAGTTTCGCCGCCTTAAAAGCCGAAAGCGGCGACCAAAGGCTCTGCCTTTGGAATCCGCTAAAGGGATAACATCCCTTTAGAATCCCATTGTTTGTGGTGTTAGCGAGTACGTTTAAGCTATGGCGACAAAGTAAGCGAGTTTACGAGCGTCAACGTGGAAGGGTGCAGCGTCACTCTGCCCTTTAGAATCCCATTATTAGTGCCGTGAGCGAGTACGTGTAGGCTATGGCGATAAAGTAAGCGCGTGAAACAAGCGACAACGTGGAAGCCAGCGCAGGCTCTGCGCCGTGGAAGCCAGCGGAGGCTCTCCGCAAGCCGACCGAAGGTTCGGCGAAGAACAGTCAAAAGCTGACAAAAAGGGGTCATGGGGAGAGGAAGGGGGAGCAACGAGGGGGAATGTACTATACGTTACGGCGCAAGCATAGAATCATTTGAAAGGAGTTTTGCCATGAATAACGATACAAACCCACTCCCGGAAGAAAAGCCGGTAATACATCTCTCACAAGCCTCTCCCAAGCGCAGGAACGCTTCTCCGGCCGCCTTCCAGACCGTCCTGTGCTTACTCATCTGCTGCGGCTTCTACGCCGCAAATCTCGCCTTCCCTGACGTTACAGAGGCTCTGTTTGAAAAGTTCTGCGCTCTTGCACACTCTGCGGAAAACACCCTCCCCAACCCTATCCGCATAGTCGAGGAATGGCTGTGAATCGCCGGATACGCATTCGTCTGCACTTCTCGTTCCTCGTGTTCAATGCAATAGTCTTCTCAGTTCAGGCTCAGGGAATGCTTCTGCGCTTCTACATAGTCTGCGCCCTGCACGAAGCCGCTCACATAGCTGCGGCGGCACTTCTCGGCAGAGAGATAGTCTCCGTGGACATTACAGGTCTCGGCATAAGGATGTCGCTTTCAGGGCACCGGATGTCCCCGGTTTTCAGCGATATACTGATACTTTCAGCTGGTCCGGCGGCGAACCTCACCATTTACGTCCTTCTCACGCTAAGCGGACGCACCGGTACCTTCGCCCTGCTTAACCTCGCGGCGGCGGTCTACAATCTTCTGCCTTACAGTCAGCTTGACGGCGGCGCGATAATATCCCAGCTTGTGTCCGGAACTCCCCACGAAGCAGCGGCGATACGTCTGCTATCCGGCGTAAGAGCGGCATTTTCCGCCGGACTGCTCATAGCTCTGCTGAAATACGGTACTCCCCTCCTGCCGCTGTTCATACTTTCGCTGCTGCTTCTGGTCTCAGAGCAAAAACAAACCGGCTGACAAAGCGTCAGCCGGCAGCGTTTAAAGCGATTTCAGTTTTTTCTGCAATTCGATCATATGATTACGGCAGGCAGTTATCTCGCCGGTGTACTTATTGAACCATTCAACATCGTTTTCCTCCGGTGTTTCCTGAAGAAGAACCGCCTGAACAAGTGCGGACTGCGATCTTGAACGCTTACGCTCGATCTCTTCGATAGTCTGCATACAAACCTTGATCTCTTTTTTAAGCTTTCTTTTTTCACTCCATGTACCCATTTTCCATTCTCCTTAGTTACCTTTTTTGTCTATGCTCTCAACTATCTCTGCCGCTTCCTCATAGCCCTTATCGAGTTCATCAAGAATATGGTCTACCGCGTCTTTGAGCTCCGGCAGCTTCTCCTGCATCTGTTCGGGATACTTTATCAGGCAGGTATTCACCTCGTTGATGATCTTCTGCTTATCCTCAAAGCCGTCGATAAGGAACGCATACGATGCCGCACTGCTCATGTATCCTATCAGCATCGAATAGCGTGTATCATAGCCGCCCTCCGTGTTCATATAGCCCTCTATCTCGCCGGAAACGTGCCGCAATTCAGTCTTATACTGTTTCCTGTAAGTGCTCTGGACACGCCTTGTCTCGTCGATATACAAGCCAATGAACACCAGCAGAGCTATGAACGTTACGATAAGCAGTATTATCGTTGTTACAAGCTTACCCTTCATCAGTTTTTCCTGATTCAAGCTCAACCACCTCTTCCTCCGCTGATGCTTCCTCTCTTGCAAGGCGTTCCTTTTCCTTATCAATAGCCTCGCGCATGAGTTTTTCCATATCCTCGCTGTCTGCTTCCTGCTTTTCTCTCACTGTTTCTCCGAGGTTTGAGATCGTTCTCACCTCGTAAAGAGCAATGAGCGTCATCGGGATTATAACGAGTATAAGGAGTATTTTTCTTCTGTCGGCAAAGGAGTTTATCCACTTGAAAAACTTTGCTTTGCCGGTATATTTTCCTATGATCTGATCCGGTCTTATTCTTTTGGAATCTGCTATCGTATTGGCATCGCCCTTGGTAATGAAATCCCCTTCCGGAGTTATCTCGATTATCCTGTGGGTGACAAGCTTTCCGCTGACCTCGCCTTCCTCTGAGCGGAACGTAATAACGTCCCCGACCTCCAGTTCATCAGCCGGAACTTTTTTTACATATATGTAATCGCCGGTGTGGAGAGAAGGCTCCATGCTTCCCGTCACGACTGTGAGAAGGCTTCTGCCGAATACATTCACCGGCTTTCCCTTAGCCGAGCACACCATGATATACGCTATGAACAATACCATGAGCACGGTAAATACCGAAAGGAACACATTGAAGCCGCGGCTCAGCTTTTCGAGCGTTCCGGACTCCTCTTCCGGTTCTTCCGCAGGTTCGGCGGATGCTGTTTCAGCCGGAGTCTCGTCCGCAGTATCAGCAGTTTCCTGAGCTTCATCCTCAGCACCGGGGATCTCCTCAGTATTCTGAGCTGATACCTCATCAGCTTTGGCGTTCTCCTCTTCGGCAGCAGCTATCTCGTTTTCGGTCTCATTCAAGTCTGTCCCCCACCTTGTTCAACGTACTTTCTTCTTCTCTGAGCGCGGCGGCGGCGTATCTTTTCAATACGTCCAACGTGATACTCCTTGTAAAGCTTCTGCATATACTGCTGTATCTCGCGCTGCTGCTCGGGAGTTCTTTCCGGCGGCTTGTATACCGGCTTCGGACGGTTCTTATCCTCGCGCCGTCTCTTCCGCTTGAACTTCATATCGCCTATCTTACGCCAGAAACGGTAATGGAAGGTCTGGGCGTATTTCTTGTAATAGAACTCCATTTCGTTATGCTTACGCTTCTCTTCCTCAGCCAGACGCTTCTTTTCGGCTAACTCAGCGCGTCTGAACTTGAAGTCCGGACGGTCGGCTTTTTCCGGTATGATACCGAATACCATTGCGAGAATATATCGTATGAGCCGCGGTATAGCGTAGATCGGATTCTTTGAATATTCGCGGCGGATAGTCTCGAACGGCTTGCTCTCGAAATACTGTCTCTCCGCTTTGAGACGCTCGGCGCGTTCCTTTTCGATACGCTCCTTCTCGCGCTTCTGCTGCTCTAACTTCATACGTGCAGCGACTTCACGCGGATCCTCAAATTCCGGCTTATCCTTTTCACCGTTTTCTTCCATAGCCGCCTTAGCCTGCTCGACCTCTTCGTCGGTGACTTCATTATAGGCGTTAAGCTTATCTACCTCGTCATCGGTATCGAAGCGTTCGAGGACATCCTTGTCCATACCCTCAGCACCGCCGAGTTCTCCGCGGACAAGCTTCTTTTCCTCTTCAAGACGTGCTCTTTCAGCAGCGATACGCTCTTCTTCCTCACGCTTGAGACGTTCTTCCTCTTCGCGTTTGCGGATAGCCTCAAGCCGCGCAAGGCGCTCTTCCTCCTGACGTATACGTTCCTTTTCGGCGGCTTCCTGCTCGGCTTTTTTCTTTGCGAGCATTTCCTGAAGCTGGCGCTCTTCCTCTTCGCGCTGTATACGCTGGCGTTCGAGTTCTTCCTGTCTTGCCTTCTCGATGCGTTCGAGTTCTTCCTGACGTTTTTCCTCTTCGATACGCAGTCTCTCGCGTTCGAGACGTTCTGCTTCGAGTTTTTTGAGGTATTCCCTTTCGATGTCGATAACAGCGTTTATCTGCTCATAGACAAGCGAGAGGTCCTCGGGCAGCTTCTTTACGAACTGAACATCGCCGCCCGCCGTAACATAGCCTGCTGCAGTATCAGCTACGATACCGTAATCGCTGGCGATCTCCTTGTTGAATTTCTTCACGAACTTCGGAGAGACAGGCTTCATCTTCTGAGTTTTCAGCTTTTCGAGTGTCTGGTCACCGTCGCTGTTATACGAACGGAACAGCAGGAAGTTTATTATCATGACCTTATAGAAATCGTCTATATAGTCATTCTGCGGCTTCACCGCGGTGTTTTCAACATTTATGCTGTATCCGACCTTATCGTAGCTTTCGATATACTGCCACAGCGTTAAACACGCTTTCAGGTCGACATTTTTCATGATAGCGTTTGTTCGCATTACCGGCGGACGTATGTAGGTATTTCCGAGAGTCTGGCACAGTACCGAGCCTTTATAGCCCTCGATGACCTTTTTCAGCTTCTCTACCCTCTGCCATATCGTCATGCCGCTTGAATCGTAGGAATCAAGGCTCTCGGTAGTCTCGACCTTGAGCTCGATCTTGAGTTTTCCGCCTGCACCGTCATCAATGGCGGTATCGTAGCCCATTGCCATGACCTTTTCGTCCTTGGTCACCTGTGCAAGCTTCTCATATCTGGTATTGATGAAGATATAAAGTCTGTCGATGAGAGTATTAACGAACTTGTTCTCGTAGGTCATCATACTCTCTTCCTTATGCACGTTGAGTATCTTGGAGGGCGTTATCTTGCCGGTCCTCTTGTCGATGCTCTGTATCAGGTCGGTATGCTGAGCGAGGTGCTTTACCGATTCAACAGTTATCTTCTTTGAAAGTGCTATCGGGACAACCTCCTCGACATCCTCGATAGTTTTTCGCGGACTTCTCAGGAAATTATCAAGGTGTAAGATACCGTTCTCGATCGCCTCTACCCATGAAACGTCTATTACCTTTTCCATGATCTTACGGTTCATGGCGAAGGTATTCCGGCTTGAACGGATGAGTGTATCAAGATTGCTGAACAGCTGGTCATCCTCAAAAATGTCAATAAATTCCTTGAATTCACCGTACCATTTGCTGTATGAATTATCGCTCATTCGTTCTCACCTGCCAATCAGGAACGAATCAGAACAGCTTCTGAAGTCTTTCGAGGTAAGCTATGGATTCGTTCATTTTGTTTTTACCGAAGGATTTGTTGATATATACACAAAGCTCACGGAGCTCTTCCCTGAGCATTGCGAGGTTGAGTGATTCAAATTTTCTGAATATCTTGGTAGCGAGCACATAGTCGATACCTTCAAGCTCATCACCGCCGCAGGCTACGAATACCGGCACGAAGAGGTTCATCTGCTTGAGGATACGGTTACCGAAGGCAACTCTGAGCTTTTCGATTACCCAAAGGTCAAGCTGCTGTATCTTCTTTAGGTTTTCCTGCGAGATAGGATACTTGTCGAAAGCCTCTCTGAACAGCTTATCGAGGTAATCGAAGCCGAGGTTGAGAGGAGGAGTATCAGGTGCTTCAAAGGCAACGCCCTTTGAATCGAGGTTGATAGGCTGTGCACGGTCGTAGACCTTATCCGAGATCGCGTAAGTGGAGTCATCGTTGTTAGCTGTACCGATATACCAGATATTCTGCGGAATAACGATCTTTCCTCTGTCGAGCTTGACAGGGTCGGTGCTCCATGTATTCGGAACGATGTCGAGCTCCCATTCATCGGCGTTAGGCATTTCGAGAATGGAGAGCATTTCAGCGAAGTAATACTCAACTCGCGCGATATTCATTTCATCGAGAAGGATGAGGTTGATGTCGTTATTATAGTTGGATGAGTATATTCTCTTGAGGACTTCGGTCTCGTTGAAGTTCTTTGTGAATTCGTTGAAGTAACCGAAAAGCTCAGTACGGTCACGCCACGAAGGCTGTACCGAAGCGATAGTGGTATCGACCTGAAGGAACTTACCGAACGAGTAAGGGAGAGAGGTCTTACCGGTACCGGATATACCCTGAAGGATGATAAGCTTCGTTGAAGCCATACCTGCAAGGAACAGACGTATAGTCTTATGCTCATAGTAAAGGTGCATACGTGAGCAGGCGAAATTTCGGTATCTCTCGACGATACCGACAAGATCGAGCGAGGTATCGTACTCCGGCGGCTCATAGGTCTTGTAGAAGGTATCGACCTCGATGAGCTTCGAGAAACGGTAATCGCTGGTCTGGACAACGCCATCCTCGATAGTACCCACGTTGGCAGGGGCAGTCTCGCCCTCGCCTTCCATAGCGAGTGCGTTTCCGCCGGCATAGGAGAGCGCTCCGGACGTTGGAAGTCCCATCTGAGAGACCTTCATCGCCATGATCTCGTCCTTTTCCTTAGCCATTTTGATGACCTGTCTCTGCAAAGCTGCGATCTCCTCAAGAAGGTCCTCGTTGCTGACGATAGAGTGCCTGAACCGCACGTATTTACGCACAACGAAGAATATGATGAGTATTATGAGAACATATATCGCAATTACGATGATAACAGAGAGTATGGTGAGTATCCATCCCAGCGCCCCCATACTGGCTGTGTGTTCCTTGAATATTGATATGTAGTTGGGAATATCGAATATCTGCTTGAAGCCGTCCCTGAGACCCCGGAAGATCTCGGTATAGCCCTTGAGCATTTCCGATATGAACGCGAAAAAGAATTTAAGAAAACCGTTCATTTTAAACTCCGATCAGTAATTATACCCGCGCTTTCCGTGATATTCCGGATATTGCTGCTTATCCGGAAAGCCAAGTCTGTTGTTATGCTTCTTCTTTGCCAGTTTCCGCGGAAGCCTCGTTTACTGCTGCGGCAGCTTCTTCAACGGCTTCCTCTGCTTTGTCTGTGATTATTTCTTCTGCCTTTTCAGCGGCAGTTTCGGCTGTTTTTTCGGCTGTATCGGCAGCCTTTTCAGCGATGTCAGCGGCTTTTTCTGCTGTCTGTTCAGCTGCTTCGGCTATCTTCTCAGCGGTATCCGCTGCACTTTCAGCTGCTTTTTCAGCGGTATCCGCTGTCTTTTCAGCTGCCTCTTCGGACTTCTGCTTCTCAGCGAGGTATTCCTCGATAGCGCGGCGCTTTATCTCCTCTTCGTCGAGCTGTGCGGACTTGTCGCCGTTCTTGACCTCGATAAGTGTTGCGATGAACTTATAAAGCTCGAAGAGGAAGAATACTGCAAGCGGAATGATGATACAGATGAAGAATCCCTTCTTTGTTTTGAGGAAATCAAGCACCTTTCCGAAGCCTGAGATCTTGACCTCAGTCCATTTACCGATAATATCGCTGGAATATGCCGGAACATCATCGTCCTTGCTGTTGTTATCGCCTCGTGTGATGAAGCTTACAGCGCCGTCCTCATTCTTGACCTCGACGATTCTATGGGTGTTCTTGACACGCTTGCCGTCGATAAGGGTCCAGAAAGTGATAACATCGTCTTCTTTGAGATCGTTCACATCGTCGATCTCCTTACAGAGTATCATATCGCCCTTCTTGAAGGTCGGGCTCATGGAGTCTGATTCAACAGTGAGCGGCATATAGCCGAGAATGTTTGAAACTCCGTTGTTTTTCTCAGATGAAAATACTATTAATGTGATAAGAAGCGCAAATATAAGCACGATCCATGCCAGAATATTTACTGTGATCTTTACTGCCTTTTTCATTTTTTCATTTCTCCTTAATATCATGTAGATTCTGTTATCTTGAAGTCCATACCAAGCTTGATCGTTCCGCCTATGATGTCGTCAACGCAGTCCGGATCGTTGCCTTCAAGCCAGATAACAATGGTATATTTGTCCTTGCTGTTAGGGGTGAAGCCTTCACGGAAGGTCTGCATGACCTTTGTCGATGAAGCGAATTCCTCATCGCAGTCGCTTTCCTTGCCGTTTCCGTCGGATTTGGTCTTACCGTAGACCTTCTTTTCGCCGTTCTGGTATACCGCAACTCTTACGGCTTCATCCACGTTCTTTGAAACGCTCTCGATAACAAGATCGCCTTCATAAGAGAGCGTATCGTCTCCGGAATTGATAAGATAGAAGGTATAGGCGATATAGTTCTCGCCGTTGTGGCTGCCGTTCACCTTATCAACATTCGCAGGTATGTCATTTCCGCTGATATTGGTCATATCATAGACTATATCAGCATTCAGGACCGCCATTGTCTTGTTATATTCAGGAGTTTCTGAAAGTGTTAGTCCCTGATTGATCATGTCGTACTTATTCACCCGGACCGTAAAGCTGCCGAACTGGTCGTAAAAATACGATATAGCGTAAGCAACTGCAACTATCGCTATCAGCAGCACAGTGAGCAGACTAAGTACCCTTATCACTATCGCATAACGCTTTACTTCTTTTGCCTTTCGCCGCAATTCAAGAACATCCCTGAGTTTACCCTCATTATCCCGTGTGTCAACAGGAGGGGTTCCGGCAGTCTCAGCGGACTGATTCTCGGCTGAATTGTTCTCGGCAGAAGTATCAGGAGCGTTTTTCTTCTTTCTACCAATCAAATCGCATTCTCCGTTCTATATAAATGTCCATCCTTAAAGGAATTTGCAATCATTGATCATTTTCGTCGTTTTTCTGGCGGATAAACCGCTCTGTTACGTATTTTCCGGCAAGAGTTCCTGTGCAGTAGGAGCATTCAAACTCATAAAGCATCTCCGCCTGCCGGCTGTTTGAAACGCCGTCCGCGATCGCCTCGCACCCCATATCGCTTACGAAGCCGATTATCGACTTAACGGCGCTGTCGGAGCGTTCATCCCTTCCGATGTAGTTTGCGACCTGCGGGCTGAGCATAACATAGTCTACCGGGAAATCGGCAAGTCTCATCATAGGACATGAATCACCGCCGAAATCGCTGAGCATGAAATGGAAGCCTCTGTTTCGCATATTCTTGATAGCCTCGGAAGCTGTGCCATCGGTCTCGGCGAGGAGACGCTCTGAAAGCTCAAAGCATATCTTATTAGTGGGGATGCCATATTTTTCGCACATTTCAAGTGCTTTCTTCTCCGCCTTCTTCTCGTTGAGGAACCATATCGGCATATAGACAGAAAGCCATGAATAGGCAACTTCGCGCTCTGTGAACTTCTCCGCGGCTTCAAGAGCCTGAGCGAATTCCAGCGAGAACAGGTTCAGGCACTGCACCGACATCTCGGCTACATCGCGGTAGGATTCCGGCATAATTACGCCAAGCTTCGGGGAATTCAGCCTTGTCTGCGAATGATAGCAGACAGTTCTTCCGCTTGAGATCTCTCTTATCGGACGATAGTTGAGCTCAACCGCGCGAAGTCCGCCGACTTTCTGCGGTTTTTTGTCTTTTTTCATGCCGGTCACCCCCCTTATTCACCAAAAAGGTTACAGTTTATCAATCTAATTATATCACAAACCTACAGTTATGTCAATTGTTATACCTGACTAAAAACTGATGTAAAGGTTTGTTACAGGTCGGTCTGCGATGACTTTTTCCTCCGGGATAGCAATATATACAAATCGCAGCGCTATCCCCTATTATAATAGTATAGCTGCAATGCCCTTAATGATCTGTTCACAAGTTCTTAATAATCACTCAAAATTCTATACGCACAGTATATACGAAATATAATTAAACAGTTTGGCAGATTCTGGAAGTATACAAAAAATATCACGCTATTTGGTCATTTTCACGATTTTGACATTTTATGCAGAAACTTTTTCAAACTATATTGACAAACTTGTCGAAACAGTGTATAATCTAAATATAAACAAAACGTAATATTCCATCTCTCAAATGAGACATCGGCTCTCTTTAAGGATACGCCGAAATTTTTAATGAAGGGGTAATGATTTATGAAAAAAACTAATAAGAAAAACTCGACAGCAAGAAAGTTATTGCCGGCTTTCGCTATGCTCACAGTTTCGGCTATCTCACTTTCTTCAGCTACTTACGCTTGGTTTACTATGAATAAGACGGTAAGCGTAACCAATATGCAGGTTAAAGCAACTGCAGAAGAAGGTTTGCTGATTTCAGAAACCAACGGTAAGACATCAAACGACAAATGGGATGATGTGGCAACTGCAAATAACCTTCCAACATCTATTGCGCTACTTCCTACTTCAACATCCAATACCTTAGCTTGGTATCACGCAAACAGTAAATCTGCTAACGATGAAGCAGGTGCCGCTGCAAGTGCACTTGATGGTAACCTTGCTGATGCAGGATATACAACATTAACATCATTGGACGAACAAACAACATCGGCTGATTCAGGCACAAATGCTGCAAATGTTGTTTATTTCAAAGACAAAGACAATAATAATACCGTAGATGCAGGCGAAGATGCATATTATGTAAAATACACCTATTACCTTAAGGCTTCAAACACAGGTGGTATTTCTAGTATGGGATTAGCAAATGGAGCACAGAATCTCTCAATCAAGGATGTGACTGTTTCTGGTTCAAGTGGCTCTGTAAATCTTGATAAATCTCTTAGAGTTGGTGTAGCAATAAATAGCAAATTTTACATTTTCGCTCCTAATTATACAGGCACTGGCGCAGATGTTCCTGCTGATTATTATGTCTATAACGGAACAAGCACAACGGGAACTAACATTAAAATTGCGCCTTTAGCAGCTAATGGTGTAGCTTATACTGATGTTTCTTCTCTTCCCGGTGTAGATACTTCTTCTCCTATTCAGGCAGATGTTTATCTTTGGTATGAAGGCGAAGATGTAAATTGTAAGTCCGAAAATGTCACTACATCACTTGATACTCTCACAGTTGGTCTTAAGTTTGATCTGAGCACAAATAGTGCGGCAAGAGATCTTCCGGCAGATAATGCAAAATCAACAGTAGCTACTCCATAATTAAAGCTTAAAAATCGACACATCCCGCCGGACAATAGTCCGGCGGGGCTTTCTTATGCATTCATGCCGGCATATTTTTGTCATAAAACACGCAGTCCCCGGAGAACTGAGAGCCTCCGGGGACTGTTTTGTAATCTCTGGCGGCGTTTTACTGCCGTCCTTGTTAAACGATCAGTTTAAGTTCAGAAAATCGTGGTTGACCTTTGCATAGGTTCCGCCCGATGTGGGAAGATCCGTCTTTTTCTGAAGCGACAGCGTAAGCTGAAGCGTATCCGCTTCTTCAAGCGCACCTCCGATATTCTGTACATTATACTGTGCCAACATCGCTATAATCCGCGTTATGGCTCATACCGTAAACATTATCGTCATATGTACCATAAGAAAGCGAATTTGCATATTCTCCAAGTGCAGCGTCCGTCGCCGTACCCGCGCAGGACTGCGTTATCAGCGAAAGCACAAACAGAGCCTGTTATAGTTGTTGTTCCTGATGTAGTAGAAACCGCAGGCTGACCTGTTCCGTAATGGTCCTTCTTTTCTGTAAATGTCAGAACTGCACCGGAACGAGAAACACCATAATTAGCATCACTACTAAAAAGTTTTTTGATTTTTTCGGCAACTTCAGCCGGAGTCTTATTATCACTCGGCGCAAGGTCTCCGGGATCGTCACCGACAGGCTGATTATAATTGATCAGGTTATTATCAGCCGTCATTTGCCATACCAAAGCGTTTTCATCCTTGACTTGGCTGTGATAAGAACTGAAGATACCGTCAGTACCTGTGAGCATAGTTATCTCGAATTTATCGGTACCTATACTCACTCCCATACCGTCAGCCGAATTTGAATTGCTGTTTGCGAACCAGCTGGCTGTAGTAAATCCCAAATAGATGACGCAGCCGAAAATGGCTAAAAATAGGAATTTTCTCCCTATATACCGCCTAAAAAGAAATGATAAAAACCATAGATGACGGAATATCGGCAAATGGCTAAAAACCGTCACAAAGAAATAATTTGTGAATAATCTGTAAACAATTGCTTTTTTCTCCTGTTACATAATAAAACAGCAGCCCACCGGATAGCTCTCCTCTTTACGAACTCCATCGTAACTTGGATGCTTACCCAGCGGGCTGCTTCGTTATTATATTTAGTTTTGAATATTATCACTTTTTAGTGTGGTACCATAAAATTAATATTCATGGCTAATCACCTTGCCGAAACTCGGCAACTTTCAACGCTGTCGTCAGGTCAAACACTATCATCCTGTGATCAGGCATAGCTATCCCATTGATGCGGTACGTGTACTTTTTATCCCACTCACAGGTCTGATAAATAAACCTCACCAGATCCATGCTTTTGATGTCGTAATGCTCCCTTGTCATCACATCCAGCAGTTGATGAGAACCGTCCGACTTATAGCCGCAGCATTCAATCCCGAACTGCTTGTGATCAGTATCAAGCAGAAAGCGAAAATACGGAGGATAGTTCAAAGCTTTTAAAGTGGTCTTGAATATAGTGATCCTTCCGTAAGATATGGCAAAGCTGATGCCAGGGTCACTATAATTCCAAGTTGTCTGCTCCATCTGACACCTCCAGTTCATACGTTTTTTCTTCAACAGGGCGCACTTCGCCTGTTGTTTTTGCATCGGCACTTTGATCGGGGATTATTGATGCTGATATAACAGGAACATCAGAAGACACAGAGTGAGTCGCCAATAACAACTGTTCTCCTTCGGCTTCCACAGACTTCTTTCCACCTGTGAGCGCAGCCACATTGATATACCCCTTCTCCGCAGTTATCTGGGTCTGCTTTTTATGTTCCTCTAAAGGCACACCGAAGGTTCTGGCTATATCCTCGGAATAATAGCCTTTTCTGGTATCAACAGGCTCACTGACAGCCTCTCCTTTCTTCGGTTTCTCATGGAAGATCTCTGTTACACTCAGATCAAAGGCATAATAGGTCTCACCGTCAAAGTCAACCTTATACCCCAGTATCTTATAACGGCACTTCGGATCCCAACCCATCATGTCATACAGTTGTTTCGTGAAATCAGGGCAGGTCATCTTTCGACTCTTGCGCTTGTCAGGCTTTGCAACACACCATCGCAGAGCATCCTTATCGTTTTCTCCACAGCCTTTGACCGCAAACATCTTCTCATCCTCACAGAGTAAGAGCTGAACATATACAACATCCTCCAGTCCGTTGATGCAGGCCGTGTTGAAGGTAATGTTTTCATTTCTGATCACAACCGCAGGATCACGCAGATGAGCGAATAGTTCCTTGCGGACAACCACAAATCTATAGCCGCCGAAGGCTTTTTCAATCTCCTGCCTGCGCACCTCTTTCGCTGAGGCAAGCTCATTCTCAGTTATCTCTTCACTCAGCAGATTCATCTGCTCCGTCATTATTTTCCCATTACTTGTACTTCAAGAAGCGTCTAAAAGAGGACGGCGAATTGTTTTGGTACTATGTGATCCGCTTTCTTGCTGCCACGGGTGCGAGAGTGAGCGAGCTTATCCAGATCAAGGTGGAACACGTTAAGCTCGGCTATCTTGATTTGTACTCCAAAGGCGGTAAGCTCCGCCGCATCTACATTCCGAAGTCCTTGCAGGAAGAAGCCCTCGGTTGGCTTGCTGATAAGAAACAGGACAGCGGTTTTATCTTCCTGAATCAGCGTGGACAGCGTATCACTACAAGAGGCATTTCGGGTGAACTGAAAAAGTTTGCAGAGAAGTACAGTATTGACACAAAGGTGGTATATCCGCACTCGTTTCGTCACCGCTTTGCAAAGAGCTTTCTTGCCAAATGCAATGACATTGCTTTTCTTGCCGATCTCATGGGGCATGAAAGCATTGAAACAACTCGCATTTACCTCCGCAAGACTGCCACGGAGCAGCTTGAGATCGTGGATACTATTATTGATTGGTAAAAAGATAGCGGTCAACCTACACAGGGGGACCGCTATACTATTTCCAGTTATTCTTTTAAAAGTTCCTTGTACAGTGATTCTTTAGTTCTCGATTATTCATCAACCCACTGCATCTCATTTTCGATTTCCCAAAATGTTTTTCCATCCCAGATAGGTGCTTCTTCAAAAGCAAGAATACAGTCAGAAGCAAAAGCTTTTTTAGTTGAAAATATCGTTTCGTCTGTTGTAAGATTGTATACTTCAAGACTGACACATTCTGTATTTCCATCGGGGAATAACTTAGTCTGACAACCATTGAAGAAAAATTTCTCACCATTGTAGATTACATAATGATCTTCATAATGGAGTTTTTCGATGAAATCTCTTGCATTTCCGTCAATCATTATACCACTTCCTTCCTACAAGATACTTTTCATACTTTTTAAACGTTTCATGGTCTAAATAAGCAGCATCAGTTCGCTTGAGGTTACGATCATAGTAGTGAATATGCAGTACGGGTTTACGATTTCCTGTTAAATCTGGCTCAGGGTGATAGGCTATCTCTGCTGTGAGATAGTGCTCATTATCGTATACCCTCATCATATTTAATGTTCCGTCCTTATGTAATTTAACATATACATTACTCGAATGCGCTTCAACCGGTAGATCATGTAAACCAGTTTCAGGTTTCCCGAATAAAACCTTTGCATCATCTACATATCCTACAGTTTCATAGGTATATGGAAAATTATTTCCTGCTGCGTATGTACCTCTGCCGCCCATTTCAGCGCACCACCTTCCTTGATGCACGATAGTCAACGGGAATAATATTACCTTCCATTTCCTTGAAAGGCTCGCCTAAGCAGATAATAGCACTCGGCTCAACTGTTTCAATCATTTTGTTATATCCACGAAGGAAAAGTTTCTTCTCATGCTTGCATCCAATCATGCCAACAGCCACAACACAGCCTTTTTCAACTCCGTCATTGCAAAAAGAGTAACTTCTGCTGTCACTCCATGTCATAGTAGGAACTACTTTCAACCCCATACTCTGCCAGTATGCACCTACCCAATGACTATGAGCAACACTTTCAAGCTGTCTCCAATAATTCATATCGTAATAGGTTGAATAATCAGGTGTAAGCAGATATGCATACTGCGAGAGCTTCTCAATACTTCTTTCGGGATTGTTATAAATTCCCGTAAACCGATAATCATCAATAAAGAAATGAACTCCGCAAGCAGCGTTTTCAGGTTTATCGTTCTGCCTTGTGTCTGAATATGCGATAAGACGAACGTTATCAATAGGTATATCCTGTTTTTTTATGAGTGGGATATCCCACTTTCCAGATACAGTGAAATTGTTTCTCATAAATAGAGAATTACTTCTCATTTCTAAAGAAGTCATAGCTTCTCCTTTCTGTCGATTAAATCGACGGTCAATATTATTTGTATGGTTTGCTTATTGACAAGAAAGATCAGCTATGTTATAATTGTGCTTGCAAAGTTGTGTACAATTGTACATAGCTGGAAACGCATAGGCTGATACTGCGCCAACAGTATCAAACGCCTGTGCGTTTTTTCTTGTCATAGTAAGTGTCCATCGGAATCACCCTACCTTTCGATATAATCATCATTTCTTTTTATCCTGCTTGACTCTGTAATCGGCTGACTGTTTAGTTACGTGGTATTTTTCCACAATCGCCTTTGATGTCATTCCCTTTGAAGCATCATAAGGGATCATGACTTCACCTGTCAAAGCCTTTGCCTGCCACTCTACGCTTCTGAAAGGCTCAATCTCATCGTCTCCGAATGCACGGGTAGATACTGGCGTAAAGCCTATCCAAAAGAGAAGCACATGGCAAATCTCATGACAGATAAAACAAAGAAAAGCATAGTTATCATCATAGCAAGCACCGTTATAGACAGTTTCCTTAATCTGTATCACAAATCCACCTTCTGGTTTAGGAAAGCACTGTGCAAAGACGTTTGCAGGCAAATCGCCGTCATCAACGATCTCATAATATGTATCGTCAACAACATCCGGTAGCTTTTCTAAAGCTTGAAGGACAGGAAACGGCTCATCATCAGACTCACAGCCGAAAATTGCTCTAACAATCTTACTGAACCGTCTTAACGTTGCTCTACTTGTAGGTTTAGTAATATAATCCATTAGTCATTGTTGCTCCTTTTCAATAGTTCTAAGATTTTTTGAGCCGTACTCTCGTCAATCTCCCCGAAAGAACGTGCAAATTGCAGAGCAGCATCACGCTGATAAGCAGAAGATCCCGATAAATTCAGCTTTATCTGTGTTTTGGAGTTTTCGATAGCATCTCTGAGTTCAATCTGTTCCTCATCTGTTAGAGCATAATGCTCAACAATAACAGTGAACCACTCTGCTGGAACATTCTTTTTTCCGTTCTCAACAGCAGATAGGAATGGTGTTGAGACACCGAGCAGCTTAGCAACATCGCCCATAACCTCGTGGTGTTTCACTCTTAATATACGCATAAATTCGCCAAACTTCGTATAAGCCATAGTGACACCTCCTTCTTTACCAAGTATTATACCACATTCGTTTACCAATTGTCAAGTATTTTTTTAATCTTTTTTAGGTTAACTCTGCATTGCTTCATAGGGCATACTTTCGCTTTTGAGAGTATGCCCAATTCTTATAGCTTATCGCAGTATTGTATAAGTTCTTCTATCTTGGCTACTATACGATGCAGTTCTTCAAGCGGTGGTAAAGGTATTAGCGTCTTCATTATATTCTCAGCACCCAGATTACCTTGATTAGCGGTGCCTGTTTCATACTGGAATACCTGCGATAAAACAGTTTCACTTTTTAATATCCATGTCAACCAATGAGACATAGATGTTACATATGCTCTGAGACAACCTACACGCTGGTTTATGAATAGTGGTGGCTCTTCACATAAAATTCTTACTGTAAAGAAATAGTCTCTTTTCTTGCGTGTCCCTGTCATTGTGAGCAATATATCATCTGTTTTGCACCTGAAAGCTACGGTTGCTTCTGCTAAAGCGTCACTGATGAAAACAGGTTTCGCTGATAGTTTTAATTCATCAGGCTTCACATTTCCTAAACGTAACACCTGATTCTGTGATGATGAAATAAAATCAGAACTGTTATATGCATATCCGCCTATAAAACTTACTATATCAGAAAGTTTGCACCAGCACCAACTATCAGGAATCTCAAACGGCACTTCATCGGTAATACAGCGTTCTTTTCCGTCGATGATCTCATAAGGAATTTTATCCCTTGTAACGATGACAGATTCATGCTTATCCTTTTTGATCTTGCCTGCCTTGATAAGAGCCTGCTTTTCGGCTCTGATACGCTGGAGCAGTACCCTTTCAGGCTCGTCATCAGGGTTCTGCGGAACGAGCTTGCCTTGTACGGCTTCTTGCAGGATAGACTTTTTCAGGGCTTCGGGGAATGTTGTATTGAGGTTTGTGAGCTTTGTTTCGGCAATGCCATATGAAGTAACGCAAGGCTCTAACTCTGTAATCTTTGCTACTATACGTCTTTGTTCTGCGATAGGCGGTAATGGTATTAAAAGGTTGCTCAAACTATCAGAATTAAGTGTAGCCCCTTTAATAGCGGTTTTTGTATCACCATTTTGAGCGATTAATGGTAATATCTTAAACAGATATGATGTGACTATTCTATCATCATCAATAAATGGAAAAATTGAAATAATCGCTTCATTATGGAAAGCATCTATACCCAATATCGAAACCTTACCAACTGTTAGTTTGAAGCTCATAATAAGTGTACCAATAGGGCTTATGCCACTTTTGAACGTATTATCGGCTGCAAATTGGTTTACTTTTTCTTTTGTTGATATAACTGTTCCGTCCGCAGGCATATCAGCTATGGATACCCACGGATATATAGGATTCTCCCAATATTCTGTTTCTTTTCGTGGCGGGGTTTTGCCCATAGAAAAATTTACGAGATTTGAAAAGCGTATCCATTCCCATGAATCAGGAATATCAAACGGTATCTCATCTGATATATCCCGTATTTCCTTGCCAATCTGCTCACAGTAGGCATAAGGCAAATTATCAGAATAGTGCATCACGATGATTGACGATATACAGAAACACTATTCCGTAATCCTAAATTTGGCAAATTACAACACAGCAACACATATAAATAACAAATATAACACCATATCAACCTATCCAAGTTACCATAATCCGTTTTAGTTATAAAAGTATATCAATAGTTATACAGCAGAGTGATTATACAATCTGTATTTGGCAAATAGCGCTATTATGTCCGTTTTTGGTTGAAGCTATTATCATATTGAGCAAACATTACAAATAGTAAATAGTATAATTAGCTATAATGTGCATTGAAAATGGTATATAAAAATGATATAATAAAGTAGAGTAACTATGCAGTAATAGGGATATTATGCCCTTTTGCAAATATAAAGCATTGGAGGTGAACATAGTGAGTGCAAAGGCTTATGAAGCATTATCTAAATCAAATGAATTAACAGTTTCTAACGAGGCTGCACAAAGTCCGAAGCAAAAAAATGATGGTGATGAAAAAGAGCGAAAGAAGCGATTAAAAGGTTCTTTAATTAAGTTTGGTTCGCTCGCTGTGTTCGCATTTGTCGTCTGGATTTTTGCCACAATCGCTTGGTTTAGCTACAACTCAGCAGTGTCTAGTAACGGTATGGGAGTGAGCGTTGCTCCTCCTCCGTTTGAGCTTGAAGTTAGAGGAACAGACGTCGAAAACAGTGGTGATTTTTCAAAGGCTGATGTTAATTATTCATCAGGTGTCGACATGGAAACTCTTGATGCCTTCCAGACTTCAGGGCAATACGAAAAAATCATATGGAGAAAAACAGGCAGCTCTGCTGATGATGGACATTATTCAGATGGATTGGTACCAAACTCACATGGTAAACTAACATTCTGGGTCGTGCCCAGTAGTACAGGAACGCTTGATATCAGTTTTAACTTTAACATTCGCGGATTCATTGGAAAATATGAGGAACCTGAAAACGAGGATGATGATCCGATACTTAACGATCTGCTTGAGATCACAGATTCTTTGATTGTAGCGAACTCTGACGGCCTGATAACAAATGAAGCTGATCTTACCAATAAAAAAGACGCACTTGAATTCATTCGGGGACATATCCTGTTCTTTTCAGACTATAACCCCACAACGCACTATTATTCAGGCTTCCTCGGAACAGGACGCTCCATAAGATTCGGAGACTGTATCAACGCTTCGGGTGTAAAATACAATGCAGGCAATGCTGTTTCGGTCACATCGGGACAAAAATATCCCGTTACGATCTACTGGAAATGGGCAAACACTTTTGAGCAAATGGTTTATGACGCTGATTCACCAAAGAAGGATAATCCTTTATTTGGGCTTTCCCCTAATGCAGATAGAACTGCTATTTTTACATATCTCAACTCAACAAAGAATAGCGATGAAATGACCAACAAGGTCTTCAAGGGCTTGACTAACAGTGATATTACGACGGCTCTTTACAACGTTCAGAACAATACGGCAAATATTGATAGTGCAACACACACACTTACAGATGCTTATAATAACGCAGATTCTTTCATAGGCAATAGTATAGACTATATATTGATTGAAATGACAGCCAGCCTTAATTGATTATGTTAACAACTCGTTAGAAAGGAGGGATGACTATGATCGCAGTTGCAAAAAAACTAAAGAAAATGTCAATTAAAACGAAAGTCAAGATCATAATCGCCCTTCTCTTAACAGCGGCAACGTTCTTTGCAATGCCGGCGTTTGCATGGTTCAATCACAATAGACAAATTGCTGAACTTCAAAAGGTAAAAACACCGGATCTTCTATTCATTAGCAATGCCTGTGCTGAAGATGTTCGGAGTTTTGACATTTCTACGATCAAAGTAAGTACGAAAACTGGTGCTCCCACCTCACAATCTTTTCCTTTTGCAGTTGCTGGGGAATATGTAACAAGCTTTACTCTTCAGTTTGCTCATACCACAAACAATCCATTTGTTTATAAGATCTATTATGGAGAGATCCTATCTGATGCTAATGGTGTATGTACAACTGAGGCAAGTGCCGAGAGCGCTATTGAAGCACTGAATGCACAAAATCTTGAATATAATTCAAATCATCCAAGTGAATCACAAAAGAAGACGAATTATAGCTTCGACACCGATGTTGTCGAGTATAAAGTAGGCACAGCATGGACAGCAATCAGTGAATTTGACAGAGACGAATTGTATGGAATAGAAGCAGATGAAACAGTATATATTCTCAAAAGCGAATGTATAAAGAACGGAACTGTTTCTGATTATAAAAATGCTAAAACAGATACTGATGACAGAATAATAGCAAAAAGCGATTCTGATTATACCGGTAGTGCTCATAATTACCATGACGATACATATGAAGACTATGATGTAGTAAACAAATATGCCGAGCCTCTATACTGGCAAAAAGCAGGAATTCTGAGTGTCCCTGAAGAGCAATCAAGCTCATGGGGCGGAAACCCGTTTTTCCGCACCTTCGTTCTCGATGTATCTTGGAATCCTGCCAATATTTCAAATAAAGAAACAGATATGCTCTATCTCTCAGCTTACAGAGATTATTAAAAACCAATGGAAAGGAGTGGCAACAGCATGAAAAACAGCAAAAAACTAGTTGACAGTTTTAAAAAGCACTGGTTAACTATATGGATTATCGTTGCCGCTTTAGCATTGTGCGGTGTCATAACTCACGCTAAATTTGCAGATGATCAGAACGTAGCAAAAAGAATAATCGCTGCGGATACAGGAGTAAAAAGATATTTCACCTCAAATTATTTAACTGGATACAGCTATAAGAATTATAAAACAATCACGCAGAATTCTGCGAGTGTCGAACCGTTTGAGGTTTCGATTTACAATTACGATAAAAACAACCCGACCAGTTTTTATTCTGATTCTATTACTTTTAAGCTAACTGCGAAGCTATACAAGAATAACGGAGCCGCTGAGTATAGCGCTTCAAACGACACAGTTGCGCTGGATGCAATTCTGGAAAATGATGAAATAGAGATATATAAAATAGATGTTAACGGGAATCGTGTTAATAATTCTTCAATCACGCTTAATAAAACTACTGTATCAGGTTTTATTACAGAGTCTTTAACTCCGGCACAAGGAGAAAAAAGTGCAAAAAACACATATAAAGTTGTTCTACCGCTTTCGGTTGTTGATCAGGATATCTATGTTAAGCTTGAAGCTGATCCCACGGAGCATCATCCGGATCTCAGTTCGATAGACGCTTTTTTCTATGCAAAATCAAATAATATTGATCTGTCGACAGGGTGGGTTGGAGACTTCAACGACAATAGTGCCTATGTTCCGAGATCATATGACGCTTTTAATTATACACTCACAGGAAATGGCACTATGTACAAAATACTATCTTGGGATACAAATCTCCTTGAACCAAATCGTATGCAGATCGAAGACCTTTTCGGAATAAATCTTACAGACCCGGCTGTTCTTGCAAATACAAGCATATACAATTATAATTCGAGTACAGGCATAGCTTCATTGAAGATCAACGTGTCATCTGATTCGTCAGGTGGACGATATGATATTCAGTTTTATGTGGTTGATGAGAATGCAAGAAAAGAAATAGATGGGTATACCGACTCAAACAATGTTATACATACAGGTATGACTTGGGAAACGCTAAAAACGAAAGTTACCTTAGCTGATCCTTCGTAAATATATTTTGCCTTCTGACCGAGGTGAGACTCAATGAATAAAAGACTAAGAAAAGAAAAGAATAGAAAAATACGGAACAGAACAATAAGTTTAACTACTTCTCTGACCTTGCTAATTGGCTGCTTGCCGATGTCTGAGCTTCCAGCTTGCCTAAACAAGATTAACGCTCTGCTTTCAAAGCCTATAGCTGCTGCTGCAGTAGCAAAGCCTGCTTATCCAATCGGTGATTTCACTACGCCCGGCGAAACAGTTAATGGTGAGGATTGCATAAAAATCTCATCATTTGATGATCTTGCTAAGTATTCGCAGGCTTATTATAACTTTGCTATTGGCGAATCAGGTTATGAGAATCATCAGGAAGATACTATTTTCATTGCAATCGGTAGTGGTACGGGTAATAATGTTGATATGGAGCAATTTCGTACCTTTGAGCCGATAGGCACTTCGGATTACCCATTCAAAGGAAAAATCATTTTTGAATCTGGTTCTCCAACAACATTCAATATGCGTTATCCGCTTTTTGGCGAAGTTTATGACTGCGTTCAGATCACCGATACAGATGGTGAGACAAAGCCGATTACTATTACCAGAACTTCGACAACTGATGGTGCTCCGCTCATCGCTAACAAGGTTTGTAGTGACGATGTTGGCGGAACAACCGCAACATGGGATGTTACTTTCGGAGTTTACGATGATGACACGGTAATCAGATATGGCGGTGCAATAGGCGAAATAGAAGCTGATGCATCTGTAAATCTTACTTTTACAAACAACGCAACTTCTACTGCAAGCAGCATTGACGATGTTACAGGAGATACGGTTGAAACAACCTATATAGCCAGCGTTGAAGCCAAAGCAGCTGCGAATAATGATGAAGGCTATCCTGTTGATGCAGGAGTTCTGTGCGGAACGCTGAATGGTTCGCTTGTAGCAACATATTCCGGTTCTAATTCTGGTTATTATATTACTTCTGATAACGGAAATGCAGGCGGTTTAGTTGGAGCAATGGGCTCAGGTTCGTCTCTGACAATTAACACAAGTGCTAATCTTCAGGAGACAGATGGTAAGATTCAGGCAGGCAGCGGCTATGCCGGAGGTATCGTCGGAAAGAACAATGGCGGTACTGTGGTTATGAATAATACGGGTACGCCTGCTTCATATGATATCAAACAGTTTATTCTCGGTTCACAAGGCGCAGGCGGTCTGTTTGGTTACTATGCTCCTGCTGTTGGCACATCAACACTGGATGTAAGCAAATATGATATAGACTGTAAAGTTGCCATAACCGGTGGAACAGGCTATGCCGGCGGATTGTTCGGCGAATGCAGTTCTTCTGCCGGAACAAATCTTTCTATTGAAGGCAAAGCTGTCACTGAAAACGGTATTACTACATACCCAACAACAATAAAATCTGATCACGCACCATTAAGCGGTGAAGGCGTAAAAGCAACGGCTTACGGCGGCTTGATCGGTTCATATAATGCTTCAGCGCTTTCTGATTCGTTAAATATTAAAAAACTTATCGTAACACCTTCAAACACGCTTGAGTCAAGCACATTTGGCGGAGCTGTTGGAGAGGTTGCAAATGAAGATAATTTCAACGCTGCATATGTTGCTTTTGATACTGTTACGATTTCAAGTGCAGCAGGAGCTTCTGCCGCTACAATATTTGGCGGACTTGTTGCACTCACCAAAAACGGATATATCTTTTCAAAAGATGTTACAATAGGCACATCTTCTATTTCAGAGTTTACAGGCGGAAGTCTTGTCGGTAATCTTGGAAATGGCGTCCTTGGAATGACGGGTAAGGTGGATCTTTCATATTCAGCTCCCAAAGCAGATAATTCTAACGGTCAGCTTGTAGGAACTCGCGGCGATGCATTGATTTATGCTCAAACCTGGAACTACACTCCGAATTCAGCAACAATCGATAATGTTGGTTCATGGGGTGACGTGCTTGTAATTGACGGTACAAAAATAACGGACAGTAACGTCTTTACGGTTTCTGATCACGCAATCACCATTGTAACACCTTCAGAGTCTACAACAAATGGTAAAACATATAAAGACATTGCTTCCGTTGCAGATTTTGCAAAGGTATCGCTTTTATTCCAGATAAATACAAATTCAAATAAAATAATAGCTAATAATATTGCGAATTATGCAGCAACTACTAATATCCATTTTACAAATACAGCACCTTTGGAGCTGTCCGGTACAGGACTGCGTGGTATTACAAGAGATAACGGTACAGAAAGGATTGATTATTCCGGTACAGTTGCCGGAAACAGCAAAACAGTTATTCTTGACATAAAAAATGTTGGCGGTAGTAATAGACCAGTGTATAGGCACAGCTATAACGGCTTATTTGCAAATGCCAAAAGCGCCACATTTAATGACCTTTTCCTTGCTGGAAGTATAAAAGTTAATTCTCTCAAAGATACTGTATATGCTGGTGCACTTGCCGCGACTGCAAGCGGAACATTAACAGCATCAGGTTGCAAAACACTTTCGGCAGATGCTGAGAAAGAAATTGTTGGCTTATCAGTTTCTATGGCAGGCAGTAAATACGTTGCCGGCAGATTTGTCGGTTCTGCTTCGAGTATGGGTGATATTAATGTGTCAGGCTCAGAGTTTGGTGGTTCAATCTTCGGCACAGGTGATCAGTATATCGGCGGCGTATTCGGCAAGATAGCAACCACATCTACAGCAACATGGACATTTGATAACGTTAGTCTTAAAGGAAGTGTTACCGGTGTAAAAACTGTTGGCGGTCTCGCAGCTGAGATCAGCGGTGGCGGAAAAGCTACAATTAATCTCGGTGATTCAAATAGTGTTGTAATAGATGGAATGACCATAACAGGAAGCAGCACAGATTCTTCAGGTGGTTTACTTGGTTATGGCTGGTATAGCACAGATGTTAATGTAAATAAAGTGTCAGTTGCTAATACGCCAACCGTAGCTTCAAGCAGCGGCGGTACCGCTGGATTGGTCTATGTTGCAACAGGTCACTGGACTATTACATCACTGGATCTGAGTGGGATCATGATGAATACTGCCTCTGCTGGCTCTGTGGGAATGATCGTTAACAAGGGTACAAGTGGCAGTAATGGAATCTATCTTGAATTACCGTCAGGTTATGACTATAAGCTTTCATTTGCAAGCGGTTCAAATGTATCAGCAAGCGTTACGGCTCATAAATTTGACGAACTGTGTGCGTTCAGCGCCACTAACGGCAAAGTTATGGAAAACGGACAGGGTATAGTTTCAATCAGCTCATATAAGGCAGTATACAATACACCTGCTGAGGAAGGGCAAGAACCTACACTTAATGAAACCGATTCCAACAAGACTAAGAAGCTCAAAATGGCAAGCTCAACAAATGCAGATAGTAATAATACAGGCATCACTTATCAGGCTCAGACATCTCAGGGCGCTACTGCTAACCCTAATACAAGATATTATTATAATCTTGATCAGATAGATACTGGCGATGCAGGTACTCGTACATATGCAAATCTTTCCACAAATTCCGATAGGCTAATGCGCTGGGGCGTATACACATATGCCGCATCAAATATAAAGAAGTATTTCAAAGTAAATGATAGTGACTCGTTTTCGTTCCAAAGCGGCGCATCATATGATATGCGCGGTTACAGTTGGTACCCGATAACAATTGACAGCGCTGTCACTGTTGAAGGCGAATTTACATTCTACAACGAAGAGTTTACAGCAACAGAAACAGCCTCTACAAGCACTACAAATAAATGGTCACCATTGACAAAAACACAGCATTATATGATGCAGAACGGACTGTTCTATGATGTAAACGCTAATCTTACAATAGGTACGGTTGTACTGTCCGGTAATATTGGCGCAGTTGATACAAAAGGAACGGGAGCGCTTATTTACGGAACAGTAAAAGGCCGATCCTCAGCAACCAACGATATCACAAACATTAACAGTTCAAGCGGAAACATCTCGCTTGCCGGTATCAAGGTGTGGAATTTCCAAGGGGATGGAGGTAAATCGCCCAACTACGCTCCGTTACTGATCAACAGAACCGGCAGTTTCGTATCACTCAAAATAAGTAACGTATCAACAGGTTCAGGCTATTCTGCCGGAGCAGAAGCTGCAACAAGCTTGATCGGATATGCAGGAGCATCTTTTACAGATAGCGGAGTTGAGAACTCCGATTCGTATATTACAATAGATTTTTCAAATATTAAGCTTGATGCAAGAAGCAGTGCAAACTCACCTGATCTTTCAGGATATAGCTATGGCACAACAAAATCAATCTTTACAAGAGCAACTCTCCTTGAGCGTTCTGTAGCTGAGGCAGGTTCATATACATACACTTTTGCAGATGACTGGGGGGCAGCTACAGGCGGCGGACATATACATAATGTAACATACGGTAAAGAAGTCGGCTATACCACTGCTTCAAACGGAACGTCACAGTATCCGAGTCTGGAACAGTATTACGCAAGAGCTTCGGCAAGCGATGATAACTACCCTACAAAATACTCGTCTATTCCGACAAAGGATGCGGCTCCTTCTGATTCTTTCACGGGCTTCCTTCCTTACGTTAATGTTGTAAGTACCGCGTCAGAAATAACTGGCGGAACAAGCGATCATTACCAGCTCAAGGTCAATCATCAGCCGAGTCTGGTTATTAAAGGCTGTGGTACGTACAGTGATCCGTATATCATTAATAATGCAGATGAATTAGTAAGGGTATCAAAGTGGATAAATGGTATCGATCTTAATGCTGCAAGAATCAACGCAATATTTGATAATACATATTGTGATGGCGACGATCACACAACATACAATGGTAACGGTCAAGTTGTCTCTGGTTCTGGTGCAGCACAAAACGCCACAAAAATGCGTCAGTATTTAGCTGGAGCATACTATGTTATTCACCCCACCTCCGGTACTAACATCGAGCTTGCTGCAGATTCTGGATTTTTAGGACTTGGCGAGAGAAACGACGGTTATCATTTCCGGGGCGTAATAGTTGGCGGAGTTCCTGGAGCTTCGATCACGAACAAGACACAGTATCCGCTAATTAATTTCAGTGACGGAAGTGTTATTAAAGATCTTACAATTAATGTTGGTGCGGATATTGAATTAGAAGAAGCAACCGAAACATATAACTACATAAAGGGTAAACAATATATAGACGGAAACGGTACTGCTGTTGACATAAACCGTGGTGCTTACGGAGCTGTTATGGCAGTAGTTGCAGGTGGCGATAACATCATTGATAACGTACAGGTCAACATTGGCAGCTATACTATAAAGGTGACAGGTAAGAAAGCGCAATTTCAGCCTGTTGGCGGATATGTGGGCGTTGTTGTTAATGGCGGAGTTATCTTCAAGAACATGACCGGAAATATTTCCGGATTGACAAACACTAATGTTATAACTGATGCTGCAACCGATACTACCAATCAGTCTCCGACTGATAAAAGGACAAATCTGGTATCTGATCCGGATAACCCGACCGTATGGCTTTATGTCAATCCTATTATCGGCAGAGTTATCAATGGCTTTGCAGTTACTGAAAGCGACGCTTACAGACCGTTTGAAGACGGAACAAGAACGGTCAACGGAACGACCACATACTGGGCAAAGAAGAAATCTGACGGAACTATAGGTGCAGTTGATAGTAAAACGTATAATACTGATTACTATACGCTTGAAAAAGTGACCATGAAGAATGGTACGAAGCAGTATTCTATCGCGGATATCAAGTCAGCCTGGAAAAAGAATTCGTCAAATGAGCTTATTCTGAGTGATGACGAAAAGCTGGACGTTACAAGTGATTATGCTATTACTGCTTCGAATGCACAGAGCTTCTTCATAATGTCTCTGATCGTTAACAGCGGTATGGGTGCGGAGAAGGATTTCGACACTGGTAATAATACGAGAGCCACTAAGATAGGGTATTATGACGCAGGCAAATACCAGACAGTCAGACGTGCTGAGTACACAAGTGTTGGCAATACAACTAACAGCGGTGCTGATTATTTGCTCTCGACCAATGATACTTACGCATACGCAGCTGCAACAAAGCTAAACAACATCCCATATCTGATTGCAAAATACACTAATCCTGCAACTACTAACGGAACAAACTATTATGCAAAGCAAATAGCCTTTACCAATGGCAGCTCCTTTCACAACTGCAGCATCACGCTATCCGGCGGAACATATTACCTTCCCGACGGTTTTCAGGGAATAGGCGGTAAAATTACTTCTGTTACCACAATGAAATATAGCAATAACGTATGGAGCTCGAATTCAGCAATAACAAACAACTCAAATCTAAGAATCACTAATTTCACCGGTGCTGGATCTACCATAAGTTTAAATATGAGTTATAATTATTATTATACTCAAAACTCAAGCGATCAAAACAAACTCGATACATTTGACAACACTTATCCGCACATTGATAATGTTGGCTTGGGTTTGTTCAATATGCAAAATGGTACAACAAATTCCGCAAGCAGTAGGTATTACAACTTTGTTCTGACTGGAAATGTCAAAGCTGAGTGTATCAATAACAAAACTGGTACGAAGATCAGATATGCTGCCGATAGGGATAATGCAAATCTTGGTGGTGGTAACAGTATTGAAATGATAAAAATGATCAGTGTTGGAAGCTTGTTTGGTATTATAAATGCAGAGCAGTATATTGATAGTGTTGCGGTGCAAAATATATATGTCAAAGGAATTAGATATACCGGTGGATTGCTTGGACTTAGCCCTGGTTCCAAAACGACTATCAAAAACACCGAAAAAACAGACTCCAAGGATATATATGTTTATGGTGCTGGGAATACGGGAGGCATGATAGGAAGATCCTATGCAAGCGCAATCGACATTGATAACAATAATGCCAAATATAGTATAGTTAAGGTTGAGAGTGATTGTGATGTATTTGTAGACGGTGCAGTGGATTATCAATATGGCGTCGGTGGTTTCATAGGAAATTGCCGTGCTGGTGCTACAGGTACAGAAATAAAAATCACTAATGTAATTGTTGGAACACCAACCCAAGCTCTGACCGATGTTAAATGCACTGGCGCCGGTTTGAATACAGGCGGAATGATAGGAATTGTTAATAAAGCAAAGCTTACTCTTTCCAACTGCAAGATATACAATCAAAACGTGCAGTCTGATTATACAGCAGGAGGGCTTGTTGGTTACTTTGCTTCAGGTGGAGCCTCTACAATCAGTAATGTCCAAATAATCTGCCGAGACGACTTGGACGGAACAATATCAAGTAATGATAATATTGCAGGTGGGTTCATCGGTGCTGGTAAACGAGATCTTCTGGATGTTACAATTTCTGATAGCAGTATTAGTGGCTATATTATTTCTGGAAGTAACTATGCAGGCGGAATAAGTGGCATATGGGGGCATTATCCAAATGAAGGAAACAGTAATGCGAAGAAAATAATTACAAATAATATTTCAGTATCAGATTGTACTATTAGTTGTCCTTCTGGATATGCCGGTGGCATTTTAGGTTACCTTAATGGTAGCTCCGGTAATCAAAAGAAAGAATTCTACGGATATAATATACTTGCGAAAAATCTTTCGATTACCGGAACACAAACTGGAAGTCTCTGCGGCGGTACAAACAATACCAATGAGAATAAAATCTACAACATAATCAAGGTCGTTGCATTCTGTCAGCAGAATGATAAAGGTAAAGGCCTTGAAACAACAGAGGTTGTCGGCGGAGGTAATAACTACGGCTACGATCCCAACACTGCTGGTGCCAAGGGCTATGTGATCTGCGCTGACTACAATGGCATAGTTTCAAATACGGCGTGGATCTCCTCTGATGTGCCTATTGTTTCATCTGGAAAAAGCGATGTTACAGCTGCTGCTCCTTATGTCAATATGAATCCAGTGACCGAAATAGATGCAGCAAGTACGCCGAAGAAACTGCTTAGTGATGGCGCAAATCTTTCTGCTGTCAACTCAATTCAAAACGATATTGAGAACTCAGTTCCAGGATACTATTCAAATGCGAGCCTTGTTGAAAGCGCACTCAAGAGTAAAATCTCAAACTTTGTTGATGAAATGGGCTCGCGTACCTTTGATATAGGAAATAGGAACTTCCCCGTTCTTATTGTTGATGATATCAGCAAGATCAATACGACAAATCGAATCAATAACTATATTGCACTGCTGACAAATTCAGATCCGAATTTGAGCTGGGCATTCAATTATGCAAACAACGAGAGCAATGTGTACAATGTAGTCATTCATAAGTGCGTATATGACTCCACAGGCAAAACCATAACAATTAAACCAGGACAAACAGGCAATATCACTTCCGCTTCAGCGGACAATAATAATCTTACATGCTTAAAGCGAAATACCGGACAATTCTATATGAACGCAAATGATACAGATACCATTGCAACGAATGGACAGTTTACTCTGCTCGATATTCAGTATCTAATTCCTACAGCATCAGGTGCTTCAGCATCAACTAAAATAGCTTATCACCTTTATGTACCAATATACGTAAGAAAAGTTTTACAATACGATTTCAATATCCGTGCTGAATCCGGTACATCTTATAAGATAACATCTCCTGCAAGTGCTATTAAAGGAAATGTGCTTGTCGAGAATATCGGAACACCTGTTACGCTTGAATTTGCGTATACATATAAGCGTACAGCAGGCGAATGGGTTGAAGCTGTAAATGGCGGTGATACACTTCTCAGCAATTATCCTAAAAAGCTTCTTTTTGATAATTCTACATCAGGAGGTGGGAATTTACCAAGTACAACAAAAATGGTTTTGATTGATACGCAGAATAATTCCAAAGCGTATTATCTTGATGAACTTTATTCAAGTAGTGGTGCAGCGTTAAATACTACCACAGGATACCTTGATTTGAGTAGATTCTCTAACGGATCAGCCTTTTTGCCCAAGAATTTCAATGACATGATGATCGTTACTGTGAAGCAAGATAATAACGGAACCTTAGTCAAAACCGGAATCTTTGGCGGAACTGCTATTGTTACTGATAATTCTGGAGGTGCTAATAATGGCGAATCCTTCAGGTATTCTGATGCCGGAGAATCTGGGGTCAATGCTTCTGATAGATACACTGTTGACTCAATTACGTTTAAAAACAGTGGGTCTTATCTTGTTGAACACTATTTCTTGACAATCTACACAGAATATCCTGAAACGCCTGCTACAACAATTTATCATTATTCCATTAGTGCAGGAAAATCTCTTGGATCAACTCCATATCCATCGAGAATAACTAAGGATAGTAATGATAATGCTGCAAATCTGTTCTTGGGTTATGTATACGATCAGGAAATCAGAATAAACAGCCTGAAGGTCGGCAGCGACGAGAATAAGCTTTGCCTTAGTGCATCCGACAATGATAATCAACTGAGTGCAGATCTTACGGCGAAAGTATACTTGACTTCCTCTGCTAAAAGCGGCGGATTGGTTACATACATCGAAGATACGAGAAACCATGTTCAGATCTTTGAAAGCTTGTTGATTCAGTTAAACAAGCACGACAACAATACAAACGACATCGGTGTAAAGGGTGTTGAAGATGTTGACGTTATTTCTTACAAAATCGGAAGTCAAGACGTTACAACGCTTAATCGAGCGTGGAACAAGCAGGACAATGTGGTTGTTAATGCTTCATACATCGAATTGCAGAACAATGTGCCGTTAGCTGATTTGCTTACAAGAACAAGTGATAAGTCAATCCTGATAACTGCAAGTACAACGATCACTTTTGAAAAAACAACAGGTCTATCAGATCAGTTTTATCAAGAGTCTCAAACAGGCAGAACAAATGTTATTGCTATTTCAAAAATATCTTCTAACTATGATCTGACTGCTTTCAGTAAGGTTTCAAAAGATACTTCTAAACTTTGGGATGCTGAAAACAGCAGCGAATCAAATATTACCAATCAGTATTATATGGATTCGACTGAAAAAGCGTATATAACGCATGATGCACTTGATATGCCCGCTGGATCAAACCTTTCTGAAATAGGAGGTCAATTACCACAACTTGGAATCAATGCAAACGATCCAAATGATGTTAAAAAGTTACCTTCCACAATACATACAGTCGGAACATATCGTGTAGAGGATTGTCCAATAGCATGGAGAAACGCTCAGTCAATAGTTTGCGAAGTTGAACTAAGGACTATTGATGGTACCCCTTATGCTTCAGCGCTCCCAATATTCAGTTATCTCGAAAGCAATACTTTCAAGATCCTTGATGGTATCACTCCCGCTTCGACAGAATATCTTGATTCAAGCGGAAATTGCCAAGTTGATGGCGAAGGAAATCCAATAACATCACCCAATGCCTCGACCTATAAAGTAAGGAAGATATATACTAAAGCATCTCTAAATAGTATGCTTGACAATAATGTTTATCAGATACCCATAGAATTTAAAGTGTATTCTGGCAGTAGCTTTGAAACTGACGGTTTAAAATACGCAAACTATGGATTATATTTGAAAGTGTATATGCTCGATTCAAATGATAATTCTATAGGCGTTCTTACGACACCGGAAAGCGATTTTGTTAAGTATACTAATGCACGAATATGTCTTACCAAAGTTCCATAATTAATTCAATGAGCCGAGAGTTAATCTCTCGGCTCTCCTCTTAATTAAGCAAAGGATGTAACCATGTCAGAAATAACGACAAAGAAGCTCCGAGTAGTCAAACTCCTTGAAATACTGCAGCAAAATACCGATATGGAACACCCAATAGGCACAAACGAGTTATGCAGTAAACTTGCTGAACTCGGAATCAAACCGATAGGCGTACAGTAGCCAAAGACATAGCCGTTCTTAATGAACAGGGATATGAGGTAATGCAAACGAAGATTGGAAAGCAGAACGCCTACTACATAGAGGACCGCAGTTTCAGCCTGCCTGAGCTCAAGATACTCATAGATGCTGTCCAAGCTGCAAGCTTCATAACAGAGAAGAAATCAGCAGACCTCATCTCCAAGATAGCAGCTCTCGGCGGAAGCCATCAGGCGGAGATACTGACCGGAAACATAGTGCATTTCAATACAAGAAAGCATAACAACGAGCAGATTTACTATAACGTCAACGTCCTTGAAAACGCTATCAGGGAAAAGAAAATGGCTTCATTTCTGTATTTTGACCTTGACGAGAATCTGAATAAGGCTTACAGAAAGGACAAAGCCATATATGAAGTCGAGCCTATTGCCCTTGTGTTCAATAACGATAACTATTACCTTATGGCTTATGATTCGACTACTGACAATGAAGTCCGCAACTACCGTGTAGATCGAATGGACTCTGTTCAGAGCCTCGATAAAGGTATCTGTAAAGCAGCCGCTGAGAAGATTAGGACAGTATCGAAGTATACTGAACAAGTATTCAGAATGTACGGCGGACGTACCGAGCTTGTAACACTCCAGTTTGAAAAGAAGCTCATAGGCAGTATCTATGATAAATTCGGAGAAAAAACGAATATCGGCAAATGCGGAGATGAATACTTCGTAGCCGTTGAAGTGCATATATCCCCTACTTTCTGGAGTTGGCTCATAACTTTCAAGGGACAGATGAAGCTCACTGCTCCTGATTCTGTGATCGCCGAGTATAAGGAATGGCTGAAGGATATATGAAACGTAGAAAAACAGACTTCAGCTTTGTGCAAACAACCAAATATCTGAAAATAGCCGCTTTACTGTCGCCAAATGGCGCACTTGGTAAAGCGGCTATTGACATCTTCTGAATGACCTGATATAATATACTTGTAAGTGTAGCAAATGTTACATTTAGAAACGAGGATGATCTTATGCGCACAAAGAATCCGGAATACTTCACATTGCTTGAAGAGTTTATCGACAATTACATAGAGACCTATGACCGCTCCCCTTCCCAGAGGGAAGTGTCAAAGGGTACGGGTATGTCAACAGCGGCTGTATCGAGATACTTGTCATATATGAAAGAAACTGGTATGCTCAATTACGACGGTACACGTCATATCATAACTCACAAGCAGAGAAAAAAGAACAACGATACCGTTGAAGTCCCGATAGTAGGCTCGATAGCCTGCGGTACGCCTACACTGGCTGAGCAGAATATTGAAGAATATGTCCGATTGCCTGTTTCGTGGTTTGGAAACGGCAGCTACTACCTTCTCAGGACATTCGGCGATTCAATGATAGACATCGGTATCGAAGAAGGAGACCTTGTAATTGTCCGTATGCAGAACTACGCTGACAGCGGACAGATCATAGTTGCACTTGTAGAAAATAACGATACTACACTCAAACGGTATTATCCTGATCAGAAAACTGGAATGATAAGGCTTCATCCCGAAAACTCTGAAATGGAAGATATCATAGTAGCTCCCGATGAGCTTCAGATACAGGGAGTTGCAGTAAAAGTGCTCAAGGACATCGTCTAACTCTTTCAAGTGCGGATATTATGATAAGGAAAGGGATATTAGATGTATGAAAGTAATTGCAAGGTTGATGGATACAACGTAAAGCCACAGAAGTGGTATTGTCCGAATTGTTCAGAGCTTATAATCGCATACAACGACTCAAATGGAAAAGCCAAAAAGCGATGCTGCAGATGCGGCGTTGCAATGGTTAAATATCAGAAAACACGTCATGTGAATGTTATCGAGGTCGTAGAACCAGAGCATTCAAGAGCATAACAATTGAATAAATAGATAAGCAGCCTGCTTAGAGCATGGCCGGACTGAAACAGAGCCCACTCAAGTCCATGATATCGGCGCAGGCTGTACCGTCGTGATGACCCGTCATCGCTTGAGGCAGCAGCAGAGACTGCTGACCGAGATGTTCGCTGGAGGACGTCGGCAATTCATATTCCTATACCCATAGGAGTGTGATTTGTCGGCGTCCTTTTTTTGTTTGTAAAAATCAATATTCAAAGCCGATATGCATTAAGGCTGAGGATACAAAGAAGGTTGTTCAGTTTTTCTGAACAATTGCAGATCTTGTACCCTTTCTTTAGTGCGCCCATTTTCGGCTGCAGGAGTCTGTGTACAAGTGTACGCAGACTCCTTTTTTGTGCCCTCGGAAAGGACGCAAATGCTTATATTATCAAACTGGTCTTGCATTATAGCTGAATACCCATGATCCCCGTTTTGTCTTTTCGATTGAAAATTCAAAACGGAGGTCAAAAAATGACAAGATATTATATTTTCAGCAATCCCGGAAGTAAGGAAAAGTATACCGAGGTATCGGTAAGTGAGTTCATCACATTAGTCAGGAATTCCAAATCGAGGTTCTATATCTCTTTTGGAAACGCTGTTATGGAATGCACAAGAAAAGAGTTTATTAAATACCGCAAAGAGGACAGACACAAGCGGTACATAAATGAGATCAACGAGGAATATGCTCCTGCTGCTGTTGTTTCCTTTGAGGAATTACCTATGTCTATCGTTGAGAAGATCTCTGCACCCGATGATGACAATGAGCGCGACGAGAAGGTAATAAAAGCCTTCTGGAAGTTTGTATCGACACTTTCTGAAGATAAGCAAACTATACTTCGCCTCTACTATGGAACAGAAATGAGTCAGGAAGAAATAGCTGAGCGACTTGGTAAAACTCAACAAGCGGTATCATATGTTTGCAGGTCAGCATTAAGCAAATTTAACAAAGATAAAAAATTCTGAAAAATATTTTTTGTGAAAACGCAGTTTTAGTGCCTAGAAGAAAGTAGAGGGACAAAAACCTCGAACAACTTGACAACTGAATATCAGCTATCCGGTACGTCAGATCCCGATGACGGGCGATGAACTCGTCAGCCGTGGCCGCTGTACGCAATGATCCGAAGAACGGTGAGCGATAAATACACGCAGGTCAGCAAGGAATACGCCATCCTTGCAGGCAATGAAAGTTGGGATACAAGGTACTTCCGTAAAAAACGGCTCGGACGTTGTAATCCGAGAGGTAAACCCTATGGGGGCAGACGAGGACGTCTGCCTCGCCGGATAGCTCCTTTTGCATGAAGGGACAGTATATCTGCCGGATAATTCCATGCACCTCGGGAATAGCTGTTTAATACTGCTATCTGAGGATAACGCTGCTGTGCTTACAGCAGTAAGGTCACCCCATAAGGTGACAGGAAGCATAGAGATATGCTTCAAAGGCAAAACGAGATCCAGGGCAGCTCCATAAAAGCTGCCCTTTACATATCGAAAGGAGTTGATCAGATGAAAATAAGACGCGGAGACATCTTTGTCACCGATCTTGAAAGTGTTGGCGAGAACGTCGGCTCGGAACAGTCAAGCAAAAGACCTGCCGTTATCATACAGAATGATACAGGCAATGAATACTCTCCGACCACGATAGTCGCTTTCATATTATCGAAGATAACATAGGCTGCGTTCTGTCCGAGGAAGATGAGCTGGGACAGGCTATCACAAAAATGGAGAACCGTATCAGAGAGATTGAGAAAATGCGCGACAACCTTATAAGTCTCGTAACAACAGGCGCTGTGGACATCGAATCCTCAGACGACAAATTCAAGGCCCTGAACGACGAAGAAAAATACCTGCGTGATCAGATCGAACAGCAAAAGATCAAAGCTCAGACGAAAACCGACCTTCGCCTTATGCTCAAGACTATATCCGATGAACTGAAAAAATACGACGACAGCATTGTGAAGTACAATGAAACGGCAGTCAGAAAGGTAGTCGAATGCGTAAAGGTCATTTCAAAAACCGAGGTGAAGATCACGTTCAAAGGCGGCTTTGATATGACGGTCGAGGTTGAGAAATGAAACAGCATCCAGAATGCGATTTAAGGCGCAGACCGTTTTCAGGGTATGTGAATACCAAATAGATGACGGAGCGGCAAATTAGGGCGTTTCTGAGCGCCTGGGAGCACAAATCTGAGAGAGAAAAGAAAACAACTTGTGGTGCTATTCCACAAGTTGTTAATTTTCTGATAACTCTTCCGAAAAGGGCAAAAAAATAAAGCCCATGCGGCTGAAAATCGGGGATTTTTATGCGGTCATCTAAAAGGTGTGTGAGTCAATTGTGGCAAAAATCCAGACAACAAATGCGAACACAGCAAGCGATCCGAATTTGATCAGGGATCCTCTCAAACGTTTCTTTCGCTCTTTCTGTTCATCATCAAGCTTCTGCGGACTTTGTGCAGTCACACTGAAAGCTGCTGATCTGTCTGAACCGGAAAGAGTTTTATAAGTCTTTTCACTCACTATGTTCACCTCCTGTCCTGAATATTTGCAAAAGGGCATAATATCCCTATAACTGCATAGTTACTCTACTATATTATATCATTTTTATATACCGTTTTCAATGCACAATTTGGCTAATTATATTATCTACTATTTGTAATGTTTGTGCAATTAAATGTAAGGTAAATTATACAGTTGACGTATTAGCGAATATCACAAATTACAAAATGTATATTTTGCTGATTGTATAACTATTCATAAATTCAAAAAAGACCCGCACAAGCAGGTCTTTTTGATACTGTTTTCCGTAAGTCTTCAATACCTCGGGTGCAAAGCAAATCAGGCAAGAAGCTTCTCGAAATCCTCGATAGGGAGCGGTTTTGAGAAATAATATCCCTGGAACATCCTGCATCCCATCTGGTTAAGGATATGGTACTGTTCTTCGGTCTCGACGCCCTCGGTAAGCGAGGAGATACCGAGTTCCTCGGAGAGGTTTATGATATTCTTTACTATCGTCTGAGCTTTTGAGGTATCGCTGGACTTGCCGAGAAATTTCATATCTATCTTCAGAACATCAACAGGCATATCCTTGAGCATATTCAGTGAAGAATATCCGCTGCCGAAATCGTCCATTTCGACTATGAACCCGGCTTTACGCAGGTCATCGAGCACCTGCATACGCTTATCGGCTTCGTTCATCATAACAGTTTCTGTGATCTCTATACGCAGTCTGCACGGTGCGATACCGTACTCCTTCACAAGTCTCTTGATCTCCTCAGCAACGTCCATGAAATAGAAGTCCTTAGGGGAAATATTCACGGAAACGAACATATTCTCTTTATCCTTGCCCCAGCCCGAAAGCACCTCGCAGGCACAGCGCCACATATGCTTATCGACCTCGACGATCATACCGTTCCTTTCAAAGACAGGTATAAACGAACTCGGCGGCATGAAGCCATGCTCTGGATGTATCCACCTTGCAAGAGCCTCGGCACCTATAATATTGCCGTTATTATCGGCGATAGGCTGAAAATAGGGGCGTATCTGCTTAGTTCTGATAGCCTCGGGCAGATCAGTGGAGATAGACTGATTCCACATAAGCTTAGCACGTATCTCATTATCGTAGAATGCGATGTGTACGTTATACTCATCCTGTATAGTTGAAAGGGAAAGGTGTGCCCTGTCGAACATTACAGACACGTCTTTTCCTTTTTTGTCAGCCGCATACACGCCGATGTGTATGAGCAGCTGATAGGCAGCGTTGTCCTTGCGAACGACAAAATGTGAGAGTTCATTCTCGATTTCCTGTGAACTGAATTCATCAGCGGGGATGCAGGCACCGAAGGTATCGCCGTTGAGTCTGCCGTATACACAGTTATCCGACATCTGATCCCGCACCCATTTTGCTATGCATTGAAGTGCATAGTCGCCGAATTCGCTGCCGAAAATATCGTTTACTATCTTGAAATTCTTCACATCTACGAACAGTATCAGATAGTCTCTTTCGGGATGATTCCTGAAAAGCTCGGTTATGCGCTGATGCAGGTACTCACTTGTATAGAGACCTGTAAGTCTGTCGTGAGTAGCCTCATACATCTCACGTTTCAGCTTCATTTTTTCCTCAGTAATGTCACGTATGCTGAGATACGAGCCGCTCGGCTTCTTATTCTCATCGAATACAGAGTTTTCTTCAAGAACGTAATAACGTATCTCGTTATCGAGACTTAATACACGCTGCTCTGCATTATCACCTGATTCGCTCTCAGGCATACCGAACATATCAATAAGAGTCTGGCTTACGTTATCGTAGTTATTTCCGTCGCACTCAGCAAGTTCGCAGCCTTTTTCATTCGCCCATATACATTTTCCGTTAGGATCGAACATGAAAAGCGCTTCCGACATCTCCGATGCGATGTTTGAAAGCATACGGTCGAGCAGACGCACCGGCTTGTAGCAGAGTGAAAAATAAAATATGAACAGTCCGAACGCAAAGAGTGCTAAAATAGAGCGGTTTATAGGGGATTTCGATATAAAATAGAATCCCTGCCACACTCCGCCTACTATCATTGAAAACAGTACGACAGAGTATTTTTCAGCATAGATGCGCGGCATTTTCTTTACTATGATAATGAAAATGGTTATCAGCATCAACAGTATCATATAGTCGATAACTCTGTGAAGATTCTGTCCCCAGTGAGGTATGAAGGTATAGTAAGGATCGCCCTCCAGAACATCCTCCTTCATTCCGAATGCGTGACCTGTGAACGGATTCAGCAGAAGCTGCACGGTGTCGAAGAGCAGCAGACCGTATACCCAGAAAGGTACAGTTTGTCCGCTGTTTACGCCTATGCAGTATTTTACCGAGAACCGCACCATTGCAAACATAACGAAGTCATAACCGATAAAATAGACATAACATCCTATCGACGAGAGCAGTTCGTTTTCCGAGATCAGTATTATAAGATTACCCGCTACTGTGAATACGAGCGACAATTCAAGCAATGCAACAGAATTGCCGATAGCTCTGTGCGAACGCTTGGCAACAACTGTCAGCACTATCAGTACCACTGTAAACAGTGCAAATATTACTTCATATGTAATTCTCATTCTATCACCAGCTTTCTTACCTATGCAAAGCTGCAATTAACTATATATAGTCATTATACCACAACTTTTATATAATTTCAATACGATCGGCAAAAGTTCTCGTAAAAATTCACAATTTGTTTACATTTTCATCTTGCAGCTTTAACTGTAACTTACCGGGACAAACCTTTCTGAGGAAAGGTTCTTCCCCGGACCTGAAGCATATTCTTAGGGAAGTATATTATTCGTTTTGTCTCCGAGGGAGTGATCCCTCGGAGATTTGCTTTATACGGCTATATCTTAAATGTCTCGATCATAATACCGTCAAGCTTGATTTCCTTGTCAGCCGAAAATGTGAAATAAATCTCAATGCGATTGCCGCAAGTCCTCGAACGCTTGATCGTCTTTTCGTAGACCTCAATTCGCTCAATAAACGCTTTCAGAATCTCTGGTGTGAGCTTGCGAATCTCTGTGTACTGCTTAGCGTTTTTTATGAAGTCTCTGACACGTTTCTCACGCATCTTCATCTCATCAAGCTGTGAATCAAGAGAGTTGAGCTTAGCTTTCAGCTCGGACTGCTCCTTCTCGAAGTTTGCAGAGAGAATGTCGTATCGCTCGTCTGTGATCTTACCGTTTGACCTGTCCATGAAGAGAAGCTGTATTGCATTGTCAAGCTGAGCTATCTTAGTTTCGCACTCGGCGCGGAGCTTTTCATTCTCCTTAAACTGCTTGTTTGCTTCTGCTTCGCCGTTAGCCATTGCCATAGCATAGAACTCATCAGCTTTGTCTCGCGCGTATTTAACGACCTGTCTCAGATACCGAAGTACAATACTATCGAGCACCTCTTCACGAATGTAGTGAGCAGTGCAGTCAGTGATCCTGCTTTGATATCCAGCACACATATAATTAAATTTACTTCGTTTCATATTCTTGGAACGACTAATGTAAAGTCTCGAACCACACTCCGCGCAGTAAAGGTAGCCTGCATACTTATCAGTTTCACCAAACTTGTCCGACTTTTTTCTGCCCTCGTAGTGCTTCTGAACGACATCAAACAGCTTCCGTGAGATTATAGCTTCATGAGTATTCTCAAAGATGAGAATATTTTCGGGATCATTCTTCAGTGTCTTTTTGAGCTTGTATGACTTAGTGTAGGTGCTGAAGTTGACAGTGTCGCCGCAGTAAATGCGATTGGCAAGCATCTCTCTGACGGTTTTCTGAGCCCAATGATATGGCTTCGTTTTAGGCTTACCAACCTTTTGGGCAGCATATGCACTTGGACATAGGATTTTCTCGGCACTCAGTATGTCGCATATCTTGCGGACGCCTTTTCCATCTGCACTCATTTCAAATATGCGTTTTACTATCGGAGATGTTTCGGGATTAGGTATCAGATGCTTGTTTTCGTCCTTCATGTAACCGTAGGGAGTTGTCGTTCCGACGCGCTCTCCTCGCTCACCTTTCGCTCGCTGCACAGCTTTGATTTTCTTACTTGTATCGCGAGCGTACATATGGTTACGTATGCCTGACATTTCATTGATGCCGTTGGCGGAATCAACTCCGTCTGTTACCGCAATGAAGCGAACATCATATGCAGGGAACACCAACTCCATTAGTCTATCGGTTTCAAGGTGGTCACGTCCAAGTCTCGACTGGTCTTTCACAATGACTGTTCCGACCAATCCGTTTTGCACATCATCAAGCATATGAACATACTCGGGACGAGTATTATCGGTGCCGCTGTATCCGTCGTCGATGTAGTACCGACAGTTTCTGAAACCGTTCTTGTCAGCATAGTCCTTCAACATCAATCTTTGATTCTCAATTGACAGCGACTCGCCTGCACGCATATCTTCTTGACTCAGGCGGCAATACAGTGCTGTTATCTGTTCCGTATTTGATTCTCTCATTGTTTCCTCCTGTTCCGAACGTACTCGTTCTGGGAATCAAACCGAATAGGATACACCAACAGTATATCACTACTCGGCTCGAAAGTCCAGACCTATTCTCACTTTATTTTGTCGCCGTTTATCAAGTGCCTTATTTTGTCCTCGACCGTTTCGTGCTCATTGTCGGGAGACTTGAACACGAGAGTAATCTCAAACTTCTGACCGTCAATGGTCATCTTTTTGTCAACGCAAAGCATTTCTTCCTGTTTTTTCTCCTGCATACGAGCTCCTTTCATGTCACACGATTTCCAACTCTTAATTATCGTAAATATACGCTCTGACGCCAGTCACTCCTTCCGAAATATAGCCCTTATCATGGCTCTTTTCAAATTTTGACCCCACACTTTTTCTCCATTTCTCATTTTGCCCCCAATTTTCAATTTCTGCAAGTTCCGATATTTCGGCGGGCACTGCCCGTCCGAGGTGAATCGGCTGGCGCTTTGACGCCAGCCTTTTTCCTGCAAACTGCAAACCCACTCGAAAAGGGGCACGGGTTCTCCCGTTTCAGCGGCAGGCGGAATGCCGTCTGCGATGCTTGCCTTCCCAGAAGGGAAGACTTTTTTGTCACCGCCGCTTCTTCTGTTCTCTGCGGATATGTTGCCACACTCGCTCCACGTTGCGCCACAACCGCTTTCAACGAGGTGAGTGCGGTACACCCCCGACCGCGACACTGCCGCGGCAAATATCGGCTTACGGTGCGAGATTGAATTCGGGGACGACTATACCGCGCTCGGCTGCTATCCTTTCTCTCAGCCGCTCAGCGCATTGGTTGATCACGTCGTTGAGGTTCACGCGCATCATCGGAACAGGTCTGCCGTCAACGACCGCGTACTCCGAGCCGTCACCCGAACGGCCGTAGGTCAGCTCCAGCCAACGCTTTCCATGGCTGTGCTTTATCACGAAGCGGACGCCATAGTCTTGCAGCTCAATACCGTGCTGAACAAGCTTTTTCGTAATCATATTGTTCGGAACAGTCAGTCTGAAGTGCTCGTTGAGTTCATTGGCAAGCTCGGTCGCAGTAGCTTTCATTTGTCCTCTCTCAACCATAATATCGTGGACGGCTAATGCAAAGTTGTCAGGCGGCGACTGTTTCACAGGCTCGGTCACAGTCCATCGGTTTCCGACCATTTTCAGAGCGATGTCGCCGCCTTCGATGTCTCTGCCGACCACGCTCAGCGTGGCATACGGCTGAGACCTGTCCTCGCGTTTAAGTACGAAACTGCCGTCCGCGCAGCCTGTAATACCGCTCGTTCCCGATATCATTTTGAAGGGGTCACTGTCCTTGCACTTGCGGAGGTGATGTACAAGCAGTATTGTGATACCGAGCTCGGCGGCGAGATTTTTCAGCACGCTCATCTCCCGATAGTCGGAGGCGTAGGTCTGCTCGTCGCCGCTCCTGACCTTCTGCAAGGTGTCGATGACGACGAATTTCAGGTCAGTGTGTTCATTTTTGAAATCGCGTATCTGTTCTTCAAGTCCGTCGCCTATCGTATTGGCAAGCAGAGAAAAATAGAGCTTGTCGGTCGGCTCATCGGTCAGCTCGTAGAGGCGATTTTGCAGTCGGACGTAGCTGTCCTCAAGGCAGAGGTAGAGTGCCGTGCCCTGAGTTGTTTCGCGTCCGAGCACCTTTTCTCCCTTTGCGATACTGAGGCAGATGTCCAGTGCGAGCCATGATTTCCCGACCTTCTGATTGCCAGCGAGGATGTACAGCCCCTGCGCTATCAGTCCGTCCACGAGGAATTCCATTGGCTTCAGAGGCGTTGTCATGAGTGTTTCACAGCTTACAGTTTCAAGTTTTTTCATTCAATTTCTCCTTTCGATTCAAGTTCAGTTTGCGATTGAATTGCTCATTGTTATCACCTCCGAGGCAAACAAAAAAGCGCACAGCAGTCCGTGACGAACCGCTGTGCGCTTTAAATTTAACTTTTGACAAAATAAAAGGGCAGAGTGACGCCTTTAACGTTACTCTGCCTTCTCTTAACCTTATATTTGGGCATAGCTATCCGTGCCATGCATTTTTCCAAATTCAAAACCGCATTTCATCTGTAAAAGGGCATAGTTTGCCCCGTGAAATGCCGACTATCAATTCGATAGCCCTGTATCCCCTCAGGGACACCTTATCATGACGCTGTGCCATGACGTTTTCCTCATTCCGAGGCTTCTGATATTCTCCTACAGGCATAAGCCTGCACCCTCCGAAGCCGGGAACACATCAGCCGAGAGTCGTCCTCAACTCTCACATAGCTCCTTGTCTCTCTGCCCTTACGGAATCAGAGCCGCACGTGCGGATGGGCGCGCAAGCCGGCTGTCATTGCCATTATAGGAGCGGCGGGGAGTCCACAATCCTTAAATGTGTATTCCCATGGCACTCAGCTGAGTTCTGTTGGTCATCCTTGACTCGACTCGCTAAGTCTCTCCTACCGCCTTCACGTATTTATCGCTCGCTCTTTCGAGGTCGTGGCGTACGGAAGCTCGCGGCTTGTCGGTTTTTTGCCGGCACCGGTCTTGCTGCACACTGATGTGTTGATATTCGATTTTCAAGCTACTCTCCCATTAAGGGACATTATCATAATATCACGAAACATTAGTTCTGTCAAGAGATTTCAAGATACTTTGTTCGATTGCACAAACGTTCGATTTTTTGAGGAGGTGGTCAATATGCATTGCGCACAAATTCAGCCTTTATTTATTATCTCTCTCATTTTTTCATCGTGATTGACCGTTTAAAGAACATACTCTCAGTTTTTTTGCAGTACCATACGCTTATCCACAAAATCCTTGACTGCGTTAGCGATACAGGCGATACATTCAAAATCAAATCAACGCATTGCTATTTTTTGTTTGTATATACAAATTATTAAAATAATCTCTTGACACATATGTTAGCATATGCTACAATAATAAACGGATTATTGATAATCAGATTTTCAAAGGAGGGATAAAATGGCAATACCTGATAAAAGCATTGACCCACGACTTCTTGCCAGTGCAAAGACAGAATTCATGAAACACGGCTATCTCAAAGCAGAGCTAAAGACTATCTGTGAGAATGCCGACATTACAACAGGGGCGGTGTATAAGCGCTACAAGGGCAAGGAAGATCTGTTCAATGCTGTAGTTGAAGACATAGCCACTGAACTCAACAATTTCGTTGAAAGCCGTTCAGACTTGGATTTTACAGTGCTTTCAGACGATGAGATCTATGATTCATGGGTGATGTCGTATGAAGCAATGATGCCGCTTTTCAAACTTCTCTATAGTAATCGTGACACGGTTTCTCTGCTTATCGACAAGGCTGCCGGCACGCGCTATGAGAATTTCAACCACGAATATGTCACAAAAATGAGTTATGCCTATGAGCAGTTCTACGCAGAGGCGTACAAAAGAGGACTTGCTCATGCAGAAGTTACCAGAGAAGAATTTCATGTGCTGATCTCGTCTTTTTGGACTTGCGTATGCGAACCGATCATTCACGATATGTCATGGAAGCAGATCGAGGAGCATTGCCGTATCGTCTGTCGGTTCTTCAACTGGAAAGAAGTTATTAAGCTCAGGAAAGGCGATGAAAACAATGTTTAACAAGATAAAGCCCTATATGGGCGGTTACATCAGGTACACCTATGCGGCTCTGGCGGTCATGTTCGCAGGACTGATCGCCTCCGCTGTGACGTTTTTTATGGTGTACCGCATTATCAAGCCGCTGATTGGCGGCGAATCATTATCCGCAGGCTATTATGCAGTGCATATAGCTGTTATTTTTGTATGCGAGTTAGTCTACGCTATCTTATATGTGCTTGGACTGAAATACTCGCATATCTCTGCATACAACACGCTGAAAAATATCCGCATATCATTGCAGAAAAAGCTGGAGCGTCAGCCCCTCGGCACGATACAGGACATGGGCAACGGCAGGATAAAAAAGCTGTTCACTGATGATATAGATCAGGTGGAACTTCTGCTGGCACACGCAATTCCCGAAGGCATCTCCAACCTTGCAATGGCATTGATGGCGATTATATGTATGTTCTTCGCAGACTGGAAACTGGCACTTCTGTCTCTCTGCTCTCTGCCGCTCGGATTGTTTGCAATGGGCATGATGTTCCGCACGGGTATGAAACGAATGAACGCCTACTACGCCGCATCAGCTAAGATGAATGCAACCATTATCGAGTATGTCAACGGTATGGAAGTCGTCAAGGTGTTTGGACGGGACGGTGAATCCTATCAGCGCTATGAAACCGATATCCGAAGCTATCGTGACTTTACCCTTGCGTGGTATAAAGCTTGCTGGGGCTGGATGGCTCTTTACAGTGCGATACTTCCATGTACGGCTCTTGTCATGCTGCCTGTCGGAACGCTGTTTGTTATCAATGGAACATCAACACTTGCCAATCTGGTACTTGTGTTCTGCCTGTCGCTGTCGATTGGTGTACCGCTGCTGAAAGCACTGAGCTTTGCAGGCAAATTCCCACAGCTTGGCTATAAGATAGATGAAATTGAAAAAGCAATGGATAGTGAACCTTTAAAAACTAATGATAATTCGTTTATCGGTAATTCACATATCGTAAAATTTGAAGATGTACGTTTTGCTTACAAGGAAAAAGAAGTCCTGCACGGTGTATCCCTTGAACTCGGTGAGGGGACGCTCACAGCTCTTGTGGGAGAATCCGGCAGCGGTAAGTCCACACTGGCAAAGCTGCTTGTTCACTACTACGACCTCAGCAGCGGACGTATCACACTGGGTGGTCAGGATATTACCGAGATGAGCATCGAAGCACTCAACGATCATATCTCCTATGTATCGCAGGAACAGTTTTTGTTCAACACAACGCTGTACGAGAATATCCTCATCGGCAAGCCTGATGCAAGCCGTGAAGAAGTATTGGCGGCGGCTGAAAAAGCACAGTGCGGAGAGTTCATGAAACGTCTGCCGAAAGGCATTGACACAATGGCAGGCGACGGCGGAAAGATGCTTTCGGGCGGTGAACGTCAGAGAATATCCCTTGCAAGGGCGATACTGAAAGATGCTCCTGTTATCGTGCTTGACGAAGCAACAGCTTTCATTGATCCTGAGAACGAGGAGAAAATGAACTCTGCTATTGCTGAGATAATAAAGGGCAAGACCGTTCTTGTCATTGCTCACCGTTTACAGACTATCGTGAACGCCGACAAGATATGCGTTATGAATGACGGAAATATCATCGCCGCCGACACTCACGAAAAGCTCCTGCAAAGCTGTGTGGAGTATCAGAAGTTATGGAACAGCAGTGAAGCAAGGGCAAACTGGACGATTGGAAATGAGGTGAGAGCATGATTGGACTTATCGGACGAATCCTTGGTGTTTCGGGAAAATACAAAGGCAGAATATACGGTGCTATGTTCCTTTCATTTTTGAAAGGGATGCTGATGAAAGTTCCTATTATGCTGGCATATTTCGTTGTTACGGCATTCATAGAGGGAACGGTCACGAAAACGCATTGTGTTTACATAGCTGTTGCACTTGTGGCAAGCGTTGCTGTGCAGGCATTGCTCCAGTATTTCGCCGACAGACTGCAAAGTGCAGCAGGTTATATGATTTTTGCGGATATGCGAATGAAACTGGGTGAGCATCTGCGTCGTCTGCCTATGGGATATTTTACGGAGGGCAATATCGGAAAGATCAGCTCGGTGTTGTCAACGGATATGGTGTTCATCGAGGAAAACTGCATGATGACATTGGCGGATATGATGAGTTACCTGTTTTCACAGGCAATCATGGTGCTGTTCATGTTTTTCTTTGACTGGCGTTTAGGATTTATTTCCCTGATTGTAACATTGGGAATGCTCATGCTTGGTTTTGCCATGAAAAAAAGTACCCTGCATCATTCAGACGAACGTCAGGAGGCTTCAGAAAAGCTGACGGAGTCGGTGCTTGACTTTACAGAGGGCATCGGAATCATCAAGACTTTTAACCTAATGGGCGATAAATCAAAGGAGCTGACCGACAGCTTTGAGCGCAACTGCAAAGTCAATCTTGATTTTGAGTTCGACCATGCACCGTGGCAGACAGGAGTGAACCTGATATACACTTTCGGAACCGTTATAGTCCTTGCAGTATCCTCATATCTCTATTTTTCGGGAACTATGCCACTAAATTTCTATATCGGTATGCTGCTGTTCCTGTTTGATCTGTTTGTACCGATGAAGTCATTCTACGGACAGATTGCAAGGCTGACGGTAATGAACGCTTGTATGGACAGAATTGAATCACTGTTTGCTGAAAAGGAGCTTTCTGACAACGGAGCAGAAATGCTGAAAAACAGCAATGCTCCCGAGATAGAATACCGCAATGTCACATTTGCCTACGGCGAAAAAGACGTGCTGAAAGACATATCATTCAAATCAGGCAAAGGTACAATGACTGCACTGGTCGGTCCGTCCGGCGGCGGCAAATCCACAATTGCAAGTTTGCTGACACGCTTCTGGGACGTGAAAAGCGGAGAGATACTTCTGCGCGGTACGGATATACGAAAGATACCGCTTGCAACACTTATGGATAATATCAGTATGGTGTTCCAGAGGGTGTATCTGTTTCAGGATACGGTCTACAACAATATCGCGCTCGGCAGACCCGATGCAAGCCGTGAAGAAGTCATCGAAGCTGCAAAGAAGGCTCGCTGCTATGATTTCATCATGGAGCTGCCCGAAGGATTTGATACAGTCATCGGCGAGGGTGGTGCTTCGCTTTCGGGCGGTCAGGCACAGCGGCTTTCAATTGCAAGATGTATTTTGAAAGATTCGCCCATTGTCATTCTTGACGAGGCGACTGCAAGCGTTGATGCTGACAATGAAAGCTACATACAGCAGGCAATATCCGAGCTTTGCAAGGGTAAGACATTGCTCGTCATCGCACACAGGCTCAATACTATCGCTCATGCCGATAACATCATGGTTATCAAAGACGGAGAGATAGCCGAGTCGGGCGATCATAAGAGCCTTATGGATATGGGCGGTATCTATCATAACATGGTTACAAAACGTGCAGTCAGCACGGGATGGAAAAATTAAGGAGGAGAAATATTATGGAAAAGAAATTCGAGGTCAAAGATCTTATCACGGTGGGTATTTTTACCGCACTGTATTTTGCGATCACATTTGCGGTCGCTTGTATCGGATTTATCCCGATATTCACGGTACTTTTGCCGTTGCTTGTTCCGATATTTGCAGGAATACCGCTTATGCTGTATTTTTCAAAGATAAAGCATTTCGGAATGGTCACAATTACAAGCGTGATCATTGCAATTCTCATATTCATTACAGGACACCCTTATCCAGTCTTTATTTCCTGTATCGGTGCAGGACTGCTGACAGAGATCGTACTGAAACTCGGTGATTATCAGAGCATCAAGTCGTGCGTGATCGGTTCTTCGACATTCAGTCTATGGCTGCTCGGTATGGTCATTGCTTTCTTCTTCGGATTCCGTGAATCATATCTCAATTCGCTCGCTGACGGATACGGTCAGGAATACGTCGATAAAATGTCGGGATATACTCCGACATGGGTGTTCTTCACTATGATAGCTATGTGTATCATCGGGGGACTGATCGGCGGTCTGCTTGGCGCAAAGGTACTCAAAAAGCACTTCCGTAAGGCAGGTATGGCTTGATGGAACTCGGACTTTCATCAACTTCGGACAAAAGCGTACTGAAACTCGATCCGAGAACAAAACTTTGTCTGCTGATAGCGATCAGTCTTATTATGGTGGGCGGAAAAACAGTCGGCGTGGAATACATTCTGAGAGTGATATGTGCAGCAATTCCGTTTGTGCTTCTTCTGACAGTCAGGCACATAAAATCCGCACTTATTTATGTCGTACTTATTGCTTTTTCTGTATTTTGTGAAGGCAGTGTGATCCCCAATATCAGCGGAGCGCCTAATCTGATACTGATGATATTATGTGGTATCATATCAAGGTTTGTTCCCGGATATATGATGGGCTGGTACACTGTACGCTCAACCTCTGTCAGCGAGTTTATGACTGCAATGGACAGGATGCACGTTCCGTATTTTATCACGATACCGTTTTCTGTGATGTTCCGTTATTTTCCAACACTTAGCGAGGAATACCGTAGTGTCCACGATGCCATGAAAATGCGTGAGATCGGGCAGAGCGTGAAAAATCCGTTCACTTATATCGAGTATGTGCTTGTACCGATCATGATGTCAACTGTCCGTATTGCGGACGAGCTTTCAGCTGCTTCACTGACAAAGGGACTGTGTGCAGGCGGAAAGCGAACGCATATCTGTCAGATCAGTATCAGGTTGTACGATTGGCTGCTGATGTTCGGCACACTGGCTATGATCGTTTTATTCTTTGCATTTTAGGGTGAGAATATGATAGAATTCAGGAATGTAACATTTGCATACAGCTCGACAGATGCCAACGGCAGGGCTATTGAACAAGGAAGTATCAACGGTCTTGACCTGACGATACAGAATGGCGAGTTTATCGTTCTGACCGGCGGCTCAGGCTGCGGAAAAACAACGGTCACAAGGCTTATCAACGGGCTTATTCCTCACTATTACAGCGGAACTCTGAATGGTGAAGTGATGATCGACGGAAAGAGCGTTCCCGACACGCCAATATTTGAAACTGCTAAAAAAGTCGGAAGTGTTTTCCAGAATCCTCGTTCGCAGTTTTTCAATGTGAATACCACTGACGAAATCGCATTTGCCGCTGAAAATCAGTGCTGTGAGCCTGCTGAAATATCAAAAGCGATAACTGCAACAGCAGCTTCCATGCACATAGAAAAACTGCTTGATCGCAATATATTTGAGCTTTCGGGCGGAGAAAAGCAGATCATAGCCTGTGCAGGCATCAATGTTCTGTCGCCTGATATCATCGTACTTGACGAACCGTCATCTAATCTTGACAGTGAGGCGATAGAGAAGCTGAAAGCCGTGCTGACAGACTGGAAGTCACAGGGCAAAACCATAGTTATCGCAGAGCATCGTCTGTATTTTCTGCGTGAACTTGCAGACAGAATGCTGATACTTGAAAACGGCAGAATTGCAAAAGAACTGATTACCGAAGAGATAAAAAAACTTACTGCTGACGATACCGAAAAAATGGGTATACGTCCTATGATGCTCCCCGAAATACACTGTTCGCAAAAAAATACAGACGTACAAGGCGATGTTCTGTTACTGGAGGATTTCCGTTTTACCTATAATGACGGCAAGCACGGTATCAATATCCCTCGGCTCGAATTACCTGCAAATCATATCATTGCGATTATCGGTCACAACGGCGCAGGCAAAAGCACCCTCGCACGAAATATCTGCGGACTTGAACGCAAGTGTAAAGGTACTCTCATAATGAACGGCAAAAAGCTAAAAGCGAAAGATCGTCTGCATTCTTGTTATATGATAATGCAGGACGTGAACCACCAGCTTTTTACAGAGAGCGTGCGTGATGAGGTCATGCTGAGCATGACGGATAAGTTACTGACCGATGAGCAGAAAATAAAAAAAGCTGATGAAATACTGTCACAGCTTGATCTTTTGGAGTATGCCAATACGCATCCCATGGCGCTTTCGGGCGGACAGAAACAGCGTACAGCAATCGCATCGGGGGTGGCTTCAAGCAAGCCTGTTATAATCTTTGACGAACCCACCAGCGGTCTTGACCTTGCACATATGAAACAGGTATCAAACCAGCTAAAAAAGCTGAGAGATATGGGAAAGACGGTCATTGTTGTTACTCACGATAATGAGTTCATTCTTTCCTGCTGCGATCATATTGTCAGAATTGAAAACGGCTGTGTTGCGGATAATTGATTAATTGTTACCTCGTTTAATTTCCTACCCATCATTTTCATTGTCAATATAAAAAACTACCATAGTATTTCTGACAAATTCATTAGAAATACTATGGCACATTTTTTCTTTATCAGCACTGTACTATGCCCTGATGCTTGTTCAATCTGTTATTGCACAGGATATTCCGCTTTCAGATATTCAAGAAGCATCGAGGGTAAATATTGGTAATGGTGTGAATCATACAGCTTGTAGGTCAGATCAGTATCGTGAGACTCCAGCCGTTCCTTCAGCTTTGCAACGCCTTCAAGCGTTGTGTCATGTCCGTTGTAACTGTCTGTATAGTCAGGATCTTCCTGTGATCCTGCACATAGGAACACGCTTTTGATGAGCTTTTCATTTCTGTCAAAGTATCCGTAGTCTTTCTCATATTCCTCTGGATTGAGACCAGGATAATCATAATAGAGTCCCCAGAAGGCTGGGCTGCCTATGATGTAATTGCCAAATGGCTGATTTTCGTAGAGGTCGGAGTTGAACAATGCATAGTGAGTGAAAACACCGCCGTCAGAATGACCGTAGAGCGTAGATCTTGCATAGTCAATCTTGTAGTTTTCACCAAGATACGGCATCAGGTTATCTGTTACAAAATCAAGCAGCTTTCCTCGATTTTTCACAAGATCGTTATATCGCAGACTGCCGCTCGGGTCTTCTACATCGTAGGAGTACCATATACTCACAAGTATCACAGGTGCAGCATTACCGTCCTCCATGACCTTTCTCATTTCAGGAGTATTACCAAAACGCCAGATTCCGTCTGTGAGCAGGATAACAGGATATTCTTTGTTGTTGTCATATTCCGGCGGAAGTGTCACGTGAACAACGAACATCTTGTTAAGTTCTTCGTCAAATATATCTATCTCATCTATGCTGTCCTTGATTTCTTCAACAGCCTGACGGTCAAACTCCCATTCATTCCGGTAATCTTTGTTTTCATCAGTGCTGATGACATAGCTATAATCCGATTCAGAATAAACAACAGAGCCCTCCGGCAGCGTTTCATAATTACTGTTTCTGTAGGCTTCATCTGCAATTAGAATTCTTTCTACGATTTTTTCTATTTCTCCCTCGGGATAGTTCCAGTCTTTATATTTGCGACGTATCCAATCAAGGTATTCGTCCATATCAGCATATGTGTTTGTTATTGTTTCATAACTGTCTGTTTCGCTGCTGTATTTTGTATCTGTCACAGTTATCTTTCCGTCAACGTAGGTTGGGGGCATTAGTTGCGCATTACCAAAAACGTTCTGACCGTCAACAAAGATATACTTCGGATATGTATAGTCTTCACCGCTTTCAATGTTAGGGGCGTATTTTTCATAAAGCTTCTCATATTCTTCGTCGGGAAGCTCTTCTTTTGCAGCATCAAGACCTGAGATTATGTCATCAATCGGTACTGAATCGAACTCAATGCTAACCGTATGCCCCGATTGTTCGTTTGTTGATGCCTTTGTAGTTCCTTCAGGAACGTCAAGGAGTGTAAGACCGTGCTTATCCACTTGTGCAAGCTCGGTTTCCGTCATTTTATTTGTTAGCTGTATCGGCTCTGCACTTTCAACAAGCTCAGTTGTCTTCGCTTGTTCAGTTGATGAACCGTTTTCGCTGTTTCTTGAGCTTTCACAAGCAGATATTGATGTAAGCAGCACAAGAGATAAAAGAATTGCTATTACTCTTTTCATAATTATCCCCCTATTATTCATCTATTGGCATAAGTCAATAATAGTCGGTTGACTTATGCACATTTATATGTTATCATTATAACGCAGAAAATGTGCGATGTCTATCATGATTTTGCAGAGAACTATAACAAAAAGGAAAGTGATATCAGTGGAACTACGTCATAGTTATGAGCTGGAGGTGAACAGCGACTGCAGTGAAACAGTCAGATACAGTTATACCGATATCCCAATTGGCTTCTTCAGCGGTCGATTTTCTGCCTATCCGAATGCTTCAGTCCCGACACACTGGCATGAGGATATCGAACTGATTGTTCCCAATGAGAGAGAGGCGGTTTATAACATAAACGGAAAGCTTGTCACTGTAAGATCGGGTGAAGGATTGCTCATCAACTCACGGCGACTTCATTCAGCTCGTTTAAAAGATATACGCGACTGTTGTTATAATCTGCTGATTTTTCATCCGATGATCCTGTGTATCTCAGAAGATATCGAAAAGAATGCAGTTCAGCCAATCATCAATTCGACTTTTGATTATATCCTACTGCAAAAAGGGACGACGTGGCATGAGAATATCCTGCACTGGTTTTCAATCATCAGAAAACGGCACATTGACAAGGCTATGCCTAAAGCATTCGCACCGATCGAGTATTCTGTTCTCAAGGATAATCAGGATAACTCTGAGAAGTGCGCTATGATTGGATTGGTAAATCTGATCTGGAGCGAAATCACTGAAAATATTCGCCCGGACGAGAAACCTCATACCGAATGCAGCCAACTTACTTCGATGAAAGCAATGATCGCTTTTATCGAAAAGCATTACTCCGAAAAACTTACACTGAATCGCATTGCTATAGCTGGACACGTTTCCAAACGTACCTGCGGTAATCTGTTCGAGCGCTACATTTTTATTTCTCCAATGAAATACCTCAATGAATTCCGACTTAAACAAAGCATTACACTGCTGAAAAATACAAATATGACCATTACAGAGATCGCATTTGCGTGTGGATTTTCTGGTGCGAGTTACTATGCAGAAACTTTCCGTCGAGCACTGGACAAAAGTCCGAGTGAATACCGTGCCTTCCCCGATGAGCCAGAGGAAAAAATATCACCGATAACGTTTTGATTTCTCAGTATAAATATCAGACCTCTTTATAGTGAAAAAGACAGATACTTCAAAAATACATGAAGTATCTGTCTTTCTTTGTGTTGTTGCCTACTGTATAGACCTTTCATATTAGCTTTTGGGAAAACTTCTTTATAAGTACCGACTTAAATGTATGGGGGAAAACTGTCCTATTCGATTTGATGTAATATTTTCTTCGTTAAGAACCGTGGCCATTGAGGGAGAACCCTTTCTCAAAAGGGTTTCCCTCAATAAATTACAGATAAACTTCAATATGAGTATTGTGGTTACTTCTTTATGCGGATGTTGCCGGAGGATGTTTCAAGATCGAGTTTGCTTGAACCGTTGCCGCATACATAGGTGCTGCCGTCCTTAGAAAGTGAGAGGTCGGAATCGAAATCGCCGGAAGATGTATCAACGTCGGCTGTGAAGTCTGCGTTCTCAGGTACATACACTGTTATTCTGCCGGATGATGTCTCAGCGTCAACAGCTGCCGGCATCTTTATAAAGCGGAGATCTATCGAACCGCTTGAAGCTTCCGCATCAACTGAGCCTGCATTCTCTGCTGTGACCTCAATTTCTCCGGACGATGTATCCGCACTGATCTCGTCTGCATTTTCGGCTTCGATCGTTATGTCGCCGGATGAAGCCTCAGCACTTACAGATTCAGCTTTGCCCTTCTGTCCGATAGTAATGTCGCCGGACGAAGCTTCAACGTCGATAGTCTTTGCGATACATCCAACGAGTTCAGAATTGCCGGACGAAAGTTCAATGCTTATGCTCTCAGCCTCAATATTCTCGATAAGAGTATCACATGAAGAACCGTTCATGCTGATGTCTTTGAGCTTCATTTCAGCCGGTACTGTTATTTCAAGATCCTTTTCGGGCTGCTTGAAGAAGTAGGTCTCACCGGACTTGCAGTAATGGATGCGAAGAACCCCCTCATCGAGCCATGTGTGTACCTTTTCGGAATCCTTAAGATCGGATTCGCTGCTTTCTGTAACCGTAACGGTATCTTTATCGTTTCGTGTCACCTTTACCTTGCCGACACTCCAGTGGATGTCCAGAGAGTTGACATTCAAGCCCTTGAATTCGCAGTTCCCTGCGGAATACTTATCCGAATTGCTGTATGATTCGCTTATTGAGACGCAGCCTGTCATACTTAATGCCATAACTGCGGTAAAAAGAACTGCTAATATCTTAACTGATTTTTTCATAATTATTTCTCCTTTTTATTCTTGTTGCCTGAAACTGCAAGACCTGCAAGTGCAAGCACGGCTGATACTATGCTTCCGATTATCAGTACCGACCAGCATAATGTATCGTTAGCCATTTCGTATGTGTCGAATGAGAACGAAGGCTTCGGGATGTGAGTTGCTCCCTTGAATATCATAAGAACTATCGTATCATTGAAGAAAAACAGAAGTGCTGATACGATTATGCAGGATGCAGCTTTCAGAAGTCTGTTCCACTTCGGCAGACGTATAAGTGCAAACATTGCCCACATGAATAACAGGTAAGGCAGTGAATATGCTGCTGCTATTCTGAAAAAGTTTTCCGAACCGTGTCTGATTCCTATGCACACCATCATGAGTATATAGGTGAGGGTGTAGGTCCCTACAACTGCGAGCGCCTTGTTGTTGCCGATACGCTTTGCTACCGGCTTTGAATTCACTATGAACGGCATGAACGGTATCGCAAGTCCGAACAGTACCGCCGGTGCTGCTGTAAAGAACCATGTTCCGCCGGAGTAAATACTGCATACTCCAAGAAGTGCTATAAGGCTTGCTGTGAATGATGTCATGCACCAGAAGGCTTTGTCCTCTGCTGCCATGAGCGGTACTACTATAAGTGAGGTCGGTATGAACATTGCCGCAAGAACTATGAAGAACCATGTAAGTCCTGCGCCTGTTGCAAGGTTCACTATGAGACACACAAGTATCGGGACAGCAAATATCGCGCCGATTATGCTTCCTGCTATCGCACTGCGTCTCTTGAAGAATTTTGCCTGCTTTACGAGCACTTCGTCGCGCTCCTTGACTATGCTCTGGTCGATCACCGTATCGCACTTCTTCATATCTTCATAAAGCTTCTGACACGGCGGACACTCGCTGAGATGTTCCTCTATCGCTTCCCTGCTCGAATCGCTGCACACATTGTCTATATACAGAGGAAGCAGATCGGCTATCATATCGCAGTTATATTTCATTACTACTCATCCTTTCCTTGAGTTTAAGTCTGGCACGATGATAGGTAACTCGCGCCCAGTTTTCGGTCTTGCGGAATATCGCTCCTATCTGTGTGAAGGATAGCTCTCCGAACACCCGCAGTTCAAAGACTTCCTTATACGGATCTTCCATTTCGTGCAGCAGCATATGTATCCTGAATGACGTCTCGGAATCAGTTATGCTCTGTTCTATATCGGTGTCGCTGTCTGCGAGAGTCTCGTCAGGCTCGTCCTGATACCTCGAAGCCTTCCTTGTTGAGTCTATGAACAGATTCTTAGCTATCGCGCACAGCCATGAGTAACATTCGGATTCACCGCGGAAGGTCTGCTTGGTGGTCATTGCCTTGAAAAATGTCTCCTGTGTTATCTCCTGAGCCTTGTGCTGATCCTTTGCTAAGGTCATCACATATGAATACACCTGCATATAACAGGTATCATACAGCTTTTCAGCAGTTTTTTTGTCCAATCATCGCACCTCCTTCCTCGGCTTCTGTATATTAGACGTTCCAGATACAGAAACGTTACAAAAAATTTCAAAAATTTCCAAAAAATTTTTTCCGGCTATTTTACGCCAGATACCCGGACTTTCATTCCGGATATTATCAACTACGCAATTAAGTATACCACATTTTTTTGTAAAATACAATAATTCCTCCCGCACCGTTCGTCCCCCCCATGCAAGAATAACTCCCCTGCCGCCCTCATATAATCTATAAAAACTTTCACAAAGGAGTCTGCTATGAAAAATGTTAAGCGCATGATATTCAGCGGCGCAGTAGTTTCCGTCTGTGCGTTTTCAGCTATTGCCGCCGCTGCCGGTATGAACAGAAATAAAAACGACGGGGAACTCCCCGCCTCTGCTAAAATATCGAAGGATACCCCCGTGATAGTCCTCGATGCCGGACACGGCGGCATCGACGGCGGCTGTTCCTCGGCGGACGGAGTTCCGGAGAAAGGCATTAACCTCAGTATACTTCTGAAGCTGCGTGATATGCTTGAAATATCCGGCTACGATGTTGTCGTAACGAGGGATACCGACACCTCTATCCACGACAAAGGCATAGAGGGTATAGCACAGCAAAAAAGCTCGGATATGGATAACCGTCTGGCAATTTTCAACGATAACGACAACGCTGTTTGTATCTCGATACATCAGAATCAGTTCACCCAGCCGCAGTATCACGGTGCTCAGATGTTCTATTCCGCGACAAATCCGGAAAGCGAATCACTTGCAAGAGCAATGAAATCCAGCTTCACAAAGCTGCTCCAGCCTGATAATCAGCGCGAGATAAAGCAGTGCGGCAAGGAACTTTTCCTGTGCTATTTCAGTAAGAATCCGACTGTAATGGTCGAATGCGGGTTCCTCTCAAATCCGGAAGAAGCCGCTCTGCTTTCAACCGACGATTATCAGGCAAAGGTCGCTTTTACCATATTCTCAGGCATCAGCGAATTCATAGCATCAGCATGAATATTCCAACTCTGAGTCTGTGCTGTACTCATACGGAAGTTTACCTGTAATTTATTGAGGAAAGCCCATTTCCAAAGACTTTTTTCGCAATGATATAAAAATAGCCGGAAGTCATATGACAGATACCCATATAGAAGTTTTGCCCCGAAGCGTTTCAAATCGCTTCGGGGCATTGTATTAATTATCCTGCTCAGATAAATCAGAATTTATCTGAATCCATAAAGACCTTTGAGCCTGTTGCTCCTGTTTGTCCTTGATACTTTCCATTGTATGGATTTAGTGCATGATCGTCCATTTCTGCAAATACTAACTGTCCTACTCTACGTCCGCACTTAAGCTCGATAGCACATCTGTTAGCATTATATAATTCTAATGTTATCTCACCTTTGAAGCCGGGATCGACCCACCCTGCATTCTGAATAAACAACCCCATTCGACCAAGAGAACTTCTGCCTTCAACGAATGCCGTTAGATTATCAGGCAATTCAAAATACTCCATCGTTGTTGCCAAAACGAATTGCCCGGGTAAAATCAAATAAGTATCGGTTTTAATGGTCTTATAGCTTATCTTATTGTCCAAGGTAATTATTCCTGAAGGAGTGTCATCAACAACGCTGAATGTATCGCCTAACCGTATATCGACACTTGCGGGTTGTATTTGTTCTTTTATAAACGGTTTGATCACCAAAGAGTTTTCATCAAGCATTTTTATAATCGTTTTATCGGATAATATCATTTTTACAGCTCCTCTCGATGCAGATCCGATTTGTATTCGCATTCATTATAATACAGTATTACTGACATGTCAACAGAAACTCCATAGTACTTCTGACCTTGCATCAGAAATACTATGGCGAAAAACTTCTATATCAGCATCGCATATATAGACTTCCGGCTTTGTTATTCTATCCCAATTGCTGCTTAGTTTTTAAGCTCGCTTCCGCCCCACTCAACTACTGTAAATCCGTTTCTTTCAAAGGTCTCAAGCTGCTGAGGCTGAATGTCCACAGCATTTTCAAGAGGAACATAAGACATGAATACACGGAGCAGACTGTCGGGCTTTGGAGTAATATCAAGCTTTGCGGAATCCGTATAGACATCGCCCTGGAACGAGATAAGATTATACTTGTTATGCTCCATGAGCGGCAGCCAGTATACAATGAAGTCGTTCATTTCGTCCTCAGTCAAGCCCATGTATGTGAGCTTTTCTTTGAGGAAGCTTTCGGTGTCGCTGCCTGCAACACAGAATCCCTTTGAGTAATCGAATCTGGTACGGCAGTTCACAGAATCCCAGAAAAGGTACTTATGATGCGAATTATCTGACTTGTTAAGAAGTGAGCCATCCGGATATGCGACCACATCCCAGCCGTTGTTATACTTAGGATAGGTAGTGTTCAGCTCGGATTCTGTAAGTTCAAGCTCAATGTGAACATCGGTCTCTTCTTCGGGATACAGGTATATGACAGGCTTTTTGACTGCTTCTTCAAAATAGACTACCGGGTTGCCCTCTGAGTCTAATGTGTTGATCCAGCCATACTGTCCGTTGTATTCTGTAAACAGCCATGTATCGTTGCCTTTCTGGATACCTTTTTCAGAAAGGCGTGTATTGTCAGGGATCGAAGCGACTGCTTCATAGCTTTCATCAGGACCAAGATAAAGCTTCACACCGTCCCTTGCAACACGGAACGGCAAGCCATATTCAAAGCTCTCATCCGGCTTAACATAAGAATTATGATCATATTCATATTGATCCAGCAGCTTTATCAGTTTTATAAGAACGTTTGGGCATCTGTCAGAGGAAGACTGCTTCTGAGAGCCGTTTGTATAGTTGAGCGTTATTTCATAATCAATATCATCCCATTCATCCGGTGCGTTTAGACTGTCAAGGTAGTTGGTATAAGCCTGAGACATGATCTCGCGGTAATCCTGTTCTGTTATCGGAATGATGAGCGCCTCAGCATCCGGATCATATGTAAGATCCTGATAGGAGAGGTAATAGTTTTTGTCTTCACAGTACACCTTATAAAGGATGTTTGCGCCTACAACGCCGCCGCCTTCTCTGACGCTGATCGAAGAAGGTATATTTCCTGTCTGTATCAGAGCGCGCTTCATAAGACAGAGGTCATAGACATTAAGCTTGTTATCTTTGCAGAAATCTGCGGCTTTCCAGTTTGCAAGCTGTACATCCGGAACTGCTGAAAGCCACTTTTGCAGCATCAGAACATCAGCGATACTGAATTCGCCGTCACCGTTGACATCGCCCGTTGGCTCGGAATCCGGCATTACGCCCTCCGGAAGCTCAGAAACGGCATCTGTGTCAGCTGCACACACAGCGGACGGATTGAGCAGGACAGTGCTGTTTAATGAAATGGTAGCGATAGCGGTTGCAGCTGCGATGATAGCTGCGGTTAGTTTTGTTAGTTTCAATTGATCCACCTTCCATACTTCAGATTTGCAGCGAAAAACTGCTTGATTCCATTATATAACAATATCTTTGGAATTGCAAGAGAAAATTCAGAATAAAGATAATCTATTATGTCATGCAGGAAGCCGATGTTAGTATATGGATGCTTTACAGAAAAAAAGGTGCTGTTACCTGTAATCCGCTTGACAGACTGCATTAAACGTGTTATAATGTAAAATAATTTTCGTTAATATCAGTCCATGCAGATACTATTCAATTTTGATTTTCAGATACATCCGCATCATTCAGTTATGCTTCGTTTCATCGTATCTGGGGAGATCATTTCACATTGCAACAAGGAGGATACAATGAAAAAACAACTTGCCGCCATTCTCAGCACAGTGCTTTTATCTGCGCTTACCTTTAACACTTTGCCGTTTGATACAAATGCGGTCACTCAGAATACGGAGGGTGCAGTTCAGACTGAGGAAACTGTATCTGCTCTGTCTGCTGAAACTATTGCTTACTATCAGGAGTGGAAGTCAGTATATCTGAAGCAAAACAGCTACGAAAGCGGTCTGGCTCAGTATTATGTGTTTTACGGTGAAAACACCTATGAACAGACACATACCGAGGTGCCCGCAACTGTTTCGGAAGCTCACGGATACGGAATGCTCATAGCAGCACTCATGTCTTCTTACGATGATGATGCTAAAGAAATATTTGACGGTATGTACCGTTATTATCTTGCACATCCGAGCAGTATAGGACCTCATCTTATGGCGTGGCAGCAGAGTGACAACGGCAGGGCACTTGTTGATTCCAACGGCAGCGATTCCGCAACAGACGGCGATCTTGACATAGCATATTCGCTTCTTTTAGCTGATAGGATATGGGGCAGCGAAGGTGAGATAAACTATCGCCGTGCAGCTGAACTTGTAATAAATGATATAATGAAGTACGATGTCAGCCACGAGAACAATATTCTCAGACTCGGCGACTGGGCATATGATGTTGATGAGAACGACAAATACTATTCCGCAACACGCGCTTCTGATTTCATAATGCAGTATTTCCCGGTATTTGCAGCTGTTACGGGTGATGAACGCTGGATAGAGCTTTACGATAATACTTATAGTATCATAGACCAGTTCACAGAGCAGTATAAAACAGGTCTGCTGCCTGATTTCATTATCAAGGATAAAAGCGGGAAATGGATACCGGCACCGGCAAACTTCCTTGAAGATGAAAACGACGGGAATTACTATTACAATTCCTGCCGTACCCCTTGGAGGATAAGTACAGACGCTATCGTAACCGGCAGCTCTTCTGCAAAGAAATATGCGGAGATAGTCAACGCCTTCTTCAAAAAAGAGACCGGCGGCGATCCTGAAAAGATAATGGCAGGCTACACTCCTGATGGCAGGGCTGTTTCAGATTGGGATGATCTTTGCTTCACAGCGCCGCTTATGCTTGCAGCCAAAAGCGCCGGAGATACAGAGTGGCACGACACCATACGCAGAGCTGTCATTGAGCTTGGAACGGATTCCTACTTTGGCAATACAATTGCAATGCTCTGCCTTATAACTGACGACGGCGGCTGGATGTCGCCGGAAACAAATTCTGTTTTAAAGGGCGATGCCAACGGCGACGGCGGTGTTGATATGTCAGACGTTGTAATGGTAATGCAGGCGTGTCTGAATCCGGCAAAGTACGGAGTTAACGGCACAAGTCCAGACCGCATAACCGCAGAAGGCGAAAAAGCCGGAGACGTTGACGGCAATGCAGGTCTCACCGCGAATGACGCTCTCATCATCCAGCGCTACTCGCTCAAACTCATCGACACACTATAATAATATAACAGCAAAGGAGAGCCAAAGGGCTCTCCTTTTACTATACGAATAGTAATATTAGCAGTGGATTCAACAAATATTGATATGCTGTTTTGAACATATATACAAAATATTCAAAAATATTCGAGTTTTTTGTTGGCTTTACACTGATGCAGTGCTATAACGTAGTTACAGCAATTGATAGATGAACTCTCATTCAACAATTGCAGACAACAAAATAAAGTATGAAAAAGGTGATCATTATGAGGAAAAGGACAAACAAATTTCTTGCAGCTGCATTATCATGTTCAATAGCTTCAGCAATGCTTGGAGGTACAGCGGCATATGCTGCCGATACACAGACAGGTGCTCCGGAAACTGTTGCAGAGCAGCAGCTTCCCTCAGATACTGATATGTCGAAGTATTTCGGCGACTGGGAGCTCTACCAGATAGACAGTGCGCCGGTAACATCGGAGGATCAGGTTATAAAGTTCGCTGTCAAGGACGATCATTCGTTTAAGATAGACGATAAGGACTACAAGTGGACAGTCTACGAGGACGGCGAGAGGATGCAGGTACTCACAATGGAAGGCGAGGGCTTCGGTATAGTCACAATGGAGGACGACACCCTTGTACATTACCTTGCAGGCTCTAAGTGGTACTTCAAGCGCACTGACGCTGATATTCCCGCAACAACCGAAAATGTTACAGATCCCGAATTGACAACTGAAAACGCTACGGATTCCGAATTGACAACCGAAAACGCTACGGATTCCGAATTGACAACTGAAAATGTTACGGAATCTGAAACAGAAACAACCGAAATTGCAGCGGATCCCGAAATAACAACTGAGATCGTTACGGAAACCACAGCAGAAGGAACAACACTTCCGCAGACTGGTATGTCCGGATCACATAAGGTATTTGCAGGACTTTCTGCACTTATGGGTATCGCAGGGATAGGTCTTGTTAAGAAGAGCAGAAAAGAAGAATAAACGCTGAGAGCGTCCATTAAGTGTGGCACTCATATAGCAGCTTTATTTGCAGCTTATCGGGTCCGTCCCCCTTTCCAAAGACTTTATTTCGTTTTTTCGCAGTGGTATAAATATAGCCGGAGGTCATAATGACTTCCGGCTTTATATTTTCAGATCATGCTATCTGCTTCTGAATTTTTCTTTTTTCAAAAGCAGGCTGAATACCACGCACACTGCAACCCCTGCGAATCCGAGGCCCCCCATGAGCATTGCTGCTCCCGAGCCTTTGCCGCTGCCAAATACAGTACAAAGAATGTCACTGTCGTTCTGACGCGCCATTAACGGCTCAAAGAAGCGGTCTATGACCGCGCCGCTGCAAAGGCTTCCTATCGGTATCGTAAAAAACTGCAATGTATTCCGGCAGGCATAAACTCTTCCCTGCATATCCGGAGGTATCGTGCTTCTGAAAACGACATCGAGATTAGCGCCCATGTAAGGTATGAATATCCAGCCGAGCACTACGCCAAAGCACCATATATACCGCGAACCGCTTAATGCAAGTATGAAGTTTTCGGTGCTCATCGAGAAGAACAATGACAGGCATATCGCTTTCACACGGTCTTTCGGCGGCGATGTATACGAAGCGATCAGACTTCCTGTAAGTGTTGCGATACCGATGCAGAAATTGACCGTGCCCAGTACCACTTCGTTGTTCCCGGTTTTGGATAGTATCAGCGGTGTCAGAGCGGCAGTATTTGCCGATGCGATGAGGTTTATACCCGCCAAAAAGAATATCAGCTTCAGTATGAGCGGATTCGCTTTCAGCCATGAAAGCCCCGATCTTACCGATTCGATAAGAGTTTCCTTTGACTTATCTGCGGTCTCAGGTTCGGGGATGCGGATAAACAGCAGCAGTACCATGAATGCTATCGAAAAAGTAGTCAGGTCGACCATAATTACAGCCGATACGCCTCCGAATGCAAACAGCATCGTTGCAAGTACGGGAGTGAGTATAGTATTCATGGACTGCGAAAGCGAACGCAGAGCGCCTGTTTTCTGATAGTATTCCTTCGGGATTAGCTGAGTTGCTGCGACTTCGCTCGCAGGCTGCTGTACTGTATTCATCAGTCCGTTCATAGCGTTGATAAGGAAAAGATGCCACGGTTCAAGACAGTCTGCACTGATGAGCATAAAGGCTGCCACAGTCGTGAACGCAGAGAACAGGTCGCAGACAAGCATAGTACGCTTCTTGTTCCACTTGTCGCTGAGGGCTCCTGCAAATATGCTCATAAGGACATAAGGCGCATACGAACATACCGTCAGCAGAGCCGCTTTAAGTGCCGAGCCTGTACTCTGATAGAGCCACAGTGCAAGCGCATAGCTCGTCATAGAGCTTCCGAGTGCGGAAAGTGACTGTGTACTCCACAGCAGAAGATAGCTTTTGATCGGTTTTATTGAATTTTTCATTTGACTTTGCTCCTTTGAAATTATTGTATCATAAGTCTGCAAAGTCCGAGGGTATCAACTATACTCCACGCAGTTCCCTCAAACCTTGCATGGAGCATCATCACTGCAATTTCTCATAAAGCCCACCCCTTTTATTGATTTTTCAATTCATTATTTGTTGGTATTATATCACATATTACGTTCAAAGTCAACAGAAAGACAGTCCCAAAATCTGACTGCTCTTCAGTTATCTTCCCACACTCCCGGACCGCACTTTTCCTTGATGACCTCCCCGACACTTTCATCAAAATGAGTGGTGTTGCATATTATAAGCTTCCTGTGATTATTGGTCTTTATTACGAGCTGATATTTATAGTAGTCCTCGTAGCGCACTCTGCTTCTCGGAACATAATATGGGGGTGTACGGCGAGTATGGCATCTTGACCTGATATAGGCTTTTTTAATGTCAGTATACTCCACCGCAGCTATTCCTTTCTGAGTTCCGATAATAATATCCGGCGCTATGTAAATGCCTGTCGCGGAATACCAGACAGATTCAGGACGATTTGCCTGCTCATCTATTTCCTCGGGAGTATACCTGACACTTCCGCAGGCAGGTCTCAGGTGCCGTATGACATTCAGAGTTCCCGCCCAGTGCATGAACAAGCTGTTGACGAAAAGGATAGTTATCCCGAATATCAGTCCGACCGGGTGATCGTTTGTAAGAATACTCATGTAGCTCTTTTCACTCGGCAATTCCTTATAAGCATTGTAAAAGCTCAGGAAACACAGGAAAGCACCAATCAGTTCCATTGTGATAAGGAACTTCATTGCGATCATGTTTTCCTTGACCTGCTTCTTCAGATTTTCGTTCGTGTATTTGATTTTCATTATCATCTTCCTTGTAAGTATTATCGCTATCATTATATCACATCCGAACTATTATTACAAGAACAGCCGCCAAATCCCGTACCGTTTATCCGACTATGTTCAAGCTGACGCACCTCACGGCGGCATCGACGGCGGCTGTTCCTCGGCGGACGGTATTCCGGAGAAAGGCATTAATCTCAGTATTCTTCTGAAGCTGCGCGATATGCTTGAGATATCCGGCTACGATGTAGTCGTAACGAGGGATACCGACACCTCTATCCACGACAAAGGCATAGAGGGTATAGCACAGCAAAAAAGCTCGGATAT
>SVNH01000018.1 GCA_015067005.1 Ruminococcus flavefaciens
AGTTTTTCTTTCAAGCCTTATAGCTTTAAGCTCTTTTGAACCCCCAGTCAAACTGGGGGTTTTCTAATTACAATAAGGCGTACCATTATTGGTACGCCTTTTCTGTTATATTGTCGCTATTCAGCCTCAGATCTGAGCTGAGTAGTTAGGAGCTTCCTTAGTGATATAAATATCGTGCGGATGGCTTTCCTTGAGACCTGCTCCTGTAATGCGGATGAACTTAGCCTTCTCGTGGAGAGTAGGGATGTCCTCGCATCCGCAATAGCCCATACCTGAACGGATTCCGCCGACAAGCTGGAAAATAGTATCAGCAACAGCGCCCTTGAAAGGAACTCTTCCCTCAACACCCTCAGGAACAAGCTTTTTAGCGCCTTCCTGGAAATATCTGTCAGTTGAACCGTTAGCCATAGCGCCAAGACTTCCCATACCGCGGTAAACCTTGAACTGTCTGCCCTGATAGATCTCAGTATCGCCAGGAGCCTCTGCACATCCTGCAAGAAGTGAACCGAGCATTACAACGTTTGCACCGGCAGCAAGAGCCTTAACAATATCGCCCGAATACTTGATACCGCCGTCTGCGATAACAGGGATACCATATTTCTGAGCAACACAGGCAACATCATAAACAGCTGTGATCTGCGGAACTCCGATACCTGCAACAACACGGGTCGTACAAATAGAACCCGGACCTATACCTACCTTGAGGCAGTCTGCACCGGCTGCGATAAGAGCTTCAGCAGCTTCAGCAGTAGCAATATTTCCGGCAATAACAGGAGTATCCGGAAATGCTTCCTTTACCATTTTCAGGCATTTGATGATATTTGCACTGTGTCCGTGAGCGGAATCAAGTACAAGAACGTCAGCCTGAGCCTCAATGAGAGCCTTTGCTCTGTCGAGAACGTTAGCTGTAACACCGATAGCAGCGCCGCAGAGGAGTCTGCCCTTGCTGTCACGAGCGGAATTCGGATACTGAACGGATTTTTCAATATCCTTGATAGTGATGAGTCCTTTGAGGATACCTTCATCGTCAACGAGCGGAAGTTTTTCGATCTTATGTGCGCGGAGGATCTCCTGTGCTTCTGAGAGAGTTGTTCCGACAGGAGCTGTTATGAGATTATCCTTAGTCATTACCTCAGAGATCTTAGCATTGAAATCTGTGAGGAAACGCATATCTCTGTTTGTGATGATACCAACAAGTTTACCCTTATCGTCAACGATCGGAACGCCTGAGATCTTGAATTTTCCCATAAGATCGTCAGCATCCTTAACGATATGGTCTTCGGTAAGCGAGAAAGGATTTACGATTACGCCGTTCTCAGAACGTTTAACCTTGTCCACCTCTTCAGCCTGCTGTTCGATAGACATATTCTTATGGATGATACCGATACCGCCTTCACGCGCAATAGCGATAGCCATGCGTGAATCTGTAACTGTATCCATAGCAGCTGTCATGATAGGGGTATTGAGTTTAACGGTCTTAGTAAGATTAGTACCAAGCTTTATCATATTAGGTGTAACGTTTGATTCAGCCGGAATAAGAAGTACATCATCAAATGTAAGACCTTCCTTCTGGAATTTGCTGTTCATGTCGGTCAGCATATTAGTTCCTCCTTCAATCGAAAATTATTAATATTTATGATACTATTTTTTAATGCTTCTGTCAAGCCCCTGCGGCAAAGAACAGGAATAGAAATTTGGTGTTTATATTAGTCTTGTTTTGGCGAAAAAAGCAATATTACGCATTAAAGCGGTATTACAGCTGTCTGTTAGCGTGTTGAAGCTGAAAGCTCGGCACATTTTTTCATTATGCGTGTAGCATCAACAGTAGTAATACGATTATCGTGGTTCATATCGGAATTCTGAAACTGAAGCATAGAAAGCGACATATCATTCCCTCTCTGGGCAAGCTTTGAGCATTCAACGAGTACCCTTGTCGCATCAGAAGTGGTCAGTCTGCCATTGAGATCAGCATCGCCTTCCATTTCTCCGTAGTCTCTTTTGAACTTTATCGAATACTGCTCGGCGTAGGTCTGGGCGATGGAATCCGCAAGCCCCGACACTCTGAAACCGGATATAACGGCATTTGACGAAGAGCGTATATCGTAATGGATACCGATAGCATCCGCACCTATGTGCTTTACGTTCGGCGGTATCCTTATACCGCTGACATCGCCGCAGCCGAAATAAGCCTCGCTGCCAATGCCGATAACAGAATACGGTATCTCCGCATAGTTAAGCGAAGTACATGAATGGAAGCAGCGTTCCGGAATGGCTTCTAGCGTTTTGCCGAGCGACACTCTTACAAGAGAATTGCACCCCATAAAGCAGCCTTCGCCTATATATTCAGTCTCATCTGCGAGAACAGCTTTTCTCAGCGAAAGGCAGCCGGAAAACGCATAGCTTCCGATATTTTTTATCTCTGCCGGGAAATACACCTCAGTAATATCAGTGTTGCCGAAAAACGCCTTCGTATCCAGTCCTGTTATCTTGTAGTCATCAAGCTGAGAAGGAAGATCAACTCTTCCCGAAAGACCTTCTGCCGATAATATCTCAGCAGTCTTTTCGGTATCGCTTATTACCTGATAATGATACATACATCCGTCATATTCCGCAGTATAGCTGTTATCAGCTCCGGCATTAACAGCCTCTGCCGAGACAGCCTCTGCCACAAGAACAGCCGCCGCAAGAATTGAAACTATCCTCTTCATTTACTTCTCCCTGCGGCAAATCTCACCGCTGACCATTACGAATAACGGTTCAGACATAAGATCGAGCGGATTCTCACCTTTGCGGTATATCTGAATATCAGCGTCCTTACCTGTTTCAATGCTTCCTGTCGTTTCGTCTATACCGAGTATCTCAGCCGGATTTATTGTGAGAGTTTTCAGTGCTTCATCGAAGCTCAGACCGCCCTTGACAGCAGCCTGTGCAGAAAGCGGAAGATACTGTATCGGTATAACAGTATGATCGGTGCAGATAGCGATCTTAACGCCGTTTTCGTGCATAACTGCGGCATTTTTCAGTTCAAGTCCGCGCATTTCAGGTTTGCAGCGGTCACAGATGACCGGTCCGCATATCACAGGTATCTCTTCAGCCGCGATAATGTCGGCTATCTTATGTCCCTCAGTACCGTGAAGAATGACAGGATCAAGCGAAAACTCCTTAGCGATACGCATAGCAGTACATATATCATCAGCACGATGGCAGTGGAAAAATGCTTTATGCTTGCGGTCAAGAAGCTGTATAAGAGCCTCACATTTTATGTCATATTCCGGAGGATCATAGTTTTCACTGTCAGAATAGTAGCTGTCCATATCGTGACCGTAACGGCGCGCCTTATAAAGTCCCTCACGGATTATCGCAGCAACAGCCATACGCGTTATCGGAGTCTCGTCCTTACCGTTGTATACATTCTTAGGATTTTCACCAAGAGCGAATTTTATGCCGCAGGTACGTATCATCATATCGTCAATGCGTCTGCCGTTGGTTTTTATAGCACATATCTCTCCGCCGCACGGATTAGCGCTTCCGGGACTTGAAGCTACCGCAGTTATACCGCGCATACGTGCTTCTTCAAAGCAACGGTCGAATGGATTGATGCCGTCAACAGCTCTCATCTGCGGTGTAAAAGGATCGGTGGATTCGTTGCAGTCATCGCCCTCAAAATCCAGACCATCCTCAATGATACCGAGGTGGGTATGAGCATCAATGAATCCCGGCAGCAGCATACCGCCCTCAGCATTGAAGCTTTCCTCAGGGATAAGGTCAGGAGTACCCTCACCTATTTCGGTGATCTTGCCGTCAGTTACGGTGATCCAGCCGCATTGAATAACGCCTTTTGCAGACATTGTGTGTATCTCAGCATTATAAATAAGCATATTTTTCTCCATTAATTATTATAAGGGGAAACACCCCTGAAATTTCATATAAACAGCAGTGTCATTTCTTTACAGCCGCAGCTATCTGCTCGGCTATCTCCATCGGACTATCCGCACATTCTATGCAAAGCGTTGAATGTTTCAGATATACCTCACGGCGGGTATTGAAAAGCTGTTCAAGTTCTTCCTTAGTTGACCGCATAACTATCGGACGGTTCGTATCATTTTTGATACGCTCATAGCAAACATCGAACGGAACATCCAGAAATATAACAGCACATCCCGAATCAGCGGCTGCCTTAGCCGTATCAGGATTGAGCATAGCACCGCCGCCGCAGGCAGCAACGGTTTTCTTTCCGCAGAGCGACTTCACTATCTCAGCCTCTGTCTTACGGAAGAATGGCTCCCCCTTCTGCTCAAATATTTCAGGTATCGTCATATCGAGAGTACGCACTATCAGGTCATCAGTATCGCAGAAGCCGCAGCCGAGTTTTTTTGCCGCCAGCTTTCCGACAGTCGATTTTCCGCAGCCCATAAAGCCGCATAAGAATACAGTCATACATTTCTCCTTCCGTTTACTGCGAAGGGATTGCCAGCTTCAGCAGAGGCACCCATTCGTCCTCGATCATTTTTTCGCCTGTAAGCACAAAGCCGTGTCTTTTATAAAAAGCTATACCGCGCTCGTTGTACTCAAGTGCCCAGAGCCAGTCCGCATGAAGCTCGTTTACTGCAAAACTGAGCAATTCTGCACCGATACCGCTGCTCTGGAACTGCGGTTCAACATAAAGCTTCACTATCTCTCTGCCGCTGACTTCTATCATTCCCTTAACAACACCGTCATCATAAACATAGGTGTTAAGAAGTTTTTCCGTCCCCTCAGCGTATTCCGAAGCAGTATCGAGCACGTTCAGCTCACCGAAATAGAACGCATCGTTGTGAAAAAAGCGGTAAAAGTTCACGCGGTAATTTGTAACTATCATCTCGGCTATCCGTGAAACATCAGCCGACAAAGCCTTACGTATCATTGTGCTCCCCCGCTCTCATTTCTTGTTCATCTGGTCAACGTGCTCTTCTACCGAGGTTATTATCTTGGCAACCTCCACGTCATCGAACTTTCCGCCGTACCATATCTCATGAGCCTTCACAGCCTGATATACCAGCATTGCAGCACCGCCGACAGCAGTTTTGCCCATTGCGCGGGCTTTGTTCATAAGAAGCGTTTCTGTCGGATTGTAGATAACATCGAAAACACTGCCGCAGTCCTCAATGACCTTGTCACTTACAGCACAGGCATCGGTCTTAGGATACATTCCGACAGGAGTAGCATTTATCAGAAGATCATATTTATCGCTTATCGACGATATTTCTTCTATCCTTACACTTGCACCGGCACATTTTGAAAGTATCTCAGCCATAAGCAGCTGAGCGGTCTTTATGTCCTGAGGAATAACAGCAAGCGTTATCTTAGCACCGTGAAGGGCACATTCAATAGCGATCATGCGTCCGACACCGCCGCAGCCGAGTATAACAACATTTCCGCCGATAGGAAGCTCCTTTGCCGAACGCAGGAAGCCTTCACAATCGGTATTGTAGCCGGTAAGAGTACCGTTATCACAGTTGATACAGTTCACTGAATTGTAACGTTCAGCGCTTTCCGCAAGCACATCCACAAGTCTGATAACAGACTGTTTGTGAGGGATAGTGACATTAAGTCCGCGGAGACTTTCAAGCAGCTGACGGCTCTCAGGAATTTTTTCCGGAGCAATGTCGATAAGTTCGTAAGAAGCGTCCTCAATACCGCTGAGTGCAAATAATTTTTCGTGTATCAGCGGAGACATTGAATGTCCGAGAGGATGACCGATAAGTGCAAATCTGTTCATTTTGTTTTCTCCTTTGTATTTATATTTCAAAGTGATGCAAGAGTATCAGCGTTCTCAACGTTGACAGCTGTAACATCCTTGAGTGTCTTCTTCACAAGACCTGTAAGAGTCTTTCCGGGACCGAATTCAACAAATCTGTCAGCACCGTCAGCCTGCATAGCAGCCAGCTCAGAGGTAAAACGCACCGGTGAAACGATATGCTTTGCAAGGAGAGAAGCCATATCCGAGAAATCTGTGAGTTCGCCGCCTGTAACGTTTGAATAATACTTCACCTGCGGAGCGGAGAATCTGATATTCTTTGCAGTTTCATAGAATTTATCTGCGGCAGACTGCATAAGCTTTGAGTGAAATGCACCTGCAACATTGAGGGTTATAACTCTTGCCTTCATTTCGGCAAATATCGGAGAAACCTCACCGATACCCTCAGGAGTTCCGGCGATAACGGTCTGGACCGGAGAATTATAGTTCACAGCGGTAACATAATTCTCAGCGCCTGAGCATACCTCCTCGACCTTTTCCGGAGCTATCTTCATAATAGCAGCCATAGCGCCCTTGCTTGCCTTAGTAGCCTCTTCCATAGCCTCTGCACGGGCTTTTATAAGAACGAACGCATCCTCGAGCGAGATCATTCCCGAAGCATACATAGCTGCATATTCACCGAGAGAATGTCCTGCAACGCCTTCAAACCCGAAACCCTTTGACTGTGCAGCCTTTAGGCAGACGATAGAAGTCGCCATTATAGCCGGCTGAGCGTTTATAGTCCGCGCAAGCTCCTCATCCGATGCCGAGAAGCAGATCTCTCTTAGATCTCTGCCAAGTATCTCCGAGCCCGTATCGTATACCGCACCAAGTTCAGGCATAGAATCAAGAATATCTTTTCCCATGCCGGAATACTGCGAACCCTGTCCGGAAAATAGTGAAATTGTCATAATGAAAAACTCCCTTTCTGTATGTTATACACAAACTTTTGGTAAAACCTGCCAAAACACCAGCGGTTTTTTTGTGAGAATAGACGATATTTTATTTTTAGCAAAGCAAAGTAGGAAAATATCGTTGCAAAAAAACCGGAAATGATTTACAATATATTATGTGTGGATAATTATGTCTGCGTTGCCTGTAATGTATTCTGGTGTATAAATAGTTCGGCAACAATATTATAATAACATAAAATTCCGGTTTTTACAACCACTATTTATAAATATTTCTTAAAAGGAGTTTTCTGATGGGTATCAACATTCTGGCTATGGGTAATTATATTCCCGAACAGAAACTGAAAAACGATGATTTTACCCGCTTTATCGAAACAAACGATGAGTGGATACGCACCCGGACAGGTATCGTCGAGCGTCCCATGGCTGGCTGGGAGCCAACATGGTATATGGGAATGAAAGCAGCTGAGGCAGCTGTGAAAAAATCAGGTATCAACGTCAAGGACATTGGTCTTGTTATTTCATGTACAGCGACCTCCGATTTCCTTACACCAAGTATGGCAAGCGTCATACAGCATAAGATAGGTGCTGTGAATGCAGGTGCTTTCGATCTGAACGCCGCCTGTACAGGCTTTGTTTATGCCCTTGATACCGCAAGAAGATTCGTCCAGACAGATGAAAATATGAAGTATGTGCTTGTCGTTGCAAACGAATCACTGTCACGCTTCCTCGATTTCAACGACCGCGGCTCATGTATCCTTTTCGGTGACGGCGCTGCGGCAGCTATCATAGAAAAAAGCGACAAGATGTATTCCTCTGCTCTCCGCTCGGACGGCAGCGGCGCTGATCTTCTCTGTGCAAGATCACTCAATGTCGCTCCGGAGATCAGACAGGATGCACCGGATGACTTTACTGATAATTTTCCGGATATGCCTCTGCACAAGCTTTTCCAGAACGGCAAGGAGGTATACAAGTTCGCAACAAGCGCACTTCCGAAATCGTTTACTCTTGCTGCTGAAAAGATCGGCGTGACCAAAGACGACATAGATTGGTTCATACCTCATCAGGCAAACGTAAGAATAATCGAAACCGCCGCAAAGAAGCTCGGCGTTTCTATGGATAAATTCATTGTAACACTCGATCACTTCGGAAACACATCCAGCGCTTCAATACCTCTCGCACTCAACGAGGGTATCGAAAAAGGACTCATCAAACGCGGTCAGAAGCTTGCACTGATAGGCTTCGGCGCCGGTCTTACATACGGCGGTATCATTCTTGAATACTGACGCTTATACAAAGGAGAATCATTATGAAAACAAGGATAACTGAACTTTTAGGATGCCAGTACCCGATCATTCAGGGCGGTATGGCATGGGTAGCCGAACATACTCTCGCTTCTGCTGTATCAAATGCAGGCGGTGTTGGTCTCATTGCCGGCGGAAACGCTCCTATCGACTACCTCAGAGAACAGATCAGACTTTGCAAAGATAAGACAGATAAGCCTTTCGGCGTTAATATCATGCTCATGAGCCCTAATGCTGACGATCTCGCTCAGCTTGTCATCGACGAAGGCGTCAAGGTCGTTACAACAGGTGCCGGCAATCCCGGAAAATACGTTGCTGCATGGAAGGAAGCCGGTATCAAGGTCATTCCGGTAGTTCCGTCTGTTGCACTTGCAAAGAGAATGGAAAGATCAGGTGCTGACGCTGTCATCGCTGAGGGTACTGAATCAGGCGGACACATAGGAGATAATACAACAATGTGTCTCGTTCCGCAGGTCGTGGACGCTGTTGAGATACCTGTTATCGCTGCCGGAGGCATCGCTGACGGAAGAGGTATGGCAGCCGCATTCATGCTCGGCGCTGAGGGCGTACAGATAGGTACACGCTTCCTCGCTTCAGAGGAGTGCCAGATACATCCTACATTCAAGGAACTCGTTATCAAGGCAAAGGATACCGACAATATCGTTACAGGACGCTATACAGGTCATCCTTGCAGAAACATCAAGACAAAATTCGCAAAGCAGCTTGCTAACGGCGAAAAGGACGGCTCTATCTCGCCAGAGGAATTCGAGAACCTAACAGTCGGCGCACTCAGAAGAGCTGTCGTTGACGGCGATGTTGAGAGCGGATCATTCCTCTGCGGCGCTATATCAGGTATGATAAACGACATCAAGCCATGTAAGGAGATCATCAATGATATTATGGCAGGCGCAGAAAAGCTTATGAATAAATGAAACGTATAATTGTCAAATACAGGAGGTAACAATATGTCAGTTGCACTTATAACCGGAGCTTCACAGGGTATCGGCGCTTGTATCGCCAGAAGACTCGCTAAGGACGGCTTCGATGTTGCTATCAACCACTACCCCAGTGAGGGAGATAAGGAAAAAGCAGAAGCAGTTGCTGAGGAATGCCGCGCTCTCGGAGTAAAGGCAGAGATATTCGCTGCGGACGTTTCCAGAATGGATGACTGCGAGGCTATGGTAAAGGCTGTCAAGGAAACTATGGGCAGTATCGAGGCTCTCGTAAACAATGCCGGCATCACAAAGGATAAGCTTCTTGCACGTATGGCAGAAGAGGATTATGATGCAGTTATCGCAGTAAATCAGAAGAGCATCTTCAATATGCTCAAGCAGACCTGTCCGGTAATGATGAAGCAGAAATACGGACGCATAGTCAATGTGTCATCAGTTGCAGGTCTTTACGGTAACCCCGGACAGATCAACTATTCCGCTTCAAAGGCTGCTATCATCGGTATGACCAAGACCATCGCAAAGGAATACGGCAAGAAGAACATCGTATGCAATGCCGTTGCACCGGGACTTATCAGAACCCCTATGACAGACGTTCTTTCCGATGAAGTAAAGGCAAAAATGCTCGAAGCAGTTGCAATGAAGCGCTACGGCGAACCTGAGGAGATCGCATCTGTTGTATCATTCCTCGTTTCCGAGGATTGCTCCTATGTTACAGGACAGGTAATAGAGATCTCCGGCGGACTTTCTATGTGACACTGATTCAGCACTAAAAAGTTGCTACTAAAAAGTTGCTAATGATATACTAATTATTGAAAAAGGATTTTGAAAGGATTTTTTATGAGCAGAAGAGTTGTTATAACAGGTATGGGCGCAGTAACGCCCCTCGGTACTGGCACAGATAAATTCTGGGAAGGCATTAAGGCTAACAAGATCGGCTTCTCTTATATTGATAAGTTCGATACCTCAAATACAGGCATTAAGATCGCAGGCATAGTCCGCGATTTCGATGAGGCCGCTTATTTCGACATCAAAGGCTGCTTTGACAAAAAAGAATCCAAACGTATGGACAGATTCACTAAATTTGCTGTTGTTGCCGCTCACGAGGCTCTCGAAGACGCAGGCACCGATTTCTCCGACCTCGATCCTTACAGAGTCGGCGTTTTAGTCGGAAGCGGTATCGGCGGCATAGACCTTACACTTTCAGAGTATGAAAAATACCTTGAAAAAGGTCCGTCAAGGATCTCGGTATTCTACATACCGATGATGATAAGCAATATGGCTGCCGGAACTATCTCCATGAAAACAGGCTTCCGCGGAGCTAATTTCGATATTTCATCTGCCTGTGCTACCGGTAATCACACAATAGGTGAGGCTTTCCGCAAGATCAAGGACGGCTATCTCGATGCTGCTGTTGCCGGCGGTACAGAAAGCACAAACGTTGAATTTACTTACGGCGGCTTTTCTAATATGAAGGCTCTCACAAAGTCCGATGACCTCGAAAGAGCCTCTATCCCGTTCGATAAGGAAAGAAACGGATTCGTCCTCGGTGAAGGAAGCGGTATAGTTATACTCGAAGAATATGAACACGCAAAAGCAAGAGGCGCTAAGATATACGCAGAGATCGCAGGCTACGGCGCAACCTGTGACGGATATCATATGACATCTCCTATGCCGACCGGCGAGGCTGCCGGAAAGGGTATGTCGCTCGCAATTGAAGAAGCCGGTCTAACTCCTGCTGATATTGACTACATCAACGCTCACGGAACTTCAACAGGTCTCAACGACAAGTATGAGACAGCTGCTATAAAGCTTGCTTTCGGTGAATATGCGGATAAGGTAAAGATAAATTCCACAAAATCAATGATAGGACACCTTCTCGGCGCGGCAGGTGCTGTTGAAGCTATCATATGCGCAAAATCAATACAAGAAGGCTTCATACACAAGACATTAGGATACAAGGTACCTGATGAGGAATGCGATCTTGATTACTGTGTCAAGGAAAACATAAATCAGGAAGTTAAGGCTGCACTTTCAAATTCGCTCGGATTCGGCGGTCATAATGCTACTCTCTGCTTTAAAAAGGTATCCGACTAAGGAGGTAATGAAATGAGCGATATTTTCGGAATGGTAGGTATCGAGACTATCGAGAAGCTTGCCGACATAATCAATAAAAAAGAACTTTCAGAGCTCACTATCGCAGACGGCGATAAGACTATAACCATAAAGGGAAAGAAAGCCGCTCCGGTTTTCGCTGCTCCGGCAGCAGCTGCTGTAAGCGCACAGACAAGCGCACCGTCAGCAGTTGAGACACTCTCCCCTTCTGAGGCTTCAACTGCCGCAGAGATCAGCGGAAAGCTCGTTAAATCACCTATCGTAGGCACATTCTATGCTGCTCCTTCACCTGATAAGCCGCCATTCGTAAGAGTAGGCGATGAAGTCAAGAAGGGCGATGTCATCATGATAATCGAATCCATGAAGCTTATGAACGAGATACAGTCCGATTATGACGGTATCGTTGATAAGATACTCGTTTCCGACGGTCAGGCTGTTGAATACGATCAGCCTATAATGGTCATCAAGTAATACGGGAGGAAACATCATGGCTGATATACTTATGAACAAAGAACAGATAATGGAAGTCATCCCGCACCGCGATCCGTTCCTTCTCATCGATGAGATAGTTGATATGGAAGTCGGCGTTAAGGTACACGCAAGAAAGTACATTAAGGAAGAGGACTTCTGGTTCAAGGGACACTTCCCGGGCTATCCGGTAACTCCGGGCGTACTTATGGTAGAGATGCTTGCACAGGCAGGCGCTGTCTGTATGCTCTCAAAACCCGAATTCAAAGGCAAGATAGGTCTGTTCGGAGGCATCGACAAGGCAAAATTCCGCAGACAGGTAGTTCCGGGCGATGTGCTCGATCTCGAAGTTGAGATAATCCGTCAGCGCGGACCTGTCGGAACAGGAAAGGCTCTTGCGTCAGTAGACGGAGAAAAGGCTGTATCCTGCGAGATAACTTTTGTGGTTGCCGACGGCGACAAATAAAGGGGTTGAATCGTATGATCGGTTTCATAAAAACTCATATGCTCAGCATAGTATTCATACTTGGTATTATATGGATCGCTGAAGTAATTATCACCAAGCTTAAATACAAGAAACAAGGTGCTGCGCTGACCGGCGTGGTAATAGCCAATAAAACTGTTACCGGCAATCTGTTCCCGGTATATGAATTCTATTTTGAGGGCGAGACACTTCAGATCGACAGCTATGAGGCTGTAAAAGGCGGTGTCCCTGTCGGAACAGAGGAAACTATCTACTATGTTCCCGGAAACAAAAAAGGCGTTTTCCGCGAGGAAGACCTGAAACTCAAGCCGTGGATGTTTATAGTTTCCGTGCTTGCTGTTGCATATATAATAGTGGATTTTGCTGTGATCCATAAATAATCCTATTAAGGAGAAACAGAATATAATGTTCAAGAAAATACTTATCGCCAACAGAGGCGAGATAGCAGTGCGTATTATAAGAGCCTGCCGCGAACTTGGAGTAAGATGTGTTGCAGTATATTCAACTGCTGATAAAAATTCTCTCCACGCCCAGATAGCAGACGAGGCTGTGTGCATAGGTCCGCCTGCCACAAAGGACAGCTATCTCAATATGGACGCTGTCATACAGGCTGCTCTGAATACCGGCGCGGAAGCTATACATCCGGGATTCGGCTTCCTTTCCGAGAACGCTGAATTTGCAAGGAAATGCAGGGAATACGGCATAGTATTTATAGGTCCTTCACCGGAATCCATCGAAATGCTGGGAAATAAAGCTGCTGCAAAGGAAACGATGGCTGCTGCCGGAGTTCCTGTTATCCCCGGTTCAAAGGGCGCTGTTGCTTCAATAGAGGAAGCAAGAAAAATAGCCGAAAAAGCCGGATACCCGATACTCGTAAAGGCTTCTGCCGGAGGAGGCGGACGCGGTATACGCCGTGTTGATCTCCCGTCAGAACTCGAAGCACAGATGACTGCTGCTCAGCAGGAAGCCGAAAAATTCTTCGGTGACAGCGCTGTTTATATTGAAAAATTCCTCATAAATCCACACCATGTTGAGATACAGATAATTGCAGATTCTCAGGGACATTACATCTATCTCGGAGAACGTGACTGCTCGATGCAGCGCCGCAATCAGAAGGTCATAGAGGAGTGTCCAAGCCCTATCGTGGATGCTGAATTAAGAAAATCAATGGGCGCAGCTGCCGTAACTGCCGCAAAACAGTGCAATTACTGCAACGCCGGTACTATCGAGTTTCTCGTTGACGAAGAGCATAACTTCTACTTCATGGAGATGAATACCCGTATACAGGTTGAGCATCCTATCACAGAAGAAGTAACCGGATTCGATCTCGTTAAGGCACAGATAGAAATAGCCGCAGGTCTCCCGCTCAGCGTTTCGCAGGACGACATAAAGCTCCGCGGTCACGCTATCGAATGCCGTATCAATGCCGAGAATCCTAACCTCGATTTCAGACCTTCACCAGGCACTATCACTGCTCTGTATATGCCGGGCGGCCCCGGTATCAGAATAGACGGAGCTGTTTATCAGGGCTATACCATAACCCCTTTCTACGATTCTATGATAAGCAAGCTTATCGCTCACGGCTCAGACCGCGATGACGCTATCAGAAAAATGAAATGGGCTCTTTCCGAGTTCATAGTCGAGGGTGTTGATACCAATATTGATTTCCAGCTTGAAATGATAACACGTCCTGAATTCAGGAACGGTTCCTACGATATAGGCTTCCTCAACCGCTATATGGACAGCCGCAAAGCACAGAAATAACCCCGCATTACAAAAGAGTGGTGAGATAAAATGTTTGAAGATTTTTTTGATGTTGTTAAAAAGCGCTTCAACGGAAGCGATGATGACTATAAGCCTCCTATGTTCAAATGTCCGAGGTGTCAGGATACAAGCCCGCTGTCAAGATACGAGGAACTCCACAGGGTGTGTCCGAAGTGCAACTATCACGGCAGACTTTCCGCCCGTGAGCGTATCTCGATAACAGTTGACAAGGAAAGCTTCAAGGAATTTGATAAGGACATGAAAAGTCTTAACCCTATCGACTTCCCTGATTATGAAATAAAACAGGAGGAGCTGCGTGAGGCAACTGAACTCAATGACGCAGTTGTTACCGGCACTGCGACTATCAAAGGCTCACCTGTTGTTATCGGTATCATGGATTCAAGATACATGATGGGCAGTATGGGCAGCGTTGTAGGTGAAAAGATCGCAAGAGCGTTTGAATATGCGACTGAAAACAGTCTGCCGGTAGTCATGTTCACAGCATCCGGCGGCGCACGTATGCAGGAAGGCATAGTATCGCTCATGCAGATGGCTAAGACCTCAGGCGCTGTCAAGCTTCACAGCGATGCTGGCGGACTTTATATAACCGTCATGACCGATCCGACTACCGGAGGCGTTACAGCAAGCTTCGCCTCGCTCGGAGACATTATAATCGCCGAACCGAAGGTGCTTATCGGATTTGCCGGCAGAAGAGTTATCGAAGGCACTATCCGTCAGAGACTGCCTGAGGATTTCCAGCTTGCCGAATTCATGCATGATAAAGGCTTCGTGGATATGATAGTGGAACGCAGAAAAATGAGAAGCGTTCTCTCACATCTTCTGAAGCTTCACGGATACGACAAAAAGGAGGCATGAACATGGAAGAGAAAAAAACTGCGTGGGAACGCCTTCAGATAATTCACGCCAAGGGAAGACCTACCATCAGAGACTATATCCCGCTTGTGTTCACAGATTTCTATGAAATGCACGGCGACAGGCTCTGCGGCGATGATAAAGCTATAATAGGCGGTATCGCAAGACTTGATAACCGTCCTGTCACTATAATCGCAGAAGTCAAGGGTAGAGACCTTAACGAGAATAAGGCCTGCAACTTTGCGATGCCTCATCCGGAGGGCTACCGCAAAGCGCTCAGACTTGCCAAGCAGGCTGAGAAATTCCACAGACCTGTTATCTGCTTCATAGATACTCCCGGCGCTTTCTGCGGCGTTGCAGCTGAAGAAAGAGGACAGGGTGAGGCTATTGCAAAGAATATCGCGGAATTTATGACGCTCAGGACTCCAGTTGTCTCGATCGTCCTCGGTGAAGGCGGAAGCGGCGGCGCATTAGCGCTCGGAGTCTGCGATGAACTTGCAATGCTTGAGAACGCTGAGTATTCTATACTCTCGCCGCAGGGATTTGCAAGCATCCTGTGGAAGGACGCCTCACGTGCCGAAGAAGCAAGCGGAGTTATGCGTATTACAGCCGAAGATATGGTGCAGCTCGGAGTTGCAGAAACGATAATCGAAGAGCCTCTCGGCGGCGCACATAACGATTTAGACAAAATTTCAGAGAATATTAAAGAATATTTGTCACATAAAATTCCGGAAAAATGCAAAATAGATATTGACGTTTTGCTTAAAGAACGTTATACTAAATTTAGAAAAATCGGAGCGTTCATTGAATGACCGTTTTTTAGTAGGACAAAAGTCCGATCGAACTGTTTAAGGAGGAAAGATTTATGATTTTTGAAAAACTCAAGGATATTATTGCTGAACAGCTCGGCGTTGACGCTGAAGAGGTAACAAACGAAGCAAATATTCAGGATGACCTCGGTGCTGATTCACTCGATGTTGTTGATCTCATCACTACTATCGAGGACGAATTCGACATCTCTATCCCTGATGAGGCTGTTGAAGAGATCAAGACAGTCGGCGATATCGTTGCTTACATCGAAAAGAACGCTGATTCAGAAGACGCTGAATAAAGCAGACTTCATCCCCACGACAACAGTCGCGGGGATTTTTTTGCTCTTTCTGTTAGCGGATACAAACTTATTGACTGCGTTTTAGCTGAAAATTCCTATTGCATTCGATGCATTAAAGTGGTATAATATAAGTTATGGAACTTTTGCGGCTTCTGCCGCTATAAACCGAAAGGACATTATGAAAAAAATTACTATCGTTACCGGTCACTATGGAAGCGGTAAAACTACCCTTTCCGTCAATCTCGCGGTCAATGCCGCAAAAGAGGGAAAGAACGTTGCAATAGTCGATCTCGACATTGTAAACCCTTACTTCCGTACTGCTGATTTCAAGGAAATGTTCAGCGAAATGGGCATCAAGCTTGTTGCTCCTGATTTCGCTAACAGTAATCTCGATATTCCTTCAATACAGTTCGATGTCGTTGAACTCGCCATGACAGAGGATTACCTCATTATAGATGTCGGCGGCGATGACGCAGGCGCTACCGCTCTCGGAAGATACGCCGAGGCTCTTAGCCGATTCAGGAATGATATCGAAATGCTATATGTCATAAATCAGCGCAGATACCTCACTCATACTCCCGATGAGGTCATAACCCTGATGTATGAGATCGAGGAAGCTGCTCACATGAAGCATGACGCTATCGTCAACAATACAAACCTCGGCAGAGAAACTACTGCCGCTATCATAGAGGAATCGCGTCCGTTTGCAGAAGAGACCTCCAAGCGCACCGGTCTGCCGATAAAATATACCGTATATCCGAAGAAATGCGCGGATCCTGCCGCCGGCAGCGATGTGCTCGCCGTAAACACCTACGTAAGATCACCGTGGGACGTTGACTAAGCTATAATGCGCTTTTGCGTGTTAAGTAATAAATGCATAATTCATAATGCATAATGCATAATTATTCCGGTCAGCCGGATGGTCATGCAAGTATGCTTCTATTAATTATGAATTATGAATTGTGAATTATGAATTATTTGAAAGGAGCGAAAAGTGTATGGCTAAAATGACTGTTATCACCGAGCGCTGCAAGGGCTGCGGTCTTTGTACTGAGGCTTGTCCCAAGAAAATAGTTGCTCTCCAGAAAGAGAAGCGTAACAAAAAGGGATATTTCTATGCTGAATGTACCGATCAGGATGCTTGCATAAGCTGCGCTATGTGTGCAACAATGTGCCCTGATTGTGCTATTATCATCGAAAAATAATTAATTTATATTGAAAGGAGCTGTTTAGCTTTGGAAAGAAATCTTATGAAGGGTAATGAAGCTCTCGCTGAGGCTGCGATCCGTGCAGGCTGTAAATGCTTCTTCGGTTACCCGATCACTCCTCAGACAGAACTTGCTGCTTATATGGCTAAGCGTATGCATAAGGCAGGCGGCGTGTTCCTTCAGGCAGAATCTGAAGTTGCTGCTATCAATATGGTACTTGGCGCTGCTTCAACAGGCGTTCGTGCTATGACATCATCTTCTTCACCCGGAATCTCACTCAAGAGCGAGGGCGTTTCATATATCGCAGGCTCAGATCTTCCTGCTGTAATCATCAACGTTGAAAGAGGCGGTCCCGGTCTCGGCGGTATCCAGCCATCACAGGCTGACTACTGGCAGGCTACAAAGGCTCTCGGTCACGGCGACTTCCAGCTTATCGTATACGCTCCTGCATCAGTACAGGAAATGGTAGACTGCGTTGTAAAGGCTTTCGACCGCGCTGATAAGTACCGTATGCCGGCTATGATCCTCGCTGACGGTCTTCTCGGTCAGATGATGGAGCCTGTATCCTTCCCGGAGATCAACCCTGATGCTTACGATAAGAGCGGCTGGGCTACAAACGGCCATAAGAACCAGAGAGAACACCACATCGTGAACTCACTCTATCTCCAGCCGGATGCTCTTGAAAAGTCTATCGTTGACAGATACAAGAGATATGAGATCATCAAGGAAACTGAAACAGACGCTGAACTCTACCTCACTGAGGACTGCGACATCCTTCTCTGTGCATTCGGTGCAACAGCAAGAGTCGTAAAATCAGCTGTAAACTCCGCAAGAGAGCTTGGTATCAAGGCTGGTCTCTTCCGTCCTAAGACACTTTGGCCATTCCCTGTAAAGGAGATCAACGAGGCTGCTAAAAACGCTAAATGTCTCCTCAGCGTTGAAATGTCAATGGGACAGATGATAGAAGACATCAAGCTTGCTATCAACTGCTCAAAGCCTGTTCACTTCTACGGCAGAACCGGCGGCGTTATCCCGACACCTGTTGAGGTGCTGGAAGAGATCAAGAAACTCGGAGGTGCTAAGTAATGGCTGTTGTTTTTGAAAGACCAAAGTCACTTATTGATATTCCTACACATTACTGCCCCGGATGTACTCACGGTATCGTTCACAGAATACTCTGTGAAGTGATCGACGAAATGGGTATCGAGGGCGATACTATCGGTGTTTGTCCTGTTGGATGCTCCGTTATGGCTTATGATTACTTCAACTGCGATATGATCGAGGCTGCTCACGGACGTGCTCCGGCTGTTGCAACAGGCGTTAAGAGAACAAATCCGGATAAGTTCGTATTTACATATCAGGGCGACGGTGACCTCGCTGCTATCGGTACTGCTGAAACAGTTCATTCGGCTACAAGAGGCGAGAATATCGTTGTTATCTTCATCAATAACACTATCTACGGTATGACAGGCGGTCAGATGGCTCCTACTACTATTCCGGGACAGGTTACACAGACCACTCCTTTCGGACGTGATCCTCAGCTTGCAGGCTTCCCTGTAAGAGTATGCGAAATGCTCTCAACACTCACAGGTACAGCTTATGCAGAGCGTGTAGCTGTCGACAGCGTACCGCATATCAAGGCTGCAAAGAAGGCTATCAGAAAGGCTTTCGAGAACCAGAAGGCTGGCAGAGGCTTCTCTATCGTAGAGGTGCTCTCAACTTGTCCTACCAACTGGGGACTTGCTCCTCTTGATGCTATCAAGCGTCTCAGAGAGGAAATGATCCCATATTACCCGCTCGGCGTTTACAAGGACGTTGAGAACGGCGTATTCGAGAACGTTCAGGGAGGTAATGAATAATGGCTACTACTGAGATACTTCTCGCAGGCTTCGGCGGTCAGGGAATCCTCTTCGCCGGAAAGATCCTCGCTTACTGCGGACTCATGGACAATAAGGAACTCTCATGGCTCCCTTCATATGGTCCTGAAATGAGAGGCGGTACCTGTAACTGTTCAGTTTGTATTTCCGATGAGCCTATCGGTTCACCGCTTGTACTTACTCCTGATCTCCTCATCGCTATGAACCAGCCTTCATTCGATAAATTCGTAAAGGCTGTACGTCCCGGCGGTAAGGTATTCTTCGACAGCACTCTCATCGAACCAAATACCGACAGAACTGACATCAGTCTCTTCGGTATCCCTTCACAGCAGCTTGCTGACGATAACGCTCTCAAGGGCGGTTCAAATATCATTCTCCTCGGAAAGCTCCTCAAGGAGACCAGTATCTGCTCACTTGATACAATGAAAAAGGCTATCGAAAAGGTAGTTCCGCCGAAAAAGGCTGCTCTTATCCCGAATAACTTTAAGGCAATCGAGATCGGCATGAATTCATAACTATGCAATTGCTCCCCCGGAGTTCAGATACTCCGGGGGTTTTTATCTCTCAGCAAACTTTATCCGTACACACTTTATTCATATTTTAGCCAATTAAGGTAAAAATGCACAAAATTCAGCTGCAAAATAATACATGGCAAATTTTGTATTTTCTATTGTAATATTTATTAAAATGTGATATAATGTCTTTAAAGTGGTGTATTTTAACCACATTTAACGTTAAAATCAAAGGAGAAATTATTATGAAGTTCGGATACTTTGACGACGCTAATAAGGAATATGTCATCAACTCCCCAAGAACCCCTTATCCGTGGATAAACTACCTCGGAAACCAGGGCTTCTTCTCGCTCATCTCAAACACTGCCGGCGGCTACTGCTTCTATAAGGATGCTCGTCTCCGCAGGATCACACGTTATCGCTACAATAATGTACCGATAGATATGGGCGGACGTTATTTCTATATCAACGATAACGGTACTGTCTGGAACCCGGGTTGGTCGCCTGTAAAGACAGACCTCGATGCTTATGAGTGCCGTCACGGTATGGGCTATACAGTTATCACAGGTAAGAAGAACGGCCTCAAGGCAGAGGTAACATTCTTCGTTCCTCAGAACTACGATGGTGAAGTTCAGCAGGTAGTTCTTACAAACGAAAGCAATGAAGCTAAGAACTTCTCTATCTTCTCAGTAGCTGAGTGGTGTCTCTGGGATGCACAGGATGACTGTACAAACTTCCAGAGAAACTTCTCTACTGGTCGTGTTGAGATCGAAGGCTCAACTATCTACCATGTAACAGAATACAGAGACAGACGTAATCACTACGCTTTCTATACAGTAAACGATGAGATCGACGGCTATGATACAGACCGTGATTCATTCCTCGGCGGTATCTATAACGGCTGGGATAACCCTGAGACTGTTAAGGCAGATAAGCCTTCCAACTCATTCGCAGACGGCTGGTCACCTGTTGCTTCACACTATAAGAAGATAACTCTTGCACCAGGCGAAACAAAGACTCTTATCTATATCCTCGGCTATGCTGAGAATCCTCAGGACAAGAAGTTCGCTTCCGAGAAGCCTGCTAACCTCCTTACAAGAGAGACATGGGTGCTCAACAAGGAAAAGGCTTATGCAATGATCGAGAAGTACAACACTCCTGAAAAGGTCGCAGCAGGTCTTGAAGAACTCCGCAATACATGGGACAGCCTCCTTTCTATCTTCAAGGTTGATACTCCTGATGACAAGGTAAACAGAATGGTAAACATCTGGAACCAGTATCAGTGTATGGTAACATTCAACCTTTCACGTTCCGCTTCATACTTCGAGAGCGGTATCGGCAGAGGTATGGGCTTCCGTGATTCTAACCAGGATATTCTCGGATTTGTACACCAGATCCCTGAGCGCGCAAGAGAAAGACTTATCGACATCGCTTCAACTCAGCTTTCAGACGGCGGCTGCTATCACCAGTATCAGCCTCTTACAAAGAAGGGCAATGCAGACATCGGCGGCGACTTCTCAGATGATCCGCTCTGGATGATCCTTTCTGTTGCAGCTTATATCAAGGAAACAGGCGACTGGGGCATCCTTGATGCTAACGTTCCTTTCGATGACGATCCGAACGGCAAGCACACAATGCTCGAACACCTCGATGTTTCCTTCTATCACATCGTAAATAATCTCGGACCTCACAATCTCCCGCTTGCAATGCGCGCTGACTGGAACGATTGTATCAACCTTTCATGCTTCTCTGATACACCGGGTGAGTCCTTCCAGACCTACACCAATCCTAAGTTCGCAGCAGAGGGCGGTTACTCCAAGATAGCTGAGTCTGCTTTCGTTGCAGCACTCTTCACATACACAGGTCCTGCTTACGTTGGAATCCTCAAGCACATCGGCAAGGCTGACGAAGCTGCTAAGGCTCAGGCTGAGATCGACAAGATGAAGGAAAACGTAATGAAGTTTGCATTCGACGGAGACTGGTTCATCCGTGCTTACGATGCAAACGGCGAGAAAATGGGCTCTAAGGAGTGCGAGGAAGGAAAGATCTTCATCGAACCACAGGGCTTCGCAGTTATGTCCGAGATCGGTAAGGATCAGGGCGCAGACATCAAGACACTTAATTCCATTGATAAATACCTCAACTGTGAATTCGGTCTTGTTCTCAATAACCCTGCTTTCACAAAATATTATGTACAGTACGGCGAGATCTCCACATATCCGGGCGGATACAAGGAGAATGCCGGAATCTTCACACATAACAATGCTTGGATCATCTGTGCTGAGGCTTATGTCGGACGCGGTGACAAGGCATTTGAATATTACAGCAAGATAGCTCCTGCATTCACAGAAGAGACTTCTGATATACACAAGACAGAGCCTTATGTATACGGTCAGATGATCGGCGGTAAGGACGCTAAGAACTTCGGTCAGGGCAAGAACTCATGGCTCACAGGTACAGCTGCATGGAATATGGTTGCTATATCTCAGTATATCATCGGTGTTCAGCCTGTATTTGACGGTCTCAAGGTTGATCCTTCAATTCCGCACGAATGGGACGGCTTCACTGCTACACGTAAATTCCGCGGTGCTACATACAACATCACTGTAAAGAATCCGAACCACGTATGCAAGGGCGTTAAGTCACTTACTCTTGACGGCAAGGCTATCGAAGGCAATGTTGTTCCGGTATGCGAAGGCGGCGTTCACGAGGTTGAGGTAGTTCTCGGCTAAAATCCGGCGTAAAGGAAAGCTCTTTATGAAAAAACCAGTATTATTACTCTCACTAAGTACAATTGCTGTCTTAACGGTTTCAACATATGGTCTTTCTTACAATGGCGATAAGACCGAAAGTAATGCTAATCCGATAACTCTTGAAACAGTAACTGTTCCAGAGTTCAAAGCTAATAGTGCAAATATAATTGATAAATCTGAGTATAGCTTTGAAAATAAAAAAACAGAACCAAATATTGTTAGTTTGAAAAAACTTGATATAATTGATAAGGATTCATGCTATCATAAGATGCTCAATTCTGTTGATTACTATAATTATGCTAATGGAAGAATTGAAACCAACTTGTTGAATGGTGAAGAATGCACCATAGTTTACAATGTTGATCTGATAGACAATGTGGATTATCAACGAGTTACTACTCCGAGTTTTGATGAAGAAATATCTGTACACGACAATTCTATTGAAGTAATTAATAAGCTTACAGATGAAAAATCACTCAAGCCGCTCCAGTTTACTAAAACTATGGAAACTGGCAATTATGATAATGATAAGGCAAGAATAACAACTACTGATGGTATTCCAACTTATTGTTATCGTATGAACCCAACCAATCTTCATTATGCTTCAACAGTCAGCATTTTTCCACAGGAAATGGTGTTCGGCTTTTTAGCCAATAAAGAAAACTGGAGTATTACTGGCAAAAGTGAATATATTGGCAGAGATATCATAACACTTGAAGGAAAAACAGAGCCTGATTATGGTACAAAATTAAATATTAGCACATTTAAGATGTACATTGATTCAGAAACAGGAATACTGCTTCATTTTGAAGGTTATGACAGTCAGAACACTTTAGTAAGCTATGTTAACACAATAGAATTTTCTGATGAAAAGAAATAATTGTGTTGAGGTAGTTCTCGGCTAATAGTATTATATCCGGTTACAAAGGAAAGCTCTTTATGAAAAAATCAGCAATTTTGCTGCTCTCAGCGTTAGCTGTGATAGGATGTTCGTCCTGCGGAAGCAGCAGTTCATCATCAGATAAACCGGCTTCAACCACAAAAGCAGCAGTAGCAGCAACCTCAACCGAGGCTCCTGCTACTGCATCTGCTTCGGCTGCCGGCGGGATCACAAAAGATCAGAACGGCTACACTCACTACCCTACTCCTGAAAATGTTAACGACTTCACCGGAGTTGATTTCTCTTCACCTTCTATCAAGATCGCAAGCGGCGATTACGATAAAATGATGGATATAGCCAAGCAGATACAGAGCTATACCCTTGAGGGTGTGGTAATAGAAATAGACGGTGTCGTAAACAGCGGACTCAGTCACAGCATCCAGATACCGAATGCAGACGGCTCAAAGCTTATCGGCACAACTATTCAGGTAGTCGGACTTGATGACAAGGATTTCCCGGCTGATAAAACAAAGGTGCATATTGTAGGTATCATAAGACCAATCGACGAATATGCTCACGGTATAATCATTTCAAAAGAGAATTTCCAGATAGTCGAATAATACACGATAACGTAAAAAAGGATGATACCTTCAACCGTTAAACGGCTGAGGGTACATCCTTTATGCTTGCCCTTAGTGAGGTTTATATGAATACATATGCACTTGGACTTGCACTGATACTTACCGGCATTGTCCTTACGGCTTTAGGCGGATTGAACGTCTATTACAACAAGATAGTGTTCCGCAATTATGAAATATACGATGCCGTCATCACAAAGCTGAAGCTTATCAAAGGAAAAAGCTACAATCCCTATGAATCCATACAGATCTACGCAGAATACACGGTAGACGGTGTTCTTATCACCGGACATTACTACACTATACTTACTAAAAGCATAGTAAAATTCAATGTCGGAGAAACGGTTGAGATACAAGTCAATCCAAACTCTCCCAGTGTGTTCAGGATACAGTCCATTGAAGACACTACTGAAATGGAAAATACCAGAAAAAGATCACCGATCTTGACAATATGTGGCATCGTTGTGCTTATCATAGGCATTGCGTTACTACTCTCGGCATAGTTATGCCAAAGGGAAATTTCGAGATAGTGGATTGATCTGTAACACTTCAGTTAACAAAAACAGCCATAAAGAATCATCTTTATGGCTGTTTTTTATTATGAAAGCACGTAAGGCTTACCATTAATGGTGTAGATATAAACGTCAATATATCCGCCCATACGATAATTTATCGAACGTGAGCCCTGCTGATTATCAATAGCGTCAACACTGAGACGTTTTCTGTCGGTTATCTTGGCATCCGGATCAGCATCGAACACTATCTCATCGTATCTGCCGAAGTCTATATCCTCATCTGTCGCATACTGCTCAACAACAACGTAATCGAAGCTGTAATCAGTATATTTTTCGCCCTCTTTGTTCATAAACTGTCCAAGCTGGTTGTGCAGAATTGCAACGTATTCATCAGCAGTTTTGCAGTTATTCTTCTCAATAACGAACTTCAGTGCAGCCGGATAGAGAGCTTGTTCCATGAGAGAGCCGTCCTTATTACCGATAGCAGCAATGTACTTAGCGAGCAGCTTAGCCTCATCATCAGTAACGAAACGCGCATCGACCTCAGTATTGATAACATATTCACTGTCCTGAAGATGCTGCACCATATGAGCGCCATAGACGCTTTCATCCACATTTCCGCCTATATCTCCGACAAGATTCTTTTTAGTAGCAGATTCAGAGCCGGAACTGCTTCCGCTTCCGCATGAAGCAAATGATGTCAGCAGCAGAGCACTTACAGCAATGCCTAAAGTTCTTTTAATGAAATCCACAAAGATCACTCCTTAACCAAATGTGTAGATCTTACCGTCTTTTTCGGCAAAAACTATCTCATATTCACTAAGTATAGCCATTTCATGACCATCCTCTTCACGAACGATAACATAGAAATCGCAGTCATAGAATTTATCTACTTCGCCTTTGATCGTTTCGTAATAATCATATCCGAAGCACTCAGAAGTAGGCTTCATGAACTCAGCCGGATCACTGTTCTCACGCAGATCGACCTTGAGACGTGTTATCTCAAAATCGCCGCCTGCTGAATCCATAAGGTTTTTGCACTGTTTAGCGAAAGAGGTCTTCAGACCATATCCGTAATCCTTCTGGAGAAAATCATCCATTCCCTTGATATACGAAGGATAAAGACATCTTGTATATTCAGTGTAGTCCTGTTCAGAATACGACTTGAAATACTTCTCAAAAAGGAGCATTACCTCTGCCGGGATCTTATCCTTGTCGAAATAGAGCTTAGCCCCGTTTGAACTCTCATAGTAGTCTCCGAGGTCTTTTTCCGGATCATCGTCATCGAGAACAACAAGATCGCCTATTGAACCGAGATCATCGAAATACTTATCAGCGACCTCCTGTTCCTCAACAGTGTCTATTATTTCCTGAAGGACCTCGTCATTTGTTTCTGTCTCAGTCTCATTCTCAGTGGAATAAGCGGCTGTGATCAGATTCTCATCAGAGGCTGAAGTATTCTCAGCAGAAGATGAAGTACTCTCAGAAGCCGCAGAGGAATCATTTTTACTTCCGGACGATGAATCGCTTCCCGAACATGAAGTCAGTGCAGCGATCATAGAAACTGCGGTAATTACGGCAAAAAGCTTATTTGATCTCATTTTTAACCTCTTTTCATTTCGGCTGTCGGCTTCATATGAGCGGACAAAGCATCTGTCATGCTCAGTATTCCGCAAAAACTTACGCTTACCGCGATCAGCCCTGATTTTTTGCAGCATTTCCGCGTATCTTAGCGCGCTGCTGATTACTGAGGATACGCTTTCTGATACGAAGCGATTCAGGAGTTACCTCAAGAAGCTCATCATCAGCAAGGAATTCGAGACAGTCCTCAAGGCTGAGGATCCTTGGCGGAACGAGACGAAGAGCATCATCGCTGCCGCTTGCACGAGTATTTGTGAGGTGCTTCTTCTTGCAGACATTTACAACGAGGTCCTCGACCTTAGGGGAAGCACCTACTATCATGCCCTCATAAACCGGAGTACCTGAACCGATGAAGAGCTGACCGCGTTCCTGAGCATTATAAAGACCGTAAGTAACAGCCTCGCCGGTCTCGAATGAAACGAGTGAGCCTGTGTTTCTGCGTTCGATCTCGCCCTTGAATGGCTGATAGCTGTCGAAAACGTGGCTCATGATACCTTCGCCCTTAGTATCGGTAAGGAATTCGCTCTTGTAACCGAAAAGACCTCTTGCAGGCACAAGGAACTCAATACGCATACGGCTGCCCTGTGGATGCATAGCAACGAGCTCGCCCTTGCGGCTTCCCATTTTCTCCATAACAGAACCTACGCAGTCCTCAGGAACGTCGATAACGAGGCGCTCGATAGGTTCAAGTGTCTGACCTGTTTCCTCATCCTTCTTGAAGAGTACGCGGGGAGTTGAAACTGAGAGCTCATAGCCCTCACGGCGCATATTCTCGATGAGGATAGAGAGGTGCATCTCACCTCTTCCGGCAACGCGGAAAGCATCTGTATTCTCTGTCTCAGTAACTCTGAGTGAAACATCCTTGAGAAGTTCGCGGAAAAGTCTCTCACGAAGCTGACGGGAAGTAACGAACTTACCCTCCTTGCCTGCAAACGGGCTGTCGTTTACAGCAAATGTCATTTCAACAGTAGGCTCGCTTATCTTAACAAAAGGAAGCGGCTCAGGGGTATCAGTAGCGCAGATAGTATCACCGATAGTGATGTTCTCGATACCTGAGATCCACACAATATCGCCCATTTTAGCTTCCTGTACAGGAACGCGGTTAAGTCCCTCGATCTGAAGGAGAGAAACTATCTTAGCATTGTAATTCTTCTTTGATTCGGTGTAATCGCAGACAGTCACCTGCTGATTCACCTTGATATTTCCGCGGACAATACGTCCGATACCGATACGTCCAACATACTCGTTATAGTCGATAGAGGAAATGAGCATCTGAAGCGGCTCTTCCTCCTCGCCCTTAGGCGGTTCGATATAGTTGATGATAGTATCGAAAAGCGGCTTGAGGTCAGTACCTGCTTCATACTGACTAAGTGAAGCTGTACCGCTTCTGCCTGAACAGAAAAGGAGCGGGGATTCGAGCTGTTCGTCATTTGCATCAAGATCGAGAAGGAGTTCGAGGACTTCATCGCCGATCTCATCAAGTCTTGCGTCGGGACGGTCGATCTTATTTACTACAACTATGATCTTGTGTCCCATTTCAAGAGCCTTTGAAAGCACGAATCTTGTCTGAGGCATAGGACCTTCAGCAGCATCAACGAGAAGAAGTACGCCGTCTACCATTTCGAGAACACGTTCAACCTCACCACCGAAGTCAGCGTGTCCGGGAGTGTCTATAATATTGATCTTAGTACCGTTGTACATAACGGAAGTATTCTTAGCGAGGATAGTAATACCTCTTTCACGCTCGATGTCGTTTGAGTCCATAACTCTCTCAGCGACATTCTGATTTTCTCTGAAAACGCCGCCCTGCTTGAGCATTTCGTCAACGAGAGTGGTCTTACCGTGGTCAACGTGAGCAATGATCGCGATATTTCTTAAATCTTCTCTTACCATTAAAACATTCCTCCGATTAATTTTCTTTTCAATTCTTTCTTTTCATATTCAAACGGCTCAACAGCCGCTTTCAACATAGGTTTACTGTTCGATAACAGTGAATTTATCGCCAAGCTTCTGGCTAAGGAGTTCTCTCAGCTGATCGGGGCTTCCTTCCTTGATGTCATCCGAAAAGAACATAGCCAAAGCGGAATTGCCGCATAATTTAAACATAAAGAAATCGTCCTTGAAGCAAGCGGAATCAACAGCCGCATAAGCGTACTCTGATCTTCTTGAATGGATAACGCTTTTTGAATCGCAGAGTATTTTGTCTTCGTTGAAAATGAAGCGCCATGTACCATCGGGATATAGCTGCTGAAATTTTTTCAGCTGATTTGCCGGAAGCATCATTACAGTCCAGCGCAGAGTAATACCGCCGCATATAAGCAGTATCAATCCAAGAGTGAAATAAGCGATCTCAGAGCTGTCGATCCTGATAAACAGGAACATAAAGATCAATCCCAAAGCGAAACAAGCTGCACAGTATATCTTCCTGAAGGTATTTTTTTTATTTAGTGAAAGTAATTTTCTGAAATGTGCTTTTGTATAAGATAGTTCTGCTCTTATCATAGTTATTTCTCCTGAAATCAGCGGCAGTATTGGTATATTTTAAATTATTAGTATTGAAATCAAGAAGCCGCTACTCTTCAGTATAGCACGAAAATACGATATTTGTCAATACTTTTCGACACAAAAAAATCCGATAGCATAAACTATCGGACTTGGTGGGAGAGGGTGGATTCGGACCACCGAAGCTGAAAAGCAACAGATTTACAGTCTGCCCCCTTTGGCCACTCGGGAACTCTCCCATATTCAATTATCATCGGCTAAGCCGATAAAAATGGAGCTGGTGGACGGACTCGAACCCCCGACCTGCTGATTACAAATCAGCTGCTCTACCAACTGAGCTACACCAGCGTTTAACGCTTAATTATTATACCACATTCTGTCGGACTTGTCAATACCTTTTTTGAAATTTTTTCATTTTCAAAAAAGAGTGGTCGAGGCGACAGGACTCGAACCTGCGGCATCTTGGTCCCAAACCAAGCACTCTACCAAACTGAGTTACGCCTCGGATCACATTCAAGATGTCCACGACAGACAGCTTTTATATTATATCAAGAGTTTCGGCAAATGTCAAGTGCAAAGTATTTTTTTCGTAGCTTTTCACAAAAAAAGCACCGATTTTCTTTTGAGTATCACCAAATTCACAAAAGAGGGAGAGCTATGCTCTCCCTTATGCAAGACTTAGTCCTTGAGATCCTCAACTGCATCCTTAACGTCCTCAGCAGCATCTTCAACAGCTTCCTTAACGTCCTCAGCAGCATCCTCAACGGCTTCCTTAGCCTCGTCAGCAGCATCCTCGTCGACCTCAAAATCGATGCTATCGTCACCGAATTCATACTCGTCATCGTACACATCGTCATCATAATCGTCGTCTTTGCTCTTAAAATAGTGTGTTGCAACGTATCCTGCAGCAGCTGCAGCACCGGCAGCTAAAACCGCTACTAAAAATTTGCTCATATTATTTCCTCTTTTCTTCGCAAGTTATAGTGTGTTACCGTGCCGCTTGCGAGCGGTGTGCGATAAACTAAGTATATTATAACATACAATTTTTAAAATTTCAACCTCTTACATATTATTTGTTAAAAACATCAAAATTGATAGAGCAGTTATTGGTGCAGTTTCACAACGAAGTATCCTGTTTCCGAGCCATACCTGAACCGCACCAAGTTCAGCAGCTGCCTCGACCTCTTCCTTGTCGAAGCCGCCCTCACTTCCGATAACGAGCCCGACCGTCTTAGCGCCTTCAAATCCCACTTTATCGAAGGGAACTCCGCCCTTTTCCTCATAGAGAATGATATTGAGGTCAAGCTGCTTCATCATGCCGAGAGCCTCCTGATACGATGCGATCGGCTCAACGGTAGGTATGATGCCGCGTCCGGACTGCTTTGCGGCTTCCTCCGCGATCTTGTTCAGCCTTACGAGCTTCTTGGCGAAATCCTTCTTATCCGGTCTTGATATACAGCGTCTTGTAAGCACCGGAACTATCCTTGCAGCACCGAGTTCAACGCTTTTGCGGATGATAAATTCAAGCTTATCCAGCTTAGGAACAGCCTGAAACAGCGTAACCTCTATATTTGGCTCAGCAGCACAGCGGTGTTTCTCAACAAGGTCAAGATAAACCGCATCCCCCGTAATACTGCGTATCACGCAATTATAGTCGATACCGTCACAGCAGACAGTAAGCGCTTCTCCGGCTTTCATTCTGAGTGAAAAGCCGGCATGATGAGCATCGCTGCCTGTAAGCATTATATTCTCTTCATCAATCGTTTCAACAAAAAATCTTGGCATAATTCCTCCGTTATAAGTTAAGTCAGCTTTATATTGTACGATAAATCTCCGAACCGCCTCGCATACCGGGCGACCGCAGTATCAGGCAAATACAATATCAAGCAGTTTCAGTATAGTGTCGCCCACGCTGTCGGAATAAACCTCTTCCGCAGCAATATCAGGCTTATTGGTTATGATATTATCAACTCCGAGCGCTATCATCTGCTTAATATCGTCACGCCGGTCAACAGTCCACACAAATACCTGCTTGCCGTTCTGGTGTGCAGCATTTACCGTTCCGCGGTTGATAAACAGATAGTTCAGGCTGACCGCATCAATGTCTTTCAGACGCGAATAAGAGGTCGAAACAGCAACGTTAGCTATCAGCGCGGTCTTTATCTTGGGATTCAGACGTTTCACTATCCTCAGAAGCGGATAAGAAAATGAGCTGACATAGCAGGTCGTTGTGATATTGTGCTTTTCTATGAGCTCAACCGCTTTCTCAGTCGCACGAACGGAATCACCTGTATCCTTGATCTCAACGTTCAGACGCTTCTTCTTTCCCACAAGATCAAGAACTTCCTCGAACGTCATTATTTTAGCGTCATCGAATTCACCGGTCTTGGAATACCAGCTGCCGGCAGAGAGTTCAAGCAGCTCAGCATAGGTATGATCGTAAATGCGTCCCGAACCGTTGGTAGTACGCTCTATCGTATCATCATGGAACACCACAAGCTTGCCGTCTTTAGTCAGCTGAACATCCAGTTCGATGAAATCGGTATCACTTTCAAGAGCAGCTTCAAAGGCATAGCGGGTATTCTCGGGAGCGACCGAGGACGCTCCTCGGTGAGCGCTGATGTTAGTACGTGTAAAAATGCCGGTATTTATAAGAATACGTCCATTATAAACGGCACGGAAATAACTGACGTTAATAAGCACCGCAGCGACAGACAGCGTAGCAATGAGTACCGACTTATGTGCCTTGTTCATTTTTTTGCGGTCGCGGTCCGGAATAATAAGCTGACCGTCGTTCTCAGTGTCAGCAAGGAATCTTCCGGTAAGCCAGCATATAATTGCAGGAGCAGCGAAAAATGCAGAAACAGCTGTAAACACCCTCATCGAGTAGCGCATTACCACAAGCGAGGTCCTGAAAGCTGAATCCGGACGCGAAAATCCCTTTACAAAGAGAACTATAACATAGCTGATACCAAAGATCACTACCACAGTTACCGCAAGAACAGTCAGTATCCACAGAAGCAGCGCCCCTGCCATACGGGTACGCTTATGATGTATCTTTTCGCAGCTTGAACGTATGCTTTCGGGGAAGTTTTTCTCAGTAAGCGCAAGATAATGCAGCGAGTAGCTTCGGCGTACTATCGCAAAAACGAAAAGCATTTCCGCAAGGATATAAGCTATAATAGCCGAATTGCCTCCTACATCCGCAAATATCTTCTTCAGAAGCGGCAGAAGCGGAAACATGAACACACCTGAAGAAAGCGAGAATTCCGAGAGCGATATAAACAGCATGAATACCGCAAATTTCAGCGGAGAAGCAGTCCGGAAAGCCTTTCTGAAGCTTTTCAGTCCTGTCAGTATCATGCCTCCTATGGTAAGCCTCTCGCGCTTTGCACAGCAGGTAAAGCAGGCAGCAAGCGCCGAGAACTCGATAAACGTAAAGAATCCCGAAACATAGACTACTATAAGCAGCACAAAAACAGTAACAGGACTATGCAGGTAAACAAGAAGGCTCTCATCATCGAGGTAATTCACCCTCGATATTTTCATAGTAAGTTCAAGGAGTGCGGAAAGCACAGGTGCTCCAACAGCAAGAAGTATAGTTTTGTATAGCATTTCAAACAGCAGGAAATGTGGCAGAGCACGTAAAAAAACGCCCATAGAGCGGAAAAAGTTCTTCATTAGAATATCCCCTGAAATAGTTGTACACAATAATTATACGTCTAAGCCGCTCCCATGTCAATGACTTTTTTGTCGTTTCGTCAGGATAAAGCTGATGCTGCAAAAAAGCGTACCGCCGCAGCGATACGCTTGATTTTTGTCTTTATACGATCTGACCTGTACAGCGATCAATAAGCCTTGCCCCAGAACACCATGCATTTAGCCGGTTTGCCGCAGCATACGCACTTATCGCTGAGTTTCTCCTGTTCAAACGGGATACATCTTGAACCGACACCGGTCTTTTCCTTGACCTCGTCCTCGCAAGCCTCATCGCCGCACCACATAGCCTTTATGAAGCCGTCGCCGTTTTCGAGAGCCTTTGTGATCTCATCGAGTGTTGTGCAGGCATAAGTGCGCTTCTTCTGATTTTCGAGAGCCTTGTTGTACATACCGTCGTGTGCTTCCTGAAGCTTCTGAGCAACAGCAGTCTCAAGGTCACCGAGAGCAACAGCAGTCTTTTCGCCGTTCCAGCGTGAAGCAACAACGCATTTTCCTTCTTCAATATCGCGCGGACCGATCTCAACTCTGAGCGGTACGCCCTTCATTTCGTATTCAGCGAACTTCCAGCCCGGTGAATTCTCGCTGTCATCGAGCTTAACGCGGATTCCTGCCTTTGCAAGGCGCTCCTTCAGTTCATTAGCCTTATCGAGAACACCTTCCTTATGCTGGGCAACAGGCACGATAACGACCTGTACCGGAGCAACTGCCGGCGGAAGTACAAGACCGCTGTTATCGCCGTGAGTCATGATGACAGCGCCGATAAGACGTGTTGTAACGCCCCAGCTGGTCTGATGAGGATAAACGCGCTGATTATCCTTATCCGTATACTGTATATCGAAAGCTCTTGCAAAGCCGTCGCCGAAATAATGAGATGTACCAGCCTGAAGAGCCTTACCGTCGTGCATAAGAGCCTCGATAGCGTATGTAGCCTCAGCGCCGGCGAACTTATCGCTGTCGGTCTTTCTGCCCTTAACAACAGGCATTGCAAGCGAATCCTCGCAGAACTTTGCATAGAGATTGAGCATACGCTCTGTCTCCTCGACAGCCTCATCAGCAGTTGCGTGGATAGTATGACCTTCCTGCCAGAGGAACTCTCTTGAACGGAGGAAAGGACGTGTGGTCTTTTCCCAGCGAACAACGCTTACCCACTGATTATAAAGCTTAGGGAGATCACGATAGGAGTGAACTATATTTGAATAATGCTCGCAGAAGAGAGTCTCCGAGGTCGGACGAACACAGAGTCTGTCCTCAAGCTTCTCATTTCCTCCGTGAGTTACCCAAGCAACTTCCGGAGCAAAGCCCTCAACGTGATCCTTTTCCTTCTGAAGAAGGCTTTCAGGAATGAACATCGGCATACAAACGTTTTCGTGACCGGTTTCCTTGAACATAGTATCAAGGATATGCTGAATGTTCTCCCAGATAGCATAGCCGTAAGGGCGAATCACCATACAGCCCTTAACGCTGGTATATTCGATGAGTTCGGCTTTTTTGCAGATGTCAGTGTACCACTGCGCGAAATCCTCGTCCATAGAGGTGATCGCAGTGACCAGTTTTTTATCCTTTGCCATATAAAACAGTCCTCTTTTCTGATGATTACATAGATATAGGTATTATAGCACTAATCCGGCAAAATGTCAACTATCTGCCGGATAGTGAGCTCAGCTTATTTATTCTCGTCCGCTGATTCGTCATTGATGAACTCCGCACCGAGATCGTTGAGAAAGTCCGCTACTATAAACCGCGGCCGGTGTTTGACCTCAGCGTATATCTTTCCGACGTATTCACCGATAATACCGAGACAGAACAGCTGCAATCCGCCTATAAGCCATATCGAACAAAGCAGGCTCGACCATCCGAGCTCCGCAAATCCGCAGAATTTTGCCACAAACGCCCATATGAACGCACAAACGCTCATTATCGACATTATAAATCCGAGCGCAGTTATGAATTTCAGAGGCTTGGTGCTGAACGATGTTATGCCATTCACCGCGAATGACAGCATTTTCCGAAGCGGATACTTGCTTTCGCCGGCGAACCGTTCGCTGCGCTCATAGTAGACTGAGCAGCTCTTAAAGCCGATCAGAGGCACCATTCCGCGAAGGAAGAGATTTACTTCCTTGTAATTTGAGAGTTCCTCAAGCACTCTCCTGCTCATCAGACGAAAATCCGCATGATTATAGATAACATCCGCCCCCATCAGCTTCATGAATTTGTAGAAGCTTTCCGCAGTGAACTTCTTGAAGAACGAATCAGTCTTACGAGCGCTTCTCACGCCGTATACCACATGATTACCCTCATAGAATTTAAGCATCATTTCATCAATAGCATTGATGTCATCCTGAAGGTCAGCATCCATAGATATGGCAGCATCGCAAATATCCTTAACGCTCATAAGTCCGGCAAGAACGGCATTCTGATGACCGCTGTTATGGGCGAGGTCAATACCGGAAAAATACTCCGGAGCATCTGCATGAAGCTTTTTTATGATGTCCCAAGTGGAATCCTTCGAGCCGTCATTCACAAAGACTATGCGGCTTTTTGAGGATATTATCCCCTCTCCGATAAGCTGCCGATACTTTTCACGCATCCGCTTTGAAGTCTCCGGAAGCACAGCTTCCTCGTTATAGCATGGTATTACCATGTAAAGAACTGCCGGTTTTTCCGTATCGACACCCCCGATCCGTTAAAAATACCTAATAATTATATCACAATATTACAAAAATAGCAAGATGCGCGGAGAAAAAGCCGCGCTTTTTAACCTATGCGAAGAAAAATACCTCTTCATACTCGACAAAATGGAATAATTGTAGTATAATATAAGTATACGGCATCACACGTGCTTCAAACACAGCTCAACGACATCCCAACAACACTGTTATAAGCCGGAATCAGCAGATATTTCGGAAAGAATTTGTAAAATTAAGGTTAAAATTCGCCGCAGTCTATTGACTATGTCGGAATTTAAGATATAATATAATTTGGATGATATAAAAGGTTGGGAATAATTAAAACTTCAGGAGACAAAAATGGATAACGATTTTTCGATTTTTAACATCTTCACTCTGCTCGGAGGACTCGCGTTCTTCCTTTACGGTATGAACGTTATGTCAACAGGACTCGAAAAACTTACCGGAGGTAAGCTGGAGGTCGCACTAAAAAAGATGACCTCGAACAAGATAAAAAGTATTCTCCTCGGTATGGGCGTTACAGTCGCAATACAATCCTCATCAGCGATGACGGTAATGCTCGTCGGCTTCGTAAACTCGGGCATTATGACGCTCGGGCAGACTGTTGCCGTCTGCTTTGGCGCCGACATAGGAACAACATTTACTGCCTGGATACTTTGTCTCGGAGACATTAAGGAAACCGGCAGCGGCAACGCACTTGATTTCGTGCTGAGAATGCTGAAACCAAAATCGTTTTCACCGCTTGTTGCTCTTGCCGGCGTAATACTTATTATGTTCGCCAAGAAGAACAAGAAAAAGGATATAGGACGTATCCTCGTGGGATTTGCAGTGCTGATGACAGGTATGTCACTTATGTCTGATTCCGTCGATCCGCTCGCTAATTCTCCCGATTTCCAGAAGCTGCTCACAGCCTTTGAGAACCCGGTTCTCGGCGTAGCAGTCGGAGCGATCTTCACAGGTATCATACAGAGCTCTGCCGGTTCTATCGGTATACTCATGGCTTTCTCAAAGTCAGGTGCTCTCACCTACGGTATGGCGCTCCCGATAATCATGGGATGTAACATTGGTACCTGCGTGACCGCGCTTATTTCCACATTTGGCGTAAATAAGGATGCAAAAAGAGTAGCTTGTATCCATATTCTTGTAAAGATCATCGGCACTATCGTGCTGCTCCCTGTTGTTCTGATACTCCAGAACATTGTAGGGCTCGGTATCCTGGAGCAAACCGTCGGATATACCGGTATCGCTGTTATGCACACCATATTCAACGTTGCAACTACTGCAATACTGCTGCCGTTCACAAAACAGCTCGTTTCTCTTTCAATGTTCATTGTACGTGACGGTAAAGAAACAGATTTCAGCCATAAAAAGAATCTTCTCGGACTTGATGAACGTCTCCTCAAAACTCCTGCCGTAGCAGTCGAAGCCTGCAAGGGCGCTGCAATACAAATGGCTGAGCTGACACGCGAGACCATCATCATGGCACTCGATAACCTCAAGGAATATGACTCAGGAAAATGTGAGACCATCATCGAAAATGAAGACATCATTGACGGCTTTGAGGATAAGATCAACAGCTATCTGCTCAAGATCTCCAAGAAATCAGTTACCGGCAACGACAGCCGCAGTCTTTCCAAGATGATGCACTGTGTCGGAAATTTCGAGCGTATCTCAGATCACGCTGTAAACCTCGTTGAATCCGCTCAGGAAATGCACGATAAGGGCATAACATTCTCCGGCGAATGCAAGGCCGAGATACACGTCATCACAGACGCTATCAGAGAAAATATCAACCGCGCAATTGATTCATATAACGCCAACGATCTCTCGATCGCACATACAGTAGAACCGCTCGAAGAAGTGGTGGACAACCTCAGCACAGAGCTTAAAAACCGCCACATACGCCGTTTGCAGAATGATGAATGTACCGTTGAGCTCGGCTATATATTCCAGGATGTGCTCACGAATCTCGAACGTGTTTCGGATCACTGTTCAAACATCGCCGGATGTCTCATTGAGACCGACGAAAAGACCAATCTCCACGCTTATCTGCATGATGTCAAGGAGAACGACGAGATCTTCCGACAGCAGTACAGAAGCTATGCCGATGAATACTTCTCACGGCTTGGTGTTTCAGGAGTGCAGGCAAAATAATTACAAAAAAGCAGTTAGCTTATTGCTAACTGCTTTTTAATTTACTTCAGTGCTTTTGTACACTCATAATATACCTCATCATAGGAATATGAACGATCAAGTTCATCGGTCTTACCGCCGCCGGCATATATCTGATCTGCCGGATAGGTACCGAAAGCATAGTAATCGCTGTCCTTTTTCTGAAAAGCAGCATAAACGCACTCGCCGCCTTCAACGACAACGAACCAATTCGTGTCATCAATAAAGTCTGCGTATTTGCCGATGAGTTCCAAGACCTCTTCCCTATTCATTCCATCAGGGAGATCCCTGTCTTTCTTATCCTCCGAAGAGATGATATACTTGCCTTCGATCTTAACACCCTTTACATCCAGATCGCAAAGAGCAGCACTTGCAGCCTTCTGAAGTGATGAAGCCGAAGCATTCATTGACCTTTTCTTTGATGACTTCACATGATTATATGAGCTGAACAGGAATGTATCGAACTTCCAGCCCTCATCTTCAAGATAGTATGTCAGGAATTCATCAGTTTCTTCTTCACCCTTAGCGTTCTTAATAGTAACTTCTAAGGTCCACACATCGGTTATATCAAGATACTTTTTAAGATCGAGGTCGCCAATATCAAATACCCTGTCTGATTCTTTCTTTGATTCCTCATAGTTCTTACAGATCTCATCAACAGCTTCATCAAGCATATCTGCATCTTCGTGAACTCCGACTACTTTGACAAGTTCAAGAGGTATCTCATCCTTTGAACTCTCCTCGTATTCTTTCAGCATATCCTCTTTTTTAACATTCAAAGCCGTTAAAAGAGGATCAATAAGCTTCTCAGGGAGCTGATAGTTCAAATAAGCCTCAACGTCGCAATTATTCACAGAATCTATCATATCATTAAGAGCATCCTCGACATCATCATCGACCTCATCATATTCAACATCAGGATCCTCCGGCTCAGTTGAAGCACTCTGCTTCTTTCCGGTCGTTTTTGCAGCGGTAGTAGTCTCCTTTCCGGAACTGCTGCTGTTTTCGGAAGCATCAGTCTTAGTTGAATCCTCATTTTCAGCCGAAGAGGTTGTCGAAGCCTTTGTGCTGTCAGAAGCAGAATCACTGCCGCTGTCGCTGCTTCCACAGGCTGTGAATGTGCAGGCAACTGTTACTAAAGCTGTTAATGCTGCTATAAATCTTTTCATAATCAATTCTCCTTATATCACGTAATTATACAAGTATTGTATCATGATAATCATAAAAAGTCAATAATTATGTATATAAAACAAAAGATGCTCCGCGCAGATACGCAGAGCATCCTATCAATACAGAATTAGTTGCTTGCCTTTGTGGTGAATTCGCTAACCTTCTTGATAACCATTTCCATAGCTTCGTCGCCTTCACCCTGCTTACCAGTGAGAGTGTCGCCGTCAGCCTCGAACTTCACCTTATCGCCATCGATCTCGATAGTAACAGTGTCGCCGTCAGCTTCCCACTTACCTGTTCCATTGTCGCCAGTAAGGCTGTTCTCTACGGCTGTACCATCGCTCTTGAGTTCAACCTGCATCATAAGAGCAATAGGTGTTCCTGCGATATCGCCCTCGTATGACTCATCGCCCATAGACATCTTCTGTAATTCATACTTGCCAGCATAATCCTTATCCTTGCTGCTGCTCTTGCTTCCGCATCCTACAAATGCGCTTGTAAGCATAACTGCTGCCATTGAAAGTGCTGCAATCTTCTTCATAAATATCTTCTCCTTAGTTATAATTAAGGAATTTTTCATCCCTTCTTATAATTATACATAGATTTCACGCAGTTTTCACTATTTGTACCAAATTGTAATACTTTTTTGTATATTCGTCAAAAAACTACTTAGAAGTCAAAGTTTCAACTGTTAAATGTGCCTACAAACTGCCTTTTTCTCCGTGCAGCTTGCTATTCTTGCCAATATGTGCTATAATATAGTATCATAAACCTAAAGGAGGAGCTCTATGAATATTTCAAAAATCGCCGCAGCCGCTATGGCTCTTACTCTTTGTGTTCCGGCTTTCACAGCCTGCGGAAGTAAAGAAAGTACCAACAGCAACAACAGCAGCAGTTCAAAAGCAAGTTCAGGAATCGGCGAAAAGGCTTTTAAGGATATGGCTGGCGAATACACCTGCACCTCATCTATCGTGAATATCCGCGCTGAGGGCTACGAAAGTAAGGATATAAAAGACAGATTCGTATCCAAGACCATAAAGATCTCAGATGACGGCACTCTGACTATGGAAGGTAAGGAGCATAAAATGACCGCCTATAAGTCTGAAAATGCCTATAATACCTATCTCGTTTCTGTTGACGACAGCGGTAACGGGTACGATGGAAAGAGTTTCAATCAGATCTATGGAACTAAAGAATATGATGGTCCTTCCTATTTTATGTTCACTGCTAAAGGTACCGATCAGGATGGCTACAAAGTCGAAAAAGACACTATTGAATTGTACTTCTCTCCAGAAGGCACTCAGGATTGGTTCTTCGCTCTTGATTACAGCAAGCCATAACATGACTTCTTATAAAAACATAGCGCCTCGCAGGATAGCCCTGCGAGGCGATTTTTCGTATAGTACCAGTTGGGATAAAATTATCTTTGAGAACTGTCGGCGCTGCGAGGACTCCTCAGCCTGAAAAAAGAAAAGTACCTCTGCATAGCAAAGGTACTTGATAGCGATAATGTGATTATCTCTTTGAGAACTGAGGAGCGCGACGAGCAGCCTTGAGACCGTACTTCTTTCTTTCCTTCATACGTGGGTCACGAGTGAGGAAACCAGCCTTCTTGAGGGTTGGACGAAGTTCAGGGCTGAACTCGAGGAGAGCACGTGAAAGGCCGTGTCTGATAGCACCAGCCTGACCTGTAACGCCGCCGCCGACAACAGTGCAAACGATGTCGAACTTATCGAGATTATCAGTAAGAGCGAGAGGCTGACGAACGATGAGCTTGAGTGTCTCAAGACCGAAATAGTCATCAATACCTCTGCCGTTGATTGTTACATTACCAGAACCGGGATAGATTCTAACTCTTGCAACAGAGTGCTTTCTTCTGCCAGTTCCATAGTAGTATTTAACTTTTGATTCGTACATTTAAAAGCACCTCCTGAATTAAAGCTCGTAAGCAACAGGCTTCTGAGCAGCCTGGTTGTGGTTAGCGTCCTTATAAGTTCTGAGTCTCTTAAGCTGAGCGCGTCCGAGGCTGTTGTTAGGAAGCATACCGTTAACAGCGATCATCATAGCTCTGTCAGCCTGATTAGCCATCATATCCTTGTAAGCGATAGACTTGATACCGCCGATCCAGCCAGTGTGCCAGTAGAACTTCTTCTGCTCGAGTTTCTTACCAGTAAGGATAGCCTGAGCGCAGTTGATAACGATAACGTGGTCACCGCAGTCAACGTTAGGTGTGAAAGTAGGCTTATGCTTGCCTCTGAGAATATGAGCTGCCTTAGCTGCAACACGACCGAGTGGCTGTCCAGCAGCATCGAGGACGTACCAGGTGCGAGTTACTTCAGCAGGTTTTGCCAGTGTAGTAGACATAATATATTCCTCCGTTAATTTATTTTCGTCGGGGGAAAATTCCGAGTTCCCGACAGTGCAAGACATATTATACACTAACATCCGCCTCTTGTCAAGGCTTTTTTGAGATTTTTTTTAATATATACCCCACTTTCTCTTTGTTTCTCTCTTGTTTTCTTAATTTCTCTCGCTATCTCGTTTTTGATTTCAGAAAACAAGCGTAGAAAAACGACGTAGTTTTTCGCAAAAATATGTGTATAAAAACAATAAAAAGGACAGCCACGCTGTCCTTCAGTCTGTCAATAAACCACATTTCGATTCTGTTATCAGCGGGCGACGGAACGTCGCCCCTACAAGAAACAACGGTATTTGGGCAAAATGTAGGGGCGGCGTTCCGCCGCCCATGCTGCTTTTATGTATAATTCGACTTTTTCGACAAGCTGAAGGACAGCCATGCTGTCCTTTTTATTATTATGGAGCATTGATCTTAGTTTTCTGTACTCATCTCAGTAAGAGCAACAGCCTCTCTTGTGTTCATTATCGCTCTGAAAAGAGTCGGAGCTTTAGTAATCATTTTAATAAGCTGAGCTTCTAACCGTATCATCAAAGCAACGTGGTTTGCCCTTACAGCCAGCGACTTCACTGTGCCAAGCAGAAAGTCCTCTGTAACTTTGGATGTTTCAGTTCCATTCAGATCTTCATCCTTTATTTCGCTCACATCAGCACAGATACCCATTGCATATGCAATGCCGCAAGTGATAGTTTCGTATGAATCATCCGCCGCACTGACCTCAAAAGAGGGCGATGAGTTTACTTTTAAATAACCGGTCGTGCTTCCTCCGATCAAGGTAATTGCGAGAACTGCTGCGATAATTTTGTTAGCTTTCATACAAACGCCTCCTTTGTGAAATTGAAACAAGTATTTTCTTTACCTGTTAACTATATTATAGCATATTGAATGGAGTGAATGATAAATGTTTGAAATAAAAAAGCCTACTTCTTCCAACAAAACTATCAGAATGCCCGATACACTTATCGAAAAGCTTGAGAGACTTACAGCGCAGAACGACATATCATTCAATCAGCTCGTTGTGCAATGCTGCGAATATGCACTCGATAATCTGACAGACAAAAAAGACAGCAATTAGGTAACTTTACCTAATGCTGCCTTTTATCAGACACAAGCTATTCAAAAGCGAACATCTTTCATCAAAAAGCGCTGCTATAATGTCATGTTCGACCAAGCAGCGCGTTTTTACTTATAAGCAGGCAGCTTCCTCCGGTTGGAGGAAGCTCCTTGAGTAGTATGAAAGAGAGATTTAAGATTTCAGATTCAAGCAGCTAAGAGGTTGTTGTGGATCTGGCGAGCATCTTCAAGATCGAGACCATTCATGCGGTCTACGTTGCCCTTCTTAACGCCCTCAGCTGTGATACGGTTCTCGTCTGTGCCGTTTATGCCGTACTTAGCTTCGTTGTTAGCTGCCTGCATTACGAGAACTTCGTCAGCTATGTTAACTTCGTTATCGTTGTTAGCATCGCCGTTATCCGGATTCGGATTAGGGATGTTGATAGTGAAATCCATCATGCAGTTACCAACTACTGCATATATAGTAGCCTTACCGTAAGCGTTTCCGTTTACGTGGATGATACCGTTATCAACAGTTGCTAATTTAGTGTTGTCGCTGAACCAGTATATATTTGCGTTCTTAGGAAGATTTACCGGCATGAACATGAAGGAATAACCTGCTGCAACTTCCTTGATCTCGTCAATGTGCTTTGTTTCGCGGTCAACCTGAATGCCTGCGTTAGCAGCCATATTTTCTTCGATCTTAGCCTTGATCTCGTTTGTTTCCTCTTCTGTTAAGTTATTCTCATCTATTACTGAGATTATATCTTCAGGAGTATCAAAAGTCTTGTTAGGGTTATCAACTATTCTGATGCAGCCATTCTGCATACCCTTTGTGAAGAGCCAATCCTGCATTGCTCTGCCTGCTGTATTGTCTTCAACGTTTGTAAAAGCGTCGTTTGTATTGCTGTCGTAAGCAAACTCAAAACCTATCGGATAGAGGTCGCCGATCTCTGCGTCCTTAGGAACACAGAATGTAACTGTAAAGATAACGCCATCTCTTAATACATCGTCATTAGCAGTTGTCATAACCTTCATGCTATTGTACTCATCACCAGTTCTGATCTCATTGATCATCGGACGGAATACCTGAGCACCTGCAAGAGCCTCGCCCTTTACGAACGGAGCATTGGTTGAAGGATGAAGACGAGTATCATAATGGATAGTAATATCGAAGCAAGCATAAGCATTGTCAGCGCCGGTTACTACGAACTCTACCGGAACTTCCATACCGCGGATGTCTTCTGTGAAGAGGATATTCTTGCTGACTACTGATAAAGTTGGAGTAGTCTGAATATCTGTTGAGATCTCTTCGCCTTCGCCAGTCTTGTATTCGATATAGTTAGTAGGATCATACTCTACCATTTCGTTATCGCCCTTGTAAGAAGCGTTAGCTGCCATACCGAATGTCATTGTTAAGAAACTACCGATCATCATCATTGTAGTTATAGCTGTTAAAGTTTTTTTCATACTACTCACCTCTCTACATTTTTGTTTATGTTATACGAATGTTTCTCTCTTTGTTGATTATATTATAGCACATATTTTGGCAAATTGCAAGTAAACTTATTGTTATAATGTTTTCTGTTTAATCAAAATCAAAAATTCGTAGAAACAGCGCAGATCAGCAAGCATAATCAGCTATGTCATCAAGGTATTTTCGGCTGATTACAGGCAAAAATTAAGAGCAGACATTTTTGTCTGCTCTGTGAATAAATTATGAACACCGTTATTTTGAAGTTTTCAGAATTTTCTTAATTTCTATACAATATGTATTAAAAACGCCCTATTTTTCAGAATTGTTAATATCTTTCGAGTCGTCAATTATTGTCTTGTAAGCCGCTTCCTCAGCCTTCTCTTTTTCAATCTTTTTAACTTTTTTCTGTGCGAGCGTTGCGGTTTTTCTGTTTCTTGACATAAGAACCAGACCGAATACAACAGCCGCTGCAAGAAGTGCTATACAGAGTACAATAAACGCCATTTTTAAAAGATTACGATCCTTGACAGTGTATGAAATATCATTGTCCTTTGCATACTTTTTAGCTTCCGAACCCGAAGAAACGCTCATCTTGAAGCCGCTCTTCTTAACAATATCAACTACCTTAGTGCCGTCCTCATTAGTCTCGCCTGTATAATCAACAGTGTAGCCAAAAGCCTCATCACCTATGCTGCTGACGCTCTTCGGCACAGAAACGCTGTTGAGATTATCGCAGGCAAGAAACGCCTTGTCGCCTATGCTCTTAACGCCGTCCGGTATTATGACCTTACCCAGTGCATAGCAGCCCTTGAAAGTACTGCTTCCGATGCTTGTAAGTGTCGCCGGGAGGTCAAGGCTCTCTATCGAAGTATAGGCAAATGCGTTGTCACCGATAGTTTGCAGTCCGTTTGAAAACTTCACCTTTTTCAGAAGCGAACAGTAACCGAGCTCACCGGTAAACTGACAGCTGAATGCGCCGTTTTCGATAGCAGAGAGCGATTTCGGGAGAAATACCTCTTCAATACCTGCTGCCGCAGAAAATGCGCCGGACTTTATCACAGCCGTCCCCTCAGGGATAGTAAGCGAACCGCTGAGAGTTGAGACCGCACAGTATATCTCCTTCTTATCCTTGCTTGTGAGAATACCTTCGTCCACTGCGAAATTATCGCTTTTTCCGATCGTTATTTCATTGAGCGAGAGCAGCTCTCCGAATGCAAGCTCGCCTATCTCGCTGAGCGATGCCGGAAGTTCAAGCTTCTCAAGACTTGTACACTCATAGAAGGCATAATCGCCTATCTTGGCAATATTATCCCCGAATTTTACCTCTTTAAGGTGATCGCACTTTCTGAAAGCATTATCACCGACTTCGGTAAGGGAATCCGGCAGAGTAAGGCTCTCAAAACCTGTGCATCCTACAAAAGCGCCGTCTCCGATAGATTTTATATTTTTCGGAAGCGTGATAGTCTTCGCAGAGGTGCATCCATAGAAAGCCTTAGCGTCTATCGTCTTTACAGAATCAGGTATAGTAAGGTCGGTTATACCATTGAAGCCGGCAAAAGCGTTCTCGCCTATCTCAACTATCGGAACACCGTTTCTTAAAGCCGGTATCTCAGTAATAATAGTAGCGGTACATTTTGTGATCTTATAGCCGCCCTCAACGTTCACGTACTCAAAAGCACCGTCGGTAAGAATATCGTTTGCACTCTGGAGCTGATCTGCAAAAGCAGCATTTACCGGTATCGCTGATATTGCAAGCAGAGCTGCTCCGGCAGCGGAGATCAGTCTTTTAAGCTTCATTTTTCTTGTCCTTTCCTTTCTTTTTCTTGCCGGAAGACTGTTTCTTCTTTGAAGATGCCTTAATAATTGAGAACAGTATTCCTAATAATACGATCCCTGCTCCCGCACAGATCAGAACAATTATCGGGATACTTACATTCATATCTCCGATCCTTACCGTACCAGTTACAACTTCAAGATCATTTTTCTTTGCAAAATCATAGGCTTCCGAATTCTTGCTTGTATAGAGTTTGAAACCTTCAACGCGAAGGTGCGGCTCTACATTTTCCTTGCTGCTGTTCGTGCCTGTCTGACTGATCTCATAATCCGGATTCTCCTTGAATCCGAAGGCGCACTCGCCTATCTCTGAAACGTGCTTGTAAACGCGCAGCTTTTTGAGCTCATCGCAGTTATAGAACGCAAATTGTCCAATGCTTTCAAGTGATTTCGGCAGAACAACATCCTTTATAGTCTTACATTCAGCAAACGAATAAGCACCTATTTCCTTGACGCCCTCAGGGATATGTACTGTCGAATCGCCGTGATTGAGCGGATACTCTATAAGTATCTTGCCGTCATGGTCATAGAGTATGCCGTCCTTTGAGCTGAAAGCGCCATCGCCTGAGGAAACATCTATATCCTCAAGGAGAGTACAGGTCGTGAACGGAAGATGCTCGCCGAGGGACGTACAGTTGCCGGAGATCTTAACATGACGAAGAGCACTGCATCCTGTGAAAGCGTCAGTGCCGACTATCTTTGCGCCGCCGAGGTCAGCATCCTCAAGAGCAGCACAGTTCGAGAAGCAGTTTGCACCTATCACTTCAAGACTCTGAGGGAGAACAAGTTCTTTCAGATACTCACAGTTGAAGAAAGCAGTCTCACGGACAGTCTTAACGCCCTCCGGAAGAACGATCTTCTCAGCATTGCAGTTTGAGAAAGCGGCAGGATACACCAAAGTAAGAGTATAGCCGGCTATTTTCTCAGGAACTTTTATTTCCTTGTCGCCGCTCATGCAGAAAACAAGATAGGCTTCATCGCCGTTCACAGCGATTTCATAGTCTCCCTCTGTCTTATGCTCATAGGATTCGATCTCCTTTTGCAGCTCATACTGCTGGAGCGTTTTGAAGTCAAACTCGTTCTTATATCCGTATTCCGGATCGGAATCGGTAGCATATGTCTGAGCAGCGGAATTCGGCTCACCGATTATCGAAAAATTGCTCAAAGGTGTTTCTTCTCCGGAAGGAGTAGTTTCGTATCCAAAAGCGCAGTATGCGATAGTCTGGACAGACTTCGGTATAACGACCTCTTTCAGGGCTGTATCAATGAAAGCGCTCTGACCTATCGTAAGCAGTCCTTCCGGAAGCTCTATCTCGCTGAGTGAAGTACAGCCCCAGAAAGCACCGCCCTGAATGGATTCAAGCCCCTTCGGGAATTTTATCCCCTTCAGTGAAGTACACTCGGCAAAAGCCATCGCGTCTATATCAGTAACTGCCGTTTCGCTGAGGTCGATAGCAGAAAGGGCTGAAATGGAGTTGAAAGCTGAAGCACCTATCTCTTTAAGTGAAGCCGGAACGGTTATCTCACTGAAAGAGGTATTGTACAGAGCACCCGTATAAAGCTTCTCAACGCCATCAGGTATTGTAAAAGAACTATTTACCTTAGCCTGAGGATAGCATAACAATGTCTTTTTATCAGCCGAGTAAAGTATACCGTCATCGGAAACATAATCCTTATTAGCTGCATCTACCTTTATTTCTTTGAGTTTATCGCAGAATATGAACGGCGCATCCGATGAGATATACTCAACTCCGGCAGGAATAGTTATCGTTTCGAAAGGAAGACCTTCCGTACTTCCGAAGGCACGTTTTCCGAGCTCCGTAACTTTCAGACCGTCTATCTCATCCGGTATCACGAGGTCAGCATCTGTGAGCGAACAATCCTGTATGCAGGCTGTGCCATCGCTTGTTACCGAGTATTTAAAGCCATCAGCCTCTTTAAGATCAACGCCTGTGAGCTTAGGAGTTTCCTGAACGGGAGCAATGTCTTCGCCGGAATCCTCAGCTGTTATCTCTGTTTCATTTTCAGCGTAAACCGCAGGACAGGAAGCTGTCACCGCAGAAACTCCCATAAGGAGCGCAGCCAGAAACGCTGTTATTTTTTTATGATCAAACATTTACTATTCCCTCTCTTTGAACTTTCGATTATTAGTTCTCATGCTGCTTTGCAGAACAGCAACAAACTCATTATATCACAACTCTGTTATATTTGCAACGGATTTCACACAGTTTTCGTCATTTTAACGTCTTTCTGTCCTGTTCTGAAGCCAAACAGTTGCAATCCGGCACCCTTTGTGGTAATATAATTAATGCAAATAATGTTCCCAGGAGTTATTTATGTTCGCAGATAATCTTATTTTCAGCCTGAACGCAACTGTTCCGGTGTTTCTCATGATGGTATTCGGCTGGTGTGTCAGAAGGGCAGGTCTGCTCGATGACCATTCGACCGCACAGATAAACAAATTCGTATTCAGGACGCTTCTTCCGGCACTCCTCTTCGCCGACCTCTCAACAGCTGATTTCCGCTCTGTCTGGGATGGGAAGTTCGTGTTGTTCTGTATGGGAGCAACGCTTCTCAGCCTGAGTATCGCCGTAGCATATTCCGCTGTATGCAAGGACAAGTCCGAGCGCGGCGAGATAATACAGGCATCCTACCGCAGCAGCGCAGCTGTACTCGGTATCGCATTCGTGAACAATATCTACGGTAAATCGACTATGGCTGCACTCATGATAGTCGGAACTGTACCTTTATATAATGTGATAGCAGTCGTGACACTTGCGCTGACCTCGCCCGATAAGCGATCTGCATCGGGAAAGTCACTCGCAAAGGACACTGTCAAAAGCATACTCACCAACCCGATAATACTTGGTATTGCCGCCGGTATGCTATGGTCAGCGATCGGAATACATCAGCCTGTGATACTCAAACGTTCAGTTGCATACCTCGCTAATATGGCAACTCCGCTCTCTCTCATCGCGCTCGGTGCTTCATTCCGTCTCGGAGAAGCCAAGGATAAGATCGCAGTCACCATAGGCATAGCCGTTCTGAAACTGCTGGCATTCTGCTCGATATTCCTTCCGATAGCAGTAAAATTCGGATTCCGCGGTGAAAAGCTAATAGCAATACTCGTTATGCTCGGCAGTGCAACTACCGGAAGCTGCTTCGTCATGGCGAAGAATTTCGGTCACAAAGGCACTATAACTGCGTTTGCAGTAGCTCTGACCACTCTTTGCAGCGCATTTACACTTACAATGTGGCTGTTTATACTGAAAACTCTCGCTTACATATGAGGTTTCGCCGGCATTAAGACAAGCCGAGTGCAATCCACCTCTCTGTTTTGTACAAATGTGATAGAGATTTTTAGTATGTTATGACCAAAATATTAAGATTTCTTGAATTTTAATTGTATTGTAATGGCTTTGTAACTGATATGTAACCTATTGTGCTTCAAAAAATTGTATAATAGAAATTGTAGGCATATTATAGGCAAACTACAAGTTTTTTTAGAAAGTAGTGTGGTAAAATGGTTAATTTTAAATTCAAAAGACTGAAATCAACACTGCTGAGCGGTCTCGTGGCTGTTTCCGCTTGTGCAGCTCCGGTTGCAGCAAATACTGTTTCTCCCTCGACAACAGCTGTTGCAGCAGACAACTATGATAACTATGCAAGACTCCTTCAGTACTCTCTCTATTTCTACGATGCAAATATGTGCGGCGACGTTACAGGCTGCGGCCTCTCATGGAGAAGCAACTGCCATATGAGCGATCAGATCACCGGCGGTTTCCACGATGCCGGCGACCACGTTATGTTCGGTCAGCCTCAGGGCTACGCCGCATCTACTCTTGGATGGGCTTACTATGAGTTCGGGGACGCTTTCGACGAGACAGGTCAGACAGATCACCTCAAAATGATAACAGACCATTTCTGTAAGTTCTTCCGCGATGCTACAAAGCTCAATGGCAACACAGTTACAGAAGTCCTCGTTGAAAAAGGCGAAGGTGATACAGACCACGCATACTGGGGACCTCCGGAGAAGCAGGGTGCAAGAGGCAGAGATGTCTGGTCCACAGGCGGCGCTGCTAACATTACAGCAGAATATGCTGCTGCTCTCGCAGTTAACTACATAAACTTCAAGAACCCAGATGACCTCAAATATGCTGAGGCTCTCTATGATTTCTCAGTAAAGGACAGAAACATATACGTATCATACGGCAGAGACGGTGCTTTCTATGAAGCTAAGTGGACAGGCGCAGATGATGAGATCGCATGGGCAGCTGCTTGGCTCTATAAGGCAACAAACAATGACAAGTACCTCAGCGAGTTAAAGAAAGCTCCTACTGCTTACTCCGCTCACTCATGGGAAAGCGTTCAGCTCGGTGCTTCAATGCTCAAGGGCGAGTTCACCGGCGACTGGAGCGGTACAGACTACCTCGGTAACTTCTCAGGCAATGATTATTGCTTTGCTGCTGATAGCTGGAAGTGGGGCAGCGCAAGATATAACTGCTCTGCTCAGTTCACAACTCTCGTAGCTGCTAAGAACAACAAGGGTACTGCTGACTGGGCAAAGGGACAGATGGAATACATCTTAGGTAAGAAGGGCGTTGGCTCTGCTCCTGCAAGATGCTTCGTTGTCGGCTATGACAGCACATCTCCTGTAAACGTTCACCACAGAGCAGCTTCAGGCTATCAGAGCTATGACGAAATGGGCGACAGCACTGTTGCTAAACAGGGAAGCCCTGTTCTCGTAGGCGCACTCGCAGGCGGTCCTGAAGATAAAAACGGTACTTACAGCGATTCTATCAAGGACTATGTTGCTAACGAGGTTGCTCTTGACTACAATGCAGGTCTCGTAGGCGCTGCTGCTGGTCTCTACCACTTCTATAAGACAGGTAAGATCGACAGCACTATCACAGGCGTTACAAAGATCTACGACGGTTCTTCACAGCCTTACACTGATCCTGTTACTGACCCTGTAACCGATCCTGTTACTGATCCGGTAACTGACCCTGTTACAGATCCTGTTACAAACCCGAAGCGCACAAAAGCCGGTGATGCTAACTGCGATGGCTATGTTGATATGTCCGATGTTGTTATGGTATTACAGTGCTCTCTCAACCCGGGTAAGTATGGTCTTGGAAAAGACAAGGGTATCAAAGAGACAGGCTACGCTAATGCTGATGTAAACGGCGATTCAACTGTTGATGCTAAGGACGCTCTCCTTATCCAGAAGTTCGCTCTTGGTCTCATCTCTTCTTTCCCTGTGGGCTGATAATTAAATAGTCTTCAAAGCAGCTTCCCTTCGGAGAGGCTGCTTTTTTGCGCCTCCGCTTTTTAATATCAAAGCACATTAGGTAAGCTTTCACTGCAATTTGTGTTATTCTGACCAGATATTGCGGACATATAGCTGCTTTCATTGACATATTTGTGCATATATGATAGAATTATTATGCAATATTTTTTGGAGGGAATTTCACATGAAAGGAAACTTATTAAAGAAGCTTTCAGCCTGCGTACTCTGTGCTGCAATGACCTGTTCAGCTTCACCATGTACTGCTTTTGCAGTTCCGAATTTAAACACAACTGCCGCTAAACTCGCCTCATCTGACGATGTCGTTTTCTCTACCGACTTCGAGGACGGCGATGCTTCAAAATTCTCAAAGCGCGGCGACACTGATACCTCGATACTCAAAGTCATCGAGGATGATAAGGCACCAAGCGGAAGCAAGGTATTGTCTATAACAGGACGCGATCAGAGCTGGAATGGCCCATCGTTAGCAGTTAAAGGCATTCTTGAACCAAATGTCAAGTATGATATTTCAGTAAAAGTAAAGGCTGCATGGTATAACACAGTCTGCGTCTCACTCCAGCATACACCGGGCGGAGCAAGTGAGCCTCAGTATACAAACCTCGTAAAGGGCGTTTCTCAGGGCGACTATGTTGAGCTGACCGCAAGCTTCGCATACGGCGCTGAGGAAAAAGATGTTTCTCTTTACGTCGAAACATGGGGCGAAGCAAATGATCTCTGTATAGATGATTTCACTATCACACTTTCACCTAACAACATGGATCCGAACGCGCCTTCCCTTAAAGACGTTTACGGCGGAATGTTCAAGTTCGGCACCGCAACTACCGTTTCTGAGATAGCTCCTAAGTCAACTCAGGACCTCATTTGCAAGCACTTCAACAGTCTTACTGCCGGCAACGAACTCAAACCGGAAAATGTACTCGACAGAGCCGCTTGTCTTGCACTCGCAGAGGACGGCGACGATACAAACCCACAGGTAACTCTCGAAACTGCTAAGCCTATCCTCGAGTTTGCAAGGAAAAATCATATCTCTATGAGAGGTCACGTACTTGTATGGCACCAGCAGACACCTATGTGGTTCTTCAAGGAAAACTATGATCCCGATGGCGAATGGGTATCCAAAGAAAAGATGCTCAAGCGTATGGAAAACTACATCAAGAACGTTTTCGCAGCTATCAAGAAGGACTATTCCGATATTGACTTCTACGCATGGGACGTTGTAAACGAGTGCTTCACTGACTATGGCAAACCGAGAGCAGCAGGCTTCCCGGCAGAAGAAAACAACTATGAATCTTCTCCGTGGGTAAAGATCTTCGGCGATAATTCCTTCATCAAACCGGCATTCGAGTTCGCTAAGAAATACGCTCCCGAGGGATGCAAGCTCTATTATAACGACTTTAACGAGTATATGGATAAGAGCGATGCTATCGTAACTCTTACCAAAGAGATCAATTCCGATGGTCACTACATCGACGGTATCGGAATGCAGTCGCACTTAAACGTTACAAATAACGGCGAGCCTACTCCTTTCCCGTCAGTAGGTATGTACAGAAATGCACTCGAAAAATTCAGCAAAACAGGTCTCGACATACAGATAACCGAGCTCGACGCTACTGTAAACAATAAGAAATTCGACCTTCAGGCTGATTATTACAGCGACATCATGGACGCTATCGTTGACTATAAGGATTATGTTTCCGCTGTTGTTGTATGGGGAACTACCGACGATCAGAGCTGGAGAGCAGACCGCGATCCGCTCCTCTTCAATAAGGATTACTCAGTTAAGCCTTGCTTCGAGTCTATCGTTGACGGTATCGAATATGTTCCGTCCACAGATCCTGTAACGGATCCTGTGACTGATCCTGTAACAGATCCTGTGACTGAACCCGTAACCGATCCTATAATGATCTGGGGCGATGCTAACTGCGACAGCAACGTTGATATGGCTGACGTTGTTATGGTAATGCAGGCAAGTCTTAACCCGGCTAAATACGGCATAAACGGCACAAGCGAAGACCACATCACAAAAACCGGCGAAGCTGCTGCTGATGTTGACGATAATGCAGGTCTTACAGTAAACGATGCACTTGTTATACAGAAGTACACTCTTAAACTTTTGGCAAAACCATTTATCCCAACAAATGAATGATAAATGCTGATTATTATCCGGCAGAGTTCTTCAAAGAGCTCTGCCGGATATTATATTATAACACAAAAAAGAAAGATACTATGTAAAATAAAAGGGTAAATAACTTTTTTGACAAACAAAAGCCCTGTATTGATTACAGGGCTTTTACTATCAATATGGCAGTTTGAATTTTCCGGCGCGCCATACACCGTCATCACCGAGCACCATTGAGAACTCGTCATTTTCCGAATATGCTTCCTTATTATCAGAATCATTACCGGTATAAAAATTCGTTACCTGAAGCACGACCTCATTGCCGTTTCTCGACAAAACACCGGTTATTCTTGAAATAGAATAGAATATATCAGCGCCTCTTTTTGGGGCAAGAGCGTAAACAGCGCCGTCCTTTTCGATATACTCCGTGCTGAGATCAACAGGATATGCACTGCTGAATACTTTGCAGTAGTCGTTAATAACGTCCTGCATTGAATGTATCGAAGGATCTGTGATAAGCTTGTACTGCCAGCCATAGTCGTTCTCAATATAAGTAGATTCGTCCATTTCATAAGGGCATCCAAACTTGAACTCCCACTCAGTACGGCAGGCTGAATTGAACAGCGACTGTGCAGCTGTCATAAGAACGCGGTCATCCTGAGTTTCAACGTTTTCAATGTTGATGCCGCCTTCCTTGTTAGGCTTAACTGTACCGCCGCCGAGAGGATCGACCTGTCCGCCCTGATGATCGCTGTTATCATCAAATTTGCTTGGCTTGAGTTTGTTCTCTTCAGTAGCTTCAGCTGTTGTCTCCTCTTCCTCAAGACCTTTAAGTGTCACTTCAGAAGTAGTAGTCACATCGAGCGGATCCGGCTGAAGCGTCTGATTTGTGGTATCGGTTTTCAGGGTGTTATCAGTGCTGCTGTCGGAATTCTGCTTTTCACAGGCGGTAAACATGGAAAATGCTGCTGCCAGCGAAACAACAAATGCAATAGTCTTTTTCATAAGAAATCCTCCATTAATCGTCATCATTATCCAGCACAAAGTCGATTATACCGTCGCTGACATTCACTGCCGCGCATATGACCTGTACTGTTTTTCCGAGTGTATAAGAAACTCCGCTGAATTTTTCAGTAAGCGAAACCGGCTCTGAATAATCATATTCCCCTTCAGGCAGAGTTCTTATATGAACGAGTCCCTCTATCGTGTTTGGAAGTTCGGCATAGAAGCCAAACTCTGTAACGCTCGATATACGAGCTGTAAATGATTCCCCTATGTGCTGCTTCATTAGTTCAGCCTTGTAGCAGTCTTCGCACTCACGCTCAATTGAAACAGCTCTCAGTTCGGCTGCCGAAGAACGCTCCGCGGAATTTGCCGCAAAGCCCGTATAGCGTTTTCTGAGCCACTCATTTTCATAACCTGCAAGAACATCGGTTATTATCCTGTGTATCGCAAGATCAGGATAGCGGCGTATCGGCGAGGTAAAATGAGCGTAGTCCTCAAGGACAAGTCCGAAGTGACCAAGCGGCTCTGACGAATACTTAGCCTTCGCCATTGAGCGCAGTATCAGCAGATTTACCGCCTCGAACTTATCCGTGCCTTTGGCTTTTTCGAGTATCTCACAAGCATGAACAGGCTTGAACTCCGTGAAATGCGGACAATCAAACCCGAATTTCGGAAGTATCTCATGCAGAGCCTCAACCTTTGCTTCCGGCGGTGCTTCATGAACACGGTATACAAACGGTACCTGCTTTTCCCTTGCCAGCTTAGCCGCAGCCTCATTTGCAGTAAGCATGAATTCCTCTATAATACGTTCAGACTTCCCTCTTTCACGAGGTACTGCCCCTACGCAAACGCCTTCCTCATTCAGTATGAGTTTGCTTTCAACCGTATCGAGCTCCGGTGCATGACGCTTCTTGCGCTTGGCAATAAGCTTGTCCGCGAGTTCGTTCATAACAGGCAGACTTTCTGACACTTCGCTGTATTTTTCACGTATCCCCTTTGATGCACTGCCTTCAAGAAGCTGATTTACCTCCGTGTAAACGCCCTTGACGCGCGAACGTATCACGCTTTTGCAGAAGCGGTAAGAGATCATTTCGCCGTAATTATCAAGCTGAATGAATGCCGAAAGTGTAAGTCTGTTTTCGTCCGGATTAAGCGAGCATATGCCGTTTGAGATCTCCTTTGGAAGCATGGGTATGACTTTATCCGCGTAATAAATACTTGTTCCGCGGATCATCGCCTCCTTGTCGATAGCACTGTTGCCCTTGATATAGTGTGAAACATCAGCTATATGAACGCCAAGCAGATAGCCGTTTTCCGTTCTCTCAACAGAAACAGCATCGTCAAGATCCTTTGATTCAGCGCTGTCAATGGTGAATATCGGCAGATGCCGCAGATCTTCACGGTTATTGAAGCAGTATTCCTGAACACCGCCCTCAGCGATCTTACGAGCCTCTTTCAGAGCCTCCTCAGGAAATTCGACCGGTGCGCCGTGGATAGCAATTATCGAAGCCGCACATGAAGCAGCCTGCTCCGAACTGCCGAAAACGGTAATGATCTTTACCTTATGCTCAGCGTGTCTCCTTCCGCGGTAGACTATCTCAGCCATGACCTTATCGCCGTCGCTGAAACTGATGCTTTCCGCCTCGCTGATTATCATATGGTTCTTTGCAGCGGTATCCGGCACAAGATAAGGTCTGCCGTCAACAAACTCAATACGTCCTGTAAGCGTCTGGCTTCCGAATTCTATAATGTCAACTACTTCTCCCTCAGGCTCTCCTGTACGCGATGCTATCGGCGAAATAAGCACCCTGTCATTCGGCATTGCGCCGAGCATACACTTTCCCGGAACAAAATATTCTACCCCGTCATCGGTCTCGGCAAATCCGAAAGTCCTGCTGAGACGTGTGACCGTTCCCGGAAACACATTAAGCTTCGAGCACAGTCCGACCTTCATGCCCTTTTTGACAGTGATACACCCTTCCTGACGCAGTTCCGCAAAAGCATTCACAAAGTTTTCCCTGCCGTTTTTCTTGGTCCTGCATTTGGATTCAAGCTGATCTATCTGCATAGTCTTTTTTGAAAACGTGTTCAGAAATGTGACTATCTTCTTTTTGTAAGATTCAACGCTTACAGCGTCTTTTTTGCCTGAGGACTTCTTTTTCGATTTTTCTGACATTTGCACCTCCAATGGTGAAAGATGTGTGTCTCCTGAAAAAACAAGCCCCATGACCGATGTCATAGGGCAAATTGATTACTTGGAAAAGATCGGTATAAGGTTTATTGCAAGAACCAATACAAACATTATAATACCGAGAGTTCTTGTTATCTTGTTGAGGATAGCTTCCTTAGTTCTGCCCTCATTCTTACCATAGAATGAATCTGAACTTGCTCCTGTGAGAGCAGCTGTCATACTGTCCTGAGACTTCTGATCCTGTGAAAGACAAAGAATAATAACGAGTGCGCAGATTATCATGAGCGCAACACCGCCAACAATTTCAAGTGCTGACATAATTTACCTCCATATAATTAATGACACGAAGCCTTAATATTTCTATTAGCTTAACTATTATACCACAATCCTTACAATATTGCAATAGTCTTATACTAAGAATCCGCAAAGATTTTATATCGCAAAATTGTAGGTTTTACACAAGAAACCGCGTACTTTCTGAGTACGCGGTCAATAGTTCAATTACTTCTTATTATTTTTCTTTGATTTTGAAGATTCGTCTGCTTCAGCACCGATAGCCTCTGCAACATCGTCAATAAGTTCATCTATATCGTCATCATCGTCGTCGTCATCTCCGCCAGAAGAAGCATTGCCTGCTGATACAGCAGCTGCCGGCTTTTTCTTGTTTTCATCCCTGATAGCAGTTACGAATGCCATGCCAAAGTAGATGAAGAAAATGAGTGCTTCGACAAGTATTATCTGCTTGAGAGAATTCTTAATGATGACCTTGATGCCTTCTGCTGCGGAATTTGAAGGCGGTACAAGCACCTTATAAGCGTTTGCAAATTCAACGTCCTCATAGTACTCTTCGGCAGCAGCCTTTGTCTTATCAACAATAGTGCTTACCTTCTCGCTGATTTTTGCAAGCATCTCCTCCATTTCCTCTACCTGCTCATCTGTACTGTTTGAAGCAGAGTTAAGAGCCTCTTTTCTTGATTCATAGAAATTGATCTGCTGTCTTGTCTCAGCGATCTCAGCTGCAAGGTTAACTTCCTTCTGAACAAGCTTATCATACTCTTCTGAGTTCTTTGAGATCTCAGCGTTAGCACCATCGGAATTCTGCATTACAAGGAGAGTATCCTTCTGATATTTCTCCTTAGCAGCTACAACAGCATTATAGCTTTCTTCGTCAGCGTCCTTCTGACGTGTGAGGCTGTCGATCCTGAACTGATAGTAGTCGATCGACTGCTGCTTGTTCTTGGTGATATTATTAACTGTTATGAGTGATTCTGCCTTATCGAGGTCAAGGCTGCGGACAGTCTTGATAGACTCATAAAGGTCATCGAAAGTATCTCCGCTTGCTGAACGGAAATGAGTTGTATCACTTGCAGAGAGTTCCTTGATGTATTTTGCAAGTGTTGAAAGTGTCTGTCTGAAGAGGTCAACTGCTTCAGGATAGTCATAGCTCTTGTAGTCGATATTGGTAACAGCAGCACCAAGAGTCTCGTTATATCCATACTCCTTGTAGAAGTATATGCGATACTGATCGAGGATCTCCTTGAAGACATCTACTGCCTTATCGCCGCTGAGCCCTGTACCGTTGTAATCAAATGTGATCTTATACTGTGTAGGATAATAGGAAACATCAAGAACCGCATCAGCAGCTGCAAGATTTCCGTTCTGAGCCTTGTCCATAATGCTCTTATAAGTTGTGATCCTGTCAATAGCATCCGAAGGAACAATACCGGAAACACGGATATTCTGTCTTATAGGCTCAAGCTTTTCGATATCCATATCAAGCTCGGTGAGAGCATCTGTAATTACCTGAGGTGATCTGATGGTATTTACATCCAGTGTTCTGCCCTTAGGATCAAGACCTTTCTCAATGCCCTTATAGGAGAAGCTTACGAGAGCTGTAAGTGCAGGTTTGTTGCGCATTGTCTGAACTGTGTTGATACCAAGAAGCAATGCTGCAAGCATAGCTGCGATGATTATCCACGGAAGAAAATACTTCTTCATTTTTCGCATAATGCTCGAAAGAGATATTACAACTTCGTCCTTATCATCCTCGGCATTTTTTATCGTAACGTTAAGGTTACGGTCTGTATTCTTAGCCATTTTTACCTCCAATTGCCTTATGTTCTGTTATTTGGCGAAAAATCCGCCACTTAAACATTATATCACGAAATACAGCCATCGTCAACAGTTTTTTTATATTTCTGACATTTTCCAGTTTTTGTCCAAATAGTTCAAATATTTTTGCTTTTCAATTGACAGATGTGTAGTTGATCTCAGAAAAATCTTATCTCCCTGAGCTCAGAGAGCCCTTCTCCTTTGAACCTGAGGAATACAGGATGTACGCCGTCCGGAATGCTCAGATCAGCCGTGATCTCCTGCCACGAAGCAGTCTCCGGAACAACAATCTCACCGATAACGCTGCCGTCAGTTTCTGTGCTTACAACATACCTTCCGGCACATCCGCGGACAGTAAGTGACATTCCCTGTCCGCCGCTGAAATCAAAGTATTTGTAACCTATCAGAGTATTATTGCTTATCTCTGCAATATATCTCTCGTCACCCGAATTAGTAACATTCGGGAAGTTTTCGGTATATATCTTATTTGAACCATGCGGCATATTTCCATTAGTTATATTGCAGGCAATAACAGCCGGATAGCTGCCTTTACCGTTAAGAGGACCTCCATTAAGACCGCAGGATGTCATCTCTGCCTGATTTATAGTACCGTCCGGCAGTATATCTATGTGCTCAGCACAAGCCTGACGGCTGTAATCCGACTTATGAGTAAGGCGATGATAGAACACATACCACTGTCCGTTTATTTCAATGATACTGCCGTGAGTAGTGCCGGTCATATTCATTCTTGTATCATCAGTGACACCATTTACACCTACATCACCGTTTGAAACGATAGTTCCGCGGAATGTAAAATCCCTGTCGGGATGATCGCTGACAGCATAGCAGAGTTCATGATTTTTCTGCGAAGAATAGACAAAATAGTATTTATCTCCTACCTTACGCATGGAGCTTGCCTCGAAAAATTCATGTCCGCCGAAATCCACTCCATACGGAATTATATGATGCGGCTCGCCCTTTACTGTGAGCATATCGTCTTCAAGCTCAACGACAGCCGGTCCGTTGACATTATCCTCTGTTGCGAGTATCTCATCACGCGACTTATTATAGCGCTTCATTACTTCCTGCATTTTTTCCTCATCAGCAGCGAGTATATCATTTGCTTCGTCCTGATACTGAGTACCATAATATATGAGGATAGTACCGTTATCATTAAAAGCACACGGATCAAAACAGACATATTTCTTCATAGGAGTACCATCCGGATAACGGATAAATCCGAGGTACTCATACTTTCCTGCCGGCTCATCACATACAGCTACGCTTATAGGTCCGAAATAGCCGCCTACACCGAAATCGCCCGACATACAATAGTAAAGGTAATACCTGTCATCGTTGCCCTTAACAACATCAGGAGCGTACATATAAGGCCTTTCATTGTAGTCAGGATCCTGCTGAGCGCGGTAGATAACGCCCTCGCAGCGCCAGTCAGCAAGATCGTCAACAGGAGCGGAATAGACTGTGTAATCGCCCATGCAGAAAGTCCTGCCGCCTTCAAGATCATGCGAACCGTAAAGATAAACGCGGTCTCCGAAAATATGGGGTTCTCCGTCCGGAATACAGACATCGGGAGGGAGGAAAGGGTTATATGCCTGTTTTTTCATAAATTTCACCTCATATATCACAAGGACGTGTACTTAGCCTGAAACTCACGCCGGAACTGATACCTTTACCGCGGAAAATACCGCTATCTGCAAAAGTACAACGTTCAGCGGGAATGGCAGACTCCGCACCGTCCTCTTTACTTTTCAGATCAGACTGTATGACCGTTAGCCTTTATAACAGCCACCACCTGATCGACATATTTACGGCAGATGTCCTCATTTTCTGCCTCAACCATAACTCTTACAAGCGGTTCTGTACCGCTTTCACGCACAAGTATTCTGCCTGTTTCGCCAAGAGCATCAGAAACAGACTTTACAACAGCCTGAACATCCGGATCGTTCTGAGCGGCTGTCTTATCCTTAACACGAACGTTTTCAAGCACCTGAGGGTATACTGTAAACGGTGCAGCGAGCTCGCTCAGCGGCTTCTGTTTGGACATGATCACCTGCATCATCTTCAAGCTTGTGAGTATACCGTCACCGGTTGAGGCATACTTCGAGAAGATGATGTGTCCGGACTGCTCTCCGCCAAGACAGCAGCCATGTTCCTTCATATATTCATATACATATTTGTCGCCGACCTTAGTCTTTGCATAATCAATGCCGATCTCATCGAAAGCCTTGAAGAGACCAAAGTTAGACATTACAGTAGCAACAACGGTATTGTTTACAAGCTTGCCGCGCTCCTTCATGTATCTGCCATAGATGTAAAGGATGTGGTCGCCGGATATGACATTGCCCTTTTCATCTACGCAGAGACAGCGGTCAGCATCGCCGTCATAAGCAAAGCCGGCATCCAGACCATTCTCAACTACGAATTTCTGGAGCACTTCGATATGTGTTGAGCCAGCATTATTGTTTATGTTAATTCCGTTCGGAGCGGCGTTGATAACGTGAGTTTCAGCTCCGAGAGCGTCAAAAACAGCCTTTGCAATGTTCCATGATGCACCGTTAGCGCAGTCGAGACCTATCTTCATACCGCGGAAAGAATACATTCCCAGCGAAATGAGATAGCCGATATAGCGGTTTCTGCCCGAAACATAGTCAACGCTCTGACCGATTTTATCGTCCTTAGCGTATGGAAGCTCAGTCCACTCCTTGCCGAATGCCTTGAGTTTGCCGTCGAGATAGTCCTCGATAAGTTCGATGACCGACTCCTCCATTTTTTCACCCTGACTGTTGATGAGCTTGATGCCGTTATCGTGATAAGGGTTATGGCTCGCTGAGATCATGATACCGCAGTCGAAAGCGTCAACGCGCGAAATATAGGCAACTGAAGGTGTTGTCGTTACATGAAGAAGATAAGCATCTGCACCGGATGCTGTAAGTCCGCCGACAAGCGAATACTCAAACATATAGCTTGAGCGGCGTGTGTCCTTGCCTATGATTATACGAGGTGCTGAATCGTCACCGTTCTGTCTTTTTAATTCACCAAAATACCAGCCGAGAAAACGTCCAACTCTGAAAGCGTGATCTGCTGTTAAATTTTCATTTGCTGTTCCCCTGAATCCGTCAGTTCCAAAATATCTGCCCACTTGAAATATTCTCCTTATAATAATTTCCGTATACCTACGCAAAACTACGTGCCATCCAAAATGTCGTATACGTTTTATATTATAGCACTAAACCATGCAAAAGTCAACAAAAATATTTGCGGGGACTGTTCATTTTTTGCTGATTTTATTACTTATAACAGCAGGTATCTCACACTAAATAGTAAAATTTCTTCCACGAGGTTGACATATCGCCTACGCTGAATTATAATAATGTAAAGCAATGATTTCAGAACGGGGGAAGTTTTATAAAAACTGTTGAAATATTCACGGACGGCGCTTGCAGCGGCAATCCAGGTCCGGGCGGGTATGGAGTTGTACTCAGATTCGGCGAAGTCGAAAAAGAACTCTCAGGCGGCGAAAAAAGCACGACTAATAATCGTATGGAGCTGCTTGGCGTTATAACAGGTCTTTCGGCTCTCAAAGAGCCCTGCAAAGTCATTCTCACGACCGACAGCAAATATGTCGTCGACAGCATTACAAAGGGCTGGGTTTACGGCTGGAAGAAAAAAGGCTGGATAAAATCTGATAAGAAACCGGCTCTAAATGTAGATCTTTGGGAAAAGCTGCTGCCTCTTCTCGAAAAGCATGATGTTACTTTTAATTGGGTAAAAGGTCACGCGGGACACCCGGAAAATGAGCGCTGTGACAGGCTCGCAGTTGAACAGCGCGATATTGCAGCCCGCAGCTGACTTCAGAAAGGATGGTTTATTATGGGATTGTTCGGAAAACTTTTCGGCAACAGATCAGACAGAGATATGCTCACTGATGATGAAAAAGAACTGCGCGAATACGAGGAAAACGTCTACCGTGCAGAATCAGGGGTAACCGATTCCTGCCACGCGGAATTCATTATCTCCGGTGTTGCTCCAACTACAAACAACATAACTATCGTTAATGGCTCGGTTACAGAAGGAACGTTCAAGTCAAACGATAATATTAAGATAATCCTGCGAAACGGTCAGGAGATCACTGCAAAGCTGATCTCGATCTCTGTACACCTGCGCTTGTCCGAGACCGCTACCGAGGGGCAATCTGCAGAATTCCTCATCGACACTCCCGATACTAAGTTGATCAAGCGCAACGACATCATCAAAAAAATCATACCTGAATAAAATTAAGCCCTGACTTCTGTTCAGGGCTTTAATAATACAAAACCCCTTCAGGAAAACCTGAAGGGGGATAAGTGCCGGCATTGAAATATTTTCCCAGGCCGTCGCCAGCCAAGTATTGTCTTCGCGGCAGAGCTTAACTTCCGT
>SVNH01000028.1 GCA_015067005.1 Ruminococcus flavefaciens
ACAAGATATAGCGGAGCAGAAAAAGGTAGGCGACTTCTTTTCCACGCTTGAACTGGCAATCACCCTTCATCAGCGTAAGTTAGAAACGCTCCAGAAAATGAAAAAATCTCTGCTACAAAAGATGTTTGTATAAAGGCGGTGAATACCTATGGCAGAACTAGAAAAAACAATAGAAGATAAGCTTATCGAACAGCTTACAGAGGGCAAAAGCCAATGGACTTATCGCCCGGACTTGCATACTGAGGAAGAATTATGGGAAAATCTGCGCTCTATCCTGGAACGTGGCAATAAAGATGTTCTTGACGGCAAACCTCTGACCGATCAGGAATTTGAACAGGTCAAGAACCAGCTTTCCTTTGCGACATTCTACGATGCCGCTAAATGGATCGCAGGAGAAAACGGTATCGCTCATGTTTATGTTCAGAGGGACACGGAGAGAGTGCCACTCACAGCCCTGAAACGTGACGATATTGCAGGCGGTTCAAGCGTTTATGAAGTGATAAATCAGTACAGAGCCTTAAAGGACGACGATGAGGATATTCACAGCCAAAACCGCCGTTTTGATGTTTCTCTGCTGATAAACGGTATTCCGCTTATCCATATCGAGCTGAAAAACCGTCAGCACTCCTATCTTGACGGTTTCCGTCAGATACGCAAGTATATCCGAGAGGGAAAATTTACGGGTATTTTCTCCGCTGTTCAGATGTTTGTAGTTTCCAATGCAGTTGATACAAAGTATTTCGCTGCTGCCGAGGAAGAAAAACTCAATGAGAAGTTCCTTTCCGGCTGGGAGGATACAGCAAATAATCCTGTTACCGACTATCTGAAATTTGCAGAAAATGTGCTGAAGATACCTGAAGCTCATCAAATGGTTATGAAGTATGCAGTACTCGATCAGGATGCAAGAAAAATACTTTTACTCCGTCCGTATCAGATACACGCCATTGAAGCTGTAAGAACGGCATCAAGACAGGGCAAATCGGGCTATATTTGGCATACAACAGGCTCAGGCAAGACAATGACGAGCTACAAGGCAGCGAGAAATCTGCTGATTGATATACCGAGCATTGAAAAGACGATCTTCCTTATTGACCGTAAAGACCTCGATACGCAGACTACACAGGCATTCCAGTCCTACGCAAATAATGATGTAGTCGATGTTGATGAAACCGACAATGTGGGCGATCTGATCGACAAGCTGAAAAACACAAGCCAACAGGTTATTGTCACGACCATTCAGAAATTGCAGATTGCTGTAAATAAGCGCCTGAATGAAGGAACACCTGCATATAACCGTATAAAATCGCTTAGAGTAGCCTTTATCGTTGATGAATGCCATAGAGCCGTAACACCGAGAACACAGCGTTTGCTGTCGCAGTTCTTTGTAAACTCTCTATGGTACGGCTTTACGGGTACACCTCGTTTTGATGTAAACGCTTATCCTGCTGAGGGCGATCTTCCGAGAACTACCGATGAGCTGTACGGAGCTTGCCTGCATAAATATACGGTAAAAGAAGCTATCCGTGATGAAGCGGTATTGGGCTTCCAGACCGAGCATCTCGGCGTAAAGAAACTGAAAGACGATGACAGCAATGAGGACTTGTCCGTTTACGAAACAGAAACACATATGCTGCACGTTCTTGATACGATCATAAACAAATCACATGAGAAACTCGGCTTTAAGAATGGCAGAGGAAAGACCTATGAAGCTATACTGACAGTAAACTCTATCAAGAAAGCGCAAGCGTATTATGATCTCCTGAAACGTGTTGTGAATGGAGAAACCTCTGTTACGATCAGCGAGGAAACAAGGCGTGTACTGCCTGACTTCCCGAAGTTTGCAATCACTTATTCCGTTTCAAGCGATGAGGATAACGAGAGTGCCGACCTGAACGTACCGAAAATGAAAGAGTCACTAAATGACTATAACGCGATGTTTGGGACTTCCTATGCCATCGGCGATATAAAAGTCTATAATATCAACCTTAATGACCGTCTAGCAAGAAAGATGCCAAAATTTAAGAGCCGTGACGAACAACTTGACCTGGTTATAGTAGTAAACAGACTGCTCACTGGCTTTGATGCACCTTGTCTTTCTACTGTATTTATGGACAGGCAGCCGATGCACCCTCACGATATTATTCAGGCATTTTCAAGAACAAACCGACTATACGATAAAAGCAAGACCTGTGGTCAGATAGTTACTTTTCAGTCACCGCATAAGTTCAAAGAAGCCGTTGATGAAGCACTTGTTCTCTATTCCGCAGGCGGTAAAATATCTGTCTTGGCTCCCGATTGGGATACGGTATATGCTGAGTTTACAAAGGCGCTCGCATATCTGCGTATCACTGCTGAAACACCTGACGTTATCGCTGAACTCAGCAAGGAAGGACAGCTTCGCTTTGCAAAAGCTTTTCAGGAGTTTGACAAGATATATTCCAGCCTAAAAGCATTTACGAAATATGCAGAGAATGATCCTGATTCCTACGGAATTACACAGGAAGAATACGACCAGTATGCTGCATGGTATCTGAATATAAGAGAAAAGTACAGACCGGACAGAGATGACGGTGGATCAGAGGTTCTTGTTGACATTGACCTTGAATATGAACTGAAAGCATATAGTAAAGAAAAAATCGACTATGATTATATTGTCAGCCTGATACAGTCCGTTGTATCTGCTACTGATAAGGAACGTCAAGAACAGCACTATCAGAACCTTGTTATTGAGATCACGAAGTATATTGAGGAATTGCTGTCAAACAATCCTAAACTTGGAGCGCTCATGCAGCAGCTGTGGAAGAAGGTTCAGGATAATCCTGACGAATTCAAGGATAGACGTGTGTCTTATGTACTGGCTGAAATGCGAAAAGAAGCCATTGACAGCGTTCTCAGTGACTTTGCTGAGGAATGGTGCGTATCGCTTGATGCTGTTTCTTATGCGGCTGATCGTTATCAGATAGGTGATACAGAGTTGCCGGGGCTAAACAACCTGAAAAAAACTGCTGATTTTGATAGTTATTCTGCTAAGCACGAAGGCATTAGTAAATTTAAGTATCATCAGTCGGTCAAAAAGGCATTGCTGACAGTACTTAACGAAGATGTAATACCGCTTAGGGATGATGATTATAGAATTGATGATACAGCAATATTTAATAAATCCTAACCGCAAGAATGAAAAAAAATTACTAAATAACGCCTATTTGGGAGCTAAGTTTTTCTTAGCTCCCTGTTTTTTTAAGCTAATTAATACTATTTCCTGGGAACAGCGTAAGTTGTCAGACTTGTTTGAAGAACGCAATGAACAAGCTCCAATGGACGAAGAATATCCTCTTATGGCATTTATCGCAAATATCGGTGTAGCACCTAAAGGCGACAGATATGATAGAAGTGCGTTAGTCCATGACGAAAAAGGAAAGAAGTACAAGCGTACAGAAAAAGGAGATTTTATTTACAGTTCCAATAACCTTGAAACAGGCTCGATAGGTCTGAATAACTACGGAAATGCGTGTATTTCTCCCGTTTACAGTATTTTCAAATCAAAGCATACTGTTGATCCTGAATTTATGGGACGTATACTTTTGAGAAAAGAATTTGTAAATCAAATGGTCAGCTTTCGACAGGGAGTAGTCTACGGGCAGTGGAAAATTCATGAAGATGATTTCTTGAATCTCGATATTTTAGTTCCCCAAACTACGGAGCAGCAGAAAATCGGAGGATTTTTCTCAGAACTTGATAAGATTATCACCCTTCATCAGCGTAAGTATATTTCGTTCAGTTTTTTTTACGAAAGCTTGAAAACTTCTCAAAATACACATTCTTGGGAACAGCGTAAGTTAGACACTTTAGTGGAGTTTTATAGTGGCTTGACATATAAGCCCGAAGATGTCACTGAAAACGGCACTCTCGTTTTACGTTCTTCTAATGTAAAAAACGCAGAGGTTGTATTAACTGATAACGTGTATGTGGATGAGAGTGTTGTTAATTCCGAAAATGTAAAAAAAGATGATATTATTGTTGTTGTTCGTAATGGATCAAAAGCATTGATAGGAAAACACGCCAAAATACGCCATTCTATGCCTAATACAGTTATAGGTGCTTTTATGACAGGCATCCGTTCCGACAGCCCAGATTTTATAAATGCTTTACTTAGCACAGATACATTTGATAAGGAAATCAAAATGAATATGGGGGCAACCATAAATCAAATCACTGGATATATGTTTGCTAACATGGAATTTATGACACCTTCATTTCAAGAAAGACAAGCAGTCGGTTCGTTCTTCTCTCGTCTTGATGATCTTATCACCCTTCATCAGCGTGAGCCACCGAAGGAGGATAAGATATTGAATGAATTAAATAATGATACTCTGTTTTATG
>SVNH01000019.1 GCA_015067005.1 Ruminococcus flavefaciens
TCAGGCGTGGCTTGTATTCTAAGCCCCTATGGGGCGTTTACGGAAAAACCCCCGGCTCTGCCGGGGGATGTTTATTTGAATATAAGTCGCTTCAGGAGGATAAGGTCATAGCCGTTTACTTTACCGTTTGAATTCATATCGGCATTTCTGAACGCTTGTCCTTCAAGCGGCGTTTTTCCGTTGAGATGATTGATAAGAGCAACAGCGTCTGCGATCGTGATTTCGTTATCATTGTTGAGGTCGCCGGTGAGCGGCTCATTTTCGTTTGGTACAGCAAAAACGGTATAATTCACGCACATATACGTCTGACCGTTGCTGCCGAGGGTGATCTTTTCGCCTTTTTTCACCGACCTCTGATAAAGTCCGAACACAAGATCATCACCTGCATTGACGCAGCTTCTTATCTTGGTATAATCGCTCAGCCACTCCGGTTCTTTTTCAACACGGCTGTCGAGACCGATATAGAGCGTCATGTCCTTACCGGCTGTAAATGTCGCAACATCTCCGGAGGTACCCTTGGCATTGCAGGCTGTTTGCAGTATCTCGCCTTTTTCAAGAGCGGAAGGCTGCTGAGTTATAGCGAAATCCCTGTCGCCGAATATCTTAGAGCCTATACCGGTGTTCTTGACAATAGCCCATGTCATCGGGTAAGCCTGATCGGTGACCTCGACATTTTTGAAGAGTTCACCGCTGAGCGGTATAGCGTCCTCGGCGAACACGAAGCTGTCGGCATTTAGGAGATAGCCTTCGCCGCCGGTGAATTTCAGATAGAGGTTCTGAACGCCCTTTATCTGCGGAATATTGAACCCGATCTCCTGATAGTCCGAGAAGCCCTCGGTACCCTTGAAGCTGAGGGTAGTTACCGGTGTTCCGGTCATGCTGCCTGTGTAGACCTCGATATTTGCCGGATTACCGGACAGACGCGCTTTCACAGACTTTGCGCCGTTTCCGAAATCGACGCGCTTATACATTACCCAGTCGCCGTTTTCGATGTAGCCGATGTTCTGACCGCCGCCGGAGGTGTCCTCAGTCTGGATGCCTTCCTGATCGGAATAGCTTTCAGCCTCAATAGTCTCAAAAGCTGAGACCGGCGGAGTCTGCTGGAAGCTTCCTGTTGGTGAGGTCTTGACAACGCCTTCCGGGAACGAACCGGCTGTGAGATCGTTGATATAGTATTCGATATTGGTGTAGCCCTGATCGCAGTAATCGCCGTTATAATCGTTCGGATCGGATGGATCAAGACCGCGTTCGAGTTCCCAGTTGTCATCCATACCATCATTATCTGCATCGTTTATGGTCTTGGTATTGACTGCGGCAGGGTAGGAGTAGGTAACTCCGCACTTTATGTTATACTTGTTAAGGTCGCTGACAGAACTGTTATAAGCGGCAGTACCCGAGCATGAGCCTGTACCGCTTTTGGTTTCGTAAGCACATTGCTGGTCGATAGCGGTGCGCTTATCCGGTGCGATACCGTTTCCGGCATAGTTGATAACATTATTGTAGGAAGCGGCTGCACTTTCACAGGTCGATGCAGTTGATACATTCTCGCCGTTGTTGTCGATAGTGAAAGGCGAGGCGGTATAGAGATTGTCTTTGGTTATGCCGATGCCGTCTTTGACGGTGATGCCGTTCCAGTTATTGTAGGTTATGCCGTTCATCGAGCCGTCTTTATTTATCATCTGATTGCCGGAGCAGTATATCTTGAAATTTTCCGGCTTGGTAGTGCTGTCAACATTCACCCAGTTGTAGCCGGAAGTAGTTGAATTGCCGGCTTTGAGCGTATTATTGACGTAATTGAGGTGCCCGATAGTACCGTAAGCGGTCTGATAGCCCCAGTCGTAGATGATATTGTTGGTGAAGTCAACAACGCCTGTTCCCGGGATCTTTCCGCGGAAGTTGCGTGAAACGTTGTGAATGATGAGGTTGTGGTCATAGGTGAGACTGCTGTTGCCCATCATGATTGCAAAGCCGTGTATGCCTTTATCGTGACCGCCCCATGAATTCGCAGGACCTATGACTGAATACTGAACGGTATAGTTGGAGTTATAGGAATAGAGTCCCCATTGCTCGTCCGAAGCCCAGCCGAGAGAGCAGTGATCAACGATGGAATTTGAGCCCTTTGAGCCGCCCCATGCATCGTTTCCGGACGAGGTTGCCTTATAAGGTCCGGGACGTGAGCTGATATAACGGCAGATGATGTTATCTCCGCCGAAAGCCATTTTGTAGTTCTTGAGGGTTATTCCGGCGCCGCCCGGAGCGGTCTGACCGGCGATAGTGACATTTCCGGCGCATGAAACAGCGCTCTCAAGTTCGATAGTACCGCTGACATCAAAAACTACGATACGGTGCGATTTGCTGACAGCATCGCGGAAAGAGCCTTCACCGCTGTCGTTAAGGTTAGTAACGTGGTAGACCTCGCCGCCTCTTCCACCGGTAGAGTATTTACCTCCGCCGACAGCGCCCGGAAAAGCAAGGACTCTTGAAGCAGCAGCGTCTGCCTGTTGAGAAGTATTATCCGGAATGATACCGGATGAGCAGCTTATAGCAGTCATAAGACCGACTATAAACGCAGATAGTTTTTTTGTTTTACCGATCATAATATCCTCCTGAAGCGTATCATGAATACGCCGACGCAAAACGTTGATTTTATAATATTATACACTGTTTTTGGTTTGATTGCAATGAATAATAATACTTTTTCAAAGAAATTTTAGTACATTTTTCAGCAGAATAGTTCAGTGAGATGTGTACTATCACATTCTGGATGCTATGAAGAAGATTTTGTTATACAAAAACAGCACCCGAAGGTGCTGTTCAAGTCAATTATTCGATACCGGCTGCAACTTTGAATTCATCAAAGAAATACGGAACGGAGTTTTTGCCGTTTAAGGTACTCTTTCCGGTAACAGCCTTTGAATATTTGCCGTTTATGAAGACGTAGTAGAGATCATTTCCGGCATCTGTGAGCTGATAAGTCACATCCCCGCCCTCTGTCTGGTGGAGTACAGCTGTAAGCAGCGGATCCTTGAGTTCCGGTTCAGCATATATATCAACATCAGCGATCTTGACATTGGTAAGTGCATCGACGAAATTCTTGATAGCGCTCTTGCAGTTAGTGAGGTCGATACTCTGTCCGTTGACATTCAGATTGTTTTCATCAGTATTTATCACGATGTTTGTCTCAACGCCATTGAAGGTGTAATCGAGCGACGAAATCTTATTGATAGAAGAGATCTCCATTATATCAGAAATGTAATTCTTAGGAGTATTAGTGATAAATGAAATGTCATTAGTGAAGAGCAGCATAACAACATCGTCTTCTTCGTTGTAAATGCAGGAATACTGGTTATTTGGATCGTATTTGGTATTAACTCGGAGATTACGTTCTGTGCCGTCGAAGCTTTTGATAACGGCTGTGTATTCCGGTTTATCGAGACCGTATTTTGAGAGATCCTTCGGGTATTCTTCGAGCATATTTGAAATATCAGCTACAAGACGAGTCATGGTAGTTTTTTCGGAAGTAACAAGCGTCGGATCGAGCGGGAGAGAAGAGTATTCTTCCGGCAGAGACCACGTTGAGCTCTCTTTATCGTATGTCAGGCTGTACACTTCTTTTCCGTCTTTTTTGACAGAGAATCCGGCAATATCACTGTCAGTGTAGGGGATAAGGTGCTTTGAACGCATCATCAGGTGGTTGGTCTGGAATACGCTGCCATAGAGGGCTTCGATCATATAGACCTTATCTCTGTCATCAAGCGAGATGTAATAGTAATCACCGGTCGGGCTAAGAGTAGTGCCGGCATTGAGTGAATAGGAATTATCATCCGAGAAAAGCGTTATGACATTAGGCTTATCGAGTCCGTAAGACGCGAGTTTATCCTCATCCATATCATAGCTGGTCACAGCCTTGAGGGATGAAACGTAAGTGCAGATTATAGTGAAGTAATCCTGATCGACGATGAAATCGGCACCCTCTGTCAGCTTCCACTTGGAATTTTCATCAAGTTCAGCGACATATTTGCTGCCGTCTGCAAGATCAAATTCGATTTTGTTTATGTCATGGCTGTCGAAATCAAAGAGTATCTTGTCATTCTTTTTTGCTTCGGCAGCTTTATCGTCTTCGTTCTTTTTATTCTTTGCGTAGAGGAATGCGCCGATCGAGCCGCCGGCGGCTAAAAGAAGCACGATAAGGGCGATAATAATTTTCTTCATTATGCGTGTCTCCTTTTGATCCATACGAGGATACCGAATATAAGTATTGCAACAGGGAGGATAGCTGTAAGAGCCATAACGTGCTTAGCTTCCTTTTCGTCCTTGAATTCCATATAGTCATAAGCAGTAGCCTTGTTGCCGATACCCATCTCAATATCGTTATCATAGAGCCATGTATTTGAGAAGAGTGTGAGTGTTGTTGAAGCGACCGGCTGTGAAGGGAGATAATCAGGATTGATTATGTCGTTTGAACCGAGAACGAAGAGCTTTGCGCCGGATACCTTATTATAGGAATAGAAGCCGTAGTCAAGGCGCAGACCTTCGAGTTCGGTCTCAACGAACTCAGCGGTAGTTTCATCGCCGCCCATAGGAGTACACTTCGTTGTAGACTTGCTGTTTGCATCAGGGATATTGGTCATGAGCGAGCCGACTTCGATCTTTTCTGAATCATACTGATCTTCCGGAAGCTGAGCAAAGCTTCTTGTGTTGAAGATACCTGCAATGCTTCTGCCGGAGTTTATAACAGTATTGATGTCGGTAGTAAGATCCTGAGTCTGGCTGTCTGAGTCAAATTCAGGGAATGAAACGCGCATATAATTAGGATTCTGAGTATCTGAGTGGTCGGAAAGCTGGTTTGAAGGATTGGTCTCACTTACGATGTCATAATCCATTTCAATACCGTAGGTCTTGAGTATCTTTTCGATATTTCTGAAACGTCCGGGAGTTTCGCTCGGTCCGAGAAGCATCGACATAGAACCGCCGTTATCAAGGAAAGCGGAGATGATGTCGTATTCCTTATCGGTAATGTCCTTCTGAGGTCCGACGAGGTAGAGAGCAGCAACATTTCCGGGGATACTGCCTGTTTCGTTGAGATCGAGCTCCTTGAAATCGTAGTTGTCTGATTTAACGGAGTTCGCATAGCCTATGTAAGCCTCATCGAGCTTCTTTTCGCCGTGACCTGTGAGGTAGTACATGGTTTTGAGTGAGCCGGAGGTACAAGCCATGATAGCACTTGCAATGAGTTCCTCGCCTGCGTATTCAACACGGGTACCTTCAGCATCGGCACTCTGGTAGATCTTTGAGTGAGCTACTCTTTTTGTGATTTCTCCGCATTTTACGAAAACGTCACCGCGCTCAACGCCTAAGGTTCCGGATGTATCAAGAGCCTTAGCACGTTCCGGCTCTTCATCAGGCTCAAAGCATTCGAGAGTGATGTTGCTGCGCTTATCGAGCTCATCGAGAGTATGATAAAGTGCGAGGTAATCGGGATTGTCCTTAACTGTTTTGAGGCTGTCGAGCATAAAGTAAACTTCGATCTCCTTATCGGAGTTTTCGTCAAGAAGCTCGACTGTTTTTTCATTAAGCGTATACTGCTTTGCAGGTGTCATATCATAGACCTTATCGTAGTAGTTGACTATGAGGTTGACAGGAACAAATATAACGAGCACCAGCAGTGAGATCACTAAAGCGACTATGCCGGAAAGATTGAATTTCTTTTTCTTCATCAGAAATTACCCCCTGTTCCAACGTCTTTTCTCGATGGAAATGTAGGTCCATGAGAGAAGCACCAAGATAGCTGAGCCGAAGAATACGAGGTCGGAAAGTCTGATGAATCCGGCTGAGAAATAAGCGAATCTTGGCTGTGCAGCGAATGCGAAGAGTACATTCTGGAGTTTGGGATACTGTGAAATGAATCCTGAATTTGAGAAATCATCAAGGAACAGGAAGATGAACATGATAAGTTCTCCGATGATAGCCGCAAGAATGGAGTTCTCAGTAAATGATGAGATGAGCATTCCGAGGCATATGAACATCGTACCCCAGCAGAAGAAGCCGATGTAAGCGCAGATAAGCTGGCTGTAAACGACACCGCCGTAGTTTGCAGTGATGATCGGGAAGATAGCTGTTCCTGCGATCATGAAAAGGAAAACAGTGATGTTTGCGAAGAACTTGCCGAGAACTATTTTGAGTACGCTCACGGGAGAGGTCATAAGCAGGACTTCTGTGCCGAATTTACGTTCATCAGCAAAGGTACGCATAGTAATTATCGGAATGAGGAATATGAAGTAGATGATAACGTTGTAGAAAACTTCCGTATATGAGAAGTAAGCGAAATGGTTTGTGAGATTAGCGATCTTTCCGCTGAGCATATATGTAAAGAGCAGCAGGAAAAGTGTTGTTACCGCATAGGCGAATGGGGTATAGAAGAAAGACTGGAGTTCCTTCTTATAAATTGAAAACATGATCAGTTTTCCTCCTTTTCTTCTGGGTTTTCCGGTTCAGCGGAAGCTTTGCTGTCCTCAGCGGACATCTGCTCAAGAAGCTCCTTGAGGCTTGTCTTCTGAACGGGACGGTTGATGAGTTCGATGAATACACTTTCGAGATTCGGCTTATCAGTGAAGATCTCGAGTATAGTGATATTGTTCTTGATAAGCTCTGTCATGACGCTGTTGCGGATGGTATCTGCATCGCCGTCGAGCTGAACAGTGAATGAGTGGATGTCGTTGCCCTCATCTGTAATATCGAGGAGTTCGCTGACACCTTCAGTGAGTTCGATGATCGAAGCAGCAGTGCTCTTGCTGCCCTTAGTCTTGATATGGAGTACAAGACCTGAACTGAATGTACTTTCGAGGTTTTCAATAGTGTCGATAGCACGGATGTCACCTTTGTTAATGATTACAACTCGGTCACAAACCTCGCTTACCTCACTCAGGATATGTGAACTGAAAATAACCGAATGATCCTTCTTGAGATCGCGGATTATCTTTCTTACCTCAATTACCTGATTAGGATCGAGACCAACGGTAGGCTCATCAAGGATAAGGAACTTAGGATTGCCGAGCAGAGCCTGAGCAAAGCCTACACGCTGCTTGTAACCTTTTGAGAGATTGCGGATGAGCTTTCCTTTTACGTCTTTGATCTTCAGGAGATCCATAACGCGCTCGATCTCATCGGACTTCTTACCGAAAGGTATGTTTTTCAGACCTGCACAGAAAGAAAGGTATTCTTTGACCTTCATATCAGGATACAGCGGCGGGATCTCCGGCAGATAGCCGATGTCTCTCTTAGCTTTCACCGGATTCTGGGAAATGTCTATGCCGTTGATAGTGACCTTTCCGGCGGACATAGGCAGATAGCCAGTGATCATGTTCATGGTCGTGGACTTTCCGGCGCCGTTAGGACCGAGAAATCCGAGTACCTCATTATCATTTATTGTAAAGCTGATGTCGTTTACAGCGCGATTCTTACCGTAGTATTTAGTAAGATTTTCAATAGTAATCATGAGTAACTCCTTTCATATTATAATAGTATAAAACTAAATTAGCCGAGATTTTGCAAATGTATCAAGCAAAAAATCATATGCGAAAAAACATACTATTTCATTATCTCAGAATATTGTGTACACGATATGAACAAAGTGTGAACAAAATGTTAAATCACAAAAACTGGAATTTGAGTTTTGAAATACAAAAACGTATCCCTGCTAAATATTATCGTCTGTATGTGTGGATTTTGTGAAAGATAGTTGTACGAGGGATGAATCTTGAACAATAGTATAAAAAGATAATATCAATTCACAAAATATTAAAATATAAAAATAAGCGTGATAAAGTGCAATGGACAATGTGTACAAAAATGGAAATGCTTATGTGTGCATTGCACCGAAATTTAATCGGGGTGATATGAAAAGTTCATAAACTGTTGACATAGCCCTAAATGTGGAATATAATTATTTATGAAAATAGTTTGAGAATTGTGTGATGTCTTCGTGAGATACACACAGGTACGAAGTATTTTCGTATGCTTATCCGCCCGTAAAGGCGGTGAGATAATTATTCATTTTCAAACCACTTAAAAACCAAAATCTATTATGAGAGGGGTAAAAACAAATGATAAGCAAAAAGAACAAGGCACTCGTTGCAAGCGTTCTCGCAGCTGGTATGACTGCTACTGCTGTAACACCGGCTCTCGCAGGTGCTGCAAAGATCACTGCTAACAAGTATGCAGCTGAGTCTAATTCATCATACGCTAAGATGTTTGAGTCTCTTTATGATGACGTTGTTACAAACGGTGAAGATAACGGTTATCTCAGCCCACAGTATAACAGCGGCAACAAGAGCACATCTTTCGGTATTCCTTACCACGCTGTTGAAACAATGGTAGTTGAGGCTCCTGACTACGGTCACGAGACAACTTCAGAAGCTATGTCCTATATCGTATGGGCAGCTTCTATGCACGATGTTCTTGCTACAAAGGGTATTATCAACGGCTCCGCTGGAGACCTCGATAAGGCTTGGAACACACTTGAAGCTATGATCCCAGGTTGGTCAACTGTTTCTAATACAGATGACATCGAGTATGAGACAATCTGGTCACAGTCAAGACTTAAGGCTGATACAGCTGATGAAGGAGATCTCCCTAAGGATTATCCTACAAAGAAGGCTAACGTTGATGCTATAAACCCACTTTATGGCACATTCAAGAGCGCTTACGGCTCTGACAGAGGTTACTACCTCATGCACTGGCTCGCTGACGTTGATGACTGGTATGGCTTCGGCGGAAACAAGAATCCAGGCGAAGGCAAGGGTAACTTCACATTCATCAATACATTCCAGCGTGGTGAGCAGGAGTCTTGCTTCGAGACAGTTCCTCATCCATGTATCGAATGGCTCAAGTATGGTAACGAAGACGGTATCAAGGGTATCTTCAATGGTTCTGGCGTTCCTGAGCAGTATTCATTTACTAACGCTCCTGACGCTGAAGACCGTGCTATCCAGGCTGTTTACTTCGCTAACCGTTATAAGTCAAAGAACAGCGTATCAGCTAAGGCTGGTAAGATGGGTGACCAGTGCCGTAACGATATGTTTGATAAGTATTATCATGCGATCGCTCCTGAGACAAAGATCAGCGACTCAGGTGAGGCTGGCACAAAGTCACAGCACTTCCTCATGGGTTGGTATACTTCATGGGGCGGCGCTCTCGAAGTTTCATCCTACGGCGGTCACTATGACTGGGCTTGGCAGATCGGATGCTCACATTCACATCAGTTCTATCAGAACCCACTCGCAGCTTACGCTCTTCTCTATGATTCGGATATCAACAAGGGTATGGAATCAGATGGCGCAGATGCAGACTATAAGGAATCTCTCAAGAGACAGATCGAAATGTATCAGTGGCTCCAGTCTCGTCAGGGACCATTCGCCGGCGGTTGTACAAACAGCTGGAGAGGTCGTTATGAGACATATCCTTCAGGTCATCCAACTTTCTATGGCATGGCTTATACTCCTCACCCGGTATATGCTGACCCAGGTTCAAACCACTGGATCGGTAACCAGGTATGGTCAACTCAGCGTCTTGCTGAACTCTACTATGTAATCTCTCAGAGCGAGAACAAGGCTGCTGCTGATAATATCAAGCCAGGCGGACTTGATCTTGATGAAGCTCTCGATAAGCTCCTTTACAGATGGATCGAGTGGTTCGAGGAGAATACTAAGTGGGATAAGGCTGATGACTACGGTCGTATCATGGAATATGCTATTCCTTCAACTCTTGACTGGGGTAAGGATGATACAGACTGGGATTCCTGCCACCCGGATACATGGAAAGAAAAGTACAACGAAGATGGCAACCAGGAGCTTAACTGTACAATCGGCGGTTACGGTCAGGGAGACATCGGTTGTGTATCTTCACTCTGTAATACTCTTATGCTCTATGCAGCTGCTAAGGGCGTAGATTCTAAGTATGCTAAAACAGAGGGTACAACTGTTGAGCAGAAGGCTCTCTACCTCGCTAACAAGCTTCTTACAGCTCAGTATAATCTCGGCCGTGATGATATCGGTATCGCATTTACTGATTCTAACGGAAGCCTTGACAGAGTATTCAAGGAGCCTGTATACATTCCTTCAACATACAAGGGCAAAATGCCTGATGGTTCTAAGCTTGAGAGCGGTGCTACATTCAGCTCTATCCGTGAGTCTTATGCTAAGGATCCTATGTATCAGGAAGCAGAAGCTTACTACAAGGGACAGAATCTCAACGGTTATACTGTTAAGGATAACAATGGCGATGGCGACATCAACATTAAGGACTACCAGTTCAAGCTTCACAGATTCTGGCACATGGGCGATGCTATCATGGCTTATGGTCAGATGGCACTTCTCTACCCAGATGTTGAGCCTTTTAAATTCGATGGCGGCGATGAGCCGACTTCAGAGCTTAAGGCTACAAAGTGGGGCGACGCTAACTGCGACGGAGATGTTAATATGCCTGACGTTGTACTCATCATGCAGGATGCTCTTAATCCTGGTAAGTATGGTATCAACGGTACAGATACTGAAAACCGTATCACAGAGCAGGGCGAGATCAATGCAGACGTTGAAAGCAACGGTAACGGTGTTGACCTTAAGGATGCTCTCCTTGTTCAGCAGTATACACTTAGCCTTATTACAGACCTCACACCTGCAAACAAGAAGTAATTCAATAATTATAAGGGACGCTTCGGCGTCCCTTTATTTTTTGCCTAAAACACTTGCAATTTCTGCCGCGAAGTGATATAATAATATAATAGCATAGTTATGCGATAATTCTGATCTGTGCTTGAGATTCCCTCTTGACTGCTTAATTTTCAGGCATTGGATCAATATTCAGGAAAGCAGGCGATCGAGTGCTAAGAAGTATGACCGGTTACGGCAGATCACAGAAGATACTTCACGGACGTGATATTACTGTTGAAATACGCTCTGTTAACCACAGATACTATGAGTATTCTTCAAGGATACCAAGAACTTATTCCTACATTGATGATAAACTGAAAACTCTGCTGAAATCCGGCATTTCGCGCGGTAAGGTAGAGGTTGCGGTAACTATAAATAATATTGAGAGCAAGGATACCGAGATAGCGCTCAATAAGGGCGTGGCTGAAGGTTATGTAAGGGCGCTCAGAAGCGTTGCCGATGAACTCCAGCTGAAGGATGACCTCTCACTTTCAAAGCTTATAAAGCTTCCGGACGTTTTCTGCGTCCAGAAGACTCCGGATAACGAGGAAGAAATATGGAACGATGTCGCTGAGACCGCCTCGGAGGCTCTTGATAAATTCGTTTCAATGCGCGAGCTTGAGGGCGAAAGACTTAAATCCGATATTCTCGCAAAAGCCGATCTTATCCTCACGAAAGTCGGAATGATAGAGGAGCTTTCTCCTCAGACAGTTGAGAATTACCGCAATCGCCTTTATCAGAAGCTTCAGGAGGTCCTCGAAGGCAAGGACATTGATGAGCAGCGTATCGTTACAGAAGCTGCACTTTTCTCAGAGAAGATCGCGGTCGATGAAGAGACCGTGCGTCTGAGAAGTCATATTTCTCAGCTGAAGACGATGCTCGATTCCGATGAAACTATCGGACGCAAGCTCGATTTCATAGTTCAGGAAATGAACCGTGAAACTAATACAATCGGCTCAAAGGCTCAGGACATCAGCATTACACGTATAGTCGTTGACGTTAAGGCTGAGATCGAAAAGATACGCGAACAGATACAGAATATAGAGTAAGATCATGAAACTTGTGAATATTGGATACGGCAACATGATCTCTGTCGACAGGATCGTAACGATCGTAAGCGCTGATTCGGCTCCGATAAAGAGACTGATACAGGAAGCGCGTGAGAACGGCAGAGCGGTTGACGCTACATATGGACGAAAAACAAGAGCGGTCGTGATAATGGACAGTGGACATATTATCCTCTCGTCGCTGATAACCGATACACTTGCCGCAAGAATCAATGGAACAGGAGGACCTGATGAGGATGAGTAAGGGAAGACTGATAGTATTCTCCGCACCTTCGGGCTGCGGTAAGGGTACGATGCTTGCCGAAATACTTAAAGACGAAAACTACTGTGTCTCAGTTTCTGCAACGACACGTTCTCCGCGTGAGGGTGAGGTCGACGGAGTGAACTATTACTTCATGAGTAAGGGCGATTTCCTTCAGAGAGTTGCCGACAGCGAATTCCTTGAATACGCTGAATACTGCGATAACTACTATGGAACTCTTATGAGTGAGGTAGACGGTAAACTTAACGAGGGAAAGAATGTTATACTTGAGATCGAGGTTCAGGGAGCGCTTAAAATACGCGAAAAAAGACCGGATGCTCTGATGATATTCATTCTGCCGCCGTCAGTTTCTGAACTCAGAAGAAGACTGAAAAAGCGCGGAACAGAAACAGACGAGGTCATTGAACAGCGTGTTTCGCAGGCGGCTCGTGAGATCGAGGTCGCTTCCAAGTACGATTATGCAATAGTCAACGATGCTTTAGAGGATGCAATTAGTGATTTTTTTGCAGTTATGCGCGCAGAAAAGCTTAAAACGCAGTTCTCTGAGAATACTATAAATGAGGTGTTAAAAAATGCTTAGACCAGCAGTAAACCAGATCATATCCAAGAACGAAAGTTGTTATTCTCTCGTTATCGCAGTTGCGAAGAGAGCAAGAGAAATTTCTGAGGAGCTCTACGAAAACGGCGAAACTCTCGAAGAGAAGCCGGTAAAGACCGCTGTTGAGGAGATCGCAAGCGGCAAGTGCAAGATAATTAGTCCGGCACCTGAAACACTCAGCGAATAATGTCTCTGATCGCGGGGGTTGCCGTAAGCGGAGCAGTTTATTCGTTTGATATGCTGTTCAGCTATGCGGTCCCGGATAAATTTGCGGGAAAGACTGACCGCGGATGCAGGGTGTATGTCCCGTTCGGACGCGGAAACAGACGCAGGATAGGTGTTGTGATGTCGCTGAGCGAGGGCGATGCAGGCGGACTGAAACCGCTGGCAGGTCTTATCGACGCAAAGCCGGTAGTTCCGGATGAACTGCTCGATATTGCCGGATACCTCAGAGATAACACCTTCTGCACTTATTTCGATGCTGTTAAAGCTATGCTTCCTCCGGCAATGAGTGTCAGTGTTAAGGAAAAATACAGTGTTAGTCCTATCCGTGTCGATACTTCCGGGCTAAGTGACGAAGCGCATGAGCTTCTTCGCAGATTGATTGAATGTGACGGCGATCCCGACCTGATGATCTCGAATTATATCGAGGATAACGGCAGGCTTCCCGTTGACGAGCTCTGTGACTGCGGCGCTGTCGTTTCGGACAATATTTTCCGGCAGGCGGTAGGTGACGCGCAGGTAAGAATGGTTAGGCTCACTGACGCTTACATTTCTTCCCCTGAGGATTTCACTCTTACTCCGAAGCAGCGTAAAGCAGCGGAATTCCTTGCTGAATACGGTACGGCATCGCTGAAGGAGACCGCGTATATGTGCGGTGTGACGGCTTCTGTCGTGAAAAGACTTGTTGCCAACGGTGCAGCCGAGGAATACGATGTTGAGATACTGCGAAAGGTGAACGACGGCTCGTTTGAGCGCATTGATCCGGAAAGTACGGTGCTTTCACCGCAGCAGCAAAAGGTACACGATAGTGTGCTTGGATCAATAACCAGCCGGAAACCGGCAGTCTTTCTGCTTCACGGAGTTACCGGCAGCGGTAAGACCTCAGTTTTTGAAAAGCTTATAAATGACACTGTAAAGCTCGGCAGACAGGCAATGCTGCTCATCCCGGAAATCGGACTTACTCCGCAGATACTGAAACGCTTCAGATCACTTTTCGGAGAAAGAGTTGCTGTTATTCACAGCGGACTTTCACAGGGGCAAAGGCTTGATGAATACAAAAGAATACGTTCAGGTGATGCTGATATAGTTATCGGAACGAGAAGCGCAGTATTCTCGCCGCTTGATAATATCGGTCTCATAATTATGGACGAAGAAGGAGAGCGCTCCTATAAATCGGATAGTTCTCCGCGCTATAATACTTGTGATATAGCTAAGCAGAGATGCGCACATCATGGCGCTGTACTGCTTCTGGCTTCGGCAACTCCCTCGATAGAGAGCTATTATCTTGCCGAAAAGAGTGTGTACAGACTGCTCACGATGAAGGAGCGCTATCACAGCGGTTCTCTTCCTGAGGTGAGTATCGTTGATATGAACGCCGAACGTATGGAAGGTAATGCAAGCGAATTCAGCAGAAAGCTTGTCGAAGAGGTGAAGCTTAACCTCGAACGGGGAGAGCAGTGCATACTTCTTCTCAACAGGCGCGGCTATCATACGATAATCAGCTGCTGTGACTGCTATCAGCCGGTTTATTGTCCGAATTGTTCGGTTCCGCTGACGTATCACAAGAAGAACAATAAGATGATGTGTCATTATTGCGGGTATGTTTCCGATCCCGTCAGCGAGTGTCCGACCTGCGGCTCTAAGCGGCTGAAAAATATGGGATTTGGCACACAGAAGCTTGAAGAGGAGCTCTCAAAGTATTTTCCTCAGGCAAGGATACTCCGTATGGACGCTGATACTACTTTTTCGCGGTATTCCTACGAAAAGGGCTTCAATGCGTTCAGAGACGGGGAATATGACATCATGATAGGTACACAGATGATCGGCAAGGGGCTTGATTTCCCGAATGTAACGCTGGTCGGTGTACTTTCAGTAGATAAAGCGCTTTATGCAGGCGATTTCCGCAGCTACGAGCGTACATTTTCGTTGATAACACAGGTCGTGGGACGAAGCGGACGCGGCGATTCTCAGGGAAGAGCCATTCTCCAGACCTTTATGCCCGACCATTATATAATGAATCTTGCGGCAGATCAGGACTACGAGGGCTTTTACCGCGAAGAGATCTCGATCCGCCGTGCAATGATATATCCGCCGCTGTGCGATATGTGCATATTCTGTTTCGCCGGTCTCAGCGATGAGAAGGTGAAGGGCGGTACAGATGCCGTTATGGAACTCATGAAGATACGTCTGAGGGAGCTTTCTCCGAAGTCACCGGTGAGAGTTCTCGGACCTGTCAAGGCTTCTTACGGAAAGATCAGCGGAAAATACCGCTGGCGGATAATCATGAAATGCAAGAATAACGCCGAAATGAGAGGATTCATCAGTGATATTCTCAGGAACTCGGCAAAGCTTAAAGAGATGAGAGACGTTTCGCTGTATGCCGATATGAACGGCGATGCGGGGGTCTGAAAGAAGTAAAGAAAGGATAATAGTATGGCATTAAGGAAGATATTAACAGATAAGGACGAGATACTGCATAAGGTTTGCAAGCCTGTTGATAAATTTGATGATAAGCTTGCTGTTCTTCTTGACGATATGCATGAGACTCTTGAAAAGGCGCAGGGACTTGGTCTTGCTGCACCTCAGATAGGTATCTGCCGCCGTATCTTTATCATGCACCTTGAGGACGGTGTAGTTGAAGCTATCAACCCTGAGGTCACAAACAAGCAGGGAAAACAGCGCGTTCAGGAGGGCTGTCTGTCATGCCCGAATATATGGGGATATGTCACAAGACCAATGTCATGTCACCTGAAAGCTCAGGACAGACACGGCAACTGGTTCGAGCGCGATTTTACCGAGCTTGGCGCACAGTGTACCTGCCATGAGAACGATCACCTTGACGGTCATGTGTTTACTGAGATCGTAGAGGAATTCTTCGTACCTGAGGAGGAATGACCATGAAAGTGGTATTTATGGGAACTCCCGAATTCGCAGTTCCTTGCCTGAGGGCGCTCGCTGAGAGCGAACACAGCGTTGCGGCAGTCTTCACACAGCCTGATAAGCCAAAGGGCAGAGGATATAAAATGATACCGACTCCGGTAAAGTCTGAGGCTGAGGAGTACGGACTTCCGGTATACCAGCCGTTATCGCTCCGCAAGGGTGATGACGCGGCTGAGTCTATGAAGATTTTGAACGATATTGCTCCTGATCTGATAGTGGTAACAGCTTATGGTCAGATCCTTCCGAAAGAGGTACTTGAACTCCCACGCTATGGCTGTATCAACATCCATGCCTCAATTCTGCCGAAATACAGGGGAGCAGCTCCTATCAACTGGGTGATACTCAACGGTGAGACTCAGACAGGCGTTACCTCGATGCAGATGAGCGAAGGTCTCGACACCGGTGATATGCTGATCGCTAAATCCACTGAAATAGGAAAAAATGAGACCTATGAGGAACTTTACAAGCGGCTCTCGGATATGGGCGGCGAAGTCCTTATCCAGACCATAAATGAACTCGAAGCCGGCACTCTCAAACCACAGAAACAGGACGACTCGCTTTCCTGCTATTCGCCTATGATACGCAAGGAAATGAGCGCACTTGACTTCTCGAAGCCGGCGGCTGATGTACACAATACTATCCGCGGTGTTACCGGCTTTGCAATGCTTGAAGGCAAGCGCCTGAAGGTTTACAGGTCGGAGATCTCGGACAATATTGCTCCGGATGCTGAGAACGGCGAGATAGTCGATACCGCAAACTTCTCCGTGAAGTGCGGCGATGGCAGACTCGTTACCTTTCTCGAAGTTCAGCCGGAAGGAAAAAAACGCATGAGAACTGAGGATTTCCTCAGAGGAAAAAAACTCGCTAAAGGCGAAAAACTCAACTAAACGGAGGTATTTATTATGTGGCTCATACTCATACTGGTAATGCTTTTCTTACCTATCTACGCTTCTTACAAGGTAAAGTCCACTTTTGCGGATTTCAGCAAGGTCCACAATGCAAGAGGGCTCACAGCAGATCAGGTCGCACGTCAGATCCTCGACAGCAACGGACTTTATAACGTCGGCATTGAGCGTATACCTGGAAATCTCAGCGATCATTATGATCCGCAGGCAAATGTTGTAAGACTTTCCGAATCTGTTTACGGTCAGACCTCAGTTGCTGCTATCGGAGTTGCTGCACACGAATGCGGTCATGCCTGCCAGCACGCAGAGGAGTACACTCCTATAAAGATAAGAACTTCACTTGTACCGGTTACTAATTTCTGCTCGAAATTCTGGTATTTTGCATTCATCCTCGGCATAATCCTGTTTGAATCCATGCCGGAGCTCGTATGGGTAGGAATAATCATGTTCAGTGCTGTTGTACTCTTCCAGCTTGTAACTCTTCCTGTTGAATTCGATGCCAGCAACAGAGCACTGAAAACTCTTGAAAATGACTGCATACTCGAAAGTGATGAACTCGGCGGCGCTAAGAAGGTACTCAAAGCAGCTGCTATGACTTACGTTACAGCACTTGTTGTTTCTATTATCCAACTTCTCAGACTGCTCGCTTCCGCTAAGAGAAGATGACAGATCCGAGGTATCTGGCTGTAAAGCTGCTTGATAAAACTTTCAGCAGCGGCAGTTATTCAAATATTCAGCTCAGTGCAGGTCTTGATTCCTCTGATCTTGAGGATCGGGGGAAAAGACTTTGCTCGGCTATATACTACGGTGTTATTCAGCGCAGGATCAGTCTGGACTATGTGATAGGCAGACTTTCAAAGCGCCCTATCGAGAAAATGGACAGCGTAATTGTAAATATATTGCGCACCGGTATCTATCAGCTTGCCTATATGGAAAGTGTTCCGGATAATGCTGCTGTAAATGAGAGCGTAGGTCTTGCGAAGAGGTTTGGCAAGACAAGTGCCTCGGGAATGGTGAATGCTGTTCTGAGGAATTTTATCCGTCAGGAGAAAAAAATATACAGCGGAGATGTCCACAATGTGAAGGCTCTTTCGATTGTGTATTCATGTCCGGAGGAACTTGTTAAAAGTCTCACAAATGATTACGGTGAGGAGTTCACGTTTCATTTCCTTGCACATTCCGTTGAAAAGCCGGCAGTGAGCCTGCGGCGGAATCAGCTTAAATGTACAGCGCAGGAGCTTGAAAAGGCGATGGGCAAGGTTAAGATATTAAGCATCGGCAATGAAGAACTGCCGGAACGTGCATTTGTGCTTGAAGGCGGCGATGTTACGGCAACTAAAGCTTTCAGGGAGGGATTGTTCCACGTTCAGGGAATATCCTCGCAGTATTGCTGCAAGGCACTCGCACCAACTGAAAACGACCTCGTTCTGGACATCTGTGCCGCTCCCGGAGGAAAAACCTTCACTATGGCGGAGATGATGAACGGAAAGGGACAGATATATGCGTTTGATCTTCACGAAAAGCGCGTCGAACTGATACGCAGAGGCGCTGAACGTCTCGGACTTACCAATATAAGAGCGGCGGCAGGAGATGCGTCAAAGTTTGATCCTGATCTGCCAGAGTTCACGAAGATACTATGCGATGTTCCGTGTTCCGGTTATGGAGTAATTGCCAAGAAGCCTGAGATAAAGTATAAAAAGCTGAGTGATTTCAGCAGACTTCCTGAAATTCAGTACAATATTGCTCAGAATGCACTGAAGTATTTAGCGGTCGGCGGAGAAATGGTCTACTCGACCTGTACTCTGCGGAAAGCCGAAAATGAAGAGGTCGCAGAGAGACTTCTGCGTGAGCACCCTGAGATCGAACCTGTTGAGCTTCCGGAGATGATGCTCAGAAAGTTCGGAAGTATGGCAACTCTTTCGCCGATGTACGGTTTTGATGACGGATTCTTCGTTGCAAAATTCCGTAGGGTGAAATAACTTATACTATTAAAGTAAGGCGGTGATCAATTGGAAAAAGTGGATATTCTCAGTCTTGATCTGAGCGAACTTGAAGACATTCTTTCTGCGAACGGCGAGAAAAAATTCCGCGCAAAACAGATATTTCAGTGGCTGCACGTTAAAAGAGTGTTTGATTTTGATAAAATGACTGATATATCTATCCAATTGAGACATCGGTTAAAAGAAATTTTTTGTATAAATGGACTATTTGTGCAGAAAAGGCTTGAATCCCACATAGATAATACGGTAAAATATCTTTATAGGCTTCATGATGGGAATTTTGTGGAGACTGTTCTGATGGAATACAGCTACGGTCACAGTATATGTGTTTCAACTCAGGTCGGCTGCAAAATGGGGTGCAGGTTCTGCGCTTCGGCGATCGCGGGCTACGTCCGCAGCCTTGAACCCTCGGAGATACTTATGCAGGTCTATGAGACCGAGCGTGATGCCGGTGTGAGGGTCTCGGGGATCGTGCTTATGGGCATCGGTGAACCGCTCGATAACTACGATAATGTTCTGAAATTCCTGCGGCTCGTTTCCGATAAGAACGGCAACGACCTTAGCCTTAGGCACGTTTCACTTTCGACCTGCGGCATAGTTCCGAAGATATATCAGCTTGCTGAGGAAAAACTCCAGCTGACACTGTGTATTTCGCTGCATAGTCCCGATAACGACAAAAGAAGTGAAATAATGCCGGTGAACAGAACATATAATATTGATGAGCTTATCAAAGCCTGCCGTTATTATATTGACCGGACAGGCAGGCGTATCACCTTTGAATACGCTGTTATAAATGATGTGAATTCCTCGGATGAGGATGCCGACAGACTTGCCGCTCTGCTGAGAGGCATCAACTGTCATGTAAACCTTATCCCTGTGAACAAGGTAAAAGAGAGAGATTATAAGACCGCGCGCTCAGGCGTTGCAGAATTTGCAAAGAGACTTGGCAGACGCGGCATAAACGCTACCGTGAGAAGAACCCTCGGCAGCGATATAGAAGCAGCCTGCGGACAGCTAAGAAGGGATGCCGCAGAGCAAAGCAGGAATGGAGGTGCGGACGCTTGAGATACAGATTCGGTACTGATATCGGACTGAAAAGGGAAGAGAATCAGGATGCCGTAAGATGTGAATACTTCGGACATAATATTTTAGCCGTTGTGTGCGATGGCATGGGCGGTGAACGTGCCGGAAGAGAAGCAAGTCTTTTGGCGATAGAAGAATTCTTTCAGAGATTTTCAGCAGGGTATTCCGAAAGCCTTGATGATGAGGAGATCCGCAAACTCATGATCTCTTCAATATCCGCAGCAAATTCAGTTATATATACACGCGCAAGGCTGGATTTCAAAAACTTCGGAATGGGAACGACCTGCGTTGCTGCATTTGTGAACCAGAACTCAGCATTTATAGCTAATGTCGGAGACAGCCGCGCTTACCTTATCATGGAGAACGGGCTGAAAAAAATAACTTCCGATCATAACGTTGCCGCGATGCTCTTTGAGCAGGGCAAGATCACTGAGGAAGAAATGGAAGATCACCCTCAGAAGCATATGCTGGTAAGGGCTGTCGGAGTGGAAAAAACTGTTCTGACAGATACATTCAAGCTTGATTATAATGATAAGATAAGTCTGCTGCTGTGTTCCGACGGACTTTCGGGATATTGCAGCGATGAAGAAATATACGGCGTTATCCTGAATTCTTCCTTTGATGACGTCGCAGAAGAATTAATAAATCTTGCACTCAGTAAAGGCGGCCGTGATAATGTTACAGTCGCAGTAATCTCTGATTGATTCAGGAGGAAAAAGGTATGGATAAGAATATCGGGAAGAAGCTCGATGGACGCTATGAGATAACTGAACTCATCGGCGTCGGAGGAATGGCAGAAGTATACAAGGGTATAGATGTCATTGACAACAAAACAGTAGCCATCAAGATACTGAAAAAGGAATACGCAGAAAATGAAGAGTTCCTGCGCCGTTTCAGAAATGAATCAAAGGCTGTCGCTGTACTTTCTCATCCGAACATCGTTAAGATCTACGATATGGGCTTCTCTGAGAAGATACAGTATATCGTAATGGAGTATATCGACGGCATAACACTTAAAGAATACATCGAAGAGGAAAAGGTGCTTACATGGAAGGACACAGTCCACTTCGTTATACAGATACTCAGAGCGCTCCAGCACGCTCATGACAAGGGCATAGTTCACCGCGATATAAAGCCGCAGAACATTATGATGTTCACTGACGGTACTATCAAGGTCATGGACTTCGGTATCGCTAAATTTGCCCGCGAAGAGGGCAAGACTGCTACCGATCAGGCTATCGGAAGCGTTCACTACATCAGTCCTGAACAGGCAAGCGGTAATGTTACAGACGCTAAGAGCGATATTTATTCTGTCGGCGCTATGATGTATGAGATGCTCACAGGAAGAAAGCCCTTCGACAGTGATAACCCGGTCGCTATTGCAGTAATGCATATGCACGATATCCCTGAGCGCCTGAGAGCTATAAATCCTGATATTCCGGACGGTCTCGAGGAGATAGTCCTCAAGGCTATGGAAAAAGCTCCGGAAGACAGATACCAGACTACTACTGAAATGATCGCTGATATTGAAGCTTTCAAGAACGATCCTTCAATGACATTCGGTTATTATCAGGAAGAGGACGAGAATGACGGCGAGAATACTATCAACTTCGCTGCACCTGTCAGCGGAGAGGTCCAGACCGAGGATCAGAACGAGGTAGATAATGCCTATGCTCAGAGAACTCCGGCTTATGCTAATGTACCAGCCGGCTCAGGAATGGGCGTTGCAGCCCCTCCGCCGCCGATGTATCCGAATCAGCAGATGCAGCAGCCGGCTTATCCGGACGGCTACTATGATGAAGGTGAGGAGGATGAGGAGGAAGAGGAACGTTCCTCACTCGTTGTTCCGGTACTTACTGCTATCGTAGTAGTAGTTATCGTAGTAGCAGTTGTATTCGTTGCGCTCCTTCTCAGCGACCTTCTAAAAGGCAGCGGCAAGAAGAGCGATTACACTATGCCTGATTTCTATAACATGGATTACAACGAGGCTCTCAGCCAGTACGGCAACAGCATCAATTTTGAAATTGACGGACAGGAATATAATGAACTCGATGAGAACAGAATATTCGAGCAGAGTATCGAACCCGGCAAGGAATTCAACAAGGGCGATACACTGAAGGTCAAGGTCAGCAAGGGACAGGAGATCGTTGAGATACCTAAGCTCAGAAACGTTAATGTTGAACTCGCTAAGCAGCAGCTCAAGAGCCGCGGTCTTGAATGTGAGATCAAGAGAAAGCCTGATCCTGATATTGAAGCCGGCAACGTTATTGATACAGATCCGGCAGAGGGCACAGAGGTCCATAAGGGACAGAAGATCCTCGTAAATGTAAGTATGGGCGCTAACAAGGGCTCTATCAAGGTCGAGGACTACAAGGGACAGGACATCAGCGATGCAAGCTACAAGGCTGGTTTTGCAGGTCTTAAAGTAAATACTGAGGGTATCGCATCCTATGAGCCTGAGAATACAGTCGTTAAGCAGAGCATCGAAAAGGGCGAGCTCGTTGAGGAAGGTACAGAGATCACCCTCTATTACAGCAACGGTAAGGATCCTGAGGGTGAGATCAAGCTCACTATCAACTTCCCGCCGGACGGCAACGGCAATATGCCTGAGGGACGCTTTGTTATCGACTATATCATCCTTGAAGAAGAGAATATGGGTTCTGTTCAGTCACCGGTACTTCTTGTTCCTGAGTTCAAGAGCCATACCCAGACTATCAAGGGCTCGGGTGAAAAGGTAACTGTTAAGGCTTCACTTACAAACCTCGCAAATAACAGATCAGCTATCATGGCAACATATACCTTTAACTTTGCTGAAAAGACCATTGCAACACAGTCTGAAAACATCGCGCAGGCATTCTCAGAGGTAGGCGGTTATCCGGTTATCGAAACAGAACCTGAAACTCAGCAGTGGACAGAGCCTGAAACTCAGCAGCAGCAGTGGACTGAACCGCCTCAGCAGTGGACACAGCCAACTCAGCCAACACAACCTACACAGCAACAGCAGCAGCAACAGCAGCAGCAACAACAGCAGCAACAGCCGTGGACACCTCAAGAGGGAGAGAATAATCATTGGTGATGTCCGGCAATAAGAGCGGAATAATTACAAAGTGCTTAGGGGGACTCTACACAGTAGAGTCCCCTGACGGTATATATGAGTGTAAAGCAAGAGGCGTTTTCCGCAATCGTGGGATCAGCCCGTACGTCGGTGATATAGCAGAGCTTCAGGACGGAGTTATTGTTGGTATAGCTGAACGTAAAAACTGTATAATCAGACCCCCTCTTGCAAATCTCGATCAGCTTATATTTGTTGTATCAACGTGCAGCCCTGCGCCGAATTACCTTATACTCGACAAGTTTATAGCAATAGCTGAGTATAAAGGCATAACACCGGTCGTAGTAGTTACCAAAACGGATATTGGCGACAGCAGACCGATATGCGATGTTTACGGAAGTATCGGTATAAAGGTCATCGAGGCAGATTATTCGGACGAAGCTTCAATTCAGGCAGTCAGAGAACTTATAAGCGGTAAAATCAGTGCTTTTACAGGGAATTCCGGAGCAGGCAAGTCTACGCTGCTCAATGCAGTCGATCCGCAGCTCAATATCCCTACTGCTGAGATAAGCAGAAAACTCGGCAGAGGCAGACATACTACACGCCATGCTGAACTGTATAAACTCAGCGGCGGCGGATATATCGCGGATACGCCCGGATTCTCGACCTTTGAGACAAACAGGTATGATATAATCCGCAAAGAGGAACTTGCAGGCTGCTTCCGCGAGTTTTCAGAATATACAGACGGATGTCTCTTCAATGATTGTGCTCATGTCTGTGAGAAGGGCTGTGCAGTGGTCGAAGCGGTCAACGAGGGTAAGATACCTAAGAGCCGCCATGAGAGCTATTGTACCATGTATGAAGAGGCGCGGCAGCTTAAGGAGTGGGAGATAAAGTGAGTGTTTCAAATAAAACCTGTCTGCTTATCGCAGGAAGTGAAATACCAGAAGATGTATTTCCGGAACTTGTAAGGTTAGCAAAGCAGTCCGAACTGGTAATATGTGCCGACAGGGGATACGCCTTTGCGGAAAAAGCGGGAGTGCGTCCGGACATCCTTATCGGAGATTTCGATTCGTATACCGGAACTCTTCCGGACGATATCGAGATACTCCGCAGCGTTCCCGAAAAGGATGATACTGATACCATGCTCGCTGTTAAGACTGCAATATCACGCGGAGTGTTCAAGATAGTAATGTACGGCGGACTTGGCGGAAGATTCGACCATACAATGGCGAATGTCCAGACGCTCGTATACGCCTTAGAGCACGGCTGCTCAATGCAGCTTGCTGACGGTGAGAATGTGCTTACAGTTCAGGGGACAGGCTTAGCGGAATATCCCTGCATAGAGGGCTGGTATTTTTCCGTGTTCTCGCTTACGCCAGAGACGATAGTGCGCCGTATGGCAGGCGTGAAGTATCCGCTGGAAAGCTATGTGCTGAAGAGCGGTTTCCCGCTTGGAGTAAGCAACGAGATAACCGGGGGCTCGGCTGAGATAGATATTGAAAATGGTATGCTTCTGATAGTATATTCCAAGAAATAGTTTATTGGACGTTTTATATATGAGTACAGCATATATAAAACGCCCTTTTTGTTGTGAAAAAAGTAAAAATCACGTAAATTAACGGTTAAAAATCAATAAAATGGTTGAAGTTGCTGTGAGATTTTGATATAATTATATAATACGGATGGACTGTACAGCAGTCCGGCATATATTGGTCAAAGGAATGGCAATTGCCAATGGATAAAATTTGGATGTGAAGGGAGAATCATATGAAAGAACGCAGTAAAGCAGCAGTTATGGCAGCTGTATTATCAGCAGTGACATTTTGTTCGGCAGTACCTATGTCGGCTGCTGCGGATACGGCTGTTGCAGAGACAGTCCAGACCTCGGAAGTATCAGCTTATAGCTGGATAAAGGACGATTCAGGCAGGATATACTGCAAAAACAGTGACGGTGAACTTCTTAAGGGAATTCAGGAAATAGACGGTGAAAAGTATCTGTTTGCGAATAACGGCGTATTGAAGACCGGCTGGCGTACAATAGAGGGCAAGAGATACTATTTTGATAAGGATACCGGAAAACCGGTCTATGGTTGGATCGAGTACAGCGGCAGCAAATATCTTGTGCAGAAGGATACTGCAAAGTGTTCCGGAATATATATAGATGACGACGGAAAGGGCTATTATCTGGACAATGAAACAGGTGCTCTCATCACTAAAAAAGGCGTTATAAAGAGCGGAGATAATTACTGCTATGTCAATTCGGACGGAACTCTCGCTTCCGGGGAAGTCATCATTGAAGGCATACCCTACGCTTTTGACGGGACGACCTATTTCATGCTGACGGGCTGGCATACTCTCAATGGCAAGACCTTCTACTACTCGCCTGAGGACGGCAAGGCTAAGCTCGGATTGTTCGAGCTTGACGGCAAATGGTATTACTGTGATAAAACCAAGGGTGTAAACAAGGGCGAATTCTATATGAGAGGTCTCCCTTACAGGGCAGATAATAATGGCGTTATCCAGATGGGTTGGCAGTCTATCGACGGAATAAAGCGCTATTACTATCCTGATACTCTTAGGATCGCAAAGGGTATTTGCGAGATCGAAGGGAAAAAGTATATTTTCTCGGACGACGGCGAGATGTATACCGGCAGAAGACTTTACAACGGTGATAAGTATTATCTTGGTACGGACGGTGTCATGCGAACCGGTAAGATAAAGCTTGATGACGGCACCTATTACTTCGACAGCGAGGGCAAAATGGCTTTCGGCTGGCAGAAAATAGGCGATGACAAATACTATTTCGATGACAGCGGTAAAATGATGACAGGCAGACTGCTCATCGGAAATTACAAATATTACATTGACGAAACCGGAAAGGTATGCACAGGAATCGTGAAACTCGATGACGGCACTTATTTCTTCGACAGCGATGGCAGAATGGATTACGGCAAGCAGATAGTTGACGGCAAGGCTTATTATTTCGATAAGAAGTCCGGAAGAATGATGAAGAACTATTCAATGGACGGCTACCGCTACGGTTCAGACGGTGTCGGAAAGCCGCTCAGCGATGTTCAGAAACGTGCAGATGTACTCCTTGCAACTATCAATAAAACTGCCGATTCGATATATTCCTATGTGCTTAACAATAACAAATACAGCGCTATCGAAGAACCGCTTACCCTCAATGCTATAACAAACAAGGGCTGGAGTTCTTTGGCTGAATATGCTATGGATCACAAGCAGATAATGTATTACCACTTTGCAGCCCTTACAGACCTTCTCTTCCAGCAGGCAAATATGGAATCACGTATAGTTTACGGAACCGGCAGACGTGACGGAGAACACTTCTGGAATCAGGTTAAGGTGAACGGTGTCTGGAGAAATTACGATGCCTGCAATAACTACAAAAATGTGACCGATGAATACTTAATTGGTGAAGGCTATACCATTGCCGGATACATCTATCCGGATTTCAGCTGATATATTACTATAAAGAAAGAGATGGATCAGAATGAAGATAAATAAATTCGCGGCATTAACTATGGCTGCTGTTATAGCAGCTGCACCTTCAGCAAATATTACTGCATCGGCTGCCGGAAATGATGTGTTTCCGGAAACTGTTCTTTCCGATTTCAATGTAAATGATGTCAATGGCAGACTCAGAGTCACTATCCCTGAAGAGGTTACTGCCTATATCAGTGTTACATTTGATTCGCCGGAAGGTAAGGACATCCCTTATTATCAGCTCACAACTTCGGAATCCGGCAGATACTGCTTTGAACTTGAAGGACATGAGGACAATGAGGACGATTACCGGCATTATAACCTCTATGTAAGCTTCAGGGGAGAGTATTCTCAGGCAAAGATGCCGCCATACAGTGCAAAGATAGATATTGATGATAAGGATTTCGAGCCGGATTCGTATGCTGTCTATGATTATGTTTTTGTAACAACTGATGAAAAAGGAAAGTCTTTTTATGGATATGCAGTCGGTACTGCCGCTGATGACATTGAATGTGACGTTTATGACTGCAAAACTATTATTGCCCGCGTAAACCATGTTATCAAAGGCGATGTTAGCGGTGACGGAAGAGTCACAGTCGTTGATGCTTCGGCGGCATTGCAGGAGTGCGGCAGACTTGCCAATAACGCCTCTACATTCACTGAAGAAAAGAAGATAGCAGCGGATGTTAATGAGGATAACAGACTTACAAACGTAGATGCCACAAAGATACTCAAATACTGTTCTGAACTTGCAAAGGGTGGAAAGCCTGCGTGGAAGATATGACACATCATGTTCAGAATTATCAATATGATTGGAGAATGAAATGAAATTACTCGTTGCATCAGCGCTGCTTCCGGCGTTTTTGCTGCTCTGGTACGTTTACCGTAAGGATAAGATCGAGAAAGAGCCCAAGAAAATGATAGCTAATCTCTTTGTCGCCGGCGGACTTACAATAATAAGTGCGATGGTGATAGAGGTCATAGGAATGGAGCTGCTTGAAATGGTTCTTGATCCTGAAGGCGTTGCATATAAGCTGGTATCGAATATCGTTATTATTGCCGGGGCTGAAGAGGGCGGAAAGTACTACATACTGAAGAAGAAAACGTGGGATTCGCCGGAGTATAACTATACTTATGATGCGGTAGTCTATGCGGTCGCAGTCTCTCTGGGATTTGCGGCGTTTGAGAATGTATTGTACGTTATAGGCGGCGGATTCGGAGTTGCCATACTCAGAGGCTTCACCTCAGTTCCGGGACACGCAGTGGATTCAGTGTTCATGGGATACTATTACGGTCTTGCAAAGAAGGCTTCTGTAAATGGTCAGGTATCCAAGGAAGAGGGATACCGTACCAAAGCGATAGTAGTGCCGGTATTGCTGCATGGCTTCTATGACTTCTTCCTGAGTATGGGTTCAGGAGAATACTTAGCTGTATTCTTTGGATTCTATATAATTACGCTGATAGCTGCTATCAGACGTGTGAATAATCTTTCAAAGAACGATGCGCCGCTCAGAGCAGAAACAGGAAACGGTTATTATTATACCGACGAAATAATGTGAATATAACAAAGAACCGCTGCTAAATAGCAGCGGTTCTTTTGTTTGGGGATGTGTAATGGATTAGTCTGCGGAAGTGATGAATTGAACGCAGACAGGGGTTATCATTTTGTTTCAGCAGCTGTCTTATTGACCGGAAGCTGTGGAATGATCTTGAGAACATACTTCTGTATCAGAAGTGCATCATTAGCGTTTGTACCCTCAACATTATCGACGTTGCCGTTGATGATACCGTCCGGAGTGATATGATCCTCGCTTGTACCGTCAACGCCGTACTTTTTAGGATTGAGTGAAGACTGCATTACGATAACAACATCAGACATATCTATTTCGCCGTCGCAGTTTGCATCGCCCCATACTATGCCGTCGTTGCCGGTAGAAGGCTCAGTCGGATCAATTACCAGTTCGCCGCCGTATACAGAAGGATCTGTATTGGTGAGGAGGTAGGTGAGCGGAGAGTTCCAGTAAATAGTGATCTCATTGGTAGAATAGCTCTCAGCGTTATCAATGAAGCATTTTGCCGGTGGCTGAGTTTTACAGTAAGCTTTTGCAGCGCTGTCCTCAAGATTCTGATTTACACCGCCTGCGAGCATACCCTTCATTGCTTTATACTTACACATTGAAGGACGGTGGTGCGGATGCTCCGGAGAAACTGTACCATAGCCGGAAACGAAAGAGGTTCCGAGCGGATTAACTCCGAGAAGGTAATCGAGCTGTTTGTTGGCAGCATCGCGGTATTTGGTCTCGCCTGTGAGGTTATAAGCGAGCATGAGGATGTTGCCGGAATTAGCGATAGTCATATTGCTGCCCCAGTTGTATTCGGTGATAGAAGTGCCATAGGGACACTCATATGTATTCATCAGCATTTCCTCAGCCTGTTCGAGAACGGCATTCATACACTTATTGTAAATGCTTGATCCGGTGTCGATATTCTCCATAGTAAGAATGGCGATATTTCCGTAATCTCCTACCGTTGACCAGTCAAGACCTGTTTTGGTAGGCATTTCGCTGAGAGCATCGAGGTAAGTATCATCCTTTGTAGCACGGTACATCTGTGCAGCAGCCCAATATCGTTCATCCTTATCGGTTTTGTCACCGTAGTCGCCGGTTTTTACTGATGCGGGATTCTCGAAATCAAACTCAGGGTGCTCCTGAAGGTAATCCCATGATTTTTTTGCTGCTGCAAGACAAGTATCAGCGAAGTCCTTGTCATATTTCTGGTAAGCTTCAGCAGCGAGAGCCATTGAAGCGCAGAAATCAGCAGTAGCGGTCGATGAGACCGGAGTTACGATAAGCGGTTCAGTTTCTTTTTCCGGCATTATGTAGCCCGGGAATTTCTCGCAGGTGACTTTGTGGTAAACGCCGCCGTCATCTCTCTGCATTTTGAGCATCCATTCAAGCTCATAGCGTGTTTCATCGAGAATATCGGGGACATGATTTCCACTTTCGGGAATGCCGATGCTGTCCGAATGAACATCCGGTGCAGATATGTATGAATAGAGGAGATCGGCAACAGCCTTTGAAGCAGCAACGGTATATCTGCCGTAGTCGCCGGCATCGTGCCAACCGCCTGAAACGTCGATTTTTTCGCTTGTTCCGAGGATAGTAGCCTTTGATGTGTGACAAGCCGCATGACCAAAGTCTTTATCTTCAACTTTAGTGCCGCAGCGCTGGAGGTAAAGCATCCTTACGGAATCATCAAGAAGATTTGAATATACATTATTACCGATCTCGAAAGGATATGAATCCTCAAGACCTTCGCAGGAAATGTAATACTTGCCTGCCTTGGTTACAGATGAGAAATCACCGGTCCAGTTATCTTCGCCGGCGGATTTGTTATTGCCTTTGCTCACAAGCTTGCCGGTATAAACTGATTCATTTGTATCAGCGTTTATAACGGAGAACTCCTTCTGATCTGTAACATGACGAAAAACGGCAGTTTTAGGCACATTAGTCCTGTATCCGACCTGATTGATGTTTATGTCGTTTTCTTTTGGAAGGAAGGAAGTTGTGTCAACTTCCTCGGGATTGAGCAGTTCGAGAGAAACATTATCAATATAGATAGTGTGCTCGGGGAGTCTGCCCTCATATTCTGTCTGGATACCGCAGTTGAAAACGAATTTGGACATAATGTCTGTATCATATTCCATAGTGAATTCGCAGTCAACTGTCTGCGGCTCTTCTTCGAGATCGAGACCGAGCCATTTGTAGGAGGTGTATTTTCCGCCGTTCTGCTGAAGAATGGCTTCGATACGTCTGTCGATAGTAGACGAGATGTCGAATTTCAGGTGGTATCTTCCGTTTTTGAATAGCGGAACGATGTCGTAGAACACCTGAACCGAGTAGTTCTTTTTACCGACATCAGAGATAGTAAGGGCGAGTCTGCCTTCGCTTGTGGAAAGCGCGCATTCGCCGCCGGTTTCTAAGTATGTGCCCCAATCGTCGGTGCCGTCCTCGAAGGTCGAGTTGCTTATGAGATTCTCAGCGGCGTAAGAAACGCCCGGTATCTGCGGAACGGCAGATGCCATGACAGAACAGGCAGCAAGAGCAGCTGCCAGCCTTTTGAACTTCTTTGAAATCATATATAATTTTCCCCTCTCAGAATGATGCGGCAGAAGTGCTGGTCTGCCAATCATACATTATAGGAACATTATAGTGCATCCACAACTAAAAGTATACAAAATTTCTATAAAAAATGGTAAAATTATGACGCAGAATAGAATGGACCGCTGATCTCAGCGGTCCGGGAAAGGCTGTATAGTGTACTGCTTTTTGTACTTTTTAGGGGTAGTGCCCATGAATTTTTTGAACACTTTTATGAAGTAGCTTTGCGAACTGAAGCTGAGCATATTGCTGATCTCGGTATCCGAATATTCGGTGAAAAGCAGCAGAGCAGCAGCTTCTTCGATCTTTAGCTTGTTTACGTAATCGCCGAATGCCATGCCGGTTTCGGTTTTGAAAAGGCGCGATAGATAGGCGGAACTGATTTTTAGTTTGTCGGCAGCGTCCTCAAGTGTAACACGGCTGTGCAGGTGACGCATAACGTGGTCGATAGTTTTTACGATCTGCTTTGAATGGACTCCGCTGAGTTTTATCTGGCGCATTTTGCTGGTATATTTTTCGATCATTTCGATGTGTACTGCCCGGATCTGATCCTCAGTTGTACACTTATCGGTTTTCTGGATGTAGAAATCGCTGAGACTGTAAGAATTTTCCGGAGTCATGCCGCCTTTGATACAGTAACGCGCAATGAGTGCGGCGAGAATGACCATGTGGAATTTGAGATTCTGTAAGCTGTTTTCGCTCAGAACGCCGCATCCCTCGCAGAAAAGCGGCTTCATGAACACCTTTACGAGTTCCATATTGCCGGAGCAGATACTCTCATAGAAAGCAACTTCACGGTCAAAAGGCGCGTGTTCAAATTCTTCTTCATGCTGAGAAGAGATATGCTGAGCGAAATTAATAAGATCATCGTTTTTCAGAGAGATCCCCCCTTGCAATTGCCATTATACATAACAAGTATAGCATATAATTGTGAAAATAGCAAGATGCGCGGAGAAAAAGTCGCGTTTATTCTAATTTATGCCGCGAAGAAGCCAGCGGGGGCTCCCCGCGTATAGCATATAATCAAAGAAATAGCAAGATGCGCGGAGAAAAAGTCGCGTTTATTCTAATTTATGCCGCGAAGAAGCCAGCGAGGGCTCCCCGCACATAACATATCCGGAAAAAGAAATCAGGCAGACTGCGGGGGGATGCCGTTAAGTCTGCCTTTTAGAGCGATATTCATTATACAGGATTTTTTGGAGGATATCACAGTAATTGAAGAATATCGTTTCTCACATTGTCGAGACGGCTGTCGGATATGCCGAAGTCCATTTCTTTATATGACCAGATAGCTCTTCCGATACCGTGTTTTTCAAAGACTGAATTGATACATTTCAGCCATTTTACTGTATCTTCCGGAGAAACGACGTCAATGACGCCGTATTCTCCGCAATAGAGAGGAACGTTGTTTTCTTTAGCTTTATTTATTGCTGATGCGAAGAGGTTTTCAAAGTATTCCTCATTACAGCCGGATTCTTCAAAAGTGAAGCGGTCTTCCTTATTTATCGCATCAGTCCAGTAAGCGCCCTGATGAGTGAATTTAAGAGGGTCATAGCAGTGCATATTGTAGACGATATTCTCGTCGTGCGGAGGATTGAGAGCGTAAACAGCGTCAGCCGCGTTATTGTTATAGCTTCCGATGAAGATCAGAGTTTCGGGAGCGTACTGACGAATACGTTCAACGCAGGTATCCGCGATCCTGTTCCAGCTGTCGATGAAGCTTTTGTCGGTGACCTCGTTGAGAAGCTCAAAAGCGATGTGGTCAGGATCTCTGCCGAATCGTTTTGCGAGCTCTTCCCAAAGCTGATAGAATTTTTCCTGATATTCAGGACTATCAAAGAAACCGCTTTCGTTTTCTCCGTAGTAATCAAAAGAAAAACCGGCAGTTTTATGAAGATCGAGGATCGTATTCATACCGTATTTGCGGCAGATCACGATAGCTTTTCTGAGACGTTCAAAGCCTTCTTCGATGAAGGAGCCGTCAGCGTTCTGGAAAATGTTGTAATCGAAAGGGATACGCACATGATCTGCACCCCACTCTGATACAATGGCAATGTCATTTTCGGTAATAAAGTTATCAAGTCTGTCCTTGCTGTAATCGCACTGGGAAAGCCAGCCGCCGAAATTTACACCTTTATAGAAACCTTTACTTTTAAGCATGATAGTTCCTCCTTGCAGATAGAGAGTGAGAAATACGTATCAAGTTAATTACGATTATGGTAAAATTAAGAGAGGGGGGCACGCTTTTCAACTTGGAATAGGCTTTAGTATGTGATAAGCCTATTCCAAGTTGGCAAATTGCAGGAAACACTAAACGGGTAATATTTCTGCAATTTGTTCCGTCCGAAAGGACGGAAAAGCGCTGCAACAATTGATTTTACGTGTTTTATCTCAAAACGGATAAGCACGTTAAAACTGGCACTGAATCAATAACAGGCACTGTACAGTTATTGATTACATTTTTATTATATCACTTTGCATAGCAAGATTATATCACTTTCATGACATTTTTATCACATTTTTGCAATGAATATGATCTGTTTCGGAATTGCGGTCTCAGTTACCCTTATAAAAGAAATTCAGCCGTGCATAATACACGGCTGATCGTCTGATTTGTCCATACCCTTACATATGAAGTTCAGATTTATTAAAATACAGTGCGGTTACAGTGCAGGTAACCGCACCGATTTCAATCAGTTATGAGAGGAACCAATAATCCAGTGTTGTATCATTGCTGCTGAAAACAAGATAGATATCATTGTTTCCTACTGCTGACTTGAGAGCAGAAGCAGTAACTTCCTTAGAGGTTGTGCCGGTTGGAAGTTCAACGTAGCCGAGAACTGTTCCCTTTGTAGGTGAACCTGTGCAGATCTTAACAGCACCGCCGTTCTTAGCACAGCCCTTGATAGTGATGTTCTTGACACCGTTGAGGTCAGCGCCGGTAACCTTGATCCAGTCACCTGAGTTACCTGTAACTGTTGTGTCGCGGAGACCGTTTACACTGATTCCCTTTGACTGGTTAGACATTGTTTCAGCCTGAACCTTTGTGTATGGATCAAGAGACTCGATCTGTGCGCAGCCCTTCATGTTACCTGAGCATGAGAACTGTCCGTTGCTGAATGTAGCCTCGTTGATCTGAGTTGAACGATAGTTACCGTCCTTGTTATTAACTAAGAGTTCGCCTGTGTTCTTGTTGTAGAACTGGTAGCCGTTTGCTGCTGTCATACGGAGAGACTGCTGACGGCTGTGATAAGCAACATAATACTTATCCTTGAAGTAGATGATAGAGTGGTGGTTGTTACCGCCCTTGTCTATATTCTGAGAACCTGTGTTCTTGAATACATTGCCTGCGAGTTTTGATTTATCCCACTTGAGCGGATCAGTAGACTTCATGTAGAGAATATCTGCGTTTCCGAAGTTTACTCCGTTTACTGTCTGGTTTCCAACATCCCAGTTAGAGCAGTAAGAATAGTACCATGTGTCGCCGACCTTGATAACGCTTGAATCCTCGAAGAGGTAAGGGATATCCATAGTCTGAGGAGTGCCGATGAGTGAAACGCCGTTCTCTTTAAGATCAACCTGTACAACTCTTCCTGTTCCAGGAGTAGCTGCTGCAACACCCTGCTTTCTGCCGCCGCCGAAGAAGAGGTAGCATTCGCCAGTCTTATCATCGTAGTATACGCCTGGGTCGAACATCCACTCAACATTGCTGCAGTTAGGGCTGTTGTGTGAGAGGAGAGCGCCGTTGATAGGATCTGTCCAAGGACCTGTCGGGCTGTCGCCCATTACAACGCCGATACCGCCGCCGCTGTTAGCGAAGAAGAGGTAGAACTTAGTTGTACCGTCACTGAATGTCTTGCAGCAAGCATCAGGAGCCCATGCAGCACTTGCCCACTTAGCAGCACCGTTTGATGTTCTTCCGTTTTTGTCAGCGATCGGCATAGCGCCGTGGTCAGTCCAGTTAATCATATCAGCTGTGGATACACAGTTGATAGTACCTGAATTGTAGGTGTTCTCGTTCATTTTTCCGTTTGCCATGTACTCATAAGCATCATTTGTTGTGTAGATGTAGAGTCTGCCGTTGTAAACGAGCCAGCCCGGATCAGCACCGAAACGCTGAGTTGTCATCGGGTTATTTTCACCGTCATACTTCCAGCTTGTGTTAACATTAACGCTTTCAAAGAGTTTTTCCATTTTCTGAATGTCCACTGGCTTTTCAGCAACAGGGAACTTAGTGATCTTGCCGAGGATATAGTTATTGATAAGGATAACGTCAGCAAGTTCAAATGTACCGCTCTGGTCAACGTCAAGAGCAATTGCCTGAAGAGCGTCTGGTGAGAATTTCTTTAATAATGTACGGCGGGCAATGATAGCGTCATAACCGTTGATCTTGCCGTCGAAGTTGATGTCGCCGATAGTGAGCTTACGGATAACAGGCTTGCCTGCGCCGGAAACTACTGTACCCTCTACTGCGCCTACAACGTCATCAATGTAGAAGTTAGAATATGCTGCATCTTCGTCTTCCTTTTCAGCAGACTCGATGTAGATAGCCATATCTGATGCATCCGAAGGGATCTTGTAGCTTGTATTTGAAAGCTGGAGCCATTCGCCCTTTGAAACTGTACCTTCATCAATGGTATCATAGTGAGTTTCGTTATCTGATCCTGTATACTGGAGCTTGAGAGCAAATGTCTCTGTCTCGTCACCATCGAGGTATGAAACGTTAGCTGAGAAGCTGAATGCCTTGCCCGGCTCGAAAGGATTTGAGTAGATATTAAACTTAGCGCCGTTCCAGTAAGCGGTTCTGCCTTCAACGAGGAGAGCTTCCTTACCGCCCTGCTCATAGTTTGTACGTCCGCTTGTGCTTACCTTTTCACAGAATCTTGTTTCCCAACCGTCATCTGAGCCTTCAAATGTATGATGGAAGTAGTAACCATTCGAATCCGGCTCGATCGGCTTTACAGGCTCCTGAGTGTATGTGCTTCCGTCGCCCCACGGCTGTGGAACGATGCTTGTGATAGCTGTATAAGCTGTCTTAGGCTGGTTGCTTCCGTTGTAGAGGAGCGGATAGTTCGGCTTACCCTGATTGTTGGTTGCAACCCATGAATTGTTATCATTAGGTCCCCAAATCTGAACAAGAGTTACCTTGCCCTTATACTTGCCGCTCTTATTGACATCGTAAGCGTGCTGGAAGATAGCCTTATACTTATCAGCCTGCTGCTGATCTGTATACTGACCGCCGTTACGTGAGATATCAAGCTCAGTTACCTGAACATCAAGACCGAGGCTGAGGTATTCGTCCATAGCATTGAGGTAAGATGTAGTGTTGCCCCAATCCCACTGACCTGTACAGCAGTCAACGTGAGACTGCATACCCATACCGTCGATAAGTCCCTTTGCCTGAAGAGGCTTGAGGATAGTGTTTATGATATGAGACTTCTTCTTGTCAGCAAATTCGTTGTAATCGTTGTAGTAGAGCTTACAGGTGCTTGGAGCATACTTTCTTGCATAAGTAAATGCCTTTTCAACGAACGAGTTATTGCCGTAGATCCTTACCCATGCAGATGAACCATTCTGACCGTTAGTGCCGTTTGTATGTCTGACTTCGCTATCGCCTTCGATTACCTCGTTACAAACGTCATATGAATAAAGATCAAGCGAAGGATACTGTGTCTTATATGCATTGAACATATTCTTGATGTAGCTTTCCATACGCTGATCCATTACGGAAGTGCTTACATAAGAGCCATTATCGCTGAAATTCTGCTTAAAGAACCACTCAGGTGTCTGGCTGTGCCATACAAGAGTATGACCGCGGAAGCCGAGGTGATTCTTCACACAGAAGTCGATGATAGCGGCTGCATTGTTAAGGGATACTTTTACGTTAGTATCAGTTGAGCCGTTCTGAACGATAGTATCTGAAGGCTTTGTCTCGTTTTCGCACTCGATAGCATTGCAGTCCTTCAGGATGATATTCTTGATGTCCTGATTCTGGATAGTACCCCTGTTGAAGATATTACCAACGCGGAATACGCCTGCGAATTCGTCCTTAAGACCTTTTTCAGCAGTTGCAGCATGAGCGCTAACGACCTTTTCTTCAGTAACTGTGAAGTTATCGAAAGCGAAATCGTTTGTTGAGTCAGTGGTAATGCTTACGAGGAATTCAGTAGCATTATCAGGAGCGGTGTAAGAAGCTGAGAGGTCAACCCACTCGTTAGCTTCAACATCCTCTGAGATAAGTTCAACGACTGTTTCCTCCTGTGTTTCTGCATCGATGCAAGTGAGATTTACATGGAATGTATCACCTGTCTGACTGAAAACAGAAACGTTATAGGTGTAATCAACACCGCCTGAAAGGTAGAATTTCTTTGAAGACTCTGCGCCATCCCCTGGGGCAGTTCTTCCGGTTACGACCATACCTCTTGAACCGCCGAAGCCTTTACCGTTGACAGCCTGGATGTCTGTACCGAAGTTGGTGTACCAGCCATCATAGTTGACATCGAAGTTATCGGTAACAACTGCGGAAGTGTAAGTAGGTGTGATCATGTTTGGCATAACAGCAAGAACGCTGGAGAAGCATACTGCTGCTGTCATAGCCGCACATATTTTTTTCCTGTTCATAATAATCATCTCCTTAATAGATTATCGGTAAAAATTGACTCATAGTATTTGTTGAGTTTAATTATACACTATTCATTATTTGTTCACAACCCACAATGTGAAGATTAGGTGGATAAAATGAATGAGATGTTAACTATCATAAACAATTTTAATACTGATTGTTTATTGCTCTTTAACATCAATGACAACATACTCTGAAATGGTGCCTGTCTTGAAAGGGATAGCCCAGCCAGAAATGCCGGAGGTCACGACAAAATCTGTGCTTCCGCGGGATTCTGTACCGTAAGCGCGGTCGTTTGCCTTTATCAGAACGCCTATGATACCTGCCGGGAAGATGTGTCCGCCGTGGGTATGACCGGACAGCACGAGGTCAACGCCTGCGTCAGCTTCATTGTCGTAATCGTTCGGCTGATGATCCGCAACTATCATGTACTTTGAAGTATCAAGATCTTGGATAAGCTCCTTGATAGGCAGTCGCTCATCATAGGATCTGTCAAGCCTTCCTATTATATAGAAGCTGTTATTTACAAGGACGCTTTCGTCCTCAAGGATGATAACGCCGTTCTTTTTGAGTTCGGAGCGCAGATCGTCGATAGTATAGCCGCGTCCGCTGGAATACCCCTTGTCGTGATTGCCGGTAGCAAAATACACACCATATTTCGGAGCGATGCTTTTAAGAGCGCGGCAGGCTTCTTCCATATCCGATCTTGTTGAACTGTCGTCCACGAAATCTCCGGCAACGATCACAACATCAGGCTTGTCATCTCTCATACGCTTGCATTGTTCAGCGAACTCCGAACCGTCGAGGGTGATTCCGACGTGGAGATCGGCAATCTCTACGATACGCAGCGTGTCCTGTCCGAGCTTCTTATCAGTTGTGAAGCTGTAAGAGGTACGGTAAACATGATGAGCAAGATACCAGCCTATGGAAAGATAGACCGCTGTGAGGACTATCGCTGCACAGCCTTCATAGTAACGCATGGACGTTTTTTTAGTCAGTTTGCGTATCAGCTTGCCGAAGCTGTCACATACCAGCCAGAACACAAACAAGTGTATCATAATGATGACAGCTGCCCACACGTTCAGAAATATAGCTGCGAGCAGGTTTATCAGTACGACAGGAGCAGCGGCAGCTGCCCAGCTGAGTTTGGGGTGCTTGTCCTTCAGGTTGTCCAGAAAGCTGAAGCGTCGGAATTTCTTGATAAGGTAAACGACAGCTGAAACTGATACGGCTATAACAAGCACTAAAATTATTAACCACATTAACATAACACATTCTACCTCTACTATAATTATAACATATCATTATACATAATGCAACAAAAACAGTCAAATACCAACAAAAAATAATACTGCATAATTTGTGCGATTTGTTGTTGATGATGAAAATGCTTAATTTGTTACACTTCGACATTTTATATGATTATATCATTTAGCAGTTGCGAAGTCAATGAATATTTGCCTGAAAAATCAAATTCGGAATAAGGTACAAATTTGATATTGCTGCTTTGTTGATACTTACATAAGCGTGTAACATACTGTGTTGATATTTGTGCAAAGAATGCCTTTATTATTGACTTTTACAGGGTATCTTGCTATAATTATATTGGATTTATGACCGCTGAGAGGAGGGGACTCTATGGTATTACTGTACTATGAGATAGTTTTTCTTTTGTCACTCGGACTTACTATCCTTTACTCGTTTTTCTGGAATAAGCGTTTCGGAGTGCATTTCACACTCATTTTCATTATTACTACATTTACCGATCTCGGATATATTTTCCTCGCTGAGGCTGAGAGCCTTGATTCGGCGCTGACCGCTCAGAAGCTTATATACTTGGGGGCGTGTTTCCCTATATTGCTGATAATGCTGTGTATATTCTCTGTATGCAGGATAAGATTGAACAAATGGCTGAGAGCGCTGCTGATAACGATTGATCTGTTTGTTTATATGGGCGCTCTTACTATGGGTAAGAACGAGCTGTTTTATAAAAATGTTACATACACTACTAAAAATGGCATAACTGTACTTGAAAAGGATTATGGCGTACTTCATCATCTGTTCTATGCAATGGTTATATTGTATGTCATGATGTGTTTTGCTGCATTGGTATACAGTCTGCGGAAAAAAGACATCTCCAACAAGACTATCTATCTGATGTTCCTGCCTGTTTTGCTGACTTTTGCAGCCTTCTTCGGAGGAAGACTTTATGAAGGAACAGTAGAATTAGTGCCGATATCATACCTTATCGCGCAGGTAATATACCTTATTATAATTCATCATATCTGCCTTTATGATATTGACGATACAGTTGCTGATTCTCTTGTGCAGAACGGTACTACCGGATTTATTTCGTTTGATTTCAAGAGGAACTACCTTGCGAGCAATGAGACTGCAAAAAGAATATTTCCGATACTCAATGATATGAAAGTGGATGAGCCTGTTGATGCTGATCCGGAGCTGAGTTCGGCGGTCGAAGCGTGGATAAAGCGCTTTGAGACAGGAGCAGACAATGAAAAGATGCTCTATGAGACTAATGGCAGGACTTACATAGTCGAGGTCGCTTATCTCTGTATAGTCAATCGTAAATACGGCTATCAGTTCTATCTTACCGACGATACAAGGAATCAGGAGTATATTTCGCTGCTTGACAGGTATAATGCAGATCTTCGCACCGAGGTCGCAGAAAAGACCGCAGATATACTTGAAATGCACAATAAGCTCATACTGAGCATGGCGGTAATGGTCGAAAGCCGCGATAATTCGACCGGAGGACACATCAGACGTACAAGCGATGTTGTGCGTATGCTTATTAATGAGATGATGAAGGAAAATGAACTCGGGCTGACTGAAACGTTCTGCCGTAATCTGATAAAGGCTGCGCCTATGCACGACCTCGGAAAGATCGCGGTAGATGATGCGATACTGCGTAAGCCGGGACGCTTCACGGATGAGGAGTATGAGAAGATGAAGGCTCATGCGGCTGAGGGTGCGCGTATCGTACACAATGTTCTTGAGGGGACTGATGATATGGAATTCCATATCATCGCGGAAAATGTCGCACATTATCATCACGAGCGCTGGGACGGCTCTGGTTATCCCGAAAAGCTGACGGGCGAAAATATCCCGCTTGAAGCGCGTATAATGGCAATAGCGGATGTCTATGATGCACTTGTCAGCAAGCGCGTTTATAAGGAGAAGATGCCCTTTGAAGACGCGGACAGGATAATCATGGAAGGCATGGGAAAGCATTTTGATAAGAGACTTGAAAAATACTATGTGAGCGCACGTCCTGCGCTTGAAGCATATTACAGCAGTCTCGGCTGAAAAATAAGCTATGAGGATGGGAATGAATGAAGGTTTTTGACTTCGATAATACGATCTACCGCGGTGAGAGTTCGATAGATTTTTCGATTTTCATGATAAGGAAGAACAAGCGGATAATACTTTATCTTCCGACGATATTCATAAGTCTTGTGAAATATAAGCTTTGCCTTGTGAATAAGGTGAAGCTTGAGGAAACGATCAACGATTTCCTCAAGGTAATGATAAAGGATAAGCGCGAAACGTTCAGGACGATAGCTGAATTCTGGTCGAAGAATGAACATAAACTCGATAAGAAGATACTGAACATAATAAAGCACGATGATGTCATAATGACAGCGAGTCCGAGTTTTCTTGTTCATGGCATACAGAAAAGGCTCAATACCAGAAACATAATATGCACAGAGGTCGATCCCGATAAAAGGGAGATGACTTATTTCAACTTTGGAGAGAACAAGCTCAGACGCTTTAAGGAGCTATACGGTGACAGGAAGATAGACTGCCTGTTTACGGATTCCTATAACGATAAGGCTATCATGGATATTTCCGAGAAAGTATTCATGGTGAGAAAAGGGTACATAAGACGATTGAGAACAAGCTGATAAGGGCTTCGCAGAGGATGTTTCTGCGAAGCTATTTTTTGTTATAGACTAAACCTATAACTAACTATTGATTTTAGGTAGTTGACTTATATATAAATCCGATGTATAATATAGACATACCAAACGAAAGGGGCGGTAAACGTGAAAAAAATGAATAATCTGTGCCGGCTTCGTTCGGTGTTGATCGCAAAGGACCGAATGTGTCCGGAGCAATGATGTTAATAAGAAATTACCGTATTCATAATAAATATTTTTTAATTTAGGAGAGATTTACAATGGCTAATAATAAATTACATTTTGAGACTTTACAGCTTCACGTAGGACAGGAACAGGCTGATCCTGCAACAGACGCAAGAGCAGTACCGATATATGCGACTACTTCATATGTGTTCCGCGATTCACAGCACGCTGCTGACCGCTTCGGTCTCAGGGATGCAGGCAATATCTATGGAAGACTTACCAATTCTACTCAGGACGTTTTCGAGAAACGTATCGCAGCACTTGAAGGCGGAGTTGCTGCACTTGCAACTGCTTCCGGAGCAGCTGCTATAACATATACTATACAGGCACTTGCAAAGGCAGGGGAGAACATCGTAGCATCAAAGACTATCTACGGCGGTACTTACAACCTTCTCGCACATACTCTTCCACTTTACGGCATTACTACTAAGTTCGCAGATCCTGAGGATGAATCATCCTTTGAAGCTGCTATTGATGAAAATACAAAGGCACTTTACATCGAAACTCTCGGCAATCCTAACTCAAATGCTATTGATATTGAAAAGATAGCGAATATCGCTCACAAGCACAATATCCCGCTCGTAGTGGACAATACTTTCGCAACCCCCTTCCTTGTACGTCCTATCGAATACGGTGCTGATATTGTTGTACATTCTGCAACTAAATTCATCGGCGGTCACGGAACTGCTATCGGCGGCGTTATCATCGACGGCGGCAATTTCGACTGGACGAAGTCCGGCCGCTATCCGTGGGTATCAGAGCCTAATCCGAGCTACCACGGCGTAAGCTTTGCGGCGGCGGTAGGTCCGGCAGCTTTTGTAACATATATCCGCGCTATCCTTCTCAGAGATACAGGCGCAACTCTTTCACCGTTCCATGCTTTTATCTTCCTTCAGGGACTTGAAACACTTTCTCTCCGCGTTGAGCGTCACACGTCAAATGCTAAGAAGATAGTTGAATACCTCGCAAATCATCCGCAGGTCGAGGCAGTACATCATCCGTCCATAAGCAGCGAACCGAGCCATGAGGTCTACAAGAAATACTTCCCGAACGGCGGCGGCAGTATCTTTACATTTGACATTAAAGGTACAGAGGACGACGCAAAGAAGTTCATAGATAATCTTGAGATATTCTCACTCCTTGCAAATGTTGCGGACGTTAAATCTCTTGTTATACATCCGGCTTCGACAACACATTCCCAGCTTACAGAGGCTGAGCTTGCAGAGCAGGGCATCAAGCCGAATACTATACGTCTTTCTATCGGAACAGAGTACATTGATGATCTCATTGATGCTCTCGAAGGCGCATTTGCGGCTATAAAATGAGGAAAATAATATACGTGCATGAACCGACTGACCTTCAATGCGGGCAGGCGGTTCTTGCCATGCTTACAGAAATACCGGTCGGGGAGGTTGCAAGGCTGCTTGATAACGACAGGGAGACTGACCTGCGCGAAATGAAAGAATTCCTGCGCGGTCAAGGCTTTGAGGTCTCGGATACGAGAGTGCCGGTGCAGACAAAAGAGCAGCTTCCGGAGGTGTGCGTTCTCAGTCTTGAAACACCGCGCTGCTGGCATTGGTCGCTTTACTGTGACGGAGTTTTTTACGATCCTGAACACGGAGTTATGGACGATTTTCCGGCTTCTGCAAGGCGATTCTACTGGGAAGTAAAGTTAAAAATAAAAAATATGTAGCGGATTATTCAAAAGATATTGACAAATCCGTTAATTGGTGCTATAATGTGTGTAATCAAACCGATGAAGCGGAGATAAAGGTGATTATGCCTCCACAGAGAGCCTGCGTTGCTGAGAGTCAGGTGAAACACAGATCATCAAATGGACCGCTGAGGGTGCAGTCAAACGGGGACGGATAAGAATCGGATACCGGATATGAGCAACGCTTATATCGTGCAGTTCTCTGGTGTTCCGTGTGCCGGAGTATTCTGCAACGTTATGATGTGCGTTAATCATCAGGGATATGATAGTATCCTGTAAGTGCGTAGCAAAGCTGCGAATCAAGGTGGTACCGCGGATAAGTTTATTCGTCCTTGACAGAATTTTCTGTCGGGGACTTTTTTGTTGCCTGACAGATATTACACGGAGGTGCTTACTATGGATTTTTTACCTGAGTACAGCAAAGTTAAAGAACTGGCGGCAAGCGGAAAATATGATATTGTTCCGGTAAGCTGCGAGATCCTGTCAGACATCTGCACTCCAATTGAGGCAGTATCCATTCTCAAAAACGTTTCCACACACTGCTTTATGCTGGAATCTGTTGCGGAAAACGAAAAATGGGGACGCTATACTTTCCTCGGTTTTGATCCGAAAATGCAGATAACTGCTTCAGGAAACGATCTTGTTATCGGCGATGTGAAAATGAAATCGGATGATCCGAGTGTCCAGATAAGACAGATACTTTCACGCTACAAAAGCCCGAGATTTGATTATCTTCCTCCTTTTACAGGCGGTCTTACAGGGTATTTCTCCTATGATTTCCTTGCATATTCCGAAAAGACTCTGAGGATAGATACTGATGATTCCGAGCATTTCAAGGACGTGGATCTCATGCTCTTTGACAAGGTCATAGCATTTGATAATTTCAGACAGAAGATAATCCTTATCGTGAATATGTCACTCGAGGATCCTGAGACAGGCTACAATAAAGCTAAGCTTGAACTTAAACAGCTCGCTGATCTCCTCAGAAACGGCGAACGCAAAAAAGAACCGGCTGGAAGGCTCACAACAGAAGTCGAGCCGATGTTCAGCAAAGAACAGTATTGTGATATGGTCGAAAAAGCCAAGCGCCATATCTTCGAGGGCGATATTTTCCAGATCGTGCTTTCAAACCGCATGAGCGCAGGTTTTGAGGGAAGTCTCTTCAATACCTACCGCGTTCTGAGAACTATCAACCCTTCACCGTATATGTTCTATTTTTCGGGAACTGATGTTGAGATAGCGGGCGCTTCTCCGGAAACTCTCGTGAAGCTCGAAAACGGCGTTCTCCATACCTTCCCGCTTGCAGGAACACGTCCGCGCGGAAAGACCGAAGCTGAGGACAAAGCTCTCGAAGCAGGACTTCTTGCCGATGAGAAGGAACTCGCTGAACACAATATGCTTGTTGACCTCGGTCGAAATGACCTCGGTAAGATAAGCAGATTCGGCAGCGTAAAGGTGGAAAAGCTCCACAGCATAGAGCGCTATTCCCACGTTATGCATATCGGTTCAACAGTCCGCGGAGAGATCAGAGAGGGCTTCGACAGTCTCGATGCTGTAAGTGCAGTGCTTCCGGCGGGAACTCTGTCAGGTGCTCCGAAAATACGTGCCTGCCAGCTTATAGCTGAACTTGAAAACAACAAGCGCGGTATCTACGGCGGTGCTATCGGTTATATAGATTTTACCGGCAATCTCGATACCTGCATCGCTATACGCATTGCCTATAAGAAAAACGGCAAGGTGTTCGTAAGAAGCGGCGCTGGTATAGTTGCTGATTCTGTTCCTGAGAAAGAATATCAGGAATGTATAAATAAAGCGGCAGCAGTTGTGAATGCACTCAAGACCGCAGAGGAGGTGGAAGCATGATCCTCCTCATTGATAATTACGACAGCTTTTCATATAATCTTTTCCAGCTTATAGGAGAGATCACACCAGATATCAAGGTCATACGCAATGATGAAATGACCATTGAGCAGATCGAACAGCTCGCTCCCGACAAGATGATCCTTTCTCCCGGTCCCGGAAGACCTGAGGACGCAGGTATCATAGTTGAGGCTGCAAAGACGATCTGCCGCAAGATCCCTACACTCGGCGTTTGTCTCGGACATCAGGCTATATGTGCCGCTTACGGTGCTGAGATAACCTATGCGAAAGAGCTTATGCACGGCAAGCAGTCCGTGATAAGCTTTCAGGGCGATTCGCCTCTCTTCAGAGGGATCAACAAGGGCTCACCTGTTGCAAGATACCATTCTCTTGCAGCAAAGGCTGATACTATGCCGGAATGCCTCGAAATAACGGCGATAGCCGATGACGGCGAGATAATGGCAGTTCAGCACAGGGAATACCCGATATTCGGCGTTCAGTTCCATCCTGAATCAATAATGACTCCCGATGGAAAAATAATGCTTGAGAATTTCATCAGTCTTTGATACGGAAGATCATAACTTAAACTGGAGGAAAATATTATGATAAAAGAAGCTATTTCTAAAATAGTTGATAAACAGGACCTCTCTTATGAAGAGGCATATGCAGTAATCTCGGAGATAATGTCAGGACAGACTACTCCGACTCAGAACGCCGCTTTTCTTGCAGCGCTCTCAACAAAAAGTACAAAAGCCGAAACTATTGATGAGATCACAGGCTGTGCAGCTGCAATGCGCGATGCTGCAACAAAGTTTGAAAATGATCTCGACCTTCTCGAAATAGTCGGCACAGGCGGTGACAACGCCCACTCATTCAATATATCCACAACAGCCGCAATGGTCATTGCCGCATCGGGAATACTCGTTGCTAAGCACGGAAACCGCGCAGCTTCATCTTCCTCAGGTACTGCGGATTGTCTTGAAGCACTCGGCATGAACATCTCTCTTGAACCTGAGAAATGCCGTCAGCTTCTTGACGAAGCAGGATTCTGCTTCTTCTTCGCTCAGAAGTACCACACATCGATGAAGTATGTAGGTTCTATCAGAAAGGAACTCGGATTCCGTACAGTATTCAATATTCTCGGACCGCTCACAAACCCCTCTTCACCAAAATTCCACCTGCTTGGAGTTTATGACAGAGTTCTCCTCGAACCTGTTGCTGAAGTTCTTATGAAACTCGGTTCAAAGCGCGGAATGGTCGTTTACGGCACAGACAAACTCGATGAGATATCCCTCTCCGCTCCGACGGATGTCTGCGAGTATAAAGACGGATGGATGAAAAATTACCAGATCACTCCTGAACAGTTCGGATTCGAGCGCTGCACAAAGCAGGATCTCGAAGGCGGAACTCCTGAGGAAAATGCAGCTATAACACGCGGTATCCTCAGCGGAGAGATCAGAGGTCACAAGCGCAATACCGTTCTTCTTAACGCCGGCGCAGCATTATACATCGGCGGTAAGGCAGATTCAATGGCAGAAGGCGTTAAGCTTGCCGGAGAACTGATAGATTCAGGTAAAGCACTTGAGGTTCTCGATAAGGTCATCTCGCTCTCAAACAGCTGAGGTGAAACATGAGCATTCTTAATACGATAGCTGCACACGCTTTTGAGCGTGTTGCAGCCGCAAAAGAAAAAGTATCGCTCGATGAAGTTATGTCGGAAGCGCTTTCAATGCCGGTCGGCAGCTTTGAATTTGAAAAAGCTCTGAAAAAGGACGACATTTCCTTCATCTGCGAATGCAAGAAAGCCTCTCCCTCAAAGGGCATTATTTCATCCGATTTTCCTTACCTCGAAATTGCTAAGGATTACGAAAGAGCAAAAGCAGACTGTATTTCAGTCCTCACAGAGCCGAAGTGGTTTCTCGGAAAAGATGAATATCTCCGTGAGATCGCCGGAAGCGTATCTATACCTTGTCTGCGGAAGGATTTTACCGTTGATGAGTATATGATCTATGAGGCGAAACTGCTTGGTGCAAAAGCAGTTCTGCTGATCTGTTCCATACTCTCTCAGGAACAGATAATGAAATACATCGGTATCTGCGATAAGCTTGGTATCTCAGCACTTGTCGAGGCTCATGATGAAAGAGAGATCAGAACTGCGGTCGATTCCGGCGCACGTATAATCGGAGTCAATAACCGCAATTTAGCTGACTTTTCTGTTGATACCGGGAACAGCCGCCGGATGCGCGAACTCGTTCCTGAAAATATCATTTTTGTCTCTGAAAGCGGAGTTCGGGACGCTAACGACATCGGTCTCCTGAGGCAGGCAGGCGTTAACGCCGTTCTTATCGGTGAAGCGCTCATGAGAGCCGGCAATAGACAAGCAAAGCTTGCAGAACTGAGAGGTTAAAATGACAAAGATCAAAATGTGCGGTATCCGTTCGGAAAGCGACGTTGAATACGCAAATAAAGTAAATCCGGAATTTGTTGGCTTCGTATTCGTAAAGGAGAGCAAACGCGCTGTTACAGCTAAGACAGCAGCTATGCTCCACCAGAAACTCAGACACGGGATATTATCAGTTGGAGTATTCGCTGATGATGCACCTGATTTTGCTGCTGATCTCGTTCAGTATGGCATTATCGACATCATTCAGCTGCATGGCAGGGAGAATAACGGTTATATAGCCGATCTCCGCGGACTTACCAGTGCGCCGATCATCAAGGCATTCAAGATAGAAAAGCCGGAGGACGTAGTTGCGGCTAATGAATCCGATGCTGATTTTGTTATGCTTGATTCAGGCGGCGGTACTGGCACAGAATTTGATCATTCTCTTATAAAATACATTCATCGCCCGTTTTTCCTCGCCGGAGGTCTTACTCCGGAGAATGTAGGCGACGCTGTGCATAATTATTCACCTTATGCAGTGGATGTCAGCTCCGCACTTGAAAGCGGCGGCTCGAAGGACTATGAAAAGATGAAAGCCTTTGCAGAGGCGGTCCGCAGCAGCGAATGAGGGATAAACATATATGAAAGGAAAATAATCATGTCATTATCCAAAGGCAGGTTCGGTATACATGGCGGTCAGTACATCCCTGAAACACTTATGAACGCTATCATCGAACTTGAAGAAGCATATGAACACTACAAAAACGATCCGGAGTTCAACCGCGAACTCACTGAACTTTTAAATAACTACGCCGGAAGACCTTCTCTGCTTTATCGTGCCGATAAGCTTACAAGAGAACTCGGCGGCGCAAAGATATACCTCAAGCGCGAGGACCTCAATCATACAGGCTCACATAAGATAAACAACGTTCTTGGTCAGGCACTTCTTGCAAAGAAAATGGGCAAGACACGTCTTATAGCTGAAACAGGAGCAGGTCAGCACGGCGTTGCGACCGCAACAGCTGCTGCTCTCCTTGATATGGAGTGCGTTGTGTTCATGGGAGAAGAGGATACAAAGCGTCAGGCACTGAATGTTTACCGCATGAAGCTGCTTGGAGCAGATGTTGTCCCCGTAAAATCAGGTACAGCAACTCTTAAAGACGCTGTTTCGGAAACTATGAGAGAGTGGACTTCACGTATTTCCGATACCCATTACTGTCTTGGTTCTGTTATGGGACCTCACCCTTTCCCGACTATCGTCCGCGATTTTCAGGCGGTTATATCACGCGAATCACGCGCTCAGATACTCGAAGCTGAGGGCAGACTTCCGGACGCTGTTCTTGCCTGCGTAGGCGGCGGTTCAAATGCTATCGGAAGCTTCTATCACTATATCCCCGATGAGGGCGTTCGCCTTATCGGCTGTGAGGCTGCCGGAAGAGGTATTGATACCTTTGAGACAGCAGCTACTGTAAATACCGGAAGAATAGGCATATTCCACGGTATGAAGTCGTATTTCTGTCAGGATGAATACGGTCAGATCGCACCTGTTTACTCTATCTCAGCAGGTCTTGACTATCCGGGCGTAGGTCCTGAACACGCTCATCTTCACGACATCGGACGTGCTGAGTACGTTCCGGTAACAGATGAAGAGGCTGTAAACGCATTTGAATTCCTTTCACGTACAGAAGGTATAATCCCCGCTATCGAATCTGCTCATGCCATTGCTTATGCTATGAAGCTTGCCCCGACTATGGACAAGGATAAGATAATGATAGTTACAGTATCAGGCAGAGGCGATAAGGACTGTGCAGCTATTGCACGTTACAGAGGGGAGGATATCTATGAGTGATATAAGAACAGCTTTTGAAAACGAAAAGGCTTTTATACCGTTTATAACCTGCGGAGATCCCGACCTCGAAACAACTGCAAAGGTAGTACGTGCAGCCGCTGAAAACGGTGCAGACCTCATAGAGCTGGGAATCCCTTTCTCAGATCCGACTGCGGAAGGTCCTGTTATACAGGCAGCTAATATACGCGCACTTGCCGGCGGAGTTACTACTGATAAGATATTTGAATTCGTAAAGGAACTGCGTAAGGATGTCAAGGTGCCTTTTGTATTCATGACATATGCAAATGTTGTGTTCTCATACGGCTCTGAGAGATTCATGGCTCGCTGCTGTGAGACCGGCGTTGGCGGAATAATCCTTCCGGATCTTCCTTTCGAGGAAAAGGAAGAGTTCCTCGGAGTTGCAAAGCAGTATGGCATCGACCTCATCTCACTGATCGCACCGACCTCCGCTGACAGGATCTCAATGATCGCAAAGGAAGCAGACGGCTTCATATACATTGTTTCAAGTCTTGGCGTAACAGGTACAAGAAGCGAGATAACTACCAATATCGGCGATATTGTCAAGGTCATCCGTGAGAATACAAGTGTACCTTGTGCAGTAGGATTCGGCATATCAAATCCGGAGCAGGCTAAGCACATGGCTGAGCTTTCGGACGGCGCTATCGTAGGTTCTGCGATAATCAAGATCATCGAGAAATACGGTAAGGATGCTGCACCGTATGTCGGAGAATTTGTCAAGAGCATGAAAGAGGCTGTTGCTGAAGCATGACCGTTTAAATGCTCTCTATAACGTAAAAAGTGTGTTACCGGGCATGAACGTATGTGCCCGGTAATTTTATGCTGGAAAGTAAGCAGATACAGCAGCAATTTGCTATTTGTTTATCCGGATTTACAGAAAATTTACAGAAAATTTTTAATTGCTTAAAATTTAAGCGGCGATAATCAATTCCTAAATATGGCTATCAATATTGTAAATATTCAACAAACTTTCAAAATATCCAAAAAAAACTTGAAAAAATAAGCTTTTCATGCTATAATATGTTTAATAGTTAGCGGCTCGGTCCGCCACTTTTTTCAGGGAGGGTATTTTTTATGAAGCACATCCAGACTATTAACAAGGCTAATCTTAAGGAATCTGCTCAGAAGGGCGGATGCGGCAAGTGTCAGGCTTCATGTCAGTCTGCTTGCAAGACTTCTTGTACTGTTGCTAACCAGAAGTGCGAGAGATAAGTTTTTTACTGTAACGTATCTAATGGTATGTTGAGGCGGTGTTTTATAATGCTGCCTCATATTTTTTCAGTTGAGAAAGGTAATAAGCTATGATACATAAATACAAGCTAAATGGCTTTAATATTGTTCTTGATGTAAACAGCGGCGGAGTTCATATAGTCGATGAACTCACCTATGATCTGCTCGATAACGTTGAGCCGCCGTTCGATGAAAAATGTCCGCAGAAGGCTATGGACAAGCTTTCTAAGGTATATCAGCCGGAGGATATTGAGTCGTGCTATCAGGAGATAGTTGAACTCTATAACGATAAGATACTCTTCTCTGAGGATGACTATGAAAAGTATGCAAACGTTTCGGTTGCATCACCTATAAAGGCAATGTGTCTTAATATTGCACATGACTGCCAGCTTCGCTGTAAATACTGCTTCGCTTCAACAGGCGATTTCGGTAAGGGCAGAAAGCTTATGTCGTTCGAGACAGGTAAACACGCTATCGACTTCCTGCTTGAAAAGTCCGGCGACCGTCAGAACCTTGAACTTGATTTCTTCGGCGGCGAACCTCTTATGAACTTCAATGTGGTAAAACAGGTAGTTGAGTATGCGCGTTCGCGCGAAAAGGAGTACGGAAAGCACTTCCGCTTCACTATTACCACTAACGGTCTGCTCCTTGATGACGATAAAATTGATTTCATCAACCGCGAAATGTCCAATGTTGTTCTTTCTATCGACGGAAGAAAGGAAACAAACGATAAGTTCCGCGTCCTTCCTAACGGACAGGGCTGTTACGATATGATACTTCCGAAGTATAAGAAGCTTGTTGCCGGCAGAGGCGATAAGGAATACTATGTCCGCGGTACCTTTACCAACAAGAATCTCGATTTCTCAAATGATGTTTTCGCACTTTATGATGCAGGCTTTGACCAGATCTCTGTTGAGCCGGTCGTAGGCGATTCTGATGAGTATGCACTCACAGAGAAGGATCTTCCGGCAGTATTCAAGGAGTATGAAGTCCTTGCAAGAAAGATCATTGACAATGAGAAAAATGGCAAGAAGTTCAATTTCTTCCATTTCATGCTTGACCTTGATCAGGGACCATGCGCTATAAAGAGACTGCGCGGCTGCGGCTGCGGCAATGATTACGTTGCTATAACTCCGGACGGTGATATTTTCCCATGTCATCAGTTCGTTGGCATTGATGAGTATAAAATGGGCAATATCGACGAGGGCACTTTCAATTACGAAATGAAAGCGGATTTCGCAAAGGCTCATGTATACTCTAAGCCGGAATGCCGCAAGTGCTGGGCTAAGTTCTATTGCAGCGGCGGATGCAATGCTAATAATTATCAGTATATGGGTGACATCCGCACAGCTCACAAGCTGTCATGTCAGCTTGAAAAGAAGCGTCTTGAATGTGCTATCATGATGAAAGCGATACGCATTTTCGGAGAACAGGAATAATCAGATGTCCTTAATAAGTTTGCCCCGGAGTGATAAAAATCACTCCAGGGCATTTTGATTATGAGTAACGCTGGAGGTTACTGCTGTTTGCGGATCTTATTCCTGATACGCAGGCTTGCTTCTATGTGCATTATCCAGTGGCGTGAAAAGGGCATTTGTATCAATCCGCGGACATCTTTGCCGCACCAGTAGTCAATAAGCCATACAGCGTTTTCGCTGCTGCTTACAACGTTCATGCTTTGCAGGATCTCTCTGCGCTCTGCCGGAACTTTTTGTTTCAGCATTTCGTAAGGCAGTCCGCGCAGGATAGCTTCGGTACTTTCTTTGACCTCAGAAATGTAGGAATACAGCTCATTAATATCCAATTCCTTTGAAAAATCAGAAATATCATTCTTCACGAGTTCGTTTCCTGTTGTGATTATTGGCGAGTTGATGCGTCTTTGGTAATCGCCTGAGAAGAATATCTGCTCATCACAGTTAATCAGAGTGTGTGCGACAATATCTTCAATTCTGAAAATATGCCATAATGAATATGCGATAGTCTTGCTGTGATAGCCTTCTGCATTTATAAATGGTATCGCATTAAAATCGTTTCTGGAAAGTTCTTCTCGGAATGATATGATAGTCCTCATCAGCTGATCACGCAGTTCGGATAAAGTGTTTATGCCATTGCAGTAAGTGTCCCTGTTTTTTAGCTGGACTTGCATTGTCTTGTTAAGTTCAGACCATTCTTTATTCATGTTATTCACCTGCATTAGCGGCAATTATATATCAATATCCAGATTTACGCTGACGTTCCAGTCAGGATAGGCTTTCTGTACGTCCTCACAGACCGCGCTGAATATTTCCGATTTATCTTTTCTTTCGTAGTCGATGATGACATCAAATACAAGGTTCTTGGCATCTGTATCGACGAAAATTCCGTGTATCTGGATAACGCCGTCATGTCTGCGGACAATATTGAGTATATTTTCTCTTATGTCGCTGCAATTCTGGTCGATAGCGTAGATACCTATGCCTGCAAGGATTATGCCGTGGCTGCTGTAAACCTTTTCCGTGATACGGCGCTCCATGCGGTCGATTTCGGCAGCGGTCATATCGGCAGGAACTTCAACGTGTACCGAGCCGATAAGCTTATCCTGACCATAGCTGTGAAGTATAAGATCATATGCACCGAGGACTTTTTCATCGCTGCAAATAGTATCACTTATCGAATTAATGACATCCCTGTCCATTCGTTTTCCGAGAATATCGTCGATAGTTTCGCGGAGCATTTCGATACCTGCACGAATGATAAAGGCAGAGATGAGCAGTCCGACGTAAGCTTCGAGGTTGATCCCGCTGAATTTGAATATGAGCGCAGTTGCAAGTACAGACGAGGATAATACAGCATCGAACAGGGCATCTGAGCCGGATGCGGTAAGAGAACCGGAATTGACCTCGCGTCCTTTAGCTGATACGTATTTGCCGAGCACTATTTTTACAACAACTGCTGCCGCGATTATCACAAGCGACAATACCGAATAATCAGGCTCGCCCTTATTGAATATCCTTTCGGCAGATTCCTTTCCGGCTATGATACCGGCATAGAGTATGATGCCTGCAACGAGCATAGTTCCGATGTACTCCGCCCTGCCGTGACCGAGAGGATGTTCTTTGTCGGGCTTTTTGCCTGCAAGTTTAGTACCGATTATCGTAACTACTGACGAAATAACATCGCTCAGGTTGTTAAGAGCATCAAGAACGACCACTATTGAGCCTGCAATGATGCCTACTATCGCTTTGAATACAGCCAGCATGATGTTGGTGATTATTCCAACCATGCTGGTACGTATAATAACTTTTTCGCGTTCCAATTCATCACCCCATTTTCAGCTATTATAACACATAATTAAAGAAATAGCAAGATGCGCGTTAAAAAGCAGCGCCTTTTTTCACTTATGCTGCGAATAAGCCGGCGTGGGCTTCCTACGCTTATAGCATATTTATATGTTCGCTTCAATGATTTTGTGTGCGATTTGAAGGCGATAAAGGCGATTTTTGTTAGACTGTGCTATTCCATGCGAACAAAAAGCCATAAAGAAGTGCAGCTTCTTTATGGCTTGCGGTATTATACTCTGTCTGCGATCTCAAGTACCATTTTTTCAGTCTTTTCCCAGCCCAGACACGGATCTGTGATAGACTTTCCGTAGATATGCTCATCTATTTTCTGCGAGCCGTCCTCGATGTAGCTTTCGACCATGAAGCCTTTGACAAGCTTGCGTATATCGTCGTTATAGCGGCGGCTGTAAAGAACCTCCTTGACTATTCTTGGCTGTTCAAGGTGGTGCTTGCCGGAGTTGCAGTGGTTAGCGTCAATGACAGCAGCAGGATTGCTGAAGCCCTTTGCGTGATAAAGCTCGGATAACAGCTGGAGGTGCTCATAGTGATAGTTCGGCATACTCTGACTGTGGTGGTTCTCATAGCCTCTGAGAATAGCGTGGGCGAGGGGATTGCCTTCTGTGCTGACTTCCCAGCCTCTGTAAAGGAAGGTGTGTCCGGACTGAGCTGCCTCAATTGAGTTCATGAGTACGTTCATACTTCCGCTGACCGGATTCTTCATACCGACAGGAACGTTAAGTCCGCTTGCAGTGAGTCTGTGCTGCTGGTTCTCGACAGAACGTGCACCGACTGCGACATATCCGAGAAGATCGTTGAGGTAGCGGTGATTCTCAGGGTAGAGCATTTCATCGGCACAGGTGAAGCCTGTTTCCTGTATTGCACGAAGGTGCATTTTGCGGATCGCTACGATGCCTTTATACATATCCGGCTTCTGGCTCGGATCAGGCTGGTGGAGCATACCCTTATAACCCTTGCCGGTAGTTCTTGGCTTGTTGGTGTAGATACGCGGAACGATCAGGATAGTGTCGCTGACCTTTTCCTGAAGTCCTCTCAGGCGGTTGATATAGTCGATAACGCTGTCCTCGTTATCAGCGGAGCAAGGTCCGATGATGAGGAGAAGTCTGTTGTCATTGCCGGTGATTATGTTGGCTATTTCAGCGTTTCTGGCTTCGATGACCTTCTGGAGCTCCTCGGATACAGGATATTCCTGCTTGACCTCTTTAGGTATCGGGAGCTTGCATTTGAAATTCATATTCATAATTATCATTCTTTCTTATTTTGTTTTGATACGTCTTATTATACATCATTTCAGGCGGATAGTCAAGAGAAGGGAGCGGACTGAAAAGTCCGCTCCCTGATGTTATATTAAGCTTCAGCATAACTGCTGCCGGTCAGATGACCTCGCATATCTTACCGAAGAAAGCACGGAATTTCTTTTCTACCCATGCGGTGAACTGAGAAACGTGCATTGCCTTGAACAGTGCCATACGTATACGGTCTACTATGATCGCACCGGCTACGAACAGGAGAGCGCTTCCGAATACGCTCAGCAATAACGGGAGAGTATCCTTTTGTCCGAAGGAACGGAAGCCGTTTTTGAAATAATGATCCCATATGAGCGACTGACAGTTTATGACGTATATCGCAAACGAGCATGGACCTGCAAACTTTACGAATTTTATGAGCCAGCCCGGCATCCTCATTTTTGCGAACATGATAACATGAAGCATTGCGATGACCACGATAGTGATAGATGTGTATTTTGAGAGCAGTGCTTTGTCAACAGTAAGCGGACCAACAGTGTGTTCAGTCGCCTTCATTTTCCACTTGTTGCTGACATAGGTCAGGAGCAATATGAGTATTATGCTTACGATCGAAGGGATGCGCTTGCCTATCTCACATTTCTTGATTATCGCACCGAAGATGTAGAGAAGAACGAGCCAGAAGGTAGTATAGCCGCTTCCGACACCTACGTATTTGAGCATCATACTGATAGTTGCAAAGGCAAGTATCATAGCGATAAAGACATATCGCAGGGTTTCTTTGGATGAGTTGCGTATACCTGCATTGAGTATCGGCATTAAGACGAACAGACCGGTATATGCGGAGAAGTACCAGTAAGAGCTGCTGATAACAGGGAGGAATATTCCGTAGAAATCCATTCTGGTAAGATCGCCGGCGTGTCCCATGCAGCAGTAGAATACTAATGCAGCGAGACCGTAGAACAGTATCTCAAGCCATAGATTGAGATAAGATGCAAACTTAACAGGCTTTTCCTTTTCGGTAACGCAGACATATCCGCTGATGATCGCAAATATATTAGCACCGCAGTAGGTGAAAACTTCGAGGAAGTGGGATATGTGATACTGTGTTGAATCCGCTGTCGTTGCATACATTGCACCGCCCTGAAGGAAAATGTGCTGTATAACGATATAGAACATCGCAACAAGACGCAGGAGGTCTATTCCATAGTTACGGGAACTTGCTTGAGGTGCTGCTGCGACAGCAGGTGCGGCAGCTTCAGCAGCTGCTTCCGCTGCACGATGACGTGTTTTTTTAGAACTCATGTGATTATCTCCTTTATAAATGTGTTATTGAAACTTCTTGTCAGAAACACAACAAATATATTTTACCTTATTCCGACGAAAAAGTCAAGAGTTCAGGTGCTTAAACGTCCCATTATCATAATAACTGATTGCCAAACTGTCAGTTGTTGAATTTGAACTGTTTTTTTGCTGCTTCTTGAATATTTTGGTTGACATACACCATTTACCGTGGTATAATTATAGCTGAAAATGGGGAGCGTTTTTTCAGCATTTGCCGCTATACAGACAATAAGCGGTGCTGATACACAAAAACAGGAGGGATTCTTATGCAAAAGCTAAAAAGAGCCATAGCCGCAGTCTGTGCTTCGGCAATGGTCGTAGGTTCGACAAATCTCATGCCTTGCAGGGTGACTTGCAGTGCAGGAGAGACAGGTATTGCTTCTGAGATCATAAGCGATCCGGATCTCATTATGCGATATGATTCTCAGGCGGGAACTTACAGCAAGGACAATGCTTTCGATAACGCAGAATCGTTTTACAGAGCGCTTCCGCTCGGAAACGGACGTATCGGAGCTATGGTCTACGGCAACTGTCCGACGGAGTGGATAGACCTGAATGAGTGTACCGTGTGGAGTGCCGGACCGGGTTCAAACGACAGAGAGGGTGCGGCTGACTATCTGAAAGAGGTGCAGCAGCTGCTTTCAGCCGGTAAGTATAAAGAGGCAAACGACATTATCGGTTCAAAGATGATAGGCGGCGGTCAGGCGAAATATCAGAAGGTAGGCATGATAAAGATTGCGACCGGACACGATAAGGTAGGCGATTATTCACGCAGGCTCGATATGAATACCGGCGTCACTTCCACTGAATACACTTTTAATGGCAAGCATTATCTCCGTGAAAGCTTTGTGAGCTATCCGGATCAGGTAATGGTTACCCGCATAACCTGTAACGATTCCGGATCGGTATCATTCTCAGCCGGTTACGACGGACTTCTCAACGGAACTGTCTCTATCGACGGAGATACCCTTGTGGCTTGCGGACACGGCGATGACGACTGCTGGACAAAAGGCGCGGTGTATTACTGTGCAAGGACGAAGGTCGTTCCCGACGGCGGAAGGCTGAGCTCCGGCGACGGCAGGATAAGTGTAGACGGTGCTGATTCTGTAATGCTCGTAACTTCTATACGTACCAATTTTGTTGACGCTCAGACCTGTAACGGCGATGAAAAGGGCGATTCTGCAAGAGACCTGAGAAATGTTGAGGGTATGAGCTATGAAGAGCTGTATAAGCGTCACGCTGAGGATTTCAGTTCACTCATGCACCGTGTTGACCTTGATCTCGGCGGAGACAGCACTGCTGCTGATACAAAAACAGTTGAGACACGTATCTCAGAATTCGGCAAGACCAACGATCCGAAAATGGTCGAAACTTTGTATCAATACGGACGTTATCTCATGATAAGCGGTTCACGCGGTGCTCAGGCGATGAATCTTCAGGGAATATGGAATAAGTATTCAAGCCCTGCATGGGGAAGCAAATCCACTACTAATATCAATTATGAAATGAACTATTGGCCGGCACTGACTACCAATCTTTCAGAGTGCTTTATACCATTCGTGGAAAAGGCAAAGGCACTTACTGTGTCCGGACATAAAACCGCACAGACTCAGTACGGCATTGACGAGGGCTGGGTACTGCATCACAATACCGATATATGGAACAGAACAGGTCCTATCGACGGTCAGTGGGGCTTGTGGCCGACAGGCGGCGCATGGATAAGCAATATGCTCTATGATGCTTACCGCTTCAATCAGGATGATTCCTATCTTGAAGAGGTCTATCCTGTTATCAAGGGAAGTACGGCATTTCTGAACAAGCTTATGATACCGCAGGACATAAATGGTCAGACATATATGGCGATCAGTCCGAGCGCTTCACCGGAGCTTCCGCTTCCGGGCTATGAGTGGAACGACAATGTTTACTGCTCTTCAAGTGTTACTATGGATAACGCAATATGCCGCGAGTTGTTTCAGGATACAGCGGAGGCAGCCGCTATTCTTGGCGTTGATGCTGATTTCAGTTCGGACATTGAGAAGAATCTTTCAATGATACGTCCGCCTCAGACCGGTAAATACGGTCAGCTGACCGAGTGGGCTTACGACTGGGATAATCCCAAGGAGACTCATCGTCATATCTCGCATATTTACGGTCTGTTCCCCGGAAATGAGTACAGCCCGTCTACTAATGATACTATCTCAGCCGCTGCTGCTACGGCTCTTGAACACCGCGGCGATGCCGGTACAGGCTGGTCGGAGGCGTGGAAGCTCAACTGCTGGGCAAGACTTGAGGACGGTGAACACGCCTACAACCTCGTAAAGCTGCTCATATCGCCTGTAAACGGAACAGAGAGCGGCAGACTTTACGCTAATCTCTGGGATGCTCATCCGCCTTTCCAGATAGACGGAAATTTCGGCTTCACATCCGGCGTGACCGAGATGCTTCTCCAGAGCCAGAACGATGAGATCTCGCTTCTTCCGGCACTTCCGGGTGCATGGAAGACAGGTCATGTGAACGGTCTCTGTGCAAGAGGAAACTTCGAGATACAGGAACTCAGCTGGGAAAACGGCAGACTTACCGGTGTGACTATACTTTCAAAGTCTGGCAGAGTTTGTACAGTAAGAAACGGAAGCCGGAAAGTCAGCTTTGAGACTCAAAAGGGCGGCGTTTATCACCTTGACGGCAAGCTTCGTCTTACTGAGGACGTGCAGTACGTCGGAAATGTTGCACTATCAGGCAAGGCTTCTGCTTCAAACGGAAACGCAGCCGCAGCTGTTGACGGCTCTGATTCGACTGCATGGGAAGCAGTAAGCGGCGCAAAGAGCTACTGGATGTCTGTTGATCTCGGCAAAAAGACTGAGGTAAGCAAGTGGTCGGTATATTTCGGCGGAGGCAATTTCAATGCAAGAGACATGAAGCTGCAATACAGCAGTGACGGTGAAAACTGGCAGGAAGCCGATTCGCTCTTCGGCAATACCAAGACATCGTTCAGCCGCAGGCTTCCTGATATAAGCGCAAGATATTTCAGGCTTCAGCTGATTACTCCGACACAGGATAATGAGGGCGGCGTTAAGCTATGCGAGTTCGGACTTTACAGCAGTACAGGTGCTCCGGCAGCCGGAATATCGCCCTACAAAACTGCTATCGAAGCTGAAAACAGCGATGTACTTGCAGGCGGAATAAAAATCGAGCATAATGACACTTACAGCGATATAGGCTATATCAGGGACGGAAGCGTTTTCGCAGTCTATGACCTTGATTTCTTCCTCGGAGCTTCCGAGTTCAGTATCAGGGCTTCGAGTGCAGGCGAGGGCGGTACAGCTGAGATACACCTCGGAAGCGAGGATGGTCCGCTGATAGGCAAATGTGATATTTCACCGACTGATGCGTGGTCAGATTACAAAACATTCAGCTGTAACCTCAGCAGATGTATGGACTTACAGGACGTTTATATCGTGTGCAGGGGCGATGACGGCTATCTGTTCAACGTGGACAGCTTCAGCTTCAGACCTCTTTACGGTGATGTGAACGACGACGGCGAATTCGGTGTTGCGGATGTGGTAAAGCTTCAGAAATGGCTTGTGGGAAGCAAGACGGCTTCTCTCGAAAAATGGAAAGCCGGAGACTTCACAGACGACAAGAAGCTAAACGGTTTCGACCTCATACTGATGAGACGTGCGCTCGTACACGCTGGAAATTATCAGAAATAATCAATAAAAACAGCCATATGTGCTGTGCTCTTATAGCAGCTTTACCTGCAACTTTCCGGGGCAAACCTTTCTGAAATAAGATATTTTTAACACAGAAAAGGCTAAAGAAAAAACGGATAGGATAATAAATCCCGATACATTTGTATCGGGATTTATGCTTTTGTGCTTTAGCATAAATAAAGCATATAGCTTGTGTAGAATCTATCATTTGACTTGACAGAAGATACGAAATTATGATATAATAATGTATATCAGATTACTTTTATGAAATTTTAGCGAAATTTCTTAAAAAGGGGTTGACAAAACCATGCCGAGACAGTATAATCAGACAGACAGACAGACAGACAGACAGACAGACAGACAGACAGACAGACAGACAGACAGACAGACAGACAGACAGAC
>SVNH01000020.1:0-44930 GCA_015067005.1 Ruminococcus flavefaciens
AGACAGACAGACAGACAGACAGACAGACAGACAGACAGACAGACAGACAGACAGACAGACAGACAGACAGACAGACAAGGTATAGTCTGCCTATTTTATATCAACGAAAAGATAATGAAAATCAATAAGCGTGTTCACAGGCTTACTATGTCCTGCTGAATGCGCTTTTTATATTATATATGATCAACAAACACAGAAAAAGAGGTGTATTATGGAAAAAACAGGTACAAAAGTTAGGACAAGTATGCGTAATTTTTTACTGGCACTTGCTCTCCTGCTGACCACCAATATTCTAATGGGTGTGACGCTTATGACAATGTCAAAACATAGCCTGCGCGATCAGGTCGAAGAGCGAATGCTTGATGTTTCAAAAGCGGCAGCGGCGCAGATAGACGGTGATGTGATAAAGCACCTGACCGCTGAAGATAAAGACACGGAGGAATATATCAGGACGCTTAATATACTTCGTTCTTTTCAGGATAATATAGATCTGGATTATATTTATGGAATAACCCCCGGTCCGAATGATACATTCACGTTTTCAATTGATCCGGACAGAGAAGATCCGGCTTATTTTGGTGAGGCTATCGAAGCAACAGACGCTCTTAAAGCAGCAGCAAAAGGTGTTCCGTCTGTCGATAAGCAGCCGCATTCGGATGAATGGGGACGCTTCTATTCAGCTTACAGCCCTATTTATGATGGGGCGGGAAATGTTGTGGGTATTATCGGCGCTGACTTCAATGCTGACTGGTATGACAGCACTCTCAATTCACACAAAGCCGCAGCCGTTATTCTTACAATGGTAGCTTTGACAATTGGTATTATTCTGTCGTTTATAATTATGTCACAAAACAGAAAACGCTTTTCGGCTGTGCTTCACCGTTTGTCTGAGCTTGAGCATGAAACCATGCAGCTTGACCAGATCATTGTGCAGAGCTCGATCAAAAGACTTGATCTGCTGCCGGAATCTGAAAGCAAAGTTTTGAAAACGCTTGCAAATGGTGAAACAGTCACACTTCACTCTATTGATGAATATGAGGCGGTAAACTCAAGTATTGAATCAGTCTACAATAAACTTCGCTCCTATCTGAGATATGTGGAATCGGGAGTATATATTGATGATACTACTGGTGTAAAAAACAAGGCGGCATACAGAAACAAGATCAAAGAGCTTGATGAACAGATCGAAGCCGGCAATGCAGAATTCTCGGCGGCGTTCTTTGATATTAACGGTTTGAAAAAAACCTATACACATTTTGGATTTGAATCCGGAGAAAAGCTGATGTTTGAATGTGCTGTGCTGTTAAAATCCGTCTTTGGCAAAGAAAAAGTTTATCATATAACTGGCGATGAGTTTATTGTTATTATGGAGAATAAGCAAAGCTGGGAAATGAGTGATTATTTTGCAAAGTTTGAGGAGACTCTGAAACAGTATAATGAAGAACACATTAAGGAAAACAATCTCTCTGTTGCAAAGGGCTCTGTGACATTCGATCCCGAAAAACATCAGAATTACCGTCAGGTATTTGTTGAGGTCAAGGAAGCCTGCGACAAGGATAAAGATAAATATTACGGAAGAAATGAAGTGGCTTTTTGAAAATATGAAAAACAAATGCGATGAAAGGAGACACCCATGTATTATGCAAGCATAGGGATCATTGCATTGATCGTTCTTATCATCATAAATATAGAGGCACTTAGAAAGGTCGAAAAAACAAGAGAAAACAGTTTACGCCTTACATACCGCCAATATCTGCTCGCATTGGTTGCATTTTTCCTTTCGGATATATTGTGGGGATTCTTTTATGAGCAGAGGTGGCTGATCCTCACTTATTCTGATACTTGTCTTTTTTTCGCTTTTATGGCATTATCTGTTCTTTTCTGGACAAGAGGCGTAGTAGCATTTTCCGGTAAAAACGATAAAGCCGGCAAAATCCTTGTCTTAAGCGGTTGGATGATATTTTCGTTTGAGATCATCGCTCTGCTGGTGAATTTGTTTATTCCTATTGTTTTCAAATTCAGAGAAGATAAAGAGTATGTGCCGCTCCCGGCAAGATATATCGGATTGCTCCTGCAAATGATCCTTTTCCTTGTCACATCAGTCTATTCTGCGATTATGGCGGTTCGTTCAGAAGGTTTGAACAGATCACATTACAGAACGATCGGTATTTCCGGTATCATAATGTCATTTTTCATTACCATTCAGATGATTTTTCCGCTTATGCCGTTCTATTCGATGGGGTGCCTGTTCGGTACTTGTCTGATACACACATTTGTCTACAAAGACAAGGATGTGGAGCATAATATGGCGATCGGACTTGAAAGACAGAAGGCATACAAAGACGGGCTGACCGGAGTAAAAAACAAGTTGGCTTATCTTGAAACGCTTGCTGAACTGGAAACAGCACTCGAAAGCGGTGAATTAACGGAATACGGAGTTGTTGTCTTTGATGTGAATGGGCTGAAGATGATCAATGATACATTAGGACACGAAGCAGGCGATGAATACATCAAAAAAGGGTGCGGTATTATCTGTCAGCATTTTGATCATAGTCCTGTGTTTCGTATCGGCGGAGATGAATTTGTTGCTATCCTGAAAGGCAGCGATTATGAAGATCGTGAAGCCCTTTTGGAATCCTTCCAAAAAGCAATCGCGGAAAACCGGGAAATCGGTTCTGTGATCGTAGCAAGCGGTCTTGCCGTTTATGACGCTTTAACAGACAGCAGCTATGATGATGTGTTCAGACGTGCCGATAAATCCATGTATGAGCAAAAGCGTTCACTCAAAGCTGTTTCTGCTCAGATTTCTTAATGCAGTTAAATGAAATAATGGTGGTCTAACTGACAATTTCCGGTTACTTGCAGGAGCATTGGGCTATGCTGGTTTTGCTGCTTGGTATGGGGATAGTGCTGTATTCAGATATTTATCTGGAACGTAAAATGGTTCGCCGTATCTCCGCAGCAAATATTATGATGTTTATTTATTCCGTTACCTGCTATGCAGAAACATATCTCGGAAACCAAACAGAATACACAGTGCTCAGACAAATACTAAGTGCTTTCAATTACAGTCTTATCGTTTTTATACTTGTAATTATAGTTATGATCCTGTTTCCGAATCAGAAACTGTATCTGTTCTTTCCGGCTGTGATGAACGCCGTTCTGTGCTTTATTTCCGTTCCGACAGGAATAGTTTTCACCTTTTCGGAGGATAATCATTTTTCCGCGGAACACTTGGATATCTGACATATTTCATCAGCGGTCTGTATATTCTGTATCTCATATATAATTTGTTCAGACATAGTAAAGCACATAAAGAGGACTTTATACTGCTCCTGTATATTTCGCTTACCTCTATCCTGTGTCTGGTATTTCCGCTGTTTGAGGTCGATACAACATCGCATTGGTTCAATATGACAATCGCAGTAAATGTTATGCTTTACTATGTATTCTTGCTTCAGAAATTCACAAAGCATGATCCTCTTACAAACCTTCTGAACCGTCAGAGCTACTATTCCGATGCGGAAAGGTATTCTAACTACATTACAGCAGTTGTAGCAATGGATATGAACGGGCTAAAGGAGATCAACGATAATGAAGGGCATAAAGCAGGGGATACTGCACTTCAGACGCTGGCAGACTGCTTTTGGAAAGCTGCAAATCATGGACAGCGCATTTATCGTATCGGCGGTGATGAATTTACGATACTGTGTATCGGTATATTGGAAAAGGATGTGCTTTCCCTGATAGAACGGATCCGGCAGGGATAGACGAAAAGGCGGACATAGAATAACACTATAAAGGATTCAATCTTTAAAGACTTCCGGCTTTGTTTTTCTATCCAAAAGTATATACCATTACGGAAAAAACAAGCTGAAAGCTTTCGGAGGAAGTTCGAGGGTGACTCCTCGCAGTGCGGGGAGATGTCCGAAGGGCAGAGGGGATGGACCCGATTAGTGGAACACTTTCTCAAAAGAGGTTTCCTCAATAAATACTGATAAACTTCAATATGGGTATAACACTTATGTAAAGCTATGCTTCTCTGTGGCTGTTTTGCTGTCAATACGTATTTCTTGGTTTATTCCCATGTGATATTGCTCAGGGTGACGGTGTGGCTTCCGGCAGATGAAACCTCTCCGATGCTGCCAAGCTGGAATTTGAGGTCTATTGACATATCCTCGTCAAATGTGACATCAAAAGAGTAGTGCGTTTTTTCTGGCGTTATTGATATTTTCTCATTGAGATAGCGGTTGTATACGGCATCCTCGGCGGTGACTATCATATCCCGCGCGGAAGTTGACGAAACATCAAATGAAAGAGTATGCTTTTCGCCTGCGCTGACTTTGTTTGAGCGGATAAGTCCCATAACGCCGTATTCAAGCGAGCCCGTATTATTTATGGTGATCTCGGTCTGACCGTCCTTGTTTACAAGCGAAGCGTCTGCACCTTCGATGTAGGCTTCAAGCGGCAGAGAAGTCACAGGAGTTGGTGCGAATGGCTTATCAAGGTCGTATACGCGCACATAATCTATATCGAAATGCTTCTCACCGTCCGCGAATACCGAAGGATCGGCGTAAACACCGTCTATGCCGTCAAAATGACCGCCAACCGCAAGGTTCAGTATCAGGTAGAAGTTCTGATCGAACGGGGCAGGGTATTTGTGGTTTGCAGAATACCATTCGGACTGCTTGCTGTAAAGCTTATCGTCAACATACCAGCGTATCTCGCCGGATTCCCATTCAACAGCGTAGGTATGCCAGCTTTCGGAGGAATCTCCCTCGGTGAAATTATAGTTTCCGGTGAGATAGGTATTGTTTGGCCAAACATCCCCGAAATGGATAGTACCGCAGACCTTATCTGGCGTACTGCCCCAGCCTTCCATGATGTCAATTTCGCCGGAAGCAGCCCAGCCGCCGTAAACACTGTCCTCGGGCAGCATCCATATAGCCGGCCAGAGCGATTTTCCGGAATCGCAGCGGGCGCGTACCTCGATACGTCCGCCGCAGGTCGAAAACAGGTGCTGAGTGCTGAGACGCGCTGAGGTGTATTCGTATTCGCCCTGTACAGGATCGTTGTATTTTTCTTTGCGGGCGGCTATCGTGAGGATGCCGTCGTGTACAATGGTATTTGAATCCGTGTAGAATTCCTGCTCGTTGTTGCCCCAGCCGTTAGTGATGAAATTTCCATTTGCATCTAACTTCCAGTTGCCGAGTTCATATGCCCATTTTGAAGTATCGAGGGTATTTCCGCTGAACTCATCCGACCAGATGAGGTGCGTATCCGGTGATGTTCCGAAGTACCGGCGCTTCATGAGACAGAGGTCGTAAGCGTTCAGGCGGTCATCGGCGCAGAAGTCAGCGGACTTCCAGTCGGCAAGCACAGTATCCGGAACAGCAAGCAGCCATTTTTGCAGGAGGAGTATGTCAGCAATATTGAAATCACCGTCGGCGTTGACATCGCCGGCTATGCTGACGGCATTTGCCGAGGTTAGATGCTTTTTATCCGGGAATATATTTGAAGCAGCAGTATTGCCTGCGATAAGCATTGCGATCACAGCAGCTGTTATTCGAGTTTTTTTCATATAGATCTCCTTGATGTATGAATTGTCTCATTTCACGATAATACCGCGCAGATCCGACAGACGGTCTTAGCGCGGTATTGCGATGATAATAGCAGTTAATAATTCTTCGGGGCTTTGCAAACTGAGCATACCTTATCGAAAATGCCCTTGAATTCTCCGCCGCAGTATCTGCATTTTCCGTTTTCGATATAGACCGGTTCCTGCGCTTTGTGGTATGCAGGAAATGCCCAGTAGTTTATTTGCACCTTACTGTAAGACACATCCAGCAGCTTCGGACAGTTAAAGAATGTAGCGGAATTCTTATTGTATTTGTAAGGGTTGCTTCCTCTGTATAAAGCGGTGTCACCTTCAAAACGGACCTGTTCAAGACCGGTGCAGTCTGCAAATGCAAGAGGATAAATAGCCTTGACGCTCTTAGGGATGAAAAGTCTTTTTAGCTTTGAGCATTCTCTGAAAGCCTGATTGCCTATGTACTTGACAGTTTCGGGTAAGCTTATACTGCTGAGACTTTTACAGTTTCTGAAAGCGTCCATGCCTATTCTGCTTATGCCTAACGAAGGATCATTTTCCGGGTGCATACATTCAAATTTTATGCTTTCCAGATTTGTACACTCAGCGAAAGCGAAGTCCTCTATCGTTTTGACCTTTTTCGGGATAATTATGTATTTCAGGCTTGTACATCCTTCAAACAATCTCCACGGAAGCAGCTCGGTATTCTTGGGGATGTTAACGTTTTCCAGACTTGTACAGCCTGTAAAGGCACTGGCTTCAAGATTCTTTATACTATCCGGCAACTCTATGGATCTTAGCTTTACACAGCCATTGAAAGCATCGCGGTCAATTGTTTCAACGCCGTCCGGTATCCTTATAGACTGAAGATTCTTACAGCCTGAAAAGGCTCCTTCTCCTATAATTTCAATGCCGTCCGGAAGATAGACGGATTCAATGTTATTCATTCCCTGAAAAGCCATTTCTCCGATAACAGAAATACCGTCGGGGACTCTTACGTCTTTGTTTGTGAAACCGTTATAGCGTATCAGAACGCTTCTCTCTACAATAAAATCGCTGTCATAACTGTAAGAGGGCTTTTTTACTCTGACACCATGAGTTGTTGTTCCGTTAAAGCAGTGTATTGCCTTTTCAACAATGAATGCCTCATTGCAGAACGGACATACATAAGCGTCCTTTGTATCATCAACAGCAAGTATACCGCCGCACTTGTAGCATTTCCCCTGTACATACATTTGCCGCACCTTCTTTCAATTATGAAGTATTTTTTACTTTCGGAATTCTTTTAAGTTTGTATTATTATATCATATTATTATCTGTAAGTCAACAAATATTTTGTGGATTAGCTACAAATCAAGCTGGTCTTACGTTCAAAACTACACAAATAAGAAAGCCTTATCTGCTACGATAAGGCTTTTTATATCATTCTACGAGCTTGTGGTCTGAAAGCTTAACTATCCTGTTGCCGTAGGCTGCACATTCGGGTGAATGCGTTACCTGAAGTATGGTTATGCCCTTTTCCTCGTTAAGGCGCTTGAACAGCTTCATTATTTCCTCTCCTGAGGAACTGTCGAGGTTACCGGTAGCTTCGTCTGCAAGAAGTATCTCCGGCTCTGTGAGGACTGCTCTTGCTATCGAGCACCTCTGCTGCTGACCGCCGGAAAGCTGTGAGGGATAGTTGTTTCTCTTGGCTGTAAGTCCTGTGAGTTCAAGCAGATCATCGAGTTTGTGTTTGTAGTCTTTTATTTTTCTGCCGGAAAGCTCTATCGGCAGGAGTATATTTTCCTCGACTGTGAGGTTTGCAACGAGGTTATAGAACTGGAACACATAGCTAAGCATGAACGAACGTATCTCTGAGAGTTCGCTGTCATTCATACCTGTGATGCTTCTTCCGCCTATGCGTATATCACCGCTGAAATCGCGGTCGAGACCGCCGATAAGATACAGAAGCGTAGATTTTCCGCTTCCGGAAGGCCCTGTAAGTGATACAAAGCTGCCTTTCTCGATCGCAAGATTCGCTCCGTCGTAGATAAGAGCCTCGTTTTCGCCTGAACCGAAACGTTTTCTCAGGTCTCTGATCTCTATAACATTACTCATAACATTACCTCCGTCATTCATATTTCAGCTCAGCGGCTGTGTTCATTTTTCTCAGCGAGGATATAGGCTTTATCGCTGCAAGCAGCATTGCCGCCTGCAAAATAACGATGAATACCAGTATCAGCGGCACGTTGAAGATTATCTCCACGCCGATATCAAGGCTTGCAAGAGCTGTCTCTAAGAGCGATGTCAGCAGAACTCCCGTAAGCAGCGCAAGAGCGCCTGCCGTTATTGATGAGATGAGTGTTTCCAGAACTATAAGCTTGGAGAGCTTTTTCCTGCTTGCTGCTACCGAGTGCAGCACCGCATACTTTCTCCTTGACTGCTCGAAGCCGATTATAGCATTTGATACTGTTCCGAGGATAGCAAGCACACAGCCTATGACTATCATACTGTAAAGTATCTTCATAACATTGGAGCTTTCCTCTTCCTGATCGGTGATTATCTGTGCTCTTGTCTTGACCTCTGCACCGCGGAACAGACGCTCAGCCTCAGAAGTGACCTTTTCCAAGTCATCGGGCGAACGCAGGTTGATATATACCCTGTTCACGTTATCGCCCATAGTGTCCCTGAACCACTTTTCGTTTACCACAAAAGTCTTATTGTAGTGATAAAGTGTACTGCACAATCCCTTGACTTTTAACTTATACACTGCATTTTCTTCGGAGCCGTCGTCCTTTCTGACGATATTTTCCAGATCTTCTATTTCGATTGTGTCGCCTTTTTTCACTCCGAGCTGTCTTGCATAGCCCTCTCCGATATATACCTCGTCCTCTGCCGGTTCTTCGCCTATGTTACGAATACCGGTATACAGCCTGAAATCCGTATATCCTGCAAAGCAGACATCAGATTTCTTTTTGCCGTTCACCTTTGCACTTGTGCCGGTCTGATAGAGATACTGGTATTCCTTTATCTCTTCCATATCAACGAAATCGTCGACCTTTTCGGTCTTTTGATTCAGCTGGATGACCGCGTCCATATTGTAGATGTCTGGATTGTATATCTGCGAGATTGACATAGAGGTGATGAAGATAGCTATCGTTATCGCAAGCGACACGAATGTAAGCTGAGTGCTTGCGACTGAACTCTTTTTGTGGGAGCATTCATTTGCTGCGAATTTCGCGCATGGCATTCCCAGAGCTCCGAACAGCTTTACAAGTCCCTTCGATACGCCTTTCAGCAGCAGCGGCAGCACCATTACAGAGCCTGTGCATATCAGTGCGATCGCAGCTATGCTGAGTATAATATCATCTGCCAGCAAGCCGAGGGCTATTCCGCCTGCAAATACCACTGCACCGATAATGATCTTCTTTATGTTCATATGGTAGGCAGTGTCTCTGGACGAGAAGATTATGTCGCGGACAGGAGTTTTTACTGCCCTGACCAGTGCGCCGGTCTGGCACAATATCTGTATCGCTACCGCAAACAGCACTGCAAGCGGATACATATACAGCTTCATCGACCAGTCATCGGGAATAACGCCGAAGAGTGCGGTTATCGCAGAGCGTCCGCCGACTGCGAACAGCAGAGATCCGATGATTCCGCCGATAAGTCCGTATATGCCGCTCTCTGTCAGCAGAACGACAGATGTTTTCGGGATGCTGCCGCCGAGACTGCGAAGAGTTCCTATCGTGGATATTCTTTCGTTTGCGATATGCTTGGACATAGAGAACGTGAGAAACAGTGTCATCATAAGTATTACTGCAAAAATAAGTACGAACACCATTGTCTGGTTGTTTAGTTCCTCTATCAGCTGGTCGGTAAGGAACTCGCCCACGCTGTAATCAGGGTACTTCTTCTGCAATTCATGAGAGACTGCTTTAACATCAAGATCATCGGGAATGTCTATATATGCGCTGTTTCTGCCGGAAACGCCGTCGTTTGTGAGATTCTGAACATTCGCCTCGCTCATATAGAGGGTCGTTGAACTGCGGCGGAAATACTTGTCGCTGCTTATGCTGATGACCTTTACGGAGAGTTCCTTTGTGACGGACTCTGCATCCTTGTTGTCCTTTGGCGGATCAATAGTTCTTGTAAGGTCAATGGTGTCGCCCTCATTCAGTCCGGCTTTCTTTGCGAAGCTCTCGGAGATGATAACGCCATCGCCCGGATCAATATTGCTTCCGAGAAATCCGAAATCAACAGCCTTTTGCGGATCAAACCATGTTACCTTTATCGCGTATTCGCCTTTAGAGGACTTGGCGTTTGCCGGAACAGTTGAGAATACCATGTATTTTGAGCCTTCGGGCAGGTCACTTTCATTGATGTTCAGATCCCTGTTCGTGTCAACGATCTGTATCTCTGCACCGCCGTATGCGTTTAGGATATTCTTTCTCAATTGCTGCTCAGGGGCATCGCGTCCGCCGATACACAGCAGCAGTGCGAATGCTGAAGCTGCAAGTGCTAATATGATAGCAAATGAGCGCATCGGCTTTCCGGTTATGTTGCGCTTGGTAAGTCTTCCGAGAATAGACATTGATTGATTCATTCCTTCCTTTATCCTGAGTTTAGTAATGCAGCTTTGAAGTCACTGTTCTGAGGTGACTTCTGTCTGCGTTTCGGTTTTGAGCATACCGACCACGACCTGCCGCAGCTTACCGTCATCGGTGCATGAGATGACCGTTATTCTGTCATCACCGAAATCGTTGAGTACCCATGTATCGCTTGGCTCGACTGTTCTGTAATCTGTGACGATATAAGTGTAGCGTGTGCGGTTTTCATCTGTGTCGATAAGATACATTTCGTCACCGATCTTTATCTCGTCAAGGTCATTGAAGATTTCGGCGTAGATAGTACTGTTATGACCGCAGATGCAGTAATTTCCGTGCCCGAGAGCGCCTGTTCCTTCAAAGTGACCTGCTGAGACCTGAAGCGACTTCTGATCTGTTCCCTCAAGCACAGGGACCTTTATATCAAGCCGCGGTATCTCGAAATTGATGTTGTCCTTCAGCAGTCTGCGAAGATAAAGCTCTCTGCTTATCTTGCGGTAGCCATACAGTGAAATTATGCCTACACCGAGAACTATCATTATGATACCGATAATAAACATCGGTTTATTTCTTTTTTGTTTCTTTTCCATATTAGCCTCTTAAAATGGTAAATCTGCTTATGCTTTATTATTTCCCGAGCAGAAGCTTTTTTACAGCTGTGTATTTCTTTTCAGGCACAGGAACTACCGAGCCGTCAGATAATACGATATTGAATCTTCTCATAGATACTAAGTTTTTAGGGTTCACGATATATCCCGAATGAACTCTTACAAGCGAATCCTTGGTAAGCTTTTCGATCTCAGAGATAGAAGCCCTTACGCTTATTGATTTGTCGCGCAGATGAACTAAGCAGTGCTGTCCCGGCTCTGATTCAGCCCATATTATCGAGTCAACGGACAAGACATAGAATGCATTGTCAACTCCGCGCAAGCTGATACGCGGTTCATTTACAGTGACCTTCTGATTCTGACATATCTCGTTGTAATGGACAGGGTATATAAAATCGGATTTGTGCTGTTTTGTCGGATTTGAAATATGTATCATATATATTTTAGAAGTACGTTTTCTGTGTCCGTCTTCACCGGTTATGCTGTAATCCGCCCAGCTGAAATGTATACGCTGATATATCGGGATGCAGTCTCCGTTCGGATAAAAAGTAGTAACGTTGAACATCAGCATTATCTCACACGCTGAGGGAACGGTCTGCACATACTGAGCCTCAATATCGCCGATCGAAAATTTAAGGATGTTATTCTCGCTTTCCCAGGCCTTTACCATATTGTCGAGACCAACTATGTTCTGACCTATTGCCGGACCGTACCAGACGACATTATCCGTCATATTGCTGAAAAAAGGCACAGTATTATTCTTATAGTATTCGCTCGTTATATAGATGCTGTTTTTAACACATTCTTTTATGTTCAAGTTTTGCTCGTCCTCCGTTCCGTGGCTCAATAAATGTGAACGATCAGTTATCGGCTTAAAACAAGCCGGAAGTATCACTTTAATGTCAGAGTGCGAATAATGGACACTATATTTGTTATTATATTACAAAACTCTGAAATCGTCAAGATAAAACTGAAAAACAGCTTGCTTTCAATAGTGAAAGACTTTATCTGCAATAACGTTACCGCCGGGGGAGTTCGCTCTGATTCTGAGAAATAGAAACAGAAAAGCCGTAATTGCCGGTATATTGGCAATTACGGCTTACATATCCCCCGTATATCTTCATGCTTTGTTTATTCAGTAATTCAGTTTATCCGGTGTATATTCGTCAAGCACTGCTATCATATCAGCTGCGACTGCTTTAGCGCCCTCTAAGTCGTGGAGCTGATAATTTCCGCACTCCCTGCGCTCTGAACCGGGTATCTTACCGCTGAAATCAGCCACAAAACGGAAGCTGTCGTTTACAAGCTTTATAGCCTGTTCAGACGAAACTTTATCGCGCAGTATCAGATAGAATCCGGTAAGGCAGCCCATTGGACCGACGTATATAACGCTGTCGGAAAGCTCGCTGTTTCGTGCGTATGTAGCGAATAGATGCTCGAAGGTATGAAGTGCGCCGTTGGTGAGATAGTCGCCGCCGTTTGGCTTTTTCATTCGTATGTCGTAAGTGACCGCGTCCCCGTCGATGCGGGAGATGTACATACCTTTTTCAAGTTTGTCGTGGTCAACTGTAAAGCTTGCGATCGTCTTCATAGGCTCACTCCCTCGGCATTTTCTTTCTTATATCGTTAAGACGTTCCAGCGCATTTTCAAGCGTCTCGTTTTTCTTTGCATAGTGGAAACGGATATAGCGGTTTTCGGGTTCCTTGAAGAAGCTTGAACCCGGAACAGCTCCCACGCCCACATATTCAGCCAGCTTTTCGCAGAACACAAGGTCGCTCTTGTAGCCGAATTCGGAGATGTCAAGGAGTATATAGTAAGCGCCCTGCGGCACGGTGTGCTGTATGCCTATGCGGTCGAGACCGTTAAGGAAGAGGTCTCGCTTTTCGGTGTATTTGTCCTGAAGCCACTTGTAGTAATCATCACCGAAGCGGAGACCGGTAACTGCGGCTTCCTGCAATGGTGCAGCGGCTCCGACTGTGAGGAAGTCATGCACCTTTTTCACAGTGTCGATGATGTGAGGCGGAGCGATAACATAGCCCAGTCGCCAGCCTGTGATAGAGTAGGTCTTTGAAAGGGAAGAGCATGAGATAGTTCTCTCCCACATATCCGGCAGACTTGCTAAATAAACGTGCTTGTGCGGTGCATAGACGATATGCTCGTAAACCTCGTCGGTGATGACGAAGGTATCGTATTTCTTTGCAAGGTCGGCAATTATTTTCAGTTCGTCAAGTGTGAATACCTTTCCGCAGGGATTGGAAGGATTGCAGAGAATGAGTGCTTTCGGGTGCTGCTTGAAAGCTGCTTCGAGAACGTCTGCATCGAACGAGAACTCCGGCGGGATGAGAGGTACATATATAGGCTCAGCACCGGAAAGAATGGTATCTGCGCCGTAGTTTTCATAGAAAGGGGAGAAGACTATCACCTTATCGCCGGGATTGGTAACAGACATCATTGCTGCCATCATAGCCTCGGTGCTTCCGCAGGTGACAACGATCTCGCCGTTAGGATCAATGCTTCTGCCCATAAGACGGGACTGCTTCTCAGCAAGAGCCTCGCGGAAGTTCTGAGCGCCCCATGTTATCGAATACTGGTGGAAGTCCTCGCGTGTTACTTCAGCAAGGCGGTCGAGTATCTCACGGGGCGGCTCGAAATCCGGAAATCCCTGTGAGAGGTTTACTGCATCGTATTTATTTGAAATTCGTGTCATACGTCTGATGACAGAATCAGTAAAAGTTGCTGTGCGATTAGAAAGCTGCGGCATATTATTTCTCCTTAAATGAAATAGGCGGATAACCGCCTATTCAAATTCGTAAATAAGATCTTATGATTCATAATTGCGGTATCGCCTGCGGCGATGATATTTAATTATGAATCATGTATTGATGATATTATATCATGCTTAGATGTTATAGTCAATATTTCTTTCGTCGATGACACGTCTGGACTTGTGCTCTGAACGTGTATTCAGACCGCCGTCTTTATGAACGACAACTCTTGCCGGCTTAACGCCTGTACGAGCCTTGAGTGCTGCACTTACCTGCTCTGCAACTTCGTCATCGCTCTTGGTATTGTCGGCAGACTTCTCAATTTCAACCGCATACTTGCTTGTGAAATCCTTCTCGAAGATACGGATGAGGTATTCGCCTGTGATTCCGCTCTGTTCACGGATAACAGCTTCAATATCGCTTGGGAATACGTTAACAGCGGAAACAATGAACATATCGTCCTTTCTGCCGAGGATATGTATTCTTCCGTGAGTACGTCCGCATTTGCAGGGAGTGATGTCGATGCGTCCGATGTCGCCTGTCTTGAAGCGGATAAGAGGTCTTGCGTGTTTGCGGAGAGTAGTGAATACGAGTTCACCAGTCTGACCGGGTTCAAGGATCTCGCCTGTGTGGATGTCGATAGTCTCGACGAGAATATGGTTCTCAGCGATGTGAAGTCCGTCGTGGTATTCGCACTGTGCAGCGCAGGCACCGAATATATCTGAGAGGCCGTAGAAGTCATAAACCTCAGCACCCCAGAGGTCTTCGATAGCTTTTCTTGTAGCGTCGATAGAACCGCCGAGCTCGCCTGCAACGATGATCTTCTTGATATTGAAGTCCTTCTTCGGATCATAGCCGGCTTTAACAGCCTTTTCACCAAGCTGCCAAGCGTAGGAAGGAGAAGTCCAGATAACGGTTGGCTTGTATGTTTTGAGTATGAAGAGAAGTCTCTCGCTCGGGAGAGTACCGCCCCAGATACATAAAGCTCCGAGGTTCTGTGCACCGATTACGTCAGGGCCGCCAACGTAGAGTGAGAAGTTGAGAGCGTGAACATAACGGTCATTTGGTCTCATTCCTATCTGCCAGAACCAGCGGCTCTCAGTGTCCTGGAACTCATCGAAGTCCTTCTTTGTGAAAGGGCTCATTGTAGGAACACCTGTTGAACCGGATGATGTTGATATGAAGACTACATCATCTTCGGGAACTGCTGCGAGCTCGCCAAGGAATGAACCTACGCCCTGAGTGTCGCGCTGTGTCTTCTTGTTTATGAACGGGAACTTTTCGATGTCCTTCAAGGTCTTGATGTCCTCTGGCTTAACGCCTGCCTCATCGAATGAACGCTTGTAGTAGGGAGCGTTGTCGTAAGCGAACTTAACGATCTCCTTTAAGTCTTCAAGCTGTCTTTTTTCCAGTTCCTCACGCGGGAGAGTTTCAAGCTCCTCATCCCAGAATTTGTTGTTGATATCTCTGCTCATTGTATTTATCCTCCATTACTTATTTTTCATATTTGTTTGGTATGCTTTTATTATACACCGCATTTCTGCATTTGTCCAATACCATAGTTTTATTGTGGGTTATAAGCTGTACTTATAACTCGAAGTTCTTATCAATATACTCCCACTTTTTGTCGCGGGAAGCTGTGATTATCTGTATATCGTCATCTGTAAGGTGCTTGAAGCGTCCCTGCTTTTTGAGGTAAGCCGAAACGTCAGTGAATTCCTTTGGCTTGTGGTTGAGTTTGAACGTGCCGTTTTCGTACTCGGCAAGATACCACAGTCCGCAGTCAACGACTTCCTTTGCGATGTCAACAGTTGCGTCGGGAGCAACTCCCCAGCCCGTCGGACACGGCGCGATAACGTGGATGTACTTTGTACCCTGTATCTGCGAAGCCTTCTGCACCTTCTGTATGAAGTCAGCGATGTAGCCCACGCTTGCGGTTGCAGCGTAGGGAATATCGTGCGCTGCTGCGATCTCAAACATATTCTTTTTAGGACGGATATTTCCGTGGATATTAGCGCCTGCGGGAGTAGTTGTAGTCTTTGCTCCGAACGGCGTGAGACCGCTTTTCTGTATGCCAGTGTTCATGTAGGCTTCATTGTCGTAGCAGATGTAAATGATGTTGTCGTTGCGGTCGATAGCGCCGGAAAGTGCCTGTATACCGATGTCCGCAGTACCTCCGTCGCCTGCAAATCCAACTGCTGTGAAGTCCTTGTAACCTCTTGCACGCAGACCTGCCTCAACTCCTGTGAGCATGGAAGCCGTGCCTGCAAATGTGGAGATTATGGAATTATTGGAGAAGCAAAGCTGCGGGAAGTTAAAGCCTACCGCAGACATACAGCCTGCCGGCAGGACTGATACCGCATTTGGTCCGAGGACTTTCAGTGCAGCTCTTACTGCAAGACTTCCGCCGCAGCCTGCACACGCCTTGTGACCGTAGAAGTATTCCTCGCGTGAGATGCTGTCTGCAACTTTATTTGCCATTGTCCTCGCCTCCTATTCCTATGAAGTTCACGGCATCTGTACCGTTTGCGATGTCAGAGTAGATTTTTTCGATGTCTGAAGCGGAGATATTGCGTCCGCCGAGACCGCCTATGAAGTTATAGCCCTTAACGTCCTCGCCAGCCTTTTTCAGTGCGGAGTTGACGTTGGTGAAAACAGTTCCCTCGTTGCCGAAGCTGATGTCCTTTTCGAGGACTGCATAAGCCTTGACATTCCTTAGAACATCGGCAATTTCCTCGTTCGGGAAAGGTCTCATGTAGCGGATGCGGACAACGCCTGCCTTTACGCCATTTTCGCGCAGCTTATCGGCAGTTTCGCGGCAGAGACCAGCGATGCTTCCGAGTGTTACGATGATGTAGTCGGCATCGTCAGTGCGGTAATTCTCGGTCAGACCTGTATATGTGCGTCCGAATATTTCTGCGAATTCCTTTTCGGTCTCTTTGATGACCCCAGCTGCTGCAAGAAGTCCCTTGTGCTCCTTGTATTTGAAGATGTAGTTGGTATCAGGACCTGCCGAGAACGCCATATTTTTCGGGTTATCGAAATCAATGCGGTTATCTGTCTCATAAGACGGCAGGAACTTATCAGCCTGTTCGTGTGTGGGAATGTCCACAGTCTCATATGTATGTGTGAGGACGAAGCCGTCGAGATTCGCCATATAAGGTGTCTGTACACGCTTATCCTCGGCAATTTTGTAGCTCATGAGTGCGAGGTCGAGAGCCTCCTGAGCATTCTCGGCATAGGACTGTATCCAGCCGCTGTCGAGCTGAGAAAGGCTGTCGCGCTGATCGCCGTAGATGTTCCACGGGAGAGCAGTTGAACGGTCGGCGTTCATCATAACAATGGGGAAGCGTCCGCCTGCCGCGTAGTAGAGACATTCTGCCATGTAGAGAAGTCCTTGCGATGATGTAGCCGTGAACGCTCTTGCGCCTGCTGCACTTGCACCGATAGCGCATGAAAGTGCGGAATGCTCTGATTCAACGTGAACGTATTCGGCATTGAGACTGCCGTCCTCGACCATTTCCGAAAGACGCTCAACTACGATAGTCTGTGGAGTGATAGGGTAGGCGGAAATGACCTGCGGACGTGCAAGACGTATGCCCTCAGCGAATGCCTCGTTGCCTGATAAGAATTTTTGATTCATTTGCGTTCCGCCTCCATTTCTATTGCACCAATTTTGCATATTTTCGCGCATATCCCGCAGCCCTTGCAGAAGTCGTAGTCGATGACAGCTTTGCCGTCCTTTATGGAAATAACGCCATCGGGACAGTAGAGATAACACTGCTCGCAGCCTTTACATTTTTCGCTGTTGATAACAGGTCTGATACTGCGCCAGCCGCTGTTGACAGTTGTGAGATAGCCTGCCTCAAAGGACGTATTCTCGGGAACTTCGCTGAATGCGAACTCCTTCTTTTCTCTGATATAAGGTCTCATTCTGTCACCTCCTGCACAGCTCTTAGAAGCGCACTGATGTTGCGCTCTTGAATTTTAGCAGGCATATAGCCCTTTATAGCTTCGATCGCTTCATCTGATGTAATGATTCCCGAAAGTCCTGCGAGCAGACCGAGCATTATGGTGTTTGCAGTGGGAAGTCTGAATTCAGCTGCGATCTTATCGGCATCGAAGGTGAGAGCACCGTCGATGCTGTTTTTTGAGTTCACGATGACCTGACCGTTATCTTTGAGAAGTCCGCGAAGCTGAGGGGAATACAGCGTGTCGTCGATTATAACGATGTAGTCAGCCTTTTCGGTCTGGCTTCTGTCCACAACAGGCTTTGTATCGAGCTTTGTGAAGGCTCTTACAGGTGCGCCGCGTCTTTCAGGACCGAACGAGGGAAAAGCGAGACCGTACTTTTTATCATCATCTATTGTATAGGCTGCTCCGAGGAGCTTAGCAGCGGTGAATGCACCCTGTCCGCCGCGTCCGAGCCATAATACTTCTATCATAACAAGTTCTCCTATCGTTTTAGTATGCTTTGATTATACACCTATCCGCATATTTTGTCCAATACAGGACTTTTATGCGGAGTTATAGGCTCAGTCTATACCAAGATATTTTTTTATCTCGCGGATATATATTTCACCCATTTTGCTGAGAATAACGTTTTTGAGTGTGATATATCCGATCTCCATTGCCTCGTTCGATTCGTCCTCGAACGGCACAGCGATGTAGTCAGAGCCGTTGAGTTCTTCGCAGATGATTCCTGAACACAGTGTGTAGCCGTTCAGACCTATCATCAGATTGAGCATGGTGGCGCGGTCGTTTGCCTTGATAGTACGCTGATAGTCGGCAGTGCTGAGGAGTTCCTCAGCGAGGTAAAATGTACTGTTATCGCCTTGCTCGAATGAAAGGCAAGGGTAGTCAGCAAGCTGCTCAAAGGTTATCTTTTTTTCGTTTGCAAGTGGATGTCCTTTCCAGAGGTAAACATAGGGGCTGCACGTTGTCAGAGTGTGGAACTCCAGACCGTTTGAGTGAAGGAGTTTTGTTATGGACTTGCGGTTGAAGTCGTTGAGGTAGATGATCCCTATCTCGCTCCTGAGAGTTGCTACATCGCTGATGACCTCAGCAGTTTTTGTTTCGCGGACAGCAAATTCATACTCTGCTGTATCGAATTCCTTTACCATTTCCACAAAGGCTTTTACGGCAAATGAGTAGTGCTGTGCGGAAACGCCGAACTTCTTCTTGACATTGCCCTTGCCGATGTATTTTTCGGAAAGCACATCGAACTGTCCCACTACCTGACGGGCATACTGTACGAACTCAGCGCCATCATTGGTGAGAGTAACACCGCGTCCGCTGCGGTTGAATATCTTGATACCTACTTCTTTTTCGAGTTCCTGCACCGATGAGGTGAGAGAAGGCTGCGAAACATAGAGCTGTTCTGCTGCCTTGTTCATAGAGCCGGTAGAAGAAATTGCTATCACGTATTTAAGCTGCTGTAAGGTCATAGTATACCTCCGTTTTTTGTGATTGTAGGGGCGAGTTCCGCTCGCCCGTGAATATTTCGTTTGTCTGCGGGCGCTCGGAAAGCGCCCCTACTAATCAAAAAGACCTGTGCTGAAATAGCGGTCGCCGCGGTCGGGAAATACAGTGACGATATTGCCCTTTGCACCGCTCTTTACAAGTTTTAATACTGCTGCCATTGCTGCTCCTGAGGATGAGCCAGCGATAATGCCCTCAGTTTTTGCGAGCAGTCTTGCAGTTTCAAATGCTTCGTTATCGTTCATCTTTATAACATCGTCCACAAGGGACATATCCATAGTGTCAGCGATGAAATCGTTGCCGATGCCCTCGATGTTGTAGTCGGCGTGTTCGCCGCCGCCCATAGTCGAACCAACGGGATCAGCGAGGATGCCTTTTGCAGTCGGGATGCGCTCCTTGATATAGCGGAGTATGCCGGTGTAAGTACCGCCGCTGCCTGCACCTGCCACAACGTAGTCGATGCGACCGTCAAGCGCTTCGTATATCTCGCGTCCGGTAGTTTCGTAGTGAGCGAGCGGATTGCTCTGATTTTTGAACTGTTCCAGCGAGATAGAACCGGGGATCTGTGCCTTTATCTCCTCAGCCTTTGCGACTGCACCGAGCATTCCCTTTTCGCGGGGAGTGTTCACTACCTCCGCACCGAGCGCACGGAGAAGTGACTGCTTTTCAGCCGAGAATTTTGTGGGTACTACAAAGATTATCTTGTATCCGCGGTTCAGCGCTGCGAAGGCGATACCGAGACCGGTATTTCCGGCAGTAGCTTCAACGATAGTGCCGCCCGGTTTAAGAAGTCCGCGGTTTTCAGCATCGTTTATCATGTAAAGACCGGTGCGGTCCTTGACGCTTCCGGATGGGTTCCAGAGCTCCAGCTTTGCGAAAACGTTCACGCCCTCCGCCCTGACTATATTTCCAAGTCTCACAAGGGGAGTGTTGCCGATCAGCGCCTGCATAGAATCATAGTATCTCATATCTATTATCTCACTTTCTCTCTGATTTTGCAATAGCCTGATCAATATCTGCGAGAATATCCTCAATGTTCTCGATGCCGACCGACAGGCGGATAAGACCGTCAGTGATACCGACTTTTTTGCGTATATCAGCCGGAATAGAAGCGTGTGTCATAGTTGCCGGGTGGCATACGAGAGACTCAACGCCGCCGAGACTTTCTGCGAGGGAAACAAGCTCAAGGCTCTCGAAGAATGTGTGTATATTGTAGTTTTCGTGCAGCTCGAATGAGATCATTGCACCGCCGTTCTTAGCCTGTTTTTTGTTGACCTCATAGCCCTGAGAGGACTTCAGCCCCGGATAGTAGACGTTCTTAACAGCCTTGTGATTTGTTAAAAACTCCGCAGCCTTTTCAGCGTTCTCAACGTGTCTGTCCATGCGGACTGCAAGAGTTTTTATGCCGCGGATAAGCAGGAACGAATCGAAAGGTCCGAGGACGCCGCCTGTTGAATTCTGGATGAAAGCAATCTTCTCGGCAAGCCCGGGAGTGCTGACAACTGCAAGTCCCGACACAACATCACTATGACCGCCGAGGTACTTGGTTGCGCTGTGGACTACTATATCAGCACCGAGTGAAAGCGGTTTCTGGAGATAAGGTGTCATGAATGTGTTGTCAACGATGACGAGAAGACCGTGTCTGTGGGATACCTCAGCAATTGCTGCAATATCGGTAACTGTCATGAGCGGATTTGCCGGACTTTCGATGATGACTGCCTTAACGTCATCGGTTATCTGAGTCTCATACACATCCGGGTTAGCGGTATCGGCAATTGTGTATGTGAAATCGAAGTGGTCGAATACCTTGCTCAGCAGGCGGAAGGTTCCGCCGTAGACGTTGCTGGAAATGAGCACTCTGTCGCCGCTGTGCAGCAGACTGAGTACCGCTGTGAGAGCAGCCATGCCCGAACCGAAAGCAAAGCCTGCATAGCCGCCTTCAAGGTCTCTGATGAGGGCTTCAAGAGCCTCACGGGTAGGGTTGCCGGTGCGCGAATACTCATAGCCGCGCATTTTTCCGAGGCCGTCCTGCTTGTAGGTGGAAGTCTGGTAAATCGGCACATTTACTGCGCCTGTACGCTCGTCAATGGAGATGCCTCCGTGGATAAGTGCTGTTTCTGTATTCTTAAAATTGCTCATAATAATTCTCCTTTGTCTAAGTGGGGGGCGCGCGGAAAGTGCCCCTGAAATCGTTTATAATTTGTCCGTGTCAGCGGACACCATAATTCCGAATTCCGCATTCTGAATTATTCATAGTCATAGCCTGCGGTGTAGGTCGCCGAGATCAGGCTGACGTTTTCAAAAGCTTTCAAGCCGTCGGTGCGTCCGTCGAAGTATTCTGACTGCACCTTTTCAGGCGGCATATAGGTGTCTATCTGGAATCCCAGCGAGTAGAGCGCGCGGGATACTTCATTGTAATCGAACCCGCCACGCATTACCTCGCCAAGAGAATGGGTTATCTGTTCGAGACGTGCCACTCTGCCGGGGAAAGTGCCGGTTTTTATCGGGTAATCGAACACGACTGCACTTCCGAGTGCTGCGAGTTCAGCCATTTGCCTCAGTGTATCCGTGAACACATCAAGTGTCAGGTAGTATGACACGCCGAGTATGCTGAAAAACGTCTTTTTTGCCGGATCAAAGCCGGCTTCGAGGAGCTTATCGCACATTCGCTCCTTCTCGAAATCTACCGGTACATAATGTACATTCGGACGGAGATTCCATTCGAGCTCCCTTATCTTTTCCAGCTTATAGCGCTGAGTATCAGGGTGATCTATCTCGAATATCTCGATATTTTCATTGTCGTTGCGGAACGAAAATGTGTCCGAGCCTGCGCCGCATATAACGTACTGGATACTGCCGTTTTTTGCTGCGAAATTTTCAAGCCTGCTCTCGTTGAAGTGTATGCGTGAGAGCGGTATGGGAGCGATGTATTCAATGATGAGCTGCTCAGTGTCCTCGCGGCTGAAATCCTGAGTACCGTCGAAGCCGCCGCTTATCATCTCATATATCGCTTCGTATTCGTCTTTGCCCATAAAGTCGTAGGCAAGGTAATCGTCGTAAATCTTTCTGCGTGAGCGGTTGGAGTGCCATGCTCTGACAAACGCACACATTTTAGCGGTCACGCTTTCTCTTTCATTGACCATAAAAACCTCCAAAACATAAAAAAGGCGGAATGCACACCGCATTCCGCGCATAACAGCCTAAGCTGTCACATACTCATCAATGTAAGATCAGGCGCAACATCGCTGAGCATAAGTATGCAGAATACGGACAGTTTCAATGTTATTCATACAACAACACATTATAAATGTTCTCATAATCAGCGATCCTTTCATAATTCTTTGTATTCCTATCGGAACTATATGTATTATATCATCTATTTCATACTTTGTCAATAGGCTTAGACTATATTCGGCGATAGTTATAGAAATGCCATATAATTAACATCAAAATTGTACGCCTTGCTTTTGGACGAAAAAAGCCAAAGAACGATCATCGCTCTCTGGCATTTTTAGTTTTATTCATTTTTCACTGTGCTGTAAAGCGGGTTTACGAGCGGCAGCGTGAGCTCCGCACTTAGTGCTTCCAGCGGAGCAAACGGTTCTGGAGCTTATTGAACAGGAATGTTACTCCGATAACCACGAAACCGATAACGAGAAGTCCGGTTATAGTACGTGTGTAGTCTCCGAAGTCGGAGTAATACTTAACGTAGTAGCCCATACCGTCCTTGGCATTTATCATTTCAGCTGATGTGAGAAGTATGAACGACACGCTGAGTCCCTGATTGCAGCCGAGGAATATCTGCTGCAAGGATGCCGGAAGTATTACCTTGAAAAGAGTCTCGAATTTGCCGACATTAAGCACCTTTGCAGAGTCGATTATCTTCTTGTCAACGCCGAGGACACCGCTCATAGTGCCTGCGAATACCGGCCAGAAGGTTGCGAGAAAGATAACGAATACTGATACTGACTTGAATGTCGGGAGAAGTGCGATACCGTATGGGATGTAAACGATCGGCGGTATCGAACTGAAAAATTTGGTGATGTAGGTAGCTGCATTGCCAACTCTTGCACTCCAGCCGATGAACAGTCCGAGCGGAACAGCAACTGCTGTTGCGATTATGAAGCCTTTGATTATTGTAAGAAGTGAGCTCTTGACGTTTACCCATATCTTGTCTCTGTCCACGACGAACTGATGGATTATCTTTCCGGGGGCGGGGAAAAGCTGGGGATTGAGGTAGTTGTACTTTGCAGTAACAAGTGACCATACTCCTAAGAGTACGAACAGGAAGCCTGCGATGTCAACAAGAAGTGCAAGTGATTCTTCCTTTTTAATAAGTGCCGATGCAATGAGGACAACTATTTCGGTTCCGACTGCGAATCTTACAAGCAGTGATGTATATACCGGATAGGTTGCCTGATCCGGTATCAGTTGTATCAGCAGCAGTGCGATGAAAAGTATATGTGCAACACGGAGATAGCGTTTTTTGATCGTCATAATACCACCTCATCTCCGCCGATACGCTCGGCAATGTCATTATAAAGGAGAGAAAGAAGCTTGTTGCGGAACTTTCCGTATTCACTGGTTCTTACGAGATCATCACGTCTGCGCGGACGTTCAAATGGCACGTTGACCACTTCATTGACTGTTCCGGGATGAGCAGTAAGAACTACTATTTTATCGGAAAGGAGAATAGCCTCGTCGATGTCGTGGGTAACGAATACAACGGTCTTGCGCGGCTCAGTGCCGTCGCCCTCCCAGAGTTTAAGGAGAAGCTCCTGCAAAATAACGCGGTTCTTGGGATCAATAGCGCTGAAAGGCTCATCCATAAGGAGTATCTCGGTATCCATTGCAAGCGCTCTTGCGATAGCTGCGCGCTGCTGCATACCGCCGGAAAGCTGTGAGGGGTACTTGCTGCCGAAGCCGGAAAGTCCAACCTTTGTGAGGTACTCCTCAGCTATTCTTGCACGGTCGCCGCGCTTTACGTCCTTGCGTGCCTGTTTGATACCGAATTCGATATTCTTCTTTGTAGTCATCCACGGGAAGAGTGAATAATGCTGGAATACAACTCCGCGTTCTGTACCTGTGCCGTGGAGTTCCTTTCCGTCGATCTGTACCGTGCCGCCGGCAGGGGCATAAAGCCCCTCCAGGACACTGAGCAGAGTAGATTTTCCGCAGCCGCTCGCACCGATAACGCTTACGAATTCGCCGTCAGCAACGCCGAATGAAACATCGTGGAGTGCATTGAAGCTGCGCTTGTTTTCTATGTAATTAACTGAAAGATCTTTTATCTCTATTTTATTCGTAGTCATTGAAATGCTCCTCTAAAGATTTATAGATGTTGTCGGAACTCTCAGCCAAGATACTGTCGAGAGCTTTCTTGTAAATAGCTGTATTGTAATGCGGTTCGATGTCGTAATCGTTTGTGTAGCCAAGTTCTACGATCGTGTTTTTGAGTGTGAGAGTACCCTTCTTGTCGGGATCCGGACTTGATACACTATATCCGCCGTAGACCTCAGTGTCGATGAAATCCTCATCAATGTCGATGTACTTCTTAACGTCCTTTACAGTACCTTCATGGTCAGTCTGAGTGAAGCGGTAAGCCTTGATGAACGCTCTTTCGACCGCTGTATATGTATTAGGATTATCCTTGAGTGCGGAAGTCTTTGCGACCTGACGGCAGCAAGGCTGGTTTTCGAGAGCCTTTTCGTGAGCGCAGTAGTAAACTACCTTGTAACCCTGTGACTTAGCAAGTGAAGCGTAAGGTGAGTAAACGGAAGCCGCGTCGATCGAGTCATTGAGAAGAGCAGAGTAAGCGTCCTTCTGGCTGTCGAAGTAAACGATGTTGACCTCATCATCGCCCTCACCGATCTTGATACCGGCGTTCTTGAGAAGTATCTGGAGCTCTGCGTCCTGAACGCTGTTCTTTACGGATGCAACGTTTCTGCCCTTGAGGACTTCCACGCCCTGTTCATCCTTGTCAGCGTATTCGGACTTGATAACGTAGCCGTGACCGTTAGTCATCGCGCCGCCGAAAATGGAAATATCGTGTCCCTGACTCTGGAATGTCAGTGTAGGTACTGAACCGATGAAAGCAACGTCGAGCTTGTCGGATTCAAGACCGTTCACGAGTTCGGAAGCACTTGAAAACTGAACGAGATTTACATCAAGACCTTCCTCTTTGAAGTAGCCCTCTTCCTCGGCAACGAACGCGAGAAGATGAGCAGTTGAGTTGAGGTAGCCGATCGAAATGCTCGACTTTTCCGGTGAACCGAGAACTGTCTCGGCGCTGTCTCCGCAGCAGTCAGCAGGACCTGAGGTCTTGCAGCAGTCACCGGTGCTGCCCTCGCAGCAGTCCTTTGTGGTGGAAGCAGTTGATGCAGCGGATGTGCTGGCAGATGTGGTGGATGAAGTCTTTGAATTTGATGAGCTTGAATTGTTAAGTCCTGCACAGCCTGTGAAAAGGGAGAGGACTGTAAGTACGGATGCGATCTTTAATTTGTTATTCATATTTATCACCTTTCGATTAAAAACTTGATTTGCGGACGAATGTTTTATCTTTAAAATCACATTCGTTCCGAATTGGTGATATGTCTGTAATTTTTCATGTTCATCACTCCTGTGGTTTCTTTATGCATTAATCATACCATACCCATAGGTATTTGTCCAATACGAATGAACTATTGTTATATATAGACATTGCCTATACCGAAGATGTTGAGAAATAAAAAAACTGCCTCAGAGATCATCTGAGACAGTTTGCGGTATATGTTATTCAACGTTTTTCAGAGCTTCATCAAGAGGTATCCTGTTTATCCTGCGTTTAAGGAAGAAAACAGTAACAATGTATGAAGCAGATGCAAGAGCTATTGAGGCGAAATATGCCGATACAGGCACATTCGGAGAGATCCAGCCCGAATACTCCATCATCATTGTACGCCATATCTTATCAAGTGCAAGATGTGCCAGCGGAAGGCAAGCAACGATCGAAACGAGTGTGACTATGGTAGTGGTATGGATGTAGATGCTGCTTATCTCGCCGTTTTTGTAGCCGAGTATCTTTGCCATTGAAATGGACTGAACGTTCTTTTCGATGATGACTTTTGAAAGCATGAACACTACAAGGATAACCACTCCGACACCGAGTGCAAGGAACACTGTCATAAGACTTCCCATTGAGCGTTTCAGCTGGCGTGAGGTTTTTGTGAGGTCATCCTTAGTCACATGAGTTGCTATCATTTTCTTGTCAATATCGTTTATTTCCTCGCTGCAAAGATAGCCGGAAAAGCTTTCGGCGGGGTTTCCGAAGCGTGTATTGAAGTCTTCAAGACTTGTGAACACTGCGAGAGTGCTCGGATAAGTATACACGCCGCCAATGGTGAATTCATATTCAGTATCGGTATATTTGTCTTTAAGAGTAAGGCTGTCACCCTTTTTGAGACTGTACTTGTCGGCGTAAGCGTCAGACACCATTATTTTTTCATCATCGAATTCTCCGCGGAAATATCTGCTGTCGGGAATGAATCCGTAAACGGTGATGTCCTCAACGAAGCTTCTTCCGGTGGTTTCGAGAGTGCTCACCGCAAATTTTTCGGCATTGACATTTTCTGTCGGAGCATCAGCTTTCAGGATGTACTGGTGCGGTGCTATCATATTATTCAGGGTGTCTTCTTCCAGCTGGTCGAGCAGCGGATTGAAGAGCATACCGAACAGGAAAATGACGCTTGAAAAGAATATGCCTGCAAATATAGTCACATAGCCGGGGATGTTCTGGAATACCACTCTCAGGCGGTAGCGCTTCATAATACCGATCTTTGTGTTGAGCTTGAAAGCCTTTTTGCGCTGATGACGTTTTAGGTCGCGGCGAAGGAAATTCAGCGGTGAAAGGCTGAGTATTCTCGCAAGCATTATGAAGTTTATCAAAGCGAGAATAATAAGCGGCACGATAGTGGTATCAATGAATGCATCAGGGCTCCATACCGTTTCATAGGAAACGAGACTGTATGAATCGAGATATGCCTTAGCCATGAATTCCTTGAACAGGGTGTATCCGAGGATATTACCGATAATGCTTGCGATAAGAAGGACTATCAGCGGTGCGGACATATAATGTATTATCAGTTCCCATTTTGTATAGCCTGATGCGCGGAGAGTACCGATGACATTTGCCTCCTTGACTATCGTATTGCTGGTCGTAACGGCAAATACAAAAGCTATGATGACGATGAGCATATAAAGCATGACCATCATCATTATGCTGTCGTGACCTATATCATTGCCCGAGAAGTTTATAGCGTTGTTAGTGCATCCGGGAATGAAGTCAAGAAGCTGAGCTTTCTGCGAGATCATACTTGAAAGCTCGTTTGCTCTTCCGATAGCTTCTGAACCTTTTCTGTCCTTGGGCGGTTCGTTATATTTCCACGAATATGAGTAGTGGATATTGGTATTGCTGAATTCATCAAAGAGGTTCTGAGTAACGATACCTACGCCGAATTTTTCAGTATCGAACATAAAGTCGGTATTATTCTCATACAGAGCGGAATAGTCGGGGAGTGCAACGATACCTACTATTTCGAGTTCCTCATCTGCCACCTTTAAGGTGTCGCCTTTTTTCAGCTTGTTGCTTTTCATGTAAAGTCTGTCAAGGGATATTTCTTTATTATTATCAGGCAGCCTGCCTTCAAGGACACACACCTTGTTTACGTCCTTCCTGTCGGTGAACAGGCGTATGCGGCTGTCTCCGACGCTTTCCTGCATTGAGTAATAGTTTTCAAACAGCTTCAGACCGCCTTCGTTTTCGATAGAGCCTATTAGCTGTTCATCGGGCTTCAGAGCGAATTCAAAGTTGCCGTCCTCAATATTGTATTTTTCAAAGCTTTCGTCATAGGATTTTTTCAGGCTTGCATCAGCAACAAAGAAGCCCGAAGCTATGGCGATAAGAGCTGTCATAAATAGAAAAATAACAATATACTTTCCTGTTTCGCCCTTTATTTCGCGTCCTACACGTTTTCTGAGCGGACTCTTCATCGTTACCGCCTCCTTACCATTCAAGTTCTTCCGCACTGATTTTCGATTCGTTCACGGTATTCTTCCTGATAACGCCGTCGCGGAGTTTAACGACTCTGTCCGCCATATTTTTTATAGCATCGTTGTGGGTTACCATGATAACAGTGCTTCCGTACTTCTGATTGACTGTTTCGATGAGTTTAAGTATCTCTTTTGAGGTATTATAGTCGAGTGCGCCGGTAGGCTCATCGCAGAGGAGGATGTCCGGATTCTTGACTATCGCTCTGCCGATAGCTGTTCTCTGCTGCTGACCGCCGGAGAGCTGATTCGGGAGCTTATGGCGGTGTTCGTAGAGACCGAGCGTTTTCAGGATGTCGTCCACATCGAGGGGCGAATCGCTGAGATAAGCTCCGACCTCAATGTTTTCTTTTATATTTAGGTTCGGGATGAGGTTATACATCTGAAAGATATATCCGAGGTGCTTGCGGCGGTAAAGAGTAAGCGCCTTTTCGTTCATATCTGCGGTTTTCTCGCCGTTTATCGAGATATAGCCGTCGTCTGGTCTGTCGATGCCGCCTATGATATTCAGCAGAGTTGATTTTCCCGAGCCGGAAGGACCGAGCAGAACACAGAACTCACCCTTTTCAAGAGTGAAGGAAATGCCTTTCAGTACCTCAACGCGGTTCTCGTCACCGCCGAATGTTTTTTTGATATTGCTTATATCTATAAACATAGTATCTCTCCTCCTTGTTATGTGAACAAGTATTCATTTGTTCATACATTACTATATCATATTTTGCTGCTTTTGTCAAGTGTTTTTTTACAGTGGGAAATATCATTCACAAAAAACATTCCCGATCGGAAGATGTTTTTTCCCATTTATTGCGATTATAGTAATACTATTTGCGATATGTATTGATTTGTGCGGATAAATGTGATATAATACATTTATGATGTATAGCATCGGTATGATACAATAGTTGAAATAAGGCAGTATGCGGAGCAGCAGCTTGAAATATTTCCGCATCAGAAGCCGTTAGTCCGGCATAGTCCGTGTAAGATTTATTGAATGGAAAAGAAGAAAAAAAGATACCGCGTTGATCTTTGCGGTATGGATATTTGTTATGAAAACGTTAAAAGCAGCTATAAGGAAGGCTCTGAGGTCGAGCTTTATTACGGCATGATAGTCGATGATACTGAGTATTCCTTTTACCTCGACGGCAAAGGACTTATGTATGGCTATAAGCCTAAAAAAGGCTTTGTACTGCACTTCACGATGCCTTCGCATGATGTCAAGCTGTGCTGTTATTCCGTAAAGACGACAGCAGGGAATAAGCCTGAGGAGAAAAAAGCGTGATTCGCGGCGGCAATAATATACATGATTATCAAATTTAAAGGCACTTCCGATGAACGGAAGTGCCTTTTTATGTCATTTATTGCTTCTGAGACGCTTTTTCAGCTTCGATGAGATCAGCAGCAGACATATACCGGCAGCAAGCAGTCCTGTACCGATTATGGCAAAAATAATTATAGCTTTGCTGCTTCCGGAATTATTGCTGTTATCTGATGAAGCGAGCTTCTGTGCGAGATCCTGAGTATGATAGCTGTCCTGATTTTTAACCATTTCCAGTATGAGTTCGGGATTATGCTGACTGAATATGGGAACGGCATTTTCAAACAGAGTTGCAAAATGATAGAGCGTACCGCTGCTGCTTTTCAAGTCCGCTGCGATGAGAGGAAGAACGGCGGTAAACAGCGGACCGATAGCACCCTTCAGCGATGCGAATTCCTCTTCGCTAAGGTATTTGCTGAAGCTGCTGAAATCGAGATCGTCAGTTATACCGCTGACTAATGATGCGGCAGCGCTGGAGAATTCTTCCGAATCCGTTGGATGTATCAACAGCTTACCGGCTTTTTTTATGTCGATCGAGCCGCGGATCTTTTCTTTCAGCACTTGAAGGAGCGCAGCAAGGTCATCCTTATTCTTGCTCATCAGTATCACGATTATATCAGAGATGTAGCCCGACATACCATTGAATTCTTCGCGTGATACATTATCTGTAACGAAGCTGAGGAAGTCGGCTTCAAAATCTGCGGCAGAAATGTCAGCGGCAGCTTCCTTCTCTTTCTTTTTTATGATGTTGATACTTACAGTTTTAGGTGTCAGTGTCACCGTTTCGGCAGGGGATATGACATCATCAACGCCTGAATTATAGAGTTCCCACTGCTCAGGGTAAACAGCCGGAACTAAGTCGTATGGATTGAGGACATTATGGATATTTTCGTAGTTTGTATCCTCAACAGTTGCGCGCGGGGCTTCAAAGGTATACACATAGAGGTCATCGGCAGTGATGCCGAATTCATCGAGATGTTCGTTGATATATTTGCCGGTAAGGTCGGAAACTCCGCCGCCGCGGCTGTAACCTGAGATCCATATTTTAGCGCCTTTGAGGTCGTTATCCTTTTCGTAGTCCTTCAGACGCTTTATAACTTTGTCAGCGGATTCCGAGAGACCTTTTGCGTTTCCGCTTTTACCGGATGAGAAATTGCTTCCCCATTCGCTGCCGTAATTAGCGCCTCTTATGCCGACGACAACAAGATCGCCGTCATCGGTCTCCTTTGTGGATATACCGCAGGCGATCGTATCGGTCGTAGGTATCAGACCGTCGTAATCGAAGCTTACGTATTTTTCCTTATCGAAGCCCAAGTCACCGAGGAGATCGGCGAGCTGCTTATCGGTATGAGTTTTTTCGTCACCGAAGGCAGCCATAGCGAGATCGAGCGACATCGTCCTGAGGTGCGGATCAAGTATCTTACCTGAGCCGGAAAAATAATCGTCGCTGTAATAATACCTTTCGACCGGAGTTTCACCGAGCAGAGAGTAGGTGAAGGTACCCGTCCTGCCGTCCCAGTTTTCGGGGGGATCCTCGCTTACGGCGGCAAAGGTATGAAGCGGGAAGGCTGACAGCATCAAAGCGGCTGAAACTAATACGGAAGCAGGTTTTAATAAGGATCTCATATCATCACTCCTTGCAAAGAAAGAATAAGTGCAGATCAGTGGAAAAGGCTGAAATAGTTTATGATTACAGCAACACCGTCCCCGGACATTGCAGCAGGACGGTGTTTGTGATGCTTAGGTTGTAATTATCTCGGCAGAGCTGCGTTTTTTCTCAGGGTGAAGCTCGTAGTAATGCTTTTTGTCTTTATACATCAGTTCATCAGCGATATGCAGCGCCTTTCTGACATCTGATGCAGACTTCTGATACGCAGTTCCGACGGCGAAAACAAGTCCATCGTATTTTTCAGAAACTTCCCTGAGCATATTTGCCTTGTAGACTATCTCGTTCTCATCAATTTTTGTGAGTATAACGACGAATTCGTCTCCGCCTGCACGGAAAATGGAGTGTACCGGGAATATCTCCCTGAGTGCGGAAGAGGCTTTTTTCAGCAGTTCATCGCCTGCACCGTGACCTGATTTGTCGTTTACGTTTTTCAGACCGTTCAGATCCGCAAAAAGTACAGCAACAGAGCCGCTATCGTCACTTTGTGCGAGACTGTCAACAAAGTGGTTCATCTCATTTCGGTTCATAACGCCGGTGAGCATATCCCGTGAGCTGAGAATATGCAGCTTATCGATCATACGGTAGCTGTAAAGCTCGGAAGCAAGGATGAACGTAGTGAGTTCGAGAGTTTCCTTGATAGTATCAGCAGCTTCTGAACTGAAATTTATAGCCCATATATATCCGAGGAGTTCATTTTTGAATTCAAGCGGGAAAAGTACGATATTCTTTCCGCCGGCACTTGTTAAAGAATGGTGCCATATCGGGTTTCGTTCCTTGACAACTTCCATATCGTGTTCATTTTTGACGATAAGGCAGTTGCTTCCGGCGATGGTATCCATCCATGAATCGGCTATGTTGTAGAAAGCGTCATCGACATAGTGCTCCATAGGCAGGAGTTTTGTATTCTTTGAGAAAGCCTCGCAAAGAACAGAGCATTTACGTTTTTCGGTATCCATCATGAGGATACAGCAGTGTTCGGAATCGCATATCGCGCGGATGTCCTCGCACACAGTAGCCATATTGTCTCTGAAATCGTCAGGGCTTCGCAGCTTGATACAGGTTTCAAGAACAGCTGAAGCGATGTCCGCTGAGATATTTGACATTCTCTTTGCATCCGGCTTGAAATTGACTTCCACGATATAAAGACAGTAGCAGAGATTGTCATTATCCATATGCAGCGGGATGAACGACATATTGAACCAGACGTTATAACGTGCCGGGTGGGCATAAGCGTGGAGACACTTTTTAAGAACTGCTGCGCGGTAACATGAATCTTCAAAATTAAGATCTCGTGTCAGATAGCAGGTATACTCGCTGTTCGGGATGAATTTTCTGGCGAGCATTTCGAGACCGCCCATAGGTTTTTCGATAGTATCTAAATATGCACGGTTGCCTGTGACGATACGGACTTTTCCGTAATTACCATTTTCCTTTTTTTCAACAGAAACTACACATGTTGCTGCGCCGATGCTGTCAACGATAGTCTGAAATACCATAGAGCGACCCCTCCTGTGTTTGATATTAACATAATTATATCACGAAAGCAGTAAATAGTCAAGCAGAATGATGTAAATAAAGTCACTTTTTAGAAAATAAATTAACTTCAGCGTTGGTGATATGCTCTGCGGTAAGCTTTTCTGCAAGGTCGCCGTTGTTGTTTTTGATCGCACTGAGGATCGCTCTGTGTTCGGCTACGGTTTTTTCGGCTCTGCCTTCGGTATGCAGCGAATTATCGCGGGCTTTTTTGATATAGTTGTGGAAATTTGAAAGCATGAATCTCAGCGGACGGCTGCGTGAGGCATCATAGATTATCTTATGGAAATCGCTGTCAAGCTTCCATATCTGCTCGGTATCGTTTTTGAGCAGAAAGAATTCCTGAAGATCGACGATTTTTTCAAGTGCATGGAGCTCTTCATCGGTTATTTTTTCCGTGCAGAGCTTTGCCGCAAGACCTTCTATCCTTATTCTGATCTCATAAATATCCCTTGTATCCTGTTCGGAAACTCCTACAACGACAGCGCCTTTGTTGGGGATATTGTTGACAAGTCCCTCAAGTTCAAGCTGCATGAGGGCTTCACGCACCGGAGTACGGCTCACTCCGAGTTCCTTTGATATTTTCAGCTCGTTAAGACTGTCGCCATCCTTATATTCGCCGTTGAGTATGGCATTTTCAATCGCATTGAAAACTCTTATTCTCAATGAACGGTCATCAGTTTCCAGCAGCATAGCAAACTCCTTTCAGCAGGTCAGATACCGTATTTTTCGACCAGTGATACAAGCTCGTCATCGCTGATAACGGTTATTCTGCCGTTGTTATATTCGTTGTCGGACCAGTCCTTTATCTTCTGGACCGTCGGATGCTTTTTGTCGATCGCCTTATCACCGGTAAGACGGTAATAGCTATTTATCCAGCAGGCGATACCTGCGAGACCGGATGTCTGACTGACCGCAACAAGAGGCGGTCTGCCGAGAAGCTTTCCCGTATCGAATATGTTGTATATCTCCTCGTCCTTCATGAGACCGTCGGCGTGTATGCCAGCCCTTGTGGTGTTGAAATTCCTGCCGACGAACGGAGTCATCGGCGGGAGATCATAGTTAGTCTCCTTTGATATGTATTCAGCGAGTTCGGTAATTACAGTAGTATCCATGCCGTTGAGAGTACCTTTCAGTGAAGCGTACTCGAACACCATAGCTTCAAGAGGAACGTTTCCTGTACGCTCTCCGATACCGAGCAGCGAGCAGTTTACTGCGCCTGCACCGTAAAGCCATGCAGTAGCAGCGTTGACAACGCCCTTGTAGAAGTCATTATGACCGTGCCATTCGAGCATATCGCCGCTGATGCCGGCATAGTGCTGTAAGCCGTATATGATACCGGGAACACTTCTCGGCAAAGCGACACCGGGATATGAGATGCCGTAGCCCATAGTATCGCAGGCACGTATTTTTACCGGAACTCCGCTTTCTTCCGAAAGCTTCCTGAGAGCAATTGCGAACGGCACAACGAAGCCGTAGAAATCGGCTCTTGTAATGTCCTCGAAGTGGCAGCGCGGTCTGAGACCGGCGTTGATGCATTCGCTTACGATACCGAGGTATTTATCCATAGCTTTTTTGCGGTCGAGCCCCATTTTATTGAATATATGGTGATCCGAGCATGAAACAAGGATACCTGTCTCTTTTATGCCGATATTCTTTACGAGTTCAAAGTCTTTTTTGCTTGCTCTTATCCATGTTGTTATCTCCGGGAATTCATAGCCGAGCTCCATACATTTTTCGATAGCCCTGCGGTCGTTTTCGGAATATACGAAGAATTCGGTCTGTCTTATCATACCGTTCCTGCCGCCGAGCCTATGGAGCATTTTAAAAATATCGGTCATCTGCTGCGGAGTGTAAGGCGCTCTCGACTGCTGTCCATCGCGGAAGGTAGTATCCGTGATGAAAATATCCTCCTGCATATTCATAGGGACATGACGGTAGTTGAAAGCGGTTTTGGGTATCTCGGAATATGGGAACATTTCGCGGAAGAGTTCCGGCTCTTTAACATCGTGGAGTTCGTACTCATAGGGATCAAACTCCAGAAGATTCGTGCTTTTGCTAAGATTGATATTGGTCATGACGTGTTCCATAATGCAACCCTCCATTGTATTGTGTTCTTGTGTATTTGTATGATTGTATACAATTATACAACATATATCCGGCGCTGTCAATAGCTTTCAGAAAAAAGCGTATAAATTAAATGCTTGATGCTTTGGAACTGTGAATTGATATGAAAGTCTAACTTTTCCAATATACGGTTTTTTGATTGACTTTTTCAGTATTATCTGTTATAATATAATTAAGAATGCACAGATCGGAATTGAATGTTTGTTTTTTACCGGGCAGCGGCTTCACTCAGTATTGGTGCGAGGTTTTATATGTATGAGTTTTAGTCGTTTTAGCCGACTGCTTCCGGATATGTGGGATATTATTCGTCAAGATGTCAGGCAGCAGGACATCGTTGTGATTCTTACTAAAGGAGAATACTATGGTAAAGAAAGGAAAGAGTTCGGGCAAAAGGAACATTGAACGAACTTTGCAGGAAATTCTGAGAAGCAAATATGCTCCGTCAGGCGTTTATATTGCCCTGGTACTTATATATATCGCTACAAATGTTATAGTTAATGCAGTTGCATCCTCGCGCGGAACGATAGAATTGTTCGGCGGAGAGATACCGACGACCTCATTTGCAGGTGTTTTTGCTTCTCTTTCTAACATCATGATAATATTCATGGTGGTATATTATGAAAAAAAAGGCTATATCACGTCGCTTGTGCTTATGCTTGTCCAGACACCGATCTGGCTGCTCGGTATTATAAAGCGGCATAATATTGCAAGCCTTCCCGGTATTTTCACGACATTCCTCACGATAATCGCTATCACGATAATCTATATCAATAACGTCAATATGGACAAGATACAGGAAAAGCTCCGCGATCAGGCGATAACGGACGGGCTTACCGGTCTGCCGAACAGATTTGCGTGTACAGAATTCGTTAACGACCTTATTAAGAGAGGCGAGAGATTCACCCTCGTATCTATCGACATCAATAATTTCAAGAGCATTAATGACACTATGGGACGCGATGCCGGAAACAAGGTGCTCATCGAGGTCTCGGAGCGATGGAAGAATATCGCTGATAACGATATTACCGGTACTCTCGATTTTATCACCCGTCAGGGCGGAGACGAATTTTCACTCATCATCCGCAACTATAAGTCAAACGAGGATGTGATGAGCACTATCCGCAGCTACGAATCTGCTCTTGTGAACAAGGTAACTGTTGATGAATGTGATTTCTTCATCAATGCAAGCTTTGGATATGCTGAATTTCCTACCGATGCCAAGGACAGTGATGCACTTTTCTCTTGTTCGGATGCTGCGATGTATGAGGTCAAGAGGGCGAACAGCAGCGAGCATATTATACGCTTTAAGCCTGAGCTTCTTTCAATGGAGCATACCCTCGAAATAGAACGCGACATAAGAAATGCACTTGATAATGATGCTATGTTTTTCTGCTTACAGCCTCAGTTTGACATTTCACACAAGCTGCGCGGATTTGAAGTGCTTGCACGTATGAAAAGCGTATCAGGAGACAATCTGCCGCCGTCTGAATTCATACCTGTTGCCGAAAAGGTCGGACTTATCGACAAGGTAGACAGCAGTGTGTTCCGGAAAGCTGCAATGTTCTTCGGTGAGCTTATAAAGAATACCGGAACAGACGTTATGCTCAGTGTAAATGTTTCGGTAAGGCATCTTATGAAAAACGATTTCCTTGAAGAAGTAAGCGAAATAATCAAGGCCAGCGGAGTTCCGGCTGAACAGATCGAGATCGAGATAACAGAGTCTATAATGATAGACTCAGCTGATAAAGCACTGATGTGTATAAATGACATAAAGAGTATGGGCATTAAAATAGCTATCGACGATTTCGGTACAGGCTATTCATCACTCAGCTATCTCAATAAATTCCCGGCAGATCTGCTGAAGGTCGATAAATCCTTCATTGATAAGATGAACAGCAGCGAGTCTTCAAAGAAGTACGTTGCAGCGATCATTTCTATCGGACATATCATGAATTTCGGAGTTATTTCCGAGGGCGTTGAAGATCAGGATCAGCTTGATACGCTCAGCAGTATCGGATGCGACTATATTCAGGGATATATCTGGGGAAGACCTCTTCCGCCGGAAGAAGCGAAGCAGCTTGTTATAGCTGACATCCAGTCCGGAAAGTGACGGTGCTGCGGCTGATCTTGCAGTCAGTTCACTTGGTTTGGAAATATATTTTTAGTAAAGTTTATAATGGCGCTGAAGACGATCGGTCTTCAGCGCCATTTTTAGATAAGACAGCTATTTGTAAAACGATCATGAGATGTCATTCAAGACACTTGGAAACTGCATCTGCGAACTGGTTGAAGTCCATACCGCATTCTCTTTTCAGATATGAGAAGAATTCGGTTGGAGATAGGTTGGTCTGCGTCATTTCCGCAGCAGCGACCATTTCGCGCATTTTAGGAGTATAGGGGTTAGTGCCGGTGAGTGCTTCATGTATAGCTGCGCGCGGTGAAATAATGTTGTTGGCGGTTTTGACTATCTGTCTTGACCCCTCAACATAGCAGCCATTGGCTTTATAGCGCAGTTCGGCAGCCTGCTTGAAAGCAGCACTGCGTTCTGCTGCCGGAAGAGCAGCAGCACCGGCTTCGATGCTTGCAGCCTTAGCTTCGTACTTTTTGCCGCGGCTGTACCACTCTTTGCCCTTATGAGCGATAGTCTGGCGGTCGAGCGCTTTGCCTTTGAGCGGATCGCCGTGATTGTTCTTGTTGAGAAGCGGTTTAACATCGTAGTAAGCTTCCGGATTGAATTCGATAACATATTTGCTGCTCTGATCCATCCACGGTGAAACGTAGGTGACATCCACTTCATTTGCGAATTCCTCGGCTATCTGGCTGGTAGGAGGTTCAGCGCCGTTGTGGAACTCCTTGTAAAGACGGTTCCTTACAGCATTTTCGCCTATCGACTGGTCGATAACAACGTCCATACCCTTTGAAGAATCGGAATAGCATTTCTCGCGGATAGTGAGGTCGAGATCCTCTCCCATTGTCAGACCGGCATCTTCTTTCCACTCATTGTTTGAGGTAACGCTCTCAAAGTAGAGATCGGATCTGCGTTTTCCGGTAGCCTCTGCAACGTCATCGAGCACCTTTTCCATGATATTCTGGCGGTGAAGCTTACGCACCCTTGTGAATTCAGCGCGTACCGTCTGAGCGTAGGGATCATTCATGCGTTTGAGCGCCTTGAAAGCGTTTTTATCGGTCTTGACCTCGAGCCACAGCTTATCGTATTCAGCGCGCACCTCTGCAAGATTGCCTGCTTTGCGGGCTGTTCCGAGCTTCTTCTGAACCTCATAGAGCCTGCGTACTTTTTTCATACCGTTTTCCATAGCAAGATCACTTATCTCGATACCCTTCAGCTCTTCAGGAGATAGCCCGAGATCGCCTTTTCTGCGCTGAGCGATAGTAGTTTTTGCTTTAGTCTTTGCAGCAGCATCGGCATTTGCACTGTTTTCTATCGAATTCTTAGCGGAAGAAGCAGCACCGCCGTTTGAGAACAGCTTGATATTTTCGAGAGCATCCGAAGCGCCGCTGTAAAGCTTGCTGCTTTTCTTCAAAGAACTGTCAGCAGCGTCCATGAATTTACGGTAATTCTGAGTGGCAGTCTTAGCGAGGTCTATACCTGTTGCCTTTCCGATGATAGTATTGCCGGCTTTAAGAGCGCCGCCGATGAGCAGCTCCATAGCGACCTGTTTTTCGTATTCCTTAACGCCCATTATAACGCCGTCCCAGAAGGTCATATCCTTGCCCTCGACCATAATGGTGTTCTCCATTTTTTCAGCAAGATCCATGCCGAAGAACAGCATTTCGGAATATCCGGCGGTACATATTCCAAGAGCCATACGTCCGAGGAATCCGCCGTTATCGCGCATACCCTGCATGAAAGCATAGCAGGCGCTTAGTTCGTCTGCGAGAGTGAGCTTGATAGGATCGCCGTTAGCGCCCTCCTTGTCGCCGCGCAGGAAACCTGTCCATATATCCATGACCCTTGCAACTTGTCCCGGATCGTAACCGAAGTGGACATCATAGCCGTCGATCATGCGGTCGATGAAGTAATATAGCGAGAAAAGTCTGTTGAGGTATTTCGAGAATATCTCAGACCTGATGTGCATCAGGCGTTCTAAAATGTGCTCGTCTTCTTTGAGCATCTGCGAATAAGCTTCATTGGTTTCAGCATTTCTGAAAGGCATTGAGTGCAGGAGAAGCTTCTTCGTTACCTTGTATTTTTTGTTTTCAAATTCAGCAGTGAATGTAGCTTCGGCGCGTATACGCACAGGCGGATCGAGACCGCCGGTAGTAGCCGTCAGCTGAACTGTTCTTGCGCCGTCTTTGTCCACCTCATTTGTCGGGAAGAGCCTGAGCCCTACCTTTTCGACCATTTGCTGGTGACACTCCTGAGCATCGCCGATCATTGAATTCTTATCGTTGTCAACTCTTACGGCTTTTACGGCAGTTTCCTTATCGGGAACGACTGAAACGCGCTCGATCGTCTGATCTTCATCGTTCCAGCATAGAAGTACGAATTTTCCGCGTGTCATACACGGTTCAAGATCCTCAGGACGCGGATCCTTTACAGCGCCGTTCTTGCATTTCAGATAGCATCCGACAGCATCGCCCTCAAGCTGGAGCGAAAGTCCCATGAATACGCGCAGAACATCGAAATCCCCCTCTGCTTTTGAGGTATCTGTGACAGCTTTGATATGCAGGCGGTAAGCGGTAGTAGTACCCGGTTCTTGCTCGTCCTTCATGTCGGTATCAATGATGTTGACAGACCACAGTCCTTCGACCTCTTTATCTGGAACAGGCTCATCGACCTTATATGGACATTTCTTGTCCCTGAATTGAGCTGTCACGACCGGCTTTCCTGGCACTCCCTTGACGCCGAACCATATCTGAACGCTCTTTTCGTAGTGAGACGGCAGACCGAGATTGGACTGACCAAATACTATCTGCGGAGGAGTAAGCTTGAATATGACATTTTCAGTAAAGTAGCCGCCCTCGCCTTTGAACTGGAAGCTCACCATGCCCTTTTCATCGGTCGAATCCTTTGGGATTGAGACGAAAGCCGCTCTGTAATCCCCCTTAACTCCGCCGTCTTTGACAGTGAGAGTTCCATTTGCTGAGAACGGCGAGATCTGAGCGGTGAGGTCGGGGCGCTGACGCACTTCGCCGGAAGGAAGCGTTTCAGTGATCCTTGCATAAACTGAATATACCTTTTCCGGTTCGATAACATCTCCGAATTCCTTGTATATGTGCATCTTGAATACGGATCTTTTCTTTTTCTTTGTGGACGATGCACCGGCGGCAGCACCTGCGGCTAAAGCACCTCCGGCAGCAGCGGCAGCTTTTTCGGTCTTGCTTGTGTTCCTCTTGCCGTTTACGATACTATCGTCAATAACGATGCCGGTATCTTCGCCCTCTTCGTTGGAAGCATCAATATCGACAACATCGCAAATAGGAGCATCCTTATCAAGATAAACTCTCAGCGTCATACCTACGCAGTTGTGGAAATCCGTATCATCAGCCTGATTATGGACGTTCCAGTGCATAACAGCGCTGTATCTGAAATATCCGGAATAATCGTCAAGGTCCTCATAAGGGAGCTGAACTCTGAATCTGCCGGGATTTTCGCTGTCATATGAGTTTAGGTCGATGGTTTCTTTTTCTTCGATGTCCTCGCCGTCCTTTGTGTAATCCTTAGTGATATTGACGTATGCATCGAGTGAATAATTTGAACCGCCGTACTTTTCGTATTCATCCACGTCCATAGTAACTGCGGTGTGGTATTTGAACCATTCCTGCGCTTCGCCCTCAACGTTCATGAGTACGGTCTCTATTGAAGGTATTTTCAGATTATACTCAACATTGATTATCTCTTTCGGAGCAGCAGTGAGATCATAAGTATAGATATTGAAGGAAGATGTGTAAAATTTAAGGTCGTTTCCGCCTGTTATCTTGAAATAACAGTAGGGGATATTGTTTATTTCGTGGTTTGACTGCTCAGTGATTGTAGGCTGCTCGGCTTCTGTTTCTTCGCCCTCAGCGAAAGCGGTCATGGACATAATGCTCAGAACAGCAACAGCTATCGCCGCTGATAAAGCGGAAATGCGTTTGATGAGATCTTTCATGAGGACGCACCTCCTTTGGAAGGAACGGCAGCAGAGATCACCAGTCCTGCAACAGCTGCAATGAGCGGCAGCCATATCGGATAATAGAATGGTGAAAGTGCAGCGGCTGTGAGGAATCCGATAGTCATACCTGAAAGTGCGCTGTTGAAGCCGTGATCGTTTGCTATGCGTTTTCCATTTACTTTACGTGCGGTAAGTGATGAGATGAGAGTGTGGAGATAACCGGTGCCTCCGCCGAGCGCGTTCAGACTGAGTGCAGCGCCGCTGACTGCGACCATAGCACCGTAGAGACCGGCATAGCCTGCAAGCAGGTGATAGGTCATTACGGCAGATCCTGCACCTGCAAGAACAAGACCGTAGTTCATGTTTTTGGATGAAAGCTTTCTGAAGCTTGTGGGAAGTCTTTTAAGGCTTCCGCCGAAAAGATTCATGACCGCGGAAATGATAAGACCTTTGCCGAAGATGCCGCCGATCTTGTTTGAGAAGCTTCCGACCGAACCGCCCTCAGCGAATGTGAGGAACGACATTATCCCGGAGAAATTGTTTGCTTTTCCGGACTGATTCCATATCATCAGAACTATCCATATAATAGTCATCAGCAGAGCAGGTATAGCCGCAGAGGGCTTTTTGGCAAGCTGCTTCATTGAGTAGGCGAGACGCCTTATACCGCCGAATGCAGCCTTGAAAGGAGTGGGTATCGCAAGCTGGGCAAGCGAGAGCTGACTGCGGTCGTAAAGGACGAACTCGCCGCTCTGAGCCGGAGCAGCAGTCATATTTCCGATGATCCTTGCAGTTGATCTTGCCTTCTGAGCAGCAGAGGCTGGCTGTGCGGAGACAGTGTCCGCAGCAGGTCCGGGTTCTTTTGAAGGCGCGGGGATACGCTTGACTTCTGCACCGCATTTAGAGCAGAATGTTGCGTTTTCAACAAGTTTCGCGCCGCATTTTGCACAGTATATATTAGCCATAGGATTCTCCTTTCTTAAAAGGGAGAGTTTGATCCATTTTGTATTATATTTAATTCATTGTATCATGCGGCGGGTAAATAGTCAACATATAAATTGTGAATTTGTATATATTTACAATAAATTAGTCGTCAGATGTGTACTCGATTCACAGCGGTCTGATTTAAAACGTCTCCTATGCTTACTATTCGCAGCATTTCGGAACGTCTTGCAAAAGCTGAGGGAATATGGTAGAATAGTTGCAGGAGGAGGGGAGATCATGAAAAGACTTATAGCATTAATGAGCGCAGCAATTATTGCAGCAGGAATGTTTACTTCTTGCAGAAAAACTTATCCTTACGATACTGACAAAGCAATCAGCCTTGCGACTGAATATATGAAGGACAAGTATGGTAAAGACGTCAAAGATGTAGAAACCTACAAAAAAACTCATGGAAGCGACGCATATATCGGAGTCAAATTCAAACTTGACGAAACTGATGCGGAAAAGCCTGATACCAACACGTATGAAGTGAGAGTGTATGTTGACGGCGAAGGAAAAGAGAATCATTATGTAAAATGTGATAATTATATGAATACGCTTTTTGCTCCATTTATGGAAGAAGAAATTGGACGAATTTTAGAGCAAAGCGGAATTAATGATTATTTGGTAGTAGTAACTCGTATATATCAAAATAAAGCAAAAGACTGGGATTATTATACAAGTGATTTTACAATTCCAGATATCGGCAACAGTTTGTCTTCATATTTCAATAATTATAAAATCGGTTCTCATTGTTATATAAATCTACCTGATAAGGCGAAATCAAGCATAATGGATTCTCAAAGCATTATTGATTTTATTAGCGATAGAATAGAAACTTTATTTGACGATGATAATATGTACTTAACAGTATATATGTGCTATGATGAAGATTTTAAGTTTGCAAAAGAGCATGATTCAACTGAATATAAAACACATATTTCTTATGATAAGTATATAACGAAGGAGTAGAATTATGGCACACGAATTAAACTATAACGAATCAATAATGCCTGATGCCATTGAATAATCAAAAATATTCCGGAAATACTAACCTCACAAAGTCAAAATGATTTTGGGAGGTTATTTTTTATGAAAGCAACTGGAATTGTAAGAAGAATAGACGACCTCGGACGTGTTGTCATACCTAAGGAGATACGCCGCACTATGCGTATCCGCGAAGGCGACCCCTTAGAGATATACACAAACAGCGAGGGCGAAGTGATATTCAAGAAATACTCAGCGATAAGCGAGATGAGTGAAAACGCGGTATACGTAGCGGATATAATGCATAAGATATGCGGATGTCCGGTGCTTATATTTGACAAGGATCACGTAGTAGCGACGTCCGGCGCGGCAAAGAAGGAGTTTTCCGAGCGGCGCGTTACAGGACAGCTTGAAGAGCTTATGGAGAGCCGCGGACAGTATTTTTGTCCGGACGGCAGCTGCAACAACTTTTTTCCTGCTGAGGGTGTGAACCGGACAGCGATAGCGGCTGTGCCGATAATAACAGCAGGCGACGTGACCGGAGCGGTAGCATTCCTCAGCAGCGATAAGTGCAGCGAGGTCACAGATCTGCAAAAGAGTCTGATAAATGCGGCAGCGCAGTTCCTCTCACGGCAGATAGAGGGATAGCCGCTTGAAAAGTAAGTCGGTTCTGACTTTATAAGTGTATCAAAACCAAATAATTATACAAGCCATAATATTTTTCAAAAATATTATGGCTTTTCTATTGACAAGATAAAAAAATTGACGTATAATAATAGTAGTACGTTATAGTACATAATAATTGTTCACTATAAGGAGGTAATTATGATCAAAGAGCTCAACAGGAATGATATTCCGCAATGTGTACAGGTTATAAGGGACAGTTTCCAGACTGTTGCCGATGAATTTGGATTTACTGCCGATAACGCCCCTGGTTTTACTGCCTTTTCCACGACAGAGACTAAGCTTCTGCAATGGATGGAGGATCAGCATCGTCCGATGTTTGGCTATTATGATGAAAACGGCGAATTGATTGGATATTACAACCTTCTTGTCCAGTCAGACAGGGAATGTGAACTTGGCAGTTTATGTGTACTCCCGGATCACAGACATTGCGGAATCGGAAAAAAGCTGCTCAATGATTCGCTTGCAAGGGCAAAAGCCTATAAATGTATTGCGATGAAACTGAGCATAGTAGAAGAGAATTCAGTTCTGAGAAGATGGTATGAGAAGAACGGATTTGTCCACACCGGAACAAAGAAGTTCAGCTTCTTCCCGTTCACCTGCGGCTATCTTGAAATGCCGCTGTGCGAATAACAGAACAACTTGAAAACATGAAAAACAGTAAAAGTGCAGGAGATCATCCTGCACTTTTTTTGCCTGAAAAGTATTGACTATTTTGCGGATTTGCAGTATTATATAAGTGTACGTGTTTGCGTAAAAGACATTAACGGAGGATATATGAAACCATTTGAACTCAAACCGCCGATCAAGGACTATATCTGGGGCGGTACACGACTCAGGGAGGAATACGGCAAGGTAAGCGATCTTGAAAGACTTGCCGAAAGCTGGGAGCTCAGCTGCCATAAGGACGGTCAGAGCATCATCGCTTCCGGTGAATTCGCCGGTATGACACTTGCTGAATTTGCGAAGGCTCATCCCGAGGCTCTCGGTGAGAACTGCCGCAGCTTTGAAAACTTTCCTGTGCTTATAAAACTCATAGATGCAAGGGATAACCTCTCTGTTCAGGTGCATCCCGATGATGAATACGCTCTCCGCGTTGAGGGCGAATACGGCAAGACCGAAATGTGGTACATCGTTGACTGCGAAGAGGGCGCTCAGCTTATCTACGGATTTAAGGACAGAATATCGCGCGAGGACTTCCGCAGGGCTATCGAGGAGAATACTCTCCTTGACTGCGTTAACAGTGTTCCGGTTAAGAAGGGCGATGTGTTCTTCATACAGTCCGGTACTCTCCACGCTATCGGCAAGGGCATACTCATTGCCGAGATACAGCAGAACTCCAATACTACCTACCGCGTTTACGACTACGGCAGAGTAGGTGCAGACGGCAAACCGCGTCAGCT
>SVNH01000020.1:45030-58901 GCA_015067005.1 Ruminococcus flavefaciens
AATATCGTTGCAGGCGTAGTTGATGAGAAATACAATATCATCGCAAAGGCAAGCACTAAGACAAACTGTCCGCGTCCTGAGAAGGAGATCGCAGAGGATATGGCTAAAATGGCTGTTGAGGCTGTAAAGAATGCCGACCTCACTCTCGATGACATCGAGTGGATCGGTATCGGAACTCCGGGAATCGCTAACAGTTCAACAGGTGTTATCGAGTATTCAAACAACCTCGGCTTCAAGGATACTCCTATGGTAAAGTACATAACAGAGTTCATCGGCAGAGAGGATACCCCTGTATTCATCGAGAACGATGCGAATGCAGCTGCTTACGGCGAATACGTTGCAGGCGCAGCAAAGGGCGCTAAGAACGCTGTCTGCATCACTCTCGGAACAGGCGTAGGCGGAGGCATCATCATCGACGGCAAGATCTATGCCGGCTCAAACTTTGCAGGTGCTGAGATCGGTCACACAGTTATCGAGGTAGACGGCGCACAGTGCTCATGCGGACGCAAGGGCTGCTTCGAGGCTTATTCATCAGCAACAGGTCTTATCCGTATGTCCAAGGAGGCTATGGAGCAGTTCCCGGAAAGCATCATGAACAAGATGGCTGCCGAAAAAGGCAAGGTTACTGCACGTACTTCATTCGACGCTATGAGAGCAGGCGACAAGGCTGCTAAGGACGTTGTTGACAAGTACATCAAGTACCTCGCAGCAGGTATTACAAATACTATCAATATCTTCCAGCCGGATGTACTCTGCATCGGCGGCGGTGTCTGCAACGAAGGCGATCCGCTTCTTCTTCCGGTAAAGGAACTCGTGAAGAAGGAAGTATACACAAGGAATTCACCGAAAAACTGCGAGATAGTAATTGCTAAGCTCGGCAACGATGCAGGTATCATAGGTGCAGCATTCCTCGGAAGAGCAAATCAGTGAGCCAACATCACAACTAATTAAAAACCACTTTCTGGCTATATGCACAATTGTACCATTCGTGTTTTGTGCATATAGCCAAATTTTATTTTTCAATGCAACAAAACACCTCTTTTTCGACACTTAGTTTATGAATCGATTCGATGCAGTACCGTTCGGATCAAGCGGACTGCGAAAGGAGTGAATATTATGAATGATTTCTTTTCAGATGTAAAGCTTGCACAGAAAGGAAGCACAGAAGCTTTTGCGAGGCTTTATGAATCAGTATACAAGGATATGTATCACATCGCACTTTACAGCCTCAGGAACAGTCATGATGCAGCAGATACAGTAAGTGATACAGTTCTGGATGCTTTCTGCTCGATAAAAAAGCTGCGTGAACCTTCCTTGTTCCGGAGCTGGATAATGAAGATACTTTCAGCGAAGATCAAACAGAAGCAGCATGAATACTACGCCGCAGCAGAGGAGCTCGAAGATGCAAATATCATAGATACATTCGATTTTGAATCTGCTGAACTCAAAGAAGCACTCGATAAGCTTGACGGTGAATCAAGACTTCTGCTTTCGATGTCGGTGCTCGGCGGATACACCAGCGACGAGATAGCAGGTATATGCAGCGTTAAGGCTGGCACAGTGCGCTCGAAGCTTTCAAGGATAAAAGAACGGCTCAGACTTGAGCTTACACCGGAAATATGATCGGAGGTAACATTATGAAAGATAAAGAGGTAAAGGAAATGCTTCAGAAAGACGGCATTCCAGAAAGACTTGAACCTGCAAACATAAAGGCTATGCTTGATGAAAAGGCAGTTATAAAAAAGAGAAGTAAAATTTCAGTTGTATCCCGCTTTACTGCTATTGCAGCAGCTTGTGCGGTAGTCAGCGGAACAGCAGTCTATTTTGCGAACAAAGGAAATGATATAAATAAAAAAACACAGGAAGGTCATCTGATAACAGAAAACGGTACAGGTAGCAATGCGAACAATATCGCCCCGACCGATCCTGATGAAACCAAGAAGGTAAAGAAGCAGGGCGCTTATATGAGCGGCGCATCTGATTACAGTCAGGTGTATAAGCTGTTCAGCGAATCCTATGAGAAGGCTAAGAAGAACGAGAGAGGATACGGTTATACAGGCGCTAAGAATGCCGAAATGGTAGATGCAGTTGCAGAATCTTCCAATGAAGATGAATTATACGTCCCCGGCGGTATGGGCGGCGGCGGAGATGAAGCCCACTCTGAGACATTCGATCAGGAAGCTAATGTCCGTGAAGCTGATATTGTAAAAACAGACGGAAAGAATATCTACTACGTGAACAATGCTTACAAGAAGAATTCCCGCGGCGAATATGAATACGCATATGGCTATGCACAGCTCCATATAACATCAGTCTCAGAAGGAAGCATAAAGCAGAACAAGCTCATCGACGTTACTGATGACATAATGAATAACCTTCCTATCAAGAGCGGTGCCAAGATAATCCCGACAGTTGAGAATATGTATCTCTATAACGATATGGCAATAATCATCGTTTCTGTTCAGGAGACTACTTTCGATGAATACGGCAACTACTACGGCGGATACTACAAGGGCAGGACCAAGACAGCTGTTCTTGCATACTCAACTGATGAATCGCATAAGCTGCTCAGCTGCTATTATCAGGCTGGAAGATATAACGATGTCCGCATAGCTCCCGATGGATATATGTATCTTATTTCATACTACGATTCACAGAGCTACGATAAGGTCAAGAACGAAGATAGTATAGAGAAGTATATCCCATATTACGGAACAACTCAGACTCCTGAGTATGTCGAGGCTGGCGACATTCTTCTTCCGGAAAAAGATCTCTCAGAGAGCTTTTACCTGAACTACATGGTAATAGGCAGCGTAGACCTCAACAATACAGGAAAACTCAAAGCAGTTGACACAAAGGCTCTCGCTTCCTACTCAGGCGACATCTACTGCGCTCCTGATAATCTCTACACAGCGGTTTACGATTATCGTGAAGAACTGCCTGAGAATCCTGAGTTCGGAACTGTCATCGAAACCACTGAGCAGACTAAGCTTACAAGATTTGCTATCAGCAAGGGTAATATTGAGCCGTCAGCAGCTGCAACTGTTGAAGGCAGAGTAAACGACCAGTTCTCAATGAGCGAATACGATGGCTACTTCCGTGTTGCTGCTACAAGAACAAGTGTCAGAATGGTATATAAGAAGTGCGAGGACTATGTTTTATATGCATATGATGGCGATGATTATGTTGAACCAGAAAAAGAACCTGAAACAGAAACTGAGGAAGAGAGAGGCTATTATTCCTACGACTGGAATAACAGTCAGCAGGACAACATACTCTATGTTCTGGACATTGATCTGAACAAGATCGGTGAGGTCGACGGCTTTGGCAAGGACGAATCCGTAAAATCAGTGAACTTCAATAAGGACATGGCTTATGTAGTAACATATGAGCAGACTGATCCGCTCTTCGCAATAGATCTCAGCACTCCGGAAACACCTAAGATACTCGATGAATACAAGATGCTCGGTTACAGCAGCTATATGCAGAGATGGAGCGATGATCTTCTCTTCGGCTTCGGACCTGATGCGAATGAAGAGGGCAGAGTAACAGGCGTTAAGATGGTAATGTTTGATAACTCTGATCCGAATGAACTCAAGCAGGTCGGCAATGTTACGATCAACAAAACCGGAGAGAGCTCGTATGTTTCATCTGAGGGCATTTACAACCGCAAGGCGCTTCTTGTAGATCCGGAAAAGAATCTGATCGCATTCCCGGTAACTAAGGAAGATTATAGCAGGATCGAAGATGGCTATTCTGATCATGAGGATGCGTATTGCTTCTATAAGTATGAAAACGGCGGATTTGTACACATCGGTGATATTTCAAATCCTGATTTCGATGGAAGCGATTATTATAAGAAATTCAAGAGAGTTGTTTATATCGGAAATTACGTCTATGTTATAGGCGACGGCGGTATCATAGCAGCTGATATTGATAACCTCAATATAACATCTGATGTAAAGTTCTGATGTCAGGCAACAATAAAGACGGATTTTATGCAAAAGAGAACAGGGGCGCACAATGTGCGCCCCCCTACCGTTTTCTTGATATATCGTTACTTTTTGTAGGGGCGAACAGCGTTCGCCCGCTGATATTTGAATTAAAATTGGATTTATCGACAGACTGAGCCTCACATTTATGTGGGGCTTTTATGTTACATCCGCAAGACACTCCGCGATCTCAGCGGCGATGTCCTCAATGGTACGCATTTTTCCGTCAGCGATACATTCAACGGTAGTCCAGCCGAGTTCAGAGGCGCAGAAGTCCGCTGCGGTGCGTGAGCGTTTGAGGTATGCGAGGTCGCTTTCATGGATGTCCTTTTTTTCTGAGTGGTTATTGTAGCGCTTATCGAGGAGCTCCTGGCTGACATCCGGATCAACTCTGAGATAGATAACACTATCAGGAGCAGGTATGCCGAGAAGCTCATATTCATAGCTGAAAAGCCATTTCAGAAAGTCTTTCCATTTATCCTCAGGCAGCTTTGAGCACTGATGGATAGCGTTAGAGGTCGTATAGCGGTCAGCGATTATGATACCGCCGTTATTGTAGAACTCACCCCAGTCCGATTTATAGCTTGCGAAGCGGTCGACAGCGAAGAAGCTTGAAGCTGCGTAGGGATTCACTGAATCCGGAGACTTTCCGAATTCTCCGGCGAGATACATTCTCAGCGGTGCAGAAGCATCACTGCTGTAATTCGGGAATGATACTTTTCTTACGTCTCTGCCCTCAGCTTTCAGCATATCAAAGATCAGTGCAGACTGAGTAGCCTTGCCGCTTCCGTCGAGCCCTTCAACAACGATGAGCTTGCCTTTCATAATAGACCTCCCTGATGAGCGGAAAATATCCGCCGAATACTGATGATACAATGATAGCACAAACCGCAGGAAATGTCAAACACACTCCTTGACTTTTTTGCTGTAAAGTGATATAATATCACTGATATATTTTGTTTCAGGGGGATGAAGCCGTTGAAAAATACATTTGGTTCAAGTGTTTCGATTACTATTTTCGGTGAAAGCCACGGTGCTGCGATAGGTGCGGTCTTAGACGGTTTAGCAGCCGGAATACCGGTAGATGAGGAGTTCATCGCATCGCAGATGGATCTGAGAAAGGCTGTCGGAAAGATCTCAACAGCACGTCACGAGGCTGATAAGGTAAAAATACTTAGCGGAGTTTTCAACGGCAGAACAACCGGAACTCCCATAACATTCATGATCGAGAATCAGGATCAGCACAGCCGCGATTACGGCGAGCTTGCTTACAAGGCGCGTCCCGGTCATGCTGACTTCACAGCGCAGATGAAGTATCACGGCTTTCAGGACTTCCGCGGCGGCGGTCATTTTTCAGGAAGAATAACTGCCGGTATCGTTGCCGCAGGCGCAGTTGCAATAAGTGCGCTGAAAAATAAGGGCATACATATCGGTACGCATATACTGACCTGCGGCGGTATCAGTGACCGCAGTTTCAGCGACCTTACGAGCGACATTGAAAAGCTCAGCACCGCAGAGTTCGCAGTCCTTGACGACAGCGTAAGACAGACTATGACGGCGCGTATTGAAGCCGCTGCTGCCGAGGGCGACAGCGTAGGCGGCAGACTTGAAACTGCTGTTATCGGTTTCCCGGCAGGTGTAGGCGAGCCGTGGTTCGATACGCTTGAAAGCGTACTTTCTCATATGCTTTTCAGTATCCCTGCCGTAAAGGGAGTTGAGTTCGGAGACGGCTTTGAACTTGCTGATATGGTCGGAAGCAAGGCTAACGACGCTTACAGAAAGAACTCCGATTCAGTGGAGACTGTCACTAATCATAATGGCGGTATACTCGGCGGTATTTCAAGCGGTATGCCTATCATAATCAGGACTGCCATAAAGCCGACGCCTTCCATTTACAAGGGGCAGCAGACCGTTGATATGCGCGACATGAGCAACACTGAACTCGTTATCAAGGGCAGACACGATCCGGCAATAATCCACCGTGCAAGAGTAGTCGTGGACAGCGCAGCAGCACTCGTCCTCTGCGACCAGCTTGCATTGCGTTACGGCACTGACTGGTTCATGCAATAAACAAAGCCCGTAAGCTGAGTGCGATACCCATATGGAAGTTTATCCGTAATTTATTGAGAGAACCCCTTTTGAGAAAGTGCCCCCCTAATCGGGTCCGTTCCCCTCTGTCCTTCGGACATCTCCCCACACTTCGGGGAGTAACCCTCAAACTCCCTCCCGAAAACTTTAAGCTTGTTTTTTCGCAATGGTATAAAAATAGCCGGAAGTCATAAAAACTTCCGGCTTTTATACTCTATCCAAAAGCTTATACCATTGCGAAGTAAAAGTCTTTGGAAAAGGGGCGGGAAAGCAGCTTTCCTTAGAAAGGTTTGCCCCTGTAAGCTGCAAATAAAGCTGCTGTATGAGTATCACACTTGATCCTGCTGGATCTGTTTATTTTCCGTAAACGCTGATACAGAGCGGCATCACGCAGCCGGTGCGGTTTGAGTTTTTGAGGGTGTAGTTCTTGACATCCTCCCATTTTTCGCCGTCGCTGCTTACAAAGCAGGTGCCGGCTTTTGCGGAGCTTACGGTCTTCTGATCGTAGGAATACTGGCTGTCCTGAACTATGAGGTAGTCCTTCTTGGGGCTCTGCATAACTATCAGGACGGTGTAGGAGTCACCGGCATTTACGTGGAATGTATCCGAAGTCGGAACGAGGTGGAAGCCGGCAGCCTTCTGAACGCCGGATGCCAGAGGATCGCTGGTGTTCGCATCGCCGCTTGAAGATATGTAGACCTGATACTCGATACCGTCGCATACTGTGAAGAAGGAAACGGCAGTGATGTCCATATCCTGTTCGGCGGTGTACTTACACGCCTGATAGACCTTATCGGCAGGCTTACCGTTTATAGCAGTGTTCGAGGCGTTGTTGTAGTAGTTATAGAAGCCGTAGTCCCAGCCGTATTTCCAGTAGGACTGCACTTTGTCGCAGAGACCGGAATCGGTGATGTCTACCGCACACAGATCAGAGTAGGCAAACATTTTATCCTCATACGAGAGCCAGTAGTAACCGTCATCACCCATAAAAGGTCCCCAGCTGTTCTTTACCAGCCATGCGCCGTCGCGTGAGGGAGTTTTGATGAAGTTATCCTTTGAGTAGTTATCGTCCCAGCCGACGATGAGTACAGCATGGTTCACGAACTGGTTCTTCTTTGAGAGATCCTTGTCAACATACCACGCACCGGTGTAGTCGTTGGTATATTCCATTTTACCGTCATCATAGTAGACGGAAGCGATAAGTGCATAGCCGTCCATAAGGAAATCCTTTGCTTTGCTCCTGATGTCAGCGGCATCATCGGAGCTGTCGCGGCAGAGGAGGTAAACATCTGAGAGCATATAAGGCGACTGCTTCTCGATGTCCTCATCGACTTCATATTCATCGCCGTCATCGGGATAAGGGGCTAAGCTTTCGGGGACGATAGCTGTATCGAGATTGGACATTGCTGCAATATCGTTCATTCTGTTTGCGTTGAAATACTGCTCCTTGAACGATTTATAGAAAGCCCATTCAGAGAGATCCTGATACTTATCCTGTGCGAGCAGACGGTTTTCAAATGCGCCTATCCATGTGAAAGCGAAGCATGAGCCGATACTGCCCTGATATTCGACAGAATCAGGTATAAGACCGTTATCGACAAGGCTGTATTCGCTCGGATGATCGCCGTCATCGACCGGAATGTCCTGCGATGCGGCTTCTGTCTTTTTTTCGGAAGTGACCTTGCTTGTGCCGGAATTTTTCTTCTTGCTGCTCGAACTCATACCTTTTTTGAATCCGACCGCAAACGGTACGACAAGAAATGACACCATTAATACAGCCGTCACAGCGATAATAAGAGCGGTCAGGAAGCCGCTGCTTCTTTTATAGGTATTCGGGGCAGGGGCGTATGGCTGCGGCGAAGAGTAAATATCCGGCTGAGGGTATCGTCTGTACCTCGCATCGAATTCGGCTTGTGGACAGCTGCACGTTTTTCCGGCAGCGACAATACTGCCGCAGTAAGGACAGATATGTTCTCTTGGCGCAGAGTATGCTCCGGATCGCTTCTGAACAGCTTCCGGACAAGTACAGTTCTCGCCCTCGGCGAGTTTTTTTCCGCAGTAACCGCAGAAAGGCATTGACATCCCTCTTTTCTTGAATGATGATAATTGATGTGTTTTCAGTGATTGCTGACCGTCCGCAGACGGCTGCTGATCACACATTGATTATAATATTTTTGGCGAAAAAAGTCAATAGCATATGAAAGCATGATGATATTGGTAAAATTAACCAAAAGTGGACGATATTATTCTACGTTCTCATAGTGTACAATATTGCCGCAGAGCGTTGACTTGCTTTGGACAATATGTTAAAATTATAATGACGCAGTGTGGACTGACACTAAATTATAATAAAAGAGGAGAGTGATCACAATGAAGTCATTTGCAAAGCGGTCGGTATGTATCGTTTCAGCCGCTGTGTGTATGCTTGCAAGCTTCCGGTATACCTGCACTTCTGAAGTGGATAAAGCTGATGCGGCAAGCGGTATGAGTGCTTTCGACATCACCCACGAAATGAAGATAGGCTGGAATCTGGGCAACACCCTTGATGCTACCGGCGGAAACGGAAATTACGGTTTGAATACCGAGATCAGCTGGGGCAACCCGAAAACAACTCAGGCAATGATCGACGCGGTAAAGAAAAAAGGCTTTAATACCGTGCGTATCCCGACAACATGGTATCCGCATCTTGACGGCAGCAATAACATCGACAGCGCATGGATGAACCGTGTAAAAGAGGTCGTTGATTACTGTATCAAGGACGATATGTACGTTATCCTTAACGTGCATCATGAGGACTGGGTAAATGTTCCGACTTTCACGGAGCAGACCTATCAGAATGCCGAGACTAAGCTTACCGCTATCTGGGAGCAGGTCGCTGAAGCCTTCAAGGACTACGATCAGCACCTTGTTTTCGAGGGACTGAACGAACCGCGTCAGACCGCAAATTCAGCCGTAAGCCAGTGGGGCAACGGAAGCGGCGACGGCGGATATTCTTGGAACTATATCAATAAGCTGAATGCGAAATTCGTTTCGGCTGTACGCGGACAGGGCTCATCGGCAAATAAGGAGCGTCTGCTCATGCTTCCGGGCTACTGTGCTTCTTCGGACATGGAGGCGATAAACGCAGTTACCTTCCCGGCAAACTGCGGAAACGTTGCATATTCGGTACACGCTTACCTGCCCTACTACTTCACAATGGCAGAAGATGAGTATTCAAACCACAATTATCCCGGCAAGAGCGGCTGGGGCGAGGACTACACAAGCAATATCAACTCGTTCTTCAATTCGCTCAAGCAGCTTGAGGATCAGAAGAACATACCGGTAGTTATCGGCGAATTCAGCGCTTCAAACTTCAATAATACCTCTGCGCGTCAGGCGTGGGCTAAGGACTACATCACCGCTGCAAAGAAAGCCGGCATCCCTTGTATACTCTGGGATAACAATATCGCATCCGGCAACGGCGGCGAGTCTCACGGCTATCTCGACAGAAACAATAATTCATGGTATAATCCTTCCGAATCAGTTATTGATACTATGATGTCTGTCATCAATGATAAGTCTATCCTCTGGGGCGGCAAGGAGTGGAATATTGTGACCGAGCCTGCAACTCAGGAGGTCACACAGCCTTCTGAGCCTTATCCGTATGACAACTACTTCACGAATACATTTGAATCCGATCTTGAGGACTGGATGTCACGCGGCAGCGCTTCTGCTGCTTCTGACAGCAAGAACTATTACGAGGGCTCGAAGTCGATGTATGTTTCAGGCAGAGAAAAGGAGTGGCACGGATGCGCTCTTACTCTCGACAGCGGATTATTCGTTCCGGGAGAGACTTACAGCTTCAGTGCGGCAGTCCTCCAGAAGAGCGGTTCGGCCTCTACGATCCAGATGTCGCTCCAGCAGAACGACGGCAGCGACGCTTCATATCACAAGATAGCTGCCTGCGATGCAAAGAGCGGCGAGTGGACAAAGATCGAGAATACCGAGTTCACTATCCCTGCCGGCGGCAAGGATCTCGTGCTTTACTTTGAAACTCCTGAGAATTCGGGGTATCTCTGCGATTTCTATATCGACAATGTTCAGGTCTCAAAGGCGGGTATCGCTTCGTCAGTTGTGACAGGCAAGGGAACAGTCGATGATTCAGGACAGATCATTATCCAGCCGGGCAACGGTGATCTCAGCAAGGACAGCGTTATAAAGGTAATGCCTATCGGCGACTCGATAACCTTCGGTTACGGTCATGAGGGCGGTTACAGAAAGTTCCTCGACTACTATCTCAAGGACAAAGGATATTCCAAGGTTGATATGGTAGGTCCTGAGGGAAGCGCAAGCGCAAGCTTCAACTTCAACGGAAAGAATGTCAGCTACGATGATAATCATGCAGGTTACAGCAGCTACACTATCGTTCAGAAGTATCCTATCCCGAGCTGGGGTGAGAATGGTCTCCTTGAAAAGCTCAAGAGCAAGAACGCTGTTGCAAAGGCTCAGCCGGACATCGTGCTTCTCATGATTGGTACGAACGACATGACTGCAAACCGCGATCTCAGCGAATGTGAAACTGATCTTCACTCACTGCTCGATTACATACTTGCAGATATGCCTTCCGACGGAACAGTGTTCCTTGCTTCTATTCCTGAGTTCACAGCTTACGGTGGAAACTCTGACAGAGTAAAGAACTACAACAATACTGTAAAGAAGGTTGCCGAGGCTTATCAGAGCGCAGGCAAGAACGTAAGATTCGCAGACGTTCACGGCTGTCTCGACGGCATGAACGATATAGATCAGGATAAGCTCCACCCGACTGAAAACGGCTATGAGAAGATAGGTAAGTTCTGGGCTGGTATCATAGACGAATATGTCGAGAATTCTGCATCTGTTTTACCTACTGATCCGGAGACTGAACCGGTCGTTAACGGTAAGAAGGGCGATGCTAACGGCGACGGTGAAGTTGATATGTCGGATGTCGTAATGGTAATGCAGGCTTGTCTCAACCCTGCAAAATACGGCGTGAACGGTACAAGCAGTGACCGCATAAGCTCTGAGGGCGAGAAGGCTGCTGATGTTGACGGCAATGCAGGTCTTACTGCAAACGATGCACTTATCATACAGCGATTCACACTTCACCTTATAGACACACTTTAACATTAAAACGAGAGACGTATGCAAGGCGGCATACGTCTCTTTTTTATGTCATGCCAGTTTTGTATATCATTTTTAAAGAAATTTCAAAAAACTATTGACTAAAGCTGACAAAATATGTATAATGTACTCATGAAGCCGTTAGTGCTTATTCGTATTTCATTACAGAACGGAGGAATTGATATGAAGTCAAAGCTGATCGCAATTTTAACAACAGGTATGATGCTTGCATCCGCAGCAACGCTGATGCCGGTACAGGCTGCCGGAAAGACTGTGACCGATCCTGTCATAGGAACACTGCCTGAATGGGTGCCGCAGGATTTCGCAGAAGCCATGCAGTTCTACAACTCCCACGGAAAATCCTATGTGGAGGATGACGTGATATGTCTGGTGAGACCGATGCTTCAGTGGAAGGAAAACGATTATGACATTTCACTTTCAGGAAGCATGACGATGCTCAATACGCCAGCCGGCAGTAAGCCTGAGATCTATGAGCTTGAGATACCCGAAAAGCCGGATCCGAACGATCTGGAAGCAGTTAAAGCTTATGAGGAATACTGCGAAAAATTAGGTATCTACTCGCATGATTACAGCTTTTTTGAATCCTATGCAGGCTGTAAGACGCAGTATGCCTTTGAGGTTGAGCTGTACCGTGTTCTTGAAGGTGAGGATCTGATAGTCGCATGGAGAGAAAAGAACGGCGATGAATACAAGACGACCGAGAAGTTCAGCTTTGAGAATAGATCCGGCAGGACAGTCGAGACCGATCTTTACGGCTGGGTTCCGGACAGCTATCCTGAGTTCAACGAGTTTTTCAATAAATATGGCTCTGCCTCGGTACATGATAATTATATCGCATACTGTGCAAATGTGAACGGCAGTACCGGCGCTTCGCTGAAAATGGAGCAAAGCGGTAAGGGAAAGATAAAGCAGGTAATGGGATCAGAATGCGACAACTTTGAACTGATACCGCTTGAGGGTTCAGGTTCACATTCTGTGATACTCTATCAGCCTACCGCGGACGGTATGACTGATGTCAAGTGGAAGGTCGGCAGAGAATGGTCTGACGAAGAGCCTTATGAGCAGACCAACGGCATCTATGAGATCAAGGATGACTGCTCTGTTATTATCGACCATTCACCTTCCAGAAAGGGCAGCACGGTGATTTCCTTCGTGGACGCAAAAACAGGGGAGCTCATCGACATTCCCGAAAATGATAATACCTATCTTCTGAAATGTACATCAGGCGAGCCCTCAACAAGTGAGATATTCGATGTGAGATCAAATCCATGCACAATTGATTCGCTGAAGGTATACGATACATCATGCTATTATTCTTTCCATACAGATTCAAAGTCCGGCTGGTATGATGCTCCGGTATTTGAGATAACCTCTCAGAAATCGGATGTGATCGAGATCACCTGCAAGCTTGACTGGAAGGCAAGCGGTGATGCAAACGGTGACGATTCTTTTGATGTTGCGGATATTGTACTGCTGCAAAAGTGGCTTTCCGGAACAGGAAAGGTAAAATTTGCCGACTGGAAAGCAGTTGATTTCTGCCGCGACAACAAACTCAATGCGTATGACCTCTGCCTTATGAAGCGCGAATACATCAAGAGAACCTTCAAGGACTGTGTTGAGCCGGAGAATGCTGCCATATTCGGAGCGCCTATGCAAATAATTGCTGACGATATGAAAATGTATCTCGGACCAGATGAAAGCTATCCGGTCGTTACTTCGCTCCCAAAAGGAGTGTACGTTACTGAATGCGGTTATCAGAACAATAATTATATGTGGGCTTATATCGAATACAAAGGACAGTTTGGCTGGATAAGAATGTACCAGAAAGATAATGAGACTCTGACTGTTCGTTATGAAGTAGCAGTCGATAAGCCTGTGATATATCTCTATCCGGAGCAGGAGACCGATGTTCATGTAGAGCTTGATCTGAAAGATGCGGATCTCTCCACAACATATCCGAAGTACCTCAGCGGCTGGGATGTTACAGCATATCCGGATGGTTCTCTTCTCAACAAGGCTGACGGTACACATCACAAATACCTCTTCTGGGACGCTGTGAACTGCCGTACAAGATATGATCTCTCGAAGGGCTTCTGTGTTGCAGGCAGCGATACCGAGAGCTTCCTCAAAGAGAAACTCACATACATGGGACTTACCGAGAATGAAATGAACGAATTCATTGTATACTGGCTGCCGAGAATGGAACATAATAAGTATAATCTCATTTCGTTCCAGGGCGATGCCTATACGGATTCCGCAAAGCTCGACATCACACCGGCACCGGATAGTCTTCTCCGTGTTTTCATGACATATGTACCGCTTGAAGATGCAGTGGACATCGAACCTCAGCAGCTGACTACCTTTGAAAGAAAGGGCTTTACAGTTGTTGAATGGGGCGGAAGCGAGCTTAAAAACTAAGCAGCAATTGGGATAGAATAACAAAGCCGGAAGCCTATATGACTTCCGGCTATTTTTATACCATTGCGAAAAAAGTCTTTGGAAATGGGCTTCCCTCAATAAATTACAGGTAAACTTCCGTATGAGTACAGCACATACTCAGAGTTGGAATATTCATGCTGATGCTATGAATTCGCTGATGCCTGAGAATATGGTAAAAGCGACCTTTGCCTG
>SVNH01000021.1 GCA_015067005.1 Ruminococcus flavefaciens
TCTGTCACTGGATCAGTTACAGGATCTGTCACTGGATCAGTTACAGGATCTGTCACTGGATCAGTTACAGGATCTGTCACTGGATCAGTTACAGGATCTGTTATAGGTTCCTTAACTATGATTGCACCGTCAAATGTAAGTACTCTGTCAGTTATATCCTGACCGTGTTCAGTTGATACGTTGAAGAATCCATCATCTGTGAAGTATACATCGTATCTTCCTGGCTCACAATCTTCTGGTACGTGGAAGTTCAGTGTAAGTACTACGTCCTTATCCTTAGCTATTGTAGCTGCGCCCTTTTCGTTTGCAAATGCATACTGTCTCATTTCATCATTTGCCTCGATAACGCTGCCATATCCAGCTGATGTTGCGGATACTGACTTATACTCTACGCCGTCCTTATTCTTGATCGAGAACTGGGCACCACCGATTGGGAGGTTAGCTGCCTTACGATCGCTTACTGTAACCTTGAGTGTTACATCTTCGCCGCGCTCAGCTTCCTTCTCTTCGATTACCCATGCGATTGCTCCATCCGGGAGGTCTGGTTCAGTTACAGGATCTGTCACTGGATCTGTTACTGGATCAGTTACAGGATCTGTTACAGGATCTGTTACTGGATCAGTTACTGGATCAGTTACTGGATCAGTTACTGGATCAGTTACTGGATCAGTTACTGGATCTGTTACAGGATCAGTTACTGGATCAGTTACTGGATCAGTTACAGGATCTGTACTTGTTGGATTTTCCTTAACGTGGATAACACCATCTGTAAGCTTAACCTTATCTGTGATGATATTTCCATCAGTGTCTGTGATGATTGTGTCTGCCCATGTAACATCATAATCGCCCTCAGGACAATTCTTAGGTACTGTATAATTAAGTACAAGTACGATGTCACCGTCAGCAGCAGCTACGCCTGCGCCCTTCTTTTCACCAAATGCGAATTCCTGTGAAGCATCATTTGCCTCGAGAACAGACTTGTATGCGTCTGAGCCGGAAGCACTGCTGTATTCAACAGGAGACTCATGCTTGATGATAAACTGAGCACCTGCAACTTCGAGTGCAGGATCGGAACTATTAGCAACCTTTACATTCATAGTAACGTTGCTGCCAGGTTCTGCATCTACCTCAGGGATTACCCACTCTACGTTGCCCTTGATCTCATCAGGGATTACTTCGATCTGACCATCAATGAGCTCAACGTTCTTTGTGATCTCACGACCGTTAGTATCGCTGATAAATACATCGGACCACTTAACAGGGTAGATACCCTTAGCACAGCTCTTAGGAACTGTATAAGTAAGTGTTACGATTGTTGCCTTGTCAGCAGCAATTGTTGTAGCGCCCTTTTCATCTGCAAATGCAAATTCAAGGAGCTCATCATTGTGTTCGAGTTCACCCTTATAAGCGTTTCCAGCCTTAATAGAATTAAACTCGATAGGTGATTTCTGATTGATCTTGAACTGTGCACCGGCAACTGGGAGCTTAACACTATCAGGATCTGTTACGATTGCCTTAAGAGTTACAGTCTGACCAGGACGTGCCTTAACACTTTCAAGAGTCCACTTGATCTGTCCATCGATCGGATCAACGTCATCAACGATGATTGCACCGTCAACAGCATTTACATTTTTAGTAATGATGTTGCCGTACTCATCAGATACAACGAGATCAGACCAAGTAAGATCATATGTGCCCGGCTTGCAGGTCTTAGGTACATCATATGTAAGAGTCATTACATATGAGCCGTTTGCAGCCTTAACGTTTGATCCCTTTCCTTCGCCGAAAGCGAATTCCTGTGAATCATCGTTCTTTTCAATTGTTGACTTGTATGCAACTGAACCTGAAACAGATTTATAGTTGATACCAGTCTTGTTCTTGATAACAAACTGTGCACCGCTTACTGGAAGTGTAGAATCCTTAACGATAACGTTAACCTTTACAGACTCACCAGGTGCTGCGTGAACAGTGTCGATTTCCCAAGTAACATTGCCGTCAACAGGATCTGTTACTGGCTGTGTTACAGGATCAGTTACAGGATCTGTCACTGGATCAGTTACAGGATCTGTCACTGGATCAGTTACCGGATCAGTTACCGGATCAGTTACTGGGTCAGTTACAGGATCTGTCACCGGATCAGTTACTGGATCTGTTGTCTTGCCAACCTTAATAACGATCGGCTGAACTGCAACCTTCCATGTAGCGGAAGATGAACCCTTCTTATAAACCATGCAAGGATCAATAGTGATCTCGTATGTACCCTCCTTAGAAGGAGCTGTTACATATACTGTTGAGATATTCTTGCCCTCTGTACCGAGCATTGGATCCTGACTTGAATCAAGAGTTGCAACGCTCTGCTGGTCATTAGCAGGGTTGTTGAGGAATGTCTTACCATATGCTGCACACTCTGTATCCATTTCGAAATCCTTAAGTGCGCTGTCATACTTATAAGTGAATGCGAGTGAAGCAACCTTATTGCCATTGAGCTTCTCAAGAACGAAGTTTGCTTCGATGTCTTCACCAGGTTCAGCAGTGATCTGATCGCCGACAATTACTATGTCTGCATCAGATACAGGAACTGTTACCGGATCAGTTACAGGATCTGTTACTGGCTGTGTTACAGGATCTGTTACAGGGTCAGTAACAGGATCAGTTGTATTGCCAACCTTGATTACAGCCGGCTTTACAGCTGTTGTCCAAGTTTCAGAGCTTGAGCCCTTCTTATATACCTTACAAGGATCAATTGTGATCTCGTAAGTACCTTCCTTAGTAGGAGCGGTTACGTATACAGTAGAGATCTTCTTGCCTTCTGTGCCGAGCATTGGATCCTGGCTTGAGTCAAGAGTTGCAACGCTCTGCTGTAAAATACTTGGATTGTTGAGGAATGTCTTACCGAATGCTGCGCACTCAGTATCCATCTCAAAGTCTTTGAGAGCGCTGTCATACTTATATCTGAAGTCAAGTGAAGCAACCTTGTTGCTGCCCTGCTTCTCAAGTATAAAGCTAATCTCTACATCTTCACCGGGTTCTGCATTGATAGTTTCACCGGCGATAACAATATCAGCATCAGAAACTGGAGTTGTTGTTGTGTTATCATCCTTTACTGTAATAACAGCAGGTGTGATAGAGCAATCCCAAGTACCTGACTCTGCACCATAACCGTCCTTGAAAGCCTGACACTTTGAAATGTCAACCTTATAAGTGCCGTCAGAGCAGCTCTTTGGAACCTTTACATATATAGTGCAAAGTTTAGCGCCTTCTGTTCCGCACTTTGGATCCTGGTTAGAATCAAGTGTTGTGAATCCGATTCTTGACTTTGCCGGGTTAGGCAGGATTGTAGCGCCGTATGCCGGACAATCAGTGTCGTAATCTGAGATCTCAAGAGGAGATGCTGGATTAAAAGTAATGTCGTATGAAGCGACCGGTACTTTGCTTCCGCTCTTCAGAACGAAGCTTACGGGAACCTCGTCACCGGGCTTTGCTGTGTAATTTCCGCCATCAATAGCGATCTTATCGCTCTGGATAACAGGATCAGTTGTGACATCTGATGATGTTTCTGTCGGTGGGTTACCAACAGTAATCACAGCAGCGTTTACTGTTGTACCCCAGGTATCAGAGCTTGAACCCTTCTTATAAACCTTGCAAGGATCGATCGATACCTTATAAGTACCCTCCTTAGAAGGTGCCTTTACATAGACAGTTGAAATAGTCTTGCCTTCTGTACCGAGCATCGGATCCTGGCTTGAATCAAGAGTTGCAACACTCTGCTGCCAGATTGCCGGATTGTTAAGGAAGGTCTTTCCATATGCAGCACACTCAGTGTCCATTTCGACCATTTCGAGTCCTGCATCACACTTGTAAGTTAAATCAAGTGAAGCGACCTTGTTGCTGTTTACCTTTTCAAGGACAAAGTTGACTTCAACCTCTTCACCAGGGTTGGCTTTAACCTTATCACCTGTGATTACAACATCATCAGAAGCAGTTTTACTTGCAGAAACATCAGCATTGTCCATACTAACGTTAGGCTGCGCAACGGATATACCGCCGGCAGCACTAACAGATGGAGCAAATGCACCCGTCATGAGTGAGGCACTCATGACGAATGATGTGACTGCAGAAAGCAGTTTCTTCATCTGTGCATTTCCTTTCTGAGCTTACGCTCTTATTCAATTCACTATCATTATTACTTGCTTATTCAACAGAGTCAACAGGAAGTGTTAAATACTTAGGAAGATGAATGATGTGTCTGATGATTGCCTGAGAGTCAGCGAATGTGATCTCTGCACCCTTGTTGTAAGCGCAGCAGTCAGCATTTACTCTGCCCTGAGCTGTGAGGTTATAATCTGAATTCTTATTGATCCACTTGTTGAGAACAACTACGTCAGCGATATTAACTTCACCATCGCAGTTTACATCACCGAAGTTAGGTGTGAGATCAGGATCTGTTACAGGATCTGTTACAGGGTCTGTTACTGGATCAGTTACAGGATCTGTTACAGGGTCTGTTACAGGGTCTGTTACTGGATCAGTTACAGGATCTGTTACAGGGTCTGTTACTGGATCAGTTGTATCGCCAACAGTGATAACGATCGGCTTAACTGCAACCTTCCATGTGTCGGAAGATGAACCCTTCTTGTATACCTTACAAGGATCAATTGTGATCTCGTATGTACCAGGCTTTGAAGGAGCTGTTACATATACAGTTGAGATCTTCTTGCCTTCTGAACCGAGCATTGGATCCTGGCTTGAATCGAGTGTAGCAACGCTCTGCTCATTGATTGCTGGGTTGTTAAGGAATGTCTTGCCGTATGCTGCACACTCTGTATCCATTTCGAAATCTTCAAGTGCGCTGTCATACTTATAAGTGAAGTCAAGTGAAGCAACCTTGTTGCCGTTGAGCTTATCAAGAATGAAGCTTGCTTCTACATCTTCGCCTGGCTCAGCCTTGATAGCTTCACCAACGATAACGATGTCGCCATTGAGATCAGGCTCTGTTACTGGATCTGTTACAGGGTCTGTTACTGGATCAGTTACTGGATCAGTTACAGGATCAGTTACTGGATCTGTTACTGGATCAGTTACTGGATCTGTTACTGGATCAGTTACATCGCCAACCTTGATAACGATAGGCTTAACTGCAACGTTCCATGTGTCTGAAGATGAACCCTTCTTGTATACCTTACAAGGATCAATTGTGATCTCGTATGTACCAGGCTTTGAAGGAGCTGTTACATATACAGTTGAGATCTTCTTGCCTTCTGTACCGAGCATTGGATCCTGGCTTGAATCGAGTGTAGCAACGCTCTGCTCACCGATTGTCGGGTTGTTAAGGAATGTCTTGCCGTATGCTGCACACTCACTATCCATTTCGAAATCTTCAAGTGCGCTGTCATACTTATAAGTGAAGTCGAGTGAAGCAACCTTGTTGCCGTTGAGCTTGTCGAGAATGAAGCTTGCTTCTACATCTTCGCCTGGCTCAGCCTTGATTGTTTCACCAACGATAACGATGTCGCCATCGAGGACAGGATCAGTTACAGGATCTGTTACTGGGTCAGTTACAGGATCTGTTACTGGCTGTGTTACAGGATCAGTTACTGGATCTGTTACAGGATCAGTTACAGGGTCTGTTACTGGCTGTGAATCACCAACCTTGATTGTAAGTCCGTTTAATTCAAGACCAGCAGATTTTGCTAATGTCTGGCTGCCATCATATGTAACAGCGCAGACAGGGTTGCCGTCCTTCTTGAAGTCAACGAAATCAACGTTGAATGTGCCTTCTGCACCCTGAGGGATCTCAATATCGAATACTACGAGCGGATAATCGCTTGATTTACCGCCAGCCCATTCACTTGTAGGTTTGTAGCCCTGCGGATAGAGAAGACCATATCCAAAATATGCATAATCAACGCCGAATGGTGTCTGATTTTCTTCGATACTTAAGCTCTCTGTACCTGTTGCACCATACTTATTCTTTCTGCCGAGAGCAGAACCATAAGTAAGATACTTATCAGTTGTAGTTGTACCAGAACCATCAGCAAGATCATATGTCTTTTCAGCTGAGTAGTAAGGCTCGCCTGAGCTGTGTGCAACGAACTTAACCTTAGCTACGTCCTTGCTTGAAGAAGTAACTGTGATAGGAGCTGAGATTGTTTCTGTGTTGAAAGCATCCTCTGTGAGGTAAAGTGCTAACGGAACTGTTACTGAGCCCTTAGCGATAGCATCCTTAGAAATAGTTACAGTATCTCCAGATGCAGCATATGTGCTGTCAGCAGCCTTATCATATGCCTTGATTGAAAGTGTCTTAGTAGCGCTTGCTGCATTTACAGCTGCAGGTGCAACGCTCACCATTGTTGCAGTCATTGCAAGTGCAGTGACTGCAGAGATAAACTTTTTCATCTGTAATAATTCCTTTCTTTAGGTTTTCAGCCTATTACTAAACTAGATTAAATTGGGTTTGTATTCCTTTGTAAGGGGGACAAATCAGATAATCACGGATTATGAGAGTGTGTCAATAAGCTTCAGTGTATATCTCTGGATAAAGAGGGCATCGTTTGGAGTAAGGCCTTCCTTACCGTCAACATCGCCGTTGCTTTCTCCCTGTTCAGTTATGCGGTCTTCGGTACTTGTACCATTAACGCCATACTTCTGTGGGTTAAGGCAGTCCTGCATAACCATAACTACATCAGACATATCGACACCGCCGTCGCAGTTAGCATCGCCCGGCTTTCTTTCCTTGCCGGATGTTGGCTTGCCAACTGTTACGCTACCATTCTTAACGGTTACCTGATAATCAACTTCAACTGCTTCACTATCGAGGTAGCCTATGCTGATAGCTTCATTTGCTGCGCTCACATCAGGGTTGTCTTTTCTTACTGTTGGTACGCACTCAAGCTTTGCAACAGCGCCATCTGCAGCACCGCTTTTTACAGTACCGCTGATAGTACAGAAGACACCATCAGACTTTATCCAGTATGTTGGATCTTCAAGCATTGTGACCCATAACAGATTGATCATTCCCCCGTCATTATCGATCTCCGGTGTTAAAAGCGGGATCTGGCTTGCTGAAGGATCGCTTGAAGCAGGGCTTGTGATCGGACCTGCGGATACTTCATCAATTGAAATAATGCTGTTATCAAACTTGATCGAAAAATCTACATTTGATACATTAGTTGACGGAATGTCTGCAAGGGACACCTCCACTGTGAACTTCTCACCTGCCTGAGCTGATTCATTGCTGACGGATAACTGCACTTTTTCGCCAGCAGCAAATGTAGCTGGTGCAACTGAGCATACTGAGAGTGAAAGCATTGATGCGGCGATAGCTCCGACGACTATCTTTTTTGTCTTCATTTGAATTTTCCTCCTTCTTGATTTAATGATATATAACAAAGGAACGGAACGGCCCTTTGATTATATTTGTCTTTAAGAGACCGGTAAAATTACCGGCGTGCCTTTTATCTGCACAGCTTTTACAAGCTTATGCACAGCAATCATCCGGATAGCCCCGAACCGCCAAAAGCGGAAATACCGGAACACTCCGATGCGATAAACAACAAAAAGCGTATGTACACGCTCATCTGTTGACCGCCGGACCGGAAAAATGCTCTGCACGCAGACAATATGCACAAGACGCATCACACTGCCGTGAGCAGATACCTATACCAATATCTATAATTACTCTTGAAATCATTATATAACAGGTCAAAAAAAAAGTAAATAGGTTTATACCGTTTTTGGTATTTTATATAAACCGGAAATGCATTTTTTGCACGGATTGCACAATTAACAAATTTATGAAAAAAGCTGGTGCAATACGCTTTGTGTATATTTTATGAATATTTTATATTATTTATCAAGTTTCTGAAATTCTTTCGGAATAGCGGTATCTATAATGTTATTTATAACGTCCCAGTTGAACTCTGTATATGTTCCGCGCGGTACAGCATAGGGCAGTCCATGCTGTGCAGCAAGCTGCGGAGTATACTTGCTGTAAGGATAGAGTTTCATGTTCTGGAAATCCGGTGATTCATAGTGTACTATTGAAGGGATCACGCCTACATTTTCAAGCTTTACCTGATTTGTTTCGCCGTCTATCGTAATATCAAAATCCGGCATCTCGCCGATAACATTGAAGTTATCTGTCTGAGCGCATATGAAGTTGCCCATTGAGTAAAAAACGAATCCCTTTGTGCCGTCGTCTCTGGTAAGCCACTCCATAGTCTGAGGAGTGTGTGTATGTCCTCCGAGGATGACATCAGCGCCCCAGTTGACCATTTTCTGAGCAAGAATTTTTCTGTCCTGAGTTACCTCAAAGGTATCCTCGCCGCCCCAGTGTGCAGAAACAATAACTACATCTGCGATCTGACGTGCCTGCTTTATCTGGCGTTCGATAACGTCCTCTTCCTGATTCTTGATAACTCTCAGAGGAGAGCCGTTGAGAAGTTCATCAAATCCGTTTATATGCTCAGCATATGCAAGGAACGCCATTCTTACGCCGTTGACCTCGCGGACTCTTATATTATTAGCGTCCTCCTCATTGAGGTAAGCGCCCAAGACTGTAATATCGTTGGTCTTTGCCTTATCGTTCCAGAAGGTTATCGACTCCTGAAGTCCCTGAAGTCCGAAATCGAGAAGGTGGTTATTAGCCATTGTGAAGACATCGAAACCGAGGTCTATAACAGCATCTGCAACTTCCGGCGGAGAATTGAATATCAGCGGACCGCCGTCAGCACCCTTTACAGGATTGCTCTGTGAAATGATAGTTTCCTGATTTATGATCGCAACATCCGCATCTTCAACGATATACCGCATATTCTCGTAAAGCGGCTTGAAATCGTACCCATTGCCTCCGGCAAGCTGCTTCGCGTTCATGAATACAGAATAGTGGATCAGGTTATCACCTGCTGCGACCACATGAACGTGTTTATCTGCATTTGCCTGAGTTGAAGGCTGTGTCGCGTCTTCCGCCGAAGGATCAGCAATATCTGCTTCATCAGTTACAGATACACTGACCGAAGTTTCAGGCTCCTGACTTCCGCCGTCACCTGTACCGACCTTTTTTACTGCACAGCTGATCGTTCCGAAAGTCAATGCAAGCAGAATGCTCAGAGCAGCTGCTGCGCGTTTCTTTCTAAGTTTCATTTACTTCTCCATTCCCATGGCTTCGGACATTAAACGATCCAAGTCATGCTATCATTATAACATATTATTTCCATTATTTCAATTACCAATCGTATCAAATATTGCAGATATTACGTGTAGTTTTAGCCATCCGCGGTGATTTTGCCCTTTGAAATCACGCAATACAGGCGCATAAGGCGACCGCAATTTTTGAACAGCCATTTTATTGGTAATTACGACGAAATTTCAGCCGTATTTTTATTGATATTGACGGTGATTCACACTATCCCACGCGAATTCTGCAATTCAGTGAACTCGGCTGCAAGCGCCTCTGCTTCCGCATAAGACGACAGCTGATAGCATCTTCCGCGGAACTTTGCCGAGCCGTAATATCCGTTCATGTACCAAGCCGCGTGTTTCCGCGCTTCATGCATGGCAAGCTCCTCGGATTTTTCACTTATCTCCAGAATGAGCCGTATATGTTCAAGCATGACAGCCATTTTTTCAGCAACCCCCGGCGGAGTGTATTCCCTGCCGCTGAAATGCGAAGCTATTTCATCAAAAACAAACGGATTTCCGTAGCTTCCTCTGCCGATCATCACCATATCACAATCGGTCTCCTCATACATTTTCAGACACGTTCCAAGATCTTTGACATCGCCGTTCCCTATGACAGGTACGCTGACCGCCCGTTTCACTTCACGGATGACGCTGCTGTCAGATTCGCCGCTGTAAAACTGATCTCTCGTCCGTCCATGCACTGCTATCGCAGCCGCACCGGCAGCCTCCAGCGCTTCAGCCATTTCCGGAGCATTTATGCAGTCCGCGGACCAGCCGCTCCGTATCTTGACAGTTACAGGTATATCGCCTGCCGCCTTTACAGCCGATTCACAGACCTTAGCCGCAAGGCTGACTTCCTTCATCAGTGCCGAACCGGCTCCGGTCCCCACGACCTTCGGAACGGGACATCCCATATTGATGTCGATAATATCCGGCTCAAACCTCTTGACTATCTCTACCGCCTTTGCCATGAACTCCGGTTCGTTGCCGAAAAGCTGTATTCCCATAGGACGCTCCGGCTCGGTAATGGTACATAGTTCAGCTGTTTTACGGTCGCTGTAACATATGCCCTTCGCTGAAACCATTTCGCTCACAACATAAGCCGCGCCGTACTTCTTGCACATCAGACGGTAAGCCCTGTCAGCAACACCAGCCATAGGAGCGAGTGCCGCAGTCTTAAAAAGCTTAACCTTTCCTATTAAAACAGTATCATTCATTGCCGCCATTAGCCGCTGCACTTTCCTTGTTTCTGAAAACAAATATTTTGCTGATAACGTAATTGAGAATAAGTACGATAACGTTAGCTGCAATCTTAGTTATCCAGTAGTTGAACGAAAGAACTGAGTATCCCAGCCACATTATTGCCATTTCAGTAAGGAGTGTGAAGACTCTTCCGCCATAGAACGAAAGAGCCTCAGCGGTAAGTTCTTTAGCGCCCGAAGCATGAGACTCAAATACCCACAGCCTGTTCGTGACATAAGCGAAGGTTACGGCACATATCCATGATATAACAGTACTCAGCGTACTTACAGCACCAGTGCCCATACCTGCACTTTCGAGAAGATTCTTCGAAATACCGGCAGAAATGAAGCTTACAGCCGTTGTCAGAACGCCAAAAAAGAGATACAGCCACTTTTCCTCATATTTATAATAGATGTCGCGGATAGGCTTCGGAAAAATATTGACTATCGCCCTTATTAGCTTTTGCATAATATCTTCCTTTCAAATATAATTGCACATACATTTATATAATAACATTATGCCGGAATTTTTTCAAGCACTTTTCAGAAATTTTACAAGTCCTTTTCAAAAAGCTGTATTACGCCCTTTTTCTGATATGCGCCCATGTTCATCACCGGCCCCTGAACTTTGCCAACGTTTTAACATAGTGCATACAGGCATAGTCCTATTCCGACTTTTTCTGCCACGTTGCTATTGACACATTGACAAAAATATAATATAATAGTATCAGAGGTACGATTGATTTTTTCAGTTGTATTATGCTGCGATAATTAAATCCGGCATTTTCTATGATATATTTTTAGGAGGTAAAATACAATGTCATTGACAAAAAACCCTAATGTATTAAAGTGGGTAGACGAGATGATCGCTCTCTGTAAGCCTGATAAGGTAGTTTGGATCGACGGCTCTAAGGAGCAGCTCGACGCTCTCACTGAAGAAGTTACTTCTCTCCCGGATGACAGCTGGGACAAAATGTACAAGCTCAATCAGGAAAAGTATCCGAATTGTCTCTACCACAGAACACGCGCTAACGACGTTGCCCGTGTTGAGGACAGAACTTTCATCTGCTCTAAGGAAAAGAAGGGCGCTGGTCCTACAAACAACTGGATGGCTCCTGATGAGATGAAGGCTATGCTCACACCTATGTACGACGGCGTTATGAAGGGCAGAACAATGTACGTTATCCCTTACTCCATGGGACCTATCGGTTCTCCTCTCGCTAAAGTAGGCGTTGAGGTAACTGATTCTATCTACGTTGTTCTCAATATGAATATCATGACTCGTATGGGCAAACAGGCTTTCGAGAATCTCGGTGATACTTCCGATGACTTCGTAAGAGGTCTCCACTCAAAGGCTGACGTTGATCCTGAAAAGAGATACATCGTTCAGTTCCCTGAGGAAAATACTATCTGGTCTATCAACTCTGCTTACGGCGGAAACGTTCTCCTCGGCAAGAAGTGCTTCGCACTCCGTATCGCTTCATTCCAGGGTAAGAACGAGGCTTGGATGGCTGAGCATATGCTCATCCTCGGCGTTAAGAAGCCAAACGGCGAGATCAAGTACATCACAGCTGCATTCCCATCTGCCTGCGGTAAAACAAACCTCGCAATGCTCATCCCGCCAGAGGGATATAAGAAGGACGGCTACGAAGTATTCACAGTCGGCGATGACATCGCATGGATGAAGCCAGGCAAGGACGGCAGACTCTACGCTATCAACCCTGAGAACGGCTTCTTCGGCGTTGCTCCGGGAACAAACGCTAAGTCCAACTACAACGCTCTCGCTTGCACAAAGGAAGGCGCTATCTTCACAAACGTTGCTCTTGATAACTCCGATAACACTGTTTGGTGGGAGAAGCTCAACGAGAATCCGCCAAAGGATGCTACTGAGTGGACTGGTATCAAGTGTGACGGTGAGGCTTGGGTAGCCGAGGGCAAGAAGCTTGCTCATCCAAACTCAAGATTTACTGCTCCTGCTAAGAACTGCCCATGCATCTCTCCTGAGTTCAACAATCCTGAGGGTGTACCGGTTTCCGCTATCATCTTCGGCGGAAGAAGAGCTACAACTGCTCCGCTCGTATATCAGTCATTCGATTGGACACACGGTACATACATCGGATCAGCTGTTTCTTCTGAGACAACTGCTGCTGCAACAGGTGCTGTCGGCGTTCTCCGTCACGATCCTATGGCTATGAAGCCATTCATCGGCTACAACGTTGGCGACTACTGGGCTCACTGGCTCGAAATGGGCGCAAGACTCGGCAGCAAGGCTCCTAAGATCTTCAATGTAAACTGGTTCAGAACTGATGACGAGGGCAACTTCCTCTGGCCGGGCTACGGCGAGAATATGCGTGTTCTCGACTGGATCATCAAGCGTGTTGACGGCGAAGTTGACGCTGTTGAAACTCCTATCGGATTCCTTCCTAAGAAGGAAGACATCAACATCAAGGGTATCGAAGATGAAGTTTCTGCTTCTGCTCTTGATATGCTCCTCACAGTCAATAAGGACGAGTGGAAGAAGGAGATCGCTGAGATGAGAAGATACTACGATGAGGACATCAAGGCTAAGGGCGGTAACATCCCACAGGCTCTCTACGATGAACTCGATCTTATCGAAGCTAACCTCAACAAGTAATTTCACTTTTAAAAAACATAAGGACTGTCGTTTATGCGGCAGTCCTTTATTATAAAGAGGTATAAGGATATGCTGTTTATTATATATGCTGTCGTCACTGCTCTCACTGTTCTTTTCGCTGTGTATATGATCTTATGGTACAGAAAAAAGGTAAGTCTTTTCGAGCTCACCGAGGAAACGACCGGCATCATCACAAAAATTACCAAAGGCAGCCTTGCTGTCAGCCCCAAGCCAAAAGGTCAGGTGTATAACGTCAAGGTGAGATATACGATCGACAGCACCGATCACATGACAAGTATGCAGTATGAAGAAGACGATCAGATGCTTTCGGAGGGGCAAGCTGTTACTGTCCTGTACGATCCTGAAGATCCCTCCCGAGCCATTCCAAAGGACTTTAAGCGCGAACACGCCGAATACTACTGGCGAATGCTGGTGATACTCGCTGTTATCCTTTGCGTGATAGCTTTGTGCATAACGATCCTCACGCTCCCCAACACGCTTGGCTTATCAAAAGAAGAAGAGAAGAAGTTCAAGATCGGCAGAAACGCCTTTTTTGTCATTGCAATGCCGATCGCTTACTATTTTGTCAGGCGGTCGAAGTCCTACAAAGCCGAGGTCGAACGCGATCCAAAGGAGGCCAAAAAAACCTTCTTCACAGCCCTGGCATTATGGGGCAACTTCCTTATATCCCTTATATTCGACATTGTTTTTTATGTAATACTCTGACATACATTACAAAAGCTCCCCACAAGGGGAGCTTTTCTTATTCTTCATCTTCATCATCGGACTCCGGTTCGGGAAGCACCTCCACAATGACCTTGTCCACGGTCTGTTCGCTTACCTCTTTCGCAGTAAGGCGGAATCTTCCAGTCTCAGCAGTCTCACCGGCATCCGGTATATGCTCCATTACCTCTGTCGCCCAGCCGCCAACGGAGGTACACTCGGTATCGACCATATCTTCATCAAGACCTATCTGCTCAAGCATATCGCTAACGCTAAGGTCGCCGGCAACTTCGTACTTGTTCTCAGCGATCATAACAACATTGCTTACTATCTCATCGTCCTCATCGTATATCTCACCGACAAGCTCTTCGATGATGTCCTCAAGCGTAATGATACCCTTTGTTCCGCCATACTGGTCAATAACTACGGCAAGATGCACCTTTGAGCGCTGCATATCCTTCATAGCCTCGCTGATAAGCTTACTATCGGCGATATGCGGGACTTCCTGAATAATACCTCGGATGTCGCTTTTACCCTCAACGAGCATTTTGAAAAAGGACTTATTCGTGATTATTCCAACTATATCATCAAGGCTCTTCTCATAGACCGGCAGACGCGAATACATCTCACTGCTGAAAAGCTCCTTTATTTCGTCGATCGAGGAATTGACCTCAACACCTATCACCTTAACTCGTGGAATAAGTATCTCATTAACGGTTATCTCATCAAATTCAAGAGCACTTTTTACAAGTTCGCTTTCCTGTTCCTCAATAACGCCCTGTTCCTCGATCTCATCAATCATGTACTTCAGTTCATCTTCGGTGACGCTTGGAACATCCTCTCCTCTGTCAAACAGTGCTGAAAGCTTATTAAGCAGGAACACAAGCGGTTTGAAGAGACCTACAAGGAAGGTCAGCGGAGTTGCAAATGCAAGCGCAATCTTTTCAGCATTCTTCTTCGCATATGACTTCGGAATGACCTCGCAGAATGTAAGTACAAGCAGCGTTATCACAATAGTCGAGACAGCCGCGCCGTTATCGCCGTACATACTTATAAAAAGCAGCGTACTTACCGATGAAGCAGCTATATTGACAATATTGTTGCCTATGAGGACCGCTGTAAGCACCTCATCGAACTTATTTGCAAGTTTAAGCGCCTTAGCAGCTTTTTTGCTTCCCTGAGCCTCATAATTCTTCAGACGAAGCTTATTGACACTGGAATAAGCAGTTTCAGTTCCGGAAAACATGGCAGAGAATATCATCATAGAGACGATGAGTATAATTTTCCATAAGTCAGAGTTGTCCATAAAAAACCTTTCTTTTGATAATATAGTATAAACCGCATAATTAATATGCCTCGCAAAGCAACGCGGGGTACGGATCAGATAAATCTCACTCCTGCCTTTTCGAGCTTACGATGTGCTTTATCGACCTTCTTCTGAGGGAAGACGGTAGCTGTACCGCTGCTGATTATCTCAGCGCGAATGCCTCGTTTTGCTGCACCGAGAGCGGTCGCTGTAACACAGCCGCATTCGTCAAGACCACATATCCGGAGCGTTTCATAGCCCTTCTGCTGTATAAGTTCCCTGAGCTGCTTGTTGGAGAGAGCGTCGCCGACAAGCTTATCGAAGCAGAGGTCTGAAACTATATCAAGTCCGCTGTAAAGTTCAGCGCCCTCTGTTCCGGCGATAGAAAAGCCGAAAAGCAGGCGGTTCGTTGGGAGATTCTGTATTATATGGCGGATATAGATAACATCAGAGCCGTTATCGTGGTATTGATGGATAAGTGCGTTTACATTTTTGGTAAGGCTCGCTGTATCGTAAGAGAACTTTGGCTTGCGTTTTTCGTAAAGATAATCGTTCTGCATATCAATGACTATAAGTGCTGTTTTCATTCCTTACCTCCTGATAAATATATCATATCAAACATTATACATCATAGAGCGGTAATTGTCAATCATTGCATAAAGCAAAAAAGAGTCTGCACCCATTGGGTACAGACTCTGAGACGTTATAAGTATTTTTAAGACGCTTTTGCGCCGGCAAAATTACTTGATCTCGATTGTAGCGCCAGCCTCTTCGAACTTAGCCTTGAGCTCGTTAGCCTCTGCCTCTGAAACGCCTTCCTTGATAGCCTTAGGAGCAGACTCAACTACTTCCTTAGCTTCCTTAAGACCGAGACCGAGAACTTCCTTAGCAACCTTGATAACAGCCATCTTAGCATCACCGAAGGATGAAAGGATTACGTCGAACTCTGTCTTAGCAGCAGCGCCAGCACCAGCAGCACCGCCTGCAGCAGGAGCAGCAGCGATAGCAGCTGTTACACCGAATTCCTCCTGGATTGCGTCTACGAGCTCTGAAAGCTCAAGAACAGAAAGAGTCTTGATATCTTCAACAAATTTTGTGATCTTCTCTGAAGCCATGATAATAATCTCCTTTATAATTATTTGCCGTTAAACGGCTTGATATTAAGCTGCGGACATATAGTCCAACGGATAATACAGACGATCAGGCAGCTTCTTCTGATTTCTTGTCTGCAACAGCCTGAAGTGTAGCTGCGAGTTTCTGGAGAGGTCCCTGGAGAGAACCAACGAGCTGAGCGAGGAGAGTATCCTTTGAAGGGATCTTGGAAAGAGCGATAACTCCAGCCTGATCGTAAACTTCACCCTCAACATAACCAGCCTTGAGATTGAACTTCTCATCTCCAGCCTTTTCTGCGAACTTACCGAGGATTCTTGCAGGAGCAGTCTGGTCGTCGTTAGAAACGGCGATAGCAGTTGTACCGTTAAGAGCCTCTTCAAAGCCTTCGATACCGCAGTTTTTGAAAGCACGGAGGAGGAGTGTGTTCTTTTCTACAAAGTAGTGAACGCCAGCCTCACGGAGTTCCTTTCTGAGCTTAGTATCCTCTTCAACAGTGATACCCTTGTAATCAACGAGAACACCTGAAACAGATGCCTTGATGATCTCAGTAAGCTGCTCCACCTTTGCTTTCTTTGCTTCGAGTACAGCATTGCTTGGCATAGTGTGTATTCACCTCCGAATGATTTATGATCGTATTCAGAGAGCAATAAAAATGTCCTTTTCCGACAGCACGGGAAAGGACAACGATAATACATATCAATTGCTATTCCTCGGCGGGACTTACGGATAAACCAGCCAGCTGTCTTTAGAATACGATATTTGCTGTAAAAATCACAGCTTGATTATTATATCACATTATTTCGGACTTGTCAAGCCCTTTTCTGAAATTTTTCACCTTTTCTTCCACTTCATAAGAATAATAGTCGTAATAGTGGTCAGGAACAAGGTGAGCACTATCGGGAACCATGTATATGGTATCGGCAGATCCACGGTATTTATGCCGTAGAATGCAAAAATGATATTTGGTATCTCAAGAATGACTGTCATGATAGTCAAGCGCCACATAACGAGGTTAAGGTTGTTCGAGATTACCGATGAGAAGCCGTCCATCATACTTGAAAGGATCCCCGTATAGATACTTGCCATTTCGATAGCCTGCTTCATCTCTATGAGAACGTCTTCAAGGAGATCCTGATCCTCATCGTAGAGCTTTATAACACGTCCGCGGAAGATTTTCTCAATAGTAGCCTCATTTGCTTTGAGAGATGTAGAGAAGTATACGAGTGACTTTTCAAGAGCGAGAAGCTGCATAAGCAGCTCATTCTTCATCGCATCGTGGAGCTGCTGTTCTGCAGCGGATGAGATCTTGTCTATCTGTTTCAGGTGCATGAGGAAAAGTGCCGCTATCCTCAGCAGTATCTGAAGTACGAATCTGGTCTTGAAATCGGGGCGGAGATTTCTTATCATCCCCTTCATAGCCTCACTGACTATCTGAGTCTCCTTCAATGAAATAGTAAAAACGTACTCCTCTGTGAGGATTATACCCATAGGCAGCGTATAGAAATTACGTGTCTGGTCATCATCAACAGTTGAAACAGGAGTGTCAATGATAACGAGAGTCTGTTCGTCTTCGCGCTCGATACGTGAGGACTCCTCTTCATCGAGCGATGACTTTACGAAGCCGCTGTCGAGCCCATAGCTTTCGATAAGCTCAACGACCTCCTGCGGAGTCGGATCAACTACTGAGATCCAGCATCCGCTCACCGGCTCATCGCACTGAGCCAGCGAACCGTTTACGGTAGAATAAAACTTTATCATATTATTCAGATTTACAGGATATAGCTACCTCCTGCAAATCCTGCTCCTTTCACCGGGATTTCCGGCGAAAGTCGGAGAGCATTGCGAGCTTCCACCGGATAAAGGGACATATTGCATAAATGCCCATAAGGGTCAGAACTCATAACGCACCTCCAATAGTAATAATACCGCGCAATAACACTGCTGTACAATGCCGCGCTTAACATTATTATAACAAATTCAAAAGTAATTTACAACCCTTTTCAAAAATTTTTCTTGCATTGCTATTTCAGTTTAAATGTGCTATAATATATAAATAGTTACAACTTTACAGATATAAGGAGAGTTATATGAAACTTCTTGCGATAGACGGAAACAGTATACTTAACCGTGCGTTTTACGGTATAAAGCTGCTTTCAAATAAAAAAGGCGAATTCACCAACGCGATATTCGGGTTCATGAATATTTACCTGAAAAATATCGCTGATGTTCAGCCGGATGCAATTGCAGTTGCATTTGACCTTCGCTCACCTACATTCCGGCATAAGGCAGCAGCCTACTACAAAGCCAACCGCAAGGGAATGCCGCCGGAACTTGCTCAGCAGCTTCCGCGTGTGAAGGAATTGCTTGGTCTTATGGGAATAAAGGTCGTGGAATGCGAAGGCTATGAAGCCGATGATGTCCTCGGAACTCTTTCAAGATCCTGCTCCGACCGCGGAGATCAGTGCTTTGTACTCACCGGTGACCGCGACAGTCTCCAGCTTATTGACCAGAATGTCACCGTACTTCTTGCTACAAACAAAGAGACTGTCCGCTATACTCCCGAACGCTTCATCAAGGACTACGGCTTTGAACCTATAAAGCTCATTGATCTTAAATCCCTTATGGGAGATAGTTCCGATAACATCCCCGGAGTTGCCGGTATCGGTGAGAAAACCGCTTCCTCACTTATCAAAGAGTACGGCTCGCTTGAAAACCTCTATGCAAGCTATGAGGATTCCTCGCTGACAAAGGGCGTGAAAGCAAAGCTTGCTGCCGGAAAAGCCTCGGCTGAGGAGAGCAAGTGGCTCGCAACTATCGTCCGCGATGCTCCTATCGACTCCGATCCTGAACACTATATCCCCTCGCAGCCAGACACTTCCGCTATCAGTTCCCTGCTGACCGAACTCGAAATGTTCAAGCTTCTTGATAAACTCAACATTTCCGCTGCGGATGCAGTCAGCACCTCGGCTGCTTCCGGAACCCACGAGGAGGCACCTGCAATAGAAGCTGCTGTTTCGCCGCTCACAGAAGATATTACATCATCCCTGAATAAATGCGATTACATCCTCAGAGACGGCAAGCTGTCAGTTCGCAGCGGCAATAACGTATATACATCCGATGACGAGACTATCATCCTAAACTTCTTAGCCTCAGCCTGTGAAAAGTCCACAGACGATGCAAAGTCTCATTACCGCTTTGCAATGGCTCACGGCAGCGAACTTAACAACCTCAGGAGCGACATTGCTATCTGCGGCTATCTGCTGAATACTTCCGCTTCAGATTATGCTGTTGACAAGCTCTGCGCTGAATACGGCGTTCACTATTATTCCGAAAACGGTGAGCTCGCAGACCTGCTGTCCATATCACTTCTCACGGAAAAGCTCCGCACGGCGATCGCTGAAGAGGGAATGTCCGAACTGCTCGAAAACATCGAGATGCCGCTAACGGAAGTCCTCGCTTCCATGGAGGATACCGGCATACGTATTGACCGCAGCGGTGTTGAGGACTTCGGAGTTTACCTCTCCGAGATGATAGAAGAAACACAGAAAATGGTATTCGACGATGCCGGTCATGAATTCAACATATCATCCCCGAAGCAGCTCGGAACGGTCCTTTTCGATGAGATAGGGCTTCCGGCAAAGAAAAAGACCAAAAGCGGCTACTCCACAAGTGCTGATGTCCTCGAAGAACTGCGGAATCAGTCTCCTATCGTGGATAACGTCCTGAAATACCGTCAATACACAAAGCTGAATTCAACTTACGTCGTCGGACTTCTTGACAAGATCGCTCCGGACGGCAGGATACACACCTCTTTCAAGCAGACTGAGACCCGTACCGGACGCATATCATCAACTGAGCCGAATATGCAGAATATTCCCGTGCGTACCGAACTTGGCTCACGCATGAGAAAATTCTTTGTCGCTCCGGAAGGGAAAGTGCTCGTTGACGCGGATTACAGCCAGATCGAGCTGCGTGTAATGGCGCATCTCTGCGGCGATGAGAATATGTCCGAAGCATTCCGCTCAGGCGAGGACATCCACACCTCGACTGCTGCTCAGGTGTTCGATATGCCGCCATTCATGGTGACTCCTGAAATGCGAAGTGCTGCAAAAGCCGTAAATTTCGGCATAATCTACGGTATCGGTGCATTCTCGCTCTCAAAGGACATCGGAACTTCCCTCGCTCAGGCAAAGAAGTACATTGCAGATTATCTTGCACGTTTCCCGAAGGTGAAGGAATTCATGGACACAACAGTCGATAACGCTTTCAAGGCCGGAACAGTCACAACTATGTTCGGACGCAAACGCCGTATCCCCGAACTTCTTTCGTCTAACAAAATGCTTCAGGCAGCCGGAAAGCGTATCGCTATGAACACTCCGGTACAGGGAACGGCTGCAGATCTTATTAAGATCGCTATGATAAATGTTTATAACAGGCTTAAATCCGAAAAGCTCAAAGCAAAGCTCATATTGCAGGTACACGATGAACTCATCCTCGAATCGGATGCTGAATGTGCCGATCGTGCTGCCGAGATACTCAAAGAGGAAATGCAGGGCGTTTATGATATGAAAGTACCGCTTGCCGTTGATGTTCATCAGGGACATTCATGGTATGATGCGAAAGGCTGATGACAATGGGCGATGTTTTTCAATTCTCAATTCTGAATCCGCAGTCTCTCAGTGAAGAGATCGCTGAACAGCTTTCAGAACTGGACAAAATGTGCGTCGGCGCTGACGGCTGGTCTGCTGATTCGTTCCGTTCAGAAGCCGAAAAGGATAACGGATATGTATTATATGTCGTGGACAATGAAAACGTTATCGCACTGCTTTCCGGATACTCGGCTGTCGGAGAGGCTGACATAACGAGCATAGCCGTACACCCGGAATACCGCCGGAAAGGTCTTGCGCTCAGACTGATAGAACGCTTCATTGAAATGATACCGGACGACGCTGAGAGTATATTTCTTGAAGTCCGCGAATCAAACGCTCCGGCAATAGCATTGTATGAAAAGTGCGGCTTCGAGCGGCTGTCAGTGAGAAAGAATTTTTATTCACAGCCGCGTGAAAACGCTGTTGTCATGCAGAAAAAACTAAATAGATAAGAGGTCAGAAAATGCTTATACTCGGAATAGAAAGTTCATGCGATGAAACTGCGGCAAGCGTAGTCAAGGACTGCCGGCAGATACTCTCATCGGTGATCTCAACCCAGATCGAAGAACATAAAAAGTACGGCGGTGTCGTACCGGAAATAGCTTCGCGCCGCCACTGCGAAAACATCCTCGGTGTTGTGCGTCAGGCGCTCGATGAGGCGAAAGTCTCACTCAATGACCTTGACGGCATCGCTGTTACATTCGCACCGGGACTTATCGGCGCACTGCTCGTAGGCGTAAGCTTTGCAAAGGCGCTTGCAATGTCATGCGGAAAGCCGCTTATACCGGTACACCATATCGCAGGTCACATCGCTACGAACTACCTTACATCCCCCGAACTCGAACCGCCGTATCTTTGTCTTGTTGCAAGCGGCGGACACAGCCACATAATCGAGGTGCAGAGCTATACCAAATTCCGCGTTATCGGCCGTACCCGCGATGATGCTGCCGGAGAGTGCTTCGACAAGTGTGCCCGTGCTATGGGCTTTCCTTATCCGGGCGGAGTCCACATTGACAAAGCTTCCGAGACCGGCGACCCGAAGGCTTTCAGACTGCCGCACCCTGCCGTAGCTGAAAACGAGTTCGATTTCAGCTTCTCCGGACTTAAAACAAATGTAATAAACCTCCTCCACAACGCTGAGCAGAAAGGTACAGAAATAAACCGCAATGATCTCGCCGCAAGCTTACAGGCTACTATCTCCGAGATACTCACTGACAAGACCATTTCCGCAGCTAAGTCCCTCGGCTACAAAAAGGTCGCACTCGCAGGCGGAGTTTCTGCTAATACCGGAGTACGTGCTGCACTTTCCGAAGCCTGTGCGAAGAACGGCTTTGAATTCTATATGCCCGAAAAGAAGCTTTGCGGAGATAACGGCGCAATGATAGCCTGTCAGGGAAGCTACAATCTGCTTGCCGGAATAACTGCCGATGAAAGTCTGAACGCTGTTGCATCCCTTTCAATGGAGGAAATATGATAAAAGAGATCAAAAACGAAGGAGAAAAAATGCAGATCTCACGCAGTATACTTGAATCCCTCACGGACTGGTTCGAGGTCGAGGAAAGCCGCGAACGCTACATCGCTGAATCTGCCGGACAGCTTTTCCTTGCCGCAGAAGAAGACGGCAGAAACGTTGGCTTCATCACGCTCAAGCCTACCGGAAAAGAGACTGTTGAACTTGCTGTAATGGGCGTTCTCAGTGAATATCACCGGAAAGGTATAGGTAAAAAGCTTGTAGAACACGTAAAATCCGCTGCTCGTGAACAAGGCTATTCGTTCATGCAGGTGAAAACTGTTGCAATGGGAATGTATCCGGATTACGACCGCACAAATCTCTTCTACCTCGGCTGCGGATTCAAGGAATTTGAAGTCTTTCCTGAACTATGGGACAAGGATAATCCATGCCAGATATATATAATGGCACTGTGACGGAGTGAAATATGGAAAAGAAAAAAGCTACAAACTGCGAGACCTGTACAAACTATGTCTACGACGATGAATGCGACTGCTATATCTGCCTTGTCGATCTTGACGAGGACGAAATGTACAGATTCCTGCAAGGTACGAACTACTCATGCCCCTATTACCGCCTCGACGACGAATATGGCATAGTAAGACATCAGAACTGAATGATTTTGAACAAATAGCGGAACGCATATGTGTTCCGCTATTTTATTATCATCTCACCGTATGCGCCGTTTTCGGTCAGTATCCCTACTTCTGTTTCGCCGTCCCTTATAAGCTGACCAAGCACCTTTATCATTTTGCTCTCAGGTATTCTTTCAAGTTCTGCACTCTCTTTCATCGAATCAAGAAGTCTCTCTGCCGCTGCGTTTTCAAGCAAATTGCTTCCGTCCTGATTGTACGCTACCATGCACGAGGGTGAAACGTTCCATTCCTTCAGCATATATTCAAGCACTTCCCTGCTATTTTCGCCGTCTGTGACAACAAGTTCAGTGAAGCCGGTAAAGACCGGCTTACCTGCATAGACTTCTGCATTTTCAAGTGCAGATTCCAAGCTGTCTCCGCGGACTGTTATAGCCTCTTCATCTCCGAAAAAGAATGAAAATGTTACGGTCATGGGTTCAGCTGAGCTCACAGACGCCGCACGAAGATAATATTTATCATGCACCCGACCTGTCGATTCACAACCGCACATAAGGATAAACACAAGCACCACTGCCAATATCTTTTTCATTTTCACCTCGTCAGAATACACTTGAAAAATACGGCGCTTCGGCATTTTTCAGCGAATAAAGCATATGTCTCAGTTCAGCGGATTCAGTCTCAGTATCCAAGCTGTCTGTTCCTGACAGGCTCTCTATCCTTGAACATACGCGGTCTATCTCGGAGAGTTTGCTGTTTTTCAGCACCACCATTGCCTTCAAACGGAAATCCTTCCAATCATCTGCCATGCAGGCGGCTGCTTCCTTTGCTTTCGCGTAATTGCCGGCTTTGCGTTCCTCGGCTATAATATCGATCCTGCTGAGCATTTTGTCGCAGCGTCTGTCTACCCATACCCCCGACCAGATGCCTATTCCTATCAGCAAAACAAGTATGCCTATGCTGATGCTAACTCTTGTCAATTCTTTTCACCTTCATTCCGTATGATAGGCTTTCCGCCGTTTTTTAGTGCAATGTAGTAATTGCCGCTGCTGTCAGCGGTCATGAGGAATACATCCTCAATCGCTACGCCCTCACGATCGGCAAAATCTCTTATCTTTCTCTCGTTCAGACCGATAGATTCAGCTGTGTTCACACGTATCCTGCCGTCAGAAACTATAAGCTGCTGCGGATCTTCCGATCGAAGAGATATACCAAGCTCTCCGCGCTGAGGACTTTCATTTTCAGGCTTTTTCATAACCGAAATGCTGCCGGTAGTCTCAACTATCGCAAACTGTATCTCGTTAAGATCAAATACGTCCTTCCCCCGCAGTGCCATCATGAGGTCATCTGCTGAAAAGCGCAGCTCTTTCAGAACCTCAGGATCAATATTCCCCTCACTAACCACTATTTTCGGACTCCCCGAAACAAGTCTCCTCACAAACGGTATTTTCAGACTTATCCATGAGGTTATGACCTCAAAGCAAACCAGCGAAAGTATCGGAGTTATGCCAACTATCACAGGTATATCAATGTCCTCGATAGGCAAGGTCGCTATATTTGAGACAAGTATCGTTATGACAAGCTCTGATGGCTGGAGCTCTCCGAGCTGTCGCTTTCCCATAAGCCTCACCGAGAATATTACAAGCACATAGAGGATTATTGATCTGAGCAGTACAACTATCATATCGCCGCCCCTTACTGTTGTGTTTCTGAGGATATTATGAACTGTTTTTTTCGGAATATACAAAAAAGACTCCGCTCATAAAAAGCGGAGTCTCAAAATGAAAAAGAACAAGAGCATTACTGCTTCTCATTATACTCTTTATATGCCTTTACTATAAGTTCAGCGCAAAGCTCATCACCAAGAAGAGCACTGTTAAGACAAAGATGGTATTGATCCTTATCCTGCCATATTTTTCCTGTGTTGACATTATAGAATGTTTCACGTCGCTTATCAGCCTTCTTCATGGCATTCTCAGCCTTATTCGGTGCAATGCCGTAATCCTCGACAGCACGTTTAACGCGCGATTCAGGATCTGAATAGATATAAACGCTGAAACAGCCCTTATCTTCAAGGATATAGTTGCCGCACCTGCCAACGAGTATAAAACTATCCTCTTTTTCGGAGATCTCATTGATTATGCGGCTTTCCATAAGAAAGACCTTATCCGAAAGAGGAAGATTATCTTCCATTGATCTTGCCGGATTTGCAGACAAAAGCAGTGAATACAAAAAGCTTGTAGGAACATTTTCCTCTGCGGATTCAAGGTATTCCGGAGAAATACCGCATTTTTCCGCTGTCATTTCAAGTATCTGTCTGTTGTAGCAATTTATCCCGAGTTTTTCAGCAGCCAACTTGCCGATAACGCTTCCGCCGCTTCCATACTGCCGTTCGATGGTAATTATTTTACATTTCATCGGAATAACCCCCTATTGTTATAATATATCACAATATCATTATACCACATTTTGCACATATTTCAAGCACAAAACGCAAACAAAATATCGGATAAGTAAATTTCTGCATTTTTCACAATTCAATGTTTTTGAAGTTGTGCATTTTTCATAACTCAGTACCGATTTCATATTTCACTGTTTTTTACATCGAAATCAACTGCTTGCAGCACCATTTAAGCGCAATATTTGCACAATCGGCATCTGTTTCGTGTTAAAACAATAATCTTACAATAAATTTAACGATTATGTCAAAAAACTCAATTATAGGTCAGATCAGCGCATTTAAGGCTTTTTCGATTTCATTACATCTTGTATAATTATATACAATTATAAAATTCTGTTATATTCTTGAGTTGTTTTTATCAAAAAGCGCGAATTTTCGCAAATTGTTCATTTTTGAATTGACACCTATTTCATAAAATGCTAAAATATTAGTATGCTGTATATCATTTTTTGATCCGGCATAAGTTTTGCAATATTCATTTTACACTGCCACACACTATCCGCGGCAAGTGCTTTTGTTAAAGGTGAAAAATTAATGTATAAACGAGCTTTTCTTTTTAACGGTATCGGTTCTAAACCGGAAAAGCTGCTGGTGAAATTTCCGCCGGCTCTGATGGAAAAGTATGAATATTATCTCGACCAGGCGTTCACTCGTCTGGAACTGAATAAAGATCTTGAAAGAAACCGCGCATACGACGGAAGAGTCGCTGAATGGGTGATCTCCCTTATCTGCGACAGAGTCGTTTTCGAGCACTACATAGATCAGGGCATTATACCTGACATCGGCGCAGGTTACAGTTCGGGCATAGTAAGCATCAGCTCCTGTTTCGGATCTGTCAGTCACGAATTCGCTCATGATATTATCATGATGAACCGCTCGACCATGAAGTCTCTTGAAAGAGATAACATGAAACTCGATATGGGTATCATCATCGGCATGAATTATCAGGATGCCAGAGACTTCCTCGCTGAAAAGTTTTCAGAGGATGAGATCATCGTAGGAAGCGGCAACTCCGCATTCCACGTTATGATAAGCGGCAGCGCAGAAGCTGTTGAATCCGCTCTCGGATATGCTCTTGAAGCAGGTGCTCTTAAAGCGTTCAGCTTCGGAACCGGTGTTGCCTATCATCATCCGGTCATGAAAGCTTATACGACAGAATATGACGCTTTCTGTGCATCAACAAAGTATAAGGATCCCGATTATCCCATGATCTCAGGCTTCGACAGCAGACTTATCGAGACTGGCGAGGAAGTTATGAGAGAAAATATCATGAACTGCTATACCCCTATCCGCTGGGATCTCGCCCTGAAAGAGCTCGAAAAAATGGGTGTAACTGAATTTTTTGATGTCAGTGCGAACGGCGCTGTTAAAAAATTCTCAAGGGTAAACAAATCGAAATGTAAAATTTATACGCTCGAAGAGCTGTAAGTTTTCATATATATTGAACTCTGTGTTCTAATTAATTATTGGAGGGTTTTAAAATGAGAGAAATTACAGATCAGATCAAACAGGAGATCACAGATATGATCTTCGATTACTATGCAGAAGAGTGCGAAGTTGAGAGAGACGAGATCACTATGGATACCAATCCGCAGGAAGACCTCGGAAGCGATTCTCTTATGTTCGTTGAGCTTATCGAGATGACTGCTGAAAAATATGATCTCGATATCAAACTCCAGAGCATCGGTAAGTATATGCTCAAATCACCTATGGACACTATGAGTGATGTTGTGGATATGTTCTGCAAGATCTATCAGTACGGAAACGACATCGTTAATCAGTAAGAGGTTTTAACATTGAGATCAAATATATCAGAGCTTAACGCCGAAGATAATATTGCCGTTCTCACTATCGACAATGGTCCGAAAAACCTGCTCACTGAGCCGGAATTTATTGACCGCAGAGAGCTCCTGGACTGGCTGGATAAAAATCCTCAGGTCGGGGCTCTTGTTATTGTCGGAAAAGGAAGGCATTTCTCTCACGGCGCTGATGTTTCCCTCTTTGGCAGCGAGAACGGAAACGCTCTATCCGAAAAGCTTGAAAATGCAAGGGAGCTCCTCAGAACTATCGAGAAATTACCGATAATCACCGCTGCTGCTATCAACGGCGGCTGTTTCGGCGGCGGTCTTGAAATAGCACTAAGCTGTCAGTTCAGAATCGCTTCTCCTTCTGCATTTCTTGGTCTGCCTGAAATAATGCACGGCGTTATACCGGGAATGGGCGGTATCGAAAGGCTCTACCGTCTGCTCGGTAAGGAAAAAGCGCTTAAAATGATACTCTGCGGCGAAATGATCTCAGCTAAGGATGCCCTCGCAGCCGGTCTTGTGACTAAGCTGAGCGAGGAAAAGAACTCCTTCGGCGAGACTATGGCTTTCGTCCGCGAACTCCTTAACGGCAAATCAAAATTACAGATCAGCTCTATCATCGAAACCATGAACCTTGCCGGTGAGGGTGTCGAGGATCCGTCAAAGGGAAAATTTGAAGCCGTTATCTCGGAGGCCTATGGCAAATGAGACACAGTACATATCGTCTGACTGTGCGCGGCTATGAGCTTGATTCATTCGGTCATGTGAATAATTCGGTCTATCTCCAGTACGCTGAAACTGCTATGTGGAATTTTTTCAAGGTCAACGGACTTATGAACGTTGTTTTTGAGGAGGGGCTGTTCCCTGTCATACTTGAAAGTAATCTGCGCTATATACGCGAACTGCGTCTTCTCGACGAGGTGCGTATAGATACCGAGCTCAGCTGTACCGGGGGTGTCGTTAATTATAAGCATAACATAATCAACAAGAATACAGGTCTTGTGGCTTGCAGAGTCACAGGAAAGCTTGTGTATGTCAACAGAGAAGAAAGAATTATCTGCGACATTCCGGCAGCTGTAAGAGAATGTCTGGAGAAAGATGACGATGAGGATTGAAAAAGAAGAATTTGTTACCAAGATCAGCGATGCTGATTCTATAAAAGAGATCAGCGCTTCCCGCGAAGAGCTCGGTTCACCGTGTATGCTCATAGTATACGGAAGCACAGATCTCGATACAGAAGAAGGTTTCCCTGCGGATACTCCGTTCATTACTGCTTTTGCAGCTGATGATACAGAAAATGTGAACGCTTCCGTAAGGAACCGCTTTGATCTCGTTATAAGCGCTGAGAGTGCTGACGAATACGTCCGCAATTTGTTCAAGGACAAATCACGCAGCCAGATAAACGAGATAAACGCTTGCTTCATCGCAGCAAGAAACGGCTCACAGGAGGACATACTCTCCTGTGAATCAAAGGCATTCTACCGCCTTATGGCTGAAAAGAACGGAGGCGCAGACAATGAGTGAGAACACATTGATACTTACAGAGGAAAACGGTATTCTCCGCCTTACTATGAATGCACCTTCAAATAACCTCATGACTGCTGATTTCTTCGCACAGTATGAGGATATTATGGCTCAGGTCGAAAAGAAAGCTCAGTCCGGCGATAATATCAAGGGCTTTATTATCTGCGGCGGCGGAAGACATTTCAGTACAGGTGCTGACGTTGAAGCGCTTGCAGACCGCTCAGCAAAAGAAGCTTATGATGAAACAACAGGAACTCTTCCTGCCGGTCACATAAAACAGAAGCACTTCTTTACTTTCCTGCGCTCACTGCCTTTCCCGGTAATAAGCGTTGTTACAGGCTTCTGTATAGGTTCGGGAAGCGAAATTGCTGTGAACAGCCATTACAGGATAATTGAGAAAAATGCCAGAGTAGGTCAGCCTGAATCGACATTCGGCATACTCCCCGCACTCGGAGGAGTTGCAAGAACTATCGACATATGCGGTATGCAGAATGCATACGAACTCGTTATGTCCGGAGAACTCATCCCCGCCGACAAGGCTTATGAGATCGGTTGGGCAGACATATTCGCAGACAAGAAACAAGGCATTCCGGAAGCTGAAGCACTTATCCGCTATATTTCGGATAACGGCGGCTTCTCACCGGAAAAAGCAAGGGAACTCATAAACGGCTATAAGAACTCAAAGGGGTGAATTCTATGAAGATAGGTCTTATCGGATACGGAAAAATGGGCAGAGACATCTTTTCACTGTTCTTTGATAAACTCAGCGATGCGGAATTCGTTGTTCTCGATACCTTCGGAAAGGAAGAGAATACCGCTTCTGTTGTCAAGAATCTCGATAAAAGTCTCAGAAGAAAAAAGATCTCGCCCGAACAGTATGAAAAGAAAATGCACTCTTTCATCTTTACCGATGAAATAAACGATATGAGCGGATGCGACATCGTTATCGAAGCCATATTCGAGGACATCCGTGCTAAGAAGTCAGTATTCAGCGATCTTGCAAAAACAGTCAGCAGCAAATGTCTGCTGCTCACAAATACATCTTCCCTCAGTATCCCTGAGATCTTCAGCGACATCACGAATAAAGAACGCTGCTTCGGACTCCACTTCTTCTATCCGGTAAAGCTTACGGGATTTGTTGAACTCAACATCCTTCCGGAAACTTCCGCTGAGAATATAGCAATTGCAGAACAGCTTGTTGTATACGGCGGCAAGAAACCGATAATCTTCTCAAACGAATACCACATCTATCTCAATCAGATACTCTCATGCATGGTCGCTCATGCTATTTATCTTCGTGAAAGTCTTGGAGTATCCGCAGAAGAACTTCAGCATGAATTCGCTGAGCTCTTCCCTGTTGCCGATCCGTTTGAAATACTCAACAGCGTCGGTCTCGGACTTATGGGAGGAGATCCCGACAGCTTCCGTATAGAACGCAACAAACAGCTTCTTTCTTACAGCTGCAAACAGATGAACAAATGGCTCGGTGAAGGATGTCCGAAGGAACCTCTCGGCTTCATCGACTTCATCCGTCAGCACGAAACTGCTTCCGGCAAGGACTGCTCATCCGCAAAACTCAGCATAGCAGCTCTCATTCTGAACGAACTCGTGAACGCTCTTGAGGATTCTCACGAAAACAAACCGGAAGTATTCATCGAGGCTGTTCAGGATACGCTCGGACTTGCAGAAGTTCCGGCATATTATTACAGGCAGTTTGGTCCGGATGCAATATTTGCTGAACTCGAAAGGCTCAGCAGCACATCCGGATTCACCTCTTATTCACACGCAAGCAAAGAAATATGGGATAAATATTTCGCTAACTAAACTATCAGGGGGAATTGAACCATGAAAAAAGTTGTTGTAACAGGAATTGGTGCGGTTACTGCAATAGGCAATAATGTGAATGATTACTGGGAAGGTCTTATCAGCGGTAAATGCGGTATGAAGACTATCTCAAGGATACCGGTAGAGGAACATGATACTACTGTCGCTGCCGAGGTAGACGCTTCCTTCGAGGCTGAGGCTTCAAAATACTGGAAAAAGCGTCAGCTGAACGCAACTACTAGTATCACACGTATGGGACTTGCTGCTGCCGGCGAAGCTATCGAGGACTGCGGTATCGACACTGAAAGCTACGATCTCAGCAGAGTAGGCGTAGTTTGCGGCGTTATTGACAACTCTTATGAGGACGCTGAAACTGAAAAGCCGCTCAACATCACTCTCAAGAAAATGCCAAACGAGTTTCCGGCTCTTATTTCTATAAAGTACGGATTCGGAGGTCCTGCATTCAACCTTAGTACAGCCTGCGCTTCCTCAGCTTATGCTATGGCGCTCGGAAAGCAGTTCATCGAAACCGGTATGTGCGACATGGTAGTATGCGGCGGTATCTCAAATCTTGTTACACATCTTGTTATCAAGGGCTTCAATCAGCTTCTTGCGATGTCAGTAAATCCTGATCCGGAAACTGCTGCACGTCCTTTCACTAAAAACCGCGATGGCTTTATCATGGGTGAGGGCGGCGGATGCGTCGTTATCGAATCCGAGGAATCCGCAAAGAAGCGCGGCGCTAAGATATACTGTGAATTCTCAGGCGCTTCAATGTGCAGCGAAGCGTATAACCTTACCGCTCCGCAGACAGACGGTGTCGGTATGGCACGTTCAATGAGAATGGCACTTGAAAATGCCGGTATCGCTCCGGAAAGCGTTGACTACATCAATGCTCACGGAACTTCGACCGGTCTCAACGATCTCTATGAAACTATGGCTATCAAGGAAGTTTTCGGTGCAAAGGCTTATGATATTCCGGTATCATCTATCAAGGCTGCAATCGGTCACACTCTTTCTGCCGGCGGTGCTCTCGAAGCTATCGCTTGTATAAAGTCTATCGAGACCGGCATCGTACCGCCTACTCTCCACTACGATGTGCCTGATCCGGAACTTGATCTGAACTATGTTCCGAATACCGCTCAGAAGCACAATGTCGGTGTTGCTATCTCAAACTCTTTCGGCTTCGGCGGTCACAACGGCACTCTTGTATTCAAGAAATACTGATAACAGAAAGGATCTACTATGCCAATAGCTCAGATGAAAACCAATTACAGTTTCAGTTCTTCCGGGGCAAGAACTCAGTTTCTCGATGCTGCCGCAAAGGAACTCTCTGAGATACTCAGAAAGCCTCTGCCGGCAATTATGATAATGCTCGATGATGCAAAAATGTACATGAACAGCTCTGAGGATACGGTGTTCTTTGCTGAATTCAGATACATCCTTCCTCAGGAATGTGCTGATGATAGATCCGGCTTCCTCAAAGAACTTGCCGACCGTATGCTGAAGCTTATAAGACAACACACCCAAGTTGATCCTTACCGTGTTTATATGCAGTTCACGGAAATGACGCGCGAAGGCGCATGGCGCTATACAGGAGAATAAATCGCTGCCGTCACCAGACGGCTTATCAGGAAAGGAATAATAAATATGAAATGGGCAATAAGAGACCTGCTTAATCCGGTAGTTACACGTTCACTCCTCTTCGGAAGTGATCCGTTTGATATTGAGTATATCCTCAAGCAGGTGGACAAGATCAAGGTCATGAGCGGAAAACAGATACAGGCTGTATGGCTCGATGAATGGAATGCCAAAGCGGACAGATACAATGAATTCTGTCTGAAAGCGGCTGATAAAGGAAATATCATCTCCGCAAGAGAATATGCAAAAATGGTAACTGTGTGCCGTTATGCCTGCTTTATGATAAATATTGAAGACGTTGAACACAAAACTCAGATCTATTCAAAGCTGAAAGAAAGCTATAAGACCTACCTCTCATTCTGCTCAAACAAAACAGAGTATATTGAAATGGACACTGAATTCGGAAAGATCCCCGCTTATATCCACTATCCGGATGACGGAAAGCAGGCCTCTTATCCTGTTGCTATAACTTATTCAGGTATCGGAAGCTGCAAGGAAGAACTCGAAATGCTCGCCGCACCTCTCACAGAGCGCGGTATAGCAGTTATTACTCCGGATATGCCGGGCGCAGGCTCTGCTATCATAGACAACAACATCAAGTGCGGCGGTCACCAGCTTGAGGCTGCTTTTGAAGCTATATACAAATTCATAGACAGCCGCAGCGACCTCGACAGCAGCCGTATCGCAAACTTCGGTCTCTGCATGGGCGGCGGATACGCATTCCGTGCAACTGTCAAGAATCCGGATGTAAAAGCTTGTGTAAGTCTCTTCCCGCTGTTCATGAACTTCGCTGATATGAGCTCTATCCCTGTATGGATGAAGCGCGGCAAGTGGAGCTCTTATCAGTACTGCGAGGATTATCTCGAAAGCATGAAGCTTATCGAAGAGGGTACTCACAGTGTTGACTTCCTTATGGCTTACAGCGATGATGATAACTGGATGAGCCACGATGCTTCCGAGAATCTTCTCAAAAAAGCAGAGGGCTACAAAGAACCTCTCTTTATCTCAGATAAACCTTCATATGTTTCTGAGGAAACTATCATGCACGCTATGCCTGTCGGTGAGCAGTTCCATTGGGTTAAGCACATCGCCGCAGATTTCATTGCTTCACGCCTTAAAGGAGATATGTAAAATGTCCGCTAATTTTTTTGATTACTATTCAAAATACGCTGAGGAAACACCGGATAAGGTGCTTCTGCGTATCGACGAAAAAACAATAACCTACAAGGAATTCATGGATAAAACCGCCGTTATCGGTTCGGGTATGAAGAAGCTCGGCATCGGCGAGGACGATAAGGTCGGAATATGTATGCCTAACAGCACAGAATGGTATCTTGTATTCTGGTCGGCTGTAAGAATAGGCGCACAGCCGGTTCCTATGGATCCGCAGAGCGGCTCTCTCGAACTTTCACGTCTCATCCCTGCAACCACTTCAAAGATAATGTTCGTTTCTGAGAAATACCGCTCAAACAATATCATAAAGGCTGTCAGCGACCTCGTGCCTTCCAAAATGACTCTCGGCAAGGTGATCTGCTTTGCTCACGAAGAAGCTGTTCCCGCTGATGATACATACATTTCCGCTGATAAGTTCATAGCTGAATACTGCGGAACTGAATGCGAGATATACCAGCCTGAGTACCTCCACACCATCTCTCTTGCCTGCACCTCAGGCAGCACCGGTACTCCAAAGATACTCTCTGTACCTTCCGGCGGCTTCCTTTCAACTCAGAAGGACATGGGCGATTACCTTGAGTTCAGGGCTGACGATGTTATGATGCTCGGTATGACTCTCTATCATCAGGGCGGTTTCGGTATGGGACAGCAGATGGCTCTCAAGGGCGGTACAGTTATGTATCAGCCGCAGTTCAACCCTGTTGATTTCCTTGAAACTGTACAGAAATACCACATAAACGTTATCCAGCTCACTTCAACTCTTGCAAAGGTGCTCCTCTCAACTCCTGATTTCGACAAATATGACCTTTCAAGCGTTCGTATCTGCTACTTCGCAGGCGAGGTCCTTCCAAAGGAGATAGCAGACATCTTCGCTGAGAAGCTTGGCATCCGTGTCATAAACGTTATCGGTTCTTCCGAGACCTGCACTATGGTCGTATGGGATTCCGCAAGAGATGCAGGAACTGATCCGAGCGATTTCCGCAAGCTCAGCTTCACTGACGTTCGTGTAATAGATGAGAAGCACAACGAAGTTGCTGAGGGCGAGGTCGGCGAGCTCTGCGTTTACACAGACGGCGTTATCCTCAACTATTTCGGCAATCCTGAGCTCTCAGCTGAAAAGATACTCACAGACGATCAGGGCAGACGCTGGTTCTGCACCGGTGACCTTGTAAACAAGCTTCCCGGCGGCATCGTAAGATTTGCCGGAAGAAGCAAGCGTATAATCAAGCGCGGCGGCAACCTCGTTCATGCTGAGGAGGTCGAAGCCTGCCTGCTCACTCATCCTAAAATAGCTGCCGCAGCTGTTACAGATGAGCCGCATCCGGTCATCGGTCAGCAGATAGTTGCCTATATCCAGCCAAAGGGCGACGAAAAGGTCACCCGCGGCGAACTTGCCAAGTATTTTGACGGCAAGCTTTCAGCATATAAAGTTCCGGATAAGGTCATCCTCGTTGAGGAGATACCTAAGGACATCGGCAAAATACAGTTCAAATACCTCAGAAAAAAGGAGTATTAATAATGAATAACCTTAATTTTGATGAATTCAAACAGACTATCGCTGACTACACAGGCGTTGACGTTTCAGAGATCAACCGTGATACAGATGTTTATGACGATCTCTATCTCGATTCGCTCGGACTTTTTGGTCTCGGCTCACAGATCACAGAAAACTATAAGCTGAATATCCCACTCTCCCTTGTCGCTTCTATCAGCAAGGTAGGCGAAATATTCGATCTGCTCAACGAAAAGGGCACACCTGTCGAGGAATAAGCTTTGGTACTGTTTTTTCTTCCACACGCCGGCGGCTCTGCAAAGAGTTACAGCTCATTCAAGCGATTTCTGCCGAAGGAGCTTAACGTTGTTCCTATGGAATTATCCGGACGCTTTACACGCTCCGCTGAACCGCTCCTCACAGACGTTGAATCATGCGTGAAAGACATCATAAGCAAGCATCATCAGCTTCTTGAAAATGAAGACTACGCAATATTCGGACACAGTATGGGAACTGTCCTTGCCTGCGAGCTCATACGTCAGGCAGCAGCACAGGGGCTTAAAGCACCGCTGCACGTTTTCCTTTCCGGCAAGAATCCGCCGGATGAAGGCGTTCACTGCTTCGAGAATGTCGAAAATGCTTCGGATGAGGAGATCGTTGATTTCTTCTCAGCAAATTCGCTTTCCTCAAATGCACCTGTCCCCGATGAGGAACTGATGAAGACACTTAACAAGATACTCTGCACCGATGTCCGCATGGCTGAACGTTACAGCATAGCGCCTGAGGAAGTCAGCCTTGACTGCGATATTACCGTATTCTATGGCACTGATGATGTCCTCATGCAAAGCGTTGACATGAACAGCTGGCAGCGATACACCACCGGAAAATGTGAAACTATCCCCTTTTCCGGCGGACATTTCTACTATACTCAGCATAAAGAAGAGATCTGTCAGATAATAAAAAACAAACTCGGAATATAAAAACTCCCTGAATGAGATAAATGTAAAATACTGATACTTTACCGGTATTTATACATTATCCCGTTCAGGGAGAAGTTTTTTATGCCTTTACAGCTGTTAATATGCTTGAGCTGCTGTATCTTATCTTTCTGATGAGGACAGTAATTGCTGTGATCGCAACTGCGAATCCTGCTTCAATTGCCAGACATATCGCAACGCTTCCGAAATCATATGCTACCTTTCCGCAGAGCATTTCATTTGCTCTGATGTACCAGTATGCCGGAAGGAATCTGCTTGCGCTGACAACGCTTGAACTGAGCACGGACTGCGGTACGAATATTCCGCAGAAGAAGCTCATACCAAGTCCAACTGCCTGAATAATGAGGTTAAGGAGATTATCTCCAGGGCAGAATGTTGAAACGAAAACTGAGATAGCTGTTGCGATGAAAGCAAATATCAGACTGTTCAGAACAGCTGCCCACGCTCTTCCGTGGAAGAAGCTGCCGTCAAGGAATATCCCTACGCCCATAAGTATCAGCCAGACCGACATTACAAACACAAGGCTTCCTGCAAAAATCTGCAATGTATAAGTGGAAGGATCAACGCTTGAACAGTTTGTGCGGTATCTTATCTCCTTCTTGTTCATTACAAGAAGCACCGGACAAAGTGTGCTCATTATCGCAGAAATGAGTATATAGGGCAAAAACTGAAAATATGATGCAAAAGACTTTGAAAAGCCGCTGTTATTATCGTCAAAGGTCTCAATAGTGACATTGCTCTCCGCTGTGAGGGCTTCTCCTGCTCCCTTAACAGCTTCATCAAGGCTCATACCAGCTGTTGTATATGCCTTTACTGCGGCTGCGTATTCATCAAGCATCTGCTCGCAGTAAACGTGTGCGTAGCTTTCATGAACGCGGTAAATATCGAAGATGCCGTCAGTCTCGCCGGCAGCAAGCTTTTCGGAATAGCCCTTTCTGATAACGATAACACTATCGGCATACTCATGATAAAGCTGATCGGTAATAACGTCCATATCATCGCCAAGATCGAGTATCTTGTTATTCTCTCCGATGAAATCGGCAAAAGCTCTGCTTGCAGCAGTATCATCCTCGTCAATGATACCTATGCTGAGCTCGGTAGCTGTGAATTTGCTGTCGCTGTCTCCGAATTTTGCCATTGTAATGCCAATGAATACAAACACAGAGACATACATCAATGCCGGAAAAAGTCTCTTTCTGAGGACCTTCATAAATGCCTTAAAAACTTGCATATTTCTTCCTCCTTGTGAAAATCAGACTGAGCATTACAAGAACGGCTGACATGATAGCCATAGTTGCAAGCTTTTCAAGATACATATCATAATCCGTGTAAATATTCAGACTGTAAAAGCTGTCTGCGATAACCGCAGCCGGATTGAGTTTGTCGAACCACGGGAACATCAATGCTATCTTAGGCTTTAAGCTGCTTATCATAAGTCCGCTCAGAAAACAGAATATCATCGAAAGTGAAAAACTTATGGTAGTTCTTGTGTTTGAACTGATATTGCCGACAGAGCCAATGAAAAATCCCATTGAAACTCCTACTATACCGCCAAGTATTGCTGCTAAGTATACAAAATGAAGTCTGTTTCCAAAATCAACTCTGAGAACGAATCTCAGGAATGTTACGCAGATCACCATACACATTGTCTGCATAATGATGCAGCAGCAGAACGATGCTAATGTACTTAAACTCTTCGGTGTTGGTGAACACTGCTTTCTTGCGCCGAGCGCCGAAACATCCGCCTGATTATTTTTGGCTATATTAAGTCCGTTAAGTGAGCCGTAAAGTGCCACCATTGCGATGAGATTGTAGAAATAGAAGATAAGGTTGTTTGTATTTCCTTCAGTGAGCGGGACCTCGTTTGCTGCCTTGACATCGTCCGAAAGAACGGCTGCGACCTTTTCTATCGCCGAAGGATCGGTCTCTGCTGTTTTCTTTATGATACGCGCACGGTTGTTGTATTTTTCCACGAATGAACTTAGTATAGTCTGCTCGATACCCTTATCGGTAACTGTAAGTGAAAGCTCCTCGCCGGAGTAGATTATTCCCTTGACATCGCCGTCTTTAAGAAGTTTTTCAGCCTCTTCCTTATTTGTGTATGTCACATCCATAAGCGGCTGGTCTGATGCCTCAATACCGTCAATGACACTTTTTAAGGTAACATCCTCTTCTGTCATTACTATCGCAGTGTCTATCTTTGAAAACGCAGTGTCTTTCTCATAAACCCCGCTGAAAGCTATCTTGAAGAAGCTTCCGAGTATTATCGGAAAGAGTATCAGCCAGAATGTCAGATCCTTTGACCTTAATCCTGAAAGCAGTTCATATTTCAAATTGTGCAGGAACATTTTCATTCCTCCTTATCTCTGAGAGCAGTTCCGGTTATTTCAAGGAATACATCATTCAGCGTAGGAAGTTCGGTGTAAACTCTTCCGAAGCTTACATCGTTGTTCTTCATAATATCGAGTATCCTTATGAGGTTGTGCTTGCCGCCGGAGCAATAAACCATAAGCTTCTTGCCATCATAGGATGTATCATAAACGTGTTCAAGTTTTCCTATTGCTTCAATAATACTATCCGGAAGTCCGATCGTTTCAATGCTTATCGTTTCCGTATTTTTTATCATGCGCTTGAGTTCATCCTTATGTCCCTCAGCGATCTTTCTGCCCTTATCCATGATAGCTATGCGAGTGCAGATCTGCTCTACCTCTTCCATATAGTGTGAAGTGTAGATAACAGTCGCACCATTGCGGTTAAGCTCCTGTATACCCTCAAGCATCTTGTTTCTGCTCTGCGGATCTACTGCTACCGTCGGCTCATCGAGAATGATAAGTTCCGGCTTATGTGCGATACCGCAGGCAATATTGAGACGGCGGAGAAGACCTCCCGAAAGCTTCTTAGGATAGAATTTAACGAAGTCTTCAAGTCCTGCAAACTTTATCGCTTCATCGACATATTCCCTGCGCTTTTTCTTATCCTTGATGTAAAGTCCGCAGAAATAATCAATATTCTCATAAACTGTGAGTTCATCAAATACCGCAACATTCTGCATTATAATACCTATCTTCTTCTTTATATCGTAGCTGACCGGAGTCATTTCCTTGCCGAATATCTCTATCTTTCCCTTATCAAAGCTGAGAAGCGAAAGCAGACAGTTTATTGTAGTGGTCTTGCCTGAACCGTTTGGTCCGAGCAGACCGAATATCTCGCCTTTCTTTATATCAAGACTGAAATGATCGAGCGCCATAAGATCGCCGTATCTTTTTACAAGGTTATCTATTTTTACTACTGTGTTCTCCATTTGGATCACTCTCCTTTTCTGATATTATTATACCGCAGATAAATGTAATATGGTAGTGTCGCAAGGCAGTTTGTGATATGACAAATGTCATTTCCTCTTGAATTAAACCGCCCCATATGGTATAATTGTTATAAATCATCGCGAAAAGGAGGTCAATGCTTGAACAGAATGCTCGATAAACTCGCTATTCTTTCAATATGCCTGATAGGAATATGCGATTCCGAAAGCTATATGCTCCCGGTAATAGCCCTTCTGACTGCTGTTACAGCCTCCTCTTCTGCTCAGATACTTACCGGAAAACGTTCCGCCTGTATCATAATAATGGTGTGGGCAGCAATATGCGGTATCTTTCCGGTATTCTTCTGCACGGCACCTCTTGTTGTCTATGATTCTCTGTGGGAGAAAAAGCTTTGGCTTTCCGCTCCGCTTGTATTGTTCCTGTTCACAGACAAATCACTTATTCCTATACAGTATATAGCTACTCTGGCTGGAATTGCAGTTGCATTTATAATATACAGCCGTGTGTCTTCACTCGAACGCGATGTCACTAAGCTCACTGCGCTTCGTGATGAAGTTACCGAAAAAAACATACAGCTTTCCCAGCAGAACAGGCTCCTTGCTGATGCTCAGGATAACGAAATACACCTTGCAACTCTCAGTGAACGCAACCGTATTGCAAGAGAGATCCACGATAATGTCGGACATATGCTTACACGTTCATTGCTTCAGTCCGGAGCACTTATTATAATAAATAAAGACGAGAAAATGAAAGAGCCGCTCATCAGTCTGAAAAACACCCTCGATTCTGCTATGACAAGCATACGCGAAAGTGTTCACGATCTCCACGATGATTCAATAGACCTGCGCAAGATAATCGAGGATGCTCTGAAAGCGGTCGATGAAAGATTCAATGTTAAACTTGATTATGATATATCCGATAATACCTCCGGAAAGATCAAGCTTTGCATAGCTGGAGTAGTCAAGGAATCAATATCAAATGCCGCAAAGCACTCAAACGGCAATAACCTGAGCGTTATCCTGCGCGAACACCCTGTGTTCTATCAGGTAATGATCGAGGATAACGGAAGCAGCAGCAGTATACAGGATTCGGGCATAGGTCTGAAAAATATGACCGAACGTGCTGAAAGCTGCGGCGGAAGAATAACCTTCACGCCTTCTGAAAAAGGCTTCCGCGTGTTTATGTCGATACCAAAGAATTAAGGAGAAAATGATGAATATTGCTGTAATAGATGATGATAAACTTGTTGCCATATCGCTGAAAACTATCCTCGAAAGCACCGGTCACATAACTGTCAGTGATATGGGAAGCAGCGGCAGCGATGCAATTGAGATATGCCGCAGGAATATGCCGGAGGTGCTGCTTATGGACATTCGTATGGAAGGCATGAACGGCATCGAAGCCGGTGAGCAGATACTCAGTGAGCATCCGGACGCAAAAATTCTATACCTGACAACCTTCTCAGACGATGAATACATAGTAAAAGCCCTTAGCATGGGTGCAAAGGGCTATATACTAAAACAGGACTTTGAGGGCATCGCTCCTGCTATCGAAGCTGTTATGCGCGGTCAGAGCGTGTTCGGCGATAAGATAATAGACCGCATTCCGGAGCTCCTGAACAAAAAGCCGGAATACGATTTCAATGCTCATGGTATCAACGAAAAAGAACGTGAGATAATGGAGCTTGTTGCAGAAGGTCTGAGCAATAAGGAGATCTCAACAAAGCTTTACCTCAGCGAAGGTACAGTTCGCAATTATATCAGCTCGCTGCTCGATAAACTCGATCTGCGCGACCGTACTCAACTTGCAGTATACTATTACACCGAGGTTAAATAAGTATCAGTGCTCATAACAAAAAGGCTGACCATTTAAGGTCAGCCTTTAATATTATCTCTTGTTCTCAAGTGATTTTACGATATATTTACCGCAGAGCTGTCTGCTCTTTCCGACGTTATAAACGTGCTCGTGAAGAGTATTTGTGATAGTCTCACGGTACTTCTCCTTATTAGCAAGGAGATTGCCGACAGCATCGTTGATAGTTGAGATCTGATCTGTCTCAAGAGAAACGCCGATAACATTTCTGAGAGTGATGTTGATAGGTTTCGTCTTTATCTTATCCCACTCATTGTTCATTATCTTCATAGGAGTATTGATGAACAGAACAGGACGCTTTGTTACGAAAGCAAATTCCCAAGAAATATCCGACCAGTCTGTGATAAGTATATCTGATTCCATAACAGGATTGTTTGAAGAGAAGTCTGTCTGGATCTCGATATTCTTGTTATCCTTGAACTTCTCTGTCATTACCTCAAACTTCTCAGGCTCATGACGTACCTGCTGCGGATGCGGACGAACGATTATCTCATAGTTTGTCTTGGCAAGTTCTGTGAGGATCTCATCAATGCATGAATCAATGATGTTATCCGGCTGCCATGAAGGTGCAATGAGTATCTTCGGAACTTCATTTGCCTTATGCTCAGTGCTTTCGTACTTCTCGATCATTTCGTCGATAAGAGGATAACCTGTCTCAACGATACGCTTCTTAGGGGTTTTGTAAAGCTCCTCGGAATCACGCAACTCGTTCATACAGTCAGGACCTACCGCGAATACTGTATCATACCAGTCGAGAGCGCCCTTACGGAGAGTAAGTGCTGTACTTCCCATGCCGTGGAATACATAAACGTACTCAATGTTCTTTCTGAGACGTGAACGCTTGATATGATATTTCTCAATATCAGGCATTGTCATAACGCACATATCACAGTCAAGCTTCATGAAGAGAGGGATGAGCCTCTTGTTTGAAGCGATGAAATACGGCTTGATCTGCGGACGTGTATCCTTGAAGATAGCGTCGTCCGGATCACTTGTAACGTAGTGGATGTCGAGATCAGAATGCTCGCAGATATAGTCGATCATGCTCGCATAGTATTTATAGAAGCCGCTCTGCTCTGAATAGAACATAAGCTTCATCTTCTTAACAGCGAAGAATTTCTGATAATCTTCCTTTTCGCGGGCGCTGTTTGCCTTGAAGATCTTTTCCTTTTCAATACGCTGCTTGTTCATCTTATCGAGATACTCATAGTCAACGTATTTCTTAGGGGGCATACAGAGGTTTGTGAGGAACATCATCGGGATAGCGAAGAGGTTTCCGAATATCCAGTAAAGACCAACACCGGTCGGTACAAGTACAGCAAAGTAAGTAGAGAATGCGACCATGAACACGGTAGTAAGCACCTTGTTTACATTGCCCTGTGCCATCTGAAGAATATTGATCTTATTCTGTACCCAACAGAGCAGCCATGCACTGATACCTGAGAAAAGCGGTATCAGAAGGAGTCTGTCGAAATGCTTGAGTGAAGGTGTCTTACTGAGATCAAGACCGAGGAAATGCATATCCAGTTCCTGAATATCAGTGATAGCGTCCTTGTACTCGCTTCCCTGCGGAAGAAAGCCGTCCTTGATCTGATTGATGATCTCGACCTGATAAACGTTATCCTCAGTTTTTGTACTCTGAACAACGTTTACGAGCCAATCCTTCATGCCGTCGATGACACTTGAATCTATCTGAAGCACGAATGAAAGCGGACGGTAGATTACATATACAAGTCCGAGAACCAGCGGGATCTGTATCAGAAGCGGTACAGAGCTGAGGATCGGGTGGTATTTATATTTCTTATAAAGTTTAAGACGTTCATCAGCGAGTTTATCCTTATCGTCGATGTACTTGATCTTGAGTTTGTTCTCCTCAGGCATCATTCTTACCATGTTGATCGAGTTTTTCTGAGTAAGAAGGCTGAGCGGGAACAGAAGGAACTTTGTGAATAGTGTAAAAATTATGATACTCAGACCGTAGTTATGGATCATATTATATATGAAGCTCATTACCCAGCCGAGCGCAGTACCTAAAACTGACATATATTATAACTCCTGATAATTAGTCCTTATCGTCGCTGAGAAGGTCATCAGCAGTGATAACATCCTTCTCGCCATCGTGAAGTGCGTTGATCTCAGAAGCGTCGATAGCCTCGACCTCGTCCTCCTTCTTTTTGAAAGCGCGCTTGATCTTGCTCCAGAAAATACCGAAGAAAGTACCAAGGGCAATAAGAAGACCTGCACCGATCTGGATGATATAGCTTGTAGTAGCCGGATCAATGTACATAGCTGCCTGTGAATTCATAGCTGTAAACATATTTATCTTCTCCTTTATTATCGGATCTTTAAAACAGATCCTATTTTTTTGACTTCTGCCTCTACGTACACTCATATTTTCTGCAAATCAGCATAAAAGCCTTAAAAATGCAGACAAATTTCGCATACCTTATTATTGTATCACAGCAGATTGTCATTGTCAAGACAGCAACAATTAATTGAGCATTTATAACAAAAAATGCTGAAAAAAACAGCTGTAACAGCGTAAAAACGCCATTACAGCCGGAATATCAGTCTTTTATAAGTTCCCAGTTATCAAAATCCCGTGCATTATCACTGACTTCGTAAGCAGCCTTGTATACCATACGTCCGTAGCCGTCAAAATCATAGGTGCGTATATAGCGCTTTTCATCTGCCTCACCGTTCACAGCATCCTCAAATGAGTGTCCGAAGCCTTCACTGCTGATACCTGCATATCCGAGTATGCTCGCCGGGAAATACTCAAGCGACAATTCAGATACACTGTCTGTCTCAAGTCTGCTCAGCTTTGCTCCGGCAGGCTTAATGAGCAGCGCAGTCGTTATCGCACTGTTTATTTCGTTTCCGTTTTCAAGCTCGGTCGGAACACGTCCGTGATCGCCCATAACAATGATAGTGGAGTTATCGTAAATACCGAGTTTTTTCATCTGGCTGAAATACTCAAAGAGTATGTCAAAATCGCCGCGTGTGGTCTTATATACGTCATTCTCGCCGGAATATCCGTGAATATCCGCGATCGGATCGTAGACATTATGACAGCCGCTGAGATGTATGAAGCTGAATGTCTTATTTGCGGAATCCGCAGTAATACCGTGATTTACAAGATAATTGTAATAATTCACATCATGCTCCGGAAACGCCTGCTTTATCAGGTAATCTTCGCCGCAATCAGGATTTGCTATCATTCCGCGGCAGAAATTCGCACCCATCCAGTAAGTAATATAGTGCTTTATACAGTGCGGTGACATACGCGCCGCTGAAAGCCTGAGCATAGTAACCCCTATGCCCTTTATACCGAAGCAGTTCAGATTCACATAAGAATCCTCATATTCCGCGATATTATCGCATTGGTCCTCGACCTGCGATGTACTGCAAAGGGTCGTAATCCTATCAGGAATGAGATAGACATTATAGCCGTTCGCTTTAAGCTCTGATGTCACGGTATCGCCGCTCCACGCCTTGCTGAGGTAAGGATACCACTCTTCACCGCCGTACTTCCGGTTAGTAAGCATCTGCGGAACGGTCGGGAATGTACTTGTACCTGTCGATACACAATTACGATAATAAGTAAAGCCGCTGAACTCGCTGTTGAGTTCGGGATATTTTACAAGCATTTCGTCCATCCAGTCACCGTCGAGCCGATCAGTGATGAATACGATTATATTCCCCTTCCCTGAAAGCGACATAGACGGCGCATATGAGAGATACTTGTTCTGTACACCGTCATAGCGGATGAAATCAGTCTCAGCAGTTTTAACAGAGGCTATACCTGCATTGAATATAAGCAGCCCCACTGAAACTGCCGCTACAAAGCCGCCGCTGCAAAGCTTTCTCAGACGCGATTCCGGAAAAACAGCAGCCACAATAGTAATTATAAGCGGCAGTATTGCGATTATTATGAACAGCATAGCACCCGAAAGTATCTCTGTGCGGTATTTATAATATCTGACATCTGCGCTGCGGACTACTTCCGTACGGCCGTTAAGCAGAAACGCCTGAACATTGAACGCTATAAGAACTCCGAATACAAGCCGCGAAACCAGCATATACAAAAACGGACTTATCAAAAGCAATAAATTAAGTACGAGATCAAGCGCCAAAGTTACCACGACCGCAAGCACAAGCATTACAACGGCGATATGCTTGAAATCGACCATGAACGCTGACGGAGCCTCCATATAAATAATAACAGGCGAGAATAGAAGCAGAATGAAACTCATAGCCGCACTTAGTGCAAATATCGTAAGTTCCTTTTTCTTATTAAAAACATTCTGCTTTATTTTCGCCTGTTTCATTAATATCGCCTGCCTGTAAGAATTCGCTTTAAATCATGATCATTTGCTTATCCAAAGCATAGCTTTGATAAAATTAAAAACAGTAATTATTCGTGGCCTGAAAGTGCTTCCCAGTTGGACCAGTCTCTTGCATCCTCTGTTATCTTATAGAGTGTCTTGTAGGTGACCTTTCCGTAGCCGCCCCAGAGGAATGTCTGCATATATCTTGTCGGGTGGAGATCATTATCAACGACATTCTGATAAGTATACTTATCGCTGTTGATGTTGCCGCCGATCTCAGCAGGATCAACACCTGCGTACTGAAGTATGCTTGCAGCGAAGAAATCATTTGAGAGTTCAGAATCGCGGTCCTTCTTGAGAGGTTCATCCTTAGCGTTTGCCGGCTTAACAAGAAGTGCAGTAACGATAGGACTTGTAAGACCGTCCTCATGATCTATCTCGATCTCAACAGGCGGTCTGCCGTGGTCGCCGAGAATGAGAATAGTTGAGTTATCATAAACGCCAAGCTTCTTCATCTGATTTATATACTCGAAGATTATCTCAAAATCTCCGCGGATAGTCGATGAAGTATTTACCGGCTCATTCGGATCGTAAAGAGCAGCTTCTTCCTCGGAAGAACCGTGAGCACAGTTGAGGTGAATGAATGTAAATGTCTTATTCTTGTTATCAGCATCAAGAGGATGAGCGCAAAGATAATCGTAATACTGGATATCAGAATCAACACCAACTGACATAGGCATCTGATCTACCATATCTGTATCATATGTAAGGAATTCCTGCGAAAGATTAGAACCGAGACCGTTTGTTATCTCGTTCTTGAAAACATAAGGTGAAAGCTTAGCAGCTGCAAGCTGAGCCATTGTCGGAACGATACCGCCGCTGTGGATATAATTCATGTGAACGTTATCCTTGTCGCAGTCCTTGATATTATTGCACTGTCCGTCAAGCTGACCGATACTTGTGTAAGTAGTAAGGTTATCAATAAGTAGATTGCAGTCATAACCGTTCTCGGTGAGTATTCTCGGGAGTGTATCGCCTTCCCAAGCCTTCTTTGTATACTCAGGCCAGTCAGTACCGCGGTAAAGCTCGTTTGTAAGCATCTGCGGGATAGACGGGAATGTATTTGTGTTGTGTGAAACGTTGTTCTGATAGAATGTAAAGCCGGAAAGCTTCTTGTTAAGATCAGGATAATCCTCAAGAGCCTTGTCCATGTAGTAGCTGTCAAGACGGTCTGTAAGGAATACTACAACGTTGCCTTCCTTTGAAAGAGACATTGCCGGCTCATATGAGAGATACTGAGTGTACTGTCTGTTGTACTTGCTGAAATCAGCCTTAGCAACTGAACTGAGTGTACCGGTAAGCTGCATAACAACGATAAGTCCCGAAACATAAGGAAGTACAGCGCCGTTTCCAAAGTTGAAGAACTTGCTCTTGGGCTTGAATTTTGCGATTATAAAGAAATCAAGCGGCAGCAGCAGTATCATTGAAAGAATGAAGATGTTCCAGATGATCAGCTTCTTATCATCGGCGTACTTTACACTGTCGCCAGTAATAGACGCCATTTTGTTGTTAAGAAGCAGCGTCTGGGTATATATCGCAAGCAAGAAGCCGAACATGAGTCTTGACATGATCTGATAAAACAATTCAGAGATTGCAAGAAAGATATTCTGAACTATTATAAGTGCAGCAGTTGCTGCAAGTGCTGCAAGCAGCATAGGTACAGCGATATAATTGAAGTTTACAACGAAGTCTCTCATATTTCCGAGGAAAATATCCAGCGGTGAGAAGAAAAGTATTGTAAAGCTTATCGCAACACTCAGGATAATGATCGAGATCTCGTTCTTTTTATTGAACTTACTGAACCAGCTCTTTTTCTTCGGTGCAGACTCAGCGCTATTTGTATTCTTAGCGGCATTTGATATTGCTTTAGCCTTTGCTTCCGCTTTTTTTACATTCTTTTTTGCGTTATTGTTTTGATTATTTCCATTAATACCCGCGGACTTATTATTGCTGACGCCGGCATTTTTTTTCTTCTTATTACTGCTCATTTTATTCCTCTTTTCATACCTTGCATACTTATAGCCGGTCTATACCGGCAAAAAACGTACATAATAATTTTATCATAACATAATGACAATGTCAAGGATTATGGACAACAAAAATAAAAATTCCGCTCAGTTGAGCGGAAATGACGGTATATTTCTTAAAATGCAGTAGACAAGCAGCGTTGCTATCGAGATAACACCAACAACAAACTGAAACCTCTCAGCCTTGTCAAAGATCCAGAAAAATATACAAACAGCCCACAAAGGTGCAAGCGTTACAAAAACCGGATGATAATAGAACGCGGCTCTGAGATCAAGTCTTGCAAGACTTATGCAGGCTCTCGATACTCCGCACCCCGGGCACTTTATCCGATGCCTTGAAATAGCATAGACCGGACACGAGATGCCTACACCTGTAATAGTAACAAACAGATAATATGCGATCCCTATGCTGATAATCGTACAAACTTTTTGGAATTTAGTTCTGTTTAAAGTCATATTCATAAAAGGAAACTGTCCGGACTTGCCGGACAGTTGAAAGATTACTGATTAAGTGTATTGAGTTCATTCTGCATAAGAGCATAAGCAACGATTCCGAGACCTACGAACTGAAGTACAAGGTAAAGGATCGGAAGGCTTGCTGCTGGCATACCCTTTGCTGCACGAGCATTCTCAAGCTTCTGTCCCTGCTTGTAAGCCCAGTAGTAACCGTAGATACCACAAGTGATAAGAGTAAGGATAAAAGCAGTTGTACCGCTTGTGCCATTTGCCTCGCCTGAGATGATGTTGGTATCATCAGTAAGCTTAACAAACCAATAAATGCCATAGATTCCGCAGGTAATGATTGTGAAAATGATACATTTCACGATTTCTCTGCGCTGAATTCCGTTTTCCATAATCAACCTCCATAATAATAAAGAATCAGCGTTTTACGCTTTATAAATTATAACATAGTGGGTTAATTATTTCAATGCACAATTTCACCAATATATGACATATTCTATAATCAAATTTATACAAATTATGTGATTATTTTACATAATTGAATTTCGCTTCAAAATATAACTGTTTGTAAATATTTATGGGCTGTTTATTTGCAGTAACTTGATAATATAATCAAAATTTGCTTTTGAAAGTATGACTGTCGTTATATAATAAGATAACTAAACTTTTTATTATACCTGCAAGAAAAAAAGAAAAAGTCCAGATCATTGATCTGGACTAACTGGCTCCCCCTGCCCGGCTCGAACAAGCAACAACTCGGTTAACAGCCGAGTGCTCTACCAGTGTCAGGGCTTTATACTAAAATTGGCCAACCTCTTCTAATCATCATACCGTTTACACAGAATTTGGGATTGACTCTTTTTTTCTTATTCTCCCATATTTTTTACTTCTGTAAGTCACTTCACAATCCGGCAGTATTTCCACTATTTTATTTATTGTGTCCTGACTAACTTCGTTTTCACCATAAATATATAGCATTTTTAGTTCAGTATAATCTGCAAGTTTAGCCAGATCATCATCATCGGTTATCTTGATACCTATACGTTTTGCTTCTTTGAATTTGTCAAAATAATCAGGTGTAATGTACATTTCATCATAATATGCAAATACTTCTTCCGGTGGAATACCAGATTTTTCATAATTATATATTTGTATTCTGTTTCCTATTTCGCCGAAAAAAGCTAACCGTATAGTTTTTTCGTGTAATATTTCATTTTTATGAGAAGACAGATAAGTTGAAATAACATTTTTTATTTTGACAATGTCATCTAAACAATCGTCATCATCATACAATTCATCATAATTGCCTTCGCTTTTAAAGCGAAAATATACGCCTTCTTTACGTTCATCCTCCGCTTCTATATATTTAAAGCCTTCCAAATCAAGATCTGAGATCTGCTCTGAAATCTCCTCGCAATAAGATGGACAAGAAACAGGCTTTTCTTTTTCAAAGTATTTATATGTAAATGAATATACAACAAGCAGAATCGAAGATGTTATAGCAAAAATGATTATAACTAAACCTGCTTTATCTGAGACTGATTTATATTTCTTCTTCATTTCTTTTCCCCTAAACCATTTTTATGATATTTCAAGAATATTTGTAAAGAAATCTATATCATATTTATATTCATCATACCAGCCTACCACATTCAAACTCATTGTCAATAAGCTTTCGCGGCATAAACGCTGTTGTCTGCTTTTACTTCTTTCTCTTTTCTCTTGCTTTCACTATCTCATTCTGTTCGAGAGAAATGTGTCAAGTATTATTGACAAATCCAAAACACGCTCTTATGAAGCAATAAGCAAGCCTTTGTCAAAAGACTACCCCAGCAGATCCTCAAGTCTGAGATCGGTAGCACAGCTATCAAGTGAAGGTGCTTGACTGATATCCCGTACAGGATCGAATTGTGTCGTTTTACCGTAAAAGAATTTCTGAACATAGGGTATCATTGCATTCCAATTGGGTCTGATGCTCCATTCTTTTCCGTATATACCCGAATTGAAACATCCCTCGGTAGGTAACCGCATATACTCAATACTGATATTTCTCAAATGTGGCATCATTCTCAACGCATATCCTATCATTTTATAAAGTGGGACATTGGTGACAACAGCACGAAGCACAACCCGGATTGCCGACACTTTTCTTGTTAGGGGCAATTTCATAAACCGATCAGCCAAAGCTCTTAATACTTTGACCTGTCTGGCGGACCTCACATAATCATCATCGATTTTTCTTATCCTTGCATAACAAACAGCTTGTCTTCCGTTGAGCTTTATACGGCCTTCGCCTGTGACCATGTCCTGAGATTCTTCAAGTCCCATAAGCACATTCAGATCCGCCAGCAGACCATTCAAAGCAAAATCACCGTCAATCTCCCTGGAAGATACATCACAGTAAATACCGCCAACCGCATCTATGATATCAGCCATATAAAAGAAATTAACATATGCCCAGCCATCTATCTTTATTCTCAGCGTATCCTCAACAGTTACACACAGAACATCCGGTCCGCATAAACTCATGGCGGCATTGATCTTCTTGGGCAAAGACCGACCGGGTATATAAGTATAACAATCTCTTGCCACCGAAACGAGTCTGACTGCACCTGTCGTAGAGTTTACAGACATTATCATGATTATATCCGACCTGTCACCGAGACCGTCAGGAGCATAATCTCTCGTTCTGCTGTCGATGCCTATAAGAAGAAAGTTACGGATACTATTTGATTCAATGAGAGGGCAGGTCGTTTTTTGTCTAACGTCTTTAATATAAACGACGTTTCCGTTCTCATCCCGCATTGTATTTTTCGATCGTTTGAATCTCATATATAGCTCCTTAGTAAAAAAATCGTTCATTACTGATATTTCTACATCTTGCTCCATTTCATCATATATTTTATATTTGAATGCAGAGCTATCCAGAATGTCTTTTTTCTCCATCTTCTGTTATCACGATGCCATTTATGGGTTATCCTGATGTTGGGAACGTAGACCGCTCGTCCGATGCTGCGTAGTTTTCTGGTAAGGTCGGCATCTTCACTGTACAGAAAATACCTGTCATCAAACCCTCCAACTCCTATGAGCATATTCGTTCTTGTAAACATAAAAGCCCCTGTACAAAATTCAACGTCGATTGGTTCTGTGATAACTTTATCTTTTAACGTGTATTCAGCTCTGAGCCGTGCCGCCCACTTGAACTTGTTCTCGAATGTGCCTCCCAGCAGATATTTTAATTTTGGATTTCGCTTGGGCAGGTACTGCTGTGTTCCATCAGGATTGAGAACAAACGGTGTCAGCACAGCAACATCGGGATTATCATCCAGATATTTTGCCGCATCCGTTATGGTATCTGTGTGTATATTAACATCGGGACCTACGATAATATGATATTTGCTTTTTACAAGTTTTATTATCTCATTATGTGCTCTGCCAAATCCGAGATTTTTTTTGCCTTCGATAAGCCTTACCCATGGATACTTCTCCTTTACAACTCCTGCGGTATTATCAGTGGAGGCATTGTCATACAGATATACAGTCAGATCATGAAAAGACGAGCATTCTGTTATGGAATCCAACAATTCACCAATTTCATCAGCATTATTATATGTAACAACACCGATAGTTATATTTTTAAGGTTATCCACTCAGTCCCTCCGTTTTTTATGATTTATTTTATGCGGTGGATAGTGCTTACCGCTTGTACAGTAAAAACACATTCCTGTGACCTGCTTTTTCCAGGAGTTGGGCTGTTTCAGCAATATATGTATCCCCGGCTGTGGAAACTACTATCCCGGCTTCCTTATCCGTGATGTCATTCAGTGAATAGGTCTTATACCCAAGGTACGTTTCTATGGGTAGCTTCATATTGATAAAACCCTCAGGAACTATGCCGAAATACGCTGTCAGTATATTAAGTGTCCATCGTCCTCTCAGCCCTGTGCCATATATGTACAGCTTATCACATTCTTTTATAAAGTCTCCCAATTGTCTTATCCTGCTTTGAAAACGGCACACATCATCGGGATAATAGACTCCTGCCATATACTCGGTAATATCCAGCGTATTACGCAGACAGTGATTGAGAGAAGCTATATATTTCCCTGAAAATATATCCGTCATTACTGTGGCAGTCTTTGCCCCCGCATCCTGCACTACATATGGCAGTATCCTTTCAACAGCATGATTTATCTCATTATCATCAGGCAGTGGTTCCTGAGGGAAATCTGTATCCCTCCAACCAATATCCACCAGTTTTTTCATAGCTTTCGTTCTGCACCAGAACATAGTCCCGAATGAAACAGGGGGGACCCATTTATCAACAGGAACATTTATATCCATTCTATCCAGCAGCTCACAGACGTTTTCATAGTTTTTTCTTCCCCATACACCACGCTGATCGATAGCTATACGCTTACCCAAACCTATCGCAGGCAGCGCCAGTCCGACCTCACCGCTTTCAAGAAGGTCTGCGATCCTTGATATATATCCTTCCGAGTACACGAGGTTTTCCCACATAGTATGGCACCATATCCTGATATCTTCCGAGTCTCCGGGTATTTTTTCCTTTTTGTCGTGCAAAAAGCAAAGCAGATCATATTTGTAAAATAGTTCCTTGCATGAAACCAACAGAGCGGAGATATCTCTGCCACGGTTCTCTTTCAGCACTGCTTCCCAATTTTGTCTTGTCATTGCTTCATCTGAAAGCTTCCCATAGATGATTTTATCCGATGTGATAAGCCTTACGCTGATGTATTCGGGCAGACGTTTAAGTATGTCAATATGATATTGAAGGCTTTCTTCGTAGTATAAGTATGCTGCGATAACGATTTTCTTGTTTTTTATGCTTTTATACCTATCTGTTTGCAGTACATAGTACAAGCCCTCATCCAGTCGTTCATAGTATACGTTTTTCATATGTTTCTCCCTGAATACACCCGTTGAGCATCATAGAGCCAATCATCGGGAAATGTTTTACTTTTTAAAAGATACCCTTTAGTCATGGGTATAGTAAATGAGGTCATCTGTGCCAAAACAAATCTCAGGGGTAGAATATCTCAGATTATAAGCACCTGCCTGAGAGATTATAACATTTTTACCGTTATACCTCAGGTCGTCTGTTTCAGGTCTTACAACAGCGATATGCGATCCTATTGTGTTGAGCACGATAGTTGGATAGCCTTGATTTGCACGTTTCTGTGCTTCAGCTGCATCTATCTTCTTCCAACCGTATTCTTTAATGCCGTACTCATTGAGCCATATCTGATGCAGCCAGACGGTACACTCATAGGCTCCTTTAGTATTCTGAGCTGTTTCATAAGAAATCGGCTTGCCGTCCGAAGAGACCCAATGTGTGAACGGAACTCCGCAGGCACCCATAACATCTGATGCATAAATATTACACCAGGTGAGTTTTTTTCCGTCCTCAAGCTCTTCTATTTTGTATCTGTCGTTATTTTCAACATCGAACTGATCTATCAGCACATTGTAGGAGTCCGCTGAACGAACAGTATCATACTGATACATAGGTACGACATCTTTGTATCTCACACCGTCAATATTATAGTTAAGTGTTTTTTTCAGTATTTTTTCCCCGTTAACGAAATAATGCACTGCTGATTTACAATTCGGGATAGATTTCGGCTTTTTATCAACTGTCATAATGATTCTCCTTGCTAAATTTAATAATTACATATTTTCTCGATAATGATATGATTTATACCATTCGCTGCCGCAAATTGCAATATCCATTTGCAGCCGCTGCCTTTGACAGCGAATAAAAGCAGATTTTTCTTTTAGCCATTCAATTATCAGTTGTTCACCCGGTGATGAACAGGCGGAACATTTTCAGATATAGCCTCGAAAGAGTAACCTTCCGAAATGCACTGAGTGAGTACTCTATCCACAACTTCAAGGTGATTTACCAATTGATCCCGATCGTGCATAAGAATCATAGGCACAGCGGTATTCCTGTGTATATAATTGACTAAAAGCTCAGACATCTGATCAACGGAGTTTATGTCAGTTGAACCATCTTCCGGCGAATAATTCCAGTCAAAGTATTCATATCCATGATCCTTTGCCTGTTCCACCAGCAGGCTCATTATCCCACGGCAGTACTTTCTGCTGACCATATTGGATGAGCCTCCCGGAAAACGCATTACCTGCGGCTCATAGCCGATTATATCTGTTATTATTTTTCGTGTGCGCAGATTATCCTCCCAGAATACCTCAGGTTTATTGTATATAACATCATATTTGTGTGTATAGGTATGAACTCCGATAGTATGGCCGTCCTCAGCCATACGTTCTATTATGCTCTCTTTGCCGAGTATCATCGTACCTACCACAAAAAACGTTACATGAGAGTTGTGTTTTTTCAGAATATCCAAAAATTTCCCGGTAATCAACGACGGTCCGTCATCAATTGTCAGGTATACTTTTCTTTCTTCATTATTATTATTCATGCGGCTCTCCTCTTATACTGCCTGACTTGAAAGCAACTCGATTTGGTTGTCAAGGTCGTATATGACAGAATCAAGAAAATTACGGGTGACCTTTTCAATTATGGTTACTTTTACCTCAGTTGCATTTTTATCCATGATTTTCCTCTTTTATCAAAACGCAAACTTAGAGCCTGTTTAGCATCTTCCGGCAGCCGTCTTTTCGGCATCTTTCCGTCCCGATTTAGTCTGCCCTCCTTGCAATACATACAGTATTACAGCGTCGGACATCCGTCATCAAGACGAAAATTTGCAGGAAAATCCGACTACTTTCAGATACTAAACAGGCTCTTATATATACATTATATTGTATTTTCATGAATAAGTCAATCAGCATGATCATATTTTCACAAAAACAGTACCCGATACATTCAAACGCAGCTTTGAGCCGGTAAAGAAAATTTCTTCCCAATTTCAAATGAGTTGCCGAATCGTACCTGATTGAAACTTTAACGTAATCCGTATCTTCCAGTCCATTTGACGGTTCAACGCAGTATGGGTTTGCTTTCAGCCTTTCAAAGTCAGAGTGAGGCAGGAATACCCATTTCTCCACCTCACAGCGTTTGGTGTTGTGATCGGAAGCCTTGTGTATCAGCTTACCGTTCATGTAGAATTTGTTCATCTGTTTTCCTCCTGACATAATTATTCCATAGACAGCAGGCGTGATCTGCTTTCTATGTATCTGGCGGAGAGCCTCCGCTGGCTTTTTCGCGTCATAATTGTTCTGTAATCGTAACTCATATTCCGCGCAGGAGAATTATACTGTTCGACCGCTTCACACACCGAACAAATCGCTAACAGCGGCTTTAACTGCTCTCGGTGGTGTAGTTTTCCCGACTTGCCACCGATGCCGTCAAAAACGGCTCACAAACCGCTGATAGGCTTTCTATCACTTTGCTGACAGGAAACAAAAAAGGGCTCGATTCCAGCGTTTTCACAATTCGTGAAAAACACTAAAACCGAGTCCTTGAACTTTATAATATGAACATGACAATTTAATCGCAGTATGATAAAATAAAAAAGAGAGATACTCAACCCAAAGGATAGTAGCACTCCATAAAATAACTGCTATCAGGGTTCAGTATCTCTCTTCGTTTTGGCTCCCCCTGCCCGGCTCGAACGGGCGACAACTCGGTTAACAGCCGAGTGCTCTACCGACTGAGCTAAGGAGGAATATATGTGCCGGCATTGAAATATTTTCCCAGGCCGTCGCCAGCCAAGTATTGTCTTCGCGGCAGAGCTTAACTTCCGTGTTCGGAATGGGAACGGGTGTGACCTCTGCGCAATAAACACCGACTATATATATGGTGACCCGTACCAGAATCGAACTGGTGTTACCGGCGTGAGAGGCCGGTGTCTTAACCGCTTGACCAACGGGCCATTTTGGTGCACCATCGGGGACTCGAACCCAGGACCCACTGATTAAGAGTCAGTTGCTCTACCAACTGAGCTAATGGTGCATATCAAACTGCTTAACTATTATATCACATTCAGATTAATTTGTCAAGCGGTTTCTAAAAAATTCTTTTTTTAATTATTTGGAACTTGAAATAAAGCGTAATGCTGAGGGAGAACTGGTCAGTAGAAGTAAAAGGAAAAGCCCTCGACCGATTAGTACC
>SVNH01000002.1 GCA_015067005.1 Ruminococcus flavefaciens
TGTCTTTGACCTTTTTCCGAGAACATATAAACCGATATATTCAGCCTCTTGACATCATTCCGACGATTTCGAGGCACGTTGAGTGCGTAGTATTGATGTCAAGGGATAAGGCGTAAAAGTGCCGATTTTACGGCAGTTTTCGGCTATACAGTCAATCTGCGAAGTCAACCCTAACCGGCTTTTTACTGTATTTGGAAAAACATCTACGAACTGAAAACGCCTGACAACCAATCTGCGCAGTGAGGTTAGTGCGCAGATTGGATAACAGAGGGTTCGATACTTCGTAGATTGGTTGTCATTCGTCAAAATGTACAAAGTGGAAACAAATCCGTAATAAAACAGCCCCGCATCACGGAATCACCAGTGGTGTGGGGCTGTCTCTATTTATTCACTTTACAATTGATTCAAGCGGTATCTGCTCCAAGTCCCAACTGCTGTCAGAGTGTATCGTAATCAGCTCTGCACCTCGCTGTTTGGTTTCTTTTTCGATACCGGGCATTGCAAGATAGTCAATGCTCATGCCGTAGGTCAGGCGGATGCCCTTGTATTCAAGTGATGCGTTGTTGTAGTGGTCATGTCCGCAGAAGAAACCTGTTGTGCTGCCAAGCTCCAGAGCTGTATCAAACATCTTGCTCGGATAGTCGGAACAGCACACAAGGTCATTCGTGATGCCGCCGTGATCGCCGGGGTTCTCACCAAAGTAGTATTTCACTTCATCGCTTCCGTCAAGATAAAGCTCGGTAGCGGTCTTGTATTCCTGAAGCGGGATATGGAAGAACACCATTGAATTTACGGTGTGTCCTGCCTCATTGTTCATGCGCTCAACTTCATTTGCGTACCACTCCACCTGATCGTCATGGATATAGTCATAGACATTAATGCCCTCGCCTGTGTAGGCGTTGGAGTCTATCATGAACAGCCCTGTGTTCAGCGAACCGTCAGCGTTGCGTATCTCTATAAGCTGATTGTTTCTGCCCATAATATCGGGCTGAACATAAGGGTAAAGCAGATTGCCGGAGGTCTTGAAGGAAAGCGATTTGTAGACCTCATTCAGCTCCTGCTTGTTTGCAGATGCAAGCGACTCGGTATCGTGGTTGCCGTAAGTGAAAGCCCAGGGAATGCCAGTATTGCGCATAAATGCCGCAAGTCTAATGACACACTCGCTTTCCGTTACTCTGAGGTTCAGATCGGCATTATGGCGTGCAACGAAATAACTGCCTGAATAGCAGACAAAGGCCTGAGATTTGCTCATACAAGCATTTCTCAGGTCTTTTCTTTTCAGGTGGTTATAGTTTTCCGCTCCGCAGGCTTGGAAGGTGCTGAGGGCATTTCCGTTCGTCTGAGGACATAGCAAAAGGCTCTACATTATGGCGATGACCATACAGAAGTATTCCAAAATACTAATGGTTATTGACTAAACGGTGGCTAATGTATTAACAGACAGAGCAGTATCGCTTAATTGCGGTACTGCTCTTGTTTTATTCATTGATGCTTGTAATAAATTCCTTAAATGCTTTTTGTCCGTTCTCATTCCTTTTGAACACACCAGCATCCTCAAGAACTTCCAGAAAGACTTTACCAATTTCCTGTTCCAGAATTGCTCTCGCATTTTCTTTGCTGAAATCGGGATAACGCTTTAAAATATTCTCTGCCCATTCAACGTGCTGTGTCAGTTCATGGTAGTTATAAAGGTTCTCCTTATTAAGCATTGCTGTTTCAAGCATATTTATTTCCTTTGCAAGTCTTGCAGGAAGAACTGCAAGTCCCATAACCTCAATCAGACCGATGTTTTCTTTCTTGATATGATGAAGCGACGGATTTGGATGATATACGCCAAGAGGACGTTCCTCTGTCGTGATATTGTTTCTGAGTACGAGGTCGCACTCGTAAACATTGCCGTTTTTTCTTGCAATAGGAGTAATTGTGTTATGCGGTTCTCCATCTGTTTCAGCAAAGATGAACACGCCTTCATCGGAGTACCCTCTCCATTTGGCAAGAATATCAGAACAGCATTCCGACAGCTGCTTTCTGTCCTCGGACGCAACACGGATAACCGACATAGGCCATTTCACAATCCCTGCTTTTACAGCTGGGTAAGCCTTTATTTCAAACTCGGTTTCAATGGGTGCTTTTGCCATTGCAAAGGTGTAATTTCCGCCCTGAAAATGTTCGTGACTTAAAATCGAGCCGCCGACAATCGGCAAATCCGCATTCGAGCCTACAAAATAGTGCGGAAGATAATCCACAATATCAAACAGCTTTTCAAACACCTCATCATCAATTTTCATCGGGATATGTTTTTCGTTAAACACAATACAATGTTCGTTGTAATAACCGTAAGGCGAATACTGCAACTGCCATTTTTCATTGTTCACGGTTAAAGGAACGGGACGAAGATTTTGTCTTGCAGGGTGTGTTGCGTGACCAGCGAAGCCTGCATTTTCAGGACAGAGCTGACATTCAGGATAAGCTGACACTTTCTGTGTTTTTGCCGCAGCAATGTCACGGGGGTCTTTTTCGGGCTTGGAACAATTTATTGTAATGTCAATCCTGCCGTACTCGCAGTCATAAGTCCATTTCAGGTCTTTCTCAATTCGTCCTGCACGTACATAGTTCAGCTTTTTGCTGAAATCGAAATACCAGTCGGTAGCTTCCTTTGGATTTGCTGTGTAACGCTTGTTGAATTCTGCAACGACCTCTCTGGGCATTGGAGTAAGAATACCCATAAGCTTTGTATCAAATAAGTCATGAGAGTTCGACGTGTCGCTGATTATTTCTTTTTCGCAAGCGTACTTCACCAGCGGAGCAAGAATTTCATCAATAGTTTCATCTGAACATTCCGACAAATTCTCCTCCCAATCGGTAAGCTTCAATGCTTCCATAAGCTGATTGCGGACAACATAGATATCGTCGTTTGTTATAAGCTCCTTTTTTATTGCATAGTCAATAAGCTTTTGTACATCATTGCAAATCATACTTTCGCCCCCTATTATTCGTCATAACCATTCGGATGATTCTTGTGCCAGTTCCAAGCACTTGCAATGATTTCTTCAAGGCTGTCGTGAACAGGCTTCCAGCCGAGAACGGATTTTGCTTTTTCGCTGGATGCGACAAGTCTTGCAGGGTCGCCTGCACGCCTTGAAGTTTCAGTTGCAGGAATCGGGTGTCCCGTAACCTTTCTTGCGGTTTCGATTACCTCACGAACGGAGTAGCCTACGCCGTTGCCAAGGTTGAAAATGTCGCTCTTGCCGCCGTTATTGAGATACTGCACAGCAAGAATATGGGCCTGTGCAAGGTCGGTAACGTGGATATAGTCACGTATACAAGTTCCGTCAGGTGTATCGTAGTCAGTTCCATAAATGGAGATTGTTTCACGCTTGCCGTTTGGCACTTGAAGAATAAGCGGAATGAGGTGGCTTTCAGGGTTGTGTGCCTCGCCGATTATGCTGCTTTCATCAGCACCGCAAGCGTTGAAGTAACGGAGTGAAACATATCTCAGACCATGAGCCTCTGCTGTCCACTTAAACATTTTCTCCATAGCAAGTTTTGTTTCGCCATATGGGTTTGTCGGACAGGTTCTGTCGGTTTCAAGAATAGGAATATTCTCAGGCTCGCCGTATGTAGCGGCTGTTGATGAGAACACGATTTTGCCCACATTGTTCTTCACCATTGCTTCGAGAAGCACTTTAGTGCCATAAAGATTGTTGTCGTATTATTTCAGCGGATTTGTAACGCTCTCGCCAACGAGGGAGTAAGCCGCAAAGTGAATTACAGCGTCGATTTTCTCCTGCTGAAAAAGCTTGTTGAGGAAGTCAAAATCACGGAGGTCGCCTTCATAGAATTTTGCCCCTTCGGGAATCGCCTTACGATATCCCGTAACAAGATTATCTGCTATAACAACTTCGTTTCCTGCTTTTACAAGTTCAAGTGCGGTATGTGAGCCGATATAGCCTGCTCCGCCAAGTACCAGAATAGCCATAAAATCACTCCTTAGTAATCTCTACACCGCCTACGGGACGGATTTTCATTTTTGTACAAGATTTTTCTCCGAAAATCCTGTTCATTTCATTGATATAGTCATCAACAAGACCAACGGGAACGAATGCCTGAATTGTTCCTGCAAAACCGCCGCCGTGTACTCTTACTGCTCCGCTATTGCCAAGAAATCTTCTGCTGAGCATAACAGCAAGGGTTATTGCCTGATTTTCAGGGTCGGAGCAGGAATAATGATTCTGAAGATACGCTTCTGAAGAACGTCCCGACTGCCTTACAAGCTCAAGGAAGTATTCAAAGTTTCCATCTTTCAAAGCAGAAGCTTCAAATTTTGCACGATTGTTTTCCTCAAAGAAATGCGTTGCTCGGATTATTGCTCTATCAGAACAGGTTTCACGGAGCTTCGGAATTTCATTGTAAAATAAAAGCTCATTCACAAATCTCAGATGGGTCTTGCCAAAATGCTTTGCAATATTCTCCATCTCATTTCTGATTGCGGTATAATCATCAGTAAGGTCAGCGTGACTGCTCTTTGTATCGGTAATGCACAGGCAGTAGCCGTATTCCTCAAAATCACAGCTGAAGCCTTCAACCTTTGGCTGCTCCGTATCTGAAAAGTCGATGAACACCAAGCCTCCCACAGAAGAAACCATCTGATCCATAAGACCGCTGTTCTTGCCGAAATAAACATTTTCGGCAAACTGTCCGATTTTTGCGATCTCAACTGCTCCTGCCTTATTATCGTTATAATAGGTATCTATTATTGTACCAATCAGCGTTTCAAAAGCGGCTGATGAAGAAATTCCGCTTCCGCAGATTACGTCAGAGGTACAATATAAATCAAAACCGCCGATTTTAACACCCATATCCATAAATCTTGTCGCTATACCGCTTACGATTGCGGCTGTGCCTGTGCCTGTATTACCCGATTGAACGGAAATATCGCTCAGATTTACAGTAAAAGGATTATATCCCTCGGATTTTATGCGGATAACTCCGTCATTGTGAAAGGCTACAACGCCGATAGCATCAAGATTTACAGCCGCCGCCAGCACGCAGCCGTGCTGGTGGTCGGTGTGGTTGCCTCCGATTTCAGTTCTGCCGGATGCGGAGAAGATACGGATATCCTTTCTGTCGGGATACAGCTTTGCAAAGCTGCTTACTGCGTCAAGATAGCGCTGTTTCTGATATGTCATAGTGTCATCGTCTGTACCATAAAGCTCTGAAAAGACTTTTGTAAATTCATTGTTTTCAATACTCTGTAAAGTATCGGTAATATTCATAAAATCATCTCCTATGATATCAAAGGGAAGATACGATAAATTCAAGCGACATTGCTTCTTCGCTGTTTATCTTGAATTCCTTGTGTACGGGTGCTCCCCAGCTGTCATCGCCGCCAACGCCCATCTGCTTTGCGGCAATGCGTACCCAAGTGTAAGTTGGGTCAGGTAGCTCGTCACGGTGCATAGCGTTGTCAAGCTCGTATGCGTTATATGGAAGAACACTCATTTCAAAGGGATTTTCTGTTGCTGTGAAATTAAGACCTGCTCCGTTTTCTTCATATACATTTACATATCTCACGCCTGTTCTGTTGCCGCATTCCTGTGGGTTAAGATACTTTGTGAAGTTTTCCAGTGCAGTTAATGTGTATACACCAAGTCTTGCACCGTTGTTTCTGTCGATGTAATTTTCATCAGGACCCATTCCGTAGAATGTGAACTTGTCATACTGCTTCTTCATTTTGAAATCCATTGCGAATACTGGCATATCGGAAAGTCCCTTTACTCCGTCATACTCAGCCTTTACGCCAAGTCTGCCGTCGAAATATGCGATATATGTAACCTTGTATTCAAATGACGGAACAGTGGGTGCAAGGAACTTGAATGTTACTTCAAGGCTGTCAGCGTTTTCTTTTGTTTCAAAACCGAGAAGCTTTGCACATTTTCCTGCGATCTGCCACTGTGCATTCTCGCAAGGGTAGCCCGCGCCTGTATCGTTATCGGTGTGCGCTCTGAAAAAGCTTACCTTAGGCGCTCTTGTGATGTACTCAACTCCGTTGTAGACCAGCGAGCTTACGCCGCCCTCACGCTTGTCGAACTGCATCGAGAAGCCCTCGCCGTTTACTCCGATACAGAAATCGCCGTACACTATCTCTGCCTTATGAGCAGTCATCGGGGCTGTGAGCTCGGGAGTTTTTACGATCTGCTGTGCAAAGGATATCTCGTGTCCCTTTTCTGCCCAGATCGTGTCCTCTGCAAGAACTGCGTAGGCTGTCAGAACATATTCGCCGCCGTTTTCGGGAATATCCAGACCAAGCTTCACGCTGCCTGCTTCCCCTGCGGAGATGTTCAGGCGGTGCTCCTCTGCACTGAGGATGTCGCCCTCCTTTTCAAGAGTTACCTTGAAGATATATCCGCTTGTATCAGTGAAAAGGTTTCTGTTTTCTACGGTCAGCACACCGTTCTCAAGACTCATTCTGATGTTGGAGTAGAGCCGCTTCGCTTCGCTTACCTTTGGAGAATATGTGCGGTCAGCGTAAACAATACCGTTTGTGCAGAAGCCGTAATCGCTTGCTCTGTCATCAAAATCGCCGCCGTAAACAAGCACTCCGTCCTTGTAAAGTGACTGGTCGATGTAGTCCCAGATAAAGCCGCCCTGATATGCTTCATATTTATCTTCAAGGTCGGTGTAAAGCTTCATACCGCCGAGGGAGTTGCCCATAGCGTGCATGTATTCACAGCTGATGTAGGGCTTTCCTGTGTTCTGTTTCAGGTATTCCTCAACCTCGTCAGGCTTTGCATACATTCTGCTTTCCATATCTGTGATATGGTCGTATTTTCTGTTCCACACAACGCCTTCGTAGTGAACAAGTCTTGTGCTGTCAACCTCGTGGAAGTAGTCAGCCATTGCCGCAATATCATCACCGCAGTAGCTTTCGTTTCCGCAGCTCCATATCAGCACGCTTGCATGGTTCTTGTCACGCTCATACATGGATCTTGCTCTGTCAAGGCAGGCTTCTTTCCATTCGGGAATAGAAGCAGGAACATTTATTGACGGCTCACAAGCACCCATCTTCTGCCAAGTGCCGTGGCTTTCGAGATTTGTTTCGGCAATAAGGTAAATGCCATACTCATCGCAAAGCTGATACCAAAGAGAGTTGTTCGGATAGTGGCAGGTGCGGACTGCGTTGATATTGTTCTGCTTCATGAAGCGGATATCCCAAAGCATATCATCCTCGGTAACAACTCTGCCGCCCTCTGCGTTCCACTCGTGACGGTTGATGCCCTTGAAAACAATTCTCTTGCCGTTCAGACACATAATGCCGTCTTTCAACTCAAAGGTACGGAAGCCGATCTTTGTTTCAGCGGTTTCAATAATTTCACTATCTGATGAAATCTCAGCAGTTATTGTATAGAGGTTGGGCTGTTCTGCACTCCAAGGCATAATATCAGGTATCGAAGCTGATACATTTGCAGTATTGCCCTCATACACCTTGATACCGTTCTTGTCAGTGAGAGTAAGCTTTATTTCATAATCGCTGTCGCCGATAATATCAAGCTCGGTTGCAAGAATACCATTGCCGTTTTCGTAATCATAGTCTGCGATAACCTTCATATCACGAACGTGAATTTCAGGAACAGCGTAAAGATACACGTCACGGAAGATGCCCGAAAACCTCCAGAAATCCTGGTCTTCAAGCCAGCTTGCTGTGCTGTAACGGTAAACCTCAACCGCAAGCTTGTTGTTCTTTTCCTTGAGATAAGGAGTAATATTGAATTCGGAAGGTGTAAAGCTGTCCTCGGAGTAACCTACAAACTCGCCGTTGAGCCATACATAGATTGCAGTTTCCACGCCTTGAAAGCTGATAAAGGTTTTCTTGCCGAGAAGTTCCTTGTCAACGTCAAAGAACTTAACATAACTTCCCACAGGATTGCGTTTCTTTGGTATCTGCGGAGGTACAAGCTGTTCGTGACCCTCCCAAGGGTACTGTGTGTTTACATACTGTGGCTTATCGTAGCCCTGTAACTGAATGTGTCCGGGGACGATGATGTCATCAAAGCTTGTTACATCAAAATCTGTCTTGTAGAAGTCAGCAGGTCTGCTGTCGGGATGTTCGGTGTAGTTGAATTTCCAAGTACCGTTCAGGCTCTGACGGAGATTTCCGTCCTTTGTTGTATATGTATGGTCTGAGTGTGCCTTTTCACGGTTAACTTCATATATTTCAGGATTTGCGAGCCATTCAAGTGTAGGTTTCATGATATTTCCTCCTTAGTTGCTGTGAGCCTTGTCCCAGTCTTCGTTTGCCTTTTCAAGTCTCGAGTTTTGCACCGAAGCAGCACTCACATAACGGGTGAATACTGTTTCCGTTTAAAGGCGCCTTTGTTTTTCCTGATTATATTCTAACACGGTTTTTAAGCGTAAACAATAAACACAATAGACTAAAATATGCACAAAATGATACAAAAGCATTGAAATTCAGCTTATAATATGCTATACTGATAAAAACGAAAGGAGTTATGGTTATGTTTACAAACGTTGCGTATTTACACAATTCTCTGAATGATATGGTTGATACAAGCAAATCACTTGTTGTTACAAGCTGCGGATATTATCGTGTGCACAGCCGCCATGTTGTTTCAACGGAGCGTCCCACAGGCAGACGTGACTATCAGCTTATATACATAGCCAAAGGCAAGGGACATTTCTATTTTGATGGTCTGCAGGGAAAAGAAACAATCATAACTGAGGGAAATATGATACTTTTCCGACCAGGTGAGATACAATTTTACTATTATTATGCTCCCGAAAAAACCGAGGTTTACTGGGTGCATTTCACGGGGCGAATGGTAGAGGGTATTCTGGATAACTACGAAATACCGAATAATAAAAACGTGTTCTATACAGGAAATTCTCCCGATTATGCGTGGCTGTATCGTCAGATTATTCAGGAGCTGCAACTGTGCCGTCAGAATTACGAGGAATTGATTGCGATTACGTTGCGCCATATCTTCATTATGATTAACCGTTATATCAAAGAAGGAAAAAAATCGGGCAGCGACATTCAGAACGAGATTGAACGTGCTATCCATTATTTCAATGAAAATTACAACAAGCCTCTGAACATTGATGAATACGCCGAGTCACGTCATATGAGCACCTGTTGGTTTATACGAAGCTTCAAGCAAATTCTGAAGGTTACTCCGATGCAGTATATCCTCTCCCTACGAATGGCAAACGCACAAAGTCTGCTGGAAACCACCGAATACAATATTTCTGAAATTGCCGAGGCTGTCGGATATGATAACGCTCTTTATTTCAGCAGGCTGTTTCATAAGCACGTTGGTGTTTCACCGTCGGAGTATCGGAAGATGAGAAGCGGAAGATAGAGAGAATTATCTCCACCTGCACACATAGGCGGAGATAACTCCATCACATTTCTGCAAAGCCTTTTTTGATTACTAGTCCTCGTCACTGCACTCATCAAGTCCGTGCATAAGCTGAATATAAACGCACTCTGCTCGCTCACGCTCCTCGCCGTCCGTAGACATCATGAGTTCAAGGAAATACGCCTTTGCTTCTTCGTAATCCGTCCAGACCTCACGCTTACTATTACAGACGGTGGTGACCGTGTTTGATTTCGGCATTGCCAATTCGGATATTGCTAACATATACTGCACCTCCAATTTCATAGTAGCTATATTATAGCCTATTCCATTTTCGGAGTCCAGCCCTGCACAATAATTGTAATAATTCTTGTGCAGGGCGCAGCAGTATAAGCATTTTCCTCGGTGCATTTTCTCTTACTTCTTTACGTCCTCGTGAGCCTTATCGACTATCGCCCTGAACGTCTGAGGTGTCACAGCAAAGTGATGCGGGGGTCGCTCTATATATTCACATTTCGATGCTGATCGTCACGCCTGACTTGAACCGGAACTCCAAGTAGTCATCATGGACGGTCACTTTTTCCAGCAGTTTCTTCACCAGAGCCTCATCAAACTCCGTGATCTCACTCGGCTGAGACTGGATGAATTTCTGAAGTTCCTTTATGCGTTTCGTGTGTTCCTTCTGCGTAGCGTCGTCCATGCCTTTCTGCTCCTGCAGCTCACGCAGGCGCAGAATTTCCTCGGTGATGTCATCGTAGTTCTCCCGGCGCTCCGTCCGGTTGATCAGTTCCCGCTGCAGTTCAGCCATTTTCGCTGAGAGGGCCTCCGCCGACATGGGATTAGCTGAATTGATCGCGGCTTCAAGGTTCTCACGCAGCCTGTTCATGTAGGTGTCGCTGTCGCAGACCATTTCATTGAGGGCTTCAAGGAATGCCGCCTTTAAGGTTTCCTCGCTGACGGTTCTGGCGCGGCACTTGTCCTTCTCCTTCAATCGGGTAACGCAGCGCCAGACAACCGACTTCTTGCCACGGTTGTTCCAGTGTATTCTGCGGAACTGCTCTCCGCAGCCAGCGCAGAAGATTATCTGCGAAAATGCGTGGTTGGCGCTATAGCCCTTCTTTCCGCCGAACGGGAGCTGCGTTTTCGCTCGTCGTACCATTTCTTCCTGCACCATCAGGAATGTCTCTTTCGATATAATAGCTTCGTGGTCGTCCTCGACATAGTATTGCGGCACGATGCCGGAGTTCTTTACCCGCTTTTTGCTGAGGCAGTCTACGGTGTAGGTCTTTTGCAGGAGCGCATCGCCCATATACTTCTCATTTCCGAGAATCAGGCGTATGCTGTTATCATGCCATTTTGTGCTACCGCGAGCATTCGGAATACCATCACGCTGCAGTCCCTGAGCGATCTTTTTGCAGCTTGCGCCCTCAAGGTACTCCCGGAAGATACGCTTGACGATTTCCGCCTGTTCCGGATTGATGATCAGGTGTCCTTCATCGTCCTTGTCATATCCGAGAAAGCGGCGAGCATTGACCATACCCTGTATAATTACTTCTCTGAAGAATATACTCATATACATAAATTACCGACCTTTCTTAAACAATGGGTTAGAACAATTAGAATCCGTGATGCTCAAAAAAGAACGTCATTAATAACAAATGATTCCATATATCTTACTTTTAATTACACTGCTGTACTTGAAAACGTTTATGGAATAGAACCATCAAGGATCACTCATATCCACGGTTCATTACGTGATTATGACATAGATCCGGTTATAGGACATGGTAACCTTGTACGAATTCAAAAAATACATGACCAAAAACAAAAAGCTCAAAATCTATTTGATGAAAAATGGGAAAGTATATGCAGCGTAATTGAAGAATACTATCGTAACACATTAAAGGATGTGAACAAGTATTCTTATACATTGCATAATCTAGCTGGAAAAAACATTGACGAAATATTTGTAATCGGGCACTCTTTAGCGGGTGTGGATATGCCTTATTTCAAAGAAATTGACTCTATTACCGAAAACAAGCTATCTTGGACTGTATACTATTATAATCCCGATGAACAAAAAAAGTTTACAGAAAGTCTTATGAGCATCGGAATAGACGAAAATAGAATACATCTCATTCCTTCTACTGAATTCTACAATACAAATTGAAGCTTATTAACTTATTCTCCCGTGAGCAGAGCGATTATCGACATATTTCCACGCAAATAAAGCACCGAAAAAACAACCAATCTACTCACTCACGGAAGCCACTCTCCCCTACTCCGGTTTAAACGTAATCATATCTTACGTCTTGGCGCACTTTGAGTGCGTGGTATTGATGTCAAGGGAATGAAGAAGCAAACTGCAAATATTATAACTGGTCTGAGGGTAGTTTTCAGTATCGGACTTCTGTTCCTGACGCCGCTCTCCCCGGCTTTCTTCGCTCTCTACATCGCCGCAGGTCTTACAGATATGGTCGACGGCACTGTCGCACGTATGACGGGAAGCGTCAGCGAATTCGGCTCAAAGCTTGATACCCTCGCGGATATAGTTTTCACGGCAGTGTGCATGATAAAACTGCTGCCGGTGCTTGACATCCCTGTATGGACTTACTGCTGGGCTGGCGGAATAGCGCTAATAAAGGCAGTCACCCTCGCTATCGGCTGCATCAGGCTGAAAAGGTTCACCGCGGTACACTCGCTGCTGAATAAGATCACAGGTGCTATGCTGTTTGCGCTCCCGCTTACGCTCCCGTTCATCGGACTGAAATACAGTACAGCGGCAGTCTGTACCGCGGCATCATTCGCGGCTATACAGGAGTGCCGCACGGTGATAAAAAAATTGAAAAATAATACTTGACATTTACTGAAAACTGCGTTATACTATTAAAATATTCATCTGAACAAGAAAGAAGGTAAAAACAATGTCAGCAATAATTGAAATCAAGAATGTCAGCAAGGAATTCAAAGTCCTCAATAGACGTGAAGGTCTCAAGGGCAGCCTTAAAGACCTGTTTTCACGCGATTACAAGATAGTCCGCGCTGTCGACAGCATCTCCATGAACATTCAGCAGGGCGAGATCGTCGGCTACCTCGGACCAAACGGTGCTGGCAAATCTACTACCATCAAGATGATGACCGGCGTACTCGAACCGACTTCCGGTGAGATACTCGTCGACGGCAACATCCCCTACAAGAACCGTACCAGAAATGCTCAGAAGATCGGAGTTGTATTCGGTCAGCGTACACAGCTCTGGTGGGCACTGCCGCTCATCGAATCCTTCAAGATACTCAAGGAGATCTACCAGATCGGCGACAAGGAATACGATGAAATGATCGAGCTTTACAAGTCGCTCGTGGACATAGAGCCGCTCCTCCACAAGCCTGTACGTCAGATGTCACTCGGTCAGCGTACCCTCAGCGACATCCTCGCGGCTTTTCTCCACGATCCGAAAATAGTTTTCCTCGATGAGCCGACTATCGGTCTCGATGTTTCGATGAAGTCCAAGATAAGAACGCTCATTCAGGCACTGAACAAGAAGAAGAATACTACCGTTATCCTAACAACTCACGATATGGGCGATGTTGACGCTCTGTGTCAGAGAATCGTCATCATCGACAAGGGCAAGATGCTCTACGATAACGACATCGAACACCTTAAAAGCTTCTTCGGCTCTTACCGTACCCTCAAAATACGTACCGGCGGCTCTCTCAAGGACGATGCCGCTTCAATACAGAAACAGTTCCCGATGTTCTCGGTCGATTCCGATGACGAGTGGATCTCGATACTCGTTGATGAGGATAAATCAAAGGTCATGGACGTTCTCAACTCTCTCCAGAAGTCCCACGACATCAGAGACATGAAGCTTGAAGAAATCTCCTCTGAGGAGGTCATCAAAAAGATATACGAGGAGGGTGTGGAATGAATCTGAAAAAATACTTCGCCCTCACCCGCGCCGGCGTTATGGACGCTTTGCAGTTCCGTATGTCCATGTTTGTAATGTTCATAGGAAATCTGCTTTACCTCATTGTAGTTTACTTCCTGTGGAAGGCTATCTACGATTCCTCCGGAACTGACGTTGTAAACGGTATGACATTCACTGATACGCTCATTTACCTCGTTCTGGCAACTGCTCTGTTCGGATTCATGGAGATGTACACCGTATGGCAGGTCGGACGTGATATACAGTCCGGAAGGATAGTCCTCGATCTGCTGAAGCCTATAAACTACCGCCGCTACATCTTCTGGGGCTTCTCAGGAAACCTCGTTGTGAACTTCTTTGCGACCTTCCTCCCGACCTTCATCGTTATCGAGATAGTCACAAAGGGCGCGATACATATCGGTATCAATATGCCGTTTTTCGTGGCATCGGTAGTGATGTCGGTACTTATAAATTACAGCATCGACTTCATCGTAAGCACAATTTGCCTCTATACTGAATCGATCTGGGGCATCAACATCATGAAACAGGTCGTTGTAACGCTTCTCTCGGGTGCGACAATACCGCTCGCATTCTTCCCGGATAAGCTCCGCAGCGTCGTTGAGCTGCTCCCGTTCGCCGCGATCTACGACTCCCCGCTCAGACTCCTCCTCTGGGACGGTACCAGCATGGAGCCTCACGAACCGTGGTGTATGCTCGGATTCCAGCTTTTCTGGTGCATAGTCATGATGATCATCAGCAAGCTGTTCTGGAAGATCTCGATCAAGCAGATCACTGTGAATGGAGGTTGATGTTATGGAAAGAAAAAGTCTCGGCTTCTACCTGCGTATCTATTTCAAGATAATCGCTCAGGACATCAAAAGCAAAATGAGCTACCGCGCAGACTTCATCATCTCCACGGTCGGCATGATATGTACCAATATCGCCGGTTTTGTAAGCTTCTGGATACTCTTCAAGAATTTCCCCTCGATCAACAACTGGTCGTATCACGAAATGCTCTTCCTTTACGGATTCTCGCTCATTTCGCTGACGCCGGTGCAGTGTCTGTTTGATAACAACTGGAGTCTGCGAATGAACGTATACTCCGGCGACTTCATCAAATACTGCTTCCGTCCGATAAACCTCTTCTTCTATTACCAGTCAGAGGTTTTCGACATCAAAGGTCTCGGACAGTTCGCATTCGGCATCGCTACGCTGGTCTACTCATGGAACAAAATTGGTCTTGCAGTAACGCCGCTGATAATTCTGAAGGTGCTGCTGTTCCTCATATCGGCTTCGCTGATAATGATAGCGCTCCAGAACGCCGCTTCGGCTACCTGCTTCTGGATTCAGGGCTCGTTCTTCGTGCTCGATCTCGTTTTCAAGCTGAAGGACTACTCAAAGTACCCGATAACTATCTTCACACCGGTATTCAGATTCATCTTCACATTCATTATCCCTATCGCCTTCATCGCCTACTATCCAAGTCTTGTAGTCCTGAGGCCGGACGACATCCCGCTGCTCTCATGGCTCTCGCCGCTTATCAGCCTCGCATTTTTCTATGCAAGCTATAAGTTCTGGATGCTCGGTGCTACCAAGTACAGCGGTACAGGTTCATGATACGAGATAACTTACGCTATAATGCACAAAAAACGGGCTCCAAAGGGAGTCCGTTTTTTGCATAAAAGAGGTATTACAAAAAAGTTTTATCAGCATCATGTTTTCTTATATTGTTTTTTTATCTACGTTTATTATATCATACAATTACAATTATTGCAACTATTTTTGATATTTTCTACATAAATGTCAACTGCCTTTGGTCAATTAGTTCATATTGTACATATCGTAGAGTATACTTGAAATCAATATTACGAATAGTAGAAAATAACAAGTTTTGTATATTAGTATTAATATTTTCGCAATATTTGAATTGCAACTATCAATTTTTAACGTTATAATGTAGTTAGACAGTATACATAGATTACTTGACCACTTATCATTATATTTATTCTGGAGGCTTATATGAAAAAATCTAAATTTGCTGCGTCAGCTGCTGCTGCACTCTGCTGTGCTTCGCTCCTGACTGCCGTTCCCTCAGCCGCTCCTAAGGCTGATGCGACGTGGATCTCTTATCAAGGTCTGACATTCAGCTCAGGCGACCTCAACTTCGACGGCAGGATCAATGCCTGCGACCTCATTCTCGCAAGAAGAGGCTTAGTCGATGCATTCACCGGTATTGCTTTCAAGGATCATGCAAGATTCCTTGCTGCTGATGTCGACGGCAATAACCAGTTCACTATGGCTGATTTCGTTCAGTTACAGGAGTTCGTTCTCGGCAAGAGACTTGAGTTTGAACTCGCTCCTAACGATAATCCGCCCGGACCTACTCCGAAACCAACTATCACCGGCTCTGAGTACATGAACAAGTGCTCGCCTGAGCTTACTGAAAATTATCCGCAGGATGTTCTCAACAAGGCTTACGGTGTCAAGGTCGAAAAGAAGTACTACACCTGCAAATTCAATAATCAGACCAAGCCTGTAAATATCGTACTCCCTGAAAACTACGATCCGAACAAGAAGTACCCTGTTCTTTATGCTCTCCACGGTATCGGCGGAAATGAGGACAACATGATAAGCGACGATATGGGTGTTGTAAATATGGCTACAAACCTCGCTAAATCCGGTCAGGCAAAGGAAATGATAATCGTTTCGCCTCAGATGTTCACTCACAAGACCAAGCAGTATTACGATAACCAGATCAACGCTGACAATACTGCCGCTTATGATAACTTCCTCTATGACCTCACAGAAAGCCTCATGCCATTCATCGAGGAAAACTACCCTGTTCTCACAGGCAGAGAGAATACTGCTATCAGCGGATTCTCAATGGGCGGACGTGAAGCTATCTACATCGGTCTCATGCGCTCCGACCTCTTCGGTTATATCGGCGGCGCTTGTCCTGCACCTGGTATCTATCCAACTACTGACTTTTTCATGGATCACCCTGGCTCAGTCTCTTCTGAAAGTGAATTCAAGTTCAAGGACGGAAATCCGCTTCCGTATATGTTCCTCATCTCCGGTGCTCAGGGCGACTTCGTTGTTCAAGACCATCCGGAACGCTACCACAAAACACTCACAGCAAACAATATTGACCACCTCTGGCAGGTCATCACAGTCGGAAATCACGACGGCAACTCTGTTAAGGCTCATATGTATAACTTCCTCAGATGGGCATTCAACGCTGAATAAAGCTATCAATCATCTCCTTAAAGCTGGCGCGGCAAAATTAGTTGCCGCGCCTTTCTGCACTTCCGACCTGATTCAAATATAAATGCACACTCATCAGGAGTGTGCCGCAGCTTGTCAAAATAAGTCAGTATATATCCATATAAACGAGCGTCCCTACATTTTTGCTATTTTACGTTTGCTTTTGTAGGGACGACCTTTGGTCGTCCGCATTTTTCTGGTTGAAACCAATGTATTGTTCGTCACGGGTTGATGTAGGCATCAGCCCCCACAATTCGGCTGTTCTTCATAAATATGTAGGGGGCGATGTCCCACATCGCCCCCGAATTATTACACTTGTAAGAGTGCAGCGTCACGCTGCTGGATCCCCTCGCAGTTATGTTGTAGCCTGGAATACTTCACGAACGAAGTTGTAGATATGTGCGTGGATACTGTTATCACCGTGGTAACCGCCGTTTACATAGTGCCAGATGTGCGGAACACCGTTCTTTGTGAAGTTATTGTGATAAGTCTTAGGATTATCGTAAACGATCGTGTCGTTGCTACCGGCTGTTATGTGGAGGAGATAAGGTGAATTATCGTCATCCCAGTTGAATGTTCCTTCAACCCCCGGTGCAGGACAGATAGCTCCGACGTATCCGAAGGTCTCAGGCATCTTCATTCCGATAAGGAGCGATTCACGTCCGCCCATTGAGAAGCCTGTGATAGCGGTATTGTCCTTGCCTGTGAGTACGCTGTACTTGCTCTCGATCTCAGGCATAAGGTCGTTCTTGAGGTCATTGATGAAGTTATCATAACCGTAGTTATTCTCATTATCCATTGCGGTGCAGGATGCCATAGTAGGATGCGAGAATACATCAGGGAATACAACGATCATGTCCTTAGCCTCGCCGGAAGCGATAGCGTTTCCGATGATCTGACGTGTATACATCGTATCGTTGCCCTTGATAATCATTCTGTCCTGAGTCTCATAGTAGCCGTGGAGAACGTAGAGCACAGGATACTTCTTATCCTCTGAGTATCCAGCCGGAAGAAGGATGTTGTACTTCTTCTGACGGTTAGCAGTCTTTGAGTAGTAGGTTGCAGCCTTTATCGTACCGTACTGTACGCCGGATTTTTCCTGATGAGAAGAATCTGGCTCCTTCTCAACAAGCTTTTCCTGACAGATCTGTGTGAACTCAGCCATAGTCATAGCTGTATGCGGCTTTTCAACAAGCGGGAATTCAGTGATCTTGCCGAGTACGAACTCATTGATGAGAGTAACGTCAGTGATATTGAACTCGCCGTCATCGTTTACATCAGCGTTGAGTGACGAGCAGTTTTTCGGGAAGCTGCCATTGATAAGAGCGCGTCTTGCAGCGATGAGATCGTAGCCGTTTATCTTACCGTCGCCGGTGATGTCGCCGCGGCAGAATGTACCGCCCTTAGCGCCGGCTATCTTAGTGCCTGCAACTGCTGCGATAGCATCATCAATGAAGAAATCAATGCTGCTCTTGTCGGTTTCAACGTATATAGCGAAATTTGAACCGTCCTTCGGAAGTGTGAAGTTCTGGTTTGCAAGCTGGAACCACTGTCCCTTTGAAGCGTCAACAGTAGCGATCTTGACATACTCAGGATCGCCGTTAGCGTTGTCGTACTGAAGCGAGAAGTGGAATTTATCCTGATCCTTGCCGGTCGTATACTTAGCATTCACGCTGAAGCTGTAAGTCTCACCAGCCTTGAATTCGCTGCCAAGCTTCTTGATAACGCCGTTCCATGCATACTCTCTGCCTGTTACGGAGATACATCCGCTGCCTTCGTAAGGATCGGTCTTGGAAGTGCTTACCTTAGCGCCGCCTCTGCCGCTCCAGTTCTCAGTACCGCGGTCGAATGTATTCTCGAAGATATAGCCCTCCGGCTTCTCGACAGGATCAGTTGTTACCTCGGAAGAGCCGTCGCCCTCGAACTTCCACCAGTCAACGTTCATGAGGTAGCCGCTGTCGCCCTTGAATACGAGGTAGAGGTCATGCTCACCGTCAACTACTGTATCCGTGGAAACCTCTTCCCAGTTCTGCCAGCCGCCTGTGCCGCTGACACGGCAGGCACCTATAACAGGACCTGTCTTGCTGTCGATGTGGAGCTCTATCGTACCGCCGCTCGTATTTGAAGCAACGCTTGCTGTGAATTTATCAGCGCCCGAACCGAAATCAACTCCGGCAACCTTTACGTAGTCGCCGTTCTCGATATTGCAGAGGTCAACGCCGCCCTCGGAGCATTTTTCAGTCTTGAGACCTTCGCTCCAGCAGATAGTCTCAGCCTCGTTCCTGATAAACGGATTGAGTGCCTCGATCTGATCCGGACCGTTGTTTGTCAGCTTCATGACCGGAATTGAGCCGTCAGCGTTGAATGTGAATTCCTCAACTGAGGCGCTGCGGTTATACGAGCTTCCGCCCGGGATACCGCTCTTGTGATAGAAAAAATAGGAGTGATCCTTATAATCAATGATACCGCCGTGAGTTGTAAATGAGTTTGAGCCCTGCTGTATAACGCCGCCGTAGGTCCACGGACCTGTTACAGAAGGACCTGTTGCGTAGCACTGGCTCTCACCGCCGTATCCGCTTACAAACGATGCCCATATCAGATAGTAGAGGTTATCGTGCTTGCATATCCACGGACCTTCACCGTAGGAGGTCTTGTGCTCGCCGGAAGCCGGACCGAACTGCTGCGGTGTCATATCAAACTGCTTTATATCAGAGCCGAGAGACACCATATCCTCATTGAGTTTTACGTAATAGCAGGTCGGATTGCCGAACATGAGCCATGCCTGACCGTCGTCGTCGATCATAACGGTCGGGTCGATATATGCCCAGTCAGGACCGCACAGAGGCTTACCGAGGACATCCTCATATGGACCTTCCGGAGAATCGGCGACTGCAACGCCGATAGCTCTTCCGCCGCCTCCGGGACCCTGATTAGTGGTCGTAAAGTAGAAGTAGTATTTGCCATTCCTCTCGATGCACTGCGAAGCCCATGCATCATTTTCGCCGCACCAGCTGAAAGAAGTGTCCTCAAGAATTCTTCCGTGATCGGTCCAGTTCTTCATATCCTTAGTGGAGAAGCACTGCCAGCCGGTCATCTTGTAGAAATCATTTTCGCCGTCGCGGTCGCAGCCTGTGAAGACGTACAGTTCATCGCCGAACACAACAGGTGCAGGATCAGGTGTGAAAGATGTCTGTACGATAGGATTATCCGCACAGGCAGTTGATGGGATGAGGACTGCTGCTGCAGCTGCTGCCACGACAGCAGAAGCTGCGGCAGATAGTATTTTTTTCTTCATTTGAATCCCCCAATTCCGCTGATATAAAAAATTTCAGCAAAAAAATTTGAACAGAGTTTGTGAGTTTTAAATAATATTACCAATATTATAATGAATGATAGTCACAATTTCAACTCACATTTCACATATTTGGTGGACATTATGCAGAATTAGCGTAATTTTTTGCTTCTATTCAACAAATTGTTTAGACGCTTGGCACTAATTTTGTAGCGAATCGCCGCTTATATGATAATATTTTAATCATCTCCGCAAAAACGTCCGGATAGTTACCGGTTTGCCATTTCGCCCAAAATGTGTTATAATGAATATCCTATGAGGTGATAATATGATTCTTTTATCAGCACAGAATATTTCTAAAACTTATATGGAGAGGAAAGTCCTCGATAATGTCTCGTTCTTCCTCAATGAGGGCGACAAGGTCGGTATTATCGGCATAAACGGCACGGGCAAGTCCACTCTCCTTAAAATACTCGCAGGCGCTGAGGAGCCCGACAGCGGTGAGGTCGTCCGCACTAACGGTATCCGTATCTCCTATCTCCCCCAGATACCCGAATTCGATGACCACGGCTCTGTTATTTCTCAGGTGCTCGCTCACCTTCCGAACGATCTCCGCCAGACTAAGGAGTTCGAGGCGCGTTCTATCCTCGATAAGTTCGGGATGTCCGACTGCGACAGGGACATCAGTTCCCTCTCAGGCGGTGAAAAACGCCGCGCCGGTATCGCTTCCGCTCTCGTCCAGCCAAGCGATGTGCTTCTCCTCGATGAGCCTACCAACCACATAGACAACGAGACCGCCCGGATGTTCGAGGAGCTCCTCATGAAGTACCGCGGCGCTATCGTCATGGTCACTCACGACCGCTATTTTCTCAATAAGGTGTGCGGAAAGATAGCCGAGATAGACAGGGGCGCAATCTATACCTGCAACGGCAATTACAGCGATTATCTCCGGCAGAAAGCCCAGCGCGAAGCCGATGCCGAAGCCGCTGAACGCAAGAACCGCGCCCTCTACCGCCGCGAATTTGAATGGATAAGCCGCGGTGCCCGTGCAAGAGGTACAAAGTCCAAGGACAGGATCGAGCGCTTCGAGGAACTCAAAAACCGCGAAATACCCGCCGCTCAGGAAAAGCTTCAGTTACAGTCGGTGTCCTCACGTCTCGGCAGAAAAACTATCGAGATCGAGAACCTCACGAAGTCTATCGACGGCAAGCCGCTCATTACCGATTTTTCCTACATAATCTCACGTGATGCGCGTATCGGCATTATCGGTCGCAACGGCGCCGGAAAGAGTACGTTCCTCAAAATGCTAACCGGCAGCGTACAGCCGGATTCGGGAAGCATCGTCACAGGCGATACGGTCAAGATAGGCTATTTTTCGCAGGAATGCGAATCTATGGATCCAAGTCTGCGCGTCATCGAATACATAAGAGAGACCGCCGACAGGGTTCAGACTCCCGAAGGTACAGTAACCGCCTCGCAGATGCTCGAACGCTTCCTGTTTACCCCTGAACTCCAGTGGAATCGCATCGAGAAGCTTTCCGGCGGCGAGAGAAAGCGTCTTTATCTTCTCAAGATCCTCATGACCGCTCCTAATATCCTCCTTCTCGACGAACCTACCAACGATCTCGACATAGCTACGCTCACGATACTCGAAGACTACCTTCAGAGCTTCGCCGGTGCTGTTATTGCAGTCTCCCACGACCGCTATTTCCTTGATAAACTCGCAAACGAGATATTCGAGTTCCGCGGCGGAGAATGCCTGCGATATAACGGAAACTACTCCGATTTTGAGGCTAATGTCCTCAGTCTCCGCATGAAAGAGAACCCCCCCGCCCCGAAGAAAAAAGCCGTCAGACGCGAACACTCCGTCAGCGGTCACACAAGGCTGAAATTCTCGTTCAAGGAACAGCGCGAATTCGAGACCATTGATGACGACATTGCTGCACTTGAACAGCAGATAGCTGACACAGAAAAGTCTATCGCCGCGAACACATCTGATTACGTTAAACTTCAGGAGCTCTCCGACCTCAGAGACTCCCTCAGCGAACAGCTTTCGCAGAAAATGGAGCGCTGGGTCTATCTTAATGAGCTCGCTGAACGCATTGCTAACGGCGAAACTGTCTGACCTCATTACCTGCAAGTTTTGGGCGCAGATCATATTTTTAACGCAAAAAAGGAGAGCCATTGGCTCTCCTTTAATATTGCTGTTTTTTTGCTTAAAGTGTGTCGATAAGCTTGAGTGAGTAACGCTGGATCATGAGGGCATCGTTAGCTGTAAGACCTGTCTTACCGTCAACATCGCCTGCCTTTTCGCCTTCTGCGGTTATGCGGTCTTCACTTGTACCGCTTGTACCGTACTTCTTAGGATTCAGGCAAGCCTGCATTACCATTACAACGTCTGACATATCTACGCTGCCGTCGCCGTTAGCATCGCCCTTCTTGAGCTCTGTTCCGCTTGTAGGAGCATCAGTTGACGGCTCTTCACCTGTGGTAGGCTCAATGTTGCTGCCAACTGCCTTGAACTTGATCTTGTTTGTGTCAGCATAGTCCTGAACAGTTGAACCTGCATTACCCATGAGTGTGAAGTTGGAGTTTACGTTGCTTCCGAGGAAGCCTACTGCTTTATACTTCATTGTAGGATTGCCGAGAACTGTAAGTGACTTGAGCTCAGCACAGTCAGCGAATGCCTGATCGTAGATAACACCAAGTGTATACTCATTATTAGGATTGATAGTTACCTTATTGAGTGCGGAATCGCCCTTGAATACGGTCTTTCCGATCTCACCTGTCTTGATAGTTGCAGTTTCAAGTGCAGCACAGCCGCTGAATACGCTTGAACCAATTACAGGTACATCAACGTCAACAGTCTTGAGTACAGGACAATTTGCGAATGCAGATGTTGAAAGTGTTTCAGCCTTGAGCTTTACAGTCTTGAGGTTCTGACAGTTGCTGAATGCATTTGTACCAACCTTAACTCCGCTGAGTTCAAGGTTAACAAAGCCTGAGTTATCAAATGCCTTAGAATTGATATTCTGTATGTTGGAGAAATCAAAGTCGCTGAGACTTGTACAATTCTGGAATGCGAGCTCAGGTACCTCAACAACGCTGTCAGCGATAACGACATCGTTCAGGCTTGAACAGTTCTGGAACATACCCTTTGTAAGAGTTGATACTGTTGCGGCTTCGAGTGAAGTACAGCCGACATACTGTCCTATGCCCTTGAATACAGTGTCAAGGTTGCTTGAAGAGTTAGTAAGAGCAGCACAGTTCTTGAATACGCCGCCGTCGATCTCCTTAGCAATTACAGGATAGCCAGTTTCCTTGTCCTTAACTGATACGAGTGAAGTACAGTCAGCGAATGCACTCTCATAGAATATATCAGCTGTTGTGCCTACTTCCTTGAGGAGAGGACAGCTCTGGAACATTGACTTTGTAATGATAGGTCCTTCATATACAGCCTTTTCAAGTACAGGACAGTTCTTGAATACCTGTGAGCCAACATTGAACTTATAAGCGCCTGGTGAAAGGATAGTAGCATTCTTGAGGTTAGCGCAGTCTGCGAAAGCATTGCTGCCGATAACAACAGTACCGCCAACCATTCCGTCGATAGAAACGTTAGTAACGCCGCTGTTCTGGAATGCACTTTCACCGATAGTTGAGATTATTCCCTTAACATCTATGCTGAGTGCAGAGCAGTTCATAAAGCACTTCTTGCCGTAGTCCTCAGCATTGATAGCAACGCCGCTGTCAGAGATGCTCTTGAGTGCTGTACAGTTCATGAAGCCGCTGTCCTCAATGATCCTGAGTGCAGGGAGATTGAGCTTCTTGAGGTTTGTACAGCCGCTGAAGCACTCCTTACCGATTACAGATACGCTTGAAATGTCTCCGCCGACACTTTCAAGTGCAGTACAGCCTGAGAAAAGACCTGCACTGAGCTTGACCTTATCTTTACCGTCAATTGTGATCTTCTTTGCTGAAGTACAATCCTTGAATACATATCCGTTGGACGAATTGGTCTTATTAGGATCATCACTGCCGTACTGGTCAGAAAGAAGAGTAATATCAACGATAGCTGAGCAGCCTTCCATAGCGTTGTCTTCAACTAATTTACACTTGCCTGCCTTGAATTCTGTGAGAGCAGTACAGCCCTTGAATGAGGTCTTTCCGATGAACTGACTCTTAGGAATGCTTACGCTTTCGAGCTTTGTACAGCCTTCAAATGCTGAGCTGCCCTTACTGTCAAAGCTCTTCTCTTCAGTTGTAGCAGCAATACAGCTGATATTAGTAGCTGCCGGGAAGCTTGCGGACTTGATTCCGCTTCCTGCAAATGCCTTAGTACCGATCTTTGTAACGTTATTATATTCAGCCTTAGGAAGTGCGAGGCAGTTGTTGAATGCTTCATCACCGATAACCTTGATAGTGTCAGCAGATTCAGTTGCAGCAGCACCCGGAAGACCGTATTTGATAGTTGTAAGCTTTGTACAGCCTGAGAATGTCTTAGGCGGGATACGTGTGATTGAAGTTGGAAGAACAACGTCAATAAGTGAAGTACAGCTTGCGAAAACACCTTCACCCATACCGATTCCGCCTGAGCTGTCGATGTCTACCCAGTCCTCAAGAGTACCCGGGATACCGGATACGGATTTAAGTGCTGTACAGCCCTGGAAGCATCCGCCGCCGAGACCGATAAGCTTATCATTGAATGTTATGCTGTTAAGTGAAGTACAGTTCTGGAATGCGTACTGATCCAGACCGTATGTGTTCTTACCTACCTTGAGAGTTAAAAGGCTTGAACAGCCATCGAAGGAGTTCTTGCCTACAACTGTAACATTATCTGAGAATTCGCAGTTCTTGATAGAAGTACAGTTCTGGAAAGCCTTGTCACAGATCCTGAGATCCTCATAGCCCTTAGCCTCGCCCCATGTGCTGAAGATAGGAGCGCTCAGAGGTGTTGATGCAAAAGCTGAAACACCGATAGATCTGATGTAATCAGGATGTGCGAATGTAACGTCTGTGAGGTTTGTTGATGAACAGAACGAATCAGGAATGTTTATCATTTCATTCATTACTGAAAGCTTCTTGATACCGCTGTTCTGGAAAGCGCCCTTGCCTACATACTTAACTGTTGAAGGGATAGTAATATCAGTGATATAGCGGCATCCGTCGAATGCGCCTGCACCGATGTACTCAATTCCGGAAAGGTCGATAGTCTTGAGGTAGGATTCCTTGCAGGCATTATCAGCGATGTACTTAACAGTTGCCTGATGCGTTTTACTGTCGAAAAGTGCCTTGATAGCCTCAATTGCCGGATCGCCTTCTTTGAAATTATTGGTAAAACTCTCATTAATGGCATCGCAATAATCTACCTTATCGCTCATATTAACATCGAGGTTAGTGCTCTTGAGTTTTTTAAGACCTATAACATAAGTGTCAACAAGCTTTGCCTTGTCGGTATTATCGGTAATAGTCAGAGTATAAGCTGCATATGTATTACCGTTAGTTGCATCCACCCAGTTTAATTTAGTCTCCTTAAGGGAAGTAGTATAAAGCTGCTCATCAGCCATTGTGTACTTATACTTTTCCGCATTCTTACCTGCCAGGATAGTTACTTCTTCTGTCTTTTCTGCTGCATCCGCAGTTATGACTGAAGTGCTGCCCGAATAATCAGTGTTCTGTGGGAGACAATTCATACTTCCTGCAACGCAGATGATTGCAAGAACTGCTGCTAAAACTTTTTTCATTTTTCTCACCTTTCTGTAATGATTAATGGTGTCAGAATTGCTTCATGTTTTGGCACATGAAACTTTAAGTGTTTACATCACTACACAATAATACTATCACATTTTTGTCAAAATGTCAATAACTGTCTGTAATTTTTAGCAGACAAACTATAAAAATCAGCCATATAATTACATTATGCGGCAAATATCTTTACAATCTGTATATTTGCACTTATAGTGTTCAATATGTAAATCAATTCAGCTTCTGTAATTCCTTCCGGTTAAGATAAAATGCCGCCGCAGCCTTTAAAAGCTGCCGGCGGCAACATAATGTTCAGTTTCAGTCCGCGGAGCGTCTGCGGACTTCTGCTGTGAGCTCGTCAAAATACTTCTGGGAATCTATCTTTGCGTATTCAGAAGTATACTCTTCCCACGTCTTTTCGTAGTCACTGCTCATTACGAGCAGAGGCAGGTATTTATGCTTTACAGCGTCGATCTGCTTCATTACCTTTCCGTAGTCAGTATCCTCGGTAACAGCGTTGCTGAACGACCACATAGGGTACCACGGAGGATTCTCCGGAGGATCGTTGAGGAGTCCGGAATATGTCTGCGAGCCGTAGGCGCTGAGACACTTCTTTACAGGCTCGGAAAGATGCTCATAGAATATCGAGGACTGCGTTGAGGAATTGTAAGCATTTATACCGTCCGGAGCCATACCGAAATAGTAAGGCATATAGTCGTAAGTGCAGACATGATCCCTCCGGTAATCGGAATCGCGCCATTTCGCGTACTGTTCCTCGTCCTGATCAAAGTAGCCGTCCTCATTGACGTAATAATCTGTATCCTCGATGCCCCAGAATCGGAGATTGAGTATCTCAGGCTCAAGAAGGTCGCTCAGGAACTTCACAGCGCCGTCCGGATCATCGCAGCTTATCGAAATACCAACACCTGTCGAATCATTGAACGAGTTCCTGTCGCGGTAGTGCTCTTCGATGCTCTCGTCAATAGTCAGTCCGAACGGGATATAGGTACATTCGGGCGGAAGCTCGTTAGTCGAACCGCTGAAATTCCAGTTCTGATCTACCATGCCGAGAACTCTTCCGGTTGCGATCTTCTTATAATACTGATCGGATGTCATAACGAAGCATTCCTGATCTATAACGCCCTTCTTGTACTCCTCATTGAGCTTTCTGAACCATTTTTTTGCTGTCGGGGAGAGGTTATAGTCAATAGCGGTAAGGGTATCCGGATCAACTATACAGCAGCCGTCATTCGGATGACCGTCGAGGAACATCGGCGGATTATCGAGCGCAAAGAACCATGTATCGTTTGCCTGTATCTCATAGCCGTAGTAAGGCTCGCCTTTTTCGTTTGTGGGATTCGCAGCAAGATAGCGTTCGATGAGATCGAAGTAGTCGTCAGGTGTTTTGAGTTCGGGATAATCCGCCCATTCAAGCACCTTCGTCTGCACCCAGAAAGCCTCTCCGGAATGAGTAGGTGTGGTCTCCTTCACATTGACCGACGAAAAAAGCGGTATGTAGTAAATATGTCCGTCGCTTGCACGTACTCTGTCCCACTCCTTATCGGTGCAGAGCTTTTTTATATTCGGGTAATCGTCCCAATAGTTGTCTATCGGTATGAAAGCGCCTGCCTTCAGCAGCTTCTGACACGATTCGGCATCAGGTGAAATGTAGTCCGGATATTTGTTGGCGACTATCATATCACTGATGATCTTATTGATAGAATCCTGATCGTCAACGAAGTTCTGATGAACGAGAACGCCAGTCTTATCCGCTATGATCTTCTGTATCTCATTATCATCTGAGATCGGTGCAATTCTCGCGGCATAGAAGCCGTCAAACTCCTTTATCTCCTTATTGCTGCTCTTTTTCTCACCGCATCCGGTAAGCGCAAAGGTCATAGCTGCTGCTGAAACGCCTGCAATAATGTTTTTCAATCCCATATTTCAGACCTCACTTCCACTGTTAAAGCTGATAGTGAATATAACGTCGAATTTATTCTTGTCGTTTATGATAAGACTGATATTGCTGCCGAGACAATGCTTGATACGCAGATACGGATTGAAGCGGTAGTTTCTGTCGAAGGAATAGTCATTGCTGACCTCGTCCTCTTCAAATACCGCACTCAGCTTCAGAATATCGGTCGAGCGCGGACGCTTGTCGCTTCTGAAAACTATTACTGCGCTGTCATCCTCCGCTGATACCTCGATAGTATCCGCACCGAAATGCTGGAAGAAGTCCTCAGCCAGAAGCACGAGCGAATATGCCGGAACGAGCCACTTATCATTTCTGTCGATCTGGTCACCGACGTATCTTGCGCCGAATTTGTCAGCAGTTCTGCGGAGAAGCGTACTCTCAACGGAAAGCGGGAAATACTCATCCGGCAGGTCTATCCTGATGTCGGGAAGCAGACGGTTTACTGCGAGTTCCGCGTCCAGACGCATTGCAGTTGCGAACAGTGATTCGTAATCCGAACTCTTACGCATAAGGCTGTCGCTGCTGAGTTCAAACTCGCTGCCTTTCAGGCGCAGTCTCTCGGACATATCACAGCATATGTCGATAATCCTGCCTATCTCGTCCCTGCCGTTCTTTTCCTTCCTTGCGGACTGTACGTATCCTGTCGCTCTGAATTCGCTCAGAACCGGCTTGACTCTTCGTCTGATATTGATAGACATACACTTGCCTGTGAAAACTACGAGCACGACTACTATAAGAAGTCCCGTCAGCAGGACTTTGTTCGCAGTGAGGAAGTCCTTCATCTTAGTTTTGCTTGAGCATGAATAGAACTCAATGTCTGTTGTGTAGTAGTTTCTTGTAACGCACTCGAAGTCCGGTTTGATGTCGATGTCATCAGCAGTTTTTGCCGACTTGTCGCTGCTGTAAATAAGATTCGATCCGCTCATTATGTAGAGTTCGCCGTCGAAACCGATATTGTCGGCAAGCTTAGCTATCTCATCGGTATTGAGCTCGATGCACAGGAAACTGTCGCCGGTATCGAGGTCGATATAGTCGAGCTTTCTCACGAGCTTCATGCTGCCGTTATCCGGATCAATACAAAGTATGATAGGCTTTCCTATCTTCATGAATGCCTGATACCAGTACTCCCCGACAGCCGAACCAAGCTGTTTCAGATCCCCGCCTGTAAGTATGGTCGGATTGCTTGTATAGATAGTGCAGTTCTTGACGATGCTTATATCGGAAATATTCATAGCCGTATTCCGCTGAAGCGGATAATAAGCCTCGTAATAGGCTGACGATGACGGATATTCCGTGTTCAGGAACTCATACATCGCCTCGTTCGTATAGATATTCTTAGCGATAGAAAAAGCGTTTTCGAGCGAAACGTTCAGCATCTGGTCCGAGGCGGTTATCGCTGTCATTTCCATCTGCTTGTATTTTTCTTCCTTAGTCTTTGCGATAGAACTCAGCATTGTAACCCATGTAAGTATTACCGCAAGCACTACCATCACATCTATCATCAGGAATTTTCTCCTTACAGACAGATTAGAAAACGGCATAGTCTTGCGCTTTCTGGTCTTATCCAAATCACCACCCCTTATCTGTCAGGCATTCGCAGATCTCTCTTCAGCTCTGCCTTCTTAACGTACATATTCTCCTCAGCTTCAGCGAGCACATTTTCATAGGAATAGCTTCCCTTTCCGAACGAGCATCCGTATGAGAGCGCACACTTTATACTGTCTTCTTTTCTGCTGAGTATGTAAGGCGATTCCATATCGAGCCTGTCCATTATCTTATCGAGCCTTCTGAACGTGCAGTTCGTGAACACTACGAGGAATTCATCTCCGCCCATACGGAAGCAGTAATCGCCTTCCCCGAGAAATCTCCTGATATATTCCGCTGCTGCCTTTATAACATAGTCGCCGCGCTCATGACCGAGGGTATCGTTCATGAGTTTAAGGTTGTTGACATCGAAGTAGATAACGCCTATCGACCGGCAGCTGCGGAAATTCTCTTCCATAGTGTGATAGAAGCGCTTGTTGAAATGCTGCGTCATACCATCGTGATTAGCGTCATAAATAGCCTGAGAGAGGTGCTGAGCGCCGCTGTTCATGTCCACGAATATCTTCTGGAACGCCTCACCGAGCCTTCCGACCTCATCGCGCCTGTTCGTATTGAACACAGCAGCCGAACTTTTCTGATCATCGGCACTGTCGTCGCCGGAGAGGAACAGTGCATAGTCCGCCATTTTCCTGATAGGACGCAGTACCTTACTGTTCAGGAACACCACAAATATCAGCAGGAGCAATATGCTCATCACGAACATCGCTGCAAAAGCCGCCACAAGCAGCCGGAAGTATCTCAACTCATACGGCTTATTGAGCTCCACTATTATGTAGCCGCAAAGGCTGTCATCGACCGTTCTGACAGGACGGTAGACAGTGTATGAGCTTATACCCTTATCAACGATAGAATTTCTGCCGTTGATGAGCTCTGCTTTTATCGAAGAAGTATAATCATCGTATTCGAGCCGTGTTCCGAGCGCAGTTCCTTCCGAATCGTAAATGTAGCTTCCGCCCGAGTTATTGAAGTTTACGAATGAGATCCTCTTGACAGCATCAGCGTTTCCAGCCTTATAGTCCTTGAACTTACCCTGAACGCTGAAATAATAGTCTGAAAGGTCTCTTGTAAGGAATATCTCCTTAGCCTTGTCAGCATCAATGACAGTTTCGGCGTAATCGAGCGCTGAATCCGCAACGGATTCGCGGTATTTGTTGCCTGTATAGCGGACGCAGGTATACGACACAGCAAAGCTTACGAAAACAAAAAGAGTCAGTATCACCGCCGCGCAGATCACGATACTTTTTCTTATAGAACCAGACATTTTTCCACCCTAATCATAAAAAGTCTATCCGATAACATATCGTAAAACTGTTATCTTAAAAACATTACATATATACAGTATAATTTTACACCCAAATGCTCAGTTTGTCAACATAAAACGGGCATATACCGGATTTGTTTACAGAAATGTAATATTTTAATAATATAGCGCAGAAATATTACAGATAGTAAATATTTTGGATAAAGAATTACGTTTTAATGCCGTATATTCAAGAATTTCCGCCTCTTGATGCATTATTATGGATAAACTGACAAAATTCGCTCAATCGCTTGAAATCGTCAGTATATAGTAGTATAATGTTAATCGTGTGTTCGCTCAGGCGAAATTTTTATCAGAATGGGGAATATAAATGTCTCAGAAAACTGCTAAACCCAGTGAGGAAAAACTCAAACCGAAACTTTTATCCGTAATGAAGAACTACTCAAAAGAGCAGTTCGCTAAGGATGTCGTTGCCGGAATAGTCGTTGCTATCATCGCTATACCGCTCTCGATAGCACTTGCTCTCGCATCCGGCGTAGGTCCTGAACAAGGTCTTTATACCGCTATCGTAGCCGGTTTCTTTGTCGCTCTTCTCGGCGGAAGCCGTGTGCAGATCGCAGGTCCGACCGCTGCATTTGCTACTATCGTAGCCGGTATCGTGGCTTCCGAGCAAATGGACGGTCTTATAATTTCGACTGTCATCGCCGGAATCCTCATGATAATAATGGGATTCTGCCGCTTCGGCGCACTTATCAAGTACATACCAAATACTATCACCTCCGGATTCACATTCGGTATCGCGCTCACTATCATCATCGGTCAGCTCAAGGACTTCTTCGGACTTACTTTCGAGAACTCCCCTATCGAGACCGTTGACAAGCTCAAAGAGATCTTCCGCTGCTTCGATTCACTCAACGGCTGGGCACTCCTCATCGGCTGTGTCTCGCTCGCTATACTCATACTGTGGCCGAAAAAACTCGACAAGATACCGGCTTCACTAATCGCAGTCATTATCTGCTCGCTCATCGTGAAATTCAGCGATATAAACGTTAATACTATCGGCGACCTTTACTCTATCTCATCAGCACCTCCGAAATTCACGGTGCCGGAGGTCACATTCAGCAGAGTTAAGAATCTCATGCCGAATGCTGTTACCATTGCAGTTCTTGCAGCTGTTGAATCTCTCCTTTCATGTGTCGTTTCAGACGGTATGATCGGTTCAAAGCACCGTTCCAACATGGAGCTCATCGCTCAGGGTACAGCTAACATCGGTTCTGCATTCTTCGGCGGTATCCCGGCAACAGGTGCTATCGCGCGTACTGCTGCAAACGTCAAGAACGGCGGACGTACTCCTATATCCGGAATCGTCCACTCAATCGTGGTGCTGCTCATACTCGTATCGCTCATGCCTTACGCTAAGCTGATACCTATGCCGACTATCGCTGCGATCCTCTTCATTGTCGCTTACAATATGTGCGGCTGGAAGAACATCCTCAATACTTGCAGAAGTGCTCCTAAGAGCGACATCATCGTGCTTTTCGTAACACTGATATTCACAGTTGTATTTGATCTCGTAGTTGCCATCGGCGTCGGACTTGTGCTCGCTTCTCTCCTCTTCATGAAGCGTATGGCTGACGTTACCGAGGCTCACAACTGGATAGACGTTACCGACGATGAGGATACCGATCCGGATAACATCTCACTCAAGAAAATTCCGGATAACACCAGAGTTTACGAGATAAACGGACCTATGTTCTTTGCTGCCTCAGATAAGTTCGGATACGTCCTCGATGATAAGAAGTTCCACATACTCATCATCCGTATGAGAAACGTTCCTGCGATCGACTCAACTGGCGTTGAGGAACTCAAGAATATCGTAAAGCGCTGTGAAAAGCGCGATATAAAGGTGATATTCTCGCACGTCAACGAACAGCCTATGCGCGCTATGACTAAGGCGGGATTCACAGAAAGAGTCGGCAAGGATAACTTCTGCGACCACATAGATACCGCTCTCTTACGTGCAGAAGCACTCGAAAGCAGTATCGCCGCAGCTAAAAACTGATACGTGATTTGTCACTACCGCACAAACTTTTAACATAAAATTTGTGCGGTATTTTTTTACATTTTTTCGTCGTTCTATTGAAGGACTTGACGAAATATGGTATAATTAAATAGTGTTACCATGCCTGATAACAGGCAGACCACAAGCAGCATTTTTTAAGGAGAGATATTGATATGAAATGTCCGAAATGCGGCAGTGAACTCCTGCCGGAATCAAATTTCTGTACCAACTGCGGAACTACGATAGAACAGGCTCAGCCGCCTCAGCAGTTCAACGGTGCTTTGCCTCCGAACGGCAATCCTGATTACAACGGTAATTTCCAGCCGAATATGAACCAGCAGAATTACCAGTACGGCGCTCCTGACCAGAAGCCGCCCAAGAAATCGAATAACAGCCTTATGGTAGTAATAGCAGTCCTGAGCCTTATCATCGCGGCAACTGCTGTAATATTGCTGATATGGTTCATGAAATCGGATAAGGACGATTCCTCTTCTGATAAGTCATCGTCAGCTCCGACAAGCACTGCGGCTGTATCAAAAACTGCTGAATCGACCGATGAAGTAACTACTTCAGCTCCCGAAACGCTCCCGGAAACCACTCAGCCAGCTACTGAACCTGAAACTCAGACCGATGCTCCGACAGAACCTGCCCCCGCTGATACCGGAAGTCAAGTACCTGATGTTGTAGGTCTTTCTTCTGAGGACGCTATGAGAAAGCTGACAGATGCCGGCTTTGATTTCGAGATAAATCTCACACCAAGCGATTCTGTCGAGGCGAATTACGTTATCAGTCAGTCGCCTCTTGCAAATAAGACTGTTGATCCGGGCACAAAGATAATGGTATATGTTTCAAATACAGCTCAGAGCAGTCAGGGATCAAACAACTACGTTACCTCGCTCTACTGCTGTGCAAGCGAATTCGCTACACTCAGACAGTACGCTTCGAGAAATGCCGCTGCACTTGCAAGAATACCTTCACGCGGCGAAGTACAGTACATCTCTTCATACGGCGAATTCTACTATGTATGCTATAACGGTCAGTACGGCTACGTTCTCGGTGAGTTCTTCGCTACCTCGCCGAATGCTCCGCTCAACACAAGCAGCGGTGTGGCTTCTTCAACTACACTTTACTGCCGCGCAAGCATTTCCGCTACTCTGAGAAACGGTCCATCCAGAAACAACGCTTCTCTCGCACAGATACCTTCACGAAGCGCTGTTACCTACGTAAGCGATGCTTCAGCCGAGTTCTACTATGTCTGCTATAACGGCACATACGGCTATGTATTGAAGGATTACTTCTCCACTGATGCAAATGCTCCTATGAATTACGGCACATATTAAGTACATATTAAAAATAGGACGTTCCTCCGGGAACGTCCGCAGCTTGTCGAAAAAGTCGAATTATACATAAAAAGCAGCATGGGCGGCGGAACGCCGCCCCTACATTTTGCCAAAATACCGTTGTTTCTTGTAGGGGCGACGTTCCGTCGCCCGCTGATAACAGAATCGAAATGTGGTTTATTGACAGACTGAGGACGTTCCTCCGGGAACGTCCTTTTAAACTGCAAAACTTCAGTTTCAACAAAAAAATGCGGACGACCAAAGGTCGTCCCTACAATAGTAAACGTAAAATAGCAAAAAAGTAGGGGCGAGTTGCGCTCGCCCGTGTATTATTCTACATAGTATCTGCCTTTTTGCATAGTTCTGAATTATTCGATAGTAACCTTTTTCATTACCTGTGGTGTAGTTGGCTTATCGTTATAGTCGGTAGCAGTTTCAGCTATCTCGTCAACGACTTCAATACCCTCGATGACCTTGCCGAAAGCAGCGTAGTTGCCGTCAAGGTGCGGAGCATCCTCGTGCATGATGAAGAACTGTGAACCGGCGGAATCAGGCATCATTGAACGCGCCATTGAGAGTACGCCTCTTGTGTGCTTGAGGTCGTTCTTAACGCCGTTTGCAGCGAACTCGCCCTTTATCTGCCAGCCCGGACCGCCTGTGCCGTTGCCCTTAGGACAGCCGCCCTGTATCATAAAGCCGGGTATAACTCTGTGAAAAGTAAGACCGTCATAGAATCCGCTCTTTACAAGCTTCTCAAAGTTCTCGCATGAGATCGGAGCGATCTCGGGATAAAGCTCGATCTTGATCTTCTTTCCGTTTGCCATTTCGATTACAACCATTTAAGTTTCCTCCGTTAATTGATTTTGATATGTATTTCAGACGGAGCAGTTTCAGGCTGTCCGCCGTCTTGCCTTTTGACCTTCTTTGCAGCGGTCGGAGCTTCCTCAGGATGTTCCTTGTAATACTTTTCAAGCGGATTTAAGTCCTCCTGTGTCGCAGCCTGTGTATCGTCCTCTGCTGCCGGAGTGGTATGCTCCTCAACGCCGACAACTCTTCCGAGGATGTCGGTAACGTATTCTGTATAGTTCTCCTTTTCGTGACCTACTGTACCCTCAACTCTTCCGAGAATATCGGTAATATACTCAACAGGCGGATCGGTTTCCGTCGGAGCAGTCTGAGTCTGCGGAACTGTTTCGAGAACTCTTCCGAGGATGTCGGTGACATATTCGACCTGAGGTACATCTTCCTGTTCCAGATCATATGTCACAGTCTGGCTTTTCGTACCGGTCGTGACGCTTACATCTGCGGTATAATTGTTATTTCCGCCGCTGTTCTTTGTGTTGGACTTATGTATACTTTCCGCACACGATTTTCCTGCAAGCATTACCAGAACAGCTGATATGAATGCAAGCACGATAGCGATAGACTTCCTGTTATCCATATTATTCCCTCATTCCGCTTCAAGAGTTACATTCATTATACTTCTTTTTCGCGGCAATGTCAACCCGTCATATTCATACGCTCAGCGTATAGGCAAAATATTGACAAAGCAGCTGCGTTGTGTTATAATGAAATGTAATACTTTGATCTAAAAGGTGTGTGTTTATGGACTACAACAGACTTGCAGAAATACTCTTCCCGGATGTTACCGAATCTCCGGACGATATGGAAAAACGATTCCCGCAGAGAGACCTCCCCGAAGGTGCCTGCGTTACACGTATCGGTCCGAGCCCGACAGGATTCGTTCATCTCGGCAATTTATATAATGCCCTTATCGGCGAAAGGATCGCTCACCAGTCCGGCGGCGTATTCTATCTCCGTATCGAGGATACCGACAATAAGCGTGAGGTCGAGGGCGCTGTCGAGACAGTCATCAACGCTATGAATTATTTCGGCGTTCACTTCGATGAGGGTGCTGTTACCGACGGCGATAACGGCGCTTACGGTCCTTACCGTCAGAGACAGCGCAAGGACATCTATCATGTATTCGCAAAGCATCTCGTTCAGCGCGGTCTGGCTTACCCTTGCTTCATGACTGCCGAAGAGATCGACGCTATCCGCGAACAGCAGACCGCTGCCAAGGAGACCCCCGGTATCTACGGCAAATATGCCAAGTACCGCGACCTTCCGATCGAGGACGTTCAGAAATTCATCGAAGAAGGCAAGGAATGGGTGCTCCGTTTCAGAGGAACTGAGACCGATGAATACATCTCCGTAAACGACGCTATCCGCGGAAAGGTTGAAATGCCACGCAACAACATGGACTTCGTTCTCCTGAAAAGTGACGGTATCCCGACCTACCACTTCGCTCACGTTATCGACGATCATCTCATGCGCTCAACTCACGTTATCCGCGGCGAAGAGTGGCTCTCCTCCCTCCCGATGCACGTTGAACTCTTTAACGTCCTCGGCTGGAAACAGCCTATCTACTGCCATACCGCTACCCTCATGAAGATAGACGAGGAGACCGGCGGCAAGCGCAAGCTCTCAAAGAGAAAGGATCCTGAGCTCGCTCTCTCCTACTATCAGCAGGAAGGCATCAGTCCGGACGCTATCTGGGAGTTCCTCCTCACTATCCTCAACTCAAACTACGAGGAATGGCGTCTTGCGGATCAGGATGCTGATTACAGGGATTTCCCTTACTCGCTCTCGAAAATGTCCATTTCAGGTGCTCTCGTTGACCTCGATAAACTCAGGGACATCTCCAAGAACGTTATAGGAAGGATGTCCGCTGAAAAAATACGTGATTCATGGCTCGCATGGTGCGATGAGTACAATAAGGACTTCGCTGCACTTATCAGAAAGTATCCGGAGCGTACACTTGCCGCCCTCAATGTCGGCAGAAACGCTGCAAAGCCGCGTAAGGACCTCGAAACATGGAAACAGTCCTGCGATTTCATGAGCTTCTACTACGATGAGACCTTCAAGGTATGCGATGAAATGCCGGCTGAATGCGACGAGGCTACAAGAAAGCTGTTCTTCGCCAAGTACCTCGAAACCTATGACCACAATGACGAGCAGTCTGTATGGTTCGACAAGGTAAAGGCTATCACTGAGGAACTCGGATTTGCCGTAAAGCCAAAGGACTTCAAGAAGAATCCCGACCAGTACAAGGGCAGCATCGTACATATTACAAATATGCTCCGTATCGCTCTCACAGGTCATGCAAATGCTCCTGATATTCACGAGGTCAGCCACGTTCTCGGCAGGGACATCGTTATCGCACGTCTCGAAAAATGGGCTTGATAAAGCTAAATCAACATTAAAGAAGGTTATATAATGTCTAAGAATAAAGAAGCCAATAACGGAAAGCCGTTTGAGATACCGCGCCCTGTTTTCCCGAAGAGAGCAGTCATCACAGGCGGTATGCCCTACGGCAACAAGGAACTCCACTTCGGTCACGTCGGCGGTATGTTCGTTTTCGCTGACACTTTCGCAAGATTCATGCGCGACCGAATCGGCAAGGACAACGTCATCTTCGTAGGCGGTACTGACTGCTACGGATCACCTATCGCTGAGGGCTGGCGCGTAAAGGTCGAGAAGGGCGAATTCGAGGGCTCACTTGAAGACTTCGTTCAGCGCAACCACGATAAACAGCAGGCTACTCTCGATGCTTACGGCATCTCCCCGAATCTCTTCGCTGCATCAGGTCTCGGACGCTCTAAGGAGATACACGCTGAGGTCACTGACTGGTTCATCCGCTCACTTTACAATAAAGGTCAGCTAAATAAGATCACCACAATGCAGTTCTACGACGAGAAAGCCGGTATGTTCCTCAATGGCAGACAGGTCATCGGAAAGTGTCCTGTCGAGGGCTGCACCTCTGAAAAGGGCTATGCTGACGAATGCGACCTCGGTCACCAGTATATGCCAGAGAACCTCATAAATCCTGTAAGTACCCTCACCGGTGAAACTCCTTCCATGAAGCCGGTAACTAACTGGTACTTCAAGCTGCGCGATTACGAACAGCTCATGAAGGATTGGGTGGAGGAACTCAAAAAGCGCAAGGACATCCGTCCGGTCGTATGGAAAACTATCGACGAATTCCTCAAGCCGCCGGTGATCTACGTCAAGCGCGAATTTGAGGAGAAATACAAAGAGCTCGCAGCGTCAATGCCGGCTCATGAATACCTTGAAGAGCCTAAGAAGCCTTCATTCACTATACAGTTCACAGCTCTCTCCGACTGCGATAAAGCCTGCCGCATACTCACTGAGAACGGCATCCGCTACCGTACCGGTAAGACACTTGTTCCGTTCCGTCTCACCGGAAACATCGAATGGGGAGTACCCGCACCTGTTATGGATGGCGAGGAAGGTCTTACAGTCTGGGTATGGCCGGAATCCCTCTGGGCTCCGATCTCATTCACTCAGACCTACCTTGAAAAGATCGGCGCTGACCGCGAGGACTGGAAGAAATACTGGTGCAGTACCGATTCTACCGTTTATCAGTTCATCGGTCAGGACAACATCTACTTCTACGGCATCGCTGAACCTGCTATGTGGATGGCTCAGCAGGAAGCCTCCGAAAAGACCGCTTCCCCGGCTGACGGTGAACTCCAGATGCCTGTCATCGTGGCTAACCACCACATACTCTTCCTCGACAAGAAAGCTTCAAGCTCAGGCGCAGTAAAGCCGCCTATGGCTGATGATCTCCTCAATCACTATACTCCTGAGCAGCTTCGTATGCACTGGCTCGGTCTCGGTCTCGGACAGCGCTCGGTAAGCTTCATGCCTAAGCCATACAATCCCGATGCAAAGCCCGAAGATGCCGATCCGGTAGTTAAGGACGGTCTGCTTCTTTCCAACGTTTACAACCGCATGATACGTACCGCTTTCTACACTACTCAGAAGGAACTCGACGGCATTATGCCCGATAACGCTCCCGAAGAGCAGTTCGTTGCCGATGCCAAAAAGGCTGTGCTTGAATACGAAAGACATATGTCGAAGTTCTCGTTCCACCAGTGTACTTATGTCCTCGACAGCTACATCCGCAACGGAAGCAAGTACATGGCTAAGGCTCTTAACGGCGAATATGAGGACAAGGAACAGCTCAGACAGTCTCTCGCAAATCTCTTCTATATCATCCGTATCACCGGTGTGCTTCTTCACCCTATGGCTCCTTTCGGTACTGAAAAGCTGAGGGATTACTTGCAGGTTGACGAGCGTATCTGGTCGTGGGACACTATCCTCGAACCGCTTACTTACTTCACCGGCACTTCACATAAGCTGAAATTCCTCCCTCCGAGAACCGACTTCTTCACAAGACATGAAAGCCAGTTCGCAGCCGAGGATAAGGAAAATTAACCTTAACTATATATAAGTTTTGCCCCGAAGCGTTCAAAATCCGCTTCGGGGCATTGTGTTATCAAAATCAGGAAGTATTTTTTCGCAGCGATGTATCCTGTTTTAAACTGACCGCAAGCACCTCAGACCGGGAGCTCTGTCTTGATCCCAGCCGGGAAAGAGCCTATTCTGCCGAAAAGGTACTGCTGCATCAGGACTATATCCGCTGTTGTTATCTCGCTATCAGCATTCAGGTCGCACAACCCCTTAGGTATCATGCGTGAGGGCTTCTCTGCAAAGCATACGCGCTTCAGCAGACACAGGTCATAGACATTTATCCTGCCGTCCTTATTGAGGTCACCGATATAAGCGGTCTCGTACTTCACAGGCGGCTGTTTTTTGGGGTACACGTTATTGAAAACATCGAGAGAGCTCAGAGGGTGTCCGCTGAAATCGAAAAGTGCCTGATTATCGAAGGATGAACCGCCGGTCTCTGTGGCGTTCTTATCATATCCGGAAGCGTAAGCGGTAGCCCAGCCGGAGCCGTATTTTTCCCAGTTTTCACGCTGCTTCTGCTGAGATACATTGTATTCGCCTATCCATGCAGGCTCCCAGTAGAAAACTCCGAGACCTTTTTCCCCGACATCCGCCACTGCCTGAAATACGTCCGTGAGCGCCTTCGTCTGACCTTCAACGGAAATGTCGTAGTTAAGGTCTACTCCCTTAGAATAGCTTGATATAGTGTTGCCGAAGCCGTCGCCGTCCTCGTTTGTGTAAGGATAGGCGGTCTCAGCGACCATGACATACTTATTATAAGTGTTGGCGATGTTTTTCAGAACGCTGGTCATATTCTCCGTTGTACCGTGCCAGTAGGGGTAATATGAGGTCGCAAAGACATCGTAATCAAGCTTGCATTCGTTCATTACCTTAGCGTACCAGAGGTAGTGATCGGCGTTGGAGGGATTGGCGAAATGATGAGCGATGAGGATATTCCGGTCGTAATCGCGGATAGCTTTATTCGCGCTCGCAAAGAGGTCGCAGATCTTGTACATATCCTTTTCGCCGCAGAAGAAGCAGCTTGTCTCGTTTCCTACCTGCACCATACCGATGTTGCCGCCGGCTTCGTCGATGACCTTTACTACCCATGTAGTCCACTTGTAGATCTCGCCCTTGAGGACTTCGTGGCTGTGCTGAGCCCAGTATTTCGGACGTGTCTGCTTTTCCGGATCAGCCCAGAAATCGGAATAATGGATGTCCACGAGCATTTTCATACCGTACTTTGAAGCGCGCCGTGCGATCTCAGCGGCAGTGTCAAGGTCAGTATTTCCGCCGCCGTAGCTATGACCGCTGCCGTCATTTGGCTCGTTCCAGATACGCACTCTGATGTAGTTCACGCCGTGATCGTGCAGGATCTTGAATATGTCCTCTTCTCTGCCGCGGTCGTCATAGAATCTCACCCCGGACTTCTCGACTGAAATTATCGAGGAAACGTCAACGCCGCGTATCGGCTCGCCGCCGTTCACAGACTCCGGAAAGTTCACGAATGTGACCGCACCTGCCTCTGCGGAAGCGGTCTTTTTCTCAGCCGCACCGAATGATGCGTTAAATATCAGTGCCGCGCTCAGCAAAACTGATGCCGCACGGATAAAAAATTTCTTCATAATATCACCTTTTTCCGCTGTATACAGCCAATTATCAGGCTTGTATCCAAGCTTGCATCTGTTTTAATTATACCAGTTGACAGGATAAGTGTCAATAGAATTGTGAACAGAATTGAAATTGCAACATTTTATGCGGTATTTCCGCAAAAAACTATTGACAAATCATGAATTGTGAGATATAATAGGAAACAGTTACTTTATTAATTTAAAGCTTTACAGATTCATCACTGTAAGCTATCAGAAACGGAGAGATAATGATGAACGCAAAAGCAGCAACTTTTGTCATCCTTGCCATTTACATCGTTATAATGGTCGGGATAGGTTTTTACACTTCAAGAAAAACAAAATCCACCGAGGACTTCATGCTCGGCGGAAGAAGCGTAGGCTCATGGCTTACGGCATTTTCATACGGCACCACTTACTTCTCGGCAGTTGTTTTCATCGGCTATGCCGGACAGTTCGGCTGGATGTACGGTGTGTCAGCAGCATGGGTAGGCATCGGAAATGCCATAATCGGAAGTCTTATCCCGTTCTTCCTCATAGGAAAGCGTACCAGACTTATGTCCAATCATTTCGGCGCAAAGACTATGCCGGAATTCTTTGAGCACCGCTTCGATTCAAAGGCACTCAAAACCGTTTCCGCAGCGATAGTCTTCATATTCCTCATACCTTACACAGCTTCTGTTTACAATGGTCTTTCACGTCTTTTCGGAATGGTATTCGATCTCGGAAAGCACGGCGGTCTCGTTATAATAATCGCTATGGCTATCCTTTCCGCCGCTTACGTTACTCTCGGCGGCTACAAGGCAACTGCCCTCAATGATTTCTTCCAGGGAATCATCATGCTGATCGGTATTTCGACTGTTGTGATACTCACTGTCAAGGAAAAGAACGGTCTTTCAGCTTGTATCGACGCTCTCAACGACATCAAGGACGACAAAGGAAATACCGGAACTCTCGGCTCATTGTTCGGTCCTGATCCGCTGAACCTCCTCGGAGTTGTTATCCTTACTTCTCTCGGTACATGGGGACTTCCTCAGATGGTACAGAAGTTCTACGCTATCAAAAATGAGGACGCTATCAAGAAGGGAGCTATCATCTCGACCTTCTTTGCACTGGTAGTTGCAGGCGGCTCTTACTTCATGGGCGGCTTTGTACGTCTTTACTGTACAGCCAAGGAAGGCGACGGCACCGGCAGAACATTCATCGAAAAAGGCTCAAACGGCAAGATAATCTACGATAAAATGGTTCCGGCTCTCCTCGACACTGCTATGCCTAACATCCTCATCGGACTTATCGTTGTACTCGTGCTCTCAGCTTCGCTCTCAACACTTTCCTCACTCGTTCTCACTTCAAGCTCAACTCTTACAAACGACCTCATCAAGCCGCACGTAAAGAACTTCGATGATAAGAAGCAGATGTTCGTTATGCGAATCTTCATCGGTATCTTCCTCATCATTTCAGTCCTCATAGCAAGCCACAAGAATGCCTCTATCTCCACACTTATGTCCTACTCATGGGGCGCACTTTCAGGCGCTTTCCTCGGACCTTTCCTCTATGGTCTTTTCATGAAGAAGGCTACTAAGGCTGCCTGCTGGGCAAGCTTTATCACTGGTGTCGGCATCAGCGTTGTACACATGGTACTTTTCAGTCTTGGCATCGACCTCTTCTCAGACGTTAAGAGCAATGTTATCGACCTCGACTGCAAGCTCAATCTGCTCTCACCTATCAACGCCGGCGCATTCTCAATGCTCGTTTCACTCGCTATCGTGCCGATAGTAAGTGCCTTCACAAAGGCTCCTGACGAGAAGATAGTAAACGATGCGTTCAGCAGCTTGGAGACTTCAAAGAAATAATTACACCGCCGCAGTCTGGCATACCGCCATGCTGCGGCTTTTTTCATCCGAAAATATATTGATGAGAATATTTTTCTTAAACCTTGCATTTTTATGACGATTGTGGTAAAATAGTAATATATTACAATTATGCGGAGGTATTTCATATGTTATCTGATATTGAGATAGCCCAGAATGCGAAAATGAAAAAAATATCCGAGATCGCTGCCGGTCTTGGTATCGACGAAGAAGACCTTGAGCCATACGGTCACTATAAGGCTAAGCTCTCCGAGAAGCTTTACTCAAAGCTTGCTTTCAGAGAGGATGGTAAACTCATCCTTGTTACCGCTGTCAATCCTACTCCTGCCGGAGAGGGCAAGACAACTGTCAGCGTAGGTCTTGCAGAAGCTATGGGCAAGATTGGTAAGAATGCCGTTCTTGCACTCCGTGAGCCTTCCCTCGGACCTGTATTCGGTATCAAGGGCGGTGCTGCCGGCGGCGGTTACGCTCAGGTAGTCCCCATGGAGGACATCAATCTCCATTTCACAGGTGATATGCACGCTATAACAGCTGCCAACAACCTTCTCTGCGCTATGATCGACAATCATCTCCAGCAGGGAAATGAACTCCGCATAGACCAGCGCAGGATAATGTTCAAGCGCTGTCTCGATATGAACGACCGTGCCCTCAGAAACGTCATCGTAGGTCTTGGCGGCAAGGCTAACGGTGTTCCGCGTGAGGACGGCTTCAATATCACTGTTGCCTCAGAGATAATGGCTATACTCTGCCTTGCAACAGACATCGCTGATCTCAAGAAGCGTATCGGCAATATCCTTGTAGCATATGATCTCAGCGGAGATCCTGTTTTTGCACGTCAGATAGGTGCCTGCGGCGCTATGACCGCTCTCCTCAAGGACGCTCTCAAGCCGAATCTTGTACAGACACTCGAAAACAATCCGGCTTTCATCCACGGCGGTCCGTTCGCAAATATCGCTCACGGCTGCAACTCCATACGCGCTACAAAGCTCGCACTCAAGCTCGGAGACTACTGTATCACTGAGGCTGGCTTCGGCTCTGACCTCGGCGCTGAGAAGTTCTTCGACATCAAATGCCGTTACGGCGGTCTGACGCCTTCATGTGTTGTCCTCGTTGCTACTATCAGAGCCCTGAAATACAACGGCGGCGTTAAGAAGGACGACCTCGCAAATGAAAATATGTGGGCACTCGAAAAGGGTATCGCAAACCTTCAGACTCACATCGAAAATATGCATAAATACCATGTTCCTGTTGTTGTTGCGATAAACCGCTTCGGGACCGATACCGATGCTGAAATAGATTTTGTACGTGATTTCTGCGCTAAAATGGGCGTTGAGGTCTCAATGTGCGAGGTATTCGCAAAGGGCGGCGAAGGCGGTAAAGACCTCGCTGAAAAGGTATGCGAGACTATCAGATTCTGCTCGGAAAGCGGCTCTGAGTTCAAGCCTCTTTACAGCACGGCGCTCTCTATCAAGGAGAAGGTCCAGACTATCGCTAAGGAGATATACCGCGCTGACGGTGTTACATTTACCGCTCAGGCTGAAAAAGCTATCAAGGAGATCGAAGGCATTGGTTTCCGCGATCTTCCGGTATGTATCGCCAAAACTCAGTATTCACTTTCTGATAATCCGGCTCTCCTCGGTAAACCTAAGAACTTCAATATCACTGTCCGCGATGCAAGACTTTCTTCCGGTGCGGGATTCGTTGTCATCTATACAGGCGACATCCTCACTATGCCCGGACTTCCGAAGAATCCTGCCGCTTATAACATCGACTGCGATAACAGCGGCAATATAACAGGTCTTTTCTGATATGATAAAACTCAAAACTCACTCACGCAGTGAAACTGTCGCTGAGGGTAAAAGATTCGGAGAGGCTCTAAGGCGCGGCGACATCATCGCCTTCCGCGGAGGTCTCGGTGCAGGCAAAACCGCCTTCACTTCCGGACTTGTCCTCGGCGCAGGACTTCATAAAGCAGAGGTAAGCTCCCCTACCTTCGCTATCGTAAATGAATACAGGGGAGATGATATTACTGTCTACCATTTCGATATGTACAGGATCGTCAGTGAGGAAGGTCTCGAATCTACCGGCTTCTTCGACTACGATTTTGAGGATAACATCGCTGTTATCGAATGGTCGGAGAATATCGCGGAGTTCCTGCCGAAAAATACCATTTTCGTAACGATCAGTGTTACAGGTGAGAACGACAGGGAAATAATTATAGAAGGCGGTGGAAGATATGCTGCTTATTGGGATTGATACTTCCGGAAAAACTGCTTCTGCTGCACTTTTCGACACTGAGACCGAGACTTTCCTCGCGCAGAGTTCTCTCTATACGCAGAAAACTCATTCGCAGGTCATCATGCCTATGGTAAAGGACATCATAGCTCAGTCCGGACACAAGATAACCGACCTCGGTGCGATAGCAGTCGCAAACGGTCCGGGAAGCTATACAGGCCTCAGGATAGGCGTTGCTGCCGTGAAGGCTCTGTCTTTTGGACTTGACGTTAAATGCTGCGGGGTTTCCACTCTTATGGGGCTTGCCTGCAATAACATCGCTCATAAAGGTATTATCTGCTCGGTCATGAAAGCAAGGGGCGATCTGGTCTACACCTGCACCTATAACAGCGACGGCTATGCTGTTGAGCAGATCTCTCCGGAACAGATAATCTCACGCGATGAGCTTGCGGAAACCCTCGCTTTGCAGGGGAAGGAAGTCCTTCTGTGCGGCGACGGCGCTGCGGATTTCTTCAATGATTACCGCTCACCGATGCTCATGATAGCTCCGCCGCAGAGCCGTTTGCAGAATGCCTGCGGAATATGTCTTGCAGGGGCTTCATTGAAGCTTATCGAGCCGGACGAACTGGAAGTCTCATATTTACAGAAGGTCAAGGCTGAAAAAGACCTTGAAGATAAAAACAAATAATCTTATTGATTGGAGTAATTGAAATGATAGCAATAGGATGCGATCATGCAGGAGTTGAAATGAAAAAGGCTGTAATTGCAGCCCTCGAAGAAAAAGGCTATGAGCTGCTCGATCTCGGTACTGACGGCGAGCCCTGCGACTACCCTGTCATTGCTGAAAAGGTCTGTGAGGAAGTCCTCGGAGACAAGTGCGATAAGGGTATCCTTATCTGCGGCACGGGTATCGGTATGTCGATCGCTGCAAACAAGATCAAGGGCATAAGAGCGGCTCTCTGCTCGGATTCGTTTTCAACTAAGTTCACACGTCTGCACAACGATTCTAATGTAATGTGCATGGGCGCAAGGGTTCTCGGAAACGGTCTCGCCTGCGAACTCGCTGAGATATTCGTAACGACAGGCTTTGAAGGCGGACGTCATCAGCGCCGCATCGACCTCATTTCCGCCCTCGAAGATGCCTGATAACAGAGCATTTGAAACTGAACGCCTGATATGCAGACCTTTTCTGCTCTCAGATGCTGACGATATGCTCAGGAACTGGGCTTCCGATCCGGATATTCAGACAGAATACGGCGAACCGGTCTACTCTGACATCACGCAGGTCACAGGACTGCTCAATGAGTACACGCAGGGTACGAAGTCGCATTACCGCTGGGCGATAATCGAAAAATCGAGCGGCGAAAATATAGGTCAGATAGCATTCTGCAAGGTCTGGGACGACTGTCTCACGGCAGAGATAGAATACTGCATCGGTAAACGCTTCTGGGGAAAAGGCTATGCCGGTGAAGCGCTGTCTGCACTTATCCGCTATACTTTTGAGAATACCGCCTTTGAGCGCCTTGAAGCCTATCACAGGGCTGAAAATACAAAGTCGGGGCGTGTGCTTGAAAAATCATCAATGCATAAAACTGATATTGTACAAAGATTCGTCCGGGAGGGCATTTCCCCCGAAGGCGAGGTCTGCTACTGTATCAATAAATATGAATCCAATATATGAAAGGAACGATATATATGGCAAATCTTCACATAATCGACCATCCGCTGGTCCAGCACAAGATCACACTTTTAAGAGACAAAAACACCGGTACTAAGGAATTCCGCGAACTCGTATCCGAGATAGCTATGTTCATCTGCTATGAGGCTACAAGAGACCTTCCGCTCAAGGAGATCGAAATGGAAACTCCGCTTGCAGTTGCAAAGGCTAAGATAATCTCAGGCAGAAAGCTTGCGTTCATTCCGATACTCCGTGCAGGGCTTGGCATGATCGACGGCGTTACAACTCTCGTACCGGCTGCAAAGATCGGTCACATCGGTATTTTCCGCGATCCGGATACACATATCCCGATAAAGTATTATTCAAAAATGCCTGAGGACATCGCTGAGCGTGACGCTATCATCGTTGATCCTATGCTCGCAACCGGTAATTCTGCTGTTGCTGCTATTACCGAGCTCAAGAGCCTCGGCGTAAAGAATATCAAGTTCATGTGCATTATCTGCTCACCTGAGGGCGTTGAGGCTATCACCTCCACACACCCGGACGTTGAGATATACGCCGGCGTTATGGATCAGGGTCTTAACGAGGATAAGTACATAGTTCCGGGCGTTGGCGATGCCGGCGACCGTATCTTCGGTACAAAGTAAGTTACGTGAGAAATATCACAGCATTATCGGGGAAGAGCTCAATAAGCGGCTCTTCCCCTTTTTCGTGTCCGGAAGTTTTTGCTTCCGGACATTATTTGAGTTCTTTCCACATAGAATCTTATATCAAGAACTATGGGGGAAAATATGTTCATCAGGAGAAAAATTGTAAGAGATACGTTAATGCTCACTGTTATGCAGCTGTTTCTCGACACGGCTTCACTTATGCTAAACGCATTCATAACACGTAAACTCGGCAGTTCCGCTATCGGAGTCCTAACACTGACCGGTACTTTTCTCGGACTTGCCGGCATAATCTCAAACGGCAACGCCTATCTCTGCACAAGCCGTCTCATATCGGAAGAACTCGGCAAGAAGGATTCGAGCCCCGAGCGTATCCTCGCTCACGGGGTAAAACTCTGCATGATACTTAGTATAAGCGTTTCGGCAGTTATAGAGGTCTTTGCGGAAACTATCAGCGAGCACTTTTTCAGAAGTTCTGAGCTCACTGCGGACATTCGTCTGATGCCGGCTGCTCTTATCTCGGGAGCCGCTGCATCATGTCTTAAAGGCTATTTCAACGCTGAACGCCGTTCGTCCGTAACTGCTGCCGGAGATATTCTTGAATTCATAGTTAGGTGCAGTGTTATTGCCTCAGCTGCCATTACCGCCGGAGCAGTCAGCGAAAGCGGTGTCTGCGGTATCATGATAAGCGGTATCATTGCCGGAAACGTATTTTCGCTTGCATTTTTCGCAGTGGTGTATCTGCGCAGCAAACGCGGTCCGAAACGCCGCGGAAGCATCAGCTTCAAGGAATATGCCGCTCTTGCATTCCCTATCATGGGCGGCGGAATACTTACTGCCGTCCTGAGCAGCACTAACGATGCACTTATTCCCATTTGCCTGCGACAGTACGGCGATTCAGCCGGCAGGGCACTGAGCCTTTTCGGGATATTTGAAGCGATCGTCATACCGACTTTGTTTTTCCCTTCCGTCATACTCTGTTCGATGTCCGGAATAATAGTCAGCGAGACCGCAAGAGCATCTGCCTCCGGCGACACCTGCCGCATACGCTCCCTCGCAAGCCGCCTTACCGAGTTCACTCTCATATACGCCGTATTCTCCGCAGGCGTTCTCATCCGCTTCGGCAGACCTATCGGAGAGGCTCTCGGCGGCGGCAGTCTTGCAGGAAACATGATCTCTGCTATCGCGCCGGTAGTCCCCTTCATCTACATGGAGATAGTCCTTGAAGCCATGATAAAGGGTATGGGGCTGCAAGGCTTCTCCTCGCTGAATTATCTTGGTGAATACGCAGTAAGGATAAGTATTGTGCTGATAGCCGTTCCGCATTTCGGATTCATAGGCATAGCCGCTTCCTACTATGCAAGCAACGTTATCGGTAACATTTCGCGCTGTATCAAGCTTTCACGCGCTTCCGGCTGCGGAATTCATCCCGTAAGGAACGTTCTGATACCGGCTGTATACACATTCATGACAATGTGTGCTGCTGAGCTGATAGTACGGACTGTTTCCGGCGGCACAGAAACTATCCCTCAGGCTGTATTTATGACGTTACTCTGGGGATGCGGCTATACAGGTATATTCGTGCTGATGAAGCGCGGCAAAATAAGATTTACACCTTGTCAAACCTGCAAGATTGGCAAAAGTTTGTCTAATTAGAGCCGAAGCTGCTCTCATATTTGGTAAAACTATACAAGTTTGAACTGTTACAGTAATATGAAATGTAGAAAATATTAAGTAACTATTGCAATTATATACATTTTAGTTTATACTATTTGTATGTGGTTTTTATAAACTGCTATATTAGATCCAAGGAGAAAATCATTATGAAAGAATTTGATGTAAACAAAATCAAAAATATAGCTCTGGCAGGTCATAACGGTTCAGGTAAGACCTCCCTCGCCGAAGCTATTCTCTATAAGGCAGGCGCTTCTGACAGACTTGGCAAGACCGCTGACGGTACTACTGTCTGCGACTATGATCCGGAAGAGATCAAGAGACATATCTCTATCGGTACTTCACTTGCTTCATTCGAGTACGGCGAAAATAAGTTCAACATCCTCGATACACCAGGTCTCTTCGACTTCGCAGCAGAAATGATCGAAGGCATACGCGCTGCTGATACTGTACTTATCACTGTTTCAGCAAAATCCGGCGTTAAGGTCGGCGCAAGAAAGGCTTACGATGAAGCCGTAAAGCAGGGCAAGTCCAAGATGTTCGTCATCACCAAGATCGACGATAAGGACGCTAATTTCTTCAATGTTCTCACAGAACTCAAAACCGTTTTCGGTCCTACTGTATGCCCGGTAGTTGTTCCTGTTATCAGCAACGGCTCTATCGTTGAATACGTTAACCTCATCGAAATGAAGGCTTATAAGTACGATAACAAGGGCAATGCTGTTGAAACTGAAATGCCTACTGCTGAGATCAGCGAGAAATTCGAGTACCGTGTTGACGGTCTCGTTGCTGCCGTTTCAGAGGCTGTTGCTGAGACATCCGATGAACTCATGGAAAAATTCTTCGAGGGCGAGCCTTTCACCCAGAAGGAACTCATCGACGGTATCCACGACGGTATGAACCGCGGTATCATCACCCCTGTTATCTGCACTTCGGCTACTGAACTCGCAGGCATTGATATGCTTCTTAAAGAGTTCGAGCTTCTCCTTCCTTCACCTGCTGAGGTCTACAATGCAGAGGCTTACAGCCCTGCCAAGGAAGTTGTTGATGTCAAGTGCGATGCTTCCGCACCTCTTGCAGCTTACGTTTTCAAGACCATCGCTGATCCGTTCGTTGGAAAAATGTCCATGATAAGAGTTATCGCAGGCAAACTCACTGCCAACAGCGAGGTTCTCAATACAGTTACAGGCAATCCGGAAAAGATAGGTAAGCTCTTCACTCTCTGCGGTAAAAAGCAGATCGAAGTTCCTTACGCTTCTGCCGGTGATATAGTTGTTGCTTCAAAGATCAACGCTAATACAGGTGATACTCTTTGCGAGCAGTCCAGAATAGTCGAGTTTGCAAAGATGGAATTCCCAAGACCTTGCTATTCAATGGCTGTCAAGGCTAAAACTCAGGGCGATGAGGCTAAGATCTCTTCAAGTATCCAGAGACTCACAGAGGAAGATCCTACTCTCACTTACGCTCAGGACGACAATACAAAGGAACAGATCCTCAGCGGTCTCGGCGAACAGCACATCGAGGTTGCTGCCGCTAAACTCAAAACAAAATTCGGTGTTGACGTAAATCTCACCGTTCCAAAGATAGCCTACAAGGAGACTATCCGCAAGAAGGTAAAGGTCGAGGGCAAGCACAAGAAACAGTCAGGCGGTCACGGTCAGTACGGTCATGTATGGATCGAATTTGAGCCGTGTGTAAGCGATACACTCATTTTCGAGGAAAAGGTATTCGGCGGCGCTGTTCCTAAGAACTACTTCCCTGCTGTTCAGAAGGGACTCGAAGAATCAGTCAAGAAGGGCGTACTCGCAGGCTGTCCGGTAGTTGGTCTCAAGGCTATCCTCGTGGACGGCTCCTATCACCCGGTAGACTCCTCAGAAATGGCGTTCAAGACTGCCGCTTCTATCGCTTACAAGGAAGGTCTCAGACAGGCTGATCCTGTTATGCTCGAACCTATCGGCGAGCTCAAGGTTACTGCTCCCGATGACAACACCGGCGACATCATGGGCGAACTCAATAAGCGCCGCGGACGTGTTCTCGGTATGGAACCGGTCTCACACGGAATCACAACAATTCAGGCAGAGGTTCCTATGCGTGAGATGCACGATTTCGCAATGTATCTCCGCCAGACCACAAGAGGTATGGGCAGCTTCACACTTGATTTCGTAAGATATGAGCAGCTTCCTGCAAACCTCCTCTCCGAGGTCATCTCCTCAGTCGGCTCCGACGAGTGATCCGCAGCGGAACAGATAAAACTCACGTCACGTTACTGTGACGTGAGTCAGCTTGTCGAAAAAGTCGGATTATACATAAAAAGCAGCATGGGCGGCGGAACGCCGCCCCTACATTTTGTCAAAATACCGTTGTTTCTTGTAGGGGGCGACGTTCCGTCGCCCGCTGATAACAGAATCGAAATGTGGTTTATTGACAGACTGACTCACGTCACGTTATTGTGTCGTGAGTTTTTTAATTTTCATCAGGACACAAAAAACGGGACGCTTAACGTCCCGTTTCAATTATCCGACTTATTTCTCCTCAGCCTTGTCCTTGATAGAAGAAGCTGTGATGTAAGAACCAGCAATGAAGATAACTAAGAAGAGGATCCAGAAGATAAGTGACCATGTAGGTCCGCCCTTTATCTTGAGATCGCCTTTATACTCGTCCTTGATGTTGCCCTTGAGGTAAAGTGCCTCGATGAAGAGGAAGAGTCTTCCTAATAAAAGGAATATTGCAGAAGCACCTAAGCTGAGAACTGAAAGGTGATACTTCTTTGAGATGTACATAAGAGCGAAGCCTGCAATACCTGCAATAGCACCGATCGTAACAACTACTTCAATGAACTTTACGAAAGAAGTAAAGCCGTTATCAGCGTAGTTATCCTTGACCTTGTCATCGTTTGAATCATCAACTACCTGTGAGAAGCAGGTTCTTGACCAGTCGCCGTCCTTACCGTACTTGATCTTCATGAAGTTTGTGTGATAAGTTCCGATAACGCCCATAAGAACATAGAACACCATAAGGAGCGGAATGATCTTTACCATCGGGAACTTGAACTTATCGCCGCCGATGCTGAACGCCTTATCAGCAACGTTGTCGATAGAAGCAGTAGCAGCAGCTACTGTTGCTGATGGGTTCGGAGCAGCATTCTGCGCTGGCTTAGCCGACTGCTCAGCAGCCTTTGCAGCTTCATTTGCAGCACCGCAATTCGGGCAATGAGCCGCTGTGTCTGGAATCTCTTTTCCACAATTCTTGCAAAACATGATTTTTTCCTCACTTTTCTATAATTTTTCGTATGATTCCGGCTTAGCACCTGCCGGACCGGTTATATCTCAGCTTTCCGCTGCAATATACTTTCATTTAATCTTCCCGATGATTGTTTTCAGCTCCTCAGCAAGCTTTTCAGCTGCGATCATCTGAGTTTTACGGGAAGGATGCCAGTCTGCACCATAGCCGTTGCTGTATTTCTGCTCAGGCAGCTGGAAGGAAGTTATCCTGTTATCCCCTGTTTCAGCAGTATAATCCACAACGGTCTTAGCAATGACAGAATACACATCAGGATAGCCCATAGCGCCGTGTGTACAAACGATATAAGCATCCTGATTCTTCTGCCTTACAACTCCGAGGAAGTCCCTGTAAGCTTTTGAGAATTCCTCAGACCTCGTTCTCGGATCATTTACTATGTATGTTCCGTCGTTAGTTCCAAGGCTCAGCACTACAATATCACAGACTGCACTGCTGAAATCCCATGCTCTCGCATAAGCCGGCAGTGAACCGATGTTACTGTAATAAGGCGGAACGAGGGAATTTTCCATACGGCTGCCGTCCGGTGAATAGCCGGAATATATACCGTGTCCGCTGTAACTCACCGCACTGTAATCAGCGCTGAGTTTTTCCGCAGCAAGGTAAGCATAAGACTTCATGAAATTCTCAGTTGCCGTTTTAAACGGTTCATACTGAGAAGCAGCCTCGACACCATAGCCGCAGGTTATCGAATCACCTATGAACTCAATGCTGACATCTTTCTTGTTTGTAGGTGAAACGGCATCATCACTGTAAGTATCGGCTTCGATACCCGAAACCCCTATCGCACCGTAATTTGCTTCTGAAAGGTGTATTATCCTAACAGTTGCGCTGCGCGGCTCAGTACCGCTGAAAACAGTAACTCTTTCCGGCTCACGGGAAACGAACGAATCGCGCACGACCTCGCCGTCAACAAGTATCGCATACCGCGGTCTCATATCGGGTTCGCTGTGCATATACTCATCGCCGCACAGAACTACCGAAGCTGATGTTCCGCAGACATTGAACTCTGCCGCAGAACCGCTCTGTACAAGCCAGAGAGTATCGCCGTCGTAGAAATTTCTTCCGATGTAGCGCGTATTGTCCTCTGTTGCAGGAAACTTACGGGGTGTAATGATGTTATTATCCGTATTATTATCACCAATGATTATCAGATCGCTGCGATCATCGCCTGCTCCAACATCCTTATCCGCCTCAGAGGGCTCGGTATTGAGAAGCATACTCGCACTATCGACATTGTATTGAACTTCGGCAGCTGATGTTGTCGCCAATACTGTTGCAGAGGCTGATACTGCCGCCATCGCGGTTATCAATCTCTTGTTCATGTCACTCCTCTTTTCTGATAAACATATATTTTATTATATATTATTCCAAATAAAAAGTCAATACCCTAATTGAATTTTTGAATAACTCAGCAAAAAATGAGTGTACGAGGACAATTTTCGCACACTCATTATAAATTATTGCAGAGTTCTGTCGATGTGCTCACAGCAGTGAACGAGCATATTCCATGTTCCGCTGTCGACCTTCCCGGACTGAGGGAGTCCGACTCTTTTCTGAAACTGCTTTATCGCATCGGTAGTGGCGTTATTGTAATCGCCGCATATTTCTACACACGGAGCATTTTCGTAGTGGTCGCCGATGTCATTGAGCATGGTCTGGATGATATATACGAGCTGTCCCTTGTCGCCGTCCTTGACTATATATTTCGCTGACGGAAAAACGTTATAGGCTGCCGGTGCAGCATCGAGATAGCTTCTGTATACCCTGACTATCTTGTTCCATGTTGCGGGATCTGTATTTCCGCTTTCCGGCAGACCGTACTCCCTCTGGAATGCTCTTACCGCTATCGAAGTCTCCTTACCGTAAACGCCGTCCGGGATTATCTGCGGTATCTTACTGTTATTAAGCGATATGGCGTAGAGGTATTTCTGGAGCTCCATGATATGCTGCCGGCGCTGTGCATTAGTATAAGCCATTGTTCTCTCCTTCTCTGGTTATTCGCTGGTTATCGTATATCCCGGATTCTGGTATGGACGCTTATCGAAGCCGTATTTCAGATCCGAATATATCTCGGCTATCTTATCCCATGTAACAGCGCCGATAAGACCGGATGGATTTATCCCGAACTGCTTCTGGAATTCTATGACCGAGCGCTTTGTAACAGGTCCGAAATACCCGGTATTATTTACCGCCGGTATGTTTGGATAGGTACGGTTTATAAGCGTGAGATACTCCTGTATTATCCGCACGGATTCTCCGGAATCGCCCTCCCTCAGAACTGTTCCGGGATAGAGCGCAACTGCGGTATACTTCGGCGGTACTGATTCCACAATGCCCTGATAAGCGCGGTAGAGGTCGTTCCTTGTGGCACGGTCGACTTCTCCTGTCTGCGGAAGTCCGAACACTCTCTGGAAGGACTTAACTGATCGTTCGGTATTCTCCCCGAAATATCCCGTTATCTCTACCGGCTGCACTGCTTCGTAATACGCTCCTATAACAGCAAGGTAGTATTGCAGCATACTCACCTCGATACTTTGCATACCTATCTTCAGATCCTCGGTATACTTATTCTCGATCTCCTCGTACCTTACTCCCTCGGAATCAAGCTCGGCTATCCTCTTGACGCTGGTGTAGATATAGGCTATCCTGTACCATGTCGCACTGTCAACGATACCGTTCGGATCAAGTCCGAATACTTCCTGAAACTTAGTTACAGCGGCTTCAGTCGCAGCATCGAAAATACCGTCTGCTGCCGGGATCTTGGGTATTGCAGGGTAGTTTCCGGATATTCTGTTCAGGTGTATCTGCAATGTCCTTACGTCATTCCCCGCCGATCCGAGTTTAAGTTCTATGCCGGGATAAGAGGGCATTGCAGTTTTTACGGGTGCATTTTTCACAATATCAATATCATCTCCGTAGTAGTATTGCAGTATCTCATATGGAGTAAGTCCCTGATTCGCAAGTGTGACAGTCCCCCACTGGGAAAGCCCTGAACAGGTAACGGTAGTACCGTTGCAGAACGCAGTAAACAGAGGCTCTACCGCACCTTGTCTGCTGACGTAATCATTGAACAGTTCATCCACAAGATAGCTTATGTTCTGGAAATATTCCCTGCCGTTAATGAATTTCTGATCATACTGAGTTGTTGCAGTTATATCGAAATCATAGCCCCTCGCCCTGTACCACTCGGTATATATCCTGTTGAGCGCAAATGACGTTATGGCGTAGATATTCGCACGGAGCGCGCTTTCCGGCCATGTGGGGAATATCTCACTTGATGCTACATTCTTGACGTATGAAGCAAAGTCTACCGTTACATTCGGCGCTGATGAATCGGGAGTTCCGAGATGCACGGTGATAGTTTCTGGTATAAATGGAGTTCCGCTAAGCATATCTCAGCCTCCTTGATTATATCCGCCGCGGCAATCCGGCTCCTGATTGAAATAGGTAACTGTCTCGTCTCTCGGATCCATCATAAGCGGTACCGGTATCATGTTGAAATTCTGTATGGACGTTATCCCCGAAAATACCGGCACATCCACGCTTCTCGCATTGAAAAAGCCTTCAGCCGTGACGCTTACATCAAAGAGGTTATAAGGTCTTTTTTCGGTATCAGGCGACTGAGAAAGCGAAAGCGCAGGTACAGGCACTTCAAATCTGGATGTTGTACCGTTCTGATCGGTAACTCCGGATGCTATTATCATCCGGTTTCCGGCGACTATCGCTGATATAAGCACAGTCGCACCGGCAATCGCCTGAGATTCATCGCCTGTGCGTACATTCACTATAACATAACCGACAGAATCTCCAAGACTTTCTTCCGAAACATACTCCGGCGGCGTATTATCATTCGTTTCAGACATTCCGTAATCAGTATTGAGTTCGGAAAGATCCGGCTCAGGATAACGGACATTGAAATCCTCGGCGGATTCCTCTTCTTCATCGCCAATATCGTCTGAATACGCTGTGTCATCCGGCAGCTGCATTATGTATTCTTCCGGAGCTTCGGTCTCATTGGCTTCTTCCGCAGTATCGCTTTGATCTGATTTGTCCGGTTCGTTCTGCACCGGAGCATTCCTGCTGTAAAGATCCATTATTTCCCGCTTGTATCTTTCAGCCTGAGACTCAAGATCGTCTCTTTTCATAGTTATCGCCTCCCTGCAAATATTGTATGTGCAGTTCACGGACAATATAACTTGCATATTTTTACCCGGACAGAATTATTTACATTTTATCGTTGATTTTATCCAAAAAATATGTTATAATTCATAATATAGTATGATTTGTAGTTTCGGAGGTGAGATCATTGCTGAAAGACATTATCCAGATGAGTTATATCATAGTCGTTGCAGATGTTACTCTGGTGGTATTTATATTGTTCAATTCAACCATTAACAGCAAAAGAAAAGCACCTTTCCTTATCGCCTGCGTGATCTCATTCCTGATGCTTTCCGCAAATATAATCGGCGAGGTCTGCCGCGGAAAAACTGAATTTATACCGCTTATGAAATTCTCATATGCTGTTAGCTATTCGATAAGCGGTCCGGTAATAATCCCTTTCATCTACCTCGCTAACATTTTCGGTAACAGAATTAAGCTTACAATACGTATTCTCGCTCTATTCAATACTGTTCTATGCTTTATAAGCATATTCAACGGTGCTGTCTTTTACGTAAACGATGACGGCTATTTCACGTTAGGTCCTCTCGCTGCGATACCTTATTTCCTCAGCGGCATTTACCTTTTTATACTGCTTGCATCCTCTGTAAGCAAATACCGTCTCGGATTCAGGGATGAGAGTATATTCATATTTGTACTAAGTTTATCTGTTATAGCGGCAGTTCTGCTCAACACTCTTTATAAATTCAAATTCCTCGTAAGCGGTATGGCTGTTCTGTGCTCGGTATTCTACTACCTGTTCTTTATAACGCAGACACTCACAAGAGATGCCCTCACGAATGCGCTTAACAGACATTCCTTCTACAAGGATATTCAGGATTTCCAAAAGCATCAGATAATAGTTATATCTATGGATCTCAACGGTCTGAAACAGATCAACGACACTCTCGGTCACGATGAGGGCGATAAGGCTATACTTACAGTTGCCGAAACAGCTATGAGCATTCTCCCGATGAAGTGCAGATTCTACCGCCTCGGCGGAGACGAATTTGAGATACTCTGTCCTGATACTACCAAAGAAACTGCCGAGCAAATTATCGCGGAACTGAAACTCAGCGTCGAAGAAAAGTCTTACAGTATCGCAGCCGGATACGGCGAGTATAAGAAGGGCATGGACTTCGATGAAGTATTAAAGCAGGTCGATGCAGTCATGTATGAGGACAAAAGCCGTATGAAAGCAGCTGCTAAGCTGAAATTATAGTCAAGAATATAAAAAACCGGAAGCCCAGCTTCCGGTTTAATTTTTATGTCAGTTTTTGTACCATTCAGATTTTACCGCCACAGGTGTAGCTTTTATGAGCTGTTCCTTCGGGATACCGCAGAATATATCAGCAAGCTGCTTATCAAGCTGAGTTCCGGCGACTTCTTGGATTATTCTAATTGCTTCCTCATGGGTCCTCGGATTTTTGTATGAACGACGCATAGTGATCGCCGAATAAGTATCGGCTATCGCTATTATCTTCGCCGGCAGAGGTATCTCGCTGTCGCTGAGGCCATAATAGCCCTTGCCGTCTACACGCTCATGATGGTATAATATCCACGGCATGATGTTCTTGAAGGAAGTCAGCGGAGAGAGTATCTTAACGCCTATCTCCGGATGCTTCCGCATTTTCACCCATTCCTGATCTGTAAGCTTAGCCGGCTTGTTGAGGATGCTTTCAGGCACTCCGAGTTTTCCGACATCGTGCATAAGAGCAGCATATTCAAGGCTAACACTGTTAATATCACGTTTAAGATGCGCCGGGATATACTCAAAGAAGAGCATAGTAAGGTTCTGAACATGGCGGCTGTGTCCGTCAAGGTTAGGATCTCTCGCATCAATAACGCCGATGAGTACCTCAGCTACGTCAATACTTCTTTCCTTGACGAGTCCGATTATCCTGAGGACAATAAATATCATGATCGAAACAAAGACCGCTCCGCCAAACATTATGCAAGCCATCAGCAGATCAGCCTTCTGCATCAGGAAAATCCCGATATAACCGATAAGGAAGAACGTTATCAGGAACAGTGCTACCTTTTTCCAGATATGTATCCTCTTGCCGCTGCCTGACGTAAGAACGTCCTTCATTCCGCGAAGGAACTCCATATACCTGACAAGATTCACGACCATTTGCGCTATGCCGAGTATAAGAAGCACGTTTATAATGATTTCCATAATTCCAGTTTTCTCCATCCGATGAAATCAATACATTACTATTTGATTATACCACATTTCATTCCGGATTTCAACATATAACGCTAAATTTTCTCTTTTTTTCCAATATCCAGCTGACGCATTTCCATGTGTTTCCAGTTGATAAAGGCGTAAATGTCGTTTACAAGGAATACCGCAAAGCATATCATTACTGACGCATAGCGTATCTCTTCAAGTGCCGCAAGCAGCCACAGTACGATCAGCACTATATCATTGAACGCATAAGCAAGCGAAAAATAAGGGCTTCTGCGCTCTGTGAGGTATACCGCGATAAAGCTGGTAGTCACTGAAAACGTGCTCGGTATCAGATTTGAAGTCCCGAGCCTTTTCAGAAGGTACATGGACACGACCGTGACCGCAGCGCTCAGACCTGCCATGAGCAGAAGCTCATTCCTTCCGACCTTCCTGACAGTGACTTCCGAACGATTCCCCTTGAACGGACTTCTCACCCATGAGATAAAAGCGAGCAGTGCCATAGGTCCGGTCATACCGAGATAGGTCAACATCTCACCGTAGTACCTGAATGTATAGGAAATATAGCCGTAGAACAGAGCGAATACGACTGCAAGAAGAGGTCCGATGAAATGTCCCTTTGCCGAAAATATCAGCGAGGTCATGCCTATAAGTGAGGCTGTAAGCGTCAGGACATCCGAGCCCTCAAACGCAAAATACGAACCTACTGTAACTGTCACAGAGCCTAACCATAATATCTTCTCAAAGCGGCTGAAATAGCTGTTTATCCACTTTATCAAACGATCACTCCCATAAAAAAACAAGCACTCACAGAACATCTTCTATGACCTTACGATGCTCATGAATGCTTCTGCCCGGTGGCAGCCAGTATTTACCGCTAAATTATACCACACATACCATAACTTGTCAAGACTTGAATTCTTTCCGCAGATGCGTTATAATGGTAATTGACTAAAAGAAAGGAATATAATCATGAACAAAAAAGAAACTGCCGAACTCAAAAAGAATTTTTCCGATAAAAGCGGATTTTTCATCATGGAAAGGATACTCACAGCCTTCGTTGACGCTGAAAAGAATCTCAGATACCAGAACATCAACTCCTGCCTTACGATGTCTGTTGAGGAACACGATGTATACGACGAAACACTGAAAAAAGTCCTGAACACCAACGTTGGCAAGTCCTTTGTGGAGTACGAATTCCCGAACGAGGCTTACGACGAGGGCAAGCCGCAGGCTGTCCTCTATTCCCTGCTTAAATCCGAACTTAAGGACGAAACTGTCTGTGAGGACTACCTCAATCATATCGCCAATAACTTCGTTTACGAAGGTCCGTATGCGGTGATAACCGCTTTCTGCTGCTATACTATCCGCAAAAAAGACAAAAATGATGAATTCGCTGACGGTGAGGACGAGATATACAAGTATCTGCTTACGGCGATATGTCCCGTAAATACGAGCAGCGACGGCTTCATCTTCGATTCCTTCAACAACGAGATACTGAAAAAAGTGAACACTGAGCTCATAATCAGCAAGGCTCCTTCGGACGGCTTCCTCTACCCTGTATTCAGCAACAGAAGCACCGATGTCAACCACGTTATGTATTATACAAAGTCCGCTAACAAGCCGAATATTTCGTTCATCAATGACGTTCTCGGATGCAATTTCGTGATGTCCGCCGAGAACGAAAAGGCAAGCTTCCAGAACATACTCAAAAACGTTGTCGGTGATGACCTCGACTATATGCTCATCAAGACCGTCAATGAAAAGATACAGGAAGTAGTGGACGAGAACAAGGACGATACTGACAAGACCGTCATCGACAACGCCGCACTCAAGGACATCCTCACCGACATCGGTCTGCCGGAAGAGCGCGTTCAGATGATCGAGCCTGTTTACCAGAAGATATGCGGCGATGCACCTCTCACCGCTTCAAATATCGTCGAATCCAAGACCGTGCTTACTTCCCCCGGCATAACGGTGAACATCAAGCCTTCTGCCGCTGACAAGGTACGTACAAGCGTCGTCGAGGGCAGAAGATGTCTGCTGATCGACATCGACGATCCGACTATCGAAATTAACGGACTTCCTGTAACCCTCAGCTGATCTGAGTATTCACATTGCTTAAAGGAGAATCATCATGGGAAAGTGGAAAGCTGCTGCGGCTAATATGCACTCGCTATGGGATAAATACTCGAAAATCAAGGTAACCGAGGTAAGATCGGTACATAAAAACCTGATATTCCGCACTCTCCCTGTCCTTTACGGATTCGTTCCGGAGGCTGAGAAGCTCTTTGAGCCTCAGCTCGACATTATCATCGACCGCGCCTGTGCTCCCGACCGTCCCGGCGACTACGAAAAGGGTATGGGCAGGCACTATTACTGCGGCTCAAATGCTGCCGGAAGAAAGCTTTCTCCCAAAGGCGGCTACTACAAAAACGGTATCAGCTTTTTCTCCAAAAGCGCAAGAACTATGCTCGAAGAGGACTACACTATGGCACTTACCCTGTGGAAAGCCGGCTTCGATACGCCTGCTGCCGAACACCTCGGACGTGCCCTGCATATGCTTGAGGACATCTGCTGTCTGCCTCATGCAACTCGTATGACCTACTATTCGCCAAAGAAAATGATACATGAGGTCTATGAGGATCTCGCAAAAATGATGTATCCTGATAACGTTGATGAACAGGAGTTCAGCGAGGATGATCTGCACCTCTTCGACGACAGAGAGTGCTTCGGGGATGTTCTCAACAAGATCGTCGAGGACGAGGCAAGTGAACCGGTACAGCTGCTCACCGATCCCGTTACCTGTATCACAAACAGGATATACTCAGCCGAAAAGGTAGTCATCGCCTTTCTTTTCCGCTTCTTCGAGGACATGAGCAAATCCCCTGATGAGGCTCACTATATCACTGACGGTATGAAGTTCGACCTGTTCCGTGACTGTCCTCCGCTGACCGCAAATATAACTCCTGAGGGGATCGAGTTTCTTGACGGCGGTCAGCCGTATACCTGCAAGTTTCTGTTTGCAGACGATGCCTCAGTATTCAGAGCCGCTCACCGTAAAAACGGAAGCTTCACGTTCTCCCCCGTCAGCGACCAGCAAAAGGGACGCGCCCTCGTTATCAAGAAAAACAAGCTGAGGGCATTCAATCCGTTAAAAGATAAACTCTATACACATCCAATTAAATAATTAACACTTCCCGCCCTGACTTAATTCAATTTATTTCCAAGTCAGGGCTATTCTATGCGTAATTTAAGCGCTGGAAAAGTTCATTTTTAGCTACTATGTACACGATATATTGCTGTATTTTGTATGAATCGGCTATTTTTTGCTAAGTTTACAAAATAATCTTTACAATTAGTTGATAATATGGTATGATATACACAAAGGTGTAAGTTTAAGTAAATTGTTTTATCTCATGCGCTTTCTTATCACTTTTTTTACCAAAAGCCTTTACTTTTGCGTAATAATGTGTTAAAATGTAAAGTATAAAATCGTTTATATTCTTACGCCATATGGCAGATTGGAGTTCTATATGATCGACAAAATTAAATCCGATAGCATGGATCTGCTCTTTGAAGCTATCCTCACACTTGAATCTGTTGATGACTGCTATAAGTTTTTCGACGACCTTTGTACAAGTATCGAGCTTAAATCCTTCGCTCAGCGCCTTCATGTCGCTAAGCTTCTCGATGAACACAGAGTATATAACAGCATCGTCACCGAAACAGGTGCGAGCACCGCAACTATCAGCCGTGTGAACCGTTCCCTCAAAGACGGCAACGATGGCTACAATATTGTATTTGACAGACTCAAAAATAAGAATCTGCTAAAATAATTACAGAAAGGAAATGTTCCAATGAAAAAGTTTGATCTGCTTAAAAGATCGTTAGCCTGCCTCTCAACTGCGGCTATGCTCGTTACTGCGATCCCGGTAACCTCCGTGAACGCTGCCTACATCAACGAGAAAGAACCGAATAACTACGACAACTTCCAGGAAGCTCTTCAGCTTGCGCTATGCTTCTACGACGCTAATAAGTGCGGCGATGAAGTTGCAAATGACGGTTATTACTCATGGCGCGGCAACTGCCACGTTAAGGATGCTGAGATCCCTCTCCAGCCACTTAATCCTATGCCGGAGCTTTACGGCGAATCCCAGAATGACGGTTCTCAGAACGGCAAGGATCAGGATAAAAAAGAGGATAAACAGCCTATCGGTGAAGGTAAGGGCGACGGCGGTCTCAGCGAAGCTAAAGGTCTTTACGAAGGCGTTACAATGTCTGAGGAGTTCATCGAGAAGAACCGCAAGTACCTCGATCCGGATGGTAACGGCACTCTCGATCTTACAGGCGGCTGGCACGATGCCGGCGACCACGTAAAGTTCGGTCTGCCGGGAACTTACTCCGCTTCAACAGTCGGCTGGGGCTACTATGAGTTCCGTCAGGACTACATTGACATGGGTCTCCAGGAGCATATCGAGGACGAAATGCGCTGGATCAACGACTACTTCATGAAGGCAACTTTCCTTGATGATGATGATAATGTTGTTGCTTACTGCTATCAGGTCGGTGAGGGTAACAACGACCATAACTACTGGTGCGCTCCTGAGCTTCAGGTCGATAACACTGTTGTTGCTTCATCAAGCTGTGCTGTTAAGAGACCTGCTTACTTCGCAACTGAAGAGATGCCAGCCCCTGACCAGTGTGCAGGTGCTTCCGCTTCTCTCGCTATAAACTACCTCAACTTCAAGGATACTGATCCCGGATATGCTGCTGAGAACCTCAAGTATGCAAAGGCACTCTATGAGTTCGCAGTCAAGACACATCAGGAAAAATGGGAGCCGGGTTCTGTTCCGGCATCACTCGTTCTCGGATACGACGGCGGTTTCTACCACTCAAGCTACGACTACGATGAGCTCTCATGGGCTGCTGTATGGCTCTACTATGCAGAGGTCGCTTTCGCTGAGGACAACGCTCCTAAGACTGTTGATAAGGTCAAGGAGGATGCTTACGATCACTACATCAAGGCTATCATCAGCGTTGATGAAGAAACTGAAAATGCTAAGGGTGCTCACCCTTACACAGGCTATATGAAGCGTATCATCACTGATACCGGCAACTGCTGGCAGAACATCTGGGTTCACTGCTGGGATACAGTTTGGGGCGGCGTTTTCGCTAAGCTTGCTCCTATCACCAACACCGCCCGTGACTGGTACATCTTCCGCTACAACCTCGAATACTGGTCAGGCTGCACAAAGTCCGTTGACTGCTCCGATTGGGGCTATGAGCCTGTTCACGGTCATAAATACTTCGGTATGGACGATTTCCTCTGGAATACTCCTATGACCTGCGATCAGATCCCTGATCTCCCGGACAGCGATACAAGCAGCGACTTTATTGCCAAGTCACCTAAGGGCTGGGCTGTTGTTTCCGGTTACGGTTCTGCACGTTACAACACCGCTGCCGGTCTCTGTGCCTGCGTTTACGCTAAGACTACCGGCGATGAGACCTTCCTTCCATGGGCTAAGGCTCAGATGGAATACATCCTCGGAAATAACCCGATGGGCTACTCATACGAGGTAGGCTACGACAAGAGCTACGCTACTCAGCCTCACCACCGTTCATCACACTGCTCCGCTAAGCAGAGCCAGGAAAGTCAGATCAACCAGATCCACACTCTCTGGGGCGCTCTCGTAGGCGGTCCTGACCTTAAAGACTACCACCACGACGAAACTAAGGACTACATCTACAACGAAGTTACCGACGACTATAACGCAGGCTTCTGCGGCGACCTTGCAGGTCTTTACCACTACTACGGCGCTAAGGGCAAGGAATACGAAAAGCAGAACCACCTCAAAGAAAACTTTGATATGTCCAAGAACGCTTACGCAGGCTACGATCAGATCGACGAGGACGGCAATCCGATCCCGGTAGGTCTCTATGCTGCCGGCGGTAAGAATCAGGAACAGACAGGAAGCGTTCAGCTTAAAGTCGTTGTTTACAACAGAACTATTGATCCGCCAAGATTTGAAAGCAACCTCAAGGCAAGATATTACTTCAATATCAAGGAACTCGTTGATGCAGGATACAAGCCTGAGGACTACATCTTCTACCGTATCGACTACGATCAGGAAAAAGGCTACTCAAATAACAAGAACGAGGTTAAGTTCACGCCTCCTACTAAGTACGATGACAACGGTACCTACTACGTTGAGATGCAGTGGAAGGACTGCGACTTCTACGGAAGCCGTGTATTCCAGTTCGCACTCGGCTACAAGCAGGATCTCGAGACCTATGAGGACGTAGAGTGGGATTCTTCAAACGATTACAGCTACTCTGACCTCGTTTCATTCGCTGATGTAAACGATGCCGCTGAGATCACTGATAAGATCACAGTTTATGCTGACGACAAGCTTATCTGGGGCGTTGAGCCAGACGGCACTACACCTGAGGAAGACAGCACATCCGGCTCTGATAAGAGAGTATGGGGCGATGCTAACTGCGACGGTGAAGTAAATATGTCCGATGTTGTACTTATCATGCAGGATTACCTCAATCCTAAGAAGTACGGCGTTAAGGGCACAAGCGAAGACAAGATCACCGCTAAGGGCGAGCTCAATGCAGACGTTGAAAACAACGGCAACGGTCTTGACCTCAAGGATGCACTTCTTGTACAGCAGTTCTCGATCAAGCTTATCGACGACCTTACACCTGCTAAAAAGAAGTAACAGCTAATACAACAGCCATAAGGAATCATATCCTTATGGCTGTTTTTTTGTATGTGGACATAAAAATGGTGCGGTAAATAATTACCGCACCATTCATTACATTTATCAGGAAATGCGTTTGCCATTTCCTTTTTTTCTTTTTTCGATAACACGTTCTTTTTCGTCGAGTTTCTCGAACATCTCGCTGTCCTCATCATCAAACTCATCGGCAAGTCCCATGAGTTCGGGATTTATCTCTCCGATGCTTGCATAGTACGGATTTATGACGTACTTCTGTATCACAGGATAGCTGTTGAAACAGATAATATATCCCATAAACGCTGCCGGAAAGAACGGCAAGAGCGTCATAAACAGCGGTATCGCATAAAGCAGGATAGGATACATGAAAGCAAGTATCAGCACAAGGAACAGAGTTGTCAGCAGATTACTCTTCATCGAAACAAATGCAAGCGCAAACGAATTCTTTATGAGATTTTTCAGCGATAAACTCGTTGCAACAAGCATAAGGTAAATGTAATAGTTCATCATCAGCACAAGAAGCACCACGCTGTAAGTTATCACCATCGGGACATACAGCAGCTTTGTACCCATCTGCACTGCAAGTGCCGGATAAACTTGTACTGCGGCAATTGCCGAAAGTACAATAACGCAGTCGATGAAGCCTATTATCGAGGCTTTCTTGAAATTCGCCCTGAAAGCTCTGAAAAAGTCTCTTACTACAAAAGTGTGCTTCTCGATAAGGTAGCAGCGCAGCACCTTTGTCATACCTGCTGTTGCCGGACCTATGATTATCGCAAAGGTCATTCCCAGAACCAGCATAGCTATAAGTACGCCCGCATCGCTCGGAATAAACCTTATTGCCGGAACTATCAGCAGAAGCGGCATGAAGAACAGAAAGTAGAGAAGATTCAGTCCGGCAAGCTGCCAGAATTTTCTTCCAAGTATGTCGAAGAAAAGCCTGAGACCGGTCTTTTTCTTCGGTGAACTGTACCCGGCTGTTTCTGAACTTCCGTGTTCGTTGTTCAACTGACTCAAATTAAACATTCCTCCATTTTCAGCCGACCGCATTGTAAACGAGATACAGCGCTCCCTCGGCTAATGATAATATAAGCGATATTATGAGCAATACCGCGAATTTCAAGCTGTAAAGCCTGAGGTCGATCACCTTTTCGTTTCTGTTTTCGCCGGTCACCCATATTCTGAGTACGCTTCCGGAAGCCCTCATAAGCTCCCTGACCGTGACCACAGATACCGCTATCACTGCCATTGAGTATGGCAGGAGCATCACAAAAACCTTTGTCACCGCTGCTGTACCGTAAGTGCTGTATAGCAGTGCCGAGGACGCTCCTGCGCCGAATCCGCGGTATATCATAAGCACCGCACCTAAAGGTTGTCCGAACGCAAACAGTCCCGCAAGGTAAGCAACGGCAATATAAGCAGCCGATACGATGAATGTATCACGTATGATACACAGCGCACCGCTGCCACTCAGGAAAGCAAGATAATTCTGGCTGAGCAGTAAGCTTCCGGCGGTATTATGGGATGCACCGTATACCGCTCCTGAGATAACTCCCGCAACTGCCAGCAGACACAGCGCCGTATTGAACGCCCTCCTGCTCTGACTTCCTGTGAGATTTCCTATACATTTCATTCCGCATCATCCTTTCTGTTCAAGGATATGCGGAAGCTTGTCTGATTAGAACTTACTTTGAAAGCTCGTAAGCCCTCTTGGTGCAGCTTTCGCAGCAGTTATTCACTACCTTAGTGAGTTCGCCCTCATAAAGTCTGTCGAGACCTGCAAGAGTTGTACCTCCCGGAGATGACACCATTTTGATGAGTTCGTCGATGGTCTTTCCGGAATCGGTTATCATCTTCGCAGAACCGATAAGGCTCTGTGTGAAAAGCTCAGTAGCAGCAGCACTGTCGATACCGACAGATGCAGCATAGTCGATGAAGCCCTTAGCGAAGAGGTAGATAAATGCCGGACTGCTGCCGTTTATAGCGATGATCTCCTTCATCTTGTCCTTGGAAATAACAGCAGCCTTTCCGCAGATCTTAAAGATATTGAGGATAATCCCGAACTCTTCATCTGTTACCCTGTCGTTGCGTGAGAGTGCGGAAGCGCCCTCGCCGAGAAGAAGCGGAGTGTTCGGCATAACGAGTATCACCTTAGCCTCCGGCAGAGTTTTCTTTGCCACGAATTCATCAGTGATACCGGCTGCGATAGATACGAAAACTGTATCAGCTGTCGCGCCCTTTGCAGCGGCTTCGAGCACACCTTCTATTATCTGAGGCTTTACTGCAAGAAATACATATTTGCACTCAGCTGTGAGACTTGCTTCGCTCTCAGCCGGCTTTACTCCGAACTCTGAAAGTGCTTCTACCTTAGAGGTGTCCGGATCAAACGCATAAAGCTGAACGTCACCTGAAAGACTGCTTGAAGCGATGCCCTTCATAATTGCAGTGCCCATATTTCCGGCACCGATGAAACCTATACTTATCTTACTCATATGATTATCTCCTTATGATACGCGGCAGGACCGCTGTATCAGAATATTGTCACGCCGCTGCATATCTGAGCGGTCTCATAACTCAAAATTTATTATACTACATTTTCACCAAAATTGCAAGTGCTTTTTCGGTAAATTTTCCGGTAAGCGCGTCATTTGCTATACAAGATCGAAGTGTTTGAGCGCGTTCAGGATACCGTCCTCTTCTATCGGAGTGGTGACATATGAAACATATGGGTACAGCAGTTCCGCGCCGCCCATTGCAATACTGTTCGGTACCGCCTGAAGCATAGTCAGGTCATTCATGCTGTCACCTATCGCATAGGCATTTTCCATAGGTATTGAAAGTCTGTTCAGTATCATATCTATCGCAGTTGCCTTAGAATAGCCAATTGGTACCATCTCAAAAAATCTGTTTCCGCGGTCGATGATCGTGAAATGCTTAGATGTCTCGCGCTCAAAGAGTTCAAAATCACATTCATCGTTCTTCCAGATAACAAACTTATCGAATGTGAAATCGCTGTCTTCAACACGTCCTGAGACATCTATACCGCTTTCAACAAAATTCTCAAGGAAATCAGCAAGATCATCAGTAATCGGCAGTTTATCATCAAAGAAGTAGCCGTCGGTGTCCTCATAGACCGGAGTTACTCTGCATCGTCTCATGAACTCCGCAACCTCGCGGCAGAAGTCCTGTTCAAGCTTGTTGCGGAATATAACCTCACCGTTGTACTCAATGTAAGTACCGCAGCCGCAGATGCAGCCGTCGAAGCCAAGTGACTTCACCTTCGGACTGATATTGAACGCAGTCCTGCCTGAGTTAATAAAAGTCAGGTTACCTTTTTTACGTGTTTCCGTAATGGCATAGCGAGTGCTTTCAGGAATCATCATACGTGCATCCTCGGTTATGAGAGTGCCGTCTACATCGAAAAATATTATGCTGGACATCCAAATTCTCCTTCTGCAAAACTAAATACTATTATAATGCTTTGTCACAGAATTGTCAATAAGACTTGAAATGTTTGCCCCGTTGTGGTAATATATAGGTGAGGTGATACTATGCTTCAGATCTATTGCGGAAACGGCAAGGGCAAGACCTCTGCCGCAGTCGGGGCAGCTGTACGCGCTTCAGGCGCAGGCATGAGAGTTTACTTTGTGCAGTTCCTGAAAAATGGCAGTTCCTCGGAGATAAGCGTACTGGATTCGCTTGAAAACATTACCGTCCGGACTTGCAGATGCTGTGATAAATTCACTTTCCTGATGAATGAGGAAGAGCTCGCTGCCCTCACCTGCGAACTTGAAGATATGCTCGATGATGCACTCAGAACCGCATCGTCCGGCGGTGCAGATATGCTCATCCTTGACGAATTCCTCGATGCTTACGAAAAGGGATTCGTTGACAGGCAAAAGGCGGATACACTAACTAAGGTCGCCCGGAACTGTGAGGTCATACTCACCGGACGCAAGCCGCCGGAAAGCTTCGCATCTGCCGCTGACTACATAAGCGAGATCACGGCGGTAAAGCACCCATACCAGAAGGGCATTACAGCCAGAAAAGGCATCGAATACTAACAAAGGAGAATTACTATGCTGTTTATTTGCTATCCCAAATGCACGACCTGTCAGAAGGCGCAGAAATGGCTCGATTCAAACGGTATCAGCTACGACCTGCGCGACATAAAAAATGATAATCCATCGCGTGAGGAGCTCGCTGAGTGGTACAGATCAAGCGGACTTCCGCTGAAAAAGTTCTTCAACACCAGCGGTATGCTCTATCGTTCGCTCGAACTCAAAGATAAGCTTCCGGATATGTCCGAAGACGAGCAGCTCGATCTGCTTGCAGGTAACGGTATGCTTGTGAAGCGTCCTCTGCTCATAAACGGCGGAAAAGTGCTTGTCGGCTTCAAAGAAAGCGAATGGACTTCCCTGCTTAAATAGGCAATAATAAAGGCAGATACCATGAAAAGTATCTGCCTTTTTATGTTCAGCTGCTCTTGCGGAAGTTCTTGTCTGTGAATATTCGCGCAAATACTATTCCAAGCGGAAGTGAAGCTACTATGAGTATTGCCTTTCCAAGCCAGAGCGAAGCCGAGGTCATATCGTTATTGCCCAGATAATACACTGCTTTGTACATGAACATTCCGGGAACCATAATTACTATCGAAGGCACTGTAAGCGTAATACGCGGATAAACAGTCCTTTCTCTTATCAGCGAAGCCAGAAGACCTGACGAAAGTGCGCCGATAAATGCCGCCATAGGTACGGGGATACTCGTGAAGTCTATGAGTTCAAGCCTGAGAGTGTTGGCTACCATACCGATAAGTCCCGCTGTAAATGCCATTTTACGCTTGCTGTTGTAGAGGAATGAGAAGCCGTATACTCCGCAGAAGCTTGCTATCAGACGGAATGATATCTTCAGTCTGTCGTCTATTGCCTGTTCAGTGAACTCCGAGGGGTGGAAACTGAATGCATATGCGAGCATTGCTCCCGTCAGCGTTGCCATACCGATTATCAGTACAGCATATGTAATTCTTTCAAGTCCGGAACGTATATCCAGCTTTGCAAGGTCAAGACCGCCGGTTATAAGCGGAAATCCCGGTATTATGAACAGCATTGAGCATATATATCCTGCCTGATGCACCGCCGAGACATCCAGCAGCGATTCTGCCGCTTTCATCAGCAGCACGTATGTAGTACAGGCAGCCGCAACCCCTGCCGTAACATTGGCAAGAAGAGTTATATGCCGCTCTATCAGCTTCTTACGCACAAACTGTCCGACACCTGCGCCGAAAAACGCAAGTATCATTTCGACTAAACCGCCTCCGAGAAGGAATGTGAACCCGCAGCAGGCAAGTGCTGCTGCCAGCGCAAGATTTATCGCTTTATAGTTTGCCGGCATGGACTGGAATTTATCAAGTATCGTGTGGAACTGCTCTATCGAATACCTGTCCGCACGTTCTGCAAAGCCGTCAGTAAATGCTTCAAGCTCTGTGAGCTTATCGGTGTTGATACCTGTTGTGCTGAGTGAAAGTGCATTGGTAAATGTCTCGCCCGATTCCATACAGGTATACTCTATCGAAAGAAGCCCTATATCAGCAACACATACGATACCGAGTGCACGGGAGATCTTGTTCATTGACGCTCTTACACGCCATGCCGCCGTTCCTACCGAAAGCATCATAAGTCCTACTCTTCCTACAAGCAGCGACTTCTCTCTCAGAGTTGCCTCAGCAGCCGGCTGTATATTTTCAGTGTCCACCACATCATGCCACTCTATCGGCATATGCTGTTTTCTGAATTTACTCATTTTCAGGCTCCTTATAAAAAATTCCGGCAAACAATTAGTTCACCGGAAGATTATTATATCACATTGTAGAAAAAATATCAAGCACCGTATGCTTTTTCTCCACACTAAACAAATTACTATTGTTTCCGCGCAGAGTTTATGCCATTTTTCCGAAATACGCCCTCTTTAATAATATCAGATCATATCCGTTGCACTTACCGTCACCGTTCATATCGGTATACTTGTACTGCTTTCGGGTGAGCTCAGACTTACCGAGAAGAAAGCTCTGATATGTAACAATGTCTGCGATAGTCAGTTCACCGTCGAGGTCGGCATCACCTGCTGGGTGTATGAGTTCCGCTTCAAATCCCGATTCGATCAGCACATACTTGTTATCTTCCGAATCCTCTGCTTCGATACGGTAAATGTACTCCCCTTCCGGAAGCTTGTCGAATTCAAGAAGGTAATCGAAATAAGCCGAAAGGTCATAGCTCATCGTGTACGGTGTGTCTTCACAGTATACATCAGTAGGTACGTTATCAGTTGTATAGACTCCGCCCCATACTCTCTTTATCGGAAGGTTAGAGGTAATAATTCCCTTAACATAGAAGTAGTCGCCGCACTTATGCTTTTCCGGCGGCACGGTCTGGGAAGCAATTTCCATTCCGCTCTCCGGAAGTTCTATCCTTTCAAGGTAATACATCGAACTATAACCAGTAATGCCCTCGTACTCAACGTGCGCCCATGAGCCGTCCGCCTTCGTTACCCTGACCTCAGCTCCTGCCGGTATCTTGCCTACCAGCGAAAAGCCAACCCCGTGACCGCTTCTCATATTGAGGTAATCGTCAACGTCAACTACTCTGTATATGCCTGCATAATCGTCAGTACAATTGCACACATCGTGAGGTATATCCGGAACATCCGCATCAGTGTATTCAAAATACGTCAGCGGATCAAAGAAGGTAACATCCGGCCAGCCGTTTATAAGCGTATCACATATGCCGAAGTGAAGATGATTGCCGTATGAAGCGCCGGTATTTCCGACTGTTGCTATGGTCTCACCCCGTGACACATCATCACCCTCAACAACGTCGATAGTGTTCGTGTGAGCATAGAAAGTGTAAACGCCTATATCCGCATGATGTATGACTATCATATTCCCGTAGCCGTCACGCCATTCCGCGAGGACTACCTCGCCGCCGCGCACTGCCCGAATATCAGTTCCCTGCGGTGCAGGAATGTCGATACCGTTGTGTCCGGAACCGTCCTCTTCGTTGCGTCCGGGATCAAAAGCTGTCGTGATCTCAGTGTAATCTGACGGCAGCGGCCAGACGGCTGTAATATCCGCCGCAGACGCATTATTTGCCGATAAGCCGGGAAATCCCGGTATTATCAGCATTGCCGCTGAGATCGCGGCGATTACTGTTCCTATAAATTTTTTCACCATAATTATCCCCTGTTTTACAAATTGTAATAAAATTCTACCACATTCCAGTTAAATTGTCAACCGCTCCGGACTTGACAAATCTGTGTCAAAATGCTATGATATAGTCAGCGGGAATCCGTATCATCCGGTATGCCCCCGCTACTTTAAAGCTTTCAGGAGGTTTATTACTATGGCTCAGATCACAAAAGACACAAGGATCGGCGAACTTCTTCAGCTTGATACCGATGTTTCACCTATCCTTCTCAGTATAGGTATGCACTGTCTCGGCTGTCCTGCTTCTCAGATGGAGACTATCGAGGAAGCTGCTGCTGTTCACGGTGTAAATGTCGATGAACTCGTTAAGGCTCTCAACGACAAGGTAAACGGCTGATAATCCACTTCATCCGAAATAAGTTACAGCAAAGAAAATGCACGTTCCGCTCTGGAACGTGCATTTTATGTATATAGTTGAATTTACGCCATATCACGGTAGATAGAGCCGTCCTCGATGCTCTGGAGGACACCTGCACAAAGCTTCTTCCACTGCTCGACCTCAGCCTCATCGTAGGAGATGACCTTCTTAGCCCAGTTGCTGCAATGAGTGCAGGCATTTGGTGCGGTCTGACCTTCTTCGAGGATGTCGTTTACGCAGAGGGACTTAGCGCAGTTGTTGTTATTGATGAAATGCTCAAGGAAGCCGTCAAGCTTCTTGTTGTCAACATAGAGCTTAGGAAGGTGCATGGTTCTTCCGTAAGCCATCATAGCCTCCGGCTTGAGAAATTCCATCCATCTCATCTTAGGAGCGCCGATCGGAGGGCCGCCAACCGGCATACCTGCCGGAGGAGCTGTGATACCGTGTGCCTTTCCCCATTCCTCAGCTTCGCCCGGTCTTGGAGGTCTGCCTTCCATTACCCACGGAGGAGGACCGCCTGCCGGCATTCCCATTGAAGGTCCGCCTGCTCCTACCGGAGGAGCTCCTGCCGGCGAAGGCTGTACATTTTCCTTATCCGGACGTGTTGCGATAGTCTTAGCCTGCGGCCAGTTTACGATGTCAAGGAGATTTCCGTCGTATGATTCTTCCATGTAGCCCTTAACTACTCTGTGGAGGAAATCGGTAGTTCTTGTTCTGTCGATAAGCTTGATAGAGAAGTGCTTGTTGCCGGTCTCCTCAGCAAGCTCGCGGTAGTAGTGAACATCCTCAGGACGGATGAATTCAGCTGTAAGTATAGCAGCCGGATTTGTTACCTTCTTATATGCACAGTTTACGAGTGAATAGTCCATAGAGAACTTCTCAGGATCTGAGTGACCTACGAATGAACCGTGTGCAAGACGGAAAGGACATTCTCTGAGGCAGAGATTGTTAGCTATAACGCGGAGATGAAGGTCGGTATCCTTATACTGAGTAAGAAGATTTCTGAGAACATCAAATTTTCTGTTGAAGCCGTGATCGAGAGTGATCTCGTCAACGCCCCAGTTACGCCAGTATTCGATATGCTGGATAGTAGTAGGATATGCATAGAGACCAAGAGTTACGAAAGCGTCCTTGAACTCTCTCTTAACGTATTTTACGAGGATAGGCGAATTGAGCGTATAAGCCTTGATACCCATATCATAGAGAGTATGGATGAATTCCCTGATCTTCTTTCCGACAAACGGATCTATCTCGTTCTGGTCCATAGAAAGCGGATTTATGAGATAATTGAATGTAATATCACGCTTCTGACATTCCTTAACGTAGTCGCTGAGTTCATCAAATGTGAAATCAGGGATGATAGAAGCGGTACGTCCGCCCGGAAGTCCATCGTGCTTTAGTTTACCGAAAAAGCTTGTGATAGCGTGTTTCTTGTCGTACTGATCGACAAAATCAAATAGCTTGTAATCAAAATTACAGCCAAGGTCAAATGAGATCGAATCTGTATTCATGATTTTGACAACTCCTTAATAAATTAAAACTATTCAAAGTAATTTAATGATAACATTATCCGGAAAAAATGTCAATGTGTCGAATAAACGTATTACCGTTACACGCTTGTAATATTTTTGTTAATGTATACAATTAGTTATATATTATGCCGTGATCATGTAATTCAGATTCATTATTTTATCCGCTCAGAAATCAAGCTTGCCTATAAGGTCGTAAACGTCGTTCATCAGGTACATCCTTGCAAAGCGTCTGTGAGGCTTCATCATTTCCTCAGTTACCGTTTCATTGTCCACAGCCGGTGCAAGTACAAGCTTTAGATAGGCGATACCCCTTATGAACTCGACACGCTTATGGCGTATTTCTTCGCTGCATGGGAAATATTCGGAAATAAAGGTCCGGAAAAGCGATTCGCGCATATCATCCGAAAAGCCTGTTCCATCGTACCAGCTTCCGTTAAGTGTAAGCATTGAGGTATCTTCCTCGTTCATGCAGTAGGTTATGTAAATATCGGCAAGATCAAAAACAGGATGCCCCACACGGACATTTGCAAAATCCACAAAGAACGGAGAGCCGTATTTCAGCATTATTCCCTCAGTGTCGAAATCACCGTAAAGGAAGGTATTCTTATCCGGTATAGTTGCAAGAAGATCATACATCATGTTATAGTCTTCTTCGGAAAAATACTTCTTTGATTTCTCAAGCGCATACTGCAATTCCCTTTTGGCATCCGGCAAATCAGCGCCTTCCATTTCGGTGCAGTGTACATCCTTCATAAATCCGGCGAAAACACGGGTATAGTAGCTTATCTTATCGGGATTGAGATATAGTGCAGCTGCAAGCATATGTGCATCCGAAAGCTCGTAAAGCTGACCGCAGCCCTCCTCAGTATATACTATCTCATAGGCAATTTCTGTCGGTATGCCGTTTATAAACGCTGAACGCGCGATAATATTCTCATTATCAATATCATCAATGGTATTCTTCTTCAGATTGACCTTCAGCCAGAAATATTCGTCAACTCTGTAAAGCTTTATCGAATCGCTGCTTGCCTCAAGTTTAAGCCCCTTCAGCGACAGAGTACGCGGCTTGCGGCGTATCTCGAACATATCCCCCGAACCGCCTGCCATGAACAGTTCGTATAAGTTGTTAGATACGTTTATGACATTGATTTTCTCATCTTCCGAGCTCCTGAATCTAAGCAGAGTTCTGATGCCTTCGGTAGATATATACTCAACTCTGTACATATCAAATACCAGCGGGAGCCCGATATTATCATCGCATATCTCTCTTACACTTTTTTCGATCCTGTCTGAATGTGCAGAATCCAAACTTCCTTTAAGGTAAATTGTCAACTTGTGATTAGCTGTTGAAAAATCCATCCAAATTCCTCTTTTCACACGATATATCCGGCGAGCGATCCGGAAATCGCCATATTATGATAATAAATTACTGACAGTTGTATCTTTCTCATAATATACAACTAACTCTTCACTGTCCGCTTTGCCGGACCGGAATGTTAATGATTACCAACACCTCTTGTATTTTGCTGCTTTTATAATACTGTTGGTTGAATAATTTTTTAGTAAAACTATACTCCTTCGATCTTCTCAAAGGAGCGGTATGAATATAAAGTGGCAGACTATCAGCTGATGTATTTGCTGCAAACAGCTTTGAGAGGGTATTACCGCAAAGCTGAACATACTGATTTGATTGCATACGAGGGTTCTTTCCGTATATTATAGCATATTATTACAAAAATAGCAAGATGCGCGGAGAAATTTCTGCGTATTTTTTTGCTTACGCCGCGAAAAAGCCAGCGGGGGCTCCCCGCTTATAGCATATTATTACAAAGAATCATGATGATCGGAGAAGAATATAGCGTAAATTTATCTCATTGAAAATACGCTCCTGCTGTACAAATTTCCATTGCATAATGCTTTTCCCTATTGCAAAATAATGCCGAATATGGTAAAATATAAGTTGCTGAGCATAACTCAGTATAACTTCAATTATGAAATGGGTGGAACAATGAGCGATTATAAGTATAAAGCTTTTATAAGCTACCGTCATCTGGAACCTGATATGCAGGCAGCAGAAAAACTCCAGAAACTGCTTGAATCATACAAACCGCCGAAGAATCTCGGCAAAGAAAAGGGAAGCTGGCGTATCTTCCGCGATGTTTCCGAACTCCAGACAAGCTCCGATCTGAGTGAGGACATCCGCAACGCGATCGAGAATTCAGAATACCTGATAGTGATTTGCTCCCCTAAATATACCGAATCAAAATGGTGTATGCAGGAACTCGTGCGTTTCCGCGAGCTCCATGGCAATACAAATCAGAACATCATCACTCTTCTCGTTGCCGGAGAGCCTAAGGAAGCTTTTCCGGAGCTTCTGCAATACAACGAAGTCACTACGACCGATGAGAACGGTCAGGAGGTCAAGGTAAAGGTCGAGGTAGAGCCTCTTGCTGCGAATATCAAGGCTGATACGCTGAAAGAGTCCATGAAGAAGCTCAACACCGAATACCTGCGAATAGCTGCGCCACTTATCGGCTGCGATTTCAACGACCTCTACCAGCGTGAGAAAAAACGTGAAGCCCGCCGCAGGATGCAGGTCTTTGGTCTTGTTTCGGGAGTCCTTTCCGTTATAACCGTTATCAGTCTTGTTTCCGCTGTCACTATCAATAAGAAAAACAGCGAGATCAAGAACAAGAACGAACAGATCGAGGCTAAAAATGAGCAGATCGAAAAGAAAAACAAGGACCTCCTCATAGAGAATGCAGGTCACCTTGCTGCCGAATCTGAAAAATACTACGGCGAGAGCGATCTCATCCCCGCTATTCAGAAGGCTGTTGCCGCTCTACCTCAGAAAGGCGAGGACAAACCGGCTATCCCTGAGGCTGAGTACGCTCTTTCACGCGAGCTCGGAATGTTCAGATGCGAGCAGATAATACCGCGTCTTGCACTTAAACACGATTCCGCTGTTGAAAATATCTCCTTCATGGGCGGCGGTAAGTCGATCGTATCTACTGACGCTACCGGTGTTTACTTCTGGGATCCGGAAACAGGAAAGCTAATAAAAAAGATCGCTCCGTCTGATCCTGAATTCGCTTCCAAAAAGGAAAGCTCCAACCGTATTGACGCTTATTTCGATATTAACACCGATAAGACCGGCACTGTCATGAAAAATGTAAGTGCTCCGGGAAGCGTTTCATATGAGATAAACCCTGTCCTCGGCAAGGTCTACAAAACCTATGTACACAACCTCACAGACGATGAACCGGGTACAGGCGGCGACGTTTATATCTGCAATTCCGACCGTACCGTATGGCGTCTCGACGGCGCTACCGGTGAAGTAAAATGGTGCGCTGAAGCTTCTGAGAAAGCGTATTCCTATGTCAGCATAGCTGAAGACGATGAACACATCCTGCGCGTATATCACGAAGCAAATACAATGCCCGACGGCACGCCTATCGCCGGCAAAAGGATCCTCCTCGAAGTCATCGACCGCGAAACAGGCAGTATCAGCATCACTGCCGATCTCTCAGTTCTCGGCGCTACCGCATATGATTTCGAGATCAACAACGAGATACAGTGCGTCAAGAACGATAAGCTCTATATTTACAACAGCCAGGATAACCGCATAAACGTCTACACTCTCAATGACGGCACTGCTGAATCCGAAAAGAGCATCGAAAGCGGTTCCGAAGACGGAAACCTCCTCACAAACGGCAGCCTCTGCTTCATTGATGATGATGCACTCGTTTCATTCAACTCCAGCAAATCTCTCAACAGCATTACTTCACTCAGACGCTTCGACAGTGATGTCGCTGAAGAAAAATGGAGAACAGAAGTGCAGCTGAAGATAAACTCTGATGCCAAAAAATTCCTCTTTAAGAATGAAAATACCAGTGCAGGCTGTGATATCCTTGCGATCGTTACAAACATTGATATTGTGCTTATCAACTATGATACCGGCAATATTATCAGGACTATCACTCTTGACAGTCATATCGTTGACACTTCATTCACAAGAACAGGTCTTATTATGATAACTGTCGAGGACGGTATCGAGTACACGCTCAACGTCGCATCATATACCGCCAGCGATAACCAGAATTCAGCTTACCGTACACAGAATTTCAATATGGGATTCAATCTTTGCAGTTACAGCAGAAACAAGTACGTTACAGCAGGAAGCTATTCAAGCACAGCATACATTCAGTATACTGCCGAGAATCCGTCTTACACTAAGCTCAAAGCCGATGATTTCGACCACAAGTACAATATCATCAGTACATCTCCGGACGGCACCTACGCACTCGTCAGTGCCACATGGTATGAGAACAATAAGTATAACGAGAACAGCCTGTTAAAAAACAATTATTACTTCTATAACACTGATAAGGATGAGATCACTGCGATAAGCTCTCTTGCAGACCTATCAATATCCGATGCTGTATTCGTGGACAACAGCTCAGTCATCGCAGCTGTGTTCAATCCTAAGGGTGCAGCAGAGAAAAAGCTTGTCGTTTTAAAACCAGGCTCAGATGTATGCGAGGAAATTGCTGATCCGCCTGAGTTCGATTCAAACCATATCAAGCTGTTTGCAGCCGGCAGCGGTGTAGTTTATATCCCGAAGGATAAAAGAAGTGCAGCATATGTAGGTCTTGACAAGACTGTCAAGCTGTCTACCATTGATAAGGATGATTTCTACATTCTGGACGAATATACAGAGTACCGCAGCGGAAAGGCTGCTGTACTCCTTCAAGAGCACTCATCAGGAAAGCTCATCGTAGAAGTACGTGATCCTGTCAACGGTAAAAATACCGATCTCGCACTTGAATGTCATCCGGATGCAGGTCTTAACATTTACAGACTCTTCTGGCAGAACGACAATACTGTCGGAGTATTCTTCAGCGACCGCACTGTCAAGCTTTATAACGCTCAGACCGGCGAACTTACCACTTCCGTTGATCTTTCCTCTACTTCGCAGGAGCCGTTATCAGTCATCCCGCTCAGCGATGATACCTTCGGTGTTCTCTGCCGCGATTCCGGTCTCTATGAGATGAACTCAAACGGCTACACCGGCAGAAAGCTTAAGCTTGATACACCTGAGGACTATGGTGATGCTCTCGTTTCAGGTCTTAACGGCAAGGACGCTTCACGTCTGAATGTGTCCGCTTCCGCTGACAAGGGCTACTTATACGTTGTATGGAAAAACGGAGTCGCATGGCTGATCGACCTTGATAACTTCAAGTGCCGCTATCAGATAGACGGCTATCAGGCTGCACCGTCAGGAAAGAGCATTGTCTATGCAAGCGACCTGTATAACGATAAGGTCGGCTGGTACCCGATATATACTACAAATCAGCTTATCCAGACCGCAGGCGAATATCTTGAAAAGATGTCTGAAAAGGTGCAGGAGGCTGCTGAATGAAGAGCAAGGACAACAAACCGCGTTTCCTATACATATTAGCGATATTGTCGTTCTTTATCGCCACTGTACAGGGTGCATTGTATTACAGCTCGTATGAATTGTTTTTCAAGCTGCTTCTCGTACTCCAGAACAGCATCAATGCTTTCGGCTTCAAAGCCACTGTTACGATAAAGGACGTTGTGAGCTACATGAACAGCGAACCAACTGTCCTCAACAAATCAGTCGGTTACCTTTACTGTATCGCAGTGTTCACCGCGCCTTACTGTACGATCTCATTCATGTACAAATTCCTCGAAAGGATACTAAGGCTGATAATCAACTTCCGGAGAGGAAAAAACTGCGAGCATATCCTTATCTTCGGTTATAACAGCGATGTGAAGTCGATGCTCCGCAACAACAAAAGCATTGATCTGAAAAAGAACTGCGTACACATCATAACCGCCGAAGATCTGGCTACGGATGAATTCTACCGTCTGAACAAAAAAGGCTATCTTGTCCACATGATCGACGTTCTGAAAGCTAACGAGTCGGAACTTCCTGATCTCCTTGAAAAGATATACGCTGAAAAAGCTAAGAATGTAATTCTCTTCGAGGACTCTTCAATACGCAATTTCTCCCTGTTACAGCTTTTCAGACTCAACGAAGCGGATGATCCCTCACGTATAAAGCTTCCGGCAGGTGCCAAGATCTCCTGCCGCTGTGAGGAGGACGGTATAAGCCGCCTTATCGCCGAATACTACGACAAAACGTCCGGCACTGAGGCTTTCTTCGACCTCGAACTCATCGGTCTGCCCGAAATGCAGATACATAAAATGTACAGTGAAATACCACTGCATACGGTTTATAAAAACAGCGATACTCCCCTGCATGACTGGGATGTTCATCTGCTTGTAGTAGGTCTCGGAACACTCGGTATGGAAGCTGTATTGCAGGCTATGAACCTCGGAGTTGTCCATGAGGGGAACCGTATCGTGATAGACGTTGCCGATCCCGAAATAGAGTCTAAAAAGCACATCTTTATGAATCAGTTCAGTGAAGATACCTTCGATTTTTCAGACTCAAAACTCACTTTGAAAAGTTCTGCTGCCGACGGTCATATGGAGATAAATTTCTACTCCATGAACGCTAAGTACAACGATTTCTACAATCATATCCGTCAGAACACAAAAACTGATCCCTACACCTATGCTGTGATCACCCTTGAGGACGTTGACCTTTCGGTCAACTGCGTGATGCAGATAGAGGAGATATTCTGCGAACATTCTGCTCATATACCGATACTCATGCGAATGGATTCCGACCGCCGTCTGGCAGGATATATCTCCGATGCTTCCGGAGTCCTTGCTGATGTCTCACTCATCGACGACAGAAGCTGCGTCATAACTCTCGATATGATAATCAACCGCGAGATAGACAAGCGCGCAAAGGAATACAACCACTTCTACAACAACATCTCCATTATCTCTGCGGACGATACGGGCACTGCCGATAATTCAGATGCGGATGCGGAAAAGGAATGGAACAAAATACGTCTTTTCCGCAGACTTTCAAGCAAAGCCGCTGCGTATCACGATGAGGTCAAAAACGATATTATCCCAAGACTCGCCGCCGAAAACGGCGTTGAACTCAAAGAAAAGCTTGAACAGCTTCTTGGTCCGTCAGGCTTGATCATGCAGTATACCGGTAAGGCTTGGCGCATGAACGGCACTGAACAGGAACTCCTTGAACAGATCAAAAATGACCGCTTTGCATATACGCTTGCTTCACTTGAACACCGCCGCTGGTGCTGCTACATGGCTTCCATCGGCTGGAGATGCGGTGAAAGAAGCGACCGCTTCAGACGAAATCCGTGTATCGTAACACAGGAAGAACTAATGAAGAAATTGCCGGATATGTGCAAATACGATCTTATGTCTCTTATGGCAAGGTATCAGAAGCTGTAACAAATATATTTTGCCGCAGCTATGTGCTATTTTCAATGCAGCATCATTCCCGATAAGCATAATCGGAAATGTATGTTGCATTTTTCTTTCTGTTGTGATATAATGTAATATGCTGCACTATATTAGAAACGGAGTATTTCACAATGGTATATAATAATGTACTTGAAGCAATCGGTCATACACCTATGATAAGGCTTAACCGCATAAACAAAAAAGGCAATGCGGAAATACTTGTAAAGTTTGAAGGTCTTAACGTCGGCGGATCTATCAAGACCAGAACAGCTTTCAATATGATAAAAAATGCCGAAAAAGAAGGCAGGATAAATGAAAATACTATCATCGTCGAGCCTACAAGCGGGAATCAGGGTATCGGTCTGGCACTCGTCGGCGCTGTAAGAGGCTACAAGACAATCATCATAATGCCGGATTCCGTGAGCGAAGAACGCCGCAAGCTCGTTGAACACTACGGCGCTGAGGTCATACTCATCCATGATGACGGCGACATCGGAAAGTGCATACAGAAATGTCTCGATACCGCGCTTGAAATGGCTGCAAACGATCCTAATGTGTTCGTTCCTCAGCAGTTCGAGAACATCAACAACACCCGCGCTCACAAATACTTCACAGCGCTCGAAATCCTCGAACAGACCGCCGGCAGGATCGACGGCTTCTGCTCAGGAATAGGTACAGGCGGTACGATAACAGGTATCGGTGAAACGCTGAAATCACAGAATCCGGATATGGAGATCTGGGCTGTTGAACCTGAACACGCCGCTATACTCGCAGGCGGTACTATCGGAACTCACCTTCAAATGGGCATCGGCGACGGTATCATCCCGTCTATCCTCAATACCGACATCTACGACCACATCCACATCGTAACAGATGAGGACGCTATCTCAACTGCGAAACAACTCGCTGCTAAGGAAGGCATAATGTGCGGTATATCAAGCGGTACCAATGTAGCCGCTGCACTGAAGCTCGCAGAAAAGCTCGGTGAGGGCAAAACTGTTGTAACTATCCTCCCGGATACTGCTGAGCGTTATTTCTCAACGCCCCTTTTTGAATGATATAGTTTCAGAACACGAAAACAGTCACAAGGAAGCGAATTCTTCCTTATGACTGTTATTTTTTTCTCTATATGAGCATTTCCATATCTTCCATATTTTAATTTTATCCGTTAAATATTCATTTTGTCCACCTTATCTGCAAATCGTTGGTTGTGTTATTATCCAAAATACTTTAAAATTGTACATAGAATTAATATATCGTTCACATATAATTGGTGCAATATGTTTTAAGGAGGTCTGACATGAACAAAACCAAACACCTATTCAGGTCCGGTATCGCTTTCCTTCTCAGCGCTGCCTTGACCGTAAACGTTTCTGCTGTTTCTATCGCAGCCGGAAAAAATGACTCAGGGGATGATCTGACTGTTTTCTACGTCTCTCCGGACGGAAGCGATTCCGGCGACGGCTCCTTCACCTCGCCTTTCGCTACTATATCCGCCGCAAGAGACGCTGTTAGAAAGATCAACGGCGATATGTCCAGTGACATAACCGTCTATCTTCGCGGAGGCGACTACCGAATCACTGAGGCTATCGAGTTCGATAAGCGCGATTCGGCTACCAATGGTCACCGTATCTCTTACATGGCTTATCCGGGCGAAACTCCGGTCATCAACGGCGCTAAGAAGGTCACCGGCTGGACTAAGTATAACGATAAGCTCTATTCCGCTCCTCTTGACCGCGACTATAAGCTCCGCAACCTTTATGTAAACGACAAACGCGCAAACATGGGCAGTGTTACTGTCAATTCGATAGACGGCTCAGGCTCTTACGGTATCACCGCAGGTCAGGCTGACTGGGCATGGGCTTCCGGCGTTAAGAGCGACGGAATAGACTACAAGGCTGATGACATTCCGCGCATACCTTCAAATTTCGATGACCTTGAGATCATAAACGGTACAACATGGAACGAAAATATAGTATGCACAAGAGATGTGAAATACAATAACGGCGTTCTCACTCTCCTGCTCCAGCAGCCATACGGCGCTATCGCTCAGACTCCCGGCTGGAACGCAGGCTTCGCGGTAAAGGGCACTCATACTATTTACAACTCGTTCTCATTTGTGGATTCTCCGGGCGAATTCTACTTCGACAAGACTGACAAAATACTGTATTACTATCCGCGTCAGGGCGAGGATATGTCCACAGCTGACGTTGAGGCTCCATTCGCTGACCAGCTTATCGTCATCAAAGGCGATTCTACCAGCGAGCGAGTTACAGGTCTCGATTTCAGCGGCATCACCTTTGCCAATACCGATTATCAGCTGACTGAGGTCGACGGCTCACACGGAAAGACTACCTGTCAGGCTGCTCAGTCCTACACTGCCTTTGCTGATTCTGACTGGCATAAGTATAAATACGAAATGGCTGATACTCTTCCGGCTGCTATCCACATCACCAACAGCAGCTCCGTAAATCTCACCGGAAACGTTGTAAAGCATACCGGTGCCGACGGTATCTCCATGACAAATGACGTTATCGACTCAAACGTTACCGGCAACTACATCACCGACATAACTTCAAGCGGTATCACTATCGGTCATCCGCAGCATATTTACATCGGCGACGCTTCATGGAACAACCATGAGAAATTCCCTGTCGGCGTTGAAGGTCTGTGTACCAATGACCTTATCTCGCAGAATATGCTCTATGACATCAGCGTTGTCCACGGATTCGGCGGCTGCGCTGCTATCACCGCTTACTACACCGATTCCGTAAAGATACTCAGCAACACTATCGAAAAGACCGCCTATAACGGTATCCACATGGGCTGGGGCTGGTGCAATTTCAAGGACAGCGAAACTTCACGCGATAACATGATCTGCAACAACCGCGTTATCAACAGCCTTAACCGTCTCCACGACAGCGGCGGTATCTATACTATCGGTCAGATGCCGGGTACTATAATAAATGAGAATTACGTTCAGGGCATACCTGCAGCAGCTCAGTGGCAGCCGACATACGGTCTCCACAACGATGAGGGTACTGCTTACATCGAGGAAAATGACAACGTCCTCGAGATAAGTCCGAACGTTACCTACACTATAAACTGTGAGGATTACGGTCAGAAGCATCACCTCACTATCAAGCGCACATACGCTACTGTCAATAAAATGGGCAAAAATCCGCCCGACAGCGACATTGATGATCCTATCGTGGTATCGGATAACGTATGGCCGCTCGCACAGTATAAGATATGCCTAAACTCCGGCGTATCGGGCAAGTACAGCAGTCTTGTGCCGACATGGCTGCAATCTGAGGCAGATCAGGTGTTCCCTGCAAGCTGTCAGACTACCGGCGCAAGTGCTCTTCCTATACGCAAGGGCGGCAGCGGAAATACCGTATGGATCGCTCCTGAGAATACTGTTTCATTCAAGTCAGGTGCTTCAATGACTAAGGCTTCGGGTACGGCAGAAACTATCAGAACTCCTGAGGAAGAAGGCGAATACCGCATTTACGTCCTCGATAAGGACGGAAAAGTCCTCAGCAGATCATCACATATCCTCCGTGTAAGCGGTCTTTCATCAGGTATCGAGGCTGAGACCTACGACTATCAGTCAGGTGTCCAGACCGAGAATTGCAGCGAGGGCGGAAGTGATGTAGCCTACATCGAAGACGGCGATTACATCGGCTTCAAGAATATCGACCTCACCGGCGGAAAGTCCATAGACTTCCGTATCGGCTCAAACGGCGCTGCTGCTTCAATCGAAGTGCGTACAGATTCACCTGTCGGCAAGCTTATCGGTACTCTTGATGTCTCATCGACCGGCGGCTGGCAGAAATGGGCTACCCAGAACTGTCCTATCGACAGCGTTTCGGGAACTCACGATCTCTACTTCGTATTCAAGGGCGGCGAGGGCTACCTCTTCAACATAAACTGGTGGAAGCTCAACGGTGTTGAGGTCAAGGTCGCATACGGCGATCTCAATAACGACGGAAAAGTCAACGGTTATGACACTATAATCCTCCGCCGCGCAGTAGTTCAAGGCGAGTGTGATTCCTTCAAGGCTGCCGATCTCGATGGAAACGGCGAACTCGACAGTGAGGACATCCGTCTGCATACTGATTACGTCTTGGGCAAGATCTCAACATTCCCGGTTTGCTGACCGGCAGAAAGGTGATTGATATGAAAAAATTTGGTTCTGCAATTTTAGCTGCTCTTGTAGCAACTCTGTCAGTAGGTGAATATATGCCGCCGATACCGGCTGCAAATGCCGCCTCATTCACTCACATGGAATGGACAGGTAAAAACGGCAACGAGGATGTTTTCGCAGTCAACCGCGAACCCGCCTCTGTAAACCCTGTCCCCTATCAGTCGTCCGCGGCTGCTCAGAGGGCAGTATGGGACTACAATGCGCGTGAGGAATCCGATTATCTCCAGATGCTCACCGGCAAAAATGAGGACTGGCAGCTTACAGTAGTACAGAACGCTGAAAAGTCTCAGGGATTCTTCAGCAGCGGCTGGCTCGAACGCTCCTACAATGCTAATCCAATGGACGGCTGGAAAACTGTTCAGTTGCCGAACAGCTGGACCTGTCAGGGCTTCGATTTCCCGATATATTCCAATATCAGCGAGCCCTTCCAGAGCAAATACGATATGTTTGTGACAGCCCCTAACGCTCCTACAAACTACAATCCTGTCGGACTTTACAGGAAGATATTCACTCCCGACAAGTCCATTCTCGAAAGCGGAAGAAGAGTTTACATCCAGTTCGACGGCGTTGAGTCCGCTTACTATGTATACATCAACGGCAAACAGGTCGGTTACAGTGAGGATTCATTCAGCCCTCACAGATTCGATATTACCGATTACCTCGTTGACGGCGAAAATACCCTCGCTGTTGAGGTACACAAGTTCTGCGACGGTACATGGTTCGAGGATCAGGATATGATCTATGATGGCGGTATCTTCCGCGATGTTTTCCTCGTAAGTGCTCCTGATTCGCAAATAGCTGACTATACAGTCCGCACCGACCTCGATGATACCTTCACCAATGCTCAGCTTGATGTATACTGCGATGTTAAGAACGCTTCCGCCGGCTGGACCGTTGAGGCTGATGTTTTCGATGAATCCGGTAAAGCTATCGTCAAGGGCGCAAGTGCAAAGGTAAGCGCCGACGGTACTCATATCAGCACTGAGGTCATCGCTCCCAAGCTGTGGTCAGCTGAACACCCCGACCTCTACGCTCTCGTGCTTACCCTCAAAGACGGCTCAGGCAATGTCCGCGAGATCCTTTCAACTCAGCTCGGTTTCCGCGAGATAGGCTTCACACGCGCTGAGGTCGACTGGAATTACAATGTCACTACGAAAAACTGGTCACCTATGACTATCAACGGCAAAAAACTCCTGTTCAAGGGCGTAAACCGCCACGATACCGATCCGTTCCACGGCAAAGCCTGCACTCAGGAGGCTATGTATGAGGACATCCGCCTCATGCAGAAAAACAACATAAATGCTATAAGAACCTCGCATTACAGCAATGATTCCTACCTCTACTGGCTCTGCAACAAATACGGTATGTACGTTATGGGCGAGACCAATATGGAGTCCCACGCTCTTATGGACGATAACGACTCCAAGGCTCTCTTCTACGAACTCGCTATGGACAGGACCGAGACCGCTTACAAGCGTCTGAAAAACAATCCTTCTATCGTAGCATGGTCGATCGGAAACGAAATGGCTTACACCGGCGATGCAAGTGCTGCCGGAGGTATGTTCCGCGACATGATATGGTACTTCAAAAAGAATGATCCTACAAGACCTGTTCACAGTGAAGGTCAGTGCGACGCTATGGGCGTTGACATGAAGAGCAATATGTACCCGTATACTCAATGGCTCGGTCAGAACGCCGGTGACGGCAAAATGCCTTATGTTATGTGCGAATACGCTCATGCTATGGGTAATTCCGTAGGTGCGCTCAAGGAATACTGGGACATAGTCCGCAGTTCCGACAATATGCTCGGCGGCTTCATCTGGGACTGGGCTGACCAGTCAAGAGCAGTTGACCTCAGCAAGGTCGGCGGCGGCTGGGATTACTACTCCGAAAGCTACGCTCACAAGAATCTCTATCAGGAGGAAAGCAAGGGCAAATACTTCGCTTACGGCGGCGACTGGGGCGATAGCCCGAACGATAACAGCTTCTGCGAGAACGGTATCGTTTCCCCTGACAGAACCGAACAGCCTGAACTCGCCGAGGTGCGCTATCAGTACCAGAACTTCTGGTTCTCGGCAACTCCGGATCAGCTTGCAAACCATGAGATCGGCGTTTACAACGAGAGCAGCTTCACTGACCTTAACGAGTATAACATCGAATGGTCTGTGCTCAAAAACGGCATAGCTGTTCAGAGCGGAGTTATTGATGATGCTTCTGCTGCTCCGCTTTCCAAAGGCACTGTTGCTGTACCTTTCAAAACTCCGGCAGGCGGTCTTTCAGGCGATGAATACTACCTCGACATATCTGTAAAGTCCAAGAAGGATAACCGCACTATTCCAGCGGGTACTGAGGTCTCCTACTGGCAGACATCTCTGAGCGGTCAGGGCAGCAACGCTAAATACGATCACGGCTCTGACGAGGTAATTATCACTGAACAGAACGGCTCCTATGTCACAGTCGGCAGGAATTTCAACTTCTCGATAAACAAGTCGAGCGGACTTATGTCCATGTACAGCTATGAGGGCGATCTGCTCATTTCGGAAGGTCCGAAGCCAAACTTCTGGCGCGGCAACGTTGAAAATGATACCGGCTGGGGCGCTAAGGACGTATATGACAAGACATGGGAACACGCTGCTGATGAGATCAAAGCTGAAAAGATCGACATCTCGGACGGCGCTGAAGGTCAGAAGATAATCGTTGCACATACTGTTCTCCCTAAAGCCGGATATACCAAAGTGGACATCACCTACACTGTTTATCCGGACGGCAATGTAAAAGTAGATATGAATGTCGATGCCACAAGTGCAAAGCTTGGTAACTTCCTGAAGGTCGGCTCTATCATGACACTCCCTGACGGCAGTGAACAGCTCAGCTGGTACGGAAACGGTCCTGTTGAGACTTTCAACGACAGAAAGTCCAATGGCAGACAGGGCGTATGGGAAAGCACCGTTTCAGATCAGTTCTATCCTTATATGAAAGCTGATGACTGCGGCAACCTCACTGATGTTAAGTGGATCTCAGTCAAGGACGAATCCAACAGATACGGGCTGATGATCGCTGCTGACGGTACTGTCGAAGCAAGTGCGCTCCACTTCACTCCTGAGGATCTCCAGAAAGCAGATCACGTTTACAAGCTTTCTCCGCGTAAAGAAACCATGCTAAGCGTTGACTACGGTTCAATGGGTACCGGTACTGCTACCTGCGGTCAGGCAACTCTCGACCAATACCGACTGCCATCAACACGCACCTATAACTGGAGCTATACTATCGTTCCGGTCGAGACTTCACTGAGCAGTTCAAATATCACAAGCAAAGCGGCTAAACTCCGCTCTGACGGTGTGGCTGTACAGGACAAGAGCCATAATGCTCTCGTTGTTCCTGTAACTTCATCCGCTTCATTCAAGAATACAACCACAGGCAATGCTGTTTCGGGAGCAGTTTCTATACCTCGCTGCACCGACCTTGAAAAATCATTATCAGGCAAGAACTCATTCACTGTTGAAGTAAACGCAGTTCCGACAGGTAATCCACAGTTCAATATGCTCGCCGGCAAGGGCGATTACGCTTTCGCTCTCAGAGCTGAAAACAACCGCCTTGTATTCTTTGTACGTGCCGGCGGTGAGTGGAGACAGCTTTCATGCGATATTTCCACTACTGACGGCTGGATAGGCGTTAAGCATCAGGTCGCAGGTATCTACGATGCCGACAACAACACTATAAAGGTCTACTGCGATGGTAAGATACTCGGCGAACAGGACATCAAAACTACTGACGGTGTTGCTGCTTCTGAGTATCCGCTTACACTTGGTGCTTGTCCGGAAACAAACAGAAGCTCAGAAGCTGAATTCTATGAGTTAAGAGTTTACAGCAAGGCACTTTCAGAAAGTGAACTGAAATCTCAGAATACTGCTTCACCTGCTATCTCTCCGGATGACAAATGCGTTCAGCTGTGGCTTGATTTCGATAATTTAGCCGAAAATACCGAGCCTGAGATAACACGCGGCGATGCTAACTGCGACGGTAATGTTGATATGTCCGATGTAGTAATGGTTATGCAGGCTTCACTGAATCCAAAGAAGTACGGCGAAGACGGTACAAGCGATGACCGTATCACTCCGCTTGGACTCCTAAACAGCGAGGTCGACGGCAAAGAAGGCGTAAACCTCAACGACGCACTCATTATTCAGAGATTCTCACTAAAGCTTATTGATACTATCTGATTTTCCGGGACGCACTTTACAGTGCGTCCCTGTTATTATACTTATCCTTGTGGACTATGCAGCATAACGGCTTGATTTTTCTTATTTCATGTGGTATCATAACTATTGAGGGTGCATACCCCGTTTTTGGAAATTTTCCTGCGTATACTATAATTAATACGGTGGTGATAACTATGGAGTCTGACGCTAAACAGATCATTTCCAGAGTTTATAAAGCTAAAAACGACAGCCATGCTGCTGATGACCTCATAGAATCTTATCTGCCTTTCATTCGTTCGGAAGCAGCAAAGGTACTGAAACGTCCGGTAGATCAGAGCGATGACGAAATGAGTATCGCAATGTTCGCTTTCTACGAGGCTATAAAAAACTACTCGCGTCTGCGCGGTTCATTCCTGAAATTCGCAGCGCTTCAGATAAAAAACCGCCTCATAGACTACTTCCGAAAAGAAAAACGCAACCGCGGTCATATATCCCTTGATGAGGCTGATGACGATGACAATTCCCTCATTGATTCGATCAGCGATGAACACGATGACTACCGCGAAAATGAGATACGTGAGGCTACTCAGCAGGAGATCGCTGAGTTATCAGCTCAGATGGATGATTTCGGAGTTTCAATGTCGGACGTTGCTGATAACTCTCCGAAACAGAGACGTACTCTTGAGATATGTCAGAAAGCTATTTACTATGCGCGTAACAATCCCGATATTCTGGAAGATTTCCTGAGGACTAAAAAAGTTCCTCTTGCGCGTCTTTCAGAGGGCGCAGGCGTTGAAAGAAAAACACTCGAAAGACACCGCCGTTACCTCGTTGCTGTACTTCTTATATGTACAAACGGCTACGAGATAATGCGCGGACACATAATGCAGGTTCTGAAAGGCGGTGAAAGATCATGAAATATATCGTAATGGAATGTCACAAGGGATACGCTGTACTTATGGATGAGGAATCCCGTTTCGTAACGGCTGCAAATCTCGGATATAATGTCGGTGACACAATAAGCGATCCTGTACTGATGTCGTCGGGAAGTGACGATAATTCACGCAGAAAGATCATGATCACTGCTAAATTCGTAAGTATAGCAGCTTGTCTGATGCTTCTTATCGGCTCAGGATACCTCTATTATTCAAGCAATTACAAGACCTACTCGACTGTTATCATTTCAGAAGCGGACGTAAAAATGTCCATTAATAAAAAAGGCAAGGTAATAAAGTTAGAAAGCTGCAATCAGCGCGGCGAAGAGATAATCAAGGATTACAACGCAAAGGGCAAGGATCAGCTCACAGCTGCAAATGAGATAATTGAGCTCGGTATTGCCAAAGGATACCTCTCCGACGGCGAAACTGTTTCACTATATGTCTCGGACGGTGATACCGATAAATTCGATGAGATCTCAGATGATTCCGATAACAATATCAATAAGCACAATCTCAAGGTAAGCGTTCACAGTATGAATGAATATGATGATCGTCAGTCTGCAACTGTGACGAATCCTGTCACAGCAGCCGCCCCTTCCGCACCGGCTGTACCCGAAACACCGCCGGCAGCACCGGCTGCACCTCAACCCGCTGAGCCTCCGCATGGAGCACCGCTACCGGACGGCAGCGATAAAGCAGTCGTACCGCCTACTGCACCTAATGCTGATGTTCCGGCACCGGCTGAACCTCCGGTCAAGCCAGACGATAACAACGTAACCCCTCCTTTATCAGAACCAAAGCCGGCTGAACCAGTTTCACCTCCTAATGAACCTCACCACGATACTGAGCCGCCCTCGGCACCTGATAAGATAAACGAGCCAAAGCACGATAAACAACCGGATAAAGAGCCTATCCCAAAACGTTCGGAAATCAATATCACTCCCAACGGTATTCTGAACAAGGAGCTACCGCATCCGGAAGCAAATATCAAAGCCCCCAATATCCCATGATATATATGTAAAAGACGGCAGTCAGCTGTGTGAATCAGCTTTGTACTGCCGTCTTTTATTTTTTTCAAAAAAATTTTTGTGCTACCCCGTTTTTGGAATTGCTGGTGCGTATTCTATTATCAGAATGCAATAAAGCATTTATCTCCGATAAGGAGAAGAATATTTTATTAAAAAGGAGTCGTTAATCATGAAAAGCAGAAAACAAGTAATCGCTGCGATTGCAGCAGTATCAGTCCTCTCAGTTGCAACAGGAGTCAGCGCTTTCGCAAGCAATCAGGCTGCAAAAGAAGACAAGCCAGCTGAAAAGCCGGTAGCTGTTGAAGAGATCGCTTCAGAAGCAGAGAATACAGAAGCAGCTGAAGCTGATGCTCCTGAGGTTTCCGAAGACGCTGAAAAGCCTGAACTTCCTACTGAGATAGAAGCACCTTCCGCACCGGGCAAGGAACTCGAAAAGCCGGAAGCTCCTGAAAAGCCTGAACTTGCTGAAAAGGAAGAAGAGAAGGAAAAGCCTGCTAAGCCAGCTGGTCCTAAGGAGATCAAGGACGAGATAGAGAAGGCATTCGATTTTGATAATTCAAACTTCAAGGATGAAGAGTCCAAGCAGGGATGGTTCGATTTCTGCATCAAGGATCTCAGAGTAAAGGACAAGGAAAACGAGAAGATCAAGCCAGAGCCGCCTGTTAAGCCTGAGAAGCCGGAAGCTCCTGCAAAGCCTGAACTCGTTAAGCCTGAGCCGGCTGAGGATATGCCAACCCCTCCGGAGCCGCCTGTAAAGCCTGAAGAGAACGAAAAGCCAGAGCCTCCAAAGCCTGCCGAGAATGCTCCGGAAGCTCCTAAGCCGCACGAGATCGACAAGCCGGAAGCTCCTAAGCCACACGAGCACAAAGGTCCTAAGGAACTCGAAAACGTTGAGCCTGCAACAGAGGTTCAGGTTGAAGTTGTTACAGAAATAGCTGAATGAGGGGAGCCCCCCTCTGGCGGAAACGTGGCATATGTTTACCAAGCACATATTTTCAGGCTCGGTAACCCGCTTTTTCCGTTAAATTAAGCTGAATAAGGGTTGCCCCCTCCTGATATTCAGTTCTGATTTTGAGTAATAGATAATGATAAATTACTAATGATATACTAATATTCTCTAAGTTTCCCAGAAACCACCTCGAGTCCCGGTCAGATAAGCCTCCTGACCGGGGCTCTTTTTTGCAGTATAAATCAAAAACCTCCGGCATTGAAGCGGAGGCTCTGACTGTCCCAACATAATAGAACAAACCCAATTACGATCCTCAGATGTGCAGTCAGAGGATCATTAGTTTAATCGTTTCACGATTTTCACTACAATAAATTCTAACATTTTTTGTTCTTCTTGTCAATAAAATTTTAACATCAGCATTTGAATTCTACATCTTTTACAAATCCGGACATTCATAATTGGTGAGTTTGTCAGCAGAATATTTTCCTGATCTGTTGCTATTTCAGAAATAGTATGCTAAAATAATTCTAATAGATCATAAATGTCAGTGAGGTGGAATTATGCTCAACAAATGCCTAAGAACTGCCGCTGTTTTAGCCGCTTCTGCTATGCTTCTGAATATGCCTTACGCTCCGGAAAAATGCATCGCTGAAGCTTCTGGTCTGACCGACAGCGGCATCGACTATACAGAAACTGTCGGCACTATCTCCAATCCTGCCGCCGGTTATACCAATACAGTATGGGCTAATTGTGCGCCCGGCAGTACCGAAGTCTATGATCCGCACGGAAGTTTCGTGCTGTTCTTTATTGACATCGGTGCTTTTTCAAGCGGTATCAATGGCAAAGAGGACTACGACCTTGATGAGACTTTTTTCAATGCATGGCGTCAGACTCTCGATAACTGCCGCAAAAACGGCTGCATGGTAGGTATGCGTTTCCGCTATGATGCTGTGGGTACTGCGAACCCTGAACCTGCTTCGTTCGATAAGATACTCGATCATATAGACCAGATCAAGGAAAGCCGTATACTCGAAGACAACCGTGACATCATCTGTCTCATAGAATCCGGATTCGTAGGCAAATGGGGCGAACAGCACGGCGGTAAATACACTGAGCCAGCCGATAAAGCCAAGCTGCTTGACGCACTGATAAAAGCTGTTCCCGATAATATCCCCATAACCGTAAGAACTCCCGATACCTTCGCCGAATGGGTAGGAATAAAGCGTTCTCAGCTAATGGATGAAGAGCTCAGAAATGCAGCTGCCTTATCTTCAGCGGATCAGCCTGTAAACAATATCCTCTACAAAAGAGTCGGCATCTACGACGACGGCTATATGGGCAGCGATTCCGATCTCGGAACTTACTCCGACCGAAATACTGAGACCGACTGGATCTCGTCAGTTACCGATAAGACCTACTTCGGCGGAGAGTTCTCAGGCAACCTTGAATACGCTTTCTCATTCGATACCTATCTCCCCGAAAACTCTATTAAAGAGATGTACAAAACTCATCTCAGCTACATTAACAGCAATATTTTCCAGAAATACAAGGACTTCACCTTCGATGAGAAATGCGATGCCGAGAACGTTGACAACTCCGCTTACTACGGCGAAAATGTTTTTCAGTTCATACGCGATCACATCGGTTACAGGTTTGTTCTCAGAAAGTCGGAGCTCACTGCCGAGACAGTTCAGGGCGGTGAACTTGATCTGCATTTTAAGGTTGAGAATACCGGCTTCGCTAATCCTGTACCTGATACGCATACCTGCATTATTCTCGAAAACAACGGCGTTTATATGAAGGTGCCGGTGGATATAGACTGCAATGAATGGTATTCACGCACTGTCAGCGACAACTCTGTAAAGCTTCACATTCCGGACAGTATTGCTCCCGGTGAATGGAAGGTGTACATCAATCAGTCTATGGGTATTTCTAAGAATGAATTTGAGGAACTGCCCCTGCGCTCGATACGTTTCGCAAACAATGATGTCTGGAACGATAAATTAGGCGCTAATTACCTCGGAACCGTCAGCATCAAGCATTCTGATGCCCTCAGCGGCGATAATTCACTCTATGAGATGACCAAAAACGGAAACGGTATCGGCTCGTGTGACTATCTTCTCACAAACCCGCGTACCGTCATAGACGGCAAAATAACAAATCCGGACGAGTGGACTGAGGATATGAAGGTCGCTGACGACGGCAAAGGGCAGTCGATCTACGTAAAAGCTGACGAAACATTCCTCTATGTCATGAGCACTATGCCGGACAACGCCAAAGCGCCGGTCTACAATCTCAGTCTCGTGAACCCTCAGCAGAACAATGAACGCTACTGGCTGTATTACGAATCCGGCGGATTCGTCTACTTCAATCATGATTCCAAGGAAGGCTTCGATTGTAAATGGAACGGCAATACTGTTGAATTCCGCGTTTTGCTCAGCACATATAACCTCAAAGCCGGTGATAACATCAAGGACCTGAGAGTTTTCCTTCAGGACAGTGCAAACGACTGGGCTGATCTCGGAGATATTACAGCAAAATCAGCGATTGTTCCGAGCGGTATCGCTGTATATACTGCCAAGCACGATATACGTCTGACATCCGGCAGCAGTCACACTATAAATGTTTATTCGCCGCCCTTTAATGAAGCTTCCTATCAGTGGTACAAGGATGATTCGCCCATCGAGGGTGCAACAGATGCGTCCTATACCATAAAATCTGCGTCTGAACAGGATCTGGGCAGCTATTCACTGAGGATAACCGCTCCGGACGGCATTGATGCTGTTATCCCTGCGGCAAACGTTATTGAAGTATCGGACGCTAAAGCCCTGCCTGTGGGTGATGCTAACTGCGATGGCGAGGTCGATATGTCGGATGTAGTAATAGTCATGCAGTGCTGCCTTAACCCTAAAAAGTACGATGTGAACGGTCTCAGCGACGACCGGATAACCGAAAAAGGCAAGCTTCTCGCTGATGTTGACGGTACACCGGAACTTAGCACAAACGATGCTCTGCTGATACAAAAATTCATCCTGAAACTAATAACCAGTCTCACTAATACCTGATAACGCAAAAATCACCTCATGGAACAGGCATTTGCCCTCCGTGAGGTGTTTTTCATATTTCGTCTACTTAATATAATAATAACCAATACCTATTAGTTCGCGCGTCCAGTAGGTCGGAACCAGATACCATGAGGTATCGGCTGATATGTTTGATGTTCCGTTTATCCCCTGCTGCTTTGCGATCATTTCAGCACGGTACTGGTGATAAGCATCGGTAACGATAGTGATATTTTCACTGAGTCCTTCCCTCCTGATGATCTCCTGCGAAAATCTCAGATTCTCCTCAGTATTCACGGAGCGATCCTCCATGTAGATACGCTCCGGCGCGATACCGCGCTCTGTGAGGTAGGTCTTCATACATTCAGCTTCACTTATCACTTCATCGCTGCCCTTTCCGCCCGATACCACAACGCTGACGCTCTCATGCTCAGCAAGGTAATCGTAAGCCTTATCAAGGCGCTTTCTCAGCATACGGCTGGGCGCACCACCCTTGACCTTGCAGCCAAGCACTACAAGTGTTGTATCGTCAGTTTTGGGCGTGTCGTTTGCGGCTCTTACCATAAAGGCACTTATAACTGCCGCATACACCACAAACAGGACTACCAGTACAGCTGCAATGCTTAAAAACGTCCTGCCCGCGTTGACGTTCCACAACGCTCTCAAACGTCCGGTGAATCGTCCGTAAAAGACGAAAACCAATATCAGCACAGCTGTAACAGCTATTCCGAAAGCATTTCCGAGGTTGAATATTCCACGGAATATCGGCACAACATAGAATACCAGCATTACAATCGAAATAAGTGCCGGAATTATTTTAGTATTCTCTTTCTGTAAAAATCCCATTATCTCCATAAATGTTCTTCATCACATTTTTGCTGCAAGTTTTATGATCCTGTCAAGGTTCTCCTTAGTAGTAGTTTCACTGCCAAGATGAGTAGGAACAGCGTTATAAAGTCCGTGGAAATCCGAACCGCCGGTCTGGATGAGATCATACTTCTCCACAATAGAAACGAGGTCTTTGCGGTAATCAGCGTCAGCGGAATGATGTCCGACCTCAACACCGTCTATCTTGCCCTTCTGAGCGAGTTCTTCGAGGAGTTCCATATTGTTGTACTGAGCCGGATGCGCCATAACTGCAACACCCTTAGCGGTATGTATGAGGTCAATAACGAAGTTCACATCCGGGTATTCACGCTCAACATAGCAGCTGCCTGTTTCAGGATTAAAAAGCTCTCTGTCAAGGTCGCCGTAGAATTCAAGCGCATAGCCGTAGCTGATAAGAGCTCTCATTATATGCTGCTTGAAAATACTCTTAGAGGACGTTGTATGCTTGAGTATGCTTTCAAGCGTGATCGGGTATTTTTCAATGACCTTGTCGATCATTTCCTTTGAAGTCTGCTTTCTTATCTCGCAGCACTTCAGGCAGAGACCTTCAAGGCGGTCAGGCTTCTGCGGAGCGTAGCAGAGTATGTGAACCTTGCTGTTGCGTTCCTTATCCCAAGCTGAAAGCTCAACGCCGTGGAGTATCTTTATACCGGCTCTTTCCGCGAGTACATCAGCGCGCGAAAAAGATGCCATAGTATCGTGGTCGGTGATCGAGAGCCAGTCGATATTGGTACGTTTAGCCTGATCTATAATATCCTCAATACCAAGCGAACCGTCCGAAAGCTTAGTATGACAATGCAGATCGCAAATCATAAATTCCTCCTTATCTGCTGAATGATCAGCGGTGAATATAATTATATATATTCACAGTTCGTATAGAAGATATACAAAACCGACAATAATTATACCACATTATGAAAGAAATTGCAAGCTTTTCACTTATTTTTTTCTTTGAACTAATTCTCGACACACCTCAAAACGACTATTCTTTGCAGTATGCACTATACAAATCACTTTTGCGGAATCCGTGTTCCTTCGCCACTTCCTTACAGGCATCGACCGGTCTTTCACCCATATCTACCAGCTTCCGGACAAGTACAAGAGCCTGTTCGACAGTCATTTCCTCTGAGGATGTATCGCTGCTTCCCTCAAGCACGAGCACGTACTCGCCCTTTGGCTCATGCTCAGAATAATACTCAACTGCCTCGCTGAGTGTAAGTCTCAGCACCTCTTCATGAAGCTTTGTAAGCTCACGGCAGAGGGATATTCTCCTGTCGCCGCCGAATGCTCCGGCGAGGTCTGAGAGTGTCGTTTTCAACTTATGAGGTGCTTCGTAAAATATCATTGCACCTGTTTCATTTCGGAGAGCCTCCAGCCTTTCGGAACGCTCCTTCTTTGGCACAGGCAGAAATCCCTCGAATGTGAATCGGCGCGTATTAAGTCCCGAAAGCGCCGCAGCTGATACTACCGCACTTGGTCCGGGAACTACCCTCACCTCAATGTTATTCTCGGCGCAAAGCTTCACAAGAACTTCTCCCGGATCGGATATGCAAGGCATACCGGCATCAGTCACAACTCCACAGCTCTCACCTGCAATTATCCTGTCGATTATACGCTGAGCATCCGCCTGTGAACTGTGCTCGTGAAAGCTTACAAGCTGATTCTTTATCTCATAGCGATTGAGCAGCTTCAAGGTGACGCGGGTGTCCTCAGCGCAAATGAAATCGAGTTCCTGAAGCATCCTCAGCTGACGCAGAGTGATGTCCTCCATGTTTCCGATCGGAGTTCCGATAATGTAAAGTATACCGCTCATACGTTTTCCTTTCCAGTGTTGTATATCTTTCGGAGTTCATCCGAAAAGCCGTCACCGCTGCGAATATAAAGCTGCGGTTCTATCTTCATGAAAGGCTTTGAACCTTTCTTTCCCTCGATCAGGAACAGCCACGGTGCTTCCTCAGGGTTTTTGGACACCATTCGCAGTCTTTTCGGCTCTATATCGTTATTCTTCATTGCAAATATGACATCGCTGAGACGTTCCGGACGGTTACACATACATAGTCTGCCGCCGAATTTCAGAAGCTTACCGGCAGCGCGGCAGATGTCGTCAATATTGCACATAATCTCGTGACGCGCTATCCTCTGGGCTGTTATGGCGCTCTGGAATCCGGCGTTGTCAGCCTTGTAAGGCGGATTGCAGGTCACAAGATCAAGCTGTCCGAGCGGAGCATCATCCCACAGCACCTTCAGATCAGCGCAGACCGGTACTATACCACTGGTCTCACTGCGTTCAAGACCGAGCTTCAGCTGCTCGATCGCACCCTCCTGAATGTCCACAGCATAGGTTATCTGCGGCGGACGCTGCTTCTGCATAATCATAGGTATTATGCCGCAGCCTGTACCGAGATCGCAGGCTTTATCCTTAGCGCGGTACTGTGAAAAATCCGCCAGCAGAAAAGCGTCCGTGCCGAAGCGGTGATCAGTGCTGGCGCAGACGTATATTTTATCCGTGAGTTTTTCGTATTTGTATTCCATAGAATTTCCTTATCTTGCTTATTCTTATATCAGATTATAAATCAGAATTTCGAGCTGAGCCAGCTCGACCGCTTCCACGTTGGTGCTCGTGAACTCGCTTACGGCACTATTAGTATAAATCAGAATTTATGTAATAACCCATGTAAATGCTAAATACAAATATGGAAATACTGTCATTATTACATTATAGATAAACAACTTATTCCCAATTTGAATGCGACGTTTTGTTCTCTCCTTTTTAAAGAAGAACACAGTACAAATGAAGGTTAATACTATATGAATAATACCTATTACAAGAATTGCCCAATGTAACTTCAAGTTTTGAAACTTACAATCATATCCAGTTAAATCAAAGCATATAATGATAAACCATCCAAGCAAATCATTCATCAAATATGCAAATATATCTATAAGCGTAATCGCTTTGCTTCGTTTCATGTATCACACCTCTAAATTCCGATTTATATTAGTATCATATTTTCAAAATTTGTCGGTAAACGTAGTTATAACTTCTATAATTCCGATAATATGGCTGTTGAACTCATCAAGCTCATCAGCAGGCACCCAAAGCTCCTGATGATAGTTCCTGCCAACGGTCTGCACTTCAAAACCGGAGATATACTCATCATCGACCTCAAACCTTGTTACATAGCCCCTGCGGTCAGACGCTGATTTTACATTCCATTTTTCTGCTATTTCGCAAGCGTACTTCTCGTTCAGAACGGGGTAAAATATCGGCTGTTCAGGCAAGCGCGGCGGAAAGCACTTATACCCGCTCTGTTTTATCAATTCCAGCTCAGCAGTACCAACTGGTCGGTAAAGTATCATATTATCGTTCCTCCGCCGACAACGACATCCCCGTCATAGAGGACTACCGCCTGTCCGCTTGTTATAGCTCTCTGCGGCTCATCAAACTCGACCTTGTACTCGCCGTTTCCGAGATATGAGACAGTCGCCGGCTGTTCCTTCTGACTGTACCTCGTTTTCGCAGTTACACGCATAGGCTCGGTGATTTCCGGCACTGATATGAGGTTGAAATCATCAGCGATAAGCGACTTCGTATAGAGGTCTTTCTCGTCTCCGAGAGTAACGGTATTCGATGCAACGTCCTTGCTGACAACGTAAGCTGGCTTGCCGAGTGATATGCCAAGATGCTTGCGCTGTCCGACCGTATAATTAATGATGCCCTTATGCTCTCCGAGGACTTTCCCCTCAGTGTCCACAAAATTACCGTATGGAACGTCCATACCTGCAAAACGGCGTATAAAGGCAGCGTAATCACCGTCCGGAACGAAACAGATGTCCTGACTATCAGGCTTTTCCGAATTGATAAGCCCTACCTTTCCGGCAAGCTCACGCACCTGAGTTTTATCAAGTCCGCCGAGCGGAAATATAGTATGCGAAAGCTGCTCCTGAGTGAGCGAATACAGCACATAGGTCTGATCCTTGCTGCGGTCCTTTGGACGTTTCAGAAGCCAGCGTCCGGAAGCTTCATCGTATTCATTGACGGCATAGTGCCCCGTTGCTATGTACTCATATCCGAGTTCAAGCGCACGTCTGAGCATTTTATCAAACTTCACATGGCGGTTGCACTCAATACACGGATTAGGTGTCCTTCCGCAGAGATAGCTGTCGGAGAAGTTTTTCATGACGTATTCGCGGAAATTATCCTTGAAATTGAATACAACGTGCTCAAATCCAAGCTTGTAGGCAACACTTCTTGCGTCCATTACGTCATTGAGGGCACAGCAGGTCTTGCCGTCCTTCTGAGCCTGATCTATATCCTCGTCCGAGAAGAGTTTCAGCGTTACGCCCATTACCTCGTATCCCTGATCTCTCAGAAGCATTGCAGCCACAGAGCTGTCAACTCCGCCGCTCATGCCAACCATTACTTTTTTCATATCATCGTCCCTTATATACCAAATTCATCGCCGAGGATGTTTTGCAGCTCCGCAAGAGAATCCGCATAAACGTCCGCAAGTCGCTTTATCTCATCACTTTCAGCAGCGGATACCTCATCATATACGGCAGCAGTTCTGAATCCTGCCCTGACAGCAGTCTCGATACAGTGCAGAGAATCCTCGATAACAAGAGTTTCTTCCGGAAGAGTGCCAAGTCTTTCCGCCGCTCCGAGGAAGATCTCAGGGAATCGTTTACCGCGCGGATAATCAACATCCGTCAGCACGAATCTGAACCTTTCAAATATTCCAAGACGTTTCAGCACAGCCTCTGCAAGGCTTTTATACGTCGCTGTTGCAATACCGTAGGGTATACCCTTTTCGTCAAGGTGACCGAGTATCTCCTCAACGTGCGGTTTAAGAGGTATGTTCTGCTCATACTCTATCCGGACAAGCTCCTCTATCCGGGAAATTATCTGCTCCTGAGTAAGCTTCAGACCGAGCTCCTCAATAAAGAAGCGTGATGACTGCTCTATCGACATCGTTCTTACCTGCTCCGAAACGCTTTCAGAAGGTGTCGTTATACCGTTTTCACGCAGAAGCTTCCTGTCGACATCGAACCACACCTTCATTGAATCTATAAGAGTTCCGTCAAGGTCGAAAATAATCCCCTTTATCATCTTCCTACCCTCGCAGAAGGTTCAGTTAAAGGCGAACTTTCCTTTTCTGCCGCTTCATTCTCTTCAATTTCCGCAGGCTCTGGTTTCAGTTCTTCGTTTTCGGAAGTCAGTTCATTGTATGTTTTCATAGTTACAGCACGTTCCGCATCAGAGGTCACATGATGTCCGCCTGTCTCAGAATCTCCGCAGATAACCACAGCCTGCTTGCCCATTATATCATACATCGTTCTGAATCTGTCGATGTCGTATTCCACATTTCCTTTGAGAGGATCGGCAACTTTTACTGTTTTTGCGTTCTTATCATAGCCATAAAGCACAACACAGTGCTGGAAGGGGTTGAAATAGAAATCGCTGCCATTACCGGCAGTCCACATATATTCGTCTCTGCACCATGTAAGGTTGATAGTCGTCCATGTAAGAGTCGGTCTGCCGTCTGTTACCTGATAGAGCAGATCATCAAATTCTGTTCCGGTGAGGTCAACTCCATAGCACGGCGAATCCAACGAAGCAAAATATCTGTCTGCCGTCTGTACAATTACATTTGCATTGCAGCCGAAGCCGTCGATATGCGGATTTCCGACATACGCCTCATCCATTACGACCTCGCCGATGAGAGTTATCGGCATAAAGTCATCAGCAAGAGTTTCTTTATCAACATCAAATCCGAGGTAATTAAGCAGCGTTGTAAGTGCTGTGACCTCGCAGCCTGTCGGCAGCTCAGGTTCCTGCAAAACAGCCTCTACACCGCCTATCTCAAAGTTATCAGGACAGGTCTCGAACTCATGCCTGTTTATATCCACGGTAAACTGTTCGGTAATCGGTTCGGCAATAGTTTCCGTTACTGTCTCACTGACCGTTTCAGCAGCAGTCGTAACAGCTTCTGTTGTGTTCACGGAAGCCATTTTGCTTTGCAGTATATCCGAATCCGGAACACTGTTTATCGTACCGCATGAACACATGACCAGCGTCAAAGCAGTGCATAATGCGAGGTATTTCGCCAATTTCAATATCATTAAGTATTACTCCATATCTATCATTATCTTAGCCCTGTAATCTTTCTGCGCCGAATTGATCGCACCAAGCGCAAGTCCGTAAATATCAGAGGCTCTTATCTCAAGTTCGGCAAATCTTTTTGCCGCAGGACTTGTTTCAGCAAGCTTCGCTATCGAAACTGCAAATGGTATCCTTGCTTTGCTCTTTGAAGCAGCAAGGATCTCTCTTCCGCGCTCGTTGAACGCAAGTATGCGTCCATAAGGCGGAAGCACATCCAGATCGTCTTTTTTTATCCCTATCAGGAGCGACAGTATTATCCTCCTGATACGCGCCATAGTATAGCGCTTGTTCTTAACTGTGAAAAGCAGTTCTTCAAGTGAATTCGCAAACTTCGCGCCGGCAATGCGGTATTCAAGTCCCTGAGCAACGTCATATACTTCCGCTATCTCTTCCGGCGAGGATGTTCTTACCTTGTAGAGCATAACCCTTTCAAGGCGCTTCAGCGATGCTATATTGCCGCTTTTATAAGCAGCGGCTATCTCCTCTGCCCACATGAACGGAAGGTATCTCCTTACTGAGGAAATATCTCTGTCCTCGATTATCTTTTTCCTTATATAGGAAGCGCTTGCGAACTCGTCATCAGGAACTTCGCTGTCGTGCGATGCGCTCTGACGCTTAACTGTAAAAGGTTCGATCGCAGATACGCTCTTTTCAAGGGCTTTCATATACTCAATCGCAAGAAGATTGTTAGGTTCGCTGATTATAGCACCTGCCCGCGGATCGAGTCCGTTCACAACTGAAGTGAGTGCTCGCGGATAAGTGTATCCCTTTTCCATTATCTGCTTTATCTCTTCGGAATGAGTTGCGGCAGCTTCTGAGATTACATCAAGTGCTTTCCTGAGTCTGACAATATCACCGCACTCGCTTCCGAATGATAGTTCATCCACAACCCCGAGCGAATCGAGGATATGTACTGCGCCTGCCGCAAAATTCTCAGCAGACGAAAGACAGTACTGCACCGGAAGCTCGATAACAAGATCTGCTCCCGAACGCACAGCAAGCTTAGCGCGTTCAAACTTGTCCATTATTGCGGCATCTCCACGCTGGACGAAATTACCGCTCATGACAGCCACAATATGTGTAGCGCCGTTCCTCCTTGTCTGGTCTATATGGTAAATGTGTCCGTTGTGGAAAGGGTTATACTCGCAGATAATACCACTGATTTTCATTTTACTACCTCTTCGCTCAAATTTCAACTTATTTTGTACTTTTTTTCTCTAACTTTACGATTTATGATAAACCAAGTATCATTTCACATGACTATTTTGTTCCTTTCGCCGGAAGTATACTCTGTAATTGGAATTCTTCCGTTCTAAAATCCAAAATTTATAAAAAACACTTGCAATTTGCTGAAAATAGTATATAATAGAATATGCAGTTATTTTATTTGAAAGGAATATGTATAATGATAATTTTAGTTGTTAATGCAGGAAGCTCTTCTCTTAAGTATCAGCTCATCAATATGGATGATGAAAGTGTTATCGCTAAGGGAAACTGTGACAGAATCGGTATTGACGGTCACATCGCTCACAAAACAAGCGACGGCAGAACCCTCGATATGGACTGCTCATTCCCTACACACACTGAAGCTTTTATGAAGCTTGTTGAGGCTCTTACAACAGGCGATGCAAAGGTTATCGACAGCATGGATGAGATCTCAGCTGTTGGTCACCGTATAGTACAGGGCGCTGATGTATTTGATAAGTCAGTTCTCGTTACAGACGAGGTTATCGACAAGATAGACGAGCTCCGCGAACTCGCTCCGGTACATAACCACGCTCACGCACTCGCACTCCGTGCCTGCAAGAGTGTTATCCCGGCAAATGTTCCTCAGGTAGTTGTATTCGATACAGCTTTCCACCAGACAATGCCGCCTAAGGCTTTCATGTTCGGTCTTCCATACGATGACTATGAGAACTACCACGTAAGAAAGTACGGCTTCCACGGTACTTCACACAGATTCGTTTCAAAGGCTCTTGCTGATGCAATGGGCAAGGATGTCAAGGATCTGAAGATCGTTTCATGCCACCTCGGAAACGGTTCCTCTATCACTGCTGTTGACGGCGGTAAGTCCGTTGATACTTCAATGGGCTTCACTCCTCTTGACGGTGTAGTTATGGGTACACGTACAGGTGCTGTTGACCCTTCAGCTGTAACTTTCGTAGCTGACAAGCACGGCTTCACACCTTCCGAAATGAGCGAATACATGAACAAGAAGTCAGGCTTCCTCGGAGTTTCCGGCGTTGGCTCTGATAACCGTGATGTTCAGGCTGCTGCTAACGAAGGCAACAAGAGAGCTCAGCTCGTTTCTGATATGCTCATTTACGAGATCAGAAAGTACATCGGTTCTTACGCTGCTGCTATGAACGGTCTCGATGCTATCCTCTTCACAGGCGGTATCGGTGAGAATTCATGGGAAGTTCGTGAGGGTGCCTGCTCAGATATGGACTTCTTCGGTATTAAGATTGACAAGGAACTCAACAAGTCAGTAAGAGGCAAGCTTACAAAGCTCTCAACACCTGATTCAAAGGTTGAGGTATGGATAGTTCCTACAAATGAGGAACTCCTCATCGCAAGAGATACTCTTGAACTCATCTCAAAGTAATTATAGCACAATTCACATTATAAATCAAGAAAACTCCGGAACTATATCCGGAGTTTTTTCATTCTGATTCTTCCTGCACCTTCGCAAGCCGGCGGCATTTACAATAACGAACAGCGCCGAATATATTAACTATTATAACAATTTGAATAAAGAATAAGATAATTCCAAAGCATTTAAAGCGGTCCTCCCCCGGAGGATTGAAATAGTCGCTGAATGTATCTATGCACAACAGAGTGATTATGCCGATATTTGGAATATTCAGAACGAGCATCTTCCACAATGCCGATTTATAGTTCTTAGGAGTTATCGAAGTTACAACAATTAAATATATATTAAAAAATATAAAATCAAGAACAAACAGGCGGAATACCCACTTTGAAATAAAGTTGTCTATTCTTGCGGTTCGTATGCCTTCAACACTGTTTTTTTCATAGTTATACGCAAGCTTGCTCCAATAATAATTCCTGTCCTCGATAGTAAGCGTGAATTCCGGCGAAACTTTAAGCAGCTTTCCATCCTTGTCAAAAACCGCTATCTTTATCGTATCGTTTTGCTTAACACTTTCATAATCGTCTGAAATATACTGTATTTTACGCCAGCCGTCCGGCACGTTCTTATTATTATCAGACTCAGCAGATGTAGACGTTTCATTGTCTTTTACAAGATAGCTGATCTTTGCCCCTTCCGGAAGTCCATATGTAGCACAATCTACATTCGATTGACACCCCGTCAGCAGACACATCATCAGCAGCGAAAGAAATATAAATATCAGTTTCTTTTTCATAGCACCATCTCCCTACACAGGCGGTTACGAAATTTTTAATCATGATCCGGCGGAGCGATACGAGCATCAATTTCTGAAAGCCTTTTTTTACGGCATTTCAGGTATCTTTGTACTCCGATAAAATTCAGAAGAAAAAACACGCAAAACTCGAAGCAGAACGTGAACTCTTCATCATTTTCAAATCCGTTAGGAGGTGAATAATACTTGCTGAACGCCTCCACAAACGCGCAGGCAACAGATACAATCGCTGGAATATTCAGCAATATTGCGATAAACGGATAATCCTTGCTGCCGTTGGGCGACAATGCAAGTATAAAAATTGATAGCAGCACCAGAGTGTAAAAAGAAATAACTCCGGACATAGTATGTATTGAATTGAGTCTTGTACTCAGTAGATCGACTTTGACTCCGGTTATCCGATTTTCGTCATAATTATAAACTTTTTCACTCCAGTAATAATTCTTCCCCTCGAAACGCAAAGAAAACTCCGGAGAAATTTTGTATATTTTCCCGTCCTCGTCTATCACTGCTACCCGGACTGAATCGTACTCACTGGCATAGTGTCTTCCGCCGACCTCGATATTATAAACGCCGTGCCAGTCATCCTCATTGTATTCCCCGAGCTCAGTCCCCTTCCATTCATCCGGAGTTTTTAGTTCGGGAGTTCTTACAAGATAGTTTAACCTCGTTCCCTCGGGCAAGCCCTCTGCCTCCATACTCTGTTCATTAGTTCTGCATCCTGTCAGCAGAAATATAATCGTGACTGGAAGGAAGAGCAAAAGAAGCCGCTTTTTCACTCCTACCATCTCCTTTTTTCATGATTATAGCACGACCGCCGCCGCTTTTCAAGAAAATATCCGGATATTAACAAAACTGTAAATAAATGTAACAATTCGGCGGTATACTGTGATTTAATCTGATTTAAGAAACCTTTGTAGCTATTGCACAATCAGGACTTATTTTCATTGTCAAATTGACACAAAACGCCGGTTTTGTATATTTCCTGTAAAATTTCTTATTATAATATTGACTTTGACGCAAAAAAGGTATAAAATCATTTTGTCAGGTGTTGACACATTATCTATTTTTGGAAGAGGCAAATTTCTATGGATGGTATCGTCTATACTACTGACTTCTGGCTGGCTGTTTCAGCTGTTATCGCACTTGCAGCTACTAACAGCAAGATCGGCAGATCAGCTTTCAGAAGTTCATCAAAGAACAAGCGCTGCAAAAAAGGAGATAAAAATGACTAAGACTGTTATCAGGATCGAAGGCATGATGTGCGGTATGTGTGAATCACACGTAAATGATACCGTTCGCAATACTGTTCCCGCCGTTCATGAGGTCAAGTCCTCACGCAAAAACGGTGAAACTATAATCATTACCGATAATGTTCCGGATGAGTCTGAGCTGCGTGCTGCAATTGAAAAGCACGGTTACAGGGTGTTGAGCGTGACCTCAGAGCCCTACGAAAAGAAAGGCTTTTCATTATTTAAAAAGAAATGAGACAAAACGAATGCCTCCCATATGGGAGGCATTTTCATTTATATAGTTGGTCTGTCGTGCTTCATTTTCTCAACTTTCGTGAAGAGTTCCCTGATCTTATTCAGACCTATCGTGAGGTATCTCATGCACGGCTCTGCTACGATCGAGAAGTTGATGCAGAGGAGTACGCATCTTGGTGACATTGCTGATATGTCAAAGAATCCGCTTACAAATACCATTGAGAATACAAGTCCGACTGCACAGAATATCCACAGCCACATTTTGTAAACATCAAGCGGCTTGCTTATCTCATAAACGATCATCAGTCCGACTATACTAAGCAGTATCGTCGAGGATGTTGCAATATCAGCCGCCGTAACGCCGAATATGTCGCCGTAGTAAAGCATCGCGGCAATAATGATCGTATCGGTTATACCTGCCGGCAGCGCTTTAAGCAGTACGTTAGTCATAAAGCGTCCCTTGATAAGCTGCTTGTTAGGCATCTGCGAAAGGAACAATCCCGGGATTCCTATAGTAAACAGACTTATAAGCGTTATCTGTGAAGGCTTCAGCGGATAAGCTATACCGAAACCGATAGTCAGTATCGAAAGTATCAGCGAGAAGATGTTCTTTACAAGGAAAAGACTTCCTGAGCGTTCAAGGTTATTAACGACCTTCCGTCCTTCGAGGACGACTTCCGGCATCTTTGAGAAGTCTGATTCAAGAAGTACAAGCTGAGAAGCCTGAGCAGCTGCATCACTTCCCGAAGCCATTGCAACTGAACAGTCAGCGTCTTTGAGCGCAAGAACATCGTTTACACCGTCGCCGGTCATGGCAACTGTCTTGCCGTTACGCTTGAGCGCCTGCACAAATTTCCGCTTCTGATCGGGAGTAACTCTTCCGAATACTGTATACCTCATTATCGCATCGTTGATAGAATCATCGGTAATAAGCGTTGAAGCATCAACGTAGTCCGCTGCGTGTTTGATACCTGCCTGCTTTGCGACCTCGGAGACAGTTACCGGATTATCGCCGGATATAACCTTTATCGCTACGCCCTGCTCGGCAAAATACCTGAATGTATCCGGAGCATCCTTACGTATCGGATTTGTAAGGATTATGAAGCAAACCGGAGTTACAGGCTCTGAGAGTGCTTTACCGTCCGGTCTGCCGTTGTATTTGCCGAATGCAAGAACTCGGTAGCCTTTACGGCTGTTATTCTCAATTGTACTGCGATACCTGTCAAATTCATCCCTGAGTACGAACTCAGGTGCACCGAGAACATAAGCGCCGGATTCAAATACTACACTGCTGTATTTGAACTCAGAGGAGAATCCCGAATGAGACAGAACATTCTGACCTGCCGGTCTTTTGAAGTAGTTTTTGACAGCTCGCATGGTCTCGTTATCCGCTGACTGTGCCGCTGCAAAGTCGCTGATAAGACCTTTAATATCGTCCTCTGTGATGCTCTCATCAGCAGGAACTACTGAATGTACCTGCATAGCATTCTCAGTGATAGTACCCGTCTTGTCAACACACAGAACATCGACTCGCGCAAGTGTTTCGATACATTTCATATCGTGGATGAGTACCTTCTGATAGGCAAGTCTCATCGCACTGACAGCCATTGTCGTGCTGGCAATGAGGAAAAGTCCCTCGGGTATCATACCGATAACAGCTGCGACCATTGAACGTATGCTGTCCTTGAAAGGCATATCATAGTAAATGTACTGCTGCCAGAACATCAGTCCGCCGATCGGGATGATGATTATACCTGCTAATTTTACTATGCGGTTGAGCGATCTTATCATTTCAGACTGCTCACCTTTTTTGCTTCTCTTTGCCTGTAAAGTGAGCTTGGATATATAGGAATCCTTGCCGACCTTTTCAAGCCTTGCGTGACATGATCCTGAAACTATATAGCTTCCTGACATAAGCTTATCGCCCGGCTTTTTTGCGATCTCGTCAGCTTCACCGGTCAGCAGCGATTCGTTTACCGAAGCATTTCCGCTTATCACCCGCGCATCCGCGCTTATCTGATTTCCGGCACCGAATACCGCAATATCGTCAAGAACAAGCTCCTTCGACGGAACTGTTATCTGCTCACCGTTTCGTATTACCGTAGTCACCGGAGCATTCAGCACCGTCAGGCGTTCAAGTACCTTCTTCGATTTCATTTCCTGTACGATACCAATAAGCGAGTTCGCCATGATGATAGGTATGAACGAAAGATCGCGCCAGCATCCGACTGCTATAAGAAATCCGGCAAGCACTACAAACAGAAAATTGAAATAAGTGAAGGTGTTCTCAGCGATTATCTCACGAGTCGTCTTTGAAGGCGATTCGACCGGCTTATTGTAAAGCCCCTGAGACATACGCAATTCGACCTGCTCAGTGGTAAGTCCAACGTCAGTATCAGCCTTGAATCGCTCGACATTCTCGACCGATTCAACAAATTCCTTTCTTTTCTTCATTAACTAAATCCTCACAATCTGCCATTCTGAGCTTAAAAAGCAAAGTAATAAATAATCATACCATTAATTATATCATAATCCGGAACATTTTTCAATAAGAAGCAGCAACGAAGTGTGATAGTTTGATGAAAATATCGTCACCCGATTTGCAAATCACGGTTGACAAAGAGAAGCGTATGTGATATAATATCATTGTGCAACAAGTTAATAGCCTATTTTTCAAGGAGGTATAGTCTTGACACAGACTGCTGACACTATCCGTAATCACTCACCTTTCACCCTGCGCGAAATGATACTCTGCGCTATGATGACCGCTCTCATGGTTATTTGCGCGTGGATAAGCATACCAACGCAAGTCCCCTTCACGCTTCAGACCTTCGCTGTTTTCTGTGCAGTTTTCCTGCTCGGCGGACGAAGCAGTTTCTTTTCAATACTAACGTACATAATGCTCGGCGCGGTCGGTATTCCTGTATTTTCGGGTATGAAGGGCGGTGTCGGCGTACTCTTCGGTGTGACAGGCGGATATATACTTGGTTTCCTCTTCATTGCCCTTATTTACTGGGGCGTTCAGAAGCTTTTCGGCGACCATATAGTAACAAATATCGCTGCTGTACTTATCGGACTTCTTGTATGCTATGCTTTTGGCACTGCATGGTTCATACACGTCTATACTGACGCTATCAGTATCCATAAGGTGCTGAAGCTCTGCGTTATACCTTTTATTGTACCGGATCTCGCAAAGCTCGCATTGGCTTATATTCTGACTTCAAGAGTTAAGAAGCAGCTTAACGGCAAATAATCAAAAGACTGAGTGAGAGAAGCTCCCTCTGACGGAATCGCGGCAAAAAATTACCGAGCCCATACTTTACAGACTCGGTAAACCACTTTTCCGTTAAGAGAAGCTGACTAAATTTCTCTTACTCAGTCTTTTTTATTTCCAGTGATCGAGTGTTGGCAGCATCTGTGTGAAATAGGCTCTTGCCTGCTCCTGTGGGAACTGCTCGCTGGACATATGCTCAACAAGGAAATCCGTTAGCTGTTCTAACGAGGTATATGCAAATTTACCGTCATTATAGCACCATTTGCAGTAGTCCTCATTAAATCCGCCGTCCGGTTCACGGCTGATAGAACTGTCGTCCTCAAGAGGCATTCCGCAGCACTGGCAGACAAGCTTTCGCGGAGAACCGAGAAGTGTATTGATAGAAACCTCAAACAGATCCGAGAGCAGTTTCAGCGTCTCAGTATTCGGAACTGTTTCTCCGTTCTCCCAGCGGGATACCGCCTGACGTGTAACAAATACCTTTTCAGCGAGTTCTTCCTGTGATAAGCCCTTTTTATTCCGCAGTTCAAGTATTACTTCTTTTGTTTGCATTATTATCACCTCAACTATAATATATCACATACCACGCTGAAATTCAAGCAACTGTCTGTTGCTCTTTGAAGTATCGGTCATACAGTTTCCTTAACTCTCAGGAACCCCCTTATATCTTCTAACATCGCAGATGCTGTATTTCTTCCTATACGATACACCTCTCTGAGGACATCAGGATCATGCTCGACATGATTTACCGGCAGTTTCTGTTCCGGCGCTATGACAAGCGCTCTGCCGTCTGCTTCTGCCGCTGAGACATATTCAAGCTCAGCATTGTACATTTTATGTCTGCGCTTGGCAGCTTTCACGAATTCGGGGTATTTCCGCATCATGACACGCATAAGATCCGCTGACCTTGAAGGCTTCTTTACGTAGCCGCGCGGCTGTGTAAGTACAACTATATTGCGCTCGTAGCCGTTCTTCTCCATGAATCTGAGCGGTATTGAATCTGAAATACCGCCATCGAGAAGCTTGCGTCCATCAAGCTCCACTATCCTCGAAACGAGCGGCATCGAAGCCGAAGCCCTCATCCATTCAAGCATTGAATCGTCAGCTTTTCTGCATCTGTGGTATACGGGTTTGCCTGTCGTTACATCCGTACATACAAGGTAGAAAGCCTCCGGTGAATCCTCGAATGTTCTGAAATCAAACAGATCAAGCTTTTTCGGGATCTCATGGTAACAGAATTCCGCACCGAACATATCGCCTGTCTTTATAAACGAGCGCCAGCTGCAATACCTCTTATCTCTTGAAAAGCGAGTGTTATAGCGTATCGCTCTTCTTGGCTGATGCGACTTATAATTACATCCGAAAGCAGCTCCTGCTGATACGCCAATTATCCCATCGAATTCTATGCCGTTTTCCATCATAACGTCGATAACTCCGGCGGTAAAGAGCCCTCGCATAGCACCGCCTTCAAGAACAAGTCCTTTTTTCATGATGCCCTCCAAAAGAATTGATAGTAACATTATATTACATTTTTTACGAAATGTCAATCGCAAAATATAAAACTGCCGGGACATCTCTGCCCCGGCAGCGCCTTATTACTGAAAATCCATGAAATATATGAGATCCGAACCCATCAGCGATGAATAGGAAAGATACCATTTTCCTTCCTTTTCCACGAAAGAGACACTGTTTCCGGTGAAGCTCTTCCCGTTGGTATCATCGTTGTAGATCATGTACTGACAAGTATATGACTTTGTATAGTCCGTTCCGAGCGATTTATTGTAATCTTCAAGCACCTCAGGATCAATATCGGAAAGATCATCCATCGTGACCTTGAACGACCACTTATCACCCGCATCGGTTGCGTAGTATTCCATGATCTTGCGAACGTTGTCCATCGAAGCTTCGATCGCTTTGACGACTGCCGCCTTACGGAATGCTTCATCAGGCGAGATACCGTTCAGCTGAGGCTCAATAAGCTTGTTATAGCCTTCTATCTCGTCAATACAGAAGAGCGAGTATACGGTCTCAGCATCGTGGTCAAGGTATGCCTGATAGAATTTCTGGGCGAGTTCAAGACAATCACTGCACTCTTCTGCGCGTTTTTCTTCAGATTCAGTAGTTTTCTGTTCCTCTCCAGTAGTTTCCTTCGTTGATCCGGTTGAAGCTTCAGAAGATACAGCAGTTGAAGAAGCCGCAGCAGTTGTTGAATTGACCTCAGTTGCTGATACAGCAGTTGTCTCAGCAGAAGCCGCTGAAGTCTCTTCGCTGCCGGAGCTGCTGTTCTTGCTGCATCCTGCCAATAGTACCGCTGCTGTACAAAGAATAAGGGAAATTGCGTGTCTGTGCATTATCAATAGTCCTTCTTCTTTCCGCAAAGCTTGCAAGTTTTGCCTATCATTTTGAAATCGCCGCCGCAGTACTGACACTTGTTATCAGCCTTTCTCTGCTCCACAACCATATTCTGGTATGCCGGGAACATTTTAAGGTTATCAACAAGACCTACCCATGTAACGTTAAGAAGCTTCGGGCAGTCTGTGAAAGGCGTTGTGATAGTCTTTACTGTGGAAGGTATCTTTATGGATTCAAGGCTTGTACATCCGCTGAAATCGCCGATAGTCTGAACGCCCTCAGGAATATTGATAGCCTTGAGATTTATACAGCCTCTGAAACCGTCAACGTGGGTAACGCTGTAAGGAACAGCGACTGTTCTGAGTGAAACGCAGTCCTTGAATGCGAATTCACCGATAGTCTTGACAGTCTTTGAAATGGTGAGGTTTGAGAGGTTAGTACAGCCTGAGAACGCATTGTTCTCGATAGCAGTAACGCCGTCCGGGATCTCGATAGTCTCGATCTTTTCACATCCGGCAAAGGCGTATTTTCCGAGGACCTTGAGCGTATTCGGCAACCATATCTCTTCAAGGCTCTTACAGCCTGAAAATGCGAATGCGCGTATTTCGGTTATGCGGTTTGGCATTTCTACCTTTGCAAGGCTCTCGCACTCTGCAAAGGTACAGTCAGCGATAGATGTAACTGTATTCGGAAGAAGAATGCTCTTGAGACTGGTACAGCCTCTGAATGCCCATTCACCGATAGATATTACATTTACCGGAATGTTGATTGATTCAAGTGCCGAACAGTTTCTGAAAGCATATCCGCCGATCTTTGTAACGGTCTGCGGAAGTGTTATCGACTTGATAGTGGAGCAGTCCTCGAAAGCGTTATCAGCGATCTCGCGTACACCCTGAGGTATTTCAAGATGCTCTGCCTTACCGGTATATTTTTCAAGAATATCGTACTTCATAACGAAATTTGAACTGATAGGCTGTTTCGGTGCAGGCTTTGGCTCTTCCGGTGTCTCAGCTGGCTTTGGAGTTTCCTTGACCTCGGCTGGCTTAGGTGCTTCCTTGACCTCAGCTGGCTTCGGTGCTTCCTTGACCTCAGCAGGCTTCGGCACTTCCTTGACCTCAGCTGGCTTTTGCTCTTCCTTGACCTCGGCTGGCTTAGGTGCTTCCTTGACCTCGGCTTGCTTCGGTGCTTCCTTGACCTCGGCTGGCTTAGGCTCTTCCTTGACCTCAGCAGGCTTAGGTGCTTCCTTAACCTCGACTGGCTTCGGAGCTTCCTTGACCTCAGCTGGCTTTGGAATTTCTTCCATTTTCACAAGCTTTGGCGCTTCTTTAGCCTCGATCTTCTCAGGCTCTTTTTTAGCTGTTATCTGCTTAGGAGCTTCCTTTGCAGCTATCTTCTTAGGTTCTTCCTTTGCAGTTATCTGCTTCTGCATTTCTTTTGTCTCAGCAGGCTTCGGTGCCTCCTTGACTTCAGCAGGCTTCGGTGTCTCCTTGACCTCAGTCGGCTTCGGTGTCCCCTTGACCTCAGCAGGCTTCGGTGCCTCCTTCACCTTTACCTCGACCTTTTTACCCTCGCCGTGCTGCGATTCATTGTAAAAAGCTATCGCCTTGTCCACTATGAACGGCTTTTTACAGAATTTGCAGATCCAAGCATCTTCGGTATCGTTTACCTTCACACGCTTCTTACATTTGTAACATTTTGCAAAAACATATGCCATATTTTTACCCTCCATTTTTATGTCGCTATTATTACTCTAATTATACATTAAATTTACTCTTTAGTCAACAATATTTCAGTATTTTCGGTACTATCCAAGCAACTTTTGTTAAAATTCAATAAAAACAGCGGCTGCTTTTATACAGCCGCCGCAAAATCATATCTTTGTAATATCTACAAGTTCAACATCATTGATAGTACGTCCGGATTCAAGCACCTTTACAAGCGATTTTGCAGTATCTATCGCTGTAAGACTGCATATCGAACGCTCTATCGACTTTCTTCTCATCTTAACGCTGTCACGCTCCGGGAGACGTCCCTTTGCAGAGGTCGAGATAACATAGTGTATCTTTCCGCTGTCGAGAAGAGTTTCAACATTCGGCTCACCGTCCGAGATCTTACGGACAAGGTTTGCTGCGATCATATTTCTGTGGAGTACGCTCTGAGTACCGGATGTTGCATAGAGTTCAAAGCCCATTCTTTCAAGCTTATCAGCTATCGGCAGAAGCTCCCTCTTATCCGAATCGCGTACTGAAAGAAGCACTCCGCCCTCGCGCTTGAGGTCAAATCCAGCCGCGATAAGTCCTTTGAGCAGTGCGTCCTCAAGATTTCTACCGATACCAAGACACTCACCGGTAGACTTCATCTCAGGTCCGAGCATAGTATCAACGTCTGTAAGCTTCTCGAAGCTGAATACAGGCACCTTTACTGCAACATAGTCGCCAGCCGGGTAAAGACCACTCTCATAGCCCATATCCCTGAGTTTTTCGCCGAACATTATCCTTGTAGCGATGTCTACCATAGGTATACCGGTTACCTTGCTGATATAAGGCACTGTACGCGATGAACGCGGATTCACCTCGATAACGAATACCTCGTGGTTATATACAACGTACTGGATATTGACAAGTCCGATGACATTGAGTTCCTTAGCGAGCAGACGTGTATACTCAACGATTATGCGCTTGATACGCTCTGAAAGGTGCTGTGCAGGATAGATCGAAATCGAGTCACCGGAATGTACGCCGGCACGTTCGATATGCTCCATGATACCGGGAATGAGGAAGTCCTCACCGTCACAGATAGCATCAACTTCGACCTCAGTACCCATCATGTACTTATCAATGAGGACCGGATTCTCGATCATGTGACTTGTAATGATGCCCATATACTCAACAACATCAGCTTTTGAGTGGGCAATTATCATATTCTGTCCGCCGAGAACATAAGATGGTCTCAGGAGTACCGGGTAGCCAAGATCCTCAGCCGCTGCGACTGCCTCATCGGTAGTCATTACTGTATGACCTGCCGGGCGCGGTATACCGCACTTTTCAAGCACTTCGTCAAAGCGCTCTCTGTCCTCGGCGGCGTCGATCATATCAGCGGATGTTCCGAGTATATTAACGCCCATATCAGAAAGGTGGCGTGTAAGCTTGATAGCAGTCTGTCCGCCGAACTGAACTACAACGCCGTAGGGCTGTTCAGTCTCGATTATGGACTCAACGTCCTCTTTGGTGAGCGGATCGAAGTAGAGACGGTCGCCGGTATCGAAGTCAGTGGAAACTGTCTCAGGGTTGTTATTGCAGATAACAGCCTCATAGCCAAGCTGTTTAAGAGTCCATACGCAGTGAACAGAGCAGTAGTCAAACTCGATACCCTGTCCGATACGGATAGGACCTGATCCGAATACGATGACCTTCTTTTTGCCCTTGTCGGTACGCTCTATGAACTGCTTTGCCTCGTTCTCACTGTCGAAAGTGGAATAGAAGTAAGGTGTTTCAGCCTTGAACTCGCCGGCACAGGTATCGACCATTTTGTACACTGCGGATCTGTGCATCGGACACTTCTGTCCGGAAATACGCTCGATAGTGCTGTCGAGGTAGCCGTACTGCTTTGCGATGCTGTACTTTTCCTCTGTGAGTTCAGAGCCGTCAGCGAGCCACTTTTCGAGTTCAACAAGGTTCAGAAGCTTATAAAGGAACCAGTTGTCGATCATAGTGATCTCGTGTATCTCTTCCGGAGTTATACCGCGTTTGAGCGCCTCAAATACGCAGAATGAACGCTCATCATCAATGACATGGAGCTTCTCGCGTATCTCCTCAGTTGTAAGCTTTTCGAGTTTCTTGAGGTTCATGGTATCAAGTCCGAGCTCGATAGAACGTACAGCCTTCATCATAGCCTGTTCAAAGCTTGTACCTATCGCCATTACCTCACCGGTAGCCTTCATCTGTGTACCGAGATTGCGCTTAGCGTAAACGAATTTATCGAATGCCCATTTCGGGAACTTGATTACTACATAGTCGAGTGCAGGCTCAAAGCAGGCGTAGGTCTTTCCTGTTACCTGATTGATGATCTCATCAAGGGTGTAGCCGATAGCAATTTTTGCAGCAGTCTTTGCGATCGGGTAGCCGGTAGCCTTTGAAGCAAGTGCCGATGAACGCGATACACGCGGATTTACCTCGATAACTGCGTACTGGAAGCTTGTAGGATGAAGTGCGAACTGACAGTTGCAGCCGCCCTCTACCTTGAGCTCCTTGATAATGTTTATTGCTGCTGTACGAAGCATCTGATACTCTCTGTCGCTGAGAGTTACAGCAGGTGCGATAACGATACTGTCGCCGGTATGTACGCCGACCGGATCGAAGTTCTCCATAGAGCATACTGTAATTACATTGCCCTTAGCGTCACGGATGACCTCGAACTCTATCTCCTTCCAGCCGCTGATACACTTCTCAACGAGTATCTGGGTTATAGGAGAAAGTCTGAGACCGTTTGTAGCGATGTCGCGGAGCTCCTCCTCGTTCTGAGCGATACCGCCTCCTGTTCCGCCGAGAGTGAATGCAGGACGCACAATCACAGGATAGTGTATCACCTGTGCGAAGTCAACAGCGTCCTCGACTGTCTCGACTACCTTTGAAGGAATGACCGGCTCGCCGATCTTTTCCATAGTATCCTTGAAAGCCTGTCTGTCCTCAGCCTTGTGGATAGTAAGCGGATCAGCACCGAGCAGCTTCACATTATGCGAATCAAGGAAGCCCTCCTCAGCGAGCTGCATGGAAAGTGTAAGACCTGTCTGACCGCCGAGCGTGGACAGAAGGCTATCCGGCTTTTCGATCTCGATTATACGCTTTACAACATCAAGTGTAAGCGGCTCGATGTAGACCTTGTCAGCCATAGCCTTATCGGTCATGATAGTTGCAGGGTTGGAGTTAACAAGCACGACCTCAAGACCTTCCTGCTTGAGGGCACGGCAAGCCTGAGTGCCTGCATAGTCAAATTCGGCAGCCTGTCCGATAACGATAGGACCTGAACCGATAACGAGTACCTTTTTTATATCACTTCTGAGTGGCATACTATTTACCTCCGTATTCTTAATTCGGAATTCTGGATTCGTAATTAGGAATTATGGCGTCGGCTTTACCGAATGATTTTAATATTGTGAGCGTAAGCGAACACATTAATTCCGCATTCCTAATTAATTTAAGCATTCCGAATTTCTGATTTATTTCTGCATTTTATTAACGAATTCATCAAACAGATACGATGTATCCAGCGGACCGCCGTGGGCTTCCGGATGGAACTGCACCGTAAATGCATTGACTGAGGTATAGCGTATGCCCTCACAGGTCTTGTCATTGGCATTGATATGCGAAACGTGTCCGACAGCCGGATCAATGCTGTCGCCTACTACTGCATAACCGTGGTTCTGGCTGGTAACATAGGTAAGACCGCTCTCAATGTCGATAACAGGCTGGTTTGCGCCTCTGTGACCGTATTTGAGTTTTTCAGTCCTGCCGCCGTTGGCAAGAGCCATGAGCTGATGTCCGAGGCAGATACCGAATATCGGTATGCCAAGCTTTTCGATCTCCTTGATATTATCAATTATCTCAACATTTTCAGCCGGATCTCCGGGGCCGTTTGAAAGCATTATTCCGTCCGGAGCGATCTTTGCGACCTCTTCGGCAGTTGTGTAAGCCGGAACTACAATCACCTCGCAGCCGCGCTTTACAAGTTCCTGACGTATATTGCGCTTATAGCCGAAATCAAACAGCACAACACGGTATTTCTTCTCCTCAGGTTCATATGTGAGAGTTTCTGTATTTGTGACGTTCTTTACAGCGTCCCTGACTGAGAAAGCGCGTATCTGCTCAAGGAGCTCATCCTTCTTCGCATAAACGTCCTCAGTTGTGATAACGCCGTTCATTACGCCGGCTTCACGGATAGTACGTGTAAGGCAGCGTGTGTCAATATTATTGATACCGATTATGTTGTGCTCTTTAAGGAAGTCGTTGATATTGCCCTCGCAGCGGAAATTTGAAGGCGCATTGCACCATTCCCTTACGATATAGCCGGATACATAGGACTTTGCAGATTCGTTGTCCTGAGAGTTAACGCCGTAGTTTCCGATAAGAGGAAAAGTCTGGGTAACTATCTGACCGTAGTAGCTCGGATCAGTAAGAGTTTCCTGATAGCCGGTAAGACCTGTTGTAAAAACTACCTCGCCGATCACAGTACCCTTTGCGCCGAAGCTTCTGCCCTCAAACACCTGTCCGTTGGCAAGGAGAAGGTAAGCTTTCTCGCTCATGTTGAATAATGACATGGATATCATTCCTTTCGCAGTATTCGCAGATATATTATCAAAACTCACGCCATTGTGAGATGACTTTTTTAATTCATAATTCGGAATTTCGGTATCGCCTCCGGCGATGAATTTAAACCGTGCCGTAAGGCACACATTAATTCCGAATTATTATTTAAGGTTGATGTACTGACAGATGTCGTCTCTCATGCGGATGACTTCGCGTCTTGCAGCCTTAGCGAATTCGCGTTCATCGCAGCCTTCCTTCTTGTATGCACACATAACTGCGCGTGAGGAATTTACGATAGCACCGAGACCGTTCTCATCGAAGCCGCCCTTCAGACCTTCTGCGCCGCCGCCCTGTGCGCCGTATCCCGGTACAAGGAACATTGTATGCGGAAGTCTCTTTCTGAGCTCTGTGAGCATTTCCGGATATGTAGCACCAACTACTGCGCCGACTGCGGAATAGCCGAACTTTCCTATTGTATCCTCTCCCCACTTCTCACACATATCACCCATTGTCTCGTAGATAGTGCGGCCGTCAGCAAGCTTCATGTCCTGAAGTTCGCCGGAAGAAGGATTGGAGGTCTTGACAAGCACGTATATACCCTTGTCGCGGTCCTTGCAGACCTTGAGCAGAGGTGAGATACCATCAGTACCAAGATAGCCGTTTACTGTAAGAGCATCCGCGCCGAAGGGCTCGACCTCGTTCTCACCTACCATAGTTGTACCGATATGAGCATTGGTATAAGCTTCCATAGTTGCGCCGATGTCATTGCGCTTACCGTCAGTTATAACGAACATACCGTTGAGCTTTGCATAGCGGATAGTCTTTTCAAGTGTACGGACACCATAATGGCCGTACATCTCATAGTAAGCAGCCTGCGGCTTGATAGCCGGAACGATGTCGTGTATCTCATCAATGATAGCCTGATTGAAAGTGTATATAGCCTTTGCAGCAGCTTTTAATGTCCAGCCGTCATCATCAAGATAGCGGCGCTGGATGTACTGCGGAACGTATTCAAGTTTCGGATCGAGACCTACAACAGTAGGATTTTTGAGTTCGATGATCTTTTCGATAAGTCTGTCAAATGACATATTTTTCCTCCTTTGGTCAGTTGGTTGGATATTCGTATCTGATTATGCCTTTTGATATTGTCATAAGGGCTTTGCCTGTAAGAGTCATGCCCTTGAAAACTGAATTATGCGATTTGGAATGAAGCTTTTCCGGCTCGACTGTCCACTTTTTCTCAGTATCAACGAGTACGAGATCAGCGGTGCTTCCCTCTGTTACACCCGGTATATCAAGACCGAGTATCTTTCGCGGATTTATGCACATCAGCTCGACAACTTTATTGAGTGTTATCTCGCCTGTGTGATAGAGAGCGGTAAGAGTTGCAGCAAGAGATGTTTCAAGTCCGACTACACCGTTAGGTGCCTTTTCAAAGTCAGCTTTTTCATCAGCAGCATGAGGTGCATGGTCGGTGATTATGCAGTCGATAGTGCCGTCTTTAATGCCGTCGATTATTGCACTTACATCCTCGGGAGTTCTGAGCGGAGGATTCATGCGATAATCCGCATCACGCTTTTCGAGCAGTTCGTCAGTAAGCATGAAGTAGTGCGGAGCGGTCTCGCAGGTGACTTTAACTCCACGCGATTTCGCAAATCTTATCATCGCAGTGCTGCCCTCAGTGCTGACATGACAAATATGTATCCTTGCGTCAACAGACGAAGCAAGTATCATCTCACGCGCGGTTATGTAGTCCTCAGAGGCTCTGTCCATTCCCTTAACGCCAAGCTTTTCGGAAACAGCGCCCTTATTCATGATACCGCCGTTTATAATGCTCAGGTCCTCGCAGTGTGAGGCTACGAGAAGTCCGTTGGACTTTGAAAGCTCAAGTGCCTTCCGCATCATTTCTGCGTTCTCAACAGGTCTGCCGTCATCAGAGATACAGATACAGCCTGCTTCCTTCAGCGCTTCATAGTCGCAGAGTCCGTTTCCGCTCATACCGCCGGTAATGCATCCGACCGGATAAACATCAACACCTGTACCTTCGGCTTTGTTCCTGATATAGCGTATGATCTCAGGATCATCGCAGGGCGGCTTTGTATTCGGCATTGCAAGAACACCGGTAACTCCACCTGCAAGCGCTGCCGAGCAGCCGGTCAGTACATCTTCCTTGTGAGTCTGTCCGGGATCGCGGAAGTGAACGTGCATATCGAACAATGACGGCATCAGCACAAGACCTGTTCCGTCTATGACACGGTCAGCGCTTACATCGAGCGATGTACCGGTCTTTGTGATCTTACCGTCACTAATGAAAACATCAGTGATATTATCGCTGGCAGCATCGACTGCGCGGACGTTCTTTATAAGTATCGTTGACATATATCCTCCTATCTGTAATAATTCGTGAATGTTTGTATTCAGCTGAATATTGAGACCGTATCACAGCCGTCTATCTCCATGACAGAGACCTTGACTTTCTCGCTGTGTGACGTTGGAAGATTTTTTCCAACGTAATCAGGTCTTATCGGCAGTTCCCTGTGACCTCTGTCCACGAGGACAGCAAGCTGGACAGAACGCGGTCTGCCGCGCTTGATTATGGCTTCAAGAGCTGCGCGGGAGCTTCTTCCGGTAAAGATGACATCGTCCACGATGATAACGTTCCTGTCCCTGACATCAAACGTTATATCGGTACGTTCAGCATTTCCGCTGTGGGCTTTGTCGTCGCGGTAGGGGGTGATGTCTATCTGTCCGAACGGGACTTCCACACCTTCAAGTTCAGAGATCTTTTCAGCGATACGCTTGCCTATCGTGACGCCTCTTGAAATTATCCCGACAACGCAAAGATCCTCAGCACCCTTGTTATGCTCGATTATCTCATATGAGATCCTTGCAATGGCTCGCTGCATAGCTTTTTCGTCCATAATGATACGTTTTTTCTCCAGATCTCTCACTCCTTCCGGCAACAAAAATACCCGCCTGCGGCACAGACGGGTACACTTATAGTTATAGCTAATGTATGTATAGTTATAGCATATGAAGCTTCGCCTTGCCGACCTCACAGGATCGAATTAAAGGGTAGTTATATCATAAAACTGTAACCATTATAACATATCGTGATACGTTTGTCCAGTATTTTTGAAAAAATAATTTCTTCCTCAAAGATGTTTACAAATATGCAAAAGTGTTATATAATATTATTGTATATTCTGGCAAGAAAAGTATTATTTTCAGGAGAGTTATCATCATGCCGAAAAAATACAGAAATTATTACGGCTTAGAGCCTTCCAATCTCAGTATGAACCCGGTGCCTTCGCCCGATGTGCTGCGGCTTATGTTCAGACTGAGAGAGCAGCGCAATGATCCTGCCGTAAAGCAGCTTATAAAAGTAAGCAAGGTCTCAGAGGACGTACTTGATATGTCACCCTCTGAATTCGCACAGCGTCTCAGGTCAAATGAAGACCAAAACCTCTTCACCTTCAACCTGATACTTGAATTTGTGTGCAGCCGCAGCCGTATGAACAGGCAGAGATCCGCCGAACCAGCTAAATACAGCAATAAGGTGCGTCTGCTCATGCGATATTTTGCCTCTTCACAGACGGAACAGATAGTCTTTATGCCAGCCGACACCCGAAAGCGCAAACCGGATATTATCGTGATCGGTATGGGCGATCCGCTTTCAGTCGCAGCAAATCTGCGCGAGCTCGTAAAACAGGTCTCGCTCATCGGCTCGCACAGGATAATACTTGCCCACAATCATCCGGATTCTTCGTCAGAGCCATCGGAAAGCGATGTCATCGCTACGATAGAACTGAGAAACAGTCTGAGCATATACGACATCGCTCTTGACGATCATATGATCTTCGGCTACAACGCTCCGTTTTCCATGAGATCTGACCGCCGGTACAGTTACATTTTCAAAGAAGATATACACAAGAAGCAAGGTCCGCCTGCTCCGGAGGAACTGAATGAATAACCAAGAAAACGATATAATTAAACTTCTCCCAAAACGCAAAAAAGGTATCCTGAGGATAGTATTCAGCCGATTGTTCGTATTCCTGCTGCTTATAGTGATACAGTTCATCCTTACGATAATGGTGCTGACATGGCTCGACCAGCACTACAAGGCGGTAGTCATGTTTGAAGGAATACTGAAAATCACCATGATCTTCTACCTTTTCAACTGCAATATGGACTCATCCGCCAAGCTTTCATGGCTGCTGATAATCGCGGTATTCTCAGTCACCGGCTCAATGCTGCTGTGGTACACGCGGAGAGAATTCGGCAACAATATTGTGCGAAAGAAATCAGCGGAATTCGTGAAAACTACGCGCGGTATGATCTCTTCCTCAGAGGAAGCCTTCGCTGATCCGGATGTCACCCGTTCAGGCATGGATGATCTCTGCCGCTATCTGAGCCGCACAGGCTGCTACCCTCTTTTCAACGGCACGGATGTGACCTATTTTTCCTGCGGCGAAGAGAAATTCGAGTCACTGCTGAATGAGCTCCGCAAAGCTAAAAAGTTTATCTTCATGGAGTATTTCATCCTTGATGAAGGCTATATGTGGGGCTCTGTACTGAAAATACTCGCTGATAAGGTCAAAGAAGGCGTTGAAGTCAGAGTGATGTACGATGGGATGTGTGAGATAACAACCCTCTCCCACGACTATCCGCAGCGCATGAAGAAGCTCGGTATAAACTGCAAGACCTTCATGCCGCTAAAGCCCGTATTCTCGACCTATTACAACTACCGCGACCACAGAAAGATACTCGTTATCGACGGCAATGTCGCTTTCAACGGCGGTATCAATCTCGCAGACGAATACATCAACCGCACTGAGCGGTTCGGTCACTGGAAGGACGCCGCTGTAATGGTAAAAGGAAAGGCGGTCAGCAGCTATACGCTCATGTTCCTGAATATGTGGAACATAACCGAGAAAGAACCGGTATGGGACTACCTTCCCAAGCCTGTGATCCCGGAAAAGCACAGCGGGTATGTCATGCCCTATGCGGACTGTCCGCTCGATGATGACAAAGTAGGCGAAAATATCTACATGGATATTCTAAACCGCGCCACTACCTACGTTCACATAATGACACCCTATCTCATCCTCGACGGCGAGCTCGAATCAGCCTTAAAATTTGCGGCAGAACGAGGTGTTGACATCAAGATAATCCTTCCCGGAAAGCCTGATAAGCCCAGCGCATACGCCCTTGCAAAAACGCACTACAAGGCACTCACAAAAGCCGGGGTGCAGATCTTTGAATACGAGCCCGGTTTCGTTCATTCAAAGGTCTTCGTGTGTGATAATGAAAAGGCTGTCGTCGGCACGATAAACCTCGATTACCGCAGTCTGTATCACCACTTTGAATGTGCAACATATATGTACAAAACCGACTGCATCTCAGACATCGAAAAGGACTTCCTGACCACTCTGAAAATGTGCCGTCCGGTAACAATGGAATCCATCCGCCGCAACAGATTCACCTATGCGCTCAGAGGCAACCTCCTCAAACTTATAGCACCGCTGATGTAGCATCCAGCTTCCGGAAACATTGTTCCCGGAAGCTTTGCATTTATTGCGGACTTTTCGGGTGTGTTTGCTTAAAACAAATAAATAATCCCAAAAACCGGATTTTTTTGCAATAAATGCTTGCTTTTTCTTGTGAAAAGTGTTATGATAATTGTGTAATACAGAATGTTGAATAGGCACAACATTTTACAAATTTGTGCAGAAGCAGACCGGCATTTCTGCTCTGCAAAAAATTATTATTCAGGAGTGATAACATGAAAAGAAAACATCTTGTGCGTCTGGCTTCAACAGCCTGCGCTGCGGTTATGGCGGCCGCTTCGATCCCGTTCTCTTCAAGTCTTTCTCAGGGTCTCAGTTCGGCGGCTGAAACTCTGAAATACGAATTTGAAAACGGCAAAGCAACTCAGTGCTTCATCTACCCGGATGGTCTTTCAGACGTTCCGGAAGACAAGATAGCAGAAGGCTCCGATCTTTCCGGATTCTCAGGAAAAGGCTTCGCTTACCTCGACCAGAAAAATTCAACTCTCACTGTTGATGTCGAGGTCCCGGAGGCTGGTCTGTATGACCTCACGATCGGCTACTGCGAGCCTTCCGATCCGAACAAGAAGGTACAGTATCTCTACGTCAACGGCGTGGATCAGGGCGAAGTCACATTTCCCTATTGCAGCTCCTTCTCTGAGACCTCCGGCGGTGTTGTAAAGCTCAACAAGGGCAAGAATACCATACAGTTCAAAGCTTACTGGGGTTACACTTTCTTCGATTATCTCACACTCGCTCCGGCTGATGAAAGACTTTCCAAGCTTTCTCCGGATACCTCACCATGCAATCCTGATGCTTCCGATTCCGCAAAGAGGCTCTACAAGTACCTCCGCGATCAGTACGGCAAGCACATTATCGCAGGTCAGCAGGAATACTGTGGCTCTCACAACTACAATCAGTGGAACGATCCCGATACCTACATCAAGGACAACGAAAAAGAGTTCGAGTATATCCTCGATAAGACCGGCAAGCAGCCTGCTATCCGCGGCATTGACCTCCTCGCCTACAATACGTCAAGTGACTGGCGTGATGACGCTCCGGAACGCGCTATCGAGTGGACTAACAAATACCACGGTATCGTTACCATGACATGGCACTGGAACGTTCCTTCCGATGAGGAATGCAGCAAGGACGGTATCGCTTTCTACGTTGAATCCACAGGCAATAAACCCTTCACGACCTTCAGCATCTCAAAAGCACTTGAGGAAGGTACATGGGAGAACAAGAAGATACTCGCAGACATAGACCTCATCGCTCAGCAGCTGAAAAAGCTCAAGGATGCCGATGTGCCGATCCTGTTCAGACCTCTTCACGAGGCTGAAGGTGCATGGTTCTGGTGGGGCGCTGAAGGTCCTGAGCCCTGCAAGCAGCTCTATCGCCTGCTCTATGATAAACTCACCAATGAATACGGTCTTAACAACCTCATCTGGGAATGGACGAGTTCAACCTCGGCTGCTTCCGCAGACTGGTATCCCGGTGACGATGTTGTTGATATAATAGGCTGTGATAAGTATAATGCCAATGACGGCGAACCTAATCTCAGCTCTATCGCTTCCACGTTCTTTACTCTCGTTAAGAGTACAGACTGCCGCAAAATGGTCGCTATGACCGAGAACGATTCCATACCGTCTCTCGAAAACCTTGTGAATGATTCCGCCGGCTGGCTCTATTTCTGCCCGTGGTATCAGAACTATCTCCAGAGTGAGACCATAAATCCTGTTGAGTCGCTTAATGAGATCTACAACAGCGATTACTGCATCACTCTTGATGAACTCCCGGATCTGAAAAATTATCCGCTCGATGAAGAGCCCGCAACAGATCCGGCATCCGAAACTAACGGTACAACTGAGAAAACTCCTGAAGCTGATCTCCCCGGCGATGCTAACTGCGACACTGCAATTGATATGTCAGATGTCGTTCTCGTTATGCAGGACTGCCTCAACCCGAAAAAATACGGTATCAACGGTACAAGCAAGGATCGTATCACCGAAAAGGGTGAGGCAAATGCCGATGTTGATGCAGACGGCAGTGTTTCAACTAATGATGCGCTACTCATTCAGAAGTTTTCTCTTAAACTCATAAGTAAGTTTTAATAAATTTTTACAGGAGGAAAAACAATGCACTTATCAAAACGTTTAATTTCAGGCATCATGGCTGCCGCTGCTCTTGCTTGTCCGCTGACATCTTCTTACAGCGCACTCGCAGCCGGCACTGAGTCTGAAACAACAGAGGAGCAAGAGTTCTGCGCTCCTATCAGCGAAGTCGTTGAGGACTCCGGTCTTGACATCGACTATGCCCGTGCGCTCCAGTATTCGCTCTATTTCTATGATGCGAATATGTGCGGCGAATTCAAACCCAAAGAGAACCTTCTCTCATGGCGCGGCAGCTGCCACACCTACGATGCACACGTTCCGATGATCGAGTGGGACAAGGAAACTAACAAAACCAGCAAGGGCGGTACTAACCTTTCAGCTGAATTCATGGAGAAGTACAAGGATGTGCTCGATCCCGACGGCGACGGTACTATCGACGTTTCCGGCGGCTTCCACGATGCCGGCGACCACGTTGAATTCGGTATGCCTGAAAACTATACAGCTGCTACTCTTGGCTGGGGCTACTATGAATACCGCGATGTTTACGAAAAGCTCGGACTTGATTCACATATTGAGACTCTCATCCGCCATTTCAATGATTACCTCATGAAATGTACCTTCCGCGATGAGGACGGAACTGTTATCGCTCACTGCTATCAGGTCGGTGAAGGTAATATCGACCACGAGATCTGGAACAATCCTGAGGTCGATACTATGCCGCGTCCGGCATTCTTCCTCACAGCTGACAAGCCGCAGATCGACTATGTTGTATCAGCCTGCGCTTCCCTCTGCATCAACTACCTCAACTTCAAGGAGACCGATCCTGACTATGCTGAGAAGTCTCTCGATTACGCTAAGGCACTGTGGGATTTCGCTGAAGCAGCACTGAAGAAGTTCCCACCGGCTAATAACACAGGAAATCAGGGCAATCAGGGAAACCAGAATCAGAACCAGAATCAGACTCAGGATACGACACAGCCAAGTAATCCCGGTCAGCAGGATAAGCTTCTCTCAGATAACGGTGATGGTCCTGTTCGATTCTACAAGTCAGACCACTGGGAAGACGATTTCTGCTGGGCTGCTGCATGGATGTACATGGCTACTGAGGACGCTTCAGTATTTGACAACGCATATAAGATCTTCGATTACTATGCTCCTTCAGGCTGGTGCTACTGCTGGAACGATATGTGGTCCGGTGCAGCACTCATGTGGGCTGTTATAAACGACAATCACCCTGAACTCGACCTCGTTCAGCATATCAGAGACGCTCAGGGCAAAAACCAGTATGTTTACAAGGATTTCTGGGATGATGACTGTCTCGGCAAGTGCCTCAAGACATGGAAGGGCAAGGAAACTCCCGGAGGCTTCGCTTGGCTCAACGAGTGGGGCAGCTGCCGTTATAACACTGCAATGCAGATGATCTGTCTCCTCTACGATAAGTACCACAATAACGGTGAGGTAACTGAGTGGAGCGAATGGGCTCAGAAACAGATGGATTATGTCCTCGGCAAAAACGAGATAACCTACAAGGAAGAACCGAAATACTCAGTTCTTGCCGGTAAAAACGGCACAAGCGGTCCGAGAGCATTCATCGTCGGCTATAACGATACAGCTGTAAAGAATCCTCACCACAGAGCAGCTTCCGGACTTCTCATGGCAGAGGATCCGCGTGAGCAGAAGCACATCCTCTGGGGCGCTCTTGCAGGCGGTCCTGACAACAACGACGGTCACGATGACGCTACCAAGGACTGGACAGAAAACGAGGTTACTATCGACTATAACGCTTGTCTCCCTGCTGCTGCTGCCGGTCTTTACAAGGTATTCGGCACTGAGGATATGAAGCTCACTCCTAACTTCCCGCCTGAGGACGAGAAGCGCGTTTACGGCAACGGCAGCGACGGCGGCAACGGTTACTGGGTAGAAGCTCTCGGCGTAGATAAGCCTAACGAGAACGGTGACGGCTCAGGTACTACACAGGTATCATTCAAGGTGCTCTCAGGCAGCACTTCGCCTTCAAAGAAAACTTCTGTACGCTATTTCTTCAACATAAGTGAATGTGCTAATGGCATTGATGGCGTCACAAGAGTATATGAATTATACGATCAGTCAAGTGCTGAGGACAAAGCTGCCGGCGGCGACGGCGTTCTCTCAGGTCCATACAAGTATGATAAGGTTCCTGATACCTACTATATTGAAATAAACTGGAACGACTATGTTATCGCAAACTCCGGCAAGAAATATCAGTTCGATCTCGGTATGTTCTACGGAGACATATGGGATCCTACCAATGACTGGAGTTATCAGAACCTCAAGATCGGCAAAGACAGTGACTTCTTTGCTGTCGATAATCCGCCTGAGGAGCGCTGCGACAACATCTGTATCTACGATGACGGCGTTCTCGTTGGAGGTATCGAACCTGACGGCACAAAGCCGGAAGAACCGTCTTCAGAGACTTCTTCAAGCTCTGCATCAAGCGAAACGACTCCTTCACTTATCGGTGATGCAAACTGCGATAAGGAAGTTAATATGTCAGATTCCGTAATCGTTATGCAGGCTTACCTGAATCCTGCTAAGTACGAAGTTGACGGTACAAGCAAAGACCGCATCACAGAACTCGGAAAGGTAAATGCAGAAGTTGACGGCAAAGCTGGTATCAACACAAACGATGCACTTCTCATTCAGAAATACTCACTCAAGCTTATTACAAGCTTCCCTGTTGAGAAATAATTTCAAAGGAAAGTCCAAATACGCAATACCCATATAGAGATTTATAAGTAGTTTATTGAGGGAAATCCTTTTTCAAAAGGGTTTCCCTCTGTCCTTCTGACATCTACCTCAAACTTTCGTCTGTTTTTTCTCAATGGTATAAGTATTGCCGGAGGTCATAATGACTTCCGGCTTTTTTCTCCCCCAAAAGCTTATACCATTGCGTAATAAAATTCTTTGGGAAGAGAGAAGCTTTACTCATAAAGTTTTTCCCGTAAGCAGCGGCTAAAACTGCTGTATGAGCACAGCGCATAAGGGCTCAACTTTTATTTTCACATATTTTTCATTTCTATCACAATTTTCCGGTTGTAATTGCAGAGAATATATGATATAATTTTCACAGAAACCTTTTCAGGAGATGATAATTTAAAATGAATGAACAACGCAGTAATAACAATAAAAAGAATTATGTTATTTTCGCGCTTATATGCGTAGGACTCGTTATCCTTTTCAACGCTGTCCTTTTGCCGGCTGTAAAAAAGGCTCAGATCAAGGAGACAAATTACAGCTTCTTCCTCAAACAGCTTGAAGCCGGTACAATAACACAAGCCGAGATCAAAGACGATACTATCGTTTTTGAAGTCGAAGACGACGGTGATTCACAGCTGTATTCGACCGTAAAGATAGAAGATCCGGATCTTGTGAACCGTCTCCACGACAACGGTCAGATAGATTTCACAGGAAAGATCGAGCACGAGAACCCGATAGTAAGCTTCCTGTTTGCATGGGTACTGCCGATCGTACTGATGATCGTTCTCTGGAACGTGCTTATGCGCGGAATGAGCAAGCGCATGGGCAATTCTATGGCATTCGGCAAGAGCAACGCCAAGATCTACGTCAAGGCACAGACCGGTAAGACCTTCAGCGACGTTGCCGGTCAGGACGAAGCCAAGGAAGCCCTCGAAGAGATCGTTGACTTCCTGCACAATCCGGATAAATACGCTGAGATCGGCGCTAATCTCCCTAAGGGTGCACTGCTTGTAGGCCCTCCCGGAACCGGTAAAACTCTCCTTGCACAAGCTGTCGCTGGCGAGGCAAATGTACCGTTCTTCTCTATCTCAGGCTCTGAATTCGTTGAAATGTTCGTCGGAATGGGCGCTGCGAAGGTGCGTGACCTCTTCAAACAAGCTAACGAAAAAGCTCCTTGCATCGTATTTATTGATGAGATCGACACCATAGGCAAAAAGCGTGACGGTCAGCTCGGCGGAAACGATGAGCGTGAACAGACTCTCAACCAGCTTCTGACCGAAATGGACGGCTTTGACGGTAAAAAGGGAGTTGTTATCCTCGCAGCAACTAACCGTCCAGAATCGCTTGATCCGGCGCTGCTGCGTCCGGGAAGATTCGACAGACGTATACCTGCGGAACTCCCCGACCTCGCCGGAAGAGAATCTATACTCAAGGTCCACGCAGTCAAGATCAAAACAGAACCCGATATTGATTTCAACGCTATTGCAAGAGCGACCGCCGGTGCTTCCGGTGCTGAACTCGCCAATATCGTAAACGAAGCTGCTCTGAGAGCGGTAAGAAACGGCAGACAGACTGTTACTCAGTCTGATCTTGAAGAAAGCGTCGAGGTGGTAATTGCCGGCTATCAGCGTAAAAACGCTGTAATTTCACAGAAAGAAAAGGAGATAATCGCTTACCACGAGATCGGTCATGCACTTGTTGCTGCAAAGCAGAAGGATTCAGCGCCGGTACATAAGATAACTATTATCCCGCGTACATCAGGCGCACTCGGCTACACAATGCAGGTAGATGAGGGTGAAAAGTTCCTCCTCACAAAGGAAGAGGCTCTTGCGCGTATCGCTACTCTTACCGGCGGACGCTCAGCCGAGGAACTCATCTTCGGCACCTACACGACAGGCGCTTCCAACGACATCGAAAAGGCTACCAAGCTTGCAAGGGCGATGGTAACAAGATACGGTATGAGCAACGGATTTGACATGGTCGCTCTTGAAACTGTCACAAATCAGTATCTCGGCGGTGACGCTTCTCTCGCCTGCTCACCTGAAACAGCCTCAAAAATTGATGAAGAGGTCAATTCTATCGTACACTCTTCACACGAAAAGGCAAAGAAGCTTCTCTCGGATAATCTTGATAAACTCCACGAACTCGCAAAATACCTGCTCGACAAAGAAACTATCACCGGCGAGGAATTCATGGATATCCTGAATAAAGATCCTTCACCGGCTGCGGTCTGAGCATTATCACATTAACAGATATTTTCAATAAACAAAGAGAACTCCTCTCAGAATATTCTGAAAGGAGTTCTTTGCTTTTTCGCTTATTGCTGAGCCTTCATCTCGCGTTTTTTCTCATACATACGGCTATCCGCAAGACGTTCGGCACTTTCCGGATTCTGCTCACTACAATTGTATTCAGCCATTCCATAGGCTATCGAAAGATGTACCGGAGGATCCTCTTTGGTGTTATATTCAAGCTGAGCACGTGTAAATTTTGCAATTCCAAGATTATAATCTTCCTGACAGGTCGCCTGCTCAAGTATCGCAAAGAATTCATCGCCGCCAACGCGGTAAACTTTTCCATAGTCGCTGAACCCAGCCTTTATCACGTTAGCTGCCCCGATGATAATTCTGTCGCCCTCAGCATGACCGTAAACGTCATTCACGTGCTTGAGATTATTCACATCAAAATGTACGAACAGACACTTTCCGGTCTTCTTTTCCATAAGACTTTTCTCATGCGCTACAAAAGCTGTACGGCTGCCAATATCAGTAAGCGGATCTTTCATAGCGAGAGTCTGCATGAGCTCGGCCTTGCTCGACATTATCTGTATCTCAATTATGTGCTGATACTCATAAACTGCAAGTATCGAAGCAAACACGATAAGTCCGATTACCGTAAGATATGCAGTACCGTTTGTATTTTCAACGTAATACATGACCATATCAAGTATGCCCGAAAGCATGAGTACAGTAAGTGCGCTTACGAGGTATATACTCTTTCTGCGGTCGATTTTGTTCCGAAGCATTGAAATCACTACTATGTGTATTATCAGACAAACTCCGGTAGCTATAATGATATGAGTAATGAACAAATAATCATAATAATCACCTAAGCCCATGCAAACAAGCGAAACCGTAAATATAGTATTGAGTGCGCTTGCTATTATAAGTGACATAACACGCTTATCATCGCAGTTTCGGGTATAAGCCGCAACAAACATAAGCACAGGTATCGGAAGCACCATCAGCGACGTATACTCAACGACCCTCAGCATGGCTGAATTCTGCACAATAGTGCGAAGTATCATGGTCTGCGAACCTACCCATGCACTGACTATCATAGTTATCGCGCCGAGGCACATAGTTTCGATCATTTTTCCCTGAAATTTATCTTCTACTATTCCCACAACAAACAATAGAAGTCCGAACAGGAAAGTCATAACGCACAGCGCAAACTTTATTCCGGATTTCTGCCTTACATCGTCGATAAAATCATTAGCGTGCATAAGATATGCCTCATCACAGCCACTCGTACCGTCATCACTGAGAGAAACAGCTTCAATACTCAGCTGACGGTTATCCGAAAATGCCGGAAGATTCACTATATGCAAAGCTTCACCGTAGCGCTTTCCGTATAAGCCACCGAGTTCAGGAGCATAAGAATATATCACCTTGTCACCGAGAAGCACCTTAAAAGACATATTATGCGTTATCAGACACATCTCTCTACCGTTGACTGTATTACCGTTGATCATTCGTGTAAAGGTATGTTTTTCAGTTCCTTTTTCAAAGGATTGGTAAAGCGATACCTGCTCACCCTCTTCATCAGTCCAGCCGATGAGATAGTTCTCGCTGATACTTGTATTGTTGCCTTTTACAGGCAATTCAACAGTTTTCACGAGTATAAGAATAACAACGATCATAACTCCGGCAAAAGAGACAAGTATTAATTGTAATTTACGCATCATACCAACCTCATTCGTCACGAATTATAAATCATATAACAATAACTTGTTCTAAATCTATATACCATTATATATATTATACATTATTTAACAACGAATGTCAATTGATATATTGTTAATAATAGTAAATTCTAATACTAATTCATTAAGTAATACACTAACTTCATTGTTTTCTTGCCGGAATATTTCCTGAAAACAAGACAGCATAATGTCATTTTCCGAACATCTCACTAAGCTTGACTTATTCGCATCCTTTTCCGAGTTCCCAGAATGCTACTGCACTTGCAGCGGCAACATTCAGCGAATCAACTCCGTACGCCATGGGTATCTTGATAGTATAATCACATGAATCTATCGTTTCTTCACGAAGCCCCTCACCTTCAGTTCCGAGTATGACGGCAAGCTTGTTTTCGGCTTTAAGGCGCTTATCCCCTATGCTTACGGTGTCTTTTCTGAGTGCCATAGCAGCCGTTGAAAAGCCAAGTGCTCTGAGACTTGAAACATAGTCCGGTGCAGGCTGCTGAAGATATGTCCACGGGATGCGGAAAACAGTTCCCATACTTACTCTTATTGAACGCCGGTAGAGCGGATCGCTCGAAGCTGAAGTCAAAACTACTGCATCAAAACCAAGAGCTGCCGCTGAGCGGAATATCGCTCCGACATTAGTCTGATTCATGACATCTTCAAGTACAGCGATTCGTTTTGCCGAAGCAAGTATTTTTTCAGGCTCAGGAAGATCCTTGCGCCTCATGACACATAATGCACCGAGTGTAAGCTTGAATCCTGTCAGTTCAGTGAGAACTTCGCTCGGTGCTGTATACACCGGTATATCACCGCAGCGCTCTATCAAATTGCTCGCCTGACCGGTTATATACTTCCTTTCGATCAGCATTGAAAGCGGTTCATAACCGCAGTCAAGAGCGGTCCTTATCACCTTTGGACTTTCCGCGATAAATACGCCGTTTTCAGGTTCAAACATCCGCAGCAGCTGTACCTCTGATGTCTGTACATAAGGGAAGAGTTCCGGTATGTTTAAATTCTCGATCTCGATTATCTCAGCCATTTTTTCTCCCAATCATCAATAGACTATTCTTCCCAGATGCAGTAATAATCATCTTCATCGCCCCACGGAGTTTCCCCCTCACAAGGGCCAGCATACAGAACAGTATCATCCCTGATTATTATTTCACACTGGTGTTCCGGCTCCCACGGACAGTCTGCAACTATGCAATAACCTATCCCCTCTCCTTCCGGAGCATCTACGTACAAAGCCGGAGCGGAAAGGAAATCCGTAAGCTTTCTGCCAGACTTATAGCCCTTCATGACTTCTTCGCAATCTGATACTATATCCTCATAAATGCCCATTTTCTTCCATTCATCGTACATATACAGAAAAAAACGTGTGATCTTATCTTCTATCTCAGCAAGCATTTCACCGTTGTTTGCCAAATCGTTATAGTGCTCAATACACTTTTCTGAATATTCGACCGAAGCACCGTCATCAGTATATACCACGATCACCATTTCACCCTGAAACAGCGAAACCGAATCAAATTTTCCTCGCTCGGATCCGGTATTCTCATCATACTTCATATCTTTTATCAGCATAATGATACCATCCTTTCTGAATATATCGCCACTTTTCCCTGATTGCCGCAAAAATCATCACTCAAACTTTTTTCCGACACTTCGTGCAGCTGCAACACTTTCGCCAACTGCTCTGTAACATTTTGAAACTGTATCATATGTAACAAGTCCGACCTTGCTATAATCGACCTTGCCGTCAGTAAGAACATTCTCATCGGCTTTTAGTCCGACTACCTCCGCAACAACTCTTGTCTCGTTGAACTCCTCCTGAATGTCGACGACCCTGCACTCAATTGTAACAGGCAGCTGATCAATTACAGGAGCATTCACTTTATCAGATCTTGTAACGGTGAATCCGCATTTTTCCAGCTTATCTGCTACCTTATTTCCCGATACTATACCCACATAGTCACAGGCTGCAATATACTCTGATGTTGCGTATGCAACTGTGAACTCCTTAGTCAGCTTGATATTTTCAGTGGTTTTGTGGGAGCTTGAAAGGCTGACTGAGATCTGGCTCATGCCTACCTGACCTCCCCATGCTGCGTTCATAGCATCAGGTCTGCCGTCAGCGTCGTATGTGCCGATTATAAGCACAGGCAGGGGTGCAAAAAATCCTTTTTCAAATGATAATTTCATAACAGAATACCTCCAGTTTTATATTAGACAGCAAATCGCTGTTTATGGCTTTACAATATTGCAGTATATTATAATTAATATTATATCACATCCCAAAAACGTTTTCAATACATAACTGCTATACACGCCCCGCAGTATTTCTTTGTTTCTCCTGCTATGCGCCTTTTTATGTGTAAATACTGTGTAAAAAAGGTGAAATGATTTCATATTATTTCTTCTATTTTTCATTTTGTATTGAAGTATTTTCAGTTTGATTTAAGGCTATTTAGTTAATATTATTTTAGGAAATATTTAATCCCAAGGGAAGTGGTAAAATGGAACATTGGACAGCAAGATCTCACCGTATAAAAATAGTCGCAGCTGTGTGTGCAATGGTCATCATCGCAGGCGGTACGGCAGGAGTATACGCGGTACATTCAAAAACTCACGCACGAACTGCATCAGAGGAAAGCAGCATCACTGCTGAAAAAAATGATGACAGCACTCTAAATGCCGGCGGAACTGTTACTTCTGCTCAGCTGAACGATTCTCTCGGACTAAAAAACACCTCTGTTCAGCTTACGGTCGAATCAGTCCTCGCAGAAGCCGGCGACAGCGTAACAGCCGGCACAAAGCTTTACAAACTTACAGACGAAAGCCTCGCTAAGGCTTTAAAGGTACTTAACTCAGAGCTGCGGACAGCTGAAAATGCACTGACAGAACAAAAATCGTCCTATCAGGTCGACCTCAGCAAGGCAAAGCTGCTTTATGAATCCGAGCTCCTTCTTGGAAGAACTGCACAGTCAGAATATGAAGCAGGACTTAAAGAACTTGATGATTCTCTGCAAAAGGCTTATGACTCCTATCAGGAGGCACTAAATACGATAAACAATACCCCTGCTGAGATCTCCGCGAAGCAATCAGAGCTAAAAAACGCTCAGACCACAGCTGAAAAGCTTGAAACGGAGAAAGCTTCGCTCCAGAGCAAGTTCAGTGAAGCTGAAAAAGTGTACAGCAGCGCTGTCGGAAGCTATAACAGTCTCGCAGCTGAGTACAATGCATCAGCCGGAACTGTACGCTATCTTGGAAATGCACTCGGCAAAGACGTTTCCTCTGTATCGCTTGTTCAGACTGTAACAGCAAATCTGATCGAACAGAAAGAAACACCCGAAATGCCGGGTAAAAACGGTGCTGAACGTCCGGATGCTTCCAAAGAAGCTTCTGTTCCGGTATCGTTCGATATTCCTCAGGAAACAGCTGTTAGCAGCAATGAAAGGAGCTTCAATAAGCTTGCTGAAACAACAGTTTCCGCTTCGGGCGACCTCGTCAAGCTTTATGATTCCGCTCTTGCAGAATACAACTCGCAGAAGGAAAAGCTGACAAACGCTGAAAATAGCATGAAGTCAGCTGAGAATAATTACAAATCGCTATCACAGCAGCTGTCGGAATGCTCTGCATCCCTCAGTAAGGCGCAGAGCAACGTGAGCTCACTTGAAAAAGACATAAGCTCACTGAACAGTTCGCTTTCAAAGGCTCAGAGCAATCTCAGCAAGCTCATGTCAGAGTACAATTCACTAAAAGCATCATATGATACAGACAAACTCAAGCTCCAGAACACACTCGATACAAATATGGCAACCTATGAAAATGCTGAGTACCACTACAAGATAACCTGCTCAACGCTTGAAGATGAACTCGCACAGGCACAGGATGCCCGCGATACTGCCGCAGAGAACCTGACTATATTTGAGGAAAATCTCTCCGGCGGATATATTCTCGCACAGCAGGACGGCGTTATCTACTCCATGAACTGTCAGGAAGGCAGAAATGTCAATGTGAATTCACCTGTTGTATCCTATGTAGATGACAGCACATTTGCAGTTACTGTTGAGCTCGACCAGAATGACGTTACAGAAGTAAGCATCGGCGATTCTGTCATAATCTACTCGTCAGAATCAGGCATTGCAAACGGCAGGATAACTGCTATCGCAGCAGGAGAATCAAAGAGCCTTGCTGATGTAAGATTCAATGTTACGGTAACTGCTGATGACGGCGCAAAGCTTTACAGCGGACAATCCGTCAATGTATATTTCAATTCAGACAGTACGAATATGGGCGGTTTTACCGACTTCAAGGGAAGCAGCTCTGAAAAGGGCGGTATGAGTTTCGGCGGCGGTGAGCGTCCGGATTTCAGCGGCGGAATGCCAGAGGGCTTTGATCCTTCTAATATGCCAGATTTCAGCGGAAGAAAGGGAAATTGATATGAAGAAGATAATTGCAGGCTCGGCAGCTATTTTACTTGCCGGCGGTTCAGTGCTCGGATATAACATATATAATAATTCGTCAAAAAGCAACGGCGCAGACATTATAAAAGAAGTTAAAGTCGCAAGAGGCAATGTGACCTCAGGTATTACGGAAAGCGCAGCGGTAAACGTTGAATCGCTCGAACAGACCTACGACCTTGTACTCAACTCCACAAGCGTTTCTGCATCAGTTGAGGGAGAAAGCTCAGCTTCCGGCGGCAGTAAGTCAATGGGCGGCGGAATGTCAATGAATGGCGGTATGTCCTCAGGCGGTATGTCCTCAGGCGGTATGTCCTCAGGCGGTATGTCCTCAGGCGGTATGTCCTCAGGGGGCAAAAGCAGCGGCAGTAAAAGCAGCGGCAGTAAAAGCGGAAGTATGGGCTCTACCAGCGTTTCAACAAAATCTGAATCGTCAGCAGTGGAGCTTGTTGTAGATAAGGTCAGCGTTACAGAGGGACAGACCGTAAAGGTCGGAGATGTGCTAATGTCTATAACTCCGGAAAGCATCGACAAAGCACGTTCATCACTCACTAAGGCAGTTGATGATGCGGAACTCGCTCTCAGACAGGCGCAGATCAATGAAAACGAAACAAAGCTGTCTGCGAAATTTGAATATGATACCCGTATCGCTGAGGGACAGAATGCCCTTTCAGTATACAATTCATCGCTCGAAGAGATCTCGCAGAATATCAGCAGTCTCCAGAGCCAGATAACCAGTCTTGAATCACAGATCGCCGAATGCAAAGATGAAAAGCAGCTCTCTCAGCTGAAAACACAGCTTGAAACATATCAGGCGCAGCTCTCATCAGCTCAGAGCTCACGGGCTTCGGAAGAGCTTTCCGCAAAGCAGACCTACGAAGAGGCTTGTATGTACTATGAGAATGCACAGGACCTCTACGATGTATCTGTAAACGATGTGGGTTCGGCTTCGGAAGAGGCAGAAGAAGCGGTCGAAGCTGCAAGATCAGACCTCGAAGCCTTTGAGGCTTACATTGCAGACGGAAAGATATACGCTGAATTCAGCGGTACTATAACAGGTGTCGGCTACTCTTCCGGCGACACACTTTCATCAGATGTTGCTATCGCAAGCTTTGCTGATGCCGAGAGCATTACTGTAACAGTAAACGTCACCGAAGATGACATTGCAGCTGTACATCTGGACGACATTGTTGAGGTAAGCTTCCTCTCCTACCCCGATGAGATTTACAGCGGATATGTTTCAACAATCGGCTCATCTTCTACGAGCGGAAATTCCTCTACTGTCAGCTATCCGGTCACGGTAGTAGTAACAAGCTTCCCGGATACACTTCTCTCCGGCATGACAGCAAATGTTACCTTCATCACAAAACAGGTCAAAGACGTTCTTTATGTTTCAAACAAGGCTGTCATAACTGAGGATGCTGAAAGCTACGTTCTCCGCAAGAAAGAGGACGGAAGCGAGGAAAAGGTCAAAGTCAGCGCAGGCTTCTCAAACGGAAACATCGCTGAGATCTCCGGAGTTTCAGAGGGAGATACACTTCTCATAAAAGGAAAGGTGTCCTGATATGCGTTTTTCTGAGATACTAAATCTTGTAAAGCTAAATCTGATACAGAATAAATTCAAGGTATTTCTCACTTCAATAGGAATCATAGTCGGTGCGGCTACGATAGTGTGCGTTATCGCTATCGGACGCGGCGGAAAAGCTGACGTAGCGGATCAATTCCGCAACCTGAATGCAGGCGCTCTTGATATAAGCTATGAGCAGTCGCAGGGCAGATCAGGCTTTTCATTCGGGACCTCATCCCGATCATCCTCATCATCAAAAGGCAGCAGTGCGTCAGGCTCATCTGTTCCCGGCAGCTTCACGCCTCCGAGCGGTGAGGGTATGCCAAGCTTTTCGGGCAGCCGTGACAGCGGTTCATCCTCCGGCAGCCGACCTGAACGAGGAAGCGATCCGTTCAGCGGTTCCGGCGGCGGATTCGGTTCTTTCCCGGGCTTCGGTCCAATGTTCGGCGAAAGCTCTGATGCGAAAAATACACAGAAGATAACCCTCTCGACTGATGATATGGAAGACCTTGCATCATCTGTTCCCGGTCTCAGCGATGAGACTATCACTTACACAACAAAACAGAACATCTACGGCGGAAATATAGAAGAGAGTGAATCCTATACAATAGCAGGAACTCTCTCCAATTACGCTGAACTCAGCAATCTCTCAATGCTGCTCGGTGACTACCTCTCAGATGCGGACAACGAGAACAAGAACAAGGTTTGCGTACTCGGATACACCGCAGCAAAAAAAATTTTCGGAAGCATTGAGGACGCTTATGACAGTCTTGTATATATTGACGACCGTCCGTACACAGTAGGCGGTATCCTTGACGAACAGGGCACAGTAGAATCAGGCATAAGCGCTGATGAGGCTATATTCATCCCTTACGCTACCGGTATCAAGTACCTTACAGGCAGTGACATAAGCCCTACTATAACAGTTATCGCTGAGGATGTTAATAATATCAGCGCTGTTACTGAAAATGTCAAAACAGTTCTTGCTGCAAGCTATCCGAATGCGGAGTTCACTATCTCCGATGCAGGCAGCAAAATGAAGGCTGCAAACAAGTCAAACGAAACTCTCACACTTATGCTCGTTGCTATGGCTGCTATCGTTTTCATAATCGGCGGTATCGGCATTATGAACGTTCTGTTCGTTTCAGTCAAGGAGCGTACTCAGGAAATAGGAATCCTCAAAGCTATCGGCGGCTCGAAAAAGGATATACTCATCGAGTTCATTATGGAAGCCTGCTGCATCAGCATTATCGGCGGTATAATAGGTATACTTGTGAGCTTTGGCATCGAACCGGTACTTTCCGGATTCAGCATCAGGACAGAAATGTCCGCAAACGGAGCTCTGCTCGCACTTGGATTCTCACTCGTAACCGGTACGGTATTCGGATTCTATCCGGCATGGAAGGCTTCAAAGCTCGTTCCGGTCGAAGCACTTTCAAATGAATGATAAGGAGAAATGATATGAAAAAGCTTATCACCACAGCAATTATCACTGCAATGATAGCATCGCTGGCTTCCTGCGGAAAAAGCGAAGCAGTCTCTGACACTGAATATATTTACGGCAGGATAGATTCTATCTCCGGTAATGACGTAGTTCTCCTTATGGCAGAATATAACGATGAGGACACAGATTCAGAAGAACAGGATACTACCGCAGCAAGCGGATCTTCAAAGCGCTCAGGAAAACCTTCCGGCGGCAGCTCAGACAGCTCAGGCAAGAGAAATATGCCTGAGGGCTTTGATCCCTCGCAGTTCAGCGGCAGTATGCCGGAGGGCTTCACCAAACCGGAAGGCGGCAGCTCAGACGGCTCAGGCAAGAGAAATATGCCTGAGGGCTTCGATCCTTCACAGTTCGGAGACAGTATGCCAGAGGGCTTCACTAAGCCGGAAGGCGGGAAAGAGGATAAAAGCTTCAATCTCCCACAGAGCAGCAGCAAGTATAAGTTTACAGGTGAACAGGAAGAGATACGCATTCCTGTGGGCGTGACTGTTACTACTGATCTCGGAGTTCAGACTGATTTTGAGGTGCTCTCGGACGGAGATATGATAAAGTGCAGCATAGAAAAAAACAGTGACGGTCAGGACGTTGTTACAGGTGTATGGGTAATGGAGCAGTGAGGCAGCTATGAGTACAGAACAGATAATTTCAATGCATAAGGTATGCAAGAGTTATAAAATGGGACCAGAACGTCTGAATGTTCTGAAAAACATAGATTTCACAGTAAATAAAGGTGAATTCACTGCGATACTCGGACCTTCCGGCTCAGGCAAATCCACTCTGATGAATATTATCGGATGTATGGATACACTTGACAGCGGTTCTTACTGTTTGAACGGGATAGCGATCCACGACACTAAGGAGCGTGAGCTCGTCAGGATACGCAATCAGGAAATAGGATTCATATTTCAGAATTATCACCTTATCCCGACTTATACCGTAATGCAGAACATAATAATGCCGCTGCTGATGCGCGGACAGGACAGAAAATCCGCCGAGAAGGATTGCAGCGAAATAGTCGATATGCTCGGACTTTCAGAGCGTATACACCATAAACCGTCAGAGCTTTCCGGCGGTCAGCGTCAAAGAGTTGCAATAGCAAGAGCTCTTTGCAGCAAGCCTTCACTTCTTCTTGCGGACGAACCTACCGGTGCGCTCGATCAGAACAGCGGTACTGAAGTATTGCGTCTATTCACTAAACTGCACGAAATGGGCAATACTATCGTTATGATAACCCATGATCTCAATGTTGCAAAATGGGCTGAACGCACTGTCCGCATAGTTGACGGGGAGATATTTGAAGGTGCTTCAAATTGATCTTTTCACAGCTTAATGCAATGCAAACGTCCAAAAAGCTGCATTCATCTCTAATTATTCCTTTGTCATAGAGTATTTTCAGCCTGCGCTATGACATTATAAAATCCAACCGTTCTCACGATGTGGGAACGGTTTTTTGTCTTATAACAAGCCCTGACATACAGCTAAGCAACGGACATATACACAAGTCCCGAAGCATACTGAATTTTTCCGGCAGCAAAACGTAGCAGCGATATATTTAGTTAGTCGTCTGCAACACTGTTTGTATGATTTGATAATTATTTGGTTTGTGTATGATAACAATATGTTAGTATGTACAAATATAATTGTATCTTATTGACGGATACAAACTCAGGCGTTATAATCAATACGTTAGTAATATCTAACGTATTTGAACGCAGGCTCCTTTCGGTTTGCGGAAGAGTGCGAACTTCCGCTGTATTGCATACAAGAGCCTGCACCGTCAATAATGTTGATGCTTACCTTTACTGCGATCTATCAATATCTTTTGGCTAAAATCCCGTTTATCACCGTTGTACTCCCCGCCATACTTTGTATGCCTTCGTTGTTCGCCTTGATAAACAGATTTTTCGCGCGAAATCTATTATATATCTCGCAGCAAAGGCAATCATATCACATTAAATATATCTGAGGAGAAATACTATGGACTATTTAGAAATCGAAAAAGTCGTTGGACGCGAAATACTCGACTCCCGCGGAAACCCTACTGTCGAAGCTGAGATAACTCTCGCTGACGGAACTGTTGCAAGAGGTACAGCTCCGAGCGGCGCTTCTACCGGTGAATTTGAGGCACTTGAGCTTCGTGACGGCGGTGAACGCTATCTCGGTAAAGGCGTTGCAAAGGCTGTTGAGAATATCAACACGGTAATCGCTGAAACTATCACAGGTATGGACGCTTCCGACATCTACGATATCGACGCGGCTATGATAAAGGCTGACGGTACAAAGGACAAGTCTAAGCTTGGTGCAAACGCTATCCTTGCTGTTTCTATCGCTTGTGCAAGAGCAGCTGCCACATCGCTGGATATTCCGCTTTACCGCTTCCTCGGCGGCATTCAGGGAACTAAACTCCCCGTACCGATGATGAACATTCTCAACGGCGGCGCTCACGCTGACAGTGCTGTTGACACTCAGGAATTCATGATAATGCCGGTAGGTGCACCTTCATTCAAGGAGGCTCTCCGCTGGTGCGCTGAGGTCTTCCACACACTGAAAAAGCTCATCAAGGATATGGGCGACGTTACCGCAGTCGGTGACGAGGGCGGATTTGCTCCGAACAAGCTCACATCTGATGAAGAAGCTATCGAGAAGATCCTCGAAGCTGTTAAGGCTGCCGGATTCGAGCCGGGCAAGGACTTTATGATCGCTATGGACGCCGCTTCCTCCGAGTGGAAGAGCGAAAAGGGCAAGGGCTTCTACAAGCAGCCTAAGTCTGGCAAGGAGTTCACATCCGATGAGCTTATCGCTCACTGGGAGGCTCTCGTTGATAAGTACCCGATAATCTCCATTGAGGACGGTCTTGATGAGGAAGACTGGGAAGGCTGGCAGAAGATGACCGCTAAGATAGGTCACAAGGTACAGCTCGTAGGTGATGACCTTTTCGTTACCAATACTGAGCGTCTTGCAAAAGGTATCTCCCTCGGCGCAGGCAACTCTATCCTCATCAAGCTCAATCAGATCGGCTCTGTATCCGAGACTCTCGAAGCTATCAAAATGGCTCACAAGGCTGGATATACTGCTATCTCGTCACATCGCTCCGGTGAGACTGCCGATACAACTATCGCTGACCTCGCTGTTGCGCTCAACACCTGTCAGATAAAGACCGGCGCCCCTTCACGTTCAGAGCGTGTAGCTAAGTACAATCAGCTCCTCCGCATCGAGGAACAGCTTGGCGATTCCGCTTGTTATCCGGGTATGGGCGCATTCAATATCAAGAAGTAAGCTGCAATTAAATTCCCTTCAAAGAAACTGTCCGGACTTGAGTGTCCGGACAGTTTCCTGATATATCTTACGGAGAAAAATATGGTATAAGGAGGCTGTATTATGGACCTGAAATTCGGCGATATTCAGGAGACCGCACTCATCCCCCTTGCTATAAAAGCAAGTGAGACTGCGCGTCCTGACGCAAGGATAAACGACCCGAAAGCGAAAGAGATAATCGACACTCTCGGCGTTGACGTAAGCAAGTATGATCCTTTCCTGTCACACGAGGGAGTTGTGGCAAGAACGATAATGTACCGCAATCAGCTGAAAGCGCTGATAAAGAAGTATCCGGACGCTTTATGCATAAATCTCGGCTGTGGATTTGATGATAAGTTCTCACAGGTCGATAACGGAAGACTGCAATGGTTCGACGTTGACCTGCCCGATCAGATCGCGGTCAGAAGAAAGGTCTACTCAGACCGCGAACGCTGCAAAATGCTTGACGGCAGTGCTCTTGACGGTGAATGGACAAAGCAGATACCGAAAGCAAAAAAGTACATCATCGTAATGGAGGGAGTACTGGAATACTTCTCAAAAGAACAGGTAAAGACCTGTCTGAATATGCTCTGTGATTCTTTTGTACACGGCTATCTTTTAGCTGAGCTGCACTCGCCGTTACTTGAAAAGCACGGCAGTCACCACGATGCCGTAAAGCACACTAATGCAAAATTCGGCTGGGGCACTAAGACTGGCAGAGAATATCTCGAACTTGAACCACGCATGAAGTTTGTCTCCGAAACAAGCTATAATGAAGAAATGAAGAAGTATTCTATCCGCGGCAAGCTGTTTGCGCTGCTCGGAAAGAACCTCAACAACCGTCTTGCTGTTTTCCGCTGGTGACATCTATGGAAGAATACCAAATATTTCCCGATATTAAGCTAATATGCGGTGCCGAAAAAACGTCTGTAAATGACGGCATCGGGATAACATACTGCTTTGAGGGCGTAAGGGAGTATTATATCGGCGAGAGATATTTCTATCTTACAGCAGGAAACTGCATGATCTGCCGGAATAATGCTATCACTTGCGCTGACTCAACAGATCTCAGGACCATTACTCTGATAATCGACAGCAAAAATGCTCCGGAAGGTTCCGATGTTATGCTGTTTGACAGCAGGAGCTTCACTGATAAGCTAAGCTTCTGTATGCCGTACATAATTAAGGCAGACAGCAAGATCTCAAAACTTTTTGCCGAAACAGAAAAGTTCTGCAAATCCTCAGACACTGTTATGCTTCGCATCAGGGCTGTCGAAGCACTTATGCTCATATCGAACTCACTTAACAGTATTACTGCCGATAAACGAGAAAAAGCTCTCGCCGCCTCTGAGTTTATTTGCGGGGATATTATGACGCATTATACTATTCAGCAACTCTCCGAACGTTTCAGAATGAACCCAACAACTCTCAAGGAAACTTTCCGTCAGATATGCGGCTGCTCTGTCTATACATATGTCAAAAACAGGAAGATGTTCCGGGCTGCGGAGCTTCTCCTGCACACCGATATGAAGATAATCGACATCGCCGCGGAGGTCGGCTACTGCAACGCCAGCAAATTCGCAAAGGCTTTCTGCAATGTTATCGGCAAAACTCCAAGACATTTCCGAATGGAGCACAACAAGCTTTTGAACACAGGAATCCCCAGTGTTACGGCTCCTGCACTATATTAGCATTATATACCAACTTTTGCCGGACGGAGCGGAAACGCATTAATATATATGGTATTATTAATATAGCGAAACTGTTATTCCGACTTTTCATATGAGGTGATTTTATGAGATTCAATAATATACCGTGGAAAAAGATAGGCGTATTCACAGGCGGTGTTCTCTTCGGAACTGCCGGTATCAGAGTGCTTTCCAGCAAGGATGCCAAGAAGTGCTACACACACGCAACTGCTGCTGTACTTCGTGCAAAGACTGACGTAATGGCAACTGCAACGAAAGTCCGCGAGAACTGCGACGACATACTTGCCGATGCTAAGGAAATAAACGAGCAGAGAGCACTTGCTGAGGAAGCTGCCGAGATCGCAGACGAGTGTGAGGAAATAGCTGATACAAGCGAGGAATAAACTGGAACAGGTCGCTAAGTTGGCTGATATTGTCAATATAGCGGGTTACCGAGTCTAAAATTATGGGCTCGGTAATTTTATGCCACGAATCGCCAGAGGAGGCTCCCCTCCGACCAGTTTTATAGGAGAACATATTATGAAATGCAAGATACTTCATGAAACTAAAGGACGTATGCGTGTGCGCTTCTGCATCAAGCGCATGACGCTCAGACAGGCTGATATAGCCGAATATGCACTCTCAGCCGCTATCGGCGTGACGAGAGTTAAGGTGTTTGACCGCACCTGCGATATTGTCATTGCGTATACCTGTCCGAGGTCTGAAATAATAGAAAAGCTGTCGAAATTCTCGTTCAGTGACGAAAGGAATATTGCTCTCGTTCCTGAAAAAACAGGCCGTGAACTGAATCGTCAGTACGAGGAAAAGCTCTACGGAGTTGTAATAAAACGTTTTGTGAACAAGCTCGTGATACCGCAGCCGATACGCCGTATCATAGCTGTTTTCAGGGCTGCAAAATACATATTGCGCGGGCTGAAATGTCTTCTGCAAGCAAAGCTCGAAGTAGCGGTACTTGACGCAGCAGCTATCGGTGTATCCATGCTCCGCGGCGACTTCAGCACTGCCGGATCTGTAATGTTCCTGCTGAATGTTGGCGACATTCTCGATGAGTGGACTCACAGAAAATCCATTGACGACCTCGCACGTACTATGTCTCTCGGAGTTGAGCAGGTATGGGTGAAAAACACTGACGGTCAGGAGGTACTTATACCTGTTAACGAGGTCAGAAAGGGTGATACTGTCATCGTCCGGACCGGCTCTATGATACCACTTGACGGCAAGGTCATTTCCGGCGATGCTATGGTCAATCAGGCTTCGATGACCGGCGAATCCGTGCCCGTTCACAAGAGCGAGGGTGCTTATGTCTATGCCGGAACAGTCGTTGAGGACGGCGAGTGTACCTTCCTTGTCGAGAATACCGCTGGCGGCGGACGCTACGACCGTATCGTTAAGTTGATAGAGGAGTCGGAAAAGCTGAAATCAGCTGCTGAGGATAAGGCTTCTCACCTCGCTGACAGGCTCGTTCCGTGGAGCTTGGGCGGAACTCTGCTGACCTATATTCTGACGAGAAATGTAACAAAGGCACTGTCTATACTTATGGTCGATTTCTCCTGCGCTCTAAAACTTGCAATGCCGATCTCGGTGCTTTCGGCTATGCGCGATTGCAGCCGCGCAGGAATAACCGTCAAGGGCGGACGCTTCCTCGAAGCCGTTGCAGAGGCTGACACAATAGTTTTCGACAAGACCGGAACTCTCACACATTCATCTCCAAAAGTTGCTGAGGTCATAGCCTTCGGCGGACGTGACGAAACGGAAATGCTGCGCCTTGCAGCCTGCCTTGAGGAGCATTATCCTCACTCTATCGCTAATGCGGTAGTGGCTGCTGCGGCAGAGAGAGGTCTTGAGCACGAGGAGTTCCACTCAAAGGTAGAGTACGTCGTCGCTCACGGCATTTCGAGCATGGTTGAGAACGAGCGTGTACTCATCGGCAGTCACCATTTCATCATTGAGGACGAGGGCTGTACTCCGCCTGATGAGCGTATCTTCCGGCATCTGCCGAAGGAGTATTCTCACCTTTATCTCGCTATCGGCGGTGAAGTCGCTGCTGTTATCTGCATTGAGGATCCTCTCCGTGACGAGGCTGCGGACGTTGTGCAGCAGCTGCACGAATGCGGCATTTCAAGAGTTGTGATGATGACCGGCGACAACGAGCGTACTGCTAAAGCAGTCGCAGAAAAAGTGGGAGTTGACGAGTACCATGCAGAGGTACTCCCCGAGGACAAGGCTGCTTTCATAAGAGCCGAACACGAAGCCGGACGCAAGGTCGTAATGATAGGCGACGGCGTGAACGACTCCCCTGCTCTGAGTGAAGCTGACGCTGGTATAGCCATAAGCACGGGAGCTGCCATTGCCCGTGAGATAGCCGATATAACCATATCTGCCGATGACCTCTACGCTCTTGTGGAACTGAAACGTCTCAGCAATGCGCTGATGAAGCGTATCGGCTGGAACTACCGTACTATCATCGGCTTCAACGGCGGACTTATTGGTCTTGGCGTTCTGGGAGTGTTACCGCCTGCAACATCTGCCCTGCTTCATAACGCTTCAACTCTTGCTATCGGTTTGAGAAGCATGACGGAGCTCAAATGATGCGTTCCTGAGCTGTCAATGATGATAACGCTATTGCAGCTTACCTATACCTGTTATCAGGAAAAAATAAGCGAAAACATTTCAAAACGCTAAATTCTGATTTCTATATACTTTATATAACGTAAAACAAGCAAGAAGTTCTTTGATACTTCTTGCTGTTATTTAGAATATTTGTTAGTGTTATATAACAAAGGAGGATAATATGAAAACTGAAAGCAGCCCGAAAGTAATGAAGATACTGAACGAATATGCCGGCGGGCACCGGCATCTTATAACACTCGGACGCATACTTGCAGCGGTGAGCGCGTTTATGGGGCTTGTTCCATTCTATGACCTGTGGAGGATAATCCGCATAGCCGTCAATGGTGAGGAGCTCTCCAGAATATCAGGCATAGCATGGCAGGCAGTCGGGATACCAGTTGCTGCGCTGCTGGTGTATATCGTCGCTTTGTTCTGTACACACATCGCCGCATTCAGAGTTCAGGCAAATATGCGCAGCAGACTTATGCACCGCATAGTTACCCTCCCTCTTGGCGTTTTTGACGAGGACGGTACAGGCAAGATACGCCGCACTGTAAACGAATCTACTGCCGCGACCGAGACATTCATCGCACACAATCTTCCCGATAAAGCCGTTGCCTCAGCAACACCTGTCGGGCTGCTGATACTTCTTGCTGCATTCAACTGGAAGCTTGGTCTCATATGCCTTATTCCTGCGCTTATCGGCTTCGGTTTTATGATGAGCATGATGGGCAAGGATATGCAGGAGAAAATGGCTGAATATCAGAATGCACTCGATACGATGAGCAGCGAGGCAACTGAATACGTCCGCGGAGTTCCGGTAGTCAAGGTGTTCGGACAATCCGTCCACTCGTTCCGTAGATTCAAGGAAGCGATAGACGGCTTCGGAAAATGGACTACTCAGTATACGCTCATGCTCCGCAAACCTATGACTGCATTTATGACCTGTATCAACTCTGTGTTTGCTTTTCTTGTGTTGGGAGCATATATCCTTTCAAAGGGCAGCGTGGACTCGGATATAATACTTGATGTGATGTACTATATCATCGTAACACCGCTGCTGACTGTAACTCTGACCAAGATAGCCTATTCCGGCGAACAGGAAATGGTAGTTGTTGATGCACTGAAACGAATGGACAGCATACTCAATATACAGCCGCTTAGCGAACCTGCACAATCCGAAATGCCGAAGGATAATTCGGTTGAACTGAGAAATGTCAGCTACCGTTACAAGGGATCCTCTGACTACGCAGTAAGAGAACTGAATATCAGTATCGGAAGCGGTGAGCATATCGCACTTGTTGGACCTTCCGGCGGCGGTAAAACTACCACTGCCGAGCTTATCGCGCGTTTCTTTGACGTGACAGAAGGCTCGATACTCATAGGCGGCGCTGACATACGCAGCATACCGCAGGATGAACTTATGAAACAGGTATCGTTCGTGTTTCAGGACAGCCGTCTGCTGAAAACCTCGATACTTGAAAATGTCCGTCTTGCACGTCCAGACGCAGCGGAAGCCGAAGTTATGCAGGCACTTGAAACTGCACAGTGTATGGACATAATCGAAAAGCTGCCGGACGGCATACATACAGTCATCGGCACAAAGGGTACTTACCTTTCCGGCGGTGAACAGCAGCGTATCTCGATCGCAAGAGCGATACTGAAAAATGCTCCTATAATAATTCTCGATGAGGCAACAGCTTTTGCCGATCCAGACAACGAAACGAAGGTACAGGCAGCATTCAGTGAGCTCGCTAAGGGCAAGACCGTAATTATGATAGCTCACAGGCTCAGCACAGTAGTGAACACAAATCGCATATATGTCCTAAAAGACGGAAGCGTATGCGAGTACGGTACTCACTCTGAGCTTATGGACAAAAATGGTCTGTATCGTCAGATGTTCGATGAATACAGCCGCTCAATAAACTGGAAGGTAGGTGCGTGAAATGAAGATAACTGAGAAATTGCAGCACACCTTTGCACTTTCTCACGATGGTGCTGTTGATATGGTCAAAGCCTGCGCGAGTGTTACCGTTACAAATATCTCACTGATGATGTCCGCCGGCGTACTCTATACACTTATAAAGGATATGCTCAATGATAACCTGAGCAAAGAGCGCATACCGTTCTATGTTTTCGTTTCTATTGCGGTGATAGTCTTTATTGCACTGACAAACTTTATCCAGTATAATGCAACTTTCCTTTCGACCTATAAAGAGAGCGGAGTGCGAAGAACTGCTCTTGCTGAAAAGCTAAGGAAGCTGCCGCTTTCATTCTTCGGAAAGAAAGACATCGCAGACCTGACAACTACGATAATGTCCGACTGTGCGATGATAGAAACTGCTTCAAGCCACTGGATACCTGAACTCATAGGTGCTATTATATCGACGGGACTTGTCGGTGTTAGCCTTTTCATATTCTTCGACTGGCGTATCGTAATGGCAAGTTTCTGGGTGATACCGGCTTCGTTCCTGCTTATATGGGTTTCGGCTGACTATCAGAAAAGAGCTGTAAGGAAGAATAACAGCGTTAAAATGGAAATGGCTGACGGCATACAGGAGTGCCTTGAGACCGTCCGTGACCTTTGTGCAAACAACGCACAGGAAAGATATATGGACAGTCTTGATGTGAAGATCAAAAATGTTGAGAAATACGCGCTTTTCACAGAATTGAAGCTTGCGATCTTCGTCAATGCTGCGGCTATAATACTTAAACTCGGTATCGCCACTACTGCACTTGTGGGAGGCTCGCTGCTTGCTGACGGTGATATAAGTCTGCTGACATTTTTTATGTTCCTGATGCTGGTTTCAAGACTTTACGATCCGATGCAGATAACATTGCAGAACTATGCTGCGATAATCGCAACAACTGTACAGTGCGAACGCCTTGATGAGGTGCTCTCACACGAAGTTCAGACCGGTTCTGAGAAGATGACAAATAACGGATATGACATCACATTCGACCATGTATCATTTGCGTATAACGATGATACTGCTGTACTAAATGATGTATCGTTCACTGCTAAGCAGGGGGAAGTTACAGCTTTGATAGGACCTTCCGGCGGAGGAAAGACCACGGTCTCACGCCTTGCGGCAAGGTTCTGGGATGTTACCGGCGGAAAGATAACTCTTGGCGGTATGGACGTTTCAACTGCCGATCCGGAGACACTTTTCTCAGCGTATTCCATTGTGTTTCAGGACGTTACGCTGTTCAATCAGAGCGTCATGGACAACATCCGTATCGGCAGAAAAGATGCTACCGATTCGGAAGTAATTGAAGCGGCAAAACTTGCAAACTGTGATGAATTTGTCAGCCGCCTGCCTCAGGGATATGATACTGTGATAGGTGAAAACGGCAGTGAGCTCTCGGGCGGAGAGCGTCAGCGCATTTCAATTGCGAGAGCCTTTCTGAAAAATGCACCTGTTATCCTGCTTGATGAAGCTTCGGCAAGTCTTGACGTTGAAAACGAAACTGCTATACAGACCGCGCTTTCGCGTCTCATCAAGGATAAAACTGTAATGGTTATCGCTCACAGAATGAGGACTGTATCGGGAGCGGATAAGATAGTAGTTCTTGCGGACGGCGTTGTCAAGGAATCGGGCAAGCCAGCTGAACTTCTCCAAAAAAAACGGTATATTCGCGCAAATGCTCAGAACTCAGAACGAAGGACAAAACTGGGGGTTCAGCTGATACCCCAATACGATCAGACTGAGCGGATATACCATAATTGACAGGCGAATATGATGCTGCCTGTGCTATGGCAGTGCCCAAAATAACCGTTCTCACGATGTGGGAACGGTTTTGCTATTTTCACTTGAAATATTCCTGATAACGGTGTATAATGACAGTATATAGTTATAGGGAGGGAAGCAAATGAAAAGAATCATCGCACTAATGAGCGCAGCAATTATTGCAGCAGGAATGCTTACTTCTTGCAGAAAAACTTATCCTTACGATACTGACAAAGCGATCAGCCTTGCCACTGAATATATGAAAAACAAGTATGGTAAAGACATCAAAGATATAGAAACCTATAAAAAAACTCATGGAAGCGACGCATATATCGGAGTAAAATTCAAGCTTGACGAAACTGATAATGAATCTTCTGATGACAACACATATGAAGTCAGAGTTTATGTTGATGGTGAGGGTGAAGAAAATCATTATGTCAAGTGCGATAATTTTATGAGAACTTTAGTTAATCCATATTTGAAAGAAGGATTAAGCAATATACTTGATGAAAATGGGTTTGAGAATTATTCTTTGGGAATAATAACATCAGATCAAAACGAGACAGGTTCATTCAACTATTTTATGAAGGAATTTGTATTTCATGAGGATAAAAAAATTGATGAAATGTTTAAAGAAAACCATTTTGACTTGAAATATAGAATTTTTTTCCCTCAAAAATCTTTCGACAATTCATATTTGGAGAAAATAAGATCTATATATGCACCGCTTTTTGATGATGACTATGTAAGAATTAAGATACTGGTATTTAAAGATAGTGATTATGAAGAGATAATAAATACCAACTCCAGTTCGACAAAAAATATTAAAGAACTAAAAAATGAAGAGATAGTATTTAATAATGTTTAAAGGTGGTAATAATATGAAACATGAGTTAACTTTTAACGAATTAATGATGATATCTTACCTCAATGAAAAGTATGATGAGGAGCTCGTCTAAAAACACCTGCAAGTATGATTACGTATATATAATTCAAGAGAGTGATGCTTTATGATAAGAAAAAAAATCACAATAGTTTTAATTACAATTCTGATTATCATATCTACAATTGTAATATATTTTATTGCTACACGAACAGTTTACTGGAATAATAAATACTATGATTTTGACCATCCAAGTAAAACAGATGCTGAATATTTGAATGTTTGGGATGTCAGGCTTATACTAAATAATAAAGATAAAGATGAAATAGAAGATTTAGGCTGTAAGATAGTAAATGATTCTCTTAAATATAATGGAATACTTACTGATGAATTACAAGAAATAATACCTCAGAGTACTTTTTCGTATATAAATCCTCGTGACTTTTTATCAAAAAGCGATTATGAAATAACAAATGAAAAATTCAGCATTAAAGAAACTGATGTTCTAAGGCATAAAAATAAAGCTATTTTCTTTTACGGTTGTACCTATCATGCAACTTATTTAAAAAATGGTAAATCTGATGTCTATGATACTGGATATGACGGCGTGCCAAATAGGATATACTTAGAATTTGTTGACAATAAATGGATCGTTACTTCAGCTTTTAGGAGCGGTTAATAGTCTGAAAAATAATTTCTCAGCTTCCGCTACGATAGTGTAAATAATAACCGTTCCCACATCGTGAGAACGGTTTTATGTTTATGCAATCATAATGTATCTATGAGTTTGAGCGAGTAGCGCTGTATCATGAGGGCATCATTTGCGGTAAGACCTGAATTTCCGTCAACATCGCCGGCTTTTTCACCGTCCGATGTTATGCGGTCTTCACTTGTGCCGTTAACGCCGTACTTTGCCGGATTCAGATAAGCCTGCATTACCATTACTACGTCCGACATATCCACACTGCCGTCAATGTTGGCATCGCCTTTTAGAAATTCTGGTCCGGATGTCGGAACATATTCCTCGAATACGACGGTCGCTCTCTGGAGGAACTGGTCGCTTGCTGATTTCTCAACAGCATCCCAGCTTTCTTTTGTGCCGTAGAATGTTATCGTTGCCGTTCCCTTAGCATCTGAGAAGCCATAGCTGTCAATGCTCTTTAAGTTTTCCGAAAGCTTAAGAGATGTCAGCTTATCACAATAGGCAAAAGCCATGTTTTCAATAGTCGTTGCGCCCTTTGCTTCGACCGATGTAAGATTAGAGCAATAGAAGAAAGTATTGTCAGAGATCTTGCTCACACCTTCCGGATAAACCACAGAGGTTATATCCATATTTCGTGCAAAAGCGCTCGCAGCCACGTATTTGACTTCGGAAGGGATAACGACATCTCCCTTTGCGTCCTGTGCGTCGATCAGAGCGCCGTTTATTATAACAAGAGGTCCTTTTTCACGCTGCTCTTGTATCCATGGCGTACCGTCGAAAACCTTTGAAGAAAACTCTACCACACGATCCGGGAATTCTACTGTCGTGAGGGCTGTGCAGTACTCAAAAGCGCGTATACCAACAGTTTTGAGGTTTGCCGGTAATTTTACAGACTTCAGCTTCGTACACATATTGAAAGCATAGTTTCCTATATCTGTAACAGAATCTGGTATAGTTACGCTTTCTACTGACGAGTATCCGCAAAAAGCGTTCATACCGATAGCGGTTACGGGAACGCCTTCAATGGTATCCGGGATCTCAATGGAAGTTGCTGATAGATCGCCGCCGCTGATCTCAACATGGTCGGAATACTTCATATATTTCAGATTTCCTTCCGTGCCCGTAGTATAACTCTCTTCCGCGCTTGCCGTAACCGGTATCGCCGAAAGCAAAGTCTCCGGAATCGCAGCTCCGGTCGTAAGTGTGAGTGCCGCTGCAAATGCGGCAATTTTTAACATTGTTTTTTTAGCGGTCATAAATAACCCTCCTTTTTTATTTCTCCATAAATGTACTCCTGACGGCATATTAACTGTTCCGCCGACAAATAAGCAAGCGTTAAATAATAATCGTTTATTCATCGTTTTTATAGCCGCGCAAAACACTTTGAGTCTAAGAGCTTACCATTATTATAACGCACTGCGCCGAAATAGTCAACCCATTTAAAAAAGTTCTGATCGGTGAAACTTTAACTATAAATCTCTATTGCCATTTGTTATACTGACAGCGCAGCATCCGCTGATAAGACTTAGTAAAAAAAGTGTAAGCGTTTGTGAGTTTGTTCCGTATATAATAACAGAAGAGGAAAGGAGGCGTACAGGTGGACGACATAAAGCTGGTGCATCAGCTTAACATGAAGAATGAAAACGCACTTGCTGCATTGATAGAACGTTACAGCGGATATGTCAGCACGGTCATCAGAAATATATCGCGCGGAGTTCTTGACAGCAGCGACATTGAGGAAGTCATTTCGGACGTATTTATAAAACTCTGGAATAATGCCGGTCATCTGCGGGCTGAAACCTTAAGGTCATATATTGCAGTAATAGCGAGAAATCTTGCCATTGACAAAATGAGGTCAAAGCATATTCAGCTGCCGCTGGACGAGATAGAAACAGATAACGGTCAGGATATAGAATATGAGACAGAACGTAAACTTCTTGTGAGGGAGCTTAACCGCATAATTGCTGAAATGCAGCCGCGTGACAGAGAGCTTCTGGTGCGGTTTTACTTTTATTATCAAAGCCTGCCTCAGATCGCAGAGGAAATGGAACTCGGACTTTCTGCCTGTACAACTGCGCTGCACCGTGCGAGAAATAAGCTAAGGAAAAAACTCACGGAAAGGGGTTATGACTATGAAACATAACATATATGATCTTTTTTCGGAATACTCAGGGGAGCTGCCGGAGATAAAGGAAAAAGCCTGTGATGCTGAGAGGATAAAGCAGCTTGTATCGCAGAAAATGATGCAGTCTGAAGTACTTGAGCGCACCGGCTCACAGGTCACTGAACACAATTCTGAGCTGCACCGTGAAGCAGATAATAAGAAACATAAAACACATTTCATAAAGCTGAAAAAGCTATATAAATCCAGCAATGCGGCATCGAAAAATGTACAGTCGGAGAGCTATGAAAATGAGGAATACTGCTATTATGAATACAAGGTCAAAGGAGCTGATAGTATGAAACAAAAGTGGTTCAAGCCTTTGCGGGCAGCTGTGATAGCGCTTATCGTTGCCGGAGGATTGGTCGGAAGCCTCACGCTTATGAAGTCGATGAAAAGTGACAAGTCTGATCCTGACGTAAGCGCGGCGGTACCTCAGACGGATACGTCGGCCGATAAAAAGGGTACCGACAAAGATACTATAAAAGTTGCATTTATCAGGCAGGAAGAAAGTGCTGCCGGAGAATTTGACAAGCATATCCAGAAATTCAAGGTGGCTAACAGCCAATACCGTTTAGAGGTTACCGAGTACAGGGACAGCGACGAAGCCGATGCTTTCAAGCAGCTTACTGCTGACATCAGCGGCGGAACAAAATACGATCTGATAGCTGCTTACCCAGATCAGCTGAGAATACTGGACAACAGACACTATCTTTCAGATCTTGGAGAATATATTGATTGTTCCACGAATATCAACCGTTCCGACTTTCTGCCCAATGCGCTTGACGCTATGACGATCGGCGATCATATACCGGCTATGGCTTTCGATATCAATATTGAAACGATATGCTGTCAGACAGAACGTCTTGATTCGCCGCACGAAAACTGGACTATTGAGGAGGCTGTCAGCTTCATTGACAAGCTTTCTGACGAAGAAAAATCCGGGCTTCTCGGACCTGCTACAACGAAGAAGGAGATAGCAGCTTTCTTGATAACAGGAGCTGTCAACAGCTCCGTTGACTTCCGGAATAATAAGTTCGATGCAGAGAATGGTCTGCGTCAGGCGCTGGAGTATATTTATTCAATGCCGGATGATTCCGGCGTTTACAAGGGGGAAACAGCCAGAGCTAAACAGATACTCTCATCTCCGTATGTATGCATAGACTATTTTTACGGAGACAGGACTATTTCACAGCAGGATAACAAACCGGTAACTCTTGTCGGATTTCCAACTGAATCAGGAAACGGCTATCACCTTGATAACTGGAATTATATGTATGGAATAATGGATAATGCCGAGAACAAGGAAGGTGCGTGGGCTTTTATTGAATTATTCCTAAGTGACGAAATGCAGAGCTATGTTGATATCGTTCATGGTCTTCCGGTTATGGAAAGTGCCCATAAGCAATGGTGGGACAGGGCTCCTGAATATCAATTCTCAATAAACAGTCCGCTCGTTGAGTCTTATGATGCTCCCAAAAACGGAGAGGCAGCAAACATTACTATCACAGATGCTCAGAAAAAACAGCTTGATGATTATATCCATAATATGAAGATTTTCATCTATGAAGACGAGGAAGTTGTGAACATAATAAAAGAGGAATGCGACTATGTTATAAACGGCGAACGCACTCCGGATCAGTGCATAGATATTCTCAATGACCGCATAGGAACATATCTTGCCGAGAATGAATAAATATGAGGATATGCCTGTTGCAATGAAAACGATTGTGATAGGCATATTTGTTATCAATAAAGTAAATGAAATCCGATAATGTTCGCAAATAAAAATGGATGTGATTATATGAAATTATTGAATGGACAATGCGGTCGGCGCAGAGAAAAAGTGTTCAGCAGCATCTGCATAGTGCCGAGCCTTGTGGGAGTGCTCATATTCTTTCTGATACCTTTTGGTATCGTTGTGTACTACTCTCTTATCAACAATCCTGTTATGAAGGACTATGTCGGACTTGAAAACTACAAGTCGCTGATGCAGAACTCCGCATTCAGAAAGGCTGCAAGGAATACAGCGCTATTCTCGGCAGTTTCAGTTCCGCTGGCAGTGGTACTTTCACTTGGACTGGCTGTGCTTCTTGAAAGAAGCATCCCCGGAAAAAGCATACTCCGTACTTTTTTTCTCAGTCCGCTTATGGTGCCTACCGCATCGGTAGTCCTTGTGTGGCAGGTACTCTTCCACAGCCACGGAACTGTAAATCAGGTGGCGGAGATGTTCGGAGGCGAGCCGGTTGACTGGCTGAAATCCTCTAAGGGACAGCTCGTCATAATACTGATGTTCCTATGGAAGAATATCGGCTACAATATGATACTCTTTATGGCAGCATTAAGCGGTATTCCGCGCGATATGCTGGAGGTCGCAGAGCTTGAGGGAGCAGGTGCGTGGTACAGGTTCGTACATATAAAGCTGAGGTACCTCTCCCCCACCATACTCTTCGTTTTTATACTTTCGCTGATTAACTCCTTCAAAATATTCCGCGAGGTTTACCTGCTGACCGGTAATTATCCGTTCGACAGGCTGTATATGCTCCAGCACTTTATGAACAACACCTTCAATAAACTCGACTATCAGAAGCTGTCCGCAGCAGCAGTTCTGTTCGCCGTGATAATGATAGTAATTATAGCAATACTGCTCATAATCGAGAATATATTCGGAAAGGACGTGGAGAACTGATGAAGCGAAAAAGACGAAAGAAAACACTCGACATAGCTGTCACGGTATTTGCTGCTCTCGGAGCGGTTTTGTTCCTGCTCCCGACCGTACTTACCATAGCGAATTCCTTTATGACTTCAAGCGAGATCACGGCAAATTACGGCGCTATGTACAGCAATATGACCGACAGCGAAAAGACCTACATATCCGAAGATGTAAACCTCAAATTCATTCCGGACAAAGTGACAATCGAACAGTACCGTGCAGTGCTGATAACAAATTCTGACTATCTGGTGAAGTTCTGGAACTCTGTATGGCTGACCGTGCCGATAACGCTCTTTCAGCTGCTCATAGCCATACTGACTTCATACGGCTTTGCGCGCTATCCCTCGAAGCTGAAAGGCATCATATTCTTTGTCTACATAATACTGATGATAATGCCATATCAGGTCACGCTTGTGCCAAATTATCTTGTTGCGAAAAAGTTCGGACTGCTGAATACATGTTCAGCTATCATACTCCCTGCAATATTTTCACCGTTCAGTATATTTCTGCTGACAAAGGTAATGCGCCGAGTGCCTGTATCTTACGTTGAGGCTGCAAAGCTCGACGGCGCAGGGGAATTTCAGATACTGACGAGGATATATCTTCCGCTCTGCAAAAATGCTGTCATATCCATAGGTATGCTGGTGTTCATCGACTACTGGAATATGGTCGAGCAGCCGCTCATACTTATGACAAGCGACGACGCAAAGGCTCTGCACCCGCTTTCGGTGTTTCTGTCGCAGATAAATACAAGCGATGTCGGACTTGCATTTGCAGTTGGCGTAGTTTATATGATACCGACTATACTGATATTCCTCTACGGCGAGGACTGCCTTGTTGACGGAATCGCGTACTCAGGCGGTATCAAAGGATAGGAGATGGTGCTATGAATGATATAAAAAACGAAAGCGTGAACAGTGTAGAGCTGCATTCCTCTGAGGACGAAGTAAGAAGAATAACCGAAAAACTGAACAGTTCAGATGCTAAAATAAAAGATCCTGCAAAGCGCCGCGAAATAATAAAAACGCTGCTGATAATCTTCCTTACGGCACTGCTTCTGCTGACATTTTTCTCGAATACTATTATGAACCGCGCACTTGCAGAAATCTCAACCGAAAGGGTAACTGCCGGCGAGCTGACGGAACGCATAAGGGGCAGCGGTATGGTGGAGGCTGAGCAGTCCTACGAAGTCAGTGTGAACGAAAACCGTACCGTGGATAAGATCAACATCAAGGCAGGTCAGAAGGTCGTTGAGGGCGATGTTTTGTTTGTTCTCGGCTCAGGACAGGAACAGTCGCTGACAGCTGCCAAGAACGAGCTTGCCACTCTTGAGCTTGAATACAATAAGCTGCTGCTGACCGCTCCGGCTGATTACACCTCGGAAAATCAGGAGATAAAAAATGCTGCCGAAGACCTTGAAGAAGCTATACGCCGCCGCGATGCAGCTTATGCCGCTCAAAACAGCTCCGCAGAGGCACAGGAGCAGTACAAGGCAGATAAGAATGAAGCTGCAAGTCTTTCGGCACAGCGTGACAAGCTCAGTTCAACTATCGGCGCTATCGACAGTGATGATTACACAGCTGCTGCCGCTGAGCTTACAGGCGACCTTCCGGCTCTGAAAAACAGCTGGCAGTCTGCTGAGAGCGAATATGCCGCAGCCTATGAGGTTTATAAGTCGGCAATTGGATCAGGCGATGCTGAAACTGCTCTTGCGGACTGCAATGCCAAGAACGAAAAGAGGACTTCCGCCAAAACAGCATATGAATTAAAAAAGAGCAGTATCCGCGCAGAGCTTGCTTCAAGACTGAATGATGCTGAAACAAAGCTCAGCGAAGTCAACTTGCGGATAGCTTCATACGAGGAAAATAATTCCGCAGGCGGTATGAGTTTCGAGGAATGTGCGGCTGAGGTTCTTGCAAAGCAGCGTACACTTGAAAATCTGCGTATAAACCTCACTAAGCTGCAAAATACAAACAGCATTGCACAGCAGCAGTACAAGCTTGATCTTGAAAACAAACGTGATACCATAGAAAAGAAAAAGCAGGAGCTTGAAAAGCTCCGCGGCAGCAGTTCTTCAATGGAGGTAGTCTCAAAGTACAGCGGCATCATCCGTTCAGTCAATGTGAATCCGAATGAAATGACAGCGGCAGGAGTTCCGCTTGCGGTCATTGATCTTAACGATGCAGGATTCAAGCTGAAAGTTTCCGTGCCGGCAGAACAAGCCAAAAAGGTCTCGGTCGGAACGACCGCTCAGGTCATCAATAACTGGTCCGGGGATGCTAAGGCTGTACTCGCTGACATAAAAAATTCCGATGCTGATGCGAATACTATGACGCTGGTGTTCAATATCAGCGGCTCTGTTACTGCAAATACAAATATGGAAATATCTGTTCCTCTCAGCACAGCTCAGTATCAGGCTATTGTTCCGAAAAGTGCGGTATTCAGCGATCAGAACGGTTCATTCGTGTATAAGCTGCGTTCAAAAAGCACTCCACTCGGAAACAGATATTATGCAGAAAGAGTATCAGTGCAGGTAGCGGCTTCTGATGAACGTTCAAGTGCTGTTTCAGGCGAACTTAATAATACCGATAACGTCATAGTTGCATTCAGCAAGCCGATCACTGCCGGAGATCAGGTACGGCTGAAATCAAAGAACAAAGTATGAAACGCAAAATAAAAGCAAGATCTATTATACTTGCGGCAGTAAACCTCGCGGCTATTGCAGCAGCGGCAGTGTTGTCACTTGTCGGAAGCTCACTGGCAAAGTCTCAGCGTTACAACTATGCCGCTGACCGCTGGACGCAGGGCGCTGGAGGCTGCACTCAGGTTAGCTGTTTTTTCTCTGACGATTCCGGATTTGTGAAAGACAGTATAATGTCTGTGAGGATGTCGCTGCTGAATTCACTTGAAAGCGCGGCTGTGGTACAGAAAAAAGGTCAGACATTGTGTCCGGCCGCTTACAGTGCTCCGGTTGGACGCTTTCAGGTGACCAGTGATAGAATTGGTAATTCGCAGGCAGATGTTACGGCTGTCGGAGGTGAGTTCTTCCTCTTCCGGAGCTTTGATCTTCTTCACGGAAACTATATCAGTGACAGTGATCTTATGCAGGACGGCGCAGTTATCGACAGAACGCTTGCATTCAGCCTTTACGGCTCGGACAATATCGCAGGCATGAATATTTACATCAATAATACAAGCTTCCGTATTGCCGGCGTTATTGACGATCCGCGTACAAAGTATGAGAGGGAGTGTGCCGGTGACTATCCAAAGGCATATATATCTTATCCCAAAGCGGCTGAGTTATCAGGCGGCGAGCCGTTCTCTAAGGTAAGCTGCTATGAGGTTATAGTTCCAGATCCGGTGGAAAATTTCGGATTCAGTGCCGTTGAAAAGATATTTGGAAACGAATACGAGGGCAAGATCATACTGGTCAATAACACCAAGAGGTTCACCTCAGCTGTTCGCACAGGTGAACTGAAAAACATCAGCCGGAGTGACATTCGTCAGGAGGCAATAAGTCTGCCTTACTGGGAGAATGCTTCGCGGATAGTTGAGCATAAACTGACGGTGATTTACAGCAAACGCAGAGCCCTGATTGCAATACCTCTGATGACGCTTTTGTGGGCAATAGTCCGGACTTACAGGTGGCTGAGGTCAAAAAGAAAAACTGTATTCAGCGGTATATCGGATAAAGTGTACGCTCTCATGTGTTGGATGAAAAGCAAGCGTTCTCAGTCGTGATATAGTATTATAGCAATGCGGATATGGCGGAATTGGCAGACGCGTATGGTTCAGGTTGCGCTATGATAGTGTAAAAATAACAAGCATTCTCGCTTTATTTAGTATTTCGCATATAGTTTCTATTAATAACGAATATAACATAAAAGCCGATATTCATCATTGAATATCGGCTTTTTTCAAACCACATATGACTGCACTATTGAATCCTGAGTGCGTTTATGGTATAATGAATGCAAAAGCATTCATTATAATTTATCCAAATGCCCTTGCAGATACGCAAATCAATAGATTTGCTCCCTGCATATCGGACTATTATACCATATGCGCTTCGCTTATATGGTATAATAATATCATCTTCCATTTGTGAACGAGGTGGCTTGATATGAAAAAATCAACAATATCAATAACGATAATGTGTACGCTGCTGTGTTCTGTATTCTGCGGCTGTGGAGACAGTAAAAGCTCTAACAGTTCCGCAGAGATTACAACTGTCACACAGACGCAGGACACAGCAACGACTGAGACAACAAATACACAAACTCCTGCTGCTCCGGACAGCAGCACACTATTCATATATATGTGCGGTTCAAATCTCGAAACAAAAAAGGGACTCGCCGGCAAAAACATTGATGAGCTGCTTGCAGCAAGTGTGAGTGATGATCTCAGTATTGTTATCCAGACCGGCGGTGCAGCAAAGTGGCGTTCACATGATATAAGTGCAGATGAAACTCAGCGTTATCTCATCAGAGATGGTAAACTCGAACTTATAATGTCACTGCCTCAAACCAATATGGGAGAGGCTGACACGCTTACTGATTTCCTGAAATGGGGACAAGAGAACTATTTGTCTGATCGAAATATTCTTGTAATGTGGGATCACGGCGGAGGTTCAACCAAGGGAGTGTGCTTTGACGAAAACTATTCATTTGACTCTTTGACTCTTCCTGAAATGAAAAAAGCATTTGAGGACGCTGATATTACAAAAAAGTTCGATATAGTAGGTTTTGACGCCTGCCTTATGGCATCGATAGAAGTTGCCGCAGTTATGAGCGATTACTCCGATTATATGGTGGCATCAGAAGAGATAGAGCCCTCCGGCGGCTGGGACTATAAAGTCTTTGCTGAATCGATCAATAAGGATAATAATTCTGTTGATATTGGCAAGGCGATCTGCGATTCATTTATAGAAAAATGCAATGGTAAGAAAAACGATGTCTACTCGACGCTTTCGGTTCTGAATCTTTCAAAAGTCGATCCTATGCTTGACAGATTCACTTATGCGGCAAAGAATTTGAATCGTATAGCCGGAAACAAGAATTACTTTTCGCAGGTACTGATCGCTGCAAAGCAATCCGAGAAATTCGGCGTTGAGAACGTTTTTGAAGGCAGCTCGAATATGGTGGACTTTATTGGTTTCAACGATCTTGTCAAGCTTGATGAGATGTTTGCGTGGAATGAGAAACAGGAGTTCATCGAATACTCGGTAAATCACGAAAATCGGGATAATTCCGGCGTTTCTTTCTTTTATCCTATCAACACAAGCGAAGACGAGATCAGGGAGTATATCTCTCTTGGGATATGTGAGGAGTACAACAATTTTCTGAGTAAATACTACCTGAACGCACCTGAGGAAACTATAAAATTCTCTGACAAGGGAAGTATCGGTGAGGACGGCTCATTCAGCATAGCCCTGACCGAAGACAGCCACAAGTACCTTGCTGAAGCTGGATATTATCTCGTTCATATCGATGATGCCGGAACACCGCATATACTTTGTTCGGATACGGATATTATCAGCGACTGGGACAACCTTAGTTTCAAGAGCAATTTTACCGGCGTATGTCCCATGCTCAATGGACACAGCTTTTACAGGAAAATGCACGTTGACAGAGAGATGATACTTGATTATGAGATACCGGCGATCGTCAACGGAAAAAATACGTTTATCCGCTATTATATACACGAAGGCAGCTATTATCTGGCTGGCACTTGTGACGGATATAACGAAGATCATCTTCCTGTAAATAGCTTTATAACTCTGGAATCGGGAGATAAGATACAGTTGGCAGAAGAAATAGTGTTGAGCGGTGGAACTTCCGCGATAAACTACGGTGAAGAATTCGTTCTGGAATACGACAAAAACGATGAAAATGACAACGAGTGTATGGTCAATGCCGTTCTTGACGGACAGTCATATCAATATGTGTTTGTTGTGACGGATATTTTCGGCAACACCTATTTTTCAGATACAGCAACTTTTGAGAAACAGGGCGACGGCTTCAAGGCTGTAAAGGCTGAGCCGACAACTCATGACTACAACTTATAATAGGAAAAATATCCCCTCCGCTTATACGGAGGGGATCTGTGTTATCAATAAAGATAGAGATTTACGAATTTATGTTTCTGTTCAAATTGAGCTTTTGACCAAGTACGCGCCCATATATGGCGGCTGATATAATTACCAGAAAATGCGCCGCCAAAAGCACCTTCACGATAATAAGATGTAGCGGTATTACTACCGGGCTCTATGATCTTACCTTCAACAGTAAATGTGTACATATCCCCTGATTCTCTAGTTTTCGTAATGTCTAATTTCCTTTGGGATTCGATCAGAAGACCATACGGAAGGATCATACCAGCGTCTGCAAATTCATCTTTGAAACTTGATGTACGCATTTTGCCTTTGAACTTATTCAGCTCAATCTCTGACCAGTTTCTTGATTCATTGGTGTTATATGTATTAAAGCGATCTTTAATGTGGAGAGCACCATATTTTCCCTGGAATCTTTCAGAGTCATCAGATGTCTCTGCAAAGATCTTCTTGCCAAGAACGTAACAATATGGGTAGTATTCCGGATCCTTGCCAGTAGGTAATTTGACCTTTGTTTTTCCAGGTGTAGTAGCTGTATCATAGTGAAGGAAGAACATCTCGACTCCTGGAGCAGCCAAATGTGTGTTATTAAAGCTGCAATAACTGCGATCCTTTTGATTAATATCGTAATCATCGTCAAAATACATATTGACTACTGCTTTTTTATCATTGAATTCATCCTTGGTATAGTAAAGATAGTAATCATGGTGAAAACTGCCTTTTTTCTCAGCTGGAACACCTGTATCAAGTCCACCCTTGTTCTTTATGAAAACATCGTCACCAGTATAGGGTGTCGGATCAAATGTATTAAAGCCAATATGATCTTTGAAAGCAGCGTGAACTTTTATTGGTTCATCATCATTATCTGTAAAGCAGGCAAATCTCTTTATTGCATCGTCATAACTATCTGTTGTCTTGTATCCGAGATAAATATAATGACCTCCGAATGTATCGTTAAGGTTCTTGTCGATAACGGTATATCCCTCGTCTGTGAGATACTTTTTAGCCGTCTCTGCACTATTTGCATCACCTGCAAGCTTCACTTCACCGATGAATTTTCCATCGATCTCAACTTCTTTAGTGCCAACTACCGCATCTACCTCACTTACAGGGTGACCTATATTGCTCATTGCCTCAAGCTGATTCAATGCTTTCTGCACATTATCCTGAACTATTTCAAAATCAGGATTATTCGGATAATTGTCGATCTTATTGTAATATCCGACAAGTGCAAGGCCCTTGTTTATGAGATATTCAGCTGTTGTTCTCTGAGCAAGTCTGAATTCATAGCACTGTGAGTCAAAATTATAGGCAGTTGCACATATCTCATCATATCTGATGATAGGGTTAGAACTGTCATTTCTTGCCAGCTCGCAGGCAACATCGTTCAATGACTTATACAGTTCATTATATGTATTTGTATAACCTGCGAATTCCTTATCAAATTCGTTTTGTTCTCTCTTAGTGAGATAGTCGGTAAGACGCTCGTTATAATCAGCAGCTTCTTTATCGGTCATATTGTCTACATTAGGAGCATAGAGCTGCCTGTACTTTTCCTTTTCAGCCTCTAAAACTTCTCTTCTCATTCCGGCAAAACTCGGCATCTTATCCAGCTTTCCAGATGCAACTGCATCTTCAAGTGCCATATAAAGTGCGCCGTTCTTCAATCGCATAGTCATATTATCAATATTGGTGCGAAGTGTTGCAAGATCCTTTTGATATGTTTCGTTTGCACCTGAAACGATCTGACCAGTCATTTTCTCCAGATCATTCATTATGACAAACTGATTTTCAAGCACTTTACTTACCTTTTTATCGACCTGAGCTATTGCCTCCATAAGCTGCTGGTGTTCAGATTTTATGACACCTGTTAATTCAAGAACAGTCTTTGCAATCGAGAAAACCTGACTTGCAACACCACCCCAGTAAATTATAGTACCTAATTTAGTGTCCTTTCCTCTAACATACTTCTGTATCTCAAGAAGAGTTTCCTCATTGAGCATAATATTTGGTTTGATTGATCCTGCTCCTCCGCTCTTCATGTTCCTTCCAAGGGTCTCTGCGGAGTACTCACGGGTATAAGAGCACTCCTTAGTGGTCTTTTCGCCCCAGTTGTTCACAAGAGCACCGGCTTTTACAGTAACAGTACCGTTCATCAGGAAATTATCACTGTCCTGACCGTTTGCGGGAACAGAGATGATAAGCTCCGCAATACCGTCATTGTCGATCTCTACTGATTCAGCCTTTGCACCTTCAAAATCGTCGCCGAAACTGAACTGTGATGTGCTGATCGAACTATCAAAATCGCCGTAGAATGCATACAGCTTGAGTGTAAGTTCGAGATCTTCACCTTTTTCGTCAACATAGTCAAATACAGGATAGAAATCAGCCTGAGAAAGACCGATCATAGTATCATAACTGCCGATAGTAATTGACTTGCCGCTTATGAGATCAACGAAGTCGTTTACGCTCTTGATATTTTCTTCCGACATAGTTAATGTAACTCTGCCGTCATCCTTCTTCTCAACGTTTTCAATGGTAACACCCTCAATTTTGATATTATCTTTAGTGAGAGAGTCAATGTCAGCAACGCCGCAAACTATCAGATCAGCTGTTACATTACCATCAGCAAATTTGAGTGAAGAACTGTCAAATCCTGCGTATTCACTCTGAACATCTATGTTTGCAGAAACACTGACATAACCGTCTTTGATTGCCTTAGGCGAAACACTGATAGTTCCCCACTGATAGACACCTGCCTCGTTTCTTACAGGCTCACCCGATAACTTCATTGTGAGGTTTTTGCCGGAAGCGGAAACACTGTCGACCGTCATAGCGGAAAAAGCGTCATCAAGTGAAATCTCTTCTTTGGTGACTTCGTTTTCAAATTCGCTGCCGTCAATAGTCAGAGTGATCTTGGTTTCCTTATCTGAGGACATGACCGCATCTACATCTGGAGTAAGCTTTATCTTACTGAATTCAACAGGAACAGAAACTCCCCCGTCAATATCATCGAAGAAAATGGTGTATGAATCTGTCACATATTCGTAAGGCGTTTCATCGGTAAAAGTGATGTCTATACCGTCTTTGTCATTCTTGGAAACGCTTTCGACCTTAACCTCTACTGATTCTTTTTCGTCTGACTCGTAAACTAATCCGCTGTCCTCATTAATAACCTTGTTGATATTTGTAAGGTAGCTGATTTCGATATTATCAGCTGTCAGACCCGAAAGGTCAACTTCATCAGAAGAAACCGTAGTTTTGTACATACCATCTTTTGAATAGCTTACAGGAGTGGCTTTTACCGGATTCTCCTTTATTTCTTCTGAGTCAGTAGCTGTCTCAGCCGTAGTTTCTGTCGTTGCTGCACTCTCAGAACTTGATTTATTTTTGCTTGAACAGCCTGTAGCAAACGCTGTACAAATTGTTAATGCAGTAATGAATGCTATTATACGTTTTGTATTAGTCATACTTATACCCCTTTCCGAATTATGATTCGTTGTTTTGATTATTAAGTGTATTTGCTAAACTGATGACAGTAAGTTATCCGATAACATTTATCTTATGGCTAATTATAACATATTTTTTGAGGAAAGTGTTTAATATTTTATAAACAAATTATAATCACAGTATAATGATAGCGATCATATACTTTACGTAATCGTATATTACATTGCTGTGCAACAAGATGAGGTTCGCTTGCTTTTATCTTCGTAACTAAACTGAAATACAGATTTATGGTGTTACACACCTATTGTGCTCCTAAATGTTTTGGAAAATGTGTTCAAATAATACTTGACAAACTTTCTCACTTGTGATATAATATTAAAGCAATGCGGATATGGCGGAATTGGCAGACGCGTATGGTTCAGCTTGCGCTATGATAGTGGTAAAATAACCGTTCTCACTTTTGTGAGAACGGTTTTGTGTTTGTATTGATCATAATTTGTCAATGAGTTTAAGCGAGTAGCGCTGGATAATGAGGGCATCGTTAGCGGAAAGACATTCCTTGCCGTCAACATCGCCGGCTTTTTCGCCTTCTGCGGTGATGCGGTCTTCGCTTGTACCGTTAACGCCGTACCTTTTCGGGTTGAGGGAAGCCTGCATTACAATTACCACATCGGACATATTTACGTCATTATCACCATTGGCATCGCCGCTCTTAAGAGTGATCGCTCCTGTTGTTTGCTGTATATTACCAGAAGTTGTCTGAATTGTTGAATTCTGAGTTGTTGATTGTACAGTTTGAACTTCAGTAGTAGACTGAGAACCTAACGATACGAATCTCTTACCATACTTATCAGCATAAGCCTGCGCAGTTGATCCGTCATAGCCATATATTGTTCCGCTGGTATTACTATAATAGTTTTTAGAGATAGTTAATTCATCATCATAGATATCACAGTCAGGATTCATAATATAGATATCTTCAAGGTCTCCGCATACGAAAGCGCATCTTCCGATACTTGTTACAGATTCGGGAACAGTTATTTTCTTTATAGGCACATATTGAAATGCGCAGCCTCCAATTGTTCTAAGATTCGTTCCTAAAACTATCGCAGGGAGATTACGGCAATTACTGAATGAAGCTTCTCCTATCTGATTAACGCTTTCTGGAAGGATTATTTCTTCGTTAATTGACATACAATCTGAAAACGCCCTGTCTCCGATAACTTCAAGACTTGTGAGCTTATCCCAGTTCAGTTTCTGAAGGTCACTGCCTGAAAAAGCATCTTCGCCGATAGTTTTAGTTTCTTTTGGAAGGTTGATCTTCTTTGCATGAAGATTAGCGAACGATTCAGGAGCAATATCGGTATCATGGGTAATAGTTATAGTTTCAAGGCTCTCCGTTGAAGTATAATCGCCATTATTATCTCTTCCAAACAGCAGATCTCCGGGAACATCTGCATGATAATCGTCTTCCTTAATACTCTTGGGCGTAAGATGAGTATCAGCAAGAGTCAAATTTTTCAATGCGTTGCAACCCTTAAATACACTTCTGCCTATCCAATCAACAGTTCCGATCTTTGCACTTATAAGATCACTGCAATTGTAGAAAGCGCTTGCCCCGATGTAATCCATATGATCCGGCAGTGTTACATCAGTAAGAGAAGAGCAGGCTGTAAACGCACTGTCGCCGATGTGTTTCAGATTATTTCCAAAAGAAATATCAGGAAGGCGCTGGCAATAATAGAAAGCCTTGTCGCCGATATATTCAATAGATTTCGGTAATTCAAATTCATTCAGCTTTAAGCAGTAGTAAAAAGCTTCATCTCCTATGTTTTTTATAGAATCCGGCAGTATTACTGTTTTAAGATTCTCACAAGCAGTAAATGCGCCTTGTGGAATATCTGTGCCGTTTCTGATCGTGATTTTTTCAATGATATGCCTCGTATCAACGCTATATGTACCTTGTGTATTACTAAAAAGATCAACAGGTGTTTTGGCTGCATCTTCATCTGTTAAAGCAGGTGTCAGATCAGCCTTTTCGATAGATAGTTCTTTAAACAAACTGCAGTCTTCAAACATTCCTTTTCCATAGTATTCCGCATTTCCTATAGTAGCTTTCTCGATCGACGACCATGCAAACGCGCTTTTTCCTATACGCTTAATATTATCAGGAAAATTAACTACTGAAAGCTTTGAACTAGCAAAAGCACTTTCACCTATCTGTATATTCATATTCTCAGGCAATACAATTTTTCTTAAACCAGCATCCAAAAAGCACTTTGGTGAGATATAGCTTCCACAGCCGGGATGAAATTTACGTCCGGAAGGTTTAGCTACAAATTCCTGATTTTTAATATCGAATGTATTTCTTTCAGGTTGATTATCATTGTATTCTAATCTGTCATATTCTCTCCAGCCGTCTCCGCCGCAGAAGAGGGAATTTATCCAATGAACATATGTTACCATACAATGTGCATTTGGCATACTAATTCCATATTTAATAGCATTTTTTGCAACTTTTACGATATCAAGAAGATTTTCATAATCGTCAATTCTTGATAATGCCTTATCTATCTCATATACTATTTTTACTCTAGTGACACCCTGATAGGATATTCTATCAAACGGATTAGGAATAAGAAGGAATAAATAAATCAGGTCGTTTATCGCCTTATTTTTATCTACTGCTGCAATAAGCGCATCAGCATTATCCTCTGTATTTAGAATCTCTTCACGGAATCTTTTTAATTCATCTCGATAACTACTGCATTTTTCCAAGTGATCCTTAGTTAATTCATCAAGATCTTCAGCTTCATTCATACGTTCGATAAAATCATCATTATCGCTGTTATTATCATTAGAATTATCCTCACTGATAATTCGCTTTACATAATACTTAATATCTTCTTCATCATAAATTTTATTTGAATCTAACAGCATTTTATATATAAGATTTGAATAGAAAAAATTAGCTGTTTTTTCATTTTTAATAGTGAGATAACGCATAGCTTCTTCAGGTACTGCGCTTAGTATATCCTGGGGTGTCATAGATTCATTTAACTCACCTTTATACTTTTCACCGGTAACACGTTGATACTGCTGTAAGAAGTTCTCATACGGTGCACCTTTAGTCTGAAGAGTAACAGTCTGACCAAAGCGCTTATATCCCCAGTCTTCCATCGGAAGCAATGGCACTATATCAATCGGATTATTGAAGTTATATATATTCATAAGCGTATCATCAGCACGTTTGCTTACTGCCGGACAAGCAAACGTATACGCAAAAATCTGATTGCGCGGAGCAAGTTTCTCTTCAACCGAAAGCTTGCCTGCAACAATATTAGCTACTGCTGCTCCACGGCTATGTCCGGTAAAAAGGAAGATACGATGATCTTTGTCATATTCGCTGCCGGTTTTAGCAACAACATCATCAAGAGCATCATAAACCGTTTCAGCAGCATCGTAGAAGCCCTTATGATCCTTTCCAGGTCCCAGTCTCATATTTGCAAACCATTCAAGGTCGGCAGAAGTTCCTTTAACAGGAACTGCATACAATATATATTTTTCGCCTTGATGTTCTATCTCCTTGTGACCGATATAATATCCTGCTGTATTGCAGTCATCAAGTGTTGGAATATCAACATTGTAATCATCAAGTGCCAGAGCATTAGTCTCTATATCAGATTTTTTGCAATGGAATCCCATTTGAGTAAATAAGCTGTTTACACGAATTGTTCGATCTTGAATTGGAGCTTCATAATCGTAATATGCTGAACAAGCAAGAGCTACGGCAAGTTTAATAATATCAGCATTCATTTCTTCTGCGTCTGCAACTTTTGTTCCTGAGAACCACATATCATCAGAATAATCAAATGATAATTGGTCTGTCATATTCATCTCGGTAACACTTTCACCTAATCCTTTACGATAATCGTATTCAATATGCTTATATTCAGACATAGCTTCATCAGTTACTGCTACCTCAGCAATTGCAGTTGCCAAATTTTGATCTGCACTAAGTCCATAACCGCATGTAACAAACATCATTACAGATGCAATTAAAATAGACAGGCTTCTTTTAAAAATCATTTTCAACAACCTCCATTATAATTAGTTTTTACTAAAAATAAAAAACAGATACTCTAATAATGCGTAACCAATACTAGTCACGCTGTCCGGAATTGTAATTCCTGTCAGTTTTTTGCAGTAATAGAAAGCCTTTTCTCCGATACTTGTCACAGATACTCCATTGATCTTATCCGGTATTACAATCTTTCCCTCTGAGCTCTTAACACATTCACTGAGTTCAGCGTGATCTGCGTAAACGCGGTAAATAAGGCTGCCCTCAGTGACTTCGGTGTATTCGTTGCATTCATCGTCTGTCTCCGCGAAAGCTGTCACAGCGCACTCCGGCGCACCGCTGTAAACCGATGGCAGAGAGCCTCCCACAATGCAAAGTGCCATAATTGCAGCTAATTATTTTTTCATATAAACACCTCCGGAAAATAATTCTATAAGTTTATTGTAACATATCGGCAGTTTAAAATTTGTTGCGATTGTGTGAACAAAATGCAAATGAGTGTATATTTCGTGACCTTCCACAAATTGCTAACTTTCCATTTGTACATTATGCGGTTCCTTACACTGTATAATTCTGTGTATTATGGAATTGTCAAGAAATGTGCAGTCAGAGAATACCCAAAATCTTGGATAGGCAGGAGTCAGGCAGCATGATGAGTAAGCTGCTTTGAAGTTCTAAATGCCACAGGTGGGAGGCCGCCTTCATTGAAGCTGTTGATCCTTTGTGTGTTGTAATAACCGAAGATTGTATCGGAAGATGACAGTTTTGACCTCTTCACGCTTCATTCGGTATGTCGGGATCTGATATAGCTTTTCTTTCTTCAGTGTGGCAAAGAAGCTCTCCATGCGAGCGTTGTCATAGCAGTGAGCGGTACTGCTGAGGCTCTGGATCAGCCCGCTTGTAACAAGCTCCCTGCGGAATGCATAGCTTGTGTACTGACAGCCACGGTCGCTGTGAAGGATAGTTCCATCGAGCCTGCTGAATTTCTTACGCAGCTGTTTTACGGTGTCTATACAGAGTTCCTTCTTCATGTTGTCACGCATTTCAAGAGCGACTATCTCACCGTTGTAGCAGTCGAGGATCGGCGATACATAGAGCTTTCCGTCTGCACACTGGACTTCGGTAATATCGGTCAGAAGCTTTTTCATCGGCTTATCTGCATTGAAATTTCTTTTGATCAGGTTTTCTCTGTTCTGAGTTTCAGTATCAGCCTTTGTGATGCCGTGAGGTCTGCGGTGCCTGTGGATAAGCCCGGCTTCGCTCATAGTGCGGTATACTGTTCTGAAGCTGACATGAGTGCCTTTCTGGGCAAGAGCTGCCTGCATCCTTCTGACGCCGTAATTCTTATTGTCAGGATGCTCTGAAAGAATTCCCTGTATTTTGACCAGAAGAAGCTGCCTTGCACCGGGCTTGCCCTGATTTCTGAGCCAGCGATAATATCCTGATTCGCTAATTTTCAAAAATCTGCATATTGCTTTCGCTCCGTACTTGTTACGGAACTCATTGACGAACAGGTGACGTTCGCTTGTCTTTACTTCTTCCGGCCTTTTGCGAAAAAACCGAGTGCGTCCTTGAGGATATCATTTGCTTTGCGAAGCTCGGCATTTTCACGTTCAAGCTTCGTAATACGCAGTTTTGCTTCGTCATCTGTCATCTGATACTTCTTAGCTTTGGCAGCGGCATTTCGCTTTGTACGCCAATCGGACAATGGAATTGTCAAGAAATGTGCAGTCAGAGAATACCCAATAGCTGTGGGGAAATTTTACAGTGTATTCATATTTTTCTACATTGTATACAACTCGTGATGCGTTTATTTGTAAAATGTGCTAAGCGCGGATAATTCTCTTAAAAGTTAAACGTTTATTCTTGTATTGGAAGATTCATATGACTTGGTCTGTTGGGAGATAGGACAAAAAATCACCGGTCTCATGTTATGTGAGACCGGTTTTGATTTATTATAATTTATCAATAAGCTTCAGGGCAAATTTCTGAATAAGAAGTGCATCATTAGCGGAGAGTCCTTTATTACCGTCAACATTGCCGGCTATTTCGCCTTCGGGAGTTATGCGGTCAGGACTTGTACCATTTACACCGTATTTCTTAGGATTCAAGTATGCCTGCATTACAATAACGACGTCTGACATATCAATACTGTTGTCGCCGTTGGCATCGCCGGTAGAGAACTTTCCTCCGGACTGGCTTGACGGCATATCAGTTACCTTCTCCGTGGTTGCCTCAGTTGATACATATTCTGATGTAACAGGCATCTCAGTGGAAGGCTGCTGAGTTACGATAACTGTTTCTGTAACTATCTGTGTTACGATGACTGTTTCTGTAACGATAACTGTCTCAGTAACGATAATTGTCTCAGGCGGCTGAGAACCGGTAACGATATCCGATGTGGTAGGCTCTGTGCCGCTGCCGAGAGATACAAACTTAATACTGTTGTCGTTTGCATATTGTTCAGCTGCTGTGCCGGTATAACCATAGATCACATAATCACCGATGCGTGTGGTTGCGTATCCGAAAGCACGAGTGCCGATAGATGTAACAGTGCTTGGGATAGTTACGCTCTTGAATTTAGCACCGCAGTTGCAGAAAGCATAATCGCCAACACTTTTAAGGTTCGGCGGAAGGTCAACCCCCTTTAACGAAGAACATCCATTGAATGCATACTCATATATACTTGTTACAGTATCCGGTATCTTGATTTCTTTCAAGGATTTACAATCACTAAACATTGCGTAGCTTATATTAGTAATATTAGCCGGAAGTTTTACACTCTCTAAGGATGTACAACCGCTAAAAATGCCTGGAGAATGATTTGCGTAACCAATTGTAGAAACACTATCGGGGAGACTTATTGTCTCCAAAGAAGTACAACCAGCAAAAGCACCCTTTCCAATTTGCGTAACACTGTCAGCAATAGTAACATCCTCTAAGGATATACAGCCTCCAAAAGCATCGGTGTCAATTATAGTAACGCTTTCCGGAATATCAATGCTGGTCAATGACTTACACTGATAAAAAGCAAAACTATCTATTTTGGTTATACTATCCGGTATCGTTATATTATCAAGCTTTGAACATCCTCGAAACATATTGTAACTCAATTCAGTAACAGAATCCGGAATATCAAAGCTTTTCAAGCTTTTGCATCCGCTAAATGCGTTGCTTCCTATATTAAGGATGCTGTCCGGAAGAGTGATAGATTTCAAACCGCCACACCCCGAAAATGCACTATCGCCAATAGCTGTAACACGCTTGCCTTCTATCTTCTTGGGTATCTCAATGTTTTCAAGCAGTCCATCGCAGTCTGTGATGGTGACCGTGCCGTCAACTTTATATGAAATATGATCAAAGAGGTCATGCTCGGAATCCTCAAAGAAAAGGCTCTCTCTTAAACGGAAATCGAGCAGATCAGGCTCATTTCTGAGATATTCGAGATACTTGCTGCCGGGGTGATATTCAATTGCACGGGCAATAAGAGTTCCGAGGCTGAGAGTTATATCGTCCTGATAAATATTTTCCTGAGCATAGTAATTGTTCCAGTCGTCAGAGAACCAGAAGGAATTACCGAATTTGCCCCAGTATTTTGTTATAGGCTGGCTGGTCAAACGCTTCCATGTCTCTCCAAGACCAATGCCGTTGGCAATGCTTGCACAGGAAGGAACCATGCTTATAGGATCAAGTGCATTGCTGATATTGAAGATATTGTTGTATTCGCCAAAATCAGTGCCTCTGAGATAAGCTACATCAGGAACAGCAAAATTGTAATTAAATACTTTTCCTTTACCAATATGGCTATCTTTAGAAAGTGCCATAGCAACAAGGTTTCCGACTGCTGCACCTCTGCTGTGACCTGTTATGATATATCTGTCATATCCATAAGAAATATGTCTCGATACTTCATTAGCGGCAGTCTCAAATCCGTAGTGATAGCCGCCGTCATCGCCGATCTTATCATATCCTACATTCAGATCGCTGAACCACTCATTCTGTGCTAAAGAGCCTTCTGTGGTCTGAGTTCCTCTTATAACGATAAGGCATTCTTTTTCGCCGTTTGCGGTTGTTTTTGTACCGACAGTAAAACCGATATTATCCGGATCAGTTCCCTCTTCATTATAGCCTACCTGATAAAAATCAGAGGTATCAAAGCCGAGCGCCTGATAGTTCTTGTTGGTGTCCTCCTGATTATAAGCGCCTGTTGCGAGCGTTACGAGCATATGTGCAAGACGGGGGCTGTATGTGCAGGAATAGCTGTCATCAAGAAGGTAATCAAGATCATAGCTGAAGCTTTCCTTGTTTCCACCGTCATACAGAAGCGTTACGCCCTTCGTGACTGCGTTTGCAATGGAAGATTCTGTCATCTCCGGCAGCATATTCAGCGTACTGCACATCATGATCGCCGAAACTGCTGATGCAAGACAACGTTTAAGTTTGTTTCTTACATTCATAAAAATTCCTCCTTTAATACAGAGTTTATCTGCATATGTATATTTTACTGCAAAAGCAAAGATTCCTCAATAACTTTGCAAAAAATTAACAGTGTATTCATATTTTTCTGCATTGTATACAACTCGTAATTCGTTTGTTTGTAAAATGTGCTAAGCGCGGATAATTCTCTTAAAAGTTAAACGTTTATTCTTGTATTGGAAGATTCATATGACTTGGTCTGTTGAGAGATAGGACAAAAAAACCGGTCTCATGTTATGTGAGACCGGTTTTGATTTATTATAATTTATCAATAAGCTTCAGGGCGAATTTCTGAATAAGAAGTGCATCATTTGCGGTCAGACCTGCCTTGCCGTCAACGTCTCCGGCTTTTTCACCGTCAGCTGTTATGCGGTCAGGACTTGTACCATTAACACCGTATTTCTTAGGATTCAGGCAAGCTTGCATTACAATAACGACGTCTGACATATCAATACTGTTGTCGCCGTTGGCATCGCCTTTTTCAAGCTCTGTACCAGATGTCGGAGCTTCGCCTAATGACTCGAATTTGTAGCCGTATTTTCCAGCATATAGCTGTGCAGTCGAACCTTCATAGCCGTAAACAGTGCCGGCAAACGAGCTGTCAAGAATAACGTCATATATTCCACACGCAGGATTTAGTATAGTTATTGATTCAAGGCTTTTGCAGTTTCTAAATGCACTAGCGCCTATATCTGTAACACTATCAGGAATTGTTATTGATTCAAGACTTGTACAGTTGCTAAAAGCTCCAATTCCTATGATTGTAACTGAATCCGGTATAGTTATCGATTCAAGATTTGTACATCTTCCAAATGCATACCATTCTATAGTCGTAACACTATCGGGAATTGTTATTGATTTTAGGCTTTCACAACATAAAAATACATTAGCGCCTATATCTGTAACACTATCAGGAATTGTTATTAATTTTAGGCTTTCACACTCGAAAAATGCAGCATCACCTATACTTGTAACAGAATCCGGTATCGTTACTGATTTAAGAATTCTACATTTATAAAATGCATCGTAGCCTATACTTGTAACAGAATTGGGAATTGTTATTGATTTTAGGCTTTCACAGTCCTCAAATGCTTTTTCACCTATACGTGTAACCGGAACACCATCAATCTCCTCCGGAATCACTATCTCGCCAACTGCTTCACTGTCACATTTGGCAACTTCCGCATGATCCTCATAAATATTATAGGACAGATAATCCTCTGTATTGCCTTGGGTAGTGGTAGATTCTGAGGTTGGCTGTTCGCCTATCACTTCAGATTTTTTGCCGTATTTCTCGGCATAAGCCTGTGCGGTGGAATTAGAATAGCCATAGATAGTACCAGCGAAATAGTCATTTTGATGTTCATATTCCCCATTACTAATTGTCGATTTATCGTTATATATTTTACATTCAGGATTTAGTATAGTTATTGATTCAAGACTTGTACATTCAGTAAATGCATTATAGCCTATACTTGTAACAGAATTGGGAATTGTTATTGATTAAAGGCTTTTGCAGTTGCTAAATGCACTAGCATCTATACTTTTAACCGAATCAGGAATTGTTATTGATTCAAGTCTTATACATCCAATAAATGTGGCATCTGCTATTTCTGTAACCGAATCAGGTATATTTAAACAAAATAGTTCAGATAGCCCTCAGTAAGTTCCTCATATTCGTTGCCATCAATGTCAGTGTCCGCAAAAGCCGTGACCGCACACTCCGGCGCAGAACTGTAAAACGCTGGGAGAGAGCCTCACACGATACAAAATGCCATAACGATTGCAATAAATTTTTTCATAATGATTCCCCCTTAGAAAGTATAATTATGATTACATAGTAATTTTATCACATTTTTATGCAGAGCACAATTAATTTTAGTGAAAGTTCACAAAATATTTGCAAAAAGTTTACAAAAGCAATGACAGATGCGAACCAAGACAGGCTCATTTTTGTGGTTCTTGATACAGGGGTAAGAGGAGAGTCTATTATGAATTGTAAAAAATGCTTGACAAACTTTCACGCTTGTGATATAATATTAAAGCAATGCGGATATGGCGGAATTGGCAGACGCGTATGGTTCAGGTCCATATGTTCGCAAGGACATGCAGGTTCAAGTCCTGTTATCCGCACCAAAAGCAAAGAGTGCCTTAGCAAAAATTATGAGGAAGCATCAAAAAACTCATAAAGTTTGCTGGGCACTCTTTGTTATTGTATCACATAACTTAAGTAATGTCAATCCGGATTTAGGTCAGACTTCTTCCTGTATCACAGTATGTCAGTTGTAACATCTTCCATGATGTTGTAATTGAACGCACCGTTCATATCGAAGCTGATGTCGATAGACTTGTCCTCGTTCTGGTGGACTGTGACCTGACGGACAAGCATTCTCAAGTTGACGTTCGAGATATGTCCGTCTGCAAGTATAGTTTCTATCAGCTCGGAAGTGTTCTTTAGCTCCTCACGCCGCTTCTTGCAGACCTCATCATAATGCCGCAGGTCAGCTATCTTCTGTTCGAGAGAATGTATCTCAGCTTCACGCTTTTCGATCATATTGTTGTAGACCTTAGCGTGCTCGCGGTCGCTGATGCGTTCTATGATAAGCTGTTCGATCTCGTCATGCTTCTGCTTGATCTTCTCATTGTTGCGTTGTATCTCCTTGTCAAACTTAGGCTTCTTTTTCAGCCAGTTTTTGACGATTTTCTCGTACTTCGCACTCTCGTCCTGTATATATTCAAGCAGCGATACGATCTCGATGTTTATGAGTGCATCAAGCTGCTCCTCGCGTACTGAATGCGGAGTGCAGTATTCTTTGCCGTAGCGGTGATTGCTGTTGCATGTGTATTCAACGTACTCCTTGTCCTTCCACTTTCTGCGTCTTGCGACCAGACTTGCACCGCACTCGGCGCATTTGATGATACCAGCGTACCGATGAATGTTTCTTCCACACTGTGAGCGTGGGTTTATCTTTGACCTCTGCTCCAGCATGAACTGCGCCTGTTTCCATGTGGTCTCGTCTATAATAGGTTCGCAGAAGTTATCATGACGGTATTGTTCATCTTCTGGTACTGCTGTTATGGTCTTGTATATCTTTGAGCTTATTGTCTTGTGATTGACAAGTGTACCGTGATAAAGCTCGTTTGTAAGCATACGTTTCACAGTGGTCTGCACCCACAGATATTTCTTCGAGATGTCAGGCTTATGTTCGCTCAGCTTTCGGTTGAAGTAATAGTCTGGCGACTTGATGCCTTCTGCATTCATTTTCTTGGCAATCGTAGTCAGTCCGTAGCCCTCTATGTACAGCCGGAACACTTCGCGGACTATCCACGCAGTATCCTCATCTATCATTATCTTACCTGTATTCTTATCCTTAACATATCCCATCGGTAAAGTTTCAACTATACCGGTGCTTTTTTGTTTCTGCCGGACTCCAGCACGAACCTTCTTGCTTATGTCCTTGGCATAAAAGTCATTGAACAGCTGCTTGAAGCCTATGAGCATATCATCATTCTCGTTTGTTGAATCTATGCCCTCAGTCACAGAATAGACCTTTACGTTGTTCTCGCGCAGGTGGTCTATGAACAACGCAGTTTGTGTTCTGTGCCTGCCGAGTCTTGATAAGTCTTTGACTAAAACGATGTCTATTTTTCCCTCATCGACAGCTGTCTCGAGCTGACCTATACCTTTTCTGTTGAACGTCATACCGGAAACATTATCATCGAAGCTCTCGCCGATAATGTCATAACCATTTTGTTCAGCGTAATCTGCAAGTATCTGCCGCTGATTCTGAAGACTGTTCATCTCGGCGTCCTCGTCGCGTGACAGTCTGTAATATAACCATGCTTTCATTTTTATACCTCCATTCTTATTGGCAGTCGCAACACCTTGTCCGGTGCTACGACACACCATACCACAAACTTTCTCAGAAGTCTACTGTTTTTCCTTTATCTTGCGGAATTTCGACCTTTCCACTAAAATCCATCTGAGCAGTCTGTGATGCTTTTGACGAATTCAGATAGTCGTGTATCATAGCCTCGATGAAATTATCAAAGGCGGTATAATCACCGTTGTATTTAAAATACGCATTATTGATCTTTGGTTCAATTCTTGTTCTTCCCAATATACCACGCTCCTCTCATATTCTTTGTTCATATTTCTGATGTGATTTGAATTGTTCATTTTAAAAATTCCTTTCATTTTAGATTTGGGTTACCCCATATGCATACCGAATTCTTCCTTTTTTCTGAGCTCCTTTGCCAGTGCCTTTCGGTCAACGTGTTCCCGAGCGTACTCGGTATCATCGGCAGGCTCGTCCTCAATTATCGAAGCCATAGTTGCAACGCCGCTGACAATGCTATCAAGACCGATTGTGATATCACTATCCACTTCGCAACCTTCAAGCTGAGCCTGTGCTTGTATTCGTCGAGCTCTTTCAGTTTCAAGCCATATTGCTCGTTCAGCTTCCCAGCCTGTAAGACGAGATCTGCTGTTGCTTTCTTCAATTCCTTGGCTGCTAAAGTCGCGGTTTCCGACGTTTGATCCAGTATCTCCTGACAGGTCGCTATGGTATTCCTCTGCTCGGAGCGTACCGTTTTCAGCACCTGTTCTGTCTCTGCTTTCGTCGCCAAAACCGACAGTCGGCTGAGTATTTCCAGCTGCTCCTGCGACATCAGTTTGTTCAATTCTATCAGCGCTCTCCAGTTGGAATCGAGCACCAATACCGTTGGCTGAGTTTCCTCCGCAGCCGACAATTCCTTGTCGTACATCTGCTGCAATTCTTCTTGTTTCGAACTCATATTCCATATTCTCCTTTCTGTATTTGTCGCCGTGAAGCTTATTGTCACGGCATCTTCTGCCATTTGGACAGGCATATGTGATATACTTTCTGTTGTCCTCCCACCTGACACCGTAGCCCTGCCGCTTCATCATGTAGCAGAACTGCTTCTTGGTTTTGGCTTGTTTCATCACTTGGTTTATGACATTCATCAGCTCCCACTTGAAGCTCTCGCCGCGCTTGGCTGACCTGTACTCGTTGTCGGAAAGTATATCTTTCTTCATTTTCTTCTTGGGTGCATCAAGTACATGGACTCCATACCGCTGACAAATTTCATCGCTGAGTTTCATCAGTTGCTCGACGCTCTCCTTGTTTGAATGATATTTCTTTCCGTCCTCGAAGCTGACCGAATTCAGCACCAAGTGGCTGTGGATATGCTCTCTGTCAATATGAGTTGCGACTACAACTTCGTATCTGTTGAAGACTTTCTCCGCAAGCTCCACCGCTATCTTGTGTGCGAGTTCGGGTTCGATTTCATATCCGCTTGGGAAGCTCTGCACCAGATGATAGTAGAGCCGACCGTCAGGCTTGTGGTACAGGTTCTTGGTCGCGGTCATTTCATCGAGGGCAGTCTCGGGAGCACAGTTGACTCCTGTCACGAAACGCTTGTCCTCTGACACTGTTTTCTCCTTTCTGCTGACGTAGGCAAGGACGTTCTTCATACCGCCAGCGGTCTGAGTTTTGTTGTTTATGAAATGGATTATCGGCATCACTTCACCGCCTTTGTTATGTCACAGACGGCTTGTGTAAGTGCTCTGTGCTGCTCCACAAGCTCGTCCAGTCGGACGGAGTGAAGCCGTCCTTCGTGAGCCAGCATTGCTATCTGATTGAGATTTCGCCCGATTGCTTTCTGCTGCTTGGCGACCTCGTTCAGTCCGTCAGCTACGATAATTTTCTTGTCCATAGCCGACCTGAGAACGAAGTCACTCAGCGATAATTTGTGCCGTTCAGCCTTGCTGTGTATCCGCTTGTACTCGTCATCGGTACAGCGAATGGTTATAGTTTTGTTGCGTTTTCTCATTATAACATTCTCCTTTCTATGTGCGATTTTTGAGTGGGGGTTCGGGGTTCTCCCCGACCAGCAAGCGTTCGGCGGACTGCCGAATGCGATGCTGGCATTTCATACCTCCGCTACCTGTACTGCTCCCTCAGCAGTTTTTCTTCCTCCGCTGAAAATATCTCCGCGGTACCGCCACACTCGCTCCACGTTGCGCGACAACCGCTTTCACCGCCGCAGGTGGGATAACTCCCCGATTTGTGTAGCCGCGGCAAAAACGCGCGTTTTTGTGCGTGTGTATACCGTCACCCTGAACCGCAAATGCCGTCACCCATATTTTTACCGTCACCCGCCTCAAACAAAGGTAAATAGACGTTTTCGGGACTTCGGGTGCCGGTATGGTCAGTAATTTCTACCCACAGCAGACTTCCGTTTTTACTGTCACCCGACTGGTCATAAACGAGTTCCAGTATTCTTGAGCCATGACTTCTGCGCATACTGAATAGTACTCCGTATACTTTTAATTCGTCCGTGTGCTGAACAAGATTTCGAGTCATCCAGTTCGGAGCATACTCACGACCGAAGCGTTTATACATCAGATTGCAGAGTTCTGTTGCTGAACCTGTGAAGCGCTTCTCATCGACCATGAGATCATGTATCGCGAAAGAGAAAAGGTCTGGCTTGCGTTCAGGCACATCGTCAACTACATTCCACCTGTGATTTGCAAACTCCAAGTTCAATTCAAGGTGTTCAATGTCACGACCTGCGCAGTGTAGCTTAGCTTTACCGCTGCCGCGATGTTGTTCTATCATGACCATGATACCGTCGACGCTGCCGATGATACCTGTCGAGCCTGAGACCATATTGAACGGATCGCTGTCATAACACTTGCGCGTATGATGCACGACAAGTATTGCAACTTTCAGCTTATCCGCAAGCGCTTTCAGTACAGAGAGCTCTTTGTAGTCTGAGCCATAGTTGACATCAGTGTTGCACCTGATTTTCTGAAGTGTATCGATAACAATTACTTTCAGATTCGTAAGCTCCTGTTTACTCTTTTCAAGTTCTTCCTCGAGACCATTGCCTATTGACTGCGCTTCTATTGCGAAGTTCAAGTTCTCACAAGGTTCATCTGTGAGTTCATATATCCTGTTCTGCAAGCGCAGGAGGTTGTCCTCAAGACTCAGATACAATACCTGACCAATATTTGTATCGTGCTTGAGGAACTGCTCACCATTAGCGACTGATAAACATAAATCGAGCGCTAACCACGATTTGCCTATCTTCGGTGCGCCTGCAAGGATATACAGTCCGGGATACATCATTTTGTAGATGATGTACTCCTGCTTTTCCAGTGGAGTTGTCATTATGTACTCGCTGTTGTAAATTGTTAATTCGTTTCCTATAAAATCATCTCCTTTTTATCTTTAAACACAGCCGACAGCTTTTTCGTTACGAGCAGTTACCCGCGCGAACTATTTGTGTGGGCTGTGTCGGGCGGATTTCTACTTTCCACAAGTAAAAAAGTGGGAGCAGTATCCTTTATGCAAATTGAACTGTTTTTGCATATGTTTTTGACTGCTCTGAAACGTTTTCCGAAACACAAATCCATTTTATGAGAACTGACCTTTTCTCATAAAATCATGACTGCGACTGCAAACAGCGTAAAATAGAGGCTTGCAGACATTTTCACTCAAGACTGCTATTATGCCAGTTTTGAATGTTTTTCAGTTAGAAATGTGACTTTCGGAATTAAAAAGTGGGAGCAGTATCCTTATTGCATTTTGATGTAGTTTTGAATATATTCTAAGGCTGCAGATCACGAACGGATCAGTACAAAAGTGCGCGACACATCACGGACCTGCTGTGAGCTCACAGTGGTATCCGCCGCACCCTTGTCTGACCGAATCAGAAGCCGTCCGACTGCACATCGGACTCATAGGCAACCTAAATGCTCGGCTGCCCTAGCACACTCCCATTGCCTGCGACGGTTTTATCACGCTCGGACTGTGGCTGAATGTAAGTATCCGTTCCCGACTTTCATCGCTACTTCACATCTGCGCTATGTGAAACCAGAGATGTTATCGCTCGGCATTCGCGTCATAGCGCATCTCTGGGCTGGTACGGCTCACCACCCCACCATCGGAAACAACGTAACTCCTGATCCCATATTCAATTTTCAAGTTGCTGTCCAAGTCCGAAGACTCTTCCTCAGTTTCAATCATAACAGACTTTTTTCACATAATAAATGCGAAATGAAACTCAAATGTTTATTTATACTTCCATTTCAATATGATGTGTGTTATAATAGTGGTAACCTATCTTTGGAGGTAAAACTTATGTATCTGAGCCGTGGACTGTACGTTTTCCCAAATAAAAATACTATTAGGCGCTTTATGTATGATGGAGAAGAAGCAACCGAACTGCCTGAGATAACATTTGAACAGCAGCTGATAGACTTTCTTGAGATTGATCTGACGCCGTTCAACAGACTGCTTGACAAGCTGAAAGCATATACCAAGGAGAACACGACTCCTGATGAACTTTTGGGCGTGTGCCGAGCCGTTGGATATACTGCTGAGATCTTTTGTCAGGAAGAACCTGTGTACAGCTTTCTGCTGTGTACAAAGCTGTATGTTGACAGTTATGATATATCAAGTTATGAAGAGCTTTTTGAGTATAAGGATCACGCTGTTGAAATGCTGCGAGATATGGTACACACTCAAAACATTTTCTTCACTATCGCAGATGCGTATTGCAGATTTGAAGGCACCCACGAGGAAAAGACTACTAAAGCATTCTTAGGCAGGGAAACAATCTTCAAGTGCCAATTTGAACAGGTTATCGCACATACAGATGTCAGCACGGAAATGTTTCAGATGACAAGACCTAAGCTGCCATACAGCAGAGGTTACCGCTTCGACAATCTGCCTGACTATATATGGTATATCTTCCTGCACACAATGGAATATGATACGAGCTTCAGCCAATGCGACTACTGCGGTCATTTTTTCAAACCTAAGACAAAGAAAAAGACCCGATACTGTGATCGGGTCAGGACTGATGACGGACGCACATGTAAGCAGGTTGGACCACCGTTAATATATAAATTCAGGCTTCAGCACAGCAAGCTGCTAGCTGACTACGACAGAGCCATCAATCGCAACTACAGGCGCGTTGAGCGGTACGAGTTAAAGCTCGGAGACGAAAAGCAAGGCAAGGACTTGTCCTATAACGATTATGCCGACTGGCTCAGGGAGCTTCATTCAGCAAAGACAGCGTTCATGTCAGGTGAACTGTCTGAGGAGAATTTTAAAAAAGCAATACATAAATTGGATTAACATTTAAATATTATACAGGGGGATTACTACAAATTTGATGATAAATTTATCTTAAAACTTGACAATTATTCTGGATTAGGTTATAATAGTTGTAGAAAGAAAACTGTTTCTGAAAGGAGCTGTTACTATGCCGAATATCGTGCCTATTTCAGATTTAAGGAATTATTCTGCTGTATTGCAGGACGTTGCAGTAGGTTCACCCGTTTATCTTACCAAGAACGGTCGCGGCTGCTATGCAATCGTTGATATTGCGGAGCAAGAGGAGTACGAGCGTACCAAAGCGGCACTCCGCCTAATGTGTGAATTGGAAGAGGGAAGGAAATCCGGCGAACAGGAAGGCTGGATCACTTCCGATGATATGAGAAAGCATTTCGGAGCAAAAAAGCATGAATAAAATTGTTTACTCTCCGAAAGCCCGGAATGACCTTGATGAGATATGGACTTATATTTCTGAAAAATTGTTGAATCCTTCTGCTGCTGAAGCCACTGTCAACGGAATACTTGATACTATTGATATGCTTCAGGCACAAGCTGAGATTGGAAAGCCTCTTTATTTCTCGTCCGACCTGTTCAGCGGATATCGTTTTCTTGTTTATAAGAATTACCTTGCATTCTACCGAACAAGCGAAGATACCGTATATATTGACCGTATCATTTACGGTAAACGTGATTATATGCGGCTGCTTTTCAGAGATTTGGATTGACCGTAAAAAACCACTATCGTGACCTATCCCTCAGGTCCATATGAACGCAAGTTCATGCAGGTTCAAGTCCTGTTATCCGCACCATTGAAAAGCTCGATTTATCGGGCTTTTTTCTTTTTGCCTAATGGTATTCCGATGTTGTCACTATGTAAACTTTTGCGCAAAAGTTATGTTAATGCGTATGCCGAGAAAACAACAGCCGCAGGGGAGTTCTCCACGGCTGTTTATTTCTATATATCGATGTTTCAGCTTATCTCAGGCTCGATATCGGTCAGTGTGTCATCTTTGAAGTCTCCGTTCATATCGAACGAGACATTAAGAGATTTGTCCTCGTTCTGGTGGACTGTGATCTGCTTCACAAGCATTCTGAGGTTAATATTCGAGATATGCCCCTCTGAAAGGATTTTTTCTATAAGCTCCGATGTGTTTTTGAGTTCCTCCCGGCGCTTTTTACATACTTCATCGTAATGGTGAAGCTCTGAGATCTTCTTTTCGAGGATTTGTATCTCATTTTCTCGTTTGGTTATCATGCTGTTATAGAACGAAGCGTGATTGCGGTCGTTGATACGTTCGATGATAAGATTCTCTATCTCTTCTTTGCACCGAGCTATTTTGCCATGATTAGTCTGTATCTGTTTGTCGTAAAGGGGCTTCTTTTTGATCCATTCCTTAACGATACTGTTATACTTATTGCTGCGCGCCTTAATTACGATAAGCTGCCTCTTAATTTCCTTATCTATCAGCGAATCGAGCTGGGTTTCTCTTACGGAATGAGGTGTGCAATACTCGCTGCCGTAGCGGTGGCTACTGTTGCAGGTGTATTCAATGTATTCCTTTCCTTGCCACCTTCTCCGTCTCGCGATAAGATTAGCCCCACATTCAGCACATTTTATCATTCCTGCGTATCTGTGGATATTTCGTCCGTTCTGTGAGCGAGGGTGTATCTTTGAACGTTCCTTCAGCATAAACTGTGCCTGCTTCCATGTTGTTTCGTCTATTATAGGTTCGCAGTAGTTTTCATGGCGGAACTGTTCTTCGTCAGGGACAGCTGTAATAGACTTATATATTTTAGAGCTGACCGTCTTGTGATTGACTAGCGTTCCGTGATACAATTCATTTGTCAGCATTCGCTTGACTGTTGTCTGCACCCACAGATATTTCTTGGATATGTCGGGCTTATGGTCGGATAGTTTCCTGTTAAAGTAGAAGTCTGGGGAGTGAATTCCATCTGCATTCATCTTCCTGGCGATCGATGTAAGTCCATAGCCCTCAATATACAGCTTGAAAACTTCTCGGACTATCCATGCGGTTTCTTCGTCGATCATTATCTCTCCCGTGTTTTTGTCCTTAACGTAGCAAAAGCTATGAGGGAATGAATTAAAGTCTCATAAAGTTTGCCGGGCACCCTTTGTATTGTATCATAGTATATCAGTTGTAACATCTTCCATGATTTTGTAATTGAACGCACTATTCATATCAAATCAGATGTCAATAGACTTGTCCTCGTTCTGGTGAACTGTTACCTGACGTACAAGCATCCTCAGGTTTACATTTGAGATATGTCCGTCTGCAAGCAGCGGTGATTGCTGTTGCCGGTTTATCCCCTGTAATCGTATTTCCTCCAAACCATATTACCTTATACTTATGTTCTGACACAGTAATTTCAGTTTGTCAAGTTTGATTTTCACTAAGCAATAACAACAAATTCCGGAAAAATGTTGTTTATAAAACACGATATTCGCAACTTGTTATTGCAAAATCAACACAATGTTGATATAATAGATATGTCAATAATTAGTGAAAGAAGGAACCAGCTTGAAGAAACTGTCAGAAATAATCGTCCGCAGGAGGAAGCTAATATTCGTGGTCTATGCGATAGCGGTAGTTCTGTGTGCGGTGGGAATATTCAACTGCAAGATCAACTACGATATGTCGAAGTACCTGCCGGACGACTCATCGGTCAGAAAGGGAATGGAGATAATGTCCGACGAATTCGGGGACAGCTCCGCGATAACAGTGATGTTCGATGGGCTTGATGAAACGGAGCAGCTCAAACGGCAGGAAGAGCTTGCCGCCATTGACAATGTGCAGTCCGTGGCTTATATCCAGAACGATGAGTCCTACCAGAAAGACGGTCACTCCAAGTATCTGGTGACCGTTTCAGCGGATACATACTCCAAGACCTCACGCAAGGTGCTGGACAAGATAAAGGATACCTACGATGACGCCTATGTGAGCGGTGCTGTCGTGGACAACGCTCTGATGACGGATTCACTTGTCGGTGACCTGCCTGTCATAGCCCTGATAGCCGTTATCGTTATATTCACGATACTGTTCATACTGTGCGATTCGTGGGTGGAGCCGTTCATCTTCATGGGCTGTATAGGAGTTGCAATTGCGCTTAATATGGGAACGAATGCCTTCCTGCCGTCAATATCGTTTATGACTTTCTCAGTCGGCGCACTGTTGCAGCTCGGTCTGTCCATGGACTACTCCATAATGCTGATGAACCGCTATGCTCAGGAGAAAAAGAAGTACGCTTCCCACGAAGAGGCAATGATAAATGCTCTTGCACACTCGGTAGCTCCCGTATCCGGAAGTTCCGTAACGACAATCGTAGGACTGCTGGCGCTTGTATTTATGGACTTCAAGATAGGTCAGGATATGGGCGTGGTTCTGGCAAAGGGCGTATTTATGAGCCTTGTGTGCATATTCACTCTCCTGCCCGGCGTTGTGGTGACCTTCGACAAAATAATCGAAAAGAGCAGGAAGAAGTCGCTGGAGATTCCTATGACCGGCGTTATGAAGCTCGTCACCAAGCTGGGCGCAGTGGTACTTCCGGCTGTGCTGATAATTGTCGGCTTGGCATACGTCAGAAAGGACGATGTTAAGGTAGGCTTCCTCAAGGTCTTCGACAACAGCGACCAGACCTACATCGAGGACTGCTTCGGATACGACAACCAGACTGTGCTGCTATACAGGAATACCGAGTCACCGGAGACAGTTGCCGACTACATTGAATGGCTCGGAAAACGCGATGACGTCAACAGCGTTCAGGACTACTCAAATACTCTCGGCGTAAGCTGTACTCCAGCGGAGATCGCAGCTCAGTTCGGCTTTGAGGAATCTCAGGCTCAGATGCTGTTCAGGATGTCAGGCAAGGAGACTATGACGACTGCGGAATTCCTGTCCGCAGCAAGTGCTATGCTGGAGCAGATGCCCGACAGCGATGATAAACTGGCACAGCTCAAAGCTGCACAGAAGCTCATCGGCGAAAATACCAGCCAGATGCTCGGAAGTGAATACAACCGTATGGTGGTATCTCTCAGGCACGAATCAGAGGGCGATAAGTCATTCAGTGCCATTGGCGAACTCATTGACGAGGCTGATGAAAGATTTGAGGGCACACACTATTTCGTAGGCGACTCCGTAATGGGCAAGGAGATGAACGACGGGTTCAAAAAGGAGCTCAACTTCGTTACAATGCTCACAGTCTTTGCGATATTCATAGTTGTTATCATCACATTCAGAGCCATTTTCAGCTCGGCGATACTCGTTGCCGTTATACAGTCCTCAGTATTCATCACAACGCTTATCATGGTGCTCAGCGGCTTCACAGTCAACTACATCGCGCTCATTCTTGTGCAGTGCATACTTATGGGTGCAACTATCGACTACGGCATCCTCTTCACCTGCAACTACATCGAGGAACGCAGGACATCCGACAAAAAACAGGCGCTCGGCTCTGCTATGGACCGCTCTGTCAAGACGATCCTCACCTCGTCGCTGATACTTATCGGATGCTGTCTCACCACCGGACTTCTTATGACGCAGAAAGCTATTTCTCAGACCTGTTCGATGATAGCCTGCGGTACTGCTGTGTCGGTAGTTATGGTAGTATTCGTTCTGCCGCTTGTAATCTACCTCACAGACAAGCTGGCTATTATGCAGTTCGGCAGGAAGAAATAATCTGACATTCAGAGGTGCAACATGAATACCAAAGACAATCAGCGCGTAAGACTGACAAAAAGACTTCTTCGTGAAAGTATAATAAAGCTGCTGGGAAAGCAGACTATCTACGATATAACCGTCAGTCAGCTTTGTGAGGACGCAGGGATAAACCGCTCTACCTTCTACAAGTATTACAACAATATCCGTGAGATATACGAGGAGATAGAGCAGGAAGCCCTTTCTGCCGGTGCAAGCTGTATCGCAAGTGTGAACGTCCACGATAAGGGGTCTATAATCCAGCAGGTAGAGGTACTTCTTTCCCATATCAGGGATAATTCCGCGCTTTATACTCTCCTTCTCGAAAACAGCGCGGAAGGCGATTTTCCCTATAAGCTCATTGAGGGTACAGTGGGCAAAATAACTGATATGCATGAGCTTATGCCGGGCAATATGCACGTCTATGCGGAATACTGCTCGCTATTCGTTGTATCAGGCTCACTTTCTATCATACGCAAGTGGCTCAGCAGCGGAATGAATGAGTCTCCCCGCGAGCTTGCCGAGCTGATACTGAACATCGCTACCGGAAAGATAGGATTCCGGATTTGATTTTTTTATTATCACAGAATTAAAAAGCGGATGAATGATCATCCGCTTTTCTTATTACATCTTTATTCATCTGTATCCGTTTCATCTGCGTCTGTTATCTCTTCCATAAACTCTGTTCCGTAGTCCGGATCGGATACTCGCTCTTCGTTCACCTCAGCCTCAGTAGCTTTATCATCTGGCTCGGGAGCACTCACTGCTCTGCCGCCAAGGAAGCCTGAAAGTATGCCTCTGATGTCAACGCCTGTCGCCTCAGAAAGACCGTCAGTGACTCTTGTGGTGGAGCTGATGATATCGCCTACCATTCTGCTTGAATTGCCGTCGCCGTACATAGTGATGCGGTCAACATTTTCAAGAGGAGCAGCAGCGTTCTTGACTACCTCGGGAAGAGCCTTGAAGTACATCTCAAGAACAGCAGCCTCGCCGTACTTCTTCATAGCCTCTGCCTTGGCGTTGATACCTTCTGCCTCTGCAAGTCCCTTTGCACGAATAGCATCTGCCTCAGCCTTACCTACTGCTGCGATACCCTCAGCCTCCTGCATACGTGCGAATTTTGCAGCCTCTGCCTCAGCCTTCTGAGCCTCAGCCTCCTGTTCTCTCTGGAAGCGGTCTGCTTCGGCTTCCTTCTTGAGCTGATAGAGCTTAGCATCGGCCTCCTGCTGAGCCTTGTAGCGGTCAGCTTCAGCCTTTTTCTTTATCTCTGCATCGAGGGCTTTTTCCTTTACCTCTGCTTCCTTTGTCTTGAGCTCTACGTCCTTCTCGGAAGCTGCGATGTTTGCGTTAGCCTTTGAAACCTCGATGGTCTTGCGCTGCTCCTCTTTCTGGATCTCATAAGCCGCATCGGCGATAGCAAGCTGTGTATCGGCTTCCTTTTTAAGTTCAGCCTGACGGATAGCGAGCTCGTTGTTCTTCTGAGCTATCTCAGTTTCAGCGAGCACCTTTGCATCGTTTGCTTCCTTCTTTGCCTGTGCCTTTGCGATCTCTATCTCCTTTTCGGATTCAGCTCTTGCAATAGCTGCTTTCTTCTGGATCTTAGTGGTGTTGTCGATACCGAGATTCTCAATGAGATTCTGGTCATCTGTGAAGTTCTGAACATTGAACGATACTATTTCCAGTCCCATCCTGTTGAGGTCTGGAGCTGCGTTTTCCTGTACCTTCTCAGCGAAAGCCTTGCGGTCGTTGACCATTGCTTCGAGAGTCATCTGTCCGACGATCTCACGCATATTGCCTTCGAGGACCTCACGCGCTACCTTTGCAACATAAGTTGTCTCCTTATTGAGGAAGTTCTCAGCGCCGAGCTTGATTAGAGAAGGATCACTGCTTACCTTTACGTTTACGTTCGCGTCAACATTGATATTGATGTAATCGGCTGTCGGAACCGCACTCGATGTCTTGACATCAACTGCTATAAGCTGTAATTTCAGCTTATCAACACGCTCAAAGAAAGGGATGCGGATACTTGCCTTGCCGATGATTATCTTGCGTCTCAGACCAGAGATTATGTATGCGGTGTCCGGAGGCGCCTTGATGTAACCCATGGCGAGAATGACAATGAATAGTGCAATACCTGCTGCGATAGGTATAATGAGTTCGAGTGGGAAATCCTTTAACATAGTGTACCTCCTTCTTGGTATGTTCGGATCGGTATGTGATGTACACCGTCTGTGTACAATAAGCATTATACACTGCCCGCAAACGCTTGTCAATATCCCTTCAAACGACGGTATATACAGAAATACTATCATTTCAGATACAGAAATATATATCCTGCGGAGCAAATCATGAGTTCACGCGAACCTATACTATGTTCGGCTGATGCATTTTCGCCCAAAACAGTTTTTTACCATATAAAAAATCTATGTCATTATTCCGACAAAATATGCGTTTGTGCTGTAGTATGATAGCTTACTGCGGCAGAATATAACATATAATGCTAAAATAAGAACCGCCAAAGCTACAACTTCCCTGAGGTACACTTTAGTTAGGAAGCGTTGCTTATAGCGGTTCTTTCAATTTTCAATTTGCAATTGACATTTATGCTACGATAGTTAGCTATGAAGGCAAGCTATTAATCAGCGTTAAAGAGCTCCTGTAAGTCGCATGGTTAAACCCAATAATCGCTATATTTTTACAAACACATCCGCTGATGCTGATGGTAGATTTTCATTATTGCGACATTCCCTCCGTTCATGTTTACTGTGCGATTTGAATTGTTCTTTTTAATCAATTTTTATGTAAAAGAAGAATTCGAGTTTACCTCGTTACAAACAGAGCATAATCGTATTTACTGACCTCACTCCCCATAAAATATCACACTTCTCTCAAACTCTTCTCTTGAAGAATCAGCTATAAATGACGTTTTTCTCCCCTATATAATTACGCTACTCTATAATTACACTACTCTCAAACCAAAAACGCGCTGCTATCCTCAGACGTGACGTTTTACTACCCTATAAAATTACACTACTCTCAAACATCCGCAGGCATATCCTCAGTTAAGAGGTGGTTTTACTACCCTATAAAATTACACTACTCTCAAACGAAATCAGCTGGCACTCTGGTGCTCGACCTGTTTTACTACCCTATAAAATTACACTACTCTCAAACGCGTTGCGAGGACGTACCAAGTAGAGCAGTGTTTTACTACCCTATAAAATTACACTACTCTCAAACTTCGATACAACACAGAACCGTTGGGTTTGGTTTTACTACCCTATAAAATTACACTACTCTCAAACTGTCTCATGCATGATGTTACATTTGAAGAGGTTTTACTACCCTATAAAATTACACTACTCTCAAACTAGTGTAGCAGAGTATATCCGCGGTCTGATGTTTTACTACCCTATAAAATTACACTACTCTCAAACAGGAAATCAGAATGACCGATATGCAGAAGGGTTTTACTACCCTATAAAATTACACTACTCTCAAACCGGAACAGGGGCGTATGCTGCCCCAGGTTGTGTTTTACTACCCTATAAAATTACACTACTCTCAAACGGAATCCGTGCGCGAGGTCTCCCCCTCTGGTTTTACTACCCTATAAAATTACACTACTCTCAAACGTGCCAGAGTGTTTACCCACTTCTGAATGTGTTTTACTACCCTATAAAATTACACTACTCTCAAACAGTACCCTCACCGATGTACTTAGTGATTGTGTTTTACTACCCTATAAAATTACACTACTCTCAAACTGTTGAACTCATTGACGATCCCGACAAGAAGTTTTACTACCCTATAAAATTACACTACTCTCAAACGGCGGAGCTGACCTGTCCAAGCTTCACGAGTTTTACTACCCTATAAAATTACACTACTCTCAAACACTCAGAAGCCGGGTTATAAAGTGACTTAGTTTTACTACCCTATAAAATTACACTACTCTCAAACGATAATGACACTTGTTAATGAAGGTTTTGCGTTTTACTACCCTATAAAATTACACTACTCTCAAACCAAACTGCACAAGATACTCACGGCAGGAGAGTTTTACTACCCTATAAAATTACACTACTCTCAAACTACCGCTGCAAACTGCAATGTTTTGTTTTGTTTTACTACCCTATAAAATTACACTACTCTCAAACAGACGGAAACGGAAAAAGCAAAATACAAAGTTTTACTACCCTATAAAATTACACTACTCTCAAACTTTGTACCGAGACTATCAGTCTGCAATAAAGTTTTACTACCCTATAAAATTACACTACTCTCAAACTGGGCGTGGGCTGAGTTCAAGAAAGCCTAGTTTTACTACCCTATAAAATTACACTACTCTCAAACTGCCTCAGCTCAGGATCAGCCGTAAGCCTGGTTTTACTACCCTATAAAATTACACTACTCTCAAACCGTCCAATGTGAGTTCACTCATTTTCAAAAGTTTTACTACCCTATAAAATTACACTACTCTCAAACGGACATTTGTGCCCTCACCAATCAGAGCGGTTTTACTACCCTATAAAATTACACTACTCTCAAACCACGGTATACGTAGACTGCAATCTCTACGTTTTACTACCCTATAAAATTACACTACTCTCAAACAACATCGGTAATGCAAGATATGAGCTGAAAGTTTTACTACCCTATAAAATTACACTACTCTCAAACCTCAAATTCAAGATAATGACACTACTCATCAGTGCATTTTCATAAGGTATATCTTTATTATACATCATAATCAGCTAATAATCAATAGTTTATATGACGCACATATCTTTATCAATTATTATCACTTCCTCATTACACAAACGGCTGTGTTCCGTACTTTCAATACATATAAGCTGTATCTTTTTAAGCAGAAGACTTTGAAAAAGCTGTTCGGTCTGATTATCAGTCAGATAGCTCCTTAGATTTAAGGTTATGAACAGTTTCTTTCCCTTTAAATCCCTCGAAGTAATAATGTACTCCAGTATTTTTTCTGACAGCGACATATCCTTATCATCAAAACTCATATCAAAAGCTTTCAGTATCCCGGTTATATCCTCAGGAACTGTTATTGTAAGCTCCATTTCCTGTCCTTCAATGAGTTCATACAAGTATTCAGATATGCGTGAAAGTATTTCGTATGTCTGCTGATACATTTTCTCATCAACAGCTTCCTTTTTCAACAGAGCATACAGCTTGCTTATCAGATCTTTTTGATTAACTGTAAATGGAACAAGCTGCGTGATAAGCTCTGTATTTTTTCGCATATCCATCGGCTGATAGTTCTCAGAGACAACAAAAGCACCATCATTTCCGTCAAGCTGAGACTGAATATCAGAAACTATGTTATAGAAAATATGCTGATTCTCTATTATCAGTTCAAGAACTTTATCCTCTTTAAGTTCACAGGATATATCAGCCGCCGGATATGCTATCATCATAATATCACAAGCCTTTCGTCGCTGTCTATTACATCGCTTTTAAAGCTGCCTGTAATAAACTCCATTTTCTCAAATTGTTTTTCGGTAACATTCAGCACCTGTACAAGTCCCTGCGGCGGACGATTACTTTTTATAACATTCAACACCGTATTTGCCACAGTCTGATTAAGCACCATCCTGCAATAAACAGATTCCTGAAGCATAATAAAACCGTTTTTTACAAGAAAGCGCCTGAAGCGATTATAATCCCGCCGGTTTTCCGCCGTTGCAACAGGAAGATCAAAAAATACCATAATCCTCATAAATCTGTAACTCATTTTCACTCCCGCCTTTTCAGGGAATAAAACGTGATCTGTGAAACATCATTGTCATTCAAAGCATCAAAAACACTTCTGCAATACAGCTTTATTGCATTGCCGAGATATTGCTCCATCCCATTCATATAAACAGTTGAATTGAGAATGTCAACAAGAATGTGCTTTTCTTCCTTATCAAATTTTGTGAAGCTGTTCTTCACAACACATCTGTCCACTATAACTCTGAAAGGCTCCATAAGATCACATGACAGATTGAAGTGATTGAACATATTGCTGTGGAATAAACCAAGCTGTGTTACATAGCCGTGAGCAGTTATCTCTCTGTTGAAATACGACAAAATGATACTGTAACCGTAATTCAGCGCAGCATTTGTAACACACTCCTGACTTCGTGTAAATTCTTTTCCGAAAAGCGCATTGAAATACACCTTAGCTGCATGACCTTCTCGATTGGTCACATCACCTATTTCAAGCTCTTCGATGTAATTCCTGAGCATTTCAGCTTCATTGCTTTTTTCAAGTTCTTCAAGGAATTCGGATTGCTTACGTATCTTTTCAGCGATTATTTCTGACCAGATATACGACTTGACATCCTCGCTCCATCTTATCTGTTTTCTTAGCTTGGCAGATGTATCGTGACTGCCGTAATACGAAACAAGTTCGCAGGTCGGATCGCGCTTTTCATTACAGAATATGACTTTTATCTTCTTTTCTGTAAGAGCTGCGATAAGACAGCCTGTTATTGAAACAGCTGTATTTTCAATGATGAGCACGGATATCTCGTCAAGGTTGATCTTGCTTGTGCTTTCCTCGCTCCTTACTACAAGATATCCGGTCTTCATATCAAGCTTTGCTCTTTTGGAAATTACTACTGTACGCCAGCTCATAATTCAAGCAGATTTACAGACTTTTTTTCGTAAAGTCCGGTCGGAGACTGGTCGATTACATAAACCTCAGAGTTCTTTTTCTTGTTTAGTATCATGCCAAATCTTTCTGTATGGAAATTCTTTTGACCTCCTGCAAAACTAAGATCAGCATTTGATGAACGACCGGTTTTCAAAATCGAGAGACATTTTATAAGAGCAAGAATTTGCTCAGTTAAATCCATCTTTGTAAACATATCAAATCCTTTTATCAATGTTTCACCAGCTTCTTTAAACTTATCCCACCGGGCAAATGGTCCTGAGATGCATTTTTCTGCAATACACTTATACAGCTTCTCATTCATTTCTTTATTGATGCCGCTGTATGGGCTTACAGATGATATTATTTTATCCTTATATTTCTTATAAAACGATTCTATCCTTTTTACATATATTTCAAATTCTCTGTCAAGCACCAGCGAAGTTGCAAGTGCAACAGACATATAATTATCATTCTTGCCCTTGAGATTAAAACGCATTCCATCAATCTCAAGAGTTGAATTGATCCTGATTATTCTGAAATTATCATCCTCTTCACCATTTATTACAGACAAGTATTTAACATCCGCCTCTGTAATGTTTTTCATTTTATTTGCTGCAACAAATCCTTTCATTGCTTCAATAATTATTTGACTTCTGCATTTTTCAGAAGATATAAAGTCATTAGCATTTAACAGATTGATCGGTACGAATATAATATCATTTTTTAGTTTTATCAACGTAAAGAATGAAGCAGTTGCTTTATTATATCCTCCATATTTTCCGGTATCAAGTCCTTTTTTACGCGGAACCAGTCCACTTTTTTTACGAACAGGCATCTGATCAAACAATCCGCCCTTTCGCTTATATGCATACCTTACATACCTTATACTGTTTTTCGACATCATTTTCTCAACGATACCAAACGAGCTTGAAGGAGCCCATGCGATCTCGCCATTGCGCTCTATCGTCTGTGAAATAAGCGTAGTCAGCTTGATCGAGTAATTAGTGTTTCTCCTTATATAATTCAACGGATTTTCGGTAAATCTTGTATGATAGATATTTCCCAGTACAATATTAAGATAAGCATCCTTTGCATGATGAAGATCATTTATCTCACGACATTTTGGCATTTCCTTTTCCTGTCTGAATTCAGAAACAAGACCTGCTTTCACATACACAATTTCACTATCCGGTAAAAGCTCTTTCAGTATAGCTGCAACAGCTTTGGTGGATTGTCTTGTCTCGACAAGCTGCCGCGCAATGAAACCAGACAATTCATCTTCTGTAAATTTTGTACTGCGAATAAGTCTGTTGTATTTCTTTTCGCTCATAAGACCTTTTTTGTGCAGGCTATGCCAGAATCCCTGCATTTTATTGCGGATGTCCGCACTGATAGGATAGCTGTCACCTTTAGCACCATTAGCATTTGTGTCTACGAGCACCTTGTTATCAAGGCTGTCGTCTTTTATTTTAGCCTGCGGCCAAATATGGTCAATGTTCCATTTATGGTTATCTTCAAGTTCTTCAAAAATGATAGGTTTTCCGGTATAAGCGCACTTTCCAAGCTGCATGAAATAAAGGTAATATTTCTCGCTGCGGAGCTTTCCGTCATCAGCTTTATTAAGACTGTTTTCCAATTCATTATAGTTATCAATTTCGTTTTTGAACTTTTCGATATAATCTGTGATCTGATCGCGCCGGGACTGAGTTCGTCTGCCCTTTGGAGTTTCTCCTTCTCCCCTTGCCATTTCAATAAAGATCTTATCAGGTGACTTTTTAAGTATTGTTTTCAGTTCCTTTACAATGTCAAGAGTCCTGGTTATTGAACGCCTTACCGCAGTCGGGATATACATATTCTCCAAACGCTTACTGATACTTTTCTCCTCTTCATGCTGGTCATAGTAATCATTATTGATAGCTTCAACAGCATTTGAATAGCTATACTTTGAGCTTAAAAGCTGCATAAGATTAGCGTTGGTATCCCATAAAGCTGCAATAATACTCTTTTCACATATTACTTCACCTGTAACAGGATCACAAAATGTCTCTTCAAGAAAACGTCTTGAAAGTCTGCCGTATTCATTATATTTCAGCTTTGAGATATACTTAATTTCGTCTTCAGGCAAATCAGGATATTTTTCTTTCAGCCATTTCTTCAAACGCTTAACATCAGTAGTAACAGTAATACGCTCGATGATTTTTTCAACATCACTTTCTTTGAGCATACCACTTCCAATAAGCCGCTCAAAATCGTGATATGACTTCAATGACGATTTGATATTGTCGTCAACGCCGCTAATTTCAATTTCTCCTTCGTATGCGCCAATAGACTTGAAATATTCAGCTATACGCTTTTTAGTTACCTTTGCTTTTGAATCGACAAATTTATCCTGATACAGCCTCTGTTTCAGCTCAACACTGATCGGCTCTCCATTTACCTTGATATTATTTATCTCATTCAGAACACTGAACTTGCAGTAGAGCAGAGAATACTTAGGCAGTACATCCTCGCCGGCAAGATATGTACACTTACAGGTCATACGGCGGATAAATTCTTGTTCAGAAGCATCCTCGTCCACTATTTTACTGAAATTCCATGGATAAATCTTCCCCTCAGCCTTACGTTTCAGCCATGCATTTTTGCTTCTGTTGCTGCTTACAAGAGGTCCTGCATAGTAAGGAATACGGAACTCCATTATGCTCAGTATCTTATCAGCTGTTGTACCAAATTCATCCTTATCATTGAGAAACGGCAGGTATTTACAGGTGTTATCAAGTAGCTTTTTCAGCTCAGCATAGTAAAGCTGATATGGTATAACGCGGTTGTCTGTTGTGACCTGCTTGGGACAGAGTTCGCCGTCTTCGCACTTTTTCTTTAATTCTTCATAGCGCACTTTATCCTCATCAGACGGAGCTATTTTTGTGAGAAAAGGCTTTAAGAATTTACAGAAATCCTCCTGTGAGCATTTTTTATACTTGCTTCTTTCATCTTCCGACGGAGCGTTGTAAACATAGCTCACATAGTTTGCTTTATCAGATATTTCACGGAATATAGCGCTGTACTCACTCTTTATGTATTTGCGGACGAAGTATTTGAGTTCTTCAAGGTCTTTTTTATGTCTGTCATATATTTCGGCCTTTGATTCTGAAATCATTGTCTTTCCATGCAGTATATCAACAAGCAGCGACCAGTCATACATAGCCTTGATGCTTGCTATCAAGTCCAAATGCGTTTCATCTATCTGACCTGTGAGCATTTCAAGCGTATCGGCAAAATCTGCATTTTTTACGCATACCGAGTTCTTTTCAAGGCCTTTGTAATCATCTTTGCTGAACAGATCCGAAAGATTTACTGTACCGCCGCTTATCAGCTTTGTGAGCTTATCATATCTTATAGTCTCTGATTCTTCAGACTTCGGAGCTTTTCCGCCAAAAAGAAGTTGTTTTATATCCTTATCCTTTGCAGATACAGATATATGCTTTTTTAAGATCGCCTCCATTCCTTCTGAATTTTGGTCGAACGGCGGAGTTTCATCAATTTCCATAAGCGCACTGAAAAAGTTTTTGTATATCTCGGTAAAGTCGGTTATTTCATCAATATTATCCTTGCTTACGTTAAACAGAAAATGTCCTCTGTGTGCAAGAAGATAGGCGCAGGCATAGTAAACCAGCCTTACATCATGAGATTCGGAGCTGTTCATCAGCTTGCAGATAAGGTGGTGTATGGTAGGATATTCTTTGAAATATTCCTTGTCGCCATAGTTTTCATCGTCAAAGAATATGTTATGCGTCCTGTTCTCGGAATCTTCCGGGAGCAGTGCACTCTCTTTTAATCTTTGGAAGAATTTTTCATCTTTCTTTACTATCTCAGCACCAAAAAAGTCCTGTAAGAGCTTTATGCGCTGCTGACGTCTGTCAAGTCGGCGGCGGGCTGTTCTGAATCCTCTTCTCTCAGCCGATTGCTGAGCCTCATCGAAAAGGTGTACGCCCCACATTAGGTTATTCCTGAATTTTTTCAGCTTATATTCTCCGTCTGTTACAGCCCAGCCTACTGAATCAGTTCCTATATCCAGTCCTAAATATGTTTTTTCATTTGCCACTTGACAAACCTCCTTTTTTATGATAGTATAATGGTATAGGAATTACTACCCTATAAAATTACACTACGAGTTCAAATAAGAATTCTTTCAAATCGTTCGGTTTAACCGTTCGCACAAGTGTTGTGCATTGATCCTTGCTGTTCAGCAGGGATTTTTTATTTAAGTTAACCTTTGTATTATTATACCATAATCTTTTCACAAATTCAAGTATATAATATGAACAATTCCGTTATAGCTTCATTTTTCAAAGAATATAAAGATTAAAGTAAATCCTGATAAACGAACACTCCCGCATCACTAAATGCTGCGGGAGTGTTTATATTGTAAAGCTTGGCGATTTTTATGTTAATGCTGTACCATTCACGTAGAGCGTATAACCATTGGTTATTATATTGGAAACATCGCCGTCAAAGGAAGTGATATAAGTGTCAGCAGTCAGCGTCCATTTGCTGGTGCTGTCGAGTTTGACATTCACTGTACCAACTTCTGTGGATACGCTTGTACCTTTTGCGTTAGTGATCGAACCGTCGATAGAACCAGTGAATGTCGAACCGTTTGTAAGGTTCAGTGTAAGCTGAGAGTCGCTGCCGACCTTGATAATACCTGACAGCTCCTGACCGTCAGCGTTCAGCGTTGCTATATTGCCTGCACCGCTCCAGCCGTCTGCACAGACGGAGAGCAGTATATTCTCACTGTCCTCATTTATGATAGTTACGCCGCTGAGGTTGATAACAGCATTAGTATTCGTAACGTGGAATACATGACCATTTTTGCTTGTCAGCGTTCCGCCTGTCATAGTAAGGAAGATGTACCGCTGTCTGCGTCACCCGACATAGACTGGTAGATCATGATCGTATCGAAGAATGTCGCATTGCCGTTGCACTTGGTGTTATTCGCTGTCATATTGCAGTTTGTCAGTTCAATGGAGTTCTTGCCCTCGATACATACACCCTCGGAGAGATTGGAAATCAGGTCTGCATTTTCAACGTGTATCTCCGCAGTTGAGTATATCGCAGGAGAGCCGAGACCATTTGAGGTATAAGTGCCGCCGTTTACATAAACGGTTCCGCCGCCGCGGTCTGTACGAATAGCCGCCGAGGACTGACCGGAAGTGTCAACATCAAGGTCATAGGCATAAGTGATACCGCCGCCTGTGGTCATTATGCCGCCGGAACCGTCGCCGGTCGTTTTGATGACTGTATCACGGATAGTCAGTGTAGTTCCGTCACCCGAAGCGCCGTTCTGACCGCCGTTGCCGCCGTAGCAGAATACACCGTTCGCTCCGTCAGCGTCAGAGGTTATCGTGCCGCCTGTGATAGTGGTATTTGAGCCGTCCTTGACAAGGACTGCCGCATTCAGACCGTAGAAGTTGCAGTTGTCGCCGCCGTCAGAATCGCCTGTCTTGGTGACAGAAGGATTCGTAATTGTAACTTCATCAGAGGTGCTTATGAGCAGAGCACTCTCATCAGCAGTACTGCTGTTGTATTTCTGTCCTGACTGAGAATCGGAAGAAGTTATCTCAACAGCACCCTTGTAGTCAATGTCCGCGCTGCTTGAACCACCGTGACCTCCGCCGCCGTGACCTCCGCCATTACCATCGGGAGGGGCATCAGGTCTGTCGCCGTCAGAAGGATCACCGGGACGGTTATTGTCTGAATTATTATTTGTATCTGCTTTTGTAGTAATTGAGGTAGTCGAGCTTGCATCAGAAGCTTTATTTGAAGATCCTGTTGAGCCGCAGGCTGAAAGGCTGAAACATAATGTCATAGCTAACAGAAATGCGGATAATTCTCTGTATTTTTTCATAGTTAAACCTCCTTTTAAATGGTCTGGTGCAGGTTTGTTTTCTATGTCTTTATTTTACATCTTGATTCTTAAAATCAGCTTAATTCAGTTAGGAATAGCAGCGAAAATACGGTGAAAATTCAATGAAATTTACTTTTCATCAGGAAAAATCTCCTCATCAAGCAGTGCGGATAATAATAATGGAAACATTTTGTGAACAAATTGTAAATCATATTGACAATAGTATTATTATCATGGTATAATTATATAAAGATTTCAACTTGCCATATACATGTTTTGTTAACAATGTATCAAATTTATGCTTTGCCCGAATGTGGGATTAAGGGGTGGGATACTATGAGTAAAAATTGCAGATACTGCGGCGCAGAACTGCCAGATAATGCCGGATTCTGCTCGAAATGCGGTAAACAGACAGCAGCTGAGATCCTTCCGGCTCAGGAGCAAAAGCACTGTCAAAGCTGCGGAGCGGTTCTTCCTTCCGGAGCACGTTTTTGTCCTAAGTGCAGGACTGCAACAAATGCTGAGCAGACAGTCCCATATTCCGGACAACCGATAGCGCCGTTCCCTGTACAGAATAACGCGCAGCCGGTGCTTTCGGCACCAATGCAAAAGGGCATACAGCAAAAACAAGTTAGCGTATGGAGCAGAGTTTTTACGGTATTCCTTGTCGTCATGCTTTTGGCTCAGACGCTTATCGCCCTGTTTGTAAGACCGGGCTGGCTGAAACACAAATCCGGCAGCGTAACAGTTTCCTCGGAGGGTATCGACCTCTCAGCGCTGTCAGAAAACGCATATCTCGTCGGTTTAGGAGATAAAGCCGGAAACAGTTCCGAATTTACAGAAACTCCGGTCGTGTCCTCGGAAACACTTGCTGTCCCTGCGGACGGCTCTGCTGTAACTGCGGAGTGCGGCGCGGTCATCGAGCTCGGAGCACATAATGCACTGACTGTACCGGAACTCACCGTTGTAAAGCACGAACCGGATAATGAATCTCTTCCGGGCGGTACGCGCAGTTATTATGAGATAAGCGCAGGTGAAGTCCATGAGTTTGATTACTACTTCGACATAAGGCTGCCATATGATCCGGAAACAGCTGATCCTGAAAATATCGAAGGCTCGGTGTTTGCGGAGTACCTCAACGAAGAGACCAACAAGTGGGAACTCATAGCCTGTGACCTCGATACAGAAAAGAACGAGGTCATAATCCACACGAATCACCTCTCGCACTTCACGCCGGTAACTGTCAAGAACAGCAGCGAGATATATCCGCTGATCTCTACCTATGAGCATTACTACGTCAGCGACACCGCTGCGGCTAATGAACTGAAAATGATACTGGGCAAGGAGATAACGGAATTCAAGGAAGATCCATTTGTGCAGGACCTCTTCTTCTATATGTTCTCAACTATCGGCGACGGTATCATTATGAATGATCCGACGGGCTTGTTCACTGCTGAGGATTATGCTCAGTTCTATAAATTCAGCGATAAAAAGGATTTCATAGGCAGCGGTACGTTCAAGGATACGGTCGATTGGCTGACTACTATTGCCGGAGATGCTCTTCCGTATATTGATATGTTCAACGGTACGCTGAATGCCGGTTCAGCTTCGATAACGCCTTCCGGTATAGTAGGAGCGTTTGCGTTTATGAGCAACTGCTTCTCTGCCGCAGCTCTTATGGAACAGGCTCTTGAAGAACAGCGGTCAGGCAAATTCACTGATAAAGACGGCATATTTGTACCTGATAAGGCAACTGTCGGCTCAATGTACAAAATGCTCGCTCAGTACTATTACGGTGAGATCCTTTCACTGCTTGGCGTTTCGATCAGCTTCCTGTATACATTCCCGGTATTTCTTGTCGATTACGGACTTGATAAGCTGAGGGAATACATCAAGGACGCTACCGATACCGCAATGGCAGTCGCACTTTACAACTACTATCTCGAGTATTACAATAGACCTTTCCTGCAGGAAAGCGAACAGCCGTATGTCAGCGATATTACCGGCGAGATACTCAGGAATAAGGGCGTAAAAATGGAGAGCTGGGAAACTCTGCTTCTGAAAATGCAGAAGATAAACAACGAAAAATACAAGGGCGATCCGGATCAACTCAGGGCGATGTTTAATTCAAAGCTGAGCTCTGACCTTTACAAAGCGTGTGATATGCTGCTGGAATCTACTAACAGCGGCAATAACGAAACAGCAGTTTCCAAGAACGGCAACCTGACCGGTCTTGTACACTGGAGAGAGATCTCTGAGGATGACCGTCAGGCAGTATGCGAGAAGGCTCAGAAGCTGCTTATAGAGGGCATCGTTAAGGCTGGAGTTATTGACAGGGTTGCAAATCAGATACGCAGCGATATGAGACAGCAGGCTACGGATTCTGCAACAGCAGTCCGTGAAGGAATGGACCTCCGCCACAGCTTCATAGTTGAAGAGATAATCCCTGCCGGAAAGGAAAGCGAATATGCAGGCTGCCGTATCGAATTCATAGCCGACACTGTTGTTCAGGACAGCGAAGGCGGCTTCAAACCCGAGCAATATGTTGCTTGGCAAGGCGTACTCGATAAGAACGGCGGTATAGCTTTCAGCTTTTCAACTATGGGATATATACTAAGCGGTCTGCCGAAGCATCTCAAGGTCTATGACAAGGAAACTAACGAGGCTGTTATCGACATTACTTTCGAGGTCAGAGAGACGACTACAAGGATAAGTCTCGGACAGCAGAATTCTCAGGGACATTGGGAAAAGGTTTCCGAAACTCCTTATGGTGACAATCATTTTGTTCAGATAAAAGATGAAATCACTGATATAAAAGTTCACATTGGAGGAGCGAAGTTTACTCGCAGCAGTGCATCTGCTAACACATATCATAGTATAACTTCAAACGTATCGCCGACACCGCCTGACATTCTTGTGCCGGGTGATAAACTGAGTGTCTCATATCGCTACGATGAAGTGACGGCAGGAAGTGGAAACTACGCCCACTTCACTTGTGAATTCATTGATGATGCAAAACAAATTGCTTCTGATGGCAGAATAGTTAATTTAGCCCATGTCAAAACTTTACTTAAATTAAGCTCAGAAGAAGAAACAACATCATGTTCATTAACAGGTGAGATAGTCATCCCTGATAACACTGATTGTAAAAATGATGATATGGCTTTACGCTATTTATTCGATAAAGGAACAAATATTTTCGTCTACAAATGGGTTGACGGCATAGGAGATTAGCACTGCCGGTCTGAAAGGAGCTGCTGCTTATGAAAAAAATCATTCCAATTATTCTCGGCGCTGCAAATATCGTTATGCTTGTACTGATAATCAGAGGATAGAAAACATAAAAAGAGGGAGGTCAGATGACCTCCCTTTTCTGCATTATAAATTAAGGATCAGTTTACGTCTTTATTGTTGAATACATTGACTGTTGCAGTCATAAATACTGTAATGATTACAAGGCTGACGATTATTGACTTCACGACAGGCGGTTCTGCTTCGGACATAAGTGAATCCGGCATATAATCTCCGAGACTGAACTCTTTGAGGAACTTGAGCGGTATTTTTCTGATTCCAAACGAGAAGAGCATATATGTAAGTGAAAGTATCTGACCACCCATAAGAACGGCTGTTGTAGTTGCAGCTGTCTTAGACTTGAGACCTGATGAGAACAGAAGGATTATTGCGCTTATTGCAAGCATAAGCAGCCATTTAAGCCAGAAATAGCCTATTGCGCTGGAAAGCTCTTCGGTAAAGTTTATATCCTTGACAGGGATATATCCTATTGTCTGTGCAATTACTGCTGAAAGAACAAGGAAGAAATTCTGGATACCAACAACTATGAACTTGGAAATAACTGTATAGCCCTTCTGGGAAAGCTGACCGGCAATATTCTTGATATAGCCGTGACCAAGATCAGCGTGAGAGAACCATACTATTGAGAGAAGAATGAGGATGCTGTCAAAAAAGCCGAGCGGCGATCTGACAATATCAGCAAAATTCATCGACCTTTCCCATACAACAGGTTCACTGTCTGAACTTGCAGTCCTTTCTGAAATGTAAGAAAGAAGTCTTACAAGCGGACCGTAAGTAAGGTTCAGTATTACAACGACAATGAGTACGACCTTGAAAGCTTTTGACTTGAAAAGTCTGTACATATCCATTTTTAACATATTAACCATTGTGCTTTCCTCCTGTTACGCTGAGATAGTAGTCCTCAAGGGAAATATTGTTTATGAATATCTCTTTCAGAGGAATATCGGCATTAACAATCAGCTTTGCAATATCAGCACTTTCATCAAGGTGCTCATTCACACGGATAATACTATCGTGATCTATTTCAACCTTATCAAAGCCGTGTTTTTTGAGCAGTTCAACAGTTTTATCATTGTCGCCTGTATTAATGGAGATGAACTGTCCGCAGCGCTTATGGAGTTCCTCAGCGGTGAACTGGTCAAGGAGATATCCCTCATGGATTATGCCGTAGGAATCAGCAAGCTTGCCAAGCTCATCGAGGATATGGCTTGAGATCATAATGGTGATGCCGCGCTCATCACGAAGCTGTTCGAGGGTATGTCTGATCTCAACGATACCCTGAGGATCAAGACCGTTTATCGGCTCATCGAGGATTATCATTTTTGGTTCGCCGACAAGTGCAAGCGCGATGCCGAGTCGCTGTCTCATACCGAGAGAGTAAGAGCCTGCGCCCTTTTTGTCGGAGGTGTTTTCAAGTCCGACTGTTTTGAGGAGGGTGTCGATATAGCCGTTTTTGTAGTTTACTCCCATACCGATACACTTTATTTTGAGATTCTCCCTTGCTGAAAGCTTGGGGTAAAGACCGGGGTGCTCAATGAGAACTCCGACATTGCGAAGCTCCTTCTGCATTTCTGCACCTGTTTTTCCAAAGAGAGAATAGCTGCCGCTCGTTGGCTTTGAAAGACCGCTTATCATTCGCATAATAGTGGTTTTTCCTGCGCCATTTCTACCGATAAGACCATAGATCTCGCCTTGACGGATACTTATACTGATGTCCTTGCAGGCATCTTTCTTACCGTAGGTTTTTGTAAGCTTATCGGTCTGCATTATCAATTCCATCCTGTCACTCCTTTAAATAAAAATATTATGCAGATCACATAATTCTAATTAATAACTGCATTTATATTTTAACACATAAAAGCGTTAATGTCAACTTAATCCGATTAATAACTTGTTTTTCACCAAAATTGACTGAATAATAGTCAACATCAGCGTTATAGCTCTAATAAGCTCGATTCAGGTATGCTGAATAACTTATGCCGGAATTGATCTATCAGCTCTGTTGCTACTTGAAATCATGCGCTAAATATGTTATATTAAGTATATGATTCTTATTACTACGTAAAGGGAGAACAATTTATGAAAAAATCCTTATCACTGATAGCAGTAATTTGCGCTCTCACTATGACAGCTGCCTGCGGGCATGACAATACCAGTTCAGATGTGAAAGGCTCAACATCAGCCTCTTCGTCAACTGCTGCGGAAAGCTCTGAAGCTGAAAAGGTATCGGATACTGCTGCCACTTCCACTGTTCAGACGCCCTCCGCTGTCACAACATCCGCTTCTGTTCAGGCAGCAAGTCTCACAGAAGCTTCCGCCAAATCATCCGAAGGCTCAGAAAATGACCTCACATACCTCGCTATGAGATACTACGCTTCAAGAAGCAATCACCGTCCCGAATTCTGCGAAATTGAAAATGATGACGGAAAAACTGTCACGATACATCTCTATGACATCATCGACGGTCACACAAGCACCTGCGATTGGTATTACATTGATAAGAATACACTCAAAGGTTCAAATATATTGGACGATGAAATCGACCTCTCTGAAACAGCTGCCGCTCAGTGGCTGCCGGATGTTCCGCAGCGAAGTGAACTGAGAGAAAAGAACTCATTCTGCGGTATAGCTTATATCGGCTATGCAGAAAATACGGATTACAGAGACGCTGATCCTAAAATCAATGACCTCTTCATGAGCAGCGGTGCTATTGACAAATTCAGATTCCTCGCGCAGCTGCCCGAAAACTACTATGCACAAACTCATCTTGGAACGCAGCTTTACCTCGTGATACCAAGAGATCCGGAAGCTCAGGTCGTTGTAACAGAATATGATTTCACCTCCGACAAAGAAACCGGCAGGATTTACAGCAGCTATAACGGCTCCCCTTTCCTTCTTAAATGCAATTACAGCGATATTTCAAGCGATGTTCGCATCAGTATCACTGACAACGAAGGTGTGCATACTACCTTCTCACCGTTTATCAGTATGAAAGACGGTACCCCTGAGACTGACTGCAAAGATGTTGTTATATTCCCACTGCCATAACTAAAGAAATAACGCCGCACTATGTATATAGTGCGGCGTTATTTTTTGCTGTTTTCAAAACAATGAGCTCTGCTAAGAACAGAGCTCACTGTATTTATTCACTTATGTCCGGCTTACTGCTCATCTTCCTTGCGGCGGATGATTCCGGATGCCTTAATTGCGATCAAGCCCATAATTGTTGACATTATAGCTGCGAAAGCTGTAAGCCAGTTTGTCATGGCATTGTCACCTGTCTGAGGGAGATTTACACTCTCGTCGTCCTTATTAGTTCCGATACCAGTTATCGGATCAACAGTATAAACGTCAAGAACATTTCCCTTAACATCAGTAAGTGTTATAACATACTTACCATCATCAGAGGTTGTTAGCTCTGCATTTGCAGGGTTCTTGCCTGTCTTGTCGCGGTAATCCCTGATAGCCCACTGACAGATCTCATCTTCATCTATCTTGACATTTACCTTTACATAGACTACTGCTTCCTTGCCTACGCTATCTACTGCTGTTATCTTTGTTTCACCCTTAGATACTGCTGTTATAAGACCGTTCTCATCTACTGTTGCTATCTCAGGATCAGCAGAAGTATATGTTACAAAGTCCTTGTTTGCAGTGACCTTGAATGTTTCATCAACAAGCAGTTCAACGCTGCCGTTATTGAGTTCGAGATCAGCATAGATATTCTGGATCCTTGCAAAGAACGCCTCCATAGCTGTTCCTGTATAGTCGATAGCGTTGCTTGAAATTGATAATCCAAGTACGTTAGCTGAACTGAAATCGCCTGAAATAACAAATGTATCTGAATAATTGTCCTCAGGAGCGTATAACTGCGGATCAACTGTTATATCGCCGCTGATTCCGCCTATTGAAACTGTTTCAGGGGTCACAGTAGAAATATCCATAACCTTTGTGAACTCAACGCGGACTGTATTATCGCCAAGTACATAATCCTTTACAGCAGGTGCTGTTTTATTGAAAAGATTGAAATCAAGATCTAACTTAGGAGGTGCGACATTAAATATCTCGCTCTTTATAATATCATATCCGGGAACTTCACAGGTTACATAATATGTACCCTCCGGAACAACCCATGCATATGCGCCGGCATCATCTGTATATTTCGGGTTCTGCTGATCATAGTCCTCAGCGTTCCATACCTTCCATTCGCCTGTCTCCTCATCGAGTACATAGCAGGTCATAACAGCACCGCTTACTGTCTTGGACTTTATGCCCTCATATACGATACCGGATGGATCAACGATAGTATTCATCTGACCATCGGAATCATATTCGCACCAGCCGTAATCAGCCATTTCTAAGTCAATTGCAGCAAGTTCCTCGCACTGTCTTCTTCTTGCATCACAGATAGTACCAAGACCACTGCTGATATAATCAAGTGATGATGAGTAATATCCTGGGTCAACAGATGATGTAGCAACTGACATACCTGAGATCATTACCTGACCGTCTCTTTCGAGAGCTGAGATACGTTCTATTTCAGCATCCCAATAAGATGATCCTGTATTTGTGTTGCTCACTATCTCATCATAGCGCTCTGTTGCGTCTCTGTTGGTACGTGCAACTGTTGTTATACCACTGATTGCATTATATACCGGACCAAGCGGTGAATCATCATCAAATGCATACTCAGCAACTGTATCAAGGAAGTTCTGAGCATCTTCTGTCGGATCATCGTCATCATCGTCGCTGTTGAATCTGACAATATTATTGAGATATAACATACTGTCATTTTCAGCTTCGTCACGGATCACTGCTCTCTTCTTAGCCTTTGGCTGCTCAGCGTCTGCCTGAATGTAAACGCGTGCAGGAGCACTTCCGTCATCAGAAATAAGCAGATGAGCAAATGCGAGGTAATCATCCATGCTGTAAGATGACTTTCCGGAATTTGTGTAAGCTTCATCAGCCTGTGCAAGTACAGAGTTATCGAAGCCTGTCTTGTCATCAGCAGCCTTCTTATTGCTGATAGTCTTATGGTAAGCTGTATAGTACTTGCCATTCATAAGGATTTTGGCATCAGACTTCTCAAAGCCGTATTCCTCATAAGAATCAGCCAGCTTATCTGCTGAAATGCTCTTACCGTTTACAGCTACTGAATCAGATGCATAATAATAGCAGTCTGTAAGCTTCTTGCCGGTAGTTTTGCTCTTAAGTCTTGCAATACAGCTTGTATCATCTATTCTGATAGATTCAGTGTCATACTTGCTGAGATCAATTGAATTCTTGAGTGCCTCAACTGTTTCATCATCAACAACTGGTTTTCTCTTATCAAAGATGATCAAATTGAGTGAACCCGGCACATAGTTGTGATTGGATTCATCAAAGTATGCACCCTCAGGTGTTATGAATGCGCCCTCTGCCTCATCGTACTCTGCAACAAGGTACTTGGATTCGTTACCCTTCTTGCTTCTTACAACGATGGATGAGATCCTGTCAGGATTTGTAGCAGTGATCTTGAAGCGCATATTGCCTGCCGGATAATACTGGATAAGCGGACGCTCGCCCTTTGTGAAAATGCCTGTAATATCAAGTGTATCAGTATACTTGTTGATATTTGTCGGAGCGTGAGTGCAGTATAACAGCTCAACATTTGTTATTGAAGGCTTGTTATTTGAATACTTGACTGTGATGTCATTAGTCTTTTCAACTCCGCATACTGCATGGAGATTGTATATATCGTTCTCAGCTTCCTCAGGAAGTACTGCTGTTACAACATACTTGCCTGTATACTGGTTTGATACTGCCTCGCCTACAAGCTCATCGCCTAAGTAGATCTTAACCTTCTTGCCGGGTTCAGCAATACCGTAAATATCACAGCTGCGCTTTGATACAGTAGACTGTGCTGAGATAGTAAGCTTAGGTACTGTAAGTGCCATGTCAGGCAGTGTCTGAGACCAGTTGTAATTGTGAGAATTGAAGTGCATTCTTGGTCTGATAGTATAAGCCTCAGCGTTATAAGCCTCTATTCTTGCCGAGAAATGAAGAGTTCCAGTCGGCTTTGTAAGTGAAATAACGCCGCTGTTGCCTACAAATGTTGCCTTGTTGTCATCAGAATCAGTAACAACAGAGCTGTCGATGAGAAGGAGTCCGCTTGGAAGATTGAGTTCAAATCTTACATCAGAGTTCTCACCGTTTGCAAAGCCTGAGCAGATCCAGTCATTAAGATCGTACTTGATGCTGAAGTTAGCTACGCCGCCGACGATCTTTGCAGCTGAGCTTACGTTCATTACAGGGCTTTCGCTTGTGAAAACAGTTGCTCTTTCATCATTGAGCGAACTGCATCCAGAGAATGCATACTCAGCAAACTTGAAGAAGCCTGCCTTGTTCCCAAGATCTGAAAGACTGCTGCATCCTGCGAATGCGTAGTTTCTTACCTCGTCAATATCAGCCGGAAGAACTGCACTTGCAAGTTCAGGACAATCATAGAATGTTCTGTCAGAAATAACTGTAACGCCATCCGGTATAACAACAGACTTCAATGAACAGCAGCTTTCAAAAGCTGAGTTGTTGATAGCTGTAACTGTTGCCGGGATATTGATCTTTTCGAGTGCCTTACAGTTTCTGAATGAAAGCGCACCGATAGTTGTAAGAGCAGAAGGAAGCTTTACATCTGTGAGTGATGTATCATCTGAGAATAATCCAAGATCGTTCACAGAATTAAGTACCTTTATAGTGTCCGGAAGTACAGCCTTTTTAAGTGAAGCACAAGCTGCAAATGCGCCGCCGCCGATCTCAGTAACAGATGCCGGAACGTTTATCTCCTTGATACCGCTGTTATAGAAGCACTTTTCGCCTATCTCTGCGAGTTTATCAGGAAGAACTGCTTCTGAAAGCTCTACACAGTTTGAGAATGCACTTCCGCCGAGATACTCAACATTATTGTGAAGCTTAACAGATTCAAGTGAAGTACAGCCGCTGAATGTGCTTCCTTCGATGCGTGTTACAAGTGAAGGTACAGTAAATGTACTGAGGAGAGTACAATTTCTGAATGCGCCGCTTCCGATCTTGTTTACAGTTTCAGGAAGTGCAATAGCATCAAGTGAAGTACAGCCTGAGAATGCATTGTTTCCGAGTTCAGTGAGAACTTCCGGGAATGTAACGCTTTCAAGTGAAGTACAGTTTGAGAACATTCCGAGATCATTGCCGGATTTCAGAACTGTAATGCTCTCCGGAAGCTTGATCTCCTTGAGAGATGCACAATTTGCAAATACTGCATATCCGAGAGAAGTTACTGTATCCGGTACATCAAGGCTGCTGAGTCCGCTGCCTGCAAATGCCATATTTCCGATAGCAGTAACAGAAGCCGGGATCTCAAATGCTGAAAGAGAAAGACAATTTGCAAATGCGCTCTTTCCGATATAATCAATATTGGAATTGAGCTTTACTTCTGAAAGTGAATTACAGCCTGCAAATGTATTGTCTTCGATTCGTGATACAGAGTCCGGAAGTGTGATCGAAACGAGTGCAGCACAACCGGAAAATGCGCCGTCCTGTATGCTTGTTACGCTTGACGGTATATCCACTTCGGTAAGTGAGGTACAGCCATTGAAAGCATCGTGGTTGATCCTGTTTATCGAATCATGTATCTTTACTGATGTTATGTTCTTGTTGCCTGCAAAAGCAGCATATCCGATCTCTGTTACTTCAAATCCGCCGAGTGTATCAGGAATAACGATCTCTGTTTTTTCACCGATATAAGTGTCGATAACAGCACGTCCGGCAGTAACATAATACTTATAGCCGTTTTCTTCTGCCATAGAAAGAGTGCTTGCAGACGACTTCTTTGCAATAGCGTTCTCGGCAGCATCTTCGGCTGTGAAAACGATATTGTTCTCCGAAACCGGTGCTTCATAGATAGATCTTGCGATCTCTGAAGTTACTCCGGTATCCGGTGTTTCAGCCGCATATGACTGGAGCACAGCATTGTAAGGAACACTTGACGAAAGCAGTGCTACCGCCATTGTTCCGCTGATCATGGATTTGCGTAAACTGATAAAACTTTTCATTAACTGACCTCCTTAGTAGCCTTGGAAATGTTGTAATGCTGTATTTCGGGATAAAGCCTCATCTTGTTCCTAATTTTAACAAGGAAATTACAGCAATTACATCAAAAATAATATGCAAATATGAAAAAATTTGCAATACTATAAATATTATACACAATTAGTTTCATCAAGTCAAGTTAAATTTTCCTTAACATACCTGTCACATTATTCACAAACAATGCCGTGCAGGGACTATAAGTCCCCACACGGCATAACACAGCATATATTAAAGTTCATCAAGCATTTTCAATACATATTTCTGTATCATCATTGCATACTATGAAGCTTCTATAATGTCTCCCTTTAGCTTATACTGCTTTGAAAATGTATCTAAGGAAATTATACATATGCGCTCTTACCGATATTCCGCCATGATCTCCGTCAGTTAGCTGATGCCAGATATGCTCTGCACCGTTCGCTGTAAGTGCATTGTGATACGACTCAGGTGCATCACCTACTGTTCCGTCGAAGCGTGTACAGGTGAGCATAAGCACATACGGACTTGGTCCTGAACCGAAACCGAATTCACTCGGTGACATACAGCCCTCATGAGTCATATTGCCGTCAGTAGTCGGGAATATTCCGGGTGCAGCACATACGCTTCCTACATATCCGTAAAGCTGAGGTCTTGTAACTCCGACGTAAAGTGCCTCTCTGCCGCCCATTGAGAATCCAGTAACAGCAGTATTCTCTCTGCCGGTCTTTATAGGATAATTCTCTTCCATAAACGGCATTATACTGTTTTCAAGGTCTTCTCGTATTGCATCATAAGCGCGTGAAGACTCATTCGTGAATCCCGGGAAAATGTCCGAACTCGTCGTAAACATCTGCGGGAATACCACTATCATCTTTTCAGCTTCTCCGGACGCAACAAAGTTTCCGAGCATGGTCTGGATCTTCATATTCTCATCGGTCATCGAATCTTCACTGCCGAAAATACCATGGAATACATAGAGTACCGGATATGTATGATTCGGATCATATCCCGGAGGAAGAAGTATATTCAGATTCTTATCGCGCTGAGCATCCTTTGAGAAATAGGTCTTTTTCTCAAGCGTTCCATAGTCAACTCCTGCTTTGCGCTCAGTCGAAGAAGAATCCTCGTGCATATGGATATCGGCTGCCATTTTCTGCATATAGCTGTCTCCTGTCGGTGATGTCACAGGCTGTGTATCGGGCTCAGTTGCACCTGTATCCGGTTCAGTGACCGGTAGTGCCGGAAACTCTGTTATCCTTCCAAGCACATACTGCGTTATGAGTACGACATCATTTACATTTACCATTCCATTGCCGTCAACATCCGCTTTGGGATCAACGCTGCCGCCGGAAAACATATTCACCAATGCCCTTCGGCAAAGTATTGCGTCATAACCGTTCACTTTGCTGTCGCCGTTCAGATCACCTCTGACCGCAGCTGCTGCCGGAAGTATAACTCCTAAGCTGCATAAAGCTGCCGAAAGGACTGCTGCGGCTGTCTTTTTTATACTATTCATCGCATACCTCTCCTAAATCTAATAATATAATACATTAATTATATCACCTTGCAGCAGCAATATAAAGGGAATTCCTGCATTTTCCTGACCTCAGCCCAACAATTTGGTATATTGCACAAGTCAGAGGACTTTCATTTGTAAAAGGTGAATATACAGGCTGCGATACGTCGTCTATCAGACGCGTTCCGCTTGACTTGTCAGCCGTTTTAGGGTATAATAAATATAACTTTTATTGTATCTGAATGCGCCGCGGACTGGAGGATCTTCTATGAATCAGAATGGCGATATTTGCATCGGTATGGCAGGAGCCGGCAGAGCAACTGAACTGCATATGAATGCTCTTAAACGTTTCTCCGGTGTGCCGGTATGCCTTAAACATATAATCGCTCAAAGAACCGAACAGGTTGAGTATGCTCAGAAACGCTTCGGATTTGAAAAGTATTCGCTGTCATTCGAGGATCTTCTTAACGATAAGGAGATAGATGTCATTGACATATGCACTCCACCTTACGTTCACGAGGAAATGGTGATCGAAGCTATAAAAGCCGGCAAACACGTTATCTGCGAAAAGCCGCTGAGCGGTTACTTCGGAAAAGCAGGTGACATACAGCCAATTGGAAAAAACGTCTCCAAAGCAGTCATGTATGATGAACTTCTGAAATCACTGGAGAGAGTCCGCTCTGTACTGAAAAATTCGGACAGGAAGTTCATGTACGCTGAAAACTTCGTATATGCGCCTGCTATCAGAAAAGCCGCCGAGATAATACGTGAGAAAAAATCCCGTATCCTCTGTGCTAAAGGGGAGGAAAGTCTGAAGGGCTCAAGCTCTCCGGTCGCAGGAGAATGGAACAAGACCGGCGGAGGTACTTTCATAAGAACCGGCGCTCACCCTCTGGCTGCTATCCTATGGCTTAAACACATCGAAGGCAAGGTGCGCGGAGAAAAAATAGAAGTTGCTACCGTTTTCGGAGATATGGGGCAGCTTACCTCTTCCCTCTCTGATTACGAGCACAGACACATCGCCGCTTCTCCGAATGATGTCGAAGACTACGGCAACGTTATCCTCACTTTCACAGACGGTACTAAAGCTTCGATCCTTGCCACTGACACTCTCCTCGGAGGAAGCCGCAACTACGTTGAACTCTACTGCAATGATGCTGTGATAAACTGCAAGCTCACTATGTCAGATATGATGGACACTTACTTCCTCGATGAAGACAGGCTCGACAATGTATATATTTCCGAAATGCTGCCATCCAAAACAGGCTGGAATCATCCGTTCCTTGAAGATGAAATAATCCGCGGATATACTGACGAAATGCGTGATTTCATGGAAGCCATATACTACGACAGAGAGCCGCAGTCCGGCTTTGATCTCGCTTATGATACCATCAAAATAATCTATGCAGCTTATAAGTCGGCGGAACTCGGTCACGCTGTCAAGCTTTAAAAGGCAGATCGTAAAGGAATTTTTGATATGGATAAAGTTTTGATAACAGGAGGAAGTCACGCTGAACTTCCTCTCATAGACGCTCTTCACAGGCTCGGATATTATGTCATCTCAACCGGAAACAATCCGGACGGATTAGGTCACGCTTCTGCTGATCTTTACGTTCAGGGAGATTTTTCCGACAGGGATCTCGTTCTGCGTCTGGCAGAGGATTACAGCGTAAAAGGCATAGTCTCGGGATGTAATGATTTCGCTTTTCTTTCTGCTGCCTATGCCTGCGAAAAGCTTGGTCTGCCGGGACACGACAGCTTCAATACTGCAAATATTATACATCATAAAGACCTTTTCCGTGAACTTCTCAGAGAATGCGGTCTGCCGTCTCCTGAGAGCATAAAGGTCTCATCGGAGTCTGAACTTGAAGCAGCCTGTCAGAAGATAGGCTTCCCTATGCTGGTAAAACCTATCGACCTGACCGGCGGAAAAGGTGTAAGGATATGCAGCAGTATAAATGAGGCTAAAAGAGCCTTCAAAGCTGCGATGAAAGCTACACGCGAGGATCATGTCATTGCTGAACAGATGATAAAAGGACAAAATCACGGCGTATCTGCTCTTATAAAAAATGGCAGGACTGTTTTCGCGTTCTTCGATAACGAAGAATACTACATAAACAAATATCTCGTTTCCGGCGCATATGCTCCGGCAGATATTTCAGATAAGGTCAAAGCTGACGTTTGCTCTCAGATAAATACTATTGCCGGCAAGCTCAGTCTTGAGGATGGTCTTTTCCACTGTCAGTGCATAATGACAGATGACGGCATTTCTTACCTTATAGATCCATGCCGCCGCGCTCCCGGCGATCTTTACCTGAAACTCGTTGAGTATTCAACCGGAGTAGATCACAGCGAAGCTATTGTCAGATCTGAACTCGGACTTGATTTTTCAGAACTGCTTGCTAATAGATATGATACAGAAAAATATATCGCGCGTGAATGTATTATGACCGATCACTGCGGCACGTTCAAAGGAATTGCTATTGATGATGAACTCGAAAAATACATCCGTGATGCTCTTATCTGGGCTGAACCGGGCGAGCCTGTTGAGGACTACCTGAAATACAAGGCTGGCATCGTATTTTTTGAGTTTCCTGACAGGAGCATAATGAAAAATATGCTGGACGGTCTTTACGATAAAATGAAGATAATCACAGAGAATAATAATTAAAGAGGTAATTGCAATGAGCAGTATTCCTGCTTCTGAAGGCAGATCAGGACTAAAAACAATCAGCTTCGTTATCCCCTGCTATTGCTCTGAACAAACTATCAGAAGCGTTGTTGACGAGATAAGGGACGAAGTCCTGAAAAGAAAAGATGAATACGACTACGAGATAATCCTTGTGAATGACTACTCCAGAGACGGCACTCTCAGGGAAATAGAGAAGCTTTCAAATGAAGACCACAAGATCGTCGGCGTGGATTTCCCGCGTAATTTCGGTCAGGCTTCGGCTCAGATGGCAGGCTTCCACGAAGTGAGAGGCGATTATGTCATCAGTCTCGATGATGACGGTCAGATGCCTATCGAATCAATTTTTGACCTCATAGCAAAGCTCGATGAAGGCTATGATCTGGCTTTCGGAAAGTATGACGAGATAAAACAGAAATGGTATCGCAATATAGGCTCATGGGTCAATGTCAAGATGGCAGAAAAGCTGGTCGGACAGCCTAAGAATGTCCGCGTTACAAGCTTCTGGGCAGGAAAAAGGTATATCATAAACGAGATCTTGAAATATGACGGCGCTTACCCTTATATAGGCGGTCTGCTGCTCAGAGTAACAAGGAATATCACATCTGTTCCGGTAAAGCACAGAGAACGGCAGTTCGGCACTTCAAACTATACTTTCACTAAGCTGATCGCTCTTTGGATGAACGGCTTCACTGCATTTTCTATACTTCCTCTGAGATTTGCTACTTTTTCAGGTCTGACCTGCGCTTTCTTAGGATTCATTTTTGGTCTGGTAATGATAATCCGCAAGCTTGTAAATCCGGATATTATGATGGGTTACGCCTCAATAGTCACCATACTTATGTTCATCGGCGGAATGATAATGATGATGCTCGGCATTATCGGTGAATATGTCGGAAGAACTTACATCAGCATCAATAAAGCACCTCAGTTCGTAGTTAAACACAAATGGGACCACAGAGATGAAAACAATAACTGAGCCGTTAAATTAATGATATAATGATATGCTCCCCTCAGGATAACTCCTGAGGGGAGCACTTATTGTAATTAGAAAACCCCCAGTTTGACTGGGGGTTCAAAAGAGCTTAAAGCTATAAGGCTTGAAAGAAAAACT
>SVNH01000022.1 GCA_015067005.1 Ruminococcus flavefaciens
CAGGCGTGGCTTGTATTCTAAGCCCCTATGGGGCGTTTACGGAAAAACCCCCGGCTCTGCCGGGGGATGTTTATTATTTATTGAGTTTGTTATTAATATCATTTTTTATAGATCTCAGCTGTTCCTTGAATGAAGGCGGGATGTCGAGTTTAAGCTTAGGAAACGCTTTTTCGAGACGTTTCATGACAGCACCCTTATTTTCAAGTATCTCTTTGTACTTCCTGCGAAGTTCTTCAAGTTTAGCGCGCTGAGCAGCTGTAAGTTCTTCGGTTTCAGACTTATATACTTTAGCGCTTTCAACAGCATCGAAGAGCTTTTCACCTGTCTTGTCTGAGATCTTTCGCATCTGAGCAGAGATATTGTCGAGGAGGACAAGCCGTTTATTGATGTGTACGATAGCCATAACTGTTACTATCATATCACTCATGAATCCAACTGAGAACAGCAAAATGAATATCAGTCCGAAGTTATGAGGAACAGCATCAGTAAAGTGCTGTATAGCCGGATGTATAAGTCTTACGACTATCAGACAGGCGATTCCCCATAGCAGTGAGAATTTCAGACATATATATCCGCCTATGTTGAAATGCTCGCCGGAATAGTCCCACCAGTGCATATGGAATATTTTTTCAAGCAGGAATCCTGTAATTAATTCGAGGGCGCTTGTAAGTATGACCGAGCCTATAAAGAGTATCAGGACATTCTGCTTTATAGGTTCAAGAGCGCCTGTTACTATTATCACACCGAGACCGTAGATAGGGCAGTAAGGACCGTTCAGAAAGCCGCGGTTGATGAATTTTCCGTGCTCGACAGCCTGATATACAACTTCAAGACACCACCCGAAAAACGCATAAATTATGAAGAATGAGACCAGATGATACCAGTCGTACAAATTATCACCGCCTGACGCTTATAGGTTAAGCAGCATCAATAACCGAGCTCTTCGCCAACGAGAATGACTTTGATGCGTCCCTTGTGACGCTGCTGAGCAGAAATGAGGTAATTGCAGCATATACGACTATCGCTGCTGCATCCGTCGGACATCTGATGAACTGGTTTAGTGAGTGAAACACATTCACCGTTGATGCCGCAGTATGTATCACAGTTCAGGCGAACGCAGTTAGGCGGAGCCGCCTGAGTTTTAACGCGTACCTCAGCTTCAGCGAGATCGTGAACAAGTTTGTTATATCCGGCAATGATAATAACAGATTTCGGACCAAAAGCAATAGCAGCAATTCTGTTGCTGTTGCCGTCTACATTGTAAAGAACACCGTCATCAGTTATAGCATTGGCACTTGAAATAAAAACATCAGCAGAGAAGGTCTTGCGGTATATCTCTTCGACCTCCTCGCGTGTAGCAGCTTTAGAGCGGTCGAGGTAGTTATATTTGCCGGAATTAAGCAGATCACGTATACAGCATTCATCCATAGACACAGAACCGCCGTGCGAGACAGTATCGCCGTCATTCATAAGCGACTCAACTATACCTCTGACATCCCCGGCAGATTCAGCAAAATAGAACTCCATGTTGTTCTTTTTCAGGTTTTCGCCGACCTTCATAATACGTTTTTTTATAGCAGCTGATTTATTAGTGTTCATGATAAAACTCCTTATACTAAATTAATATGCGGGACAGAAGTCCCGCATACGAAAATACTTAATTTTAATGAGATCAAGCGTTATCAGGTTCGAGGACGGAGTAATTGCCGTCATCACGCTTATAGACAACGTTTATCTGACCGGTTTCAGCGTTGCTGAACATAAAGAATTCATGATCGAGCATATTCATCTGAAGAATAGCCTCATCAACGTTCATAGGACGCATCTTGAACTTTTTATGCTTAATGACTTCATAGTCAACTGTATCAGGAACAGGATAAGCGAAAGCCTCCTTAAAAGCTGTATCCTTGAGTTTCTTTTCAACCTTGGTCTTATTCTTTCTGATCTGTCTGATGATCTTATCGATAGCGTCATCAAGGGCAACGTATTTATCTTCTGCTGATCTCTCAGCGCGGAAGATCATGCTGTTGTACTTAACAGTAAGTTCGAGCTCGATCTGGTTTTTGAGTTCAGATAAAACTATCTTTGAATCAGCTTCATCTCCGAAGAACTTTCCGAGACGCGAATCGATTCGTTTTTCAGCGTATTCTGTAAAGTTTTGTGGTATCTGCATTTTCTTAGCTGTAATAGTAGTTTTCATAGTAGTCCTCCTTTTAGGCTTTGGAACAACCCAAAGCTTACTTTGTAGTTATATTATACCATAACGTCTTGATATATACAAGTGATTTTTGTTAATTTCGTTGATACTGCACAAAGAAAAATTAGATATTTATATATTTTGACGTTTAATCGTTGAGGTCAGCTGCGAGGCTGTCGAGTAAAACTTGGGCTATATACTCAGTTTTCATATAAGTAATATTTGTGTTTTCGATGAGAATACAGAATGCTACCGGAAGATCAGGATCGTCACAGAAACCGACAAGAAGTGAGTTTTCGTTCTTGCCGTCATCGACCTGAGCAGTACCGCTCTTAACGCCGACAGAGTGGTTATATATGAGGTATGAGTAGTTGTTAGCACCGTTGGTGAGGAGCATTTGCTTCATAGTCTGAGCAGTTCCGGATGAGAACATACTGCCCGAATATTTTGTTGAAGCCTTTTCAGATACATTGCCCTTAACGTCAGTGACCTTGCTTATGAGATAAGGCATGGTAGCTTTTCCCGTACCGTTAGCGATAGCGCTCTGCCACATCATAAGCTGTATCGGGCTTACAAGAGTATCACCCTGTCCCATACATCCCCACTGAGTCTGGAAATCTGTCGGATCAGTCAGGGTAGTGGAAGCCTTTTCGCATTTGATTCCGTCGATGTCTATGTAGTCCATATCATCGCCGTTCAGAGCATAGCCGAGGTCTTCATATTTATCCTTCAGCTTGCTGAAATCAAGATCAGGATCTTCAACGAGCTGAGCAAAGAAAGGATTACAGCTTTTTTCTATTGCCTGCTGTATATTTAGAGTTCCGTGACCGTATAGCTCGTGGCAGTCGATATCTGCCCCAGATTTATTGGTGTATTTACCCGTACAGGTGAAGCTCTTTGACATAAGCTTATCAGCGCCCATGATTTCGAGAGCAGAAAGAACGGTTGACACTTTCTGAGTAGAACCGGGGACAGTTCCGTACATATTCTTGGAAATGAGAGTAGCGTCGCTGAAATTGTCTATGTTGGCGTAGCCCTTAGTAACATCAAGCGAGGGGAGACTTGTGCAGACGAGTATCTCACCGGTCTTGTAATTGTAAGCAACAGCACATCCGTCATTGCCTTGAAAAGCGTTATATACAGCCTTGTTGGCTTTATGGTCGAGGGTAGTATATATAGCAGCCTTACCGCCGTTCTGTACAAGACCTTCTGAGAAGCTGTAATTATTGAGCTTTTCGAGGTTCTTCGCAACGAGAGTATTATCCATCTGACCTTTGTCGTCGCCGATGAGGTTGCCAACGTCAATGAATTGATCTTCCGGGTATTTCTGTTCGCCTTCTTTGAGTGAGCCGTCGTAAAGAATAGCACCTTTTCTGTCATAAACGTTGCCGAGCACTCGGTTGTCGGAGTTCATCATATAGAAGGAAGCCTCACGCTGTATCTTAACAACGAGAACTACCATTCCGGCGATAAAAAGAACGAGGAACAGACTTATAATGTGCTGACATCTTTTTATACTTTTCATGCACTGCGCCTCCTTGTGTTTTTAACCGGTTTGCGGACTTTTTTGGGTACAGCTTCTTCAAAGGAAGGGGAGAGCGAGGCTGCAAGCATACCAGCCATTAATCCGCTTACAAGCATTGAAGTACCGCCGGATGAGATAAACGGGATAGTAACACCAGTGAAAGGGATAAGATTGCATGAGCCGAAAATGTTCAGCGACATCTGAACAGTAAAAGCAGCGCATACACCGGCAGCCATAGTACCGTGAAAATAAGAGCGCGGCGGGATAATAAGAGGTATAGCCATCATGATTATGATAGCGAAGATCATCATCAGCGCATAGAGAAGTCCCCATTCTTCGCAGACAGTAGCGAATACAATATCGTTATCATGAGCAAAGACATTGCAAAGCGAGCCGTATCCCGGACCTTTACCGGTCCAGCCGCCGTTTGCGATACCTATAAGCGCCTGAGACTGCTGATAGCCATTTCCGTTTTTATCGCTCCAGATGTCGGCGTGTAAGCGGTCCTGAACATATGAAGGAGCAAATCTTAGTGCGATAATGGCAGCGATTCCGAGGAGCGAGCCGCCAGCAATATAAGTTTTCTTTGAAAATTTAGTTTTAGGGTAGCATACTCTGAGCAGATAGCCGCAGATATAAATTCCCATAAATGTGGGAAGGCTTCCGAGATCCCTGCACCACCACTGAAGCAGACATATTCCCAGCATAATGCCAAACAGTATGATATTTTCATAAGCGACATTGAAAAAGAGAATTTTATGCTTGTTCTGCTGTTCGCTGACAGACGTTGCACAAGCGAGAATAAACAGAGGCTTCATCAATTCAGAAGGCTGAATCGACATTGAACCGATCGAGATCCACATACTTCGGCTGCCTGTGAGCGTTAGAATGATAACAGCACATATGCCGATAGCGATGTATATATACATTTTTTTCTGCTGGAGCCACTTGTATTTGCGGCATATAAGAAAAGCGACTCTGCACGATATAAGTGAAACGATAGCAGTTATGTAATGTTTAAGAGCGTTGCCTGAGAAATGAACGCCGCCGAACGACGATTGGAATATAACGCCCATGTTGAGAATCAGTATCAGTGCAAGATCTACTGCGTAAGAGGTCTGAGCGAAGAGACGTACTGTTATGAAATAAGCAAGGTCGAGCAGACCAACAGCCGCCGCAACTTTGATCGGATCAGATATAGAATCGTAGTTGCCGTTGATGAATAAATTTGCAAGCATAGCAGCGTGGGCAACAAGCACGAACAGGCATGAGGAGATATAGGATATAGGGTTAGTCATTCTTGTCTCTCCTTCTTCTGAAAATAAGTCTGTGAGAACCGATATTAATTACGTCATTCTCTCTGAGTTTAGCTTTTTTGACGAGATTGCCGTTGACAAACAGACCGGATTTTGAACCAATGTCAGTTATGGTCCAGATACCGTTAGAGATCGTCAGGATAGCGTGATAACGTGATACAGACAAGTCAGCGATACGAATATCAGCGGAAGCGTGTCTGCCTATGATGATTTCATCGCATCCGAGAGGAAATACGTTATTTGATCCGGCAAGTTCCATACCGCCTGTCATATGTTTCCAGTATTTTTTATTGGATTTTCTTTCAGAGTAGGCAGTAAGAATGAGAATAAAAGCACAAATATCAAGAGCCGCAGCAGCTACGGCGCATAGTATCAGATTTGAAGCATCCATAAGCGACCTCCATTGGAATAGAATAGGCACACAGCCACACCTTACATTATATCACATATTCATTGATAATTCAATATCAAAGATATATAAAGCATAAAAAAGCTGCCGCGGCGAGCAGCAGCTTGATTATATTACATCTCAGGAGTTTCTGGTTCTGTTGATACGTCAGCGACCGGAGTTTCATCCTGAACGGTTTCAGCAGGAACATCAATAAGAATGTCCTCAGTGATCTCACCGCGCATAAGCTTTTCGAAGTCTTCACCTGTGATCTTCTCAAATTTGAGGAGATACTTGGCAAGGAGGTGCAGCTTATCCTCATTAGCTTTGAGTATTGCGGTACAATCATCATAAGCCTTTGCGATGATGGACTTGACTTCTTCGTCGATCTGAGCCGCAACAGCTTCGCTGTAATTTCTTGTGTGACCGTAGTCTTTACCGAGGAATACTTCATCATTTTCAGAGCCGTAAACAACGGTACCAAGCTTTTTGGAGAAGCCATAGCGGGTAACCATATTTCTTGCAGTAGAGGTTGCACGTTCAATATCATTTGAAGCACCGGTACAAATATCGTCAAGGATAAGTTCCTCAGCAACACGTCCGCCGAGAAGCATGATTATATTCTCACGCATCTGATTGCGTGAAACGTGCTGGTCGTCTGTATCCGGACGGGTAACAGTAAGACCGGCAGCCATACCGCGCTGAATAATAGTGACCTGATGTACCTTATCCTGTGTAGGAAGGTTGTAAGCAGCAATTGCGTGACCTGATTCATGGTAAGCAGTAACACGCCTGTCGTGTTCAGTAACGATCCTTGACTTCTTCTCCGGACCTGCAATGACTTTCATGGTAGCTTCTTCGATGTCAGACTCGGTGATAGCCATTTTGTCATGTCTTGCAGCGAGGAGAGCAGCTTCGTTGAGAAGGCTTTCGAGATCGGCGCCAGTGAAGCCCTGAGTGGTCTGAGCGATAACTTTGAGGTCTACGTCAGGACCGAGCGGCTTATTCTTGGCATGAACTCTGAGTATCTCTTCACGTCCCTTTACATCCGGATAACCTACAACTACCTGTCTGTCGAATCTTCCCGGACGCAGGAGCGCAGGATCGAGAATATCACGTCTGTTTGTAGCTGCAATTACGATAACGCTTTCGTTGCCGGTAAAACCATCCATTTCAACGAGAAGCTGGTTAAGAGTCTGTTCGCGCTCATCGTGACCGCCGCCGAGACCTGCGCCTCTGTGACGACCGACAGCATCTATTTCGTCAATGAATATGATAGCCGGAGCGTGTTTTTTTGCCTGATCGAAGAGATCACGCACACGCGAAGCACCTACACCGACGAACATTTCAACGAAATCTGAACCTGAAATAGGGAAGAACGGGCAGCCAGCCTCACCGGCAACAGCTCTTGCAAGAAGAGTTTTACCGGTACCGGGAGGTCCGAGAAGGAGAACACCCTTTGGAACCTTTGCACCGATATCTTTGTATTTGTTAGGTGCTTTCAGGAAGTCAACGATCTCTTCGAGCTCCTGTTTTTCTTCATCAGCACCTGCAACGTCTTTGAATGTAGCCTTACGGGCATTGAGTTGATTTTTCAGATTAGCTTTTCCAAAGGAGGAATATTTGCTTCCGCCGCTGCTTTGTTTCATCATAAAGTAAAGTATAGCACAGCCGAGGAGGATGGTAAGGATAACCGGGATAAGGGAATAAAGCCATGTTCTGTCGGTTATCTTTATGAAGTTCTGTTCAACCGGCGGATCATTCGGGTGTTCCTTATTGTAGTTCTGACGATAGTCTTCCGTATCATCGAGGAATATAGAAACATTAGGAACTTCGTATTTTTTCTTTGTATCAGGATTCTCACGAAGAGCATAAGTGAGATCGCCTGTACCAAGATCGAGTTCATAATAGCAGACTTCATAATTATCGAACTGTTCCATGACCTCGTTATAACTTACCTTATCGGAATTTTTTGCAAGTTTAGAACCGATAAAATAAATACAGCCGACAGCAATAAGGATTATGAGCAGATAAGTGAAAATACCTCTGTTCTTTTTGGGTGTCAAAAAATCAACTCCTATCTATGTTGTTTAAGATCGTGATCCTGAGAAGGTTTTTGGTATTCTCATCAGGGGTAACACGGTCAGCTATTCCGATTTTTTCAGCAAAAATAGTACCTTGTTCATCTTGTATAAAGTGTAAATAAGGTCGTTCGGCGGAAGTTATCTTTTCGTTGATGATCTTTTTAACGGATGAAGTGAAATTTCTTCCGGAAAGGCGGATTTTGTCGCCGTATCTGCGGTTGCGTACAAACGCCCTTCCTATTATTTTATCATAATCGAGCACATAAGATGTTAACAAATTATTAACAGCTTCAATTTTCTTCAAATTATCACATGGAATAAGTTCGCATATCATAAGCCGCTCAGGAAAAATAGAGTTATCACCGATCCTGAGTTCTGCGCAGAGAAGGGGCATATGGTCATTACTGATAGTAACGAGTTCAAGTTTGTTTCCATCCGAGATCATGAAAATATCGCCGGAGATATTAAGTTTCCCTCCGTTAACGATAATACTGTCGATACTGTCGAGCCTTTCAGCAGAATAGGGCAGCGAATTATCAGTAAGAAGCCTTGCAGCACATCGTTTTCTGATAACGGCGTGGTATTCAGCAAGACCGCATAGGGTATTATTGCACCTGCACTTATTCTCAGCAAGCTGAGTTTCTTTCTCTATGAGCGAGTTCTCTTCGCGCAGAGCGCTTATAGATTTTATAGAAGTGGCGGTAACCGAAGGGTTAAGCTCACGGAGAAGGGGAACGATATTATGCCTTATCTTGTTGCGGGTATAATCATTTGAAAGGTTAGTGCTGTCGGTGACGTAATTCTGGGAGTTTTCGCTCAGAAAAGCTTCTATCTCAGAACGCTGTACGCTCAGCAGAGGCCGGATGATATTTCCTCTAATCGGAGGTATACCAGCGATCCCTTTAAGAGCCGAACCTCTTGTAAGGTTCAGGATGACGGTTTCGAGATTATCGTCTGCATTATGGGCAGTTGCGAGTTTTTTTCCGGCGGAATGCTCATGGAAAATGCTGTATCTGAGTTTTCTTGCAGCCTCTTCGGTAGAGAGCGAGTTTTCCTCTGCGAATTTTTTAACATTGCATGAGACTGCGGTAAATTCAATACCAAGCCTGCTGCATAGTTCGCGGCAGAACTGCTCATCGCGGTCGCTCTCAGAACCTCTCAGACAATGGTTTACGTGCAGAGCTTCAACAGTGATGCCGAGTTTTGAACTCAGCATATTCAGTGACATCAGCAGACAAACGCTGTCTGCACCGCCGGAAAGTCCGCAGATCACAGTATCGCCGGAAACAATAAGCTTTTCACTTTTTATAAAATCGTATATTCTGTTTAACATATCAGCTTTCCGGCGGAGCATTGAACTCCGGATTCGAGAATCTTGTGTACTGACCATCCCAGACGAGCTCAACTATACCGGTCTCACCGTGACGGTTTTTAGCAACGATACACTCAGAAATATTCTGTTTAGGACTTTCCTTATTATAGTATGCGTCGCGGTAAAGGAAGAGAACAATGTCGGCGTCCTGCTCGATCGAACCTGATTCACGGAGGTCAGAAAGCATCGGGCGCTTGTCTGTACGGCTTTCAACAGCACGTGAAAGCTGAGAAAGCAGAATTACAGGAACATTCAGTTCCTTTGCCATGACCTTCAGCTGACGTGTTATCTCTGAGATAACGACAACACGGTTATCGGAATGAGATGTTGATTCCATGAGCTGGAGGTAGTCTATAATAACGAGACCGAGATTTTTAGTACGGCGAAGCTTGGCTTTCATCTGCTGAACAGTCATACTTGCAGTATCGTCGATATACAGCGGCAGACTGCTCAGATAACCTGCGCTTGTAGCAAGCTTGACCCAGTCATCACCCGAGATCCTTCCGTTTCTGAGACTGTTTGAATCAACGAGAGCCTCAGTTGAAAGAATACGGGTAGCAAGCTGTTCCTTTGACATTTCGAGGTTAAAGGTAACAACTTCTTTATCTTCAGAGCGTCTTGCAACGTTAGTAGCGATGTTCATTGCGAACGAGGTCTTACCCATACCCGGACGCGCAGCGATAATAATGAGATCCGATTTATTAAGACCAGAGATAATGCTGTCAAGAAGCGTAAAACCGGTACGCGCACCAACGTGCTTATCACGGTCGGGACCGCTTATTCTGCCAAGTCTTTCGTAAGCCTCGGATATGGCAGCTTTGATAGGGATAAGTCCCTGAACATCACGTCCCTGACGTATATCATAGATCTTCTGCTCAGCAGCATCAAGCAGGAGCTGAGAATCCTGTTCACCGGACTGAATATCCTCAAGAATAGCTCTTGCGGCATATCCCAGACTTCTTATGAAGTATTTATCCGCAACGATCTTACAGTAGCTTTCGATATTTGAAGTTGAAGGAAGTGTGTTGCCGATCTCGGCAAGATAGCGTCTGCCCTCAGCATTCGACTCAAATATGTGTATTTTTTCAGCTTCATTGAGTACGGTGATAATATCAACAGGCTGACCGCTTGTGAACATTCTCAGTATTATGGAGTAAATTGCTTTATGCTGTTCGCTGTAAAAGTATTCCGGCTTGACCTTCTCAATGACTATTGAAAGAGCGGAAGGATCAGACAGAACAGCTCCAATAACTGACTGCTCCGCCTCGATACTGTGTGGCAGTTCGCGGGCGGAGGCAATAAAGTTGTTATCATCCATAGTTTTACCGCTCAGCCCTCAACGACTTCAACATCAATTGTTTCAGAGATGCTGTTATAGAATTTGAGCGCAGCAGTATAAGAACCGAAATTCTTGATCTCAGTGCTGAGACTGATCTTTTTCTTATCAATTTTAACACCTAACTGCTTTTCGACAGCTTCAGCAACATTAGCAGCAGTAACAGAACCGAAAAGCTTGCTGTTTGAACCGGCTTTTGCAGCGATAGTGACTTTTTTGCCTTTAACCTTAGCAGCTGATTCCTTAGCGTTCTGAACATCAACATCAATCTTGTGCTGTTCAGAAGCCTGCTTGCCCTGAAGCTTGTTCATATTCTCTGGAGTTGCTTCAACTGCAAGATTTTTTGGCAGGAGCATATTTCTTGCATAGCCGTCCGCAACATTTTTTACCTCACCTTTTTTACCTGTACCTTTAACATCCTGAAGAAAAATGACTTTCATATTATTCATCCTTTCTGATTATATATCGTGTGTAGTATTGATTCGTTCATCAATGGCATTTTTGAGAAGTTTTTCAGCGTCACTGAATGAAGTATTTTCAAGCTGAGCAGCAGCCATTGACTGATGACCGCCGCCGCCGAGCTGTTCCATTATGACCTGTACGTTTATGTTTCCGAGTGAACGGGCAGAAATATTCATAGTGTTGTTTGTTTTATACAATACAAATGAAGCATCGACATCAGATATGCTAAGGAGCTCATCAGCTGCCTGCGGAGCGATTATCCTTATATCATCGGATTTGACTTCAGCCCGTGAGATAGCGCAGCGTTTATGTATGCTTGCTGATGCAACGATACCTGAGCGTATTCTGTAAGCCTCTATCGAATTTGAGAACAGAAGCTTTACAGCAACGGTATCAGCGCCGAGTTTTTTGAGGTAAGCAGCAGCTTCAAAAGTACGGACGCCGGTACGCATGACAAAATTTTTAGTATCGAGCATGATACCCGAAAGAAGCGCTTCCGCATAGCTTGAATGGATACGTTCCTCAGTATTGAAGCGGAAGTATTGTATCATTTCTGTCACCATTTCAGAAGCTGAAGAAGCATAAGGTTCATGGTGGAAAATGACGGCATTGTCTATGAAGTTTACTGTTTTTCTGTGGTGGTCGATAACAACGACCTGTTTAGCCATTTCATAAAGCATACGGCTTTCGATAAAGTCCTTATTATGAGTATCGGTAATAATAAGGAGGTCTTTATCATCTATCATTGACTCAGCCATGCGTGGAGCAATAAAAATGTCGTCACCAGTTTCGCGTTCGACAGCTGTTATAAGATGCGAAGCAAGGTTTTGTGACTTGTCCACTACAATGTAAGCTTCTTTTCCGAGAAGTCTTACCGCACTTGCAATACCGCATGAAGCACCGACAGAATCAAGATCGCCGAAGCGATGTCCCATAATGAACACTCTGTCGGACGACATGATAAGATCCTGAAGTGCATTGGCGATAACTCTTGTTTTAGCGTGTGAGCGCTTTTCTACGCCTTTTGAAACGCCGCCGAAGAATCTGTAACCGCTGTCAGTTTTAACGACAGCCTGATCGCCGCCGCGTCCGAGAGCCATATCAAGGCACTGACGCGCTATTTCCTCACTTCCGGCGAGAGTATCAGCACCCTGACCTACACCTATCGAGAAGGTAAGTGGATATTTGCCTGCGATCTTGATATTTCTTGCAGCGTCAAGTATCTTGAATTTATCGTTAATGATCTCTTCAAGGTGCTGGTTTTCGATAACAGCATAGAAGGTATTGGCGGAGGTCTTTTTGATAAAGCCGTTAGTTCCGTTCATGAAATTCTCGATGAGCTTTTCTATTTCAACAGAAGTCTGAGCTTTTTCGCTTTCTTTGGCGTTCTGCATTATGTCATCGTAGCTGTCAATTGTGATAATAACAACGTTCGGACGCGAATCCTCACTTATTTTTCTCAGTGCATAGTATTCGGTCTCATCGTGAAAATACAAAACGAGAAATGCCATATCGGATTTATCGAATCTTTCGATAGTGACCTTATATATACATTCGTTCACAGAACAGTAAGAGTATCCGGATCTGAAAAGTGAGTCCATATCCATTTTTACGAATCCCTCAAAATCGAGACCGTAAACATCGTTTCCGAGACTTATTTTTTCCGCAAATATCTGGTTATACCAGACGAATAGCCTGTGTTCGTCGATAACAGCTACCGGAGCAGGCAGAGAGTTCATGAACTGAGCTGCGGAGCTTTCAAGGTGAGAGTTCATCTTAGAAATATGCCTTATAGAATTGCTCGAATAAACGATGAACATAACAATACTTGCAGCAATAAGTATAAACGCCGGAACTAAACTGATAAGACCTGTTTTATCGTTTGTGCTGTTAACGATGATAGCGGTAACAGCAATATCTGCAAGCAGAAGCAGATGCAGTATCAGCAGCAACGCCGGAAACTTGTTTTTCACTTCACAACCCCCTTTATGTCAAAACGTCGAAGCACAGATAACTTCAGAGAAGTGTTATGTTTCCATGATTATAGGAAGGATCATAGGACTGCGTTTTGTTTTCTGATAAATATAGTCGGAAAGAGCATCACGCATTTTACCTTTAAGAGTATTCCACTCCTTGAGTTCAGCAGCCGAGCAAGCCGAAAGAGTGCTTGTAAGGAGCATACGAGCCTCGTCCATGAGTTCTTCTGATTCTCTTACATAAACGAAGCCTCTTGATATAATATCAGGACCTGCAACTATCTCGTTAGTGGCACGTTCGATACCGATAACTATGATTATGAGACCGTCCTGAGCGAGATGCTTTCTGTCTCTGAGAACGATCGAGCCTACATCTCCTACACCAAGACCGTCAACAAGGATCCTTCCGGCAGGGACCTGTGAAACAACAGACATTTTGCTGCCGTCGGTTTCAATTACGTTACCTATTTCAGCAATAATTACATTTTCAGAAGGGAGTCCCATCTGTTTTCCAAGATCAGCGTGTTTTTTCAGATGCTTGTATTCACCATGCACCGGTATAAAGAATTTCGGCTTAGTGAGAGCGAGCATGAGTTTGAGTTCTTCCTGACAGGCGTGACCTGAAACGTGGACCTCATACATAGCCTCATAGACTACCTCAGCACCGGATTTCATGAGTTCGTTAACAACTCTTGTAACGAATTTCTCATTGCCGGGGATAGGGGTAGCAGAGATGATAATGAAGTCCAGAGGAGTGATATTGACCTTTTTGTGGTCGTTCATAGCCATTCTTGTCAGTGCGGACATAGGCTCGCCCTGACTTCCGGTAGTAATGAGTACGATACGTTCGCTTTCATAGCGGTTCATCATTTCAATGTCTATGAGAACGCCGTCCGGAACATCGAGGTAGCCGAGATCAATGGCAGTATTGATGACGTTTATCATACTTCTGCCGAATACAGCCACTTTTCTGCCATATCTCACAGCGCAGTTGATGATCTGCTGAACTCTGTGGATATTTGAGGAGAAAGTAGCGATTATAATGCGCTTGCCTTCACCCTTTTTGAAAAGGTTATCGAAGGAAGCACCGACTGTTTTTTCGGAGTGTGTATAACCTGGACGTTCAGCATTGGTTGAATCAGCCATAAGAGCAAGTACGCCTCTGTTGCCGAGTTCACCGAATCTGGCAAGGTCAATTATCTTGTCGTCGATAGGGGAGTAGTCCACCTTGAAGTCACCGGTGTGTACGATAACGCCGGCAGGAGTATGGATAGCCATACCAACGGAATCCGGGATAGAATGGTTGACTTTTATGAATTCAACAGCCATACAGCCCATTTTCACTGTCTTTTTCGGCTCAACAACGTTCAGAGATACCTTTCCGTAGAGCCCCTGTTCCTTGAGTTTGCCTTCAATGAGACCGATAGTCAGTCTTGTAGCATAAACCGGCACATTTACCTTTTTAAGAAGGTAAGCCAGACCGCCGATGTGATCCTCGTGACCATGAGTTATAACTATACCGCGCACCTTATCGCGGTTTCTTTCAACATAAGTAAAGTCGGGGATAACGATGTCAACACCCGGCATATCGGCATCCGGAAAAGCGAGACCGCAGTCGAGGATAAAAATATCATTTGAGCATTCAAAAACGGTCATATTCTTGCCTATTTCGTTGAGACCTCCAAGCGGAATGATCTTAACAGGAGTTCTTTTAGGTTCTTTTGCCTGTTTTGAACGCTGAGTTTTTGCGGGAGCGGCAGCCTTATCCGGTTTTTCCGCATTATTCTGAGCCTTTTTCTTATAATACTTTTTAGGTGCAGCCGAAGAAGTGCTTGTCTTGCGGCTTTTAGGGTTTTTTTCTTTTTCGTTCACTAAATTTCCTCACTTTCTGGGTATAGGGGATACCGCAATTAAGAGCGGCATACCTCCCGATAGGTTAAGCAGCGGAGATATTTCATATTACTGGCAGCATAGATTGGTGAGAATAAAAGAAAGACATTGTGCACAGAATTGACCAGAAGAATTACAGGTCTTGGAATGAAAATATCGTCCAGGGCATTGTGTTGCCTAAATATCTTAATGGCGTAGCGCCATAAAAGCCTAAATCAGTTAGTTTATGCTAAACGAAACAGGTATGCAATTAAAAGCATAGTTATACAACTATAATTATAACTGAAACGGAAAATTATGTCAATAGTAAAAATGGGGAATAATGCAACATTATGCAGAATATATAAATTTCAATGCGGTGAGGAAAAGAAATCGTTTCAGATAATCACATCGCGGATATTTTCAGCGGAAGCAAGTTTATGTGACCAGAAATCGTTAAGCTCGGATGCTGTTTCGGAAGAAAGTGACTGTATGAGCATAGATATGCGGTTTTTGCCTGATCTGTCGAGAAATACTTTGCTGTTTTCTGAATCATATACCTTTTTTAGCGGTAGAAGGTCACTGAAATTCACAATGATCTCACGTTTTACAGTAGTGACTTCCGGCATAAATCTCAGTGTTTCAAGAAAACGGTCGCGCTCCGAGACAAGCTTGGCACACATATAAAGAGGATCCACAATAAATCTTGGAACGAAAGCATCATATGAGTTTGATATGCTATTCTGAGCATATACACAGGCATTATCAGGCAGTGAGCAGCTTTCACTGCTATCGTATAAAGCAGAATATGCAGCCTGAAGCTTTTCCATTGGTATAAAACCGGTCGTGGTAGAATACGCGTTTACATTCTGTCCGTCAGCGGACACCTGAAATACAAGGTCATCGGATTCATTTGCGAAGAATTCTTCCCATAGAGTTCTTATGCTTCGTGTGCCGCAGCTTACAGCAGCGTTCAACTTATGCTCAGGAAGCCTTTCTTTCAGGTTGCATATATAAATATCCCTGAAAGATGATACAGGAATGATCTTGCCGCATTTGCAGCTGCTTCTGGGGATGTGTGAGTTCATTATTCCGGCAATTATTTCACCGCTGAGCGGCATTTTTTCAGCATTAAAGATCGAAATTTTAAGACATCCGCTGCCGCTAAGAAAGATTCCGCAGTCAGAAGACAGTACAGGATAGCCGAATCTGAAAGAAGGAAGATCAGTGTTTTCCCATATATAGACCTCTTTTCCGGCTTCAGCTATTCCGCTGCATAGTGCGTGGAGATGGTGTACATGGCTGAAGGAATCGCAGCCTACGCTGAAGCGTCGGAAATTTGAAGCGATGATTCCGCCGAAATTAGCAGCATCAGATGCAGATATAACACGTCCGGGAAGTGATTCACAGCAGCCGTCGCTGAATCTGAAACAGTTATTTTCACCTGAGTATCCCATAAACTTCTCCTTTTTCACGTCATAATTCTTTTCTGCTTAGTAAATTATTGGCTTCCGGAAGAGGTTTTATTCGTTTTTACCTTTCCAGAAAGCAATATAAGCGCGAGAAGATTCGGGAAAGCCATAAGACCGTTGAAAATGTCAGATATAGTCCACACAGCTTCTGCTTTTAGTAAAGCACCGGCAGAAGCAATAGCCGAATATGCAATGCAGAAGAACATTTTGTGCGAACCGCCGGAGATGTAAATAAAAGCAGTTTCACCGCAGTAATACCAGCCAATTACCGTACAGAAGGCGAATACCGACAGCTCTGCTGCAATGAAAATATCTGCCCTGTCTCCAAGAACGCCGGAAAATGCGCTGTTGACAGACATATCCGGTGCTGCACACAGTAGCACTATGGCTGTAAGAGTACAGCATATCATAGTATCAAAGAATACTTCAAGCATACTCCACATACCCTGTAATTCGACATCATTACTGTTGGCTGCACTATGTAAGATTGGCGAACTTCCAAGACCGGCTTCATTTGAAAATATGCCGCGGCGTATACCTGTCGTGAGGGCTTTTGACACGGTAAATCCGCTCAGACCTCCGGCAGCCTGCCTTAAACCGAATGCAGATGAAAAAATGCTGCCGAACGCAGCGGGAATGGCATGACATTTAATAAATAGGATGTATAAGCACATCAGTGTATACGAAACTGCGGCAAATGGCAGCAGGAACTGTGCAATACTTCCTATCCTTTTAGCACCGCCGCTTGTTATAGAAAGAATGATCATAAACAGTATAACAGCGGTTATAACAGGTTGTAAAGGAATGCAGCTTCTTACAGAATCACACATGGAGTTTATCTGGACCATACCGCCCATGCCAAAGCAGGCACCAATACACATAACAGCAAAAAAAGCAGCAAGCAGCCTGCTCCCGATACCTTTAGAAATATAAGCCATAGGACCTTTGACAGAACCGCTGCTGTAAGCTGATGAAAGGTAATTCTCGGCATAAACAACAGCCATTCCGGTGAAAGCCGATACCCACATCCAGAATATAGAGCCTGCTCCGCCGATAGCGAGTGCAGAAGCAACACCTGTTATATTACCGGTTCCCATTGCAGTTCCGAGCGACATTGCAACAGTTTTTTTCTGAGAGATACCACCGGTTTTTTCTGAGCATTTGTGACTTTTTATAAGGTAAGGTATAATACGGAATTGTATTCCCTTGAGTTTAATCGTGTACATGACTCCTACCATAAGTATTATTGCTACTGTACCGTTGCTCCAGATAAATGAATTAATTTTATCAAGAAAAATATACATTATCGGACTCCTTTATTCATAAAATCAAGGTGAAAAAGGGTATACACTAAATAATATTTATGATATAATATAAATATACTGTTTTGGGAAAGGAGAGATGATCGTATGAGACATTATAGTCCGGACAGGAGCGGCTTGTTCACGCTTCGCATTCTTATATTGATGATGACGTCATCTGTAATAATTCTCATTAATTATTTTTCTCCTCTAAGAACAGCATCATTGATAGCAGATTCCGTTATAGCCGGTATATCACTCTTTGTTATGCTTATTTATTTGCCGCTGTATTTTTCGTCAGTAAAATACACAGTTACCGACACTGAGATACGGCGCATGAGCGGAGTATTTATAAAGCACCGTCAGACTATAAGGATAGATACGATACAGTATTCGGTGATGGTCAATTCTCCGTTTTCTAAGCTTACAGGTTTAAACTTCCTCGTATTCTTTGTATATGGCGGACAAATGAATCTTATGTTCCTGAATTACGGGGATATGCAGGAAATACTTGCCCTCACCGGTAACGAAGGCGGTGAAATGCAGTGAATGTATATCACGAGCATCCTGTAACTATACTGAAATACTCAGTAAAAAATATATGGCTGCTTATATTCCCGCTCCTTCGCGGAATCAATGTATTCCGCATCAATAAGGACTTTTTCTATGCTTGGCTCAGAGGTGCATGGTTTGACATAATCATATTATTAGCGATCGTTATATTTGGTCTTCTGCGCTGGAGATTTTCCGTCATAGAAGTATCAGATGCAAGTATAACACACAGGGACGGTATAATCATACGCGTCAAGCAAACTATCCCGTACTGTAATATCAGCAGCACTTCATTTGAATATCCATTTTATCTCAGACCTATTGGTGCAGTCAGGGTAAGATGTGATACAAGTGCAGGATTATTCCGTTCTTCTGATATGGAGTTCATGTTAAAAAGATCAGTATGTGATGAATTTTCAGATAAAATCCCAAAGCTCGGCAGTAATGGCGACATATATCATTTCACTAAGCCATCAGCGGTTTCAGTAATATTCTTTTCAATGTTTTTTTCAAGCGGACTTACCGGAATGATCTACCTCGCAACATTCTTTTACAAAGGCGGAAGCATTGCGAGAGACATGATAAGCAAGTATTTTGAACAGATAACCAGCAGCACGGAGGAGTTTTCAAAGAAACTGATTCTCAGGGTGCCGGATGCGATTTTAGGTATCGGAGTATTCTTCATGGTTACATGGTTCATATCGTTTGTGATCAATCTTCTGAGATATTCTGATTTTTCGATATGTACAGACAAACGGCAGATCAAAGTAAGCTACGGTGTTTTTACCCGTAAAAACTATCTTCTGACTAAAACGCATATAAACTATCTGGATATGCGTCAGAATCTTGTAATGAAGATATTCCGTCTGACAACAGTTCATATAAGCTGTGCAGGCTATGGGAACACAAGAAAGAGGCTGCCTGTACTTATCCCGGTAAGGAAAGAAAAGAAAGTCGCTGAGGAACTGGAAAACCTTGGAGCATCTGTTCAGTATGAACATGAATATAAGCCTAAATTACGCGGCATATGGCAGTATACATGGATGCCTGTTATCGTAACACTGTTTCTTGTTCCGGCATATTTTATAGTTTCAAAGGTCATACCTATGCTGAATAATCTCACGGTATTTGTAGCAATAATGGCTGAAATACCAGCAGCATGGATGGTGCTGATAAAGCTGGTATCGCTGTTTACGAGCGGTATATCAATATACGATGACAAAATCAGGCTGAGATACAGTAGGTTTGCAGCATTCCATACAATTATCGCCGACAGGAAAAAGCTTGTTAAAGTAACAATTGAGCAAACTTTTTTTCAGCAGTTCAATAAGAGACGCAATATCATATTCTGGTTTGAGGGTGAAGGTAATCGCCGACATAAGATACGTGCTATGTCAGAAAAGGATACAGCTGAGATACTGCAATTGCTCGGATATGAAAATGAATATGTTTTATGAATAAGAAATTATAAGTAATAAATAACAATTTATTGACAATTCTTGTGGAATATGTTATACTAAATATAAAAGGGAGGGAATGTGTATGAAATCGAAAACTATAATGATAATTCTACTGTCAGCTGTTACAGTTGTATTGTTCGGGCTGCTTATATTTGTTGCCTTTTCTTGTTCCAAAGACAAAAGCTCTGATACGGTTGAGCCGAAGTCAACTTCAACTGGTATGACCGCTGTATCTTCGACCACAGATGCATCTGAGACTATATCTGAGACATCAGATATAGAAAGCACCACTTCTTTAACAACAACAACTGCCGCTACATCTGAATCCTCTAAACAGAATGAGCCTCAACAAGTTCAGACGCAGCAGAATACATCCCCTCAGCAAGCCCAGGCGCAGCACAATAGTGCTCAGTCTCAGCAACAAACACCACAACACCCCCAACAACCTGAACCGCAACAAGCAGCACAGCAAACACAACAACAGACACAACAAACAGAACAACACACAGAAAAACCAACACAACAATATATAGATTATTCTTCAATAGATTACAAAAAGACCGATATAGCAAATAGCGATATATATTATTCATCATATGCACTAGGTAAATTTAGCAACAGTCTTGATAAAGATTTATTTGGAAATTATAGCCACCAAACCCAATATGGTATTTCTAAATCAGTGGTTTCGCCATATATTTTTTTAGTATTAAATTACAATCAAAATATAAATAAAGAAATGCTTGGTGAATGTATGTTTGGAAGTGTATCAGAAGAAAAATTTATGGAACTAAGTGACAACATGAATTTAGCCGACTATCAGTATTTTTATGAAACAAATGTTGACTTTAGAAAATATGTAATTGATGAAGATTTCGCAAACTTCTTAAATACAATAAGTGCAGAATATAAAAAATATAAAGATGGCGAAAGTTCTAAAATTGAACAATATATAGATGAGTATTTCAAACAAAATGATACTAATTATGTAAGAAAATATTTCATGGCAAATACACGTGCAATGTTAAATGAAACAAGTGGAAATTACTTCATAACGTTAGATCCTGAAATAAGACAAGAGTATTATGATAACGTAGTAATACCTTTATATAATGAGTTTGCAAACAGATAATGTTACATCTATAAGGTCTTGACATTTTGAGGATTCTATGCTAAAATTTACATGAGCAGACTATGCGATAGCGGAAACGTTTAGTTTATGAGGAAAGTCCGGGCATCACAGAGCAGGGTAGCTGCTAACGGCAGCCGAGGGCGACCTTAGGGCAAGTGCAACAGAGATATACTGCCGCCTTAGTGGCGGTGATGGTGGAAAGGCGAGGTAAGAGCTCACCAGGATACAGGAGACTGTATTGCTATGTAAACCCTATCCGATGCAACGTCTATTGGTACTGTGTGTCTTAACGCCTGCTCGGCGGATACATAGTAATGACGGCTTGAACTTGCCGGCGACGGTAAGTCTAGATAAATTATCGCACACGACAGAACCCGGCTTATCGGTCTGGTCATTTAAGGCACATTCTGAATGTGCCTTGTTTTTTTTTATGAAAAAAAGCCGCAGGAACTGGTAGGATCCCCTTTTTAAGGGCTACCTTGTTCCTGCGGCAGTATTATTATCAATCACGCCATTTTTTACGGTATGCGAAGCACGTAAGGTTTTCGGCCTTTTTAAATTGTCTTGCGAAGTAGCTCTGATCGTTGAATCCGCACATATGAGCTATCTCCTCGACTGACTTATCTGAAAAACGGAGCAGCTTTTTGCCGTAGTTTATGCGGGCAGTTATTATGTGCTGGAAGATAGTCATGCCGAAAATACGCTTGTATTCACGAGTAAGATAGAACTTGCTTATGTAGAATTCCGAAGAGAGCATTTCGAGTGATATGTCTTCAGCGAAATGTTCATTGATGTAGTTATGTACGGAAGAAAGCTTTTGTTTCAAAGCAGAATCGTATTTCTGCTTTGATGAATTAGCAGTCAAAGCTATGGTCAGGAGTTCGACTATGTGCTGGGAAGTCAAAGCTTCAGCATTCGGATCGTTAAGCTCATTAAGACTAAGGATCTCCATGACAGCATATGATATTTTGTCAAACGAGGACGGGGTGAATACATTTTTTGAATGTGAAATAAAATAATTGTAGTATTGCTGAGATGTGCTTCCGTTGAAGTAGATCCACAACAGCTCCCATGGGTCTTTGACAGAGCTTTTGAATCGGTAAGGAGTATGGCAATCTATCATGAAGCAATCACCTTTGTTCAGTGAAAAGCTGTCGCCTCCGATGAGCAGTTCACCTTTTCCGCTTACAACAGCAGCAAATAGGAATGAATCTAAATTCTGCGGCTGATTGCAGTCTGAATCATCCGGCTTAATGTTGGCGGCTTCCTGAACGTAGAAGAAGGTATCTTTGGCAGCCGGGCTTGGTGTACATATTATGCGCTTGGAAAGCTTGTTTCTGAAAGGCTGAGAATTCTGTTTATCCATAGTAAACTCCTGTTAGTCTCATTCGTAACTGTGTAAGAGGGGGATATGGTTTGATTATACCATGTTTGGGGTGAAAAGTCTACAAAATTTGAAAAATATTGCCTGGATAGAAAACGATATTGCTTAAAACAAAACTGCGAGAATTGCTGTTAAAGCTGAAAGCATTATAATTACTATTGCTGCTAAAAGCTTGATTTTGAAAGGTCTGTGTATATGCTGACATTCAATTCCGATACGCATAATGTATTTTTCTATCTCATCATTAGTTATTTCAGCAGGAAGTTCACGTACATGAGGACGCAGATAGAATACAGCCTTTTCAAAATAGATGCTGTCAGGATTATTGACTTCGATGATATTCTTATTCACACCTTTAAGCATAAAACGCCTCCGAAAATAGTATTTATTGAGAGTATTGGCGGAATAAGGAAAACTATTCAGGCATTATGAAATGCTGCGTATGTAATGGAAAAGATATTGCTGAGCTATACCGGCATATTCCTTAGCAAATTCTGGAAAGCCATCGGGATAATAATTTGCAAGGACGCGCTTTATCCAGACGTCTATGGGAAAAGCCTCGGTTCTGTGCATACCGAAAAGCAGAACACATTCAGCGACCTTAGGTCCTACCCCTTTTATGAGCATTAGTTCTTTACGTGCCTGTTCTATCGGCAGCGAAGTGATATTTGTGAGGTCTGTAAGACCGCTTGCAGTTCTCGAAGAAGCGTCACATATGTATTTTGCACGGAAACCGCTTCTGAGATATGCAAGCGACTCCGGAGTTTCAGCAGCGAGTTTTTCTGGAGCAGGGAAGATACCATTATTGTGTTCACAGAGACGTTCGAGGATACCTTTTATTCTTGGTATATTATTGTTCTGGGAAATAATGAATGAGATCAGACATTCCCAGCTATCCTGACGGAGCAGGCGAATGCCACTGGCAAAATTACAGGCATCACAAAGGGTTTTGTCTTCTGAAAACATTTTTTTGAGTTCGGTGTAGTCGGTGGAAAAATCAAAATAATCGCACCACTTGCCGAGAAAGTCTGTTTCTGAGGTATCATGGAAGATAAATTCACCGGGTCGTACCTGTGAAATTAATAGGTGATCGTTCAAAAAATGACCTTCATAGGTGCATTCGTAGTCAGATGCGACCTTTTTCCACCTGAAAGCCTGACCGCAGTCAAGTGTTTCATCGAGATCAAGATCTGGTTCATGCACTAAAATATTATTGCCTTTTAACGTATAATCCATGTTTATCACCTTATAAAATATATTAATCAAAATAAAATGCCGCTGCGGACTTGATTTTTCTATTAAATTATACTAAAATATAATGTATATTACAAGAGATAGGAATGATTTTTTTGAATAAATTTTATGCCATTGTATTTTCGGCAATAGTATTATCATCTGTTTTTACAGGATGTGCTTCGGAAGACAGCAGCAGTTCAAGCAGCAAGGTACAGGTAACAACTTCTGCTGAATCTGTACCTGAGGTTGCTTCCGCTGTAAAAGTTACAGAACTTCCGACTGCCGTAAGCAATGTTGTAACCGAGAATGTTACTGAGCAGACATCTGAGCCTGAAAAGACTGCGGAAAAGCATGAATTCAAACGTGAAAATGACAGCTTTATCTGTGATGAAGCTGGTATACTCAGCGAAACAGACATTGCGGAATGCAATGAAGTTATCAGGAAACTCTATAACGAAAAGCTTCTGAATGTTGCCGTAGTAACAGCAAATGATCTGCATTCGATGTCTCCGAACGATTATGCAGTCAGTGCATATAATGATCTTTTCAGCGGAAGAGGAAGCGGAATGGTATTTCTTGTGAATAATGCTTCCGGAAATGATGTTTTGTATCTTCACGGCAATTGTGAGAAATACATTTCTCAGGATGATAAAAATGAAGCTTTTTACTGGGGAACAAATGAAATAGTAACAGGTCAATACAGCAAAGCGATAAAAAGAATGCTTGCACTGGCGGAAAAGTGTCCGGATTACGTATTTGATAATGCAGGACTATTTGAAGCAGCTCAGCTGCAGGAATTAGAATCAGATTTTGCTTCCGGCAATGGATCTGCTGCCTTTCTTATAACGTCTAATCAGACAGAAATCCCAAATGATGATCTTATCAAGGAGTATTACAACAGGCGTTTCAGCGGACAAAACGGGGTTATGATAATGCTTGATCTTCATTCTAAAGCAATTATCACGTATTCAAATGATACTGTACCTGAAGCAATAGGAGAAGCAGTGAAAAAAGCCAATGAATCGTCTGCGAAGAGCGATTTTGCAGCAGCTGCTAAAACTATTGCGGAAGCTGTTAAATGATCGTGTAATGACATAAATTGAAAAGAGGAGAAATATGAACGAAAAAGATTTTTATGTAGAAGTAATCGACAACCTTCCGGCTATCAGTGAAAACGAGAACATGAAAGAGAAGTTTGCTCAGACATTCTATGAATTTCTCCAGCTTCAGCATCTCTATGATTCGGCAATAGAGGTAATGAAAACGTATCTGAATATACTTGATAACGAATTCAGTGTCAAATTTCAGAGAAACCCGATACATAATATTGAGAGCCGCCTGAAGTCACCTCAGTCGATAATAGGAAAACTTCAGAAAAAGGGACTGCCGCTGACTACTGAATCTGCGCGTAAGAATCTGCTTGACATGGCTGGTATACGTGTGACCTGCTGTTATATCAGTGATATTTATGCAATTGTTGATATGCTCAGCAGACGTGATGATTTTACGATAATAAAACAGAAGGACTATATAAAAAAGCCTAAACCGAGCGGATACCGCAGCTATCATATGATAGTAAATGTTCCGGTGTATCTCTCAACTACCAAGCAATATGCACCTGTTGAGATACAGATAAGGACTATTGCTATGGATTTCTGGGCAAGTCTTGAGCATCAGCTGAAATATAAACCCTCAGCTTCGATAACACCTGAAATATCTCAGGAACTGCGTGAATGTGCCGAGAGGATAGCAGAAACAGATCTTCAGATGCAGAGGATATTTATGCAGATAAATGATCTTGAATAGTTTTAAAGCTGTGCAGTTGATGCACAGCTTTTTTCGACCTTTTTTACGCTTTTGACATAAAACATCTTATTTTTTGCCTGTTAACAAGACTATAAAAGTATGCTATAATTAGTCAAGCAGCGTACATATAAACAATGATGAGCAGCGATGCGTAAGAACAAAGGAGATGGATGATATGTTTGGAATGATACGTAAAACAAAACGTGAAGTACGTGACCGTACAGTGTATATGGAGATCTACGGAGATAATAAAGTCGTATACAGAGTTACGGCAGGAAAAACATGGGTATACGGTGAAGAAGTAAATACGTACGGCATTGAAACAGAAGACAGAAAAACTGGTGAAAAGGAAATGATACAAGATTTTTCAAGGAATATCGAAGATGCAGTCGATTTTGCAGAACTGCTTATAAATACCAGAACAAAGCCACGTAACCTCTATACAAAGGCGTTGAACTATCTGTGTGTTTCTATTTAAAGAATTAATTATTGTACAAAAAATTTTCAGATTTGGTATAGACAAAAGTGGATTTGTGTGATATAATAACTAATTAAGCGGCATAGTTGCCAGCAAATAGAAAAAAGGAGTAACACAAATGGCAGAACTCAAATATGAGATCACAGAAAAGATCGGTGTTCTTTCTGAGAATGCAAAGGGTTGGACTAAGGAACTCAATCTTGTAAGCTGGAACGAACATGATCCTAAGTATGATATCAGAGAATGGTCACCAGATCATTCAAGGATGGGAAAGGGAGTAACTCTCACAGCAGACGAACTTGCTGAACTCAAAGAATTGCTGAAAGATATTGATCTTGATTCCTTTGAATAATGAAAAAAGCGCCGTAAGGCGCTTTTTTGTATGCTGGTAATGATTATTCAAATACAGGGATGCAGGCGAGTGCTCCTATTTCAGAAGCTTTAGCAGATGCCCCCTTGAATGTGAGGACATCATCAGTAATGAAGGAAATACCGTCCTCATGCTCATATGAGCCCTCAGGAGAAGCGCTGCCGCTTGGAACACGGAAATACCAGTGTGCAGAGAGGTTATCAATACTGTCGATAAATGAATTATCGGAAGAGGATTCCCAAGTCTGAGAGCCTTCTGTTCCTTCAAGCTTGACAGTCTCGATCACATCTCCCATAACAGCACTTGCTGTCGGAAGCTTGCCGGCACCTCTGCCGTAGAACATAGCCTGATCAATACCGTCTCCATAAACGAGAACCGCATTGAATACATCGTTGACACCTGCGATTATACTATCGTATGAAACGAGCATAGGCATAACAGCAGGAAGTATCTTGCCATTGGAAGTTTTTCTTACAGAAGCGATAAGCTTAACTGAATGACCTAAAACGTCAGCAGCGGCAACATCGCAGAGCTCCATCTGGGAAATTCCCTTAGTGTAAACATCCTTAGGATAAACGTGCTTGCCGAATACAAGTGAAGAAATGATGCAGATCTTGCGGCAAGCATCGTGACCTTCGATGTCAGCAGTAGGATCTTTTTCAGCATAACCGAGTTCCTGAGCAAGCTTCAGAGCGTCAGTGAAAGGCATATTGTCGTTGTACATTTTTGTGAGAATGAAGTTTGTGGTGCCGTTAAGGATTCCCGCAACTTTATCAATATCGTTGGCTGCAAGGCATTTATGCAGCGGACGTATTATCGGTATGGCGCCGCCTACGCTTGCTTCAAAGAAGAAGTTGCAGTTGTGTTCTTTAGCTGTTTTGAGGAGAATATCACCTTTTTCAGCAACGAGCTCCTTGTTTGAAGTTGAAACGCTTTTGCCTTTTTCAAGACAAGCCTTTACGAATGTGAAAGCAGGTTCAACGCCGCCCATGCATTCAGCGACAGCGGAAACCTCATCATCATTTACTATATCATTGAAGTCCTTTGTGAACTTATCCTTATATGGCGAATCCGGAAAATCTCTCAGATCGAGGATATACTTGATATCCATCTCTGTACCGGCACGTTTTTCGATACTCTTCTTGTTTTTATAGAAAAGCTCTACAACGCCTGATCCGACAACACCGTGACCTAAAACTGCAAATTTAACTGACATAAAGAAACCTCCGGAAAACTATTCGGCAGAGAGGATCTTGACCTCTAACACGCCGTCGAGTTCAGTAATTGAATCAAGTGAAGCGAGTTCATCATCAGAATCGCCGGTAAGTCTGAGAGAAATATTCACAGCAGCAGCACCGTCAACAGGGATGCTCTGATTAACTGTGAGGATATTTGCTTTCATACCGTGAAGATACGCCAGAGCGCTTGAAAGCACTCCTGGACTGTCACTGAGAAGCAGATACATATTTACGATCCTTTGAGTAAACAACTCTTCATATGAGAAAATAGAGTCTTTGTATTTATAGTAAGCACTGCGCGAGATACCGACTCTTTTGCAGGCAGAGGCAAAGCTTTTTTCGCCTTTCTGAGCCATAAGCTTTTTGACTTCGAGCACCTTGGTAAAAACCTCTGGCAGTATCTTGGCTTCTGCTACTATAAGCTGGGGCTTTTTTTCCATACTGAACCACCTTGAAATTAAAGTAGCTGCAAAATCGTCCGCCGCAGGCGAACAACTGTACATTACTCAATTACTATAACACTTTTTTAAGGTTTTGTCAAGTGCCTGAGACAAGAAAAATCGTATTTTTGACAGAAAATTATCAAAAAGCTGTCAGCAGAATAAAATAACACTTGAAATTTATGATAAAATGTATTATAATAGAAATGTTGCGTTAATAAATGAAAAGAAGGGTTAATATGAAAGAAGACACAAAGGATAACGTACTTGGTACGGTCTCTGTAAGAAAACTCATGGTGAAATTTGCTGTTCCAAGCATAATAGGAATGCTTGTGGGCGCACTCTACAATATCGTAGATCAGCTGTTCATAGGTCAGAAGGTAGGTACACTCGGTAATACCGCAACTTCGATTGCATTTCCTTTTACAACAGCCTGCATGGCACTCGCTTTGCTTTTCGGCATAGGAGGAGCTTCGTGCTATAATCTTGCAATGGGAATGGGCGATAAGAAGAGAGCAGGGTATTATGTAGGCAATGCACTTACAATGCTTGTCGGCTGCGGAGTTGTTCTTGCAGCGATAACGCTTGTGTTGCTTGATCCGCTTCTTAAACTCTTTGGTGCCACAGGTGCAGTAATGCCATATGCAAGAGACTATGTAAGCGTAACAGCCATTGGCTTTCCGTTTCTGATACTATCAACGGGCGGAGGTCATCTCGTCAGGGCAGACGGAAGCCCTAAGATGGCGATGATATGCAATATCAGCGGCGCGGTAGTAAATACAGTACTTGACGCGATATTTGTTATCGGTCTCGACTGGGGCATGAAGGGTGCTGCATGGGCTACTGTTATCGGACAGCTTGTATCCTCATTGATCGTTGTAGTTTATGCCTGCAATTTCAAGACTACAAAGCTTGAAAAGAAGCATTTCATGATAGTCGCATCGCATACAAAAAGAGTAGCAATGATCGGAATGGCTTCGTTTTTTAATCAGGTCGCAATTGGTATCGTTCAGATTGTGCTTAATAATTCGCTCAAGCATTACGGCGAACTTTCAGAATACGGCGCGGACGATCCGATAGCCTGTGCAGGTATAATAATGAAGGTGAATATGATAGTATTTGCTATTGTTATCGGACTTGCCCAGGGTACACAGCCGATAGAGAGCTTTAACTATGGTGCGCGAAATTTTGACCGTGTAAAACACGCATTTATTCTTGCGATAAAAACAGGCGCTGTTATATCCGTGATAGCATTTATACTGTTCCAGATCTTCCCGAGACAGATACTGAGGATGTTTGCAAATGAAAATGCAAGCGATGGTTATTACGAATTCGGTTCAAAGTTTTTCAGAACATTCCTGTTCTTTACGTGGATGAACTGCCTTCAGCCTATCAGTTCTACTTTCTTTACATCAATTGGTAAGTCTATCAAAGGCGTATTCCTTTCGCTTACAAGACAAATAATCTTCTTTATACCGACATTACTTGTGCTGCCGCTGTTTTTTGAAATAAACGGCATACTCTATACAGGTCCTATTGCCGATGTACTTTCCGGAATCGTTGCAGTAATAATGGTAATATTTGAATTCAGAAATATGCACAGGATGTCCTTGGCGGAGGATTGTGCAAAATAGACTGATTTGAAATATTGTCAGTTTTGAATTTGTTCAATTGATTATAATTGTTTAGCGGGTATTGATTTTTTTGCGTTTTTTTGATATAATGTTATAAGTCTGGGGCATAGCCAAGCGGTAAGGCAACAGACTTTGACTCTGTCATCCCGTGGGTTCAAATCCCGCTGCCCCAACCATTACAGAGTCTGTGCCCCCATTGAGTGGGGGCACTTCTTTTACTTATTCATTTTCATGGAAGATCCGCGCCGCGCGTGGATCTTTGTTTATTAATTGTACGTTAGAGGTGCGTTATGCTTGAACAGTTTACAAGAACAGCAATGATATTCGGTGAAGAAGCCATGGAAAAGCTTGCATCGGCAAGAGTTGCGGTATTTGGCGTAGGCGGTGTAGGCGGATACACGGTAGAGGCACTGGCGCGTTCCGGAATAGGTGCGATCGACCTTATAGACGACGATAAGGTGAGCGTTTCAAATATAAACCGGCAGATAATCGCAACTATGAGCAGCATAGGCAAGTATAAAGTTGATATTGAAAAAGAACGTATTCTTGACATAAATCCTGATTGTAAGGTTACGACACATCGTAAATTTTTTACTCCGGGTACCTCTGATGAATTTGATTTTTCACAGTACGATTATGTAGTTGATGCCATTGACACGGTTACAGGTAAGATCGAGATCATAATCCAGGCAAAGTCGGCAGGTGTACCGGTGATAAGTTCTATGGGGGCGGGTAACAAGCTTGATCCGACGGCTTTTGAAGTAGAAGATATATACAAGACTTCCGTGTGTCCGCTGGCTAAAGTCATGCGGCGCGAAATGAAAAAACGCGGCGTAAAAAAACTAAAGGTAGTCTATTCAAAAGAAGAGCCAAGACGTGAATTTCTCCAGCCGGTCAATGATACTTCAGGTGATAGTGAACAGCGCAGTGGGAATCCTAAAAAGTTTGTTCCGGGTTCGACTGCATTCGTACCTTCAGTGGTAGGATTAATAATAGCCGGAGAGGTCATAAAAGACCTGACTGGCATCAGATAATGAAAAACAGGCATACCGCTGAGGTATGCCTGTTCGTGTATCCGGATATTATTCGGTTATTTTCCTTGCTTCGATGTAGAAACGCTTGTCTTCAGCGTGTCCCATTGAGAAAGTCTTGCGCGGAAGAGCACCGTCCTTGATAACAGTTGGGAAGAGCTGCGACTTATCCATATCAGGAAGAATGAATCCGAGACCATTATGCTTATCTGCAAGTGCTTTTACAGTATCAGCACCGTGGATGTAGTCTATCTTTCCGCCGTTATCCTTGAGGAACTTATCAAGGAAGTTCTGGAGTGAGCCAACAGAAAGATTTGAGGACTTTTTATTGATATAAAGCTTTTTGTCGCTGCCGTTTGAACAAAGAATGATGTACTGGTCTGAAACTGCATCCTCTGAAAGTGCAAGTGAATCAGTGAGTTCTGAAACGAGTTTTTCGCAGTCAACATTATATACAAGGCGGTGTATTGCTTCAAATTTGAGTGCAGGACTGTGCAGATTAACTATCTCTGCGAGAGCATAACGCGCCGGATGATTTGAAAGATCCTTACCGGGATTTGCCTTTTTGAGCTGTTCGTAGAATTCCTTAGCGGTAGCGAGAGAGTGGTTTCCGTCGCCCATAGCATAGAGGAGAACATGGGAGTTGCTGAGCCCGTATTTACTATTGAATGTGTCCGGATCAGCAAGAGCGGAGAGCGCTGTATCGACAGCCTCCTGTGCGTTTTCATCAACAAGCCAGCCCTTGATGCTGCCTCCATTCTGCATGAGTTCTGTATCGTAGAGTTTATTCATTGAAGCGGTTTTTGCAGCAAGCGGCTCAATGACGGTGTTATCCGGATCATCTATAAGGATCATAATATGCGGAAGTTCAAGCGGAGCCCCCTGACGCACCTTGATACGCGGCGGGATACGCTCGATTACAGTAGCTTCGGTAGCACGTACTTCAGATGTGCTGCCCTTTGAAAAATCGTACTTTTCAAGGTCGATAGCACCAACGATTCCCTGACGGAGAATACCGTTGCTCTGCATTCTTTCAACGTATATCATGGCGTTGCTGTATTCATCGAATATGCCGTCTGAGAGGTATTTATTCATAGAATCGTGAATATTTCCAATCCTTGAAGCAACGTCATCATCTTCGAGGTAGAGTTCCGGAAGGATAAGGTTCAGCGTTGAAGGGGAGCTATCAACATTCGAGTAGACCTGATTCCAGTATTCCGGTTCACTTGTGTACTGATCGCAGGCGATAACTGACCACTTATACATATCTACCGAGTTCTTCGGAACAAGGATATTAGCATTGTGAAAAGCTGTTGAATTCATAATTATTCTCCTTTAATTGAATTATAAAAGTTTTTTAGTTCGACATTAAGCCTTGAAACCGGCAGACCAACAACATTATAAAAATCACCGTTTATTCTTTCGATGAGCAGAGCGCCTTTGCCTTGAATACCATATCCGCCGGCTTTGTCATACGGCTCATCTGAAGCGGCATAGAGGTCTATCTCTGAATCAGTAAGTTCCCGGAACGTAACATCCGTTATGACTGAAAAAGTCCTTTTGAATGATCTGTAAATCAGTGTACAGCCGGTGACTACCTGATGTGTTCTGCCTGAGAGCATTTTCATGTATTTCCGGCACTGTTCCTGATCCTTTGGCTTGCCGAGTACCTCATTGTCGCAAATAACGGTAGTATCACATCCGATAACAATGCAGTCAGTGTATTTAGCTGCGGCAGCTTCTGCCTTTACGCCGGCAAGATAAGCGGAAGCTTCAACAGCCGGGATGTTTTCTGGAAGAGATTCATCACAATCAAGTGATACAGCATCAAAATCTGAAGTAATGTACTTCATTAACTCACGTCTTCTTGGAGAAGATGAGGCGAGGATAATTCTCATATTATCAGTCCTTGGTCTTGACCTTCAAGAGGGTGAAGCTTGAAATGATAAACATTGCTATTACAAACACCGGAGTTATCTTGCTTGATGTGTGGTCTCTCACCCAGTCGTTTGAGAATACGATAGCGCCGGCGAACAGTATGAGTTCGATGACGAAAAAGACGAGTTTAGTTTGTTTTTTCATAATAATTACCTCCAATTATGATAGATTCTGGTAGTTACTATTTATTATTTTACCATAATGATACATTGAAGTCAAGATAAAAAGGTACAAAATGCTGTGAACGGTGTCTGCAAATAAAATTTACCAAAAATTCATGAAAAATATTGTCAAGGTACTTGAAAAATATTTTGAAATAGTGTAAAATAATAATATCGGTTGTTATGAGTTTAACAACTATGCGTAAAAAGTATCTTATAACGAAAGGATGTCATACCCATGGCAGGATTAAACAAAGTCACAGTTGAAGACATTAACGTTAAGGGCAGAAAGGTACTCGTAAGAGTAGATTTCAACGTTCCTATGAAGGACGGCGCTATTACAAACGATAATCGTATTCAGGCAGCGCTCCCAACTATAAACAAACTCGTAGAGAACGGCGCAAAAGTAGTTCTCTGCTCACACCTTGGCAAGCCTAAGAATGGTCCTGAGGCTAAGTTCTCACTCGCACCGGCTGCAAAGAGACTCGGTGAACTCGTAAATACAAAGGTTACATTTGCTGCTGACGACACAGTAGTAGGCGACAACGCAAAGAAGGCAGTTGCTGCTATGAACGATGGCGAGATAGTAGTTCTTGAAAATACACGCTTCCGCGGAAATGAAGAAACTAAGAACGGCGAAGAGTTCTCAAAGGAGCTCGCAGATCTCGTTGACGGCGAAGTATTCGTAATGGATGCTTTCGGTTCTGCTCACCGTGCTCATGCTTCAACAGCAGGCGTTACAAAGTTTGTCAAGGAGACAGCTGTTGGTTACCTCATGCAGAAGGAGATCCAGTATCTCGGAAATGCAGTAGAAGTTCCTGAGCATCCATTCGTAGCTATCCTCGGCGGTGCTAAGGTTGCTGACAAACTCAACGTTATCTCAAACCTCCTCGAGAAGTGCGATACACTTATCATCGGCGGCGGTATGGCTTATACATTCATCAAGGCACAGGGCGGTTCTATTGGACAGTCTCTCGTTGATGAAGAGAAGCTTGATTACTGTAAGGAAATGCTCGCAAAGGCTGAGAAGCTTAGTAAGAAGATCCTTCTCCCTGTTGATACAGCTATCGCAGCTTCATTCCCTGATCCGATCGACGCTCCTATCGACGTAGAGTTTGTAGACTCTGATAAGATCCCTGCTGATAAGATGGGACTCGACATCGGACCTAAGACAGCTGCTATCTTCGCTGACGCTGCTAAGTCTGCTAAGACTGTTGTTTGGAACGGACCTATGGGCGTATTTGAGAATCCAACTCTCAAGAAGGGTACAGTTGCAGTATGTGAGGCTCTCGCTGAGGCTGACGCTACAACTATCATCGGCGGCGGTGATTCCGCAACAGCTGCTATCCAGCTTGGTTTCGCTGACAAGATGAGCCACATCTCAACAGGCGGCGGCGCTTCTCTCGAATACCTCGAGGGCAAGGTTCTCCCGGGTGTTGCAGCTATCGCTGAAAAGTAATCACATAGGCAATAGGGCGGATAGAGATATTCGCCCTTGATTGCTAAATAAATAGGATAACTGATATGTATGATTTAGATGATGCAAAGGACTATATCGGCTTTTCTCTGATCGTGCTTATTGCAATTGCAGTGCATATTTTTCTTATCTTGATGTTATGGCGAGGTATCCGCAGCTTTATGGGGAAAACTCTGAATCTTCCGCCCTCTCGCAGAAGATGGCTGAGAACAAGGGCTGATGTTATACAAGATGAAGAGCGAGATAGCTATCAGGCACGATATTATGTTGAAAGTGTCGGATATACCGCAGATATAGAAGGCTTTACTGTTTACGGCGACAAGGCTATCATTTACGTAAATCGCAAGCAGCCGACAGTTGTAAAGGAATTTGTTCCTGTTCCGGCGCTTGGCTTTGGAGCTGCTTTGTCATCATTTTTTGTAGCAGCAGTTATTCTGTTTTTTGACTTTATAATTATATTTACATAAAAAAGGAGCTGACCGCTATGTCACAAATCAAGAGTTTCATTGAAGAACAGGAAGAAAAGACTCTGCTTTATATTCTGACAGCATTTTTAGCAGGTCTGGTTATAGGAATGCTGCTCTCTCCGTTAAAAAACGGTATTGCGGTCGGCAGCTATAACGGTTCATACAATGAATTCACTGATTCAAACAACGTGAACCGCAAAGGCAAGAAACACAAGTGCTGTAAAAAGCATAATTGAAAATAAGGAGTAAAAACCAATGAACAAGAATCTTAGAAAGGCAATCATTGCCGGAAACTGGAAAATGAACAAGACTCGTCCCGAGGCAAAGGCTCTCCTCGAGGGTATCAAGCCCCTCGTTGCAAATGCTGAGGGCAAGATCGAGGTAATCGCTTGCGTACCTTTCACAAACCTCGAGACAGCTATCAACACAACTGCCGGCAGCAACGTTAAGATCGGTGCTGAGAACGTTCACTTTGAGAAGAGCGGCGCTTTCACAGGCGAGATTTCCGCTGATATGCTCACAGAGCTCGGAGTTGAGTACGTTGTTATCGGTCACAGCGAGAGAAGACAGTATTTCGGTGAGACAGACGAGACTGTAAACAAGAGAACTATTGCTGCTCTCGAAGCTGGTCTCAAGCCAATCGTTTGCGTAGGCGAACTCAAGTGGGAGCGCGAGTGTAACATCACTGAGGAAGTTATCGCTCGTCAGATCAAGCTTGACCTCTGGTCACTCACAGCAGAGCAGGTTAAGAACGTTGTTATCGCTTATGAGCCTGTATGGGCTATTGGTACAGGTCTTACAGCTACACCTGATCAGGCTGAGGAAGTTTGTGGATTTATCCGTGCACAGCTTGCAAAGCTTTTTGATCAGGCAACTGCTGACGCTGTTACTATCCAGTACGGCGGTTCTATGAACGCTAAGAACGCAGCTGAGCTTCTTGCAAAGCCTAACATCGACGGCGGTCTTATCGGCGGTGCTTCTCTCAAGGCTGAGGACTTCAACGTTATCGTTCAGTCTGCTGTAAACGGCTGATTAAAAGGAGACTTTCTTTATGAAATACGAATATAAGGTAGATTCATTCGGCTGTACTTTTTCTACAAGAGCCAAGTTTACCAAACAGCTTCAAGAAATGATCGACAAATATGCTTCTGAGGGTTGGAGACTTCATTCCTATGAAACTCCGGGTGCACTCGGAGAGCTTTGTGTTGTTGTATTTTACAGAGAGGTCAACTGAAATCTAAAGACTTAAGGGCGGATATTATCCGCCCCTGAGTTTGAATGAAAGGAAAATTCAAATGTCAAAGAAACCCGTAGCACTTATAATCATGGACGGCTTCGGCTACAATCCTGATACATACGGCAATGCAATTGCTGCTGCAAAGAAGCCAAACATTGACAAATACATGGCTGAGTGTCCCAATACTATCATCGGCGCAAGCGGACTTGATGTAGGTCTGCCTGACGGACAAATGGGCAACTCCGAGGTAGGTCATACCAACATTGGTGCAGGACGTATCGTTTACCAGATGCTTGTTAAAATATCCAAGGATATCAAGGACGGCACATTCTTCAACAACAAGGCTATCCTTGACGCTATGAACAACTGCAAGGAAAAGAACAGCTCACTTCACCTTATGGGACTTCTTTCTCCGGGCGGCGTTCACAGCCACATGGAGCATCTTTACGGTATCGTGGAAATGGCTAAGAAGAACGGTCTTGACAAGGTTTACATCCACGCATTCCTTGACGGACGTGACGTTCCGCCTTCATCGGCTGCTGAGTATATGGAAGAGGCAGTTGCAGAGCTCAAAAAGATCGGTCTCGGCAAGATAGCAACTATTTCCGGACGTTTCTACGCTATGGACAGAGACAACGCTTGGGATCGTGTTGAAAAGGCTTATGCAGCTCTCGTTTACGGCGAAGGCGTTAAGGAGTCAGATCCTGTACAGGCAATAAAGAATTCCTACGCTAATGAAGTAACTGACGAGTTCATGCTTCCTACTGTTATTGAGGGCGGTGCTCAGATAAAGGCTGATGACAGTGTTATCTTCTTTAATTTCCGTCCTGACCGTGCAAGACAGATCACACGTTCATTTGTTGATCCTGAGTTCAGCGGCTTTGAGAGAAAGAATGGATTCTTCCCTGTAAGCTTTGTATGTATGGCTCAGTATGATGCTACTATGCCAAATGTTTCAGTTGCATACCCGCCGGAGCAGCTTACAATGACTATGGGTGAATACCTTGCTAAGCTCGGCAAAACACAGCTTCGTATCGCTGAGACACAGAAGTATGCTCATGTCACATTCTTCTTCAACGGCGGCGAGGAAAAGCAGTTTGAGGGCGAGGACAGAATCCTTATCAAGTCGCCTGACGTTCCTACTTTTGATCTTAAGCCGGAAATGAGTGCTTACGAGGTCTGTGATGCAGTTGTTGATGCTATCAACGCTGACAAGTATGATGTTATCATTCTCAACTATGCAAACTGTGATATGGTCGGACACACAGGTGTTTTTGACGCTGCTGTAAAGGCTGTTGAAGCTACTGATGAGTGTGTCGGACGTATGGTCGATGCTATTCTTGCTAAAGGCGGTGCTGCACTTATCACAGCAGATCATGGTAATGCCGACAAGATGATGGAACCGGACGGTAGCCCGTTCACTGCTCATACGACAAATCCTGTTCCGCTTATTGCAGTAGGCGTTGAAGGAAAGCTGACTGAGGGCGGTGTACTTGCAGATCTTGCACCTACAATGCTCGATATTATGGGAGTGCCGCAGCCTGAGGAAATGACGGGTCATTCACTTCTTACAAAGTAATATATATGGCTGCTGCTTCGGCGGCAGCCTTCTTTGGTATACGGAGTTAATATGGACTACATCATCAGAGAATTGAAACAGGACGAATACAATCTTCTTGAAGACTTCCTTTATGAGGCTATCTTTATACCCGAAGGAGTTGAAGCTCCGCCGAGAGATATAATAAAACGTCCGGAATTGCAGGTATATATCCAGAACTTCGGTGAACGAACAGGGGATATGTGTCTTGCAGCTGAAACGGACGGCAGGGTAGTCGGAGCTGTATGGGTACGTATAATGAACGATTACGGTCACATAGATGATGAAACGCCTTCGTTTGCAATTTCGCTGTATAAGGAGTACAGAAACAAAGGCATAGGCACAGTACTTATGCAGGAAATGCTTAAAAAGCTCATCAGATCGGGATATAAACGTGCTTCACTTGCTGTACAGAAGGAAAACTATGCAGTTAAGATGTACATGAAGCTTGGATTTGAGATATTTGATGAAAACGAAGAGGAGTACATCATGCTATGTCGGTTAGAGGAAATGAGGTGAGTATATGAATCCGGTGAATGCGATTAAATACCTTAATCTTATAAATAAATTCAAGGCAAATCACCCGAAGCTGCCGCAGTTTATAAAGGCGGCAGGTACTATTGCTGATGTCGGAACAGTTATTGAGATCGCTGTTACTACGTCTGAGGGTAAAAAGATAGTTGCAAATGTCAAGCTTAACGAAGATGACATGAATACTATAAAGGAAATAAAAGAACTTCGTGCAAAGTAGTATATGGTAACATTAATGCAAAAGTCCGAAGGCGCTGCGGCTTTCGGACTTTTATACTTATAGGATTTTACGATTTTACCAACTCTTTTTCCTCTTTTTCGCTGACGTTTGCATCTACATCGGTATTACTGTTTCGATAAAGCAGCTTCAGGATTATCGGAGTTGAAATAGAAGAAACTATTATAAGAAGGATAACTGATGCGAAATACTTTTCATCAAGCATTTCTACGGAAAGACCTTTCTGTGCAACGATCAGGGCTACTTCGCCGCGAGTCATCATACCTACGCCGACTTTAAGACTGTCGCGCAGATTATACCGCATCAGTTTTGCAGTAAGACCGCAGCCTATGACTTTAGTTGCAAGTGCTACTAAAACAAATCCCAGCGAGAAGAGAGCGAGTTCTTTATTGAATCCGCTGAGAGTTGTTTTCAGACCGATACTTGCAAAGAATACCGGACCGAATATCATGTAAGAGTTGATGTCTATCTTACGTGCGATATAGTCTGAATCGCTGAGACTGCAAAGAATGAGACCAGCGACATATGCACCGGTTATATCAGCTATACCGAAGAATTCTTCAGCTGCGAAAGCCATGAACATACAGAGTGCAAGACCAAGTATCGGGATCCTTCTCTGGTGAGGATGGCGTTTATCAATGTATTTGAAAATGTAATACATAACAAAGCCGAGTGCAAAACTCAGAACAATGAAAAGACCGGTGTGTATCAGGACATCGGTAGGTTTTGAGTCCGGGTTCTTGAATCCAATGACAAATGTAAGAACTATGATACCGATAACGTCATCAATAATGGCGGAACTCATAATGAGTGTGCCGATCGACTCTTTAAGGTGACCGAGTTCTTTAAGTGTCTGGACAGTTATGCCTACCGAGGTTGCGGTCATGATAGTTCCGATGAATACAGCGCGGTAAAAGCCTTCGCTTCCGATTGAACTGAATCCATAGAATGAACTGTAAAGCAGCGTACCGCCGACGAGTGGGACAAATACACCAACGCAGGCGACAATAAGGGCTTTCGGACCTGTTTTCAGCAGGTCGCGCATATTAGTTTCAAGTCCGGCACCGAACATAAGCATTACAACGCCTATCTCAGCGATAAGTGACAGGTAATCCGAGTTACCTACGATACCAAAGCAGCAGGGACCTATGACAAGTCCTGCTATGATCTCACCAACGACCTGCGGAGCTTTCAGCTTTTGAGCGATAAGTCCGCAAAGCTTAGCTGAAACGATTATGATAGAAAGATCTCTGAAGAAGTCTATCCTGTCCAATTAACTCATTCCTTTTAATAATATCTGTAATAATTATAACACTCGATATAGGTATTTGCAATAGGACGCAGTTATTTTAAAATAAAAAAAATTAGAAATTTTGCTGTTAGTGTTGCAAATATTTGTAGAATGTAGTATAATATTCTATTAGGAAGAAGGAGGCTATGCATATGTGCGGAATAGTTGGTTTTACAAATACAATTGACAATGCAGAAACTGTTCTCGGGGAAATGATGGATCGTATACGTCATCGCGGCCCGGATGCTGAAGGAAAATATGTTGATAATTCTGTTGCTCTTGGTCATAGAAGACTTAGTATCATTGACGTATCTTCTCAGGGGGATCAGCCTATTTTCAATGAAGACGGTTCATGCGTTATAGTTTTCAACGGAGAGATATATAATTATCAGAGCATACGTCAGAAGCTTACAGCTGCCGGTCATGTTTTCAGGACAAATACCGATACAGAGGTACTGATACACGGTTATGAAGAATACGGCGAAAAAATGCTCAATATGCTCCGCGGAATGTTCTCATTCGTTATATGGGATAAGAATAAGAAGGAACTCTTTGGTGCAAGGGATTTCTTTGGCATAAAGCCTATGTACTATGCTGAAATGGACGGAACATTTATGTTCGGTTCTGAGATAAAGAGCTTTTTGTCACATCCGGCATTTGAAAAGGAACTGAATACATCTGCTCTTGAAAATTATCTCACATTTCAGTATTCGCCTACAAGTGCTACTTTTTTCAAGCACGTTTATAAATTACAGCCTGCTCATTATTTCAGATATGGTCATGGCAAGCTTACTATAAAGCGTTACTGGGACATTCATTTCAACTCTGATAACTCCCAGACAATAGATGGCTGGGTAAGTAAGATCTCAAAGACCTTCAAGGATTCAGTAGAAGCTCATAAAATAGCTGATGTTGAGGTTGGATCGTTCCTTTCGAGCGGTGTTGATTCAAGTTATGTTGCAGCAGTAGCTGATGTTGATAAGACATTTACAGTCGGATTCGGTTCTGACGAAAAATATAATGAGATCGGCTGGGCAAAGAAATTCTCATATGCGATCGGCAAGGAAAACAACAGCAAAGTTATAACTCCTGAGGAATATTGGGGAAGTCTTTCAAAGATACAGTATCATATGGATGAGCCGCTTGCAGATCCTTCGGCAGTTGCCCTTTACTTTGTATGTAACATAGCAGCTGAAAAGGTCAAAGTCGTACTTTCAGGCGAAGGTGCAGATGAGATATTCGGTGGATACAATGTTTACAGTGATCCTGACGGTACTTTGTACGATAAGCTTCCGCGCGGACTGAAGAGGGGAATCGGCTCTATTGCTGCTAAACTTCCGGCAAAGAGGGGAGTAAACTTCTTTGTAAGAAAGGGCAAGGATGTTGAGGAAAGGTTTATTGGAAATGCCTATATGTTCACTCCTGAGCAGCGCAAATCACTTCTGAAGATAGAAACGGATGCTCCGAAGCCTACTGACATAACCAGACCGTATTTTGAAAAAGTCAAGGATGCTGATGACGTTACCAAAATGCAGTATCTTGATCTTCATCTCTGGATGGCAGGCGATATACTTCTCAAAGCTGATAAGATGAGCATGGCAAATTCACTTGAACTCAGAGTTCCGTTTCTTGATACAAGCGTTATGCGCCTTGCAGAGAGCATACCAACGAGGTATCGTGTAACCCATGAGAAGGGGACTGATGAAACTAAGTATATAACCAAATATGCTATGCGTCTTGCTGCTCAGAAGGATACTCCGAAGGAGACTGCCAAAACAGCTTCAAAGAAGAAACTTGGATTTCCTGTGCCGATAAGAGTGTGGCTCAAGGAGGATAAGTATTACAATATTGTCCGCGAGGCTTTTGAGAGTGAAGCATCAGAAAAGTATTTCAACAGAGAACCGCTCATAAAGCTCCTTGATGATCATAAAGAGGGCAAAGCTGACAACAGCCGTAAGATATGGACTGTGTTCTCGTTCCTTGTCTGGTATAAAGTATATTTTGAAAATAACGGTGCATATTGACCCGGTATTAAGGAGATCTTATGGCAAGCATAGTAACATACAAATATATAAAGCAGAACCCCGATATTATGGAGTATATAAGCCGTGCGGACAGAGCTCTTGAAGCGCAGGGATATACTGAGCATTCATTTGCTCATGTTGAGCGAGTTGCGGCAACTTCAAGCATGATCCTCACTACTCTTGGATATGATGAAAGAACTGTTGAACTTGCACGTATAGCTTCGATTATGCATGACATCGGAAATGTTATAAACAGAGTTGACCATGCTCAGAGCGGTGCGGTAATGGCATTCAGACTTCTTGATAACCTTAGTATGCCGGCTGATGAGATATGCTCTGTAATATCTGCTATCGGTAATCACGATGAAGGAACAGGTCAGCCACTTGATGCGATCTCGGCAGCGCTTATTATCGGAGATAAGACTGATGTAAGGCGTTCAAGAGTCAGGAATAATGATTTTCTTACATTTGATATTCATGACCGTGTAAATTATGCCGTTGAGGTATCAAATATATCTTTCAGCGAAGATAAAAGCTCGATAATCCTCGAACTTGTTATTGATACTGAAATTTCACCTGTTATGGAATACTTTGAGATATTTATGGACAGAATGATACTTTGCAGAAGAGCATCGGAGTTCCTTAAAGTGAATTTTGAAATGATAATTAATGGAAGTAAAATTCTTTGATATATAGCGGAGGTAAAAAATATGCATTCAGAATATCAGCACCTTATTGATCTGAGCGATTATCCGGTTTCATGGTGGAAGAAAGTTGTTGAGCTCGGAGAAGAAATACGCAATGATCCGGCAAAATTTGCACACGAGTGTGACGGAAAGGTCATGGCAACTCTTTTCTATGAGCCGTCAACAAGAACGCAGATGTCCTTCCAGACCGCTATGATACGCCTTGGCGGAAAGATAATCGGATTTGATAATCCTGCAAATTCATCGGTGTCAAAAGGTGAGACTATCAAGGATACCACCAAGATCGTAAGCAATTATGCTGATGTACTTGTAATGCGCCATCCTATTGCCGGCGCTGCAAAAGCTGCGTCACTTACAGCTGACTGCCCTGTTATAAACGCAGGGGACGGGGGACACCTGCATCCTACTCAGACTCTTACAGATCTTCTTACACTAAAGATCGAGAAAAAAACACTTTCAGGTCTTACAATAGGTATGTGCGGCGATCTTATAAATGGCAGAACTGTTCATTCATTATGCAAGGCACTAAGTATGTTCAAGGATAATAAGTTTGTGTTTATTTCAACACCCGAACTCAGGATGCCTGCTTATATAAAGGATATTATCAAGGCAAACGGAAGCACATATATAGAGGTAAACACGCTTGAAGAGACAATTGGCTCACTTGATGTTCTTTATATGACAAGGATTCAACAGGAAAGATTTGCAAGCCGTGAAGATTATCTGGCTCAGAAAAATACATACGTCCTTGACAGAAAGAAAATGCTGCTTGCTAAGAGCGATATGATCGTGATGCATCCGCTTCCAAGAGTTGATGAGATAACGGTAGATGTTGATGACGACAGCCGTGCGAAATACTTTACACAGGCTAAATACGGTGTATTTGTCAGAATGGCTCTGATACTCACGATACTTCGTGACAAAAAATCCTCTGAAACGCTTAAAGGTAAGGTTTACGCCGGTGTTAAGTGTAATAATCCGAAATGTATCACCAATCATGAAGAGTATCTTCCGAAGAGTTTCCGTTCAAGCAGAGATGAAACATTGCTTGAGTGCGAATACTGCGATGAAAGAAAACTTATATAAATAAAAAAATGAAGCGCAGCGAGGAGAACTTGCTGCGCTTTTAGTGTTATGTCATTCTTTATTATTGTTTTCGTTCTTTACATTAGCAAGAGGATTACTTTCGACTGCGTTTCTGACATTTTCATTATTTAAATGAGTGTAAATTTCAGTTGTGGAAACGCTTGCGTGGCCAAGCAGTTCTTTTAGCGTAAGTACATCTGCATCACCATATTGATACATAAGTGTAGCAGCTGTATGACGCAGCTTGTGCGTAGTAATACCTTTGCCGTCAAGACCAGCTTCTGTTAAAGCGTTTTCAACTATCTGCTGTACTCTGCGTTTGGAGATGCGCTTATTCTGATTACTTATAAAAAGTGCAGGTTCATCAGCAGACTTAGGATTGGAACGCCGTATTTCAAGATAGCTGTTGAGCGCGTCAAGACAAGCGTTATTGAGGTAGACCATTCGTTCTTTATTGCCTTTTCCGAGAACTTTGAGACGATTTTCGTAGAAATCAATGTCTTTAATGTTTATGCCTACAAGCTCGCTCAGACGCATACCACAATTCAAAAATAGCGTTATTATACAGTAATCGCGCTTTGAATCAGCAGTGCTTGAAGCTTTCAACAGTCTCAGACTTTCATCAAGCGACAGGAATTTTGGCAATGCTCGCTTGGGCACCGGGACATCAAGATCTTTTGTGGGATCATTTTCGATGATATGTGCAACTTTTTCGAGATACTTGAAGAAGCTGCGCAGTGCAGAAACTTTTCTGTATCGGGCCTTATCAGCATTATTGCGTTCATCAGACGTATAAAAAATGAAGTTATAAATATCAGAAACGGATATATTTATTATTTCATTTACAGACATATCTGAGATGTTTATATCTTCAATATCTTTGCCTGTATTGTGATTGTTTTCGTAGATAAAACGTAAGAACAGTCTTATATCAATATAATATTCCTGAATCGTGCGTTCTGAAAGCAATTGAACTATTTTGATATGTACAAGATATTCATTAAAGAATTCCGGATTATCCGGTGAATTATAGTTACGCATAAGTTTTCCTTTACATTATTATTTAGCGTCAGAGTATGTTTACGAGTTCATTGTAATAGTGAAAGACTATTATTCCATATTCAAAGTTGCACCAAATGAAAGTTTGGTGCAACTTTGAGGAATCTTTCATTATAATCAGTATAATAATTATATCACTATTTCTATGATAATACAAGATTAATCTTAACTATTGACAGTTATAAATAAACATTACTACCGCAACTGCTTGACATAATTCGTTAAATAGTGTATAATCATAATGTTTTATTCTGATAAATAAGAAAGAATGATTATTAATGAAAAGAATTGTATCGGTTCAGGACATCTCTTGTTTTGGTAAATGTTCGCTTACAGTTGCACTGCCTATAATATCAGTAATGGGTATTGAGACAGTTGTTATACCAACGGCTGTTTTGTCAACTCATACCGGCAGCGGTTTCAGTGGATATACATTCCATGAATTGACTGACGATATTCCTAAGATCTCAGATCACTGGAAAACTCTTGATCTAAAATTTGACGCTCTTTATACAGGATATCTTGGTTCAGCTGAACAGGTTCAGATAGTATCTGACCTATTCGATAGGTTTGGTAGTGCTGATAATTTTATAGTAGTTGATCCGGTTCTTGGTGACGGCGGTTCGCTTTATGCAGGTATCACTGACGAACTTGTAACTAAAATGAGAAGTCTTTGCTGTAAAGCAGATTATATAATGCCTAATATGACGGAAGTATCATTTTTGTTAGGTATACCTTATACTGATAATTATGATCAGTGTTATGTTGAGGATGTTTTGAAAAAGCTTGCAGAACTCGGATGTCCGACGCCATTGCTTACTGGTGTGCATTTTGATAATGATTTTCAAGGTGCAGCAGCTTATGATTCTATTAATAATAAGTACTATTATTCATTTGGAAAAAGTATAGATCATACGGTGCACGGCACAGGTGATATTTTTGCAAGTGTATTTACCGGTGCAGTAACTCTTGGCAAAAGTATTCAGGAAGCCCTTGATATATCGGTTAAGTTTACTCTTGATTGTATTGAGGCTACATTGCCCTATTTTGAAGAAACATGGTACGGTACTTGCTTTGAATCATGTCTCGGTAATTTGATCGACTATATCAAGTGAATTGTTGTTAATTTCGACAAGTAATCAATTAGTTATTTGTTAGTTTTTGCCAATAGATATAAACTTACGCTATTAACTTGACAAATCCTGAGTTGTAGTGTAATATAATATTTGTGTGAAAATAATAGAATATCAATGAAACAATGGCGTTTCGGTTGTATAGTTGTTTTTTTACAGTCGAAATGTCTTTATTTTTTTAAGGAGGATATAATTCTATGTCAGATGTTCCTGTTTCTAAGAATGTAGCTGATTTCTTCGGCTGCAATGTTTTCAGCGATAAGGTAATGCGCGTAAGGCTGCCGAAAGATGTTTACAGGGCTGTCCGCAAGACCAAGAAGCTTGGCTGCCCGCTTGCTCCGGAAATTGCAGGTGTAGTTGCTCATGCAATGAAGGAATGGGCTATTGAGAAAGGTGCTACTCACTATACTCACTGGTTCCAGCCTATGACAGGCGTTACCGCTGAAAAGCATGATGCTTTTCTGAATCCTGCTGAAAGAGGCGGCATTCTCCTTGAATTCTCGGGTAAGGAACTCATCAAGGGCGAAGCTGATGCTTCATCTTTCCCGTCCGGCGGACTTCGTTCAACTTTTGAGGCAAGAGGCTATACTGCATGGGATCCTACCTCTAATGCTTTCGTAAAGGATGGTTCTCTTTATATCCCGACTGCCTTTACATCTTACACAGGTGAAACTCTTGATAAGAAAACTCCCCTTCTGAGATCTATGGAAGTCCTCAGCGAACAGGCTCTGCGTATATTAAGATTATTTGGAAATACTACCGCTACAAGAGTTATTACGACAGTAGGTCCTGAGCAGGAATACTTCCTTGTTGACAAGAAATACTACGATGCGCGTGAAGACCTCGTTATTACCGGACGCACTCTCTTTGGCGCAAAGCCTCCTAAGGGGCAGGAGCTCGAAGATCACTATTACGGTAATATAAAGCAGAGAGTTTCTGATTATATGAAGGATCTTGATGAGGAACTCTGGAAACTCGGAATCTACGCTAAGACTAAGCATAATGAAGTCGCTCCGGCACAGCATGAGCTTGCTCCTGTGTTTACAAATACAAATATAGCAGCCGATCACAACCAGCTTACAATGGAAATAATGAAGAAGGTAGCAACAAAGCACGGTCTGTACTGCCTGCTTCACGAAAAGCCGTTTGCAGGAGTAAACGGCTCGGGTAAGCATAACAACTGGTCGATGTCATCTAATGACGGTCAGAATCTTCTTGATCCGGGCGACTGTCCGCAGGATAATCTCCAGTTCCTTACATTCCTCTGCGCTATAATCAAGGGCGTTCACGAGTATGCTCCCCTGCTGAGACTTTCCGCTGCATCTGCCGGAAACGATCACAGACTTGGTGCAAATGAAGCTCCTCCTGCTATCGTATCTGTTTTCATTGGTACGGAGCTTCAGGGGGTTATTGATGCTCTTGAAGTCGGCGAGAAATTCCGCTATACGGATGATAAGACATTTGAGATTGGTGTAGACGTTCTCCCTGATTTTCCGAAGGATACAACAGACCGCAACCGCACGTCCCCGTTTGCATTTACAGGTAATAAGTTCGAGTTCCGTATGCTTGGTTCTGCTGATTCGATCTCATGTACCAATACTATAATCAATACTATCGTTGCTGAAGAGCTCTCTCAGATCGCTGATGAACTTGAAGGTTCTCAGGATTTCACTAATGATCTCAAAAAGCTTCTTGCAAAGATAATCAAGGAGCACAAGGCTATAATTTACAACGGCAACGGCTATTCCGATGAGTGGCTCAATGAAGCTGTAAATGTAAGAAAACTGCCGAATCTTGTTTCTACTCCGGATGCTCTTCCTGAGTACATCACTCCTAAAAGTGTTGCACTTTTTGAGAAGTTCAAAGTGTATACAGAGGCTGAGCTCAAAGCACGTACTGAAGTGCTTCTTGAAAATTACAGCAAGGTACTCAATATTGAGGCTCTTACAATGCTTGAACTCGTTAAGAGAAACATTCTCCCTGCCTGCATCAGTTATACAAAGGAGATTTGCGATACGGGAAATGCTAAGCAGGCTCTCGGAATTGATCCTTCACTTGAAAAGGAACTTGCCGGTAAGCTTTCAACTCTTACACAGGCTATTTATAAGGAGACCTCTGCTCTTGAAGAGAAGGTCATCGCTGCTCAGGATAAAGAAGAAGGTCTTCCAATGGCTCGCTTTTACCGCGATGAGGTATTTGCTCAGATGCAGACTTTACGTGCTGTTGTTGACGAGACAGAAACTAATGTCAGCGAAGACAAATGGCCTCTCCCCTCTTATTCCAAGCTTTTATTCACTGTATAATAAAAAGCCGCAGTTTTAGAGTGCTTCCCTTAGCGGAATTTGTGGGCTACCGAGCCGTAAATTTACGGTACATATTCGGTATCCTGCGAAACCGCCAAAGGGGGCTCCCCTTGGCTGCGGCTTTTAGTTATGCAAAAAGCATCAACAAGCAATTTTATTAATTCAGCAAATACTGTACAAAGCAGCATAAATATGATAGAATAAAGATACAAGAAACGTTGTTTTAACAGCACAGGTCATAATGTAACATTTGAAAAGGAGTATACATTCTTATGAAATACGAACCGCTGCTGAAGCATTTGCTTCACTATGATGATATTGTCAATCAGGTGCATCACAATCCCGATGCCGATGCAATCGCTTCAGGATTTGCGCTTTGCCGTTATCTTGAAAAAAACGGAAAAAAGCCTCACTTTATTTATGCAGGAGAACGCGAGATCAGCAAGCCGAATATGCTCATCATGCTTAACAAGCTCGGTATTCAGGTCAGCCATGTCAAAAACCTGAACGAAAACGGCACTCTGCCTCAGCTTCTGATTACGGTCGACTGCTTTTACGGAGAGGGAAATGTCGGCAGCTTTGCGGCTGAAAACGTCATTGTCATCGACCACCACCGCCTTCCGAAGGGAAAGACTGTCCCGGAACATTCGGTTATTAAGGAGAATTACGGAAGCTGTGCAGCTGTTATCTATGAGCTGTTCAAGGAGGTAGGCTATGACCTCAACGAGGAACAGAACATTGCAACTGCGCTCTACTACGGCTTGTATATGGACACGATCGGACTTTCGGAGATCAGTGAGCCGATGGACCGTGAGCTCCGCGATGCCGCAAACTATGACAAAGCGCTCATCCGGCTGCTTATGAATACCAATCTGACTGAGGAGGAGCTCAGCATTATAGGCAAGGCGCTCAGTGCTTGCAAATACTACCCGCATCCTGACAACTCCGTAGTATCGTATGATAACTCTCTTCCAAAGCAGCATAGTGCATATACCATTGCAGACAACTGTGACCCGAATCTCCTCGGCATAATCTCCGATACATTGATTCAGGTCGACATGGTTTCGGACTGTGTTGTTTGCTGTCCGTATCATACCGGTTATAAAATTTCCGTCCGCACCTGTACAGATTCTGTCAAGGCGCCGGATCTTGCCGCATTTATTACCTACGGATACGGCGGAGGCGGCGGTCATGATAACAAAGCAGGCGGCTGCATCGACTATCAAAGCTCGTTGCCGAAGGAGATAATGCCTTTTATTGCCGACCGTATCCGCGATTTCTTTACAAAGCCCGATGTCATTTTCGCTGGCAGTGATCATCCCGATTTTTCCGGTGCAGAACGCTTCCGGAAAAAGGAGGTCGTTCTGGGCTATGTTCCGACAGATGTACTCTCGCCGGACGGAGAGGATATCCACATTCGTATGCTGGAGGGCGATATGATTGTTACGCCCGATCCGGACATCTATCTGATGATCGGTGTTATCGGAGAGGTTTATCCCATAACGCGTGAGAAATTCGAGAAAAAATATGTCGGATGTGAAGGAGCACCGGATGTGTCTGGATATTATTATCCGCCTTCTGCACGGATCGGTCAGAATAAAACAAGCATACACTTCGCGGAATATCTGCGCGGGTGCAAGGCATCCGGAAACAGTGAGATCCTTGCTGTGAAGCTGAATAATTTTACGAAGCTCTATTCTCTCTGGGATCAGGAGCATTATATGTATGGTAACATCGGGGATTATTTAGCACATCCCGAACATGATGCAAACGATCTCTATATCATACGTGGAGATATATTTGCACAGACATATGAAGCCTGCTGATTGCAGCAATGCCGGAGAAACGAATAAAATGAATGTATAAAAATAAGTGAGCACATTTTGTACTCACTTATTTTTATGATTTGTTTATTATTTCCAATGTAACTCTGGAATATCTTCCATATCGTTAGGGTCATAAACTTCATCGTCTGGGTCATATGGTGGAGTATATGTGCTATCGCCACCACCGTTTGATGGAGGTGTTACTACTGGAGGCTGTGTTGGTGTTTCTACTGGTGGTGTGTATACTGGCTCTGTTACAGGAGGTACGTAAACTGGTTTTGTTACCTGCTGCTGTACAGGTGCGGGTGCTTCGGTCTGAATCTGCACAGGAGGTTCTGTAACCGGAGGCGTAGTCT
>SVNH01000023.1 GCA_015067005.1 Ruminococcus flavefaciens
GGCGACGAAGTTCCGGGTGCTACACTCAGACTTACCGGCGTTGATAAGGATAACAAGGCAATCACATTTACTAAGGGTGTTCTCGAGACTGCATCCTCTGACCAGATCGTCAAGGACAGCGGCGAATACCTCGAATGGAAGTCCGGCGACAGTCCTTCGACTGTTACTCTTGCAGACGGCACATATACCCTCGAAGAAGTAACACCTCCGGACGGCTACCAGACTGCTACAAATATCACATTCACAGTCAAGGACGGCAAGGTAGTTACAGTTAATGACGTAACAACTGATTCCAACGACATCACAATGCTTGACGCGAAGATACCTCCGGCTAAGGTAAGCATCGACAAGCGCGATCTTGACACCGGCGACGAAGTTCCGGGTGCTACACTCAGACTTACTGGTGTTGACAAAGACAATAAGGCAATCACATTCACAAAGGGCGTACTCGAAACCGCTTCTGCTGACCAGATCGTCAAGGACAGCGGCGAATACCTCGAATGGAAGTCAGGTGATAAGCCTTCAACAGTTACTCTCACAGACGGTACATATACCCTCGAGGAAGTAACACCTCCGGACGGTTACCAGACTGCTACAAATATCACATTCACAGTCAAGGACGGCAAGGTCACATCAGTTGACAATGTAACGACTGATTCCAACGACATCACAATGCTTGACGCTAAGATACCTCCGGCTAAGGTAAGCATCGACAAGCGCGATCTCGACACCGGTGATGAAGTTCCGGGTGCTACACTCAGACTTACAGGTGTTGACAAGGACAACAAAACTATCAACTTCACAAAGGGCGTTCTCGAGACTGCTTCCTCTGACCAGATCGTCAAGGACAGCGGCGAATACCTCGAATGGAAGTCCGGCAACAAGCCTTCAACAGTTACTCTTGAGGACGGTACTTACACCCTCGAAGAGATAACTCCTCCGGACGGCTACCAGACTACCACAAACATCACATTCACAGTCAAGGACGGCAAGGTAACATCAGTTGACAATGTAACAACTGATTCCAACGACATCACAATGCTCGATGCAAAGATACCGCCTACAACTGACATCTCTGATTCAGACACGATCGGCGCTGTAAAGATCTGCAAGCATGATGTTTACGGAAATGAGCTCAGCGGCGCTGAACTCACACTCACCGGCGTTGATAATGATGGCAAGCCGATAGTGTTCACAGACGCTAAGATACGTCTTGGTGAAGGTGCAGAAATTCTCAGCACTTCAACAGATTCTATGCTTGTATGGAAGTCGGGTGAAACTCCAACTACTATCATGGGCATAGGCGACGGTACTTATGTACTTAAAGAAACTGCTGCTCCTGACGGTTATCTTGTTGCAACTGACATAACATTCGTTGTTGAGAATGGTATCGTTACTGAATCATCTTCAACAATTACAAGCCAGAACGTCATAACAATGACTGATGAAGCAATAGACACAACTGAGACCTCTGAAACAACATCTACTACATCAGAAACTACAACATCTACTACATCTACTACTACAACAGAAACTACTACTGAAACTACATCAACTACTGCTCCTTCTACCGCTTCAAGCTCCGATTCACCTCGCACCGGCTCTACCGGCGTAGGCGTTGCTCTCGGACTTATGGCACTCTCAGCTATGACTGCTTTCGCTCTTCGCAAAAAAGACGATGATGACGAATAATTCATAGTGCCACACATCAGGTAACTGAATAATCAAAAAAACAGCTGCGGAATTCAACCGCAGCTGTTTTCTTATACTATTATATATAGTTCATCCAAGCTGAGCAAGCATTTCGTCTATCAGCCCCCTGTCAGCGAGACCTTCCGAAAAAGCTGTCGCACCGCCGCAGGCTGTGCCAAGCTTCATACCGTAGTCTAAATCGCCGTCCGCAGAGCCTGCAAGGAATCCGGCAAGCATAGAATCCCCTGCTCCTACCGAGTTTCTGACCGTTCCTCTGCAAACGCCGTACCTATGAACATTGCCTTCGTTGTCGAGCAGCAGTGAGCCGTTTCCCGCCATTGAGACTATTACATTGCAGGCACCCATTTTCCGGAGCTCCCCTGCATATTTGATTATGTCAGCATCGCCGCTGAGTTCAACTCCGAACATCTCTGCGAGTTCAAAATCGTTTGGCTTGATAAGATACGGATGAAACCTGAGCACTTTCAGAAGCAAGTCCTTTGAAGCGTCTACGACCATTCTTACGCCATTCCCTGAATACTTTCCGATGATACGCTCATATATGTCCGAGGGCATTGATGAGGGCACACTTCCGGCAAGGATAAGAGTATCGCCTTCTTTAAGCTTATCAAGTCTTGCATACAGCTTTTCAATTGCTTCCGGACCTATATCCGGTCCCTGACCGTTTATCTCAGTCTCCTCGCCCGACTTTATCTTTACATTGATACGCGAATTGCCGTCAGGAAGGCGTACAAAATCCGTTTCTATGCCCTTTGCTCTTACACCCTGCTCGATAGCATCGCCGGTAAAACCTGCTATAAATCCGAGCGCAATTGACCTCACTCCGAGTTCGGCAAGTATCATCGAAACATTTATCCCCTTACCGCCGAAATACATCTCCTCGCTCTGTGAACGGTTGACGCTTCCGAGTGCAAGTCCGCCGGTATGGACAACATAGTCGATAGCCGGATTGAATGTAACTGTATATATCATAATATTCTCCTTATTCCTGCATTCAAAGCCCCGCTGTGATTCAGCGGGGCAATTTCATGTAACTGGTCTGCTGTTATTCGTAATCAAATATTACCGGATGTTCAACTCCATTTCCGTTAAGCTTGATACGTCTTCTGCCGTTCACAAGGCAAATTTTTTCCTCTGGAGCAAAAGCAAACTTTCCTATTGCATTGCGTACATCTATATTCGTATCAGTTCCCTTGATAAGTACAGACGTATCCTCACTATACCCGCCGAACACAACAGCATTCTGACCGGCTGATTCAAGTCGCAGCGACGAATCATTCACATTGATTTCAGATTTGCCGTGAAGTGAACCGAAACAGGTCGAATTATCCGACATTATATTGAATACAGCTCCGACTCCGCACATTTCTATTCTTGACTTGCTGCTGCTGAGAGTTCCGAGCGCCGCTATGTATTTGCCATAAGCATAGAAATTTACAGCGCTGCTGCTTACAGAGATCTCCGCCTCGCTTTCAAGCGAACCGATAAGTATACCGTTTGTTACCGAGAAGTCTGCTTCTATGTGACAAGTATCAAGCTCAATGCTTACATCACCCGTCAGCGCACCAAATCCCACACAAGTCTCTGTATTGGGCTTAAGATTGAATTCTCCGCGGTTCACACGTATAGTTCCGCCAAGTCCCGAACCGATACAGATGCCCTTCTTGCCGCGGCAGTTAATGTTTACAGGGCCGTCCTGATCGAATACCAGTTCACCATGGCGCGAATGATGATCGTTTCCGATGCCATAGTGCTCAGCAGCGTTTAGCTCGATAGTGATACCGCCGTCGCCCTCAATAACAAGACGCGATGATTCAGGTACCTTTATCCCCGAATCATGAAGTGTATTATTACCGAAAAGAACTATCGTGACATCAGTATGCTCGCCGAGTTCAATGCACGGACGGTTCTTGACATTGGAAAAATACACGTCCTCAAGTATGATACGTCCGCTGTAACCGGCTTCAACGCGCATATGTATGTCCGTCTTCATCTGCGGCGTTCCGATAACAGAAATATCCTTGTATACCATTTTTTCTCCGCCTATCACTATATCGGTACATCCGTCCTTAGCGAGTTTGGCAAGTGATATACGGTTGGTTTTTCCGGCAATGTATATATTCTTGAACGTTCCGTCGATGCGCTCCTGATAATACTGACGTATTTCTTCCCTGCGCTTTTCGTCTATCTGATGTACTATCTGCGCGGAAGGTCTTGCAGTGTAGTAGCCCTGAATAAGATCGGCGCCGAGATGTATAACGGTCTGGAGTTCGATCGCAGTTTCAACGCCTTCTGCAAGCGCCATGATATGATTATCGTGGCAGAAATCTATTATCTCGCGGACAAAATGCCGCTTCTGCGGCTTATTCTGTATCTCACTGATAAGTGAGCGGTCGATCTTGACATAGTTCGGCATATATCTGAGCAGATTGCTTACATTTGAATATCCTGTACCGTAGTCGTCAACAGCAATGTCAATGTTCATTTCTCCGAAGAAAGCCTTCAGACGTTTAAGTTCCTTATCTTCAAGCTCCGCTTCTTCTGTAAACTCAACAACTATCATCTGCGCGTGTTTTCTCAGATATTTTAAAGCAGCTGCGAACTCTTCGTCTTCAATGAAAACTCCGGGAATGCTGTTCATAAACACTCTTGCTCCGCCGAATTCCTCGCATCTGGTATCGACTATTTCAAGAACATTCATAAAGGTAGCACATTCAATATCTGAAAGCCTGTCCTGCATAGCTGCGTATTTTATCATCGCCAGAGGTGAAACCTTCTTTTCAGTCCTCGAACGCATCAGCGCCTCATAAGCGTAGACCTCGCCGTTTGAGACCTGAACTATCGGCTGGAAATGGTAATCAAGAAGATTCTCGTCCAGTATTTTGGCTACAAGCTTATACTCCTGCTTTTCCTCGGTATTAAGGCTTTCGTAGATGCTTGAAACAGCGAATTTATTGTTGTGTATCTTTTCAATTCTTTCCTGCATCTGCTTCAGGATAAGGTCTCTGCGAAGCACCTCGATACTGCGGCATACGGAGCTTATCCATTTCAGGTAAATATCATCGTAGCTGCGCGGAACATCGCCGTACTGCACAACAGCATAGCCGTAGCATTCATTCTCATAGAACACGGGAGTAAATATGTAAACAGCCGGCTTCTCATGCTCTTCGAGAAGTTCCGGAAGCATTGCTTTCACCGGAAAGAAGTCATAAAGCCCCACCATATTATTCTTGTGGTCGCTGCAATACCTTACAGCATGGATCATTTCATCGAAATAGCCTTCATTAGCGCAGTGTATCCCCTGCCCCATATGCTTCCACGGAGCGCACAAACACAAGTGGAACTCCTTAGCGCCGCGAAGCTGATAAGCATAGGAATACACAGAGCCAAGAAAGTCCGGCAGAGATGACTGCGATATGAGCGTTTCAGCCATAGTATTAAATATCGAGTTATAGCCCTCTTCCGAAATATCCGTCCCCCACTCACTTCGCTTGAGGTCATACTTCGGGACCTCGTCGCCGTGGCAGCCGCAGCTTTCACCGAAAATAATTTTCGGATTGACCTTGAATGATTCGGGAGTTTCCCCCTTCATTTTAGTCATAATATAGTAGAAGGCGTATTCCCCGAATTCCTCAGCAGGTATGAGTGCAGATGTAATTGATTTCGGACTTGTCTGTCCCTCAAACACCGAATCATAGCCAATAACAGAAATATCCTCCGGAACTCTTATACCGTTTGCCTCAAAGCCCTTGCAAAGCCCTATCGCCATCTGATCGTTCGCACACGCAACGGCTTCCGGCAGTTCTCTTTCCTGTGCAAGAAGCTGTTCGGCGCACAGCTCGCCGCTCTGATACCAGAAATCGCCGTAGATTATGCGGTCATCGGTCACTGGCAGACCATGCGATTTCATTGCATCAATATAGCCATGCAAACGCTCTTTTGAATGCTTATGCCACTTCTTTCCCGAAAGGAAAGCAATATCTTTGAATCCGTGTATTTCTATCAGATGGCTTACAAGTTCAAAAACTGCGCCGTAGCAATCAGTGCAGATACTCGGAAACAGATCACTTTCCTTTTCGATAACGACTATCGGCTTTTTGAAAGTATTATTGAGATGCTCTTCAAGTTCCTGAGCAGCATTGGCTGTCTGGATACTGTCTTTTAGTATAACAGCACCATCGAACATCTCAGGATTCATAAGCGAAAATATGTTGGATTCACCGCGTTCACGCTCAACAGTATCCTGATACTTGCGGTACATTGAAAAAATACATACATCATAATCGGAAGCAAACGCTTTTTTGAGAAAACCGTTGATAAAGCGTTTCTGATAATCTTCATCAGCCTGTCCGACAAACAGTGCGATCCTGTTTCGTATTCTCATAATGATTTCTCTCCTTCTGACGAATTACCGTCAGACACGGCAGCTTATAACTGCTGCAATTCCAATTACCCAAAGACCGTTCCAGATCCAAGACATAAACGATCTAAACTTTATATTATTATAGCACATATTTAAAGAAATTACAAGATATTTAAAGGAATTACAATTGTTTCTGAACAAACTGTGCAAAAGCATATGCCTCTTCCCGTAATCATCCATAATATAACAGCAGCTGCTCTATGTTCATTCATATTTGTGCTGTGACAGGCGCGTTTGATACATCGCCTATCAGATGTCATTCCCCATTTACGCTTATATTGCAGAAAGGCGGTCCGATCAATATAACAATTGTGCTGCAAATTGTTATTTTATAGTTAAATGATATATTGTAAGACGTTGACAATAATTTAACAGCACAGTTGTGAATAATTATTAAATTAGTAGATTATATATTAATTCTCGAATTTTACTTGATTTTTCGCCAGATATGAAATATAATATAACACGGATTGTACAGCCACACTTCAAAATGATGAATTAGTAAAATATTATCTTCAATTTATATTTTATTTCATAAAGGGATGTTATAGATATTTCGTTTTACTGAAAGCATCATTTTCAAGCGACCGTATACGGATGCAACACTACTGTTAGTTTTTCATGATTACAGGATTATCAACACAGGAGGATAAGCAATGAAAAAGTTAAAAAAAGTTACGGCTATTCTTGCCGCAGCATCAACACTTCTTTCTATGACTGCTGCAATGGGGATTTCAGCAGTTGCAGAATCAACTGACACAAATCAGCTCAAAATCGATCACGACGAATTTGCAAGGAAGTACACTCAGGCAAAGGACAACCTCACTTCTATCAGCAAATTCGATTACAATAACAACGGTTTCCTCGATTACGAGGACTATAACACCATAAGAGACGACATCAACAAGCTTTACGCAAATGCTGATTTCAGAGATGAAGAGTTCCAGCTCAGCGATGTCAGCATCGAGTACGGAAAGTCCTACGATTTCGACTGTGATAACAAGCTTACATACTACGATTACTGCTGTTACCTCGTTTATCTTCAGACAAAGTATCAGTTAAAGGTCATCTATGGCAAGGATAAGAAGAATAAGCACATTCCAGGAACTAACATCTCCGAAGGCGAGCTCACAGCGACCATTACAAACTTCACAACTAACGAAAGCGAGACTTTCCTGCCTACCGAAGTTTACTACAAGGAAAGAATCATTCCAGTAAGCTCGATCGGTTACGGCGCACTCAAAAACTGCAATAATCTTAGAACTCTCAACATCAAGAACTATTCTCAGCCATACTGGTACAAGAAGCTTGAAAAGTTCGACACCAAAAAGGAGCTCATCCCGACCGCAGGAAGTGTTACTGCAAGCTCTTTCATAAACATCAATAACAATGCTTTCGTCAACTGTCCGGAGCTTGAAAAGATCAACTTCCCGGTAAACTCAAACTTCACAAATAAAGCCTTCAACGGCACAAAATTCGCTAAAAACGTTAAGGAGATAAACGGCGTTTACTACGCTGTCAGCAGCGATAACAAAGCCGTTGCTGTATGCGGCGTATCAGATACAGACGCTGCAAAGTATGTAGCTGCTGACGGCAAAACCACAATCAGCTTTGAAGGCGATGCTGATACAAAGCCTACTACTATCACTGCAAACGCAGGATATTCTCTCGACACTATCGACTGCGAATTCTCATTAGCTATCCCTGAAACCGTTAAGTACATCCATGCCGCAGATCAGTCATATATGTTCCGGAAAAACACAAAACTCAAGTGGGTAAACGGCATGACTTACAACCAGCTTGGCGGAGATTTAAAAGAACTCGCAACCAAGAGCAACAGCGCCTTTGTAAATACCGAATTCATAACAGATCCTGTCAAGGAAATCGTTATTGCCAAGGCAAACGAATTCAACAATCAATACAAGACTGACCGCGAAAAGGTCACAGCTGTATGCGAATACATCTTCCAGAAGGCTGATTACACAAACTTCGATTACCTCGACGGTTCAGGATTATTCCCAAACGGCGACTATAACACTCTCGATTACTCAAGAGATAATGTTTATGCTGCTTCAAACACTTTCCTTACCGACCACACAGAGTGCATGAGCTATGCTATGGCTGTATCTATAATGCTTGACAGTCTCAATATCCCTAACTTCTTCACAGGTACTGATAGTCACGCATACAACCATGTGTTCCTCGGAAGCAGATGGTACATAATAGATATGTCCGTTTACAGCGATTATAACTGCGATCTTGAGAAGTACAAGAAACTCGACGGCAGCGATTTCTTCAAAGAGTCGATCGGAACTAACAGCACTGTTGGCGCTAATTTTCAGTTCGCACTGTTCAAGGATACAAACACAACTCAGCTTACTGACCGTGCTTTCCGTATGACAATTCTTGACGATGCCTCTAAGATCACTGTATTCGTACCAAAGGCAATAACTCCTCCGGCTAAATTCGATCCTTGGTTCTATGACGTAAGAGTTATCGACATCAAGCCTAATGAAACAAAGTCTGAAACCGTTGGAAATCATAACTTTGCAATCATCAGCGACAAAAACTACAATCTTGATCTCTGTTTCAAAGGCAGTAAGACCGCAGAATCTTACAACGGCAGCTACTACGATGAATACGGCCGCAGATACAAAAACTTCGTCTATGAAAAGGACGGAAATCTTTACGCTTTGGATGCAGAAGGTAAAAAAGCAGTCAACACTGTTATCGAATTAAGCGGTAAAAAGTACAGAGTTGACAGCGAAGGAAAGCTCCAGCACAAGGGCTGGTTACGCACAAACGGCAAGACCTATTACTTCAAGGAAGACGGTACTCCCGCAAAAGACGAGTATCTCACTATCAACGTTGATGGCAAGGACACAGTATTCAGCTTCGACGGCGATTGCTCAGTGACCAACGGCTGGTACAGATACGACAGCAAGCTCGCAATATACAGCACTGATTCAGGTCTTCTCAAAGGCTGGCAGACTATCGACGGAAGCACTTACTTCTTCAGATACCATTACGCTATATCAGCACCTGCTACTGTTGCAGATGAGATAATCAATTACAACGGCAGTTACTACTACTTCGCCGACGGCGGCAAGCTTGTGACTGATTCAGATGTTACATGGAACGGTCAGACATTCCACGCCGACCTCGACGGCAAACTCAATATTGCCGAGGTACTCACAGATCCATACCTCTTCTACAATTACACACGCAATATTGCAGTATGCTGATAAAGCTTTTTCCCGAAAAGCTTTTCAATACTCACTTTCAGACCGGTATAATGCCGGTCTGTTTTTTATTCCCAAACAGCATTTCAATATGCTCCGCCGGATGTATTTGAGTAAGCGGATCGTAAATCCATTTACTTTCAAAGGAAAACTTTTACTATTTTCTATTGATTTTTCCTTGATTGTGATGTATAATAGTTATATATGATAATACACCAAAAAAACTGATCTCAAGAAGATTTTTTTATATAAATTCATATCAGCACTTTATCCAGTCTATCACTTTACTACGGAAAGGAGCCGCCATGAACTTTTTGAATCTTGCCAACAGCTTTCATGCACCTACCTGCATTATTTCAGTTGAAAAAAAGCCAGACGGCGGATACGGTGAAATACGTCTTGTCGCCGGAAACAAGAAATATATCGAGCCTATCGAGCATCCTCTCATCCCTAACCTGAGCAGGCTGCCCGGCATACCTGAGATCTTCCAGAAGCCCAAGACCTTTGTGCCGAATTCACTCTATGAAACATATCTTCCAAAGGATATAGGCTTCGAGAATATATGCTACCGCGCCGCAGTCGGCAAGATACCTATCCACACCTATGTCCACCTGAACGATCTGGACCTGTGGTTCGACATTTTCTGCGTTCCTCTCGATTACGAAAACGACAACCTTTGCTATTGTGCATATACGGCTCAGCCAACTGCTCAGTCGGATATAGGTACGACCTCAAGCCAGTCTGAGACTGCCTCAGAGGATGTGATAAAGACCTGTATCAAGCTCCACAGTGCTGAGAATTTTCAGCACACTATGGAAGATGTTATCAAAGACATCCGCCACATATGCCGCGCCGATGTCTGCACTATAATCGTCGTTAATCAGGAAACCGGCACTTACGCTACACTTGCAACAAGTATAGACGAGAATTGCAGCGTTAAAAGCATCTCACAGTATGAGAATTTTAATGAGATCGTTGATTCGTGGATGGATATGATCGTAACAAATGATTGTATCATTATCAAGGACAAAAAGGACTGGGAATATATCCATAAGATCAATAACCTGTGGTATCAGAATCTGAATGATGCAGGTGTTACAAGTCTTGTATTCTTCCCTCTTCGCTATAATAACGAGCTGCTTGGATATATATGGGCAACAAATTTTGACACAACCAATACCATGCGAATCAAGGAAACTCTCGAACTCACAACATTCTTTATTTCTTCAAAGCTTTCATCCTATAAAATGATGGAGCACCTGAAGCATCTCAGCTACACGGATCAGCTTACAGGCATACCTAACCGTTTCGCCTGCTCAGAGCTTATAAGCGAACTTATCAAGCGCGGTGAAAGCTTCAGTGTAGTTTCAATAGACATCAACGGCTTCAAAAGTATCAACGATACTCTGGGATTCGATACCGGCAATAAGGTGCTGATCGAAATAGCCTCACGCTGGAAAACTATCGTCGATGCCAATCTTTCGGGAACAAAGGACTATATTGCCAGAATGGGCGGTGATGAATTCGCTCTTGTAATAAGAGATTACCGCTCAACAGGTGAGATACTGAAAACTATCAAGCAGTATGAATCCGTGCTCGGCAACCGCCTTACTATCGACAACTGCGACTTTTATATAACTGCAAGCTTCGGATATTCAATATTCCCGGATGATGCTCAGACAAGCGATAATCTTATCACCTATGCCAACGCCTCAATGTGCGAGGTGAAACGTATCAACAGCAGCAACCACATAATGCGCTTCTCTCCGAGTTTTCTCAAAGCTGAACACACAATCGAGATCGAACACAAACTCATTAATGCTTTGAATAATGACAATATCTACTATCATCTTCAGCCGCAGTTCGATCTTTCACATAAGCTTCGCGGCTTTGAGGCTCTTGCACGTCTGAAGGACGATGATGGAAACGTCGTTTCTCCGGGAGAGTTTATACCGGTCGCTGAAAAGATCGGTCTTGTTGACAGGGTCGACAGTGCGGTTTTCCGCAAGGCAGCTATGTTCGTCGGTGACCTCATACGCAGAACAGGTGCAGACATAACACTGAGCGTAAATGTTTCCGTCAGACACCTCATGAAGAATGATTTCGTCGAAGAGATCTTGCAAACTCTTGTAAAGAGCGGACTTCCGGCTGAATGTCTTGAAATAGAGATAACCGAGTCTATAATGATAGATTCTGCCGAAAAAGCTCTGAGGTGCATTGATATGCTCCATGAAAACGGTATAAAAATAGCTATTGACGATTTCGGTACTGGCTATTCATCTTTGAGCTATCTTAATAATTTTCCGGCAAATCTGCTGAAAATCGACAAGTCATTCATCGACAAGATGAATACGAGCGATTCCTCAAAGCAGTATGTAGCCGCTATTATTTCAATAGGTCATATTATGGGCTTCGATGTCATTTCAGAAGGAGTCGAAGAAGAAGAACAGCTTGAAACGCTTAAAGAAATAGGCTGCGATTTCATTCAGGGCTTCATATGGGGCAAACCGCTTTCTACGGATGAAGCAGAAAAAATGCTCATCGACTCCATGGATCAACAGCAGCCATAATACTGGATCGCATACGAAATCCTGCGGAAAAGCAAAACACCTCCGGAACTGATAACGTTCCAGAGGTGTTATTTTTATGCCCGAAATCATACCTGATCACTGCACGTTCTCTTCGTCCTTATGACGTATCTGAGCACGTTTGATCTTTCCGCCGAGTGTCTTAGGAAGTTCATCAACATACTCGATAACTCGCGGATACTTGTAAGGAGCAGTCTCTTTCTTTACGTGGTCCTGAAGTTCCTTTGTAAGCTCAGGAGACGGTGAATAGCCCTTTGCAAGAACTACCGTTGCCTTTACTACCTGTCCGCGTATCGGATCTGGAGCACCTGTGATAGCAGATTCAACTACCGCAGGGTGAGTGAGCAGTGCACTTTCGACCTCAAACGGTCCGATACGATAACCGGAACATTTGATAACGTCATCATTTCTGCCGACAAACCAGTAATAGCCCTTTGAGTCACGCCATGCAACATCGCCGGTATCATAGTTCTTTCCGCCGAGTACAGCTTCTGTAAGCTCAGGATTCTTGTAATAGCCGCAGAACAGACCTGTCGGGTGATTCTTATCAATGCCGCAAGCCATTATGCTGCCTTCTTCACCGTCTTCACACTCTGTACCGTCCGGACGCAGAAGATGAATATTGTAGAGCGGTGAAGGCTTTCCTGTCGAGCCCGGCTTAGGATCTATCCACGGGAAGTTTGCAATAAGTACTGTGCCCTCTGTCTGACCGAAGCCCTCACGCATCTTCTTGCCTGTAAGCTCATAGATACGGTTAAATACCTCAGGATTGAGCGGTTCGCCGGCGTTGCAGAAGTTCTGGATAGATGAAAGGTCGTACTTTGTCATATCCTCTTGCAGCATAAAGCGATACATAGTAGGCGGAGCGCAGAATGTAGTCAGCTTATAGTGGCTGATAACTTCGAGAATATCTTTTGCGTTGAATCTTCCGGTGAAGTCGTAAGCAAACTGTATCGCACCGCAAATCCACTGTCCGTAGATCTTTCCCCAGCCGAACTTAGCCCAGCCGGAATCGGATATGGACATATGCAGCTTGTTTTCCTGTACCTGATGCCAGTATTTAGCTGTGACTATATGTCCGAGAGGATGTGCGAAGTTGTGGCATACCATCTTTGGCATACCTGTTGAACCGGAAGTAAAGTAAATAAGCATCGTATCGGTCGCCTTTGTTGCCTGATCGTCTGTCGGACGCTCAAAGGTATCGGGATACTTAGCGATCTCGTCCTCGAAGAAGTCCCAGCCTTCGCGCGGCTCAGCAACTGCGATCTTCTTTTTCAGTGTTTTTATCTCAGGCGCAGCGCCGTCGATCTGACCTCTTATATACTCGTCATCGCAGGCAATAATAGCGGAAATACCAGCCATATTACCGCGGTAAGCAATATCATGCGTTGTAAAGAGCAGATTTCCCGGGATAAGTATAACGCCAAGCTTATGCAGAGCAGTTGCAATTACCCAGTATTCCCAGCGGCGGCGAAGTATCAGAAGTACGACATCGCCCTTTTTCAGACCAAGACTGCGGAAATAGTGGCAGGTCTGGTTAGAAAGCTTGGATATATCTGTGAAGGTGAAGGTACGTTCCTTCTTATCGTGGCTGAGCCACACAAGTGCCTTCTTATCGGGCTCCTGCTTTGCCCACTCATCAACTATATCCCAGCCGAAGTTGAAATCCTCGGGAACATTTACACGGTAATTCTTTACGAAATCCTCATATGAATCAAATTCGATACGAGGAAGATAACGGTCTAAAAGCATTTCACTTAATACTCCTTTATAATTACATTAAAAACATACTTATTCGGCAATAACTGTCAGGAATCTTGCCTTGCTGTCACCGACGCAGCGCTGTCCGTGAGCGAATGTCGGATTGAAATAGATAGAATCGCCCTCATTGAGGATTATTTCCTGATCCTCAAATACAACTGCGACTGTACCCTTCAGCACAAGATTGAACTCCTGACCTGAATGCTTCACAAGCTTTGCAGGCTCGTCCGAAGGCTCAATAGTTACAAGAAGCGGCTGCATTATCTTATCTGCATAGCGGAAAGCAAGATCCTTGAATCTGTATCCCTCATATCTGCTGATGCTCTTTCCTTTACCGCGGCGGACGACATGGAAGGTATCTATACGGCTTGGCTCACCTGTCACAAGCTCATTGAAATCAACGCCGAATTTATTAGCGATCTCATATATGACGCTGATCGGAAAATCTCCATTTTCTTCGTAGCTTGCATATTGCTCTTTGGTTAGTCCAAGTTCCTTAGCAAGCTTTTCCTGTGTGTAATCGCAGACCTCGCGCAGCTCGCGGATCCTTGCTACGATCTCATTGATAGTTTCCATAGTGAAACCTCCTTGAATGTAAAAATATACATAATATAATAATAACACATCCGCAGGAGAATGTCAAACTCATTTTGCCATAACGTTCAAAAAAACACACATTAAGCAAAATAAGCGCCCCCGTGGAAGGGGGCACAGTCTCTGTGATATGTTAGCTATAAAGATTAACGGCACATGATAAAAGGCTATTTTAAGGGATTCATTCAAATCATATATCCAGAAGGAGAATTGTTTGCCATAAGCCGCAAATACAAATTGCTGCCTTAAAAGCGCATTTTTCAGTTTTTACCCCCAAAGCACCTTAATGAACATTATATCAATTATTGACAAACTTGTCAAGACCTTAAACAGTAAAGATAGCATTAACTCATCGCCGCCGAATCTCATTTTTAGTATCAGTTTAAGTATAAGTGCATGGTCAGTGGAATACCGTAAAGCATATTTAGCATAGCTGCTTCAAATAAAAAGCGATCTGCATAATCTATACAGATCGCTTTTTGCAACTACATTGAAAATCCTATAATTGCGGCTGTCCGCTTGACAGTCGGCGCGGCATTTTCTTCGAGTATCCTCACATTTATATTAATGTCTGCTCAACAACTCAAAAAGTGCCTTATTATAGATTTTAGAAGGCATTTTTGAGTTGTCAAAGTGCAAGAAAAATAATGGGATGAAAGTATTTTTCTTGCACTTTGTTTTTCCCTTTAGGGCAAAGTGAACTTGACATCAATTAGTGTGCCACGCAAATTCCCAAATTATAAAGAATTTGCGTTCCCCGAACAAAGTTCGGGGCAATAACCGCCTGACGGCGGTTATTGAGGACACACTATATTATAAAAGAATCTACTTTGCCCAGAAGTTCTTCGATATGTGACTTAGAACGCTGTATGCGCTTTTCACCGAGCTCGCCTTTTTTCAAGTCGGTAACGGCAAGCAGATAAAGGAAACGTACTGTCGCCAGCAGTCTGATCTTATCATTTATTGCCGGTAAATCTTTCTTTTCAGTATTATCAAAATAATTCTCAATAATAGCATTCCAGATAGGCTCTCCGAGATCGTCCGGGATGCCGAGGAAGCTGCTGAGGTTATCCGGACAATCCTCGCTGAAAGCACAATATGTTACATAAAGCGCCTGCAAATCGAATATAGGCTGACCTGTTGCAATAGTCTCCATGTCAATGAGCATTGGTTCATCATTGACAAGCATAACATTTTTCATCTGAAAATCGCCGTGTATAACATGGAGATCATCAGGCATTGCGGAAAGAAGCTTACGCAGCTTTTCTGTCTGTTCATCTGTCAGGTATTCTTTTACAGCATCAAGATAGCCTATGAAAACATCCCTCGCCATAGGGATCGTACCAGCATCCATTTCTGCACTGTGGACAACCTTCAGGAATTCAACGTATTTCTTCATAAGTCCGTCGAAATCCTCTGGCTCATTGATAAGGTGGTCATTGAATGAACTTGCTTTCAGGAGTTCAAACACTGAACCATAGCTGTCGCCGACCTTGACAACATCATATGAGATAGCAGTTGGTATGCCCTTTACGAAAGCACATCTTGCAAGACGCTGTTCATTCTTTATTATCGGTATGCTGTCAGGAGTATTATATACCTTGACAATTGTTTCCGGATCAATACGATATACAGTTCCGTAAAAGCCCTTACCGATGATCTCGCAGCCGTCAACGGATATTTCACGGATACGCTTCTCGATCTTAAAAAGTTCAGTAAATCCCGTCATTTCAAATATATCATAAACCTCCGGAGAAACGTCAAATATACGCATTTCACAGGAAAGCTTTTTTCTGGCTTTGATAAGAACTCTCAGACCGGCACTGGAAATGTATTCGAGTTTTGAAGCGTCAAACACGTTCTCTTTTTCTGCTGATAATTGCTGCATTATTTTCTGCTCCCATTCAGAAGCATTGCTTGTATCAATTCTTCCTGTCAAACTTATAATATTAGTGTTTTCCATAATTCACCTTCTTTTAAAGACAACGATCATGACTTTTACATATAAAGTTTATGTATATAGCTGTTCATAACTGGATTACAGCAGCTTCACGCTCAGCATTGTAAGGTCATCGAACTGCGGTGCATCGCCCACAAATCCGTCAACTGCCTTTTGCATATTGCCGAGCAGTTTTTTCGGAGCTGCTTCCGGCTCAGCATTGAGAGCCTCAAGCATTCTTTCAATGCCGAAGAGTTCATTTGCTGCATTGGTAGCTTCCGCAACACCATCCGTGTAAAGGAAGAGCGCGCCGCCCTTTTCAAGCGTGAACTCATACTCCTTGTAGCGCATACCGTCCATACCGCCGATAACAAAGCCGTGCTTATCCTTGAAGAGTTCAAAGCTGCCGTCAGCCTTTTTTATGATCGGGTATTCGTGTCCGGCATTTGCAGCAGTGACCTTTCCGGTGGATATTTCAAGCACGCCGAACCATACAGTCACAAACATTTCTTCCTCGTTATTCTTGCATATCTGTGCATTGACCTGTTCAAGCACCTTTGCCGGACTCATGCCCATCATAGCGTAATTGCTCACAAGTATCTTGGACATCATCATAAACAGTGCAGCCGGAACGCCCTTACCTGAAACGTCCGCCATAACAAGTCCGAGGTGGTCATCGTCAATGAGGAAGAAATCGTAGAAATCTCCGCCGACTTCCTTAGCAGGAGTCATAGTAGCATATATGTCAAATTCCTCGCGGTCAGGGAACGCCGGATAAATATTCGGCAGCATATCCGCCTGAATCTTCGTAGCAAGCTCAAGCTCAGCACCGATACGCTCCTTTTCAGCCGTTATCCTTGTTATCTGAGCTATGTATTCCCTTGCGTGCTTTGAAAGTGTTGCGAATGACTCTGCAAGCACCTCTATTTCATCGCCTGTACGGTAAGTATTCTCCATTTCAAATGCATGGTCGGAGTCCTTCATCTCACCGATACGGGCTGTCATACGCTCGATAGGCTTAACGATAGCCCTTGCAAGAGTAAGAGCCGCAGCCACAGCGAGTATCAGTATTGCAACAGTTATGATAAGCAGTATACGCTGGGATTTTTCCGAACGGTTATGGTAATCGTCCTCGGATTCACTGTTGATCTTCTCATGCGCCGAAATAAGGGACTTTGTGGGAGCATCGGTCATTTCCTTATCGACAGCAGAGGCAACAGTCCAGCCGACAACGTCCATCGGAGTAGCGCAGACGTAGTATTCCCTGCCCTGAAGAGAGAGCGAGGTAAGACCGGTCGGTTCTTTGAGAGCCTTTGAAACAAAAGCTGCAAGCTCCTTGTTTTCGTGCTCTCTGAGGTCAACAGCCTCATCTGCGGTCGAGGTCTTGAACGTGCCCTCATCAATTGATGAGAAAATAAGCTCGCCGTTTTCATTGACGATACAGTTGATACTTCCTGATTTAGCGGAATCCTTCATATAATCCGATAACTGATACAGAAAAATATCAGCTCCGACAACAGCCACAAGCTTACCGTCCACATAAACGGGGGCAGCGCAGACAAGTCCAGGAATACCGGTAAACGCATCGAGCTCAACACCTGTGAAATATAGTCCTTTATTCTCCACAGCGCCTGTATACCACGGCCGCTGACGTGTTTCAAATGCTTCAACGTTTCCGTTCTCATCGAAATAAGAGCCCGAACGGTCATCGGCGAAAATTATAGAGCCGTCAGCGGTCGCGATAAAGCACGAATTGAGCACGCTTGAATTCTTATACATCGAAAGCATAAGCTCACTCATATTGCCGGCAAGTCCGAGGTAGCGGTCATTTTCCGGATCAAGTCCGGCTTCGTGCTGCAGCTGTACAGAAGGGGTGCCGTCATTTTCCTTTTTCGGATAGGACACCGGCTTCTCCGAGAACTCATCCGGATTATTGAAAATGTATTCAGCGTATTCCTGCAAGGTCTGGACATCGCCCTTAGCCAAGGTAAAAATTCCGTTTGCTATATCAGCTTCCATTTTGTTGCTCTTGGTAAGTGAAAGTTCAAGCACAGCAGAAATAGTTTTTTCGCTGATCTCAGTCATAGATTTTTCCTGCTTGTCTGACGAATCCTCTACTACCTTTGTGAGGTTCCTTGACAGATATACAGATGTTATCATAAATGCTCCGACGATCGCAAAAACGAATACCAGCACAAGATTGAGTATTTTCTGCTGCAATCCTCCGAGCTTCAGACCGAATAGCTTTTTCATTTGCTCACCAAACCTTTTTCAGCATAAGGACATTATGTCCGTCAAGGTATTCGTACTTCACATCGTCCATAGTCTTTTTTACCATAAAGATGCCCAGTCCGCCGATCTGCCTCTCGTCTGCCGATAGCGTAACATCAGGATCCGCCTTTTCAAGCGGATCATACGGGATGCCGCTGTCGATAAACGTTATTTCCGCCGCAGACGGATCTTCCGTTACTTCCACAAGCACCTTAACTGTTCCGATGCTCGGCTTATAGGCATAGTTTGCGATGTTGACAAATATCTCCTCTGCTGCAATATCTATCTGCATCTGCGTCTTCACAGGACAGTCCGCCGCTTCGAGCTGCTCATCGACAAAGGCAAGCAGCTCAGTAAGATTGTCCGTAAGAGCCTCTATAACTAACTCTTTCATTATCGCTCCTTACTCGATAGTGAGAATATCTTTAAATCCAGTCACATCAAAGATCTCCATTATATCCTCGCTGACGTTCAGAAGCTTCAAGCCGCCATTTTTACTCATTACCTTATGAGCGGAAAGCAGAACTCTCAGACCTGCTGATGATATGTATTCCACATCTGCAAAGTCAAGAACGAGAGCCTCACAGCCTTCATAGCTGTTCTTGAGTTCCTGCTCCAGTTCAGGTGCTGTATTGGTATCAACTCTGCCAGTAATTTTCACGTTAAGTTCTCCGTTGTTATTGGTTTTTCTGATTTCCATAATACATATTCCTTTCAAAAAGTAATGTATATTAATATAGAGTTCACTCTACTAATACCAAATATATTATAACATATTATTATAAAAATAGCAAGAATCCCTAAACGCCAGGATATTCGGAGGAACAGCGGCGCTTTTATGACATATACCGCGAAAAAGCCAGCAGCGGAGCTCCCCATTTACAGCATATTATCAACAAAAAAACGCAACAAATTTTTATCAATAGAATTGTTGATAATACACAATATATGTCAATCCCTACAAAAACAGTGCCGGAATTTCGTCACATCTGCTTTGATAATTTTAACAAATTGTTTCAAATTTGCTATTGATGATAGATATGTTATAATAAAGTATACTAAATAACCAACTAACAGTATTCGCAAAAAGAGGGTTGCAGAGAAATGTCTATGAGGTATAACGCGCAGTTAAGCCGCATTCTGACAGGAGCTGCAATGTCAGACTGAACTGCTCTCCATATGGACCTGGACAGCTAACAAATGAGATATACGTTTTACTCCACTGCTCAAATGCACCAAGTAAAAGGAATCCCGAGAGATCGGTAGAGCCTGTTTTTAGTCCAACAGCTTCCGGACAGTAATATGGTGAATCCTCAACAAGTAATTTGTTGGTCGTGAGCCACACCAGATGCTCACCTGAAACAATATCCGATTCTTTTTCCGTCAGTTTGGTAACGGCTTTGATCTCAGGTATCCCCAATGCGTGTCTGCCAAGCTTTATGAGATCTTCAGCAGTGGAATAATGCTCGTCTTCATCCTGTCCGTCAGGATTCTGAAAGCGACTGTTTACCATACCGATAACAGAAGCGGCATATTCATTCATCATGCTTACAAAACGTTCAACAGCTTCCTGTGCGCTCATAGCCTTATCGGGAAAAGCAGCCCGTGCAGCCGCGGCGGCAACTGTATATGCAGCATCACAGCCTGATGATATGAGCATACCTGCAAGCAGATCCGAAAATGTCAGCCGATAGCCCGGAAATACGAGTGCAAGGCTGGAATGCTCATTGATAAGTTCATATTCGTCTCCGACAGTTATGATACTGTCGAGACTTAAAAACTGCAAAGCGGTACAAGCAGTCAGAAGCTTCGTAATACTTGCAGGATAGATACGTACATTGATATTATCAGCATAAAGATATTTTTTATCCTCAATGCAGTAAAGTGCTGCTGATCTTGAAATGATCGGTGATATTAGTTTTTTCTGTTCCATTTTTCCTCCGGAAGTAACTTTTTCTTAGAAATGAAATATTGCCGGTAACACGATCCAGCATCCCGAATACAGAGAACTATATTCAGAAGAAAGCAATGGTGATATGATTGAACAATAAAACGGTTTACCTTACAATTGATGACGGTCCGACTGATACCACTGAACACTTTCTTGATGTGATGAAAAAGCATCACTCCCATGCTGCAATCTTTGTTGTCGGTGAGATGATAAAAGTGCGTGAGAATATTATCAGACGTATTGCCGCAGAAGGTCACAGTATCGGCGTACACGCATATCTGCACGAATATGATATAGTATATCAGAGCACGAAGGCTTTCTGGGAGGACAACCTCAAAACAAGAGATATGATAGAGAAAATAACCGGCAAAGCTCCGAAGATAGTGTGCTTTCCCGGAGGCTCGTCAAATACTGTAAGCAGTCGCTATTGCCATAAGATAATGACAGATCTTGCAGAAGTTGTATACTCTATTATTCGTCCGGAAATTCCATTCCCCATTGTCTGCGGCATTCGTCCATCATCTGCATGACCTCCAGCGTAGCCTTCTGCGGTACGAGCATACTTTCCTTTGCCCCATTCCTGAGACATTTCATCACTTCTTCGATCTCATATTCGTAACCATTGATACTATCCTCCGCTGTATAGGTTTCTATCAGATGCAGTGATCTGTCATATAAGCACACCTCACTTGCGGCATAGAAATTATCGCCGAACAGTATCATTCCGTCAGAGCCGGAGATCATGGCATTGTTGCGTGAAGGATATTCAAAGCTGCTGTCAACTGCTGCAAAAGCATCATCGTATTGAAGAATTATCGTATTGCTCATGTCGATGCCATTCAGAATGTGAGCATGAGCCATTATATGATCGGGAACTCCCATTACATCGTGAACCAGCGTCAGCGGATATACTGCTATATCCAGCAAAGCACCTCCGCCGCAGTCCGCACGGAATAATCTATCATCGGCATTATATGGAACGTGATTGCAAAATCCGGCTTTGATACAACTGATCCTTCCGATTTTTCCCTCACGGATCCATTCCATTGCTTTGCGGTAGACCGGACTGAACTTCATCCACATTGCCTCCATGAAAAACAAGCCGTTTGATTTTGCAAGGTCAAGCAGCTCCTCCAACTGCCTGCAATTCAGCGTAACCGACTTTTCACAGAGAATGTTTTTACCGTTTTCAAGGCATGATCTGACATCGTTATAATGTGCACTCATAGGTGTTGCAATATATATAACATCCACATCCGGATCCTGTGCAAGCTCTGTATAGCTTCCATAGGATTTCAGGAAGCCGTATTCTGCTGCAAACTTATCCGCCTTCTGTATTGTTCGTGAAGCTGCTGCGTACAGCTGTGCGTCCTTGCAGTTCATAAGTGCCTTTGCAAAGGTATGTGCGATCCTTCCGGTTCCGATGATGCCCCAACGGATCGGAGCGGTGCATGATGCAGTATTAGTTGTCATAGTTTCGCCTTCCTTCCTGATTATCACAAGCTGTTAACAGCCTCTGTTATACCATTGATCTCGTAAAAATGCAATCGGAACAACAGTTAAACCGAGCGGATCAGCGTGATTTTATCCATATGTAAATTTTTGTCAGTGCTTTCCTGCTCTCTGGAAGAGATGGTCTGAGCGACACAAAAGCATGGGTAAGGTCTTTTCGGTCGGGATAGTATATAAGCAGCGGTTTTGCACCGTTTGATTTCAGAGTACGTGCAAATTTTAGAGTGTGGCTTCGCAGGAAATCTCCGCGGGCACTTGATAACAAGACCGGAGGCAGCTTTGAAATTATCTCATGCGCTTCAGGATCGGTGTATTTCATGACCCCCTTGTCATGGCTGCGTTTTTTGTAGAGTTCGTTCCTATAAACCAAGGAAACTAAGCCGCGTCAGGAGGTATAGAGCATTCCGCTGTTGAGCGCAATTCCCTTTATATGCATATCCGTAAAGCGGCAGCCAAGTGCTTTGCTCAGCTGCTCCGAGCCTGCGGCAGCCCCGGCATAAAGCGCAAACAGTCCGCCCGCGCTCTCACCCATCAGGAATATCCTTCCGGGATCGCCGCCGTATTTTTCGAGAGTATTCTTTGCCAGTTCCATTCCGGCACATACATCTTACAGTTCGCCGAAAAAGTCAGCCTTGTCGATATGCCGATAGTCTATCGAGTAGACAAGACACCCCATTTGTGCAAGACTGTAACGGAATTTTCTGTTTGCATGATGATCGCCGAAAACAAGACCTCCTCCATGTATTGCGATCACCACCGGCAGCCTTTCCGTTTTGTGAGCCTTAGGCATGACGATGTCTGACATCAGCTTCGCTCCGCCTCCAACTGTATACGGCATATCTTCGATCAGCTGAAGATCATCCGGGAGGGCTATATCATCGGGCTCAAAACGGATGTTTTTGGATACTATATTGGCTTTTATGCCTTTCTCGCTGTTTTTTGCCGTTTCTTAGCATCATTTTGAGTATCGGATTCATATTATCATTCCTTTTTAACAGGTCTGTTCGTATTTCTTTTTTTCATTTTATCATATCGCATTTCGGTTGTCAACCGCTTGTTTGTACCAATCATGATTATCTTTATGTTTTACCGCATATGCGTAACGCTGAAGCCACCTGCCTTATGCAGTATGAAATGCAGCCCCGAATCAAAGAGATATGAGGATTTTAAGCCATATCAGTCTTTATTAATTTGTACATTTAGCACGATTTCTTTTGACGTTTTTAAAGCTTTGTATTTATTATTGGCAAATCAGACGTGCTGCGGTATAATAATATTACAAAATTGATGATCATGTGCAAAAACGAGGTGATGATATGATATTCGGGCAAAGAAATAAACTCATATCGGCATCATAGTAAGTATAGTGAACCCTGCCTTGTGGTTCTCCGTTGATGAAGGTGGGGGTATGAGCTGTGCCATCATACTCGTAACGAAAAAAGCTGTCGGCTGTGTCCGAGAAAAAAGAAGGAGATGGTTTTAGACGATGTGCCTGAGCGTCAGACCGACCTTTTCTCTTTTGCCATACATGATCTCATGGTCGATGAAAAACGTTTTACAGGTTCAGCGACGGAGCTCTGCAAGCTGATGTACAAACACTTCGGTCGTGAGTACGCTCCGAACTGGATGACGAGAAATCTTGTTCAGCATACCAATGAACTTAAAACATACGGAGTGCTATTCACAGCTCGAATACTGGATCTGATTTACGACCAGTCGGGTGACAGTAAAAACGGAAGCCTGCTGTGGGTAGAAATTGCTGACCATGCCGGCACCCGAAGTTCAGAAAACGTCTATTTACCTTTGTTTGAGGCGGGTGACGGTAAAACCGAGGGTGACGGCATTTGTGATTCAGGGTGACGGTATAACGCTCTCGGGTGACGGTAAAACCACGCACAAAACGCGCCGTTTTTGCCGCCGATACAGAAAGCGGACAGGTATCCCACCTGCACCGACAAAAGCGATTGTCGCGCAACGTGGAGCGAGTGTGGCGATTCTGTCACGAATCGTTACTGATTTATCCGCAGAGGAAAAAGTGGCGGTGGTGACAAAAATCTTCCCTTCTGGGAAGGCAAGCATAGCAGCTGGCATTCCGCCTGCCGCCTTGCTTGTCGGGCAGAAGCCCGAACCCCCTTTAAATTACAGGCATACACAAACAAAAGTCAGGAGGTAGAAACATGAGAAAGAAAAATACAACCATAGCGATACGCTGCACAGAGGAAGAAAGCAAACGTATCCATGAACTCGCCAAGCGGCACGGACTACGGCTCAATGAGTTCGTGATGAGGTGCGCTCTCGGCAAAAAGATTGTCGTTGCAACAGGCATTGATGAGATAGTCAAGCAGCAGAAAGCTATCGGACGCAACCTCAATCAGATAGCTACACTTGCCAACATGGACAGGCTGACCGCTATGAACTTCCAGCCGCTTCTTGATGAGCACAGGAAGGTCACGGAGCTGATAGGTCAGCTGCTTCGGGAGGTGAAGTGATGGCGACAATCACAGCGATAAGCACGAAAGGCGGTGGCGGCGGAAAGAAAAGTCTGGACTATATCTGCCGCGATAATAAGACCGAGGGCAAGAAATATGTGACGGCTCTCAATTGTTCACTGCCGACTGCGTACCAAGAGTTCAAAAACACCCGTGAGATGTACAACAAGAATGACGGAATACGCTACTATCATTTCGTTCAGTCTCACCCGAGTGGCTACGATATTGAGCCTGCACTTGCTCATAAGATCGCAGTTGAGTTTGCGGAGCGAGCCTTCAAAGGTCACGAAGTTGTGGTGGCAACTCACACCGACGCCGACCACATACACTCTCATTTCATACTGAATGCGGTCAATGCTGACACAGGTTTGAAGTACCACTCCAACAAGTTCACACTGCAAAACTTGCGGCAGTTGTCGGACGAGATTTGTCAGAAGTATGGAGTGACAACTCTCAAACAGCCTGAGCTTGGAAAGCAGACTCACGGTGTGACCACTGGCGAGTATAGGTGTGCAATGCGCAGAGAAAGCTGGAAAATGAAACTTAGCAATACGATAGACGCAGTGATGCGAAAAGCGAAGTCAAAGAAGCAATTCCGCTTCTATATGAAGCAGTATGGCTACGATGTCAAGTGGGAGGACAGTCGAAAGTACATCACATACACATGTCCCAACGGCAGATGCTGCCGTGACAACAAACTACACGAAGCAAAATACAGGAAGGAGAACATGGAATATGAGTTCAAAATACGAAGAAATGAAAGCAGCCTCCAAACAGAATATGCAGGAAGCACAGGACATACCAACTATGGTATGCGTTACCGACAGCAACTGGCAGGCGGTGATCTCACAGCTGAAATTGCTGACGGACTTAGCAATAGAAACGAAGGCGAGAGTCGACGTGACTATGACATTCGAGGATATGAAAATGCACTTAGAAAATCAACAAGTGATATTCGATCAGGTGCTGGAGAAGTCGCAGGAGATACAGAAGCAAACGTCGGAAATCACGACGTTAGAAGTGTCGAAGTTGGATCAGGCGGCGAAGAATCTCGTCTCACAGGCTGGGAAGCTGAACGAGCAGACCTTATCGCAGCTGAAATGCTCCGACGAGCAGAACAGGAAGAAAGGCTTGCGACTGCTCATAGCAGTGGCGGTAATAGAACTCCTGCACTTGATTTCATCGGCGGAGTTGCTGCTGTGGCTTCGATAATCGAGGACGAGCCTTCCGACGATACCGAGTATGCTCGGGAACACATTGACAGAAAAGCTCTTGCTAAAGAGCTGCGTAAAAAGGAAGAGCTCGGTATGCATATGGGTTAAACAAAATCTATAATGAAAGGAATCTTTAAAATGAATAATGCAAACCACATAGGAAACATGAACGAGAGAAAGATAAGGAGCGTGGTCTGTTGGGAAGAAAAATTAAAGAGCCGAACATCAAAAACGTCAATGTCAGATTCAATGGAGACGCGCAAGGCTTCGACTTGTTCATAAAGTCGCTGCTCAGTGATTATCTCCATTCGGGGGATGTAGACAAATCTCCACTGACAGATGTTGTTGATAAGGTAGAAGTTTCAGAAACGAAAGAAAAATCAGTAGACTTCTGAGTAAGTATGTGGTATGGTGTGTCGTAGCAGCAAACAGGTTGCTGCTACTGCCAATACGAATGGAGGTTATAAAAATGAAAGCATCAGCATTAAACAAAATGGAATCGTGTGAAAGCGAAGAAAGCAACGTCATACAGGTTGCGAAACAAATACGTCTCGACTATGTCGAGCAGAACGATAATGAGTCTGACGGCATAATACTTGACGTGAAGAGATCATATGGTAGGATAAAAGAGCCTACGATCAGAAATGTAATTATCAAATTCAACGGAGATCGTGAGAGCTTCGAACTCTTCATCAAATCCCTGCTCAGCGACTATCTTCACGCAACCGAGGTAAATAAATCTACTGAAACAGAAATGGAGGGGGATAAATGAAAGCATGGTTATATTACAGACTGTCCCGGGATGAGGACGCTGAAATGAACAGCCTTCAGAATCAGCGTCAGATACTTGTGGACTACGCGAATCTGAACGGCTACGAAATTACAGGCGAAAGCTTCGACGACAATGTATCAGGTATGACATTCGAGCGACATGGACTTCATCAGATTGAACTTGCAGTCGAGGACGGAAAGGTTGACGTCCTGCTGGTCAAAGACTTGTCCAGACTTGGCAGACACCGGACACGAACTGCACTGTTCATCGATTACCTGCGCGAGAACAATGTGCGAGTTTATTCCGTGACCGAGGGCATCGACTCCTCAAACGAAAACGACGATATGATAATCGGCTTCAAGCAGCTCGTCAATGACTTCTACGCCAAAGACATTGGTAAGAAGGTCCGTGCAGGCATACGTCAGAAGCAAAAAACAGGAATGCCTGTGAACCTGCCTATGGGATACTACAAGGACAGAAACACAGGCGAGGTGTTGGTCGATGAAACGGCTGCAGCAATAGTCCGAGAGATATTCGAGAAGTTCTTTGCCGGCTACGGACTGAGCACTATCGCCAAGGAATTCAATCGGCGCGGAATAAAATCTCCAGAATACTACTCTCACAGAAAGGTCGGAGCACAGAGAACGCAGATGTGCAAGAAATTCTTGTGGGTTCAGACAACGGTAAAGCGTATAATACAAAACGAAGCATATACAGGAACTCTCGTCAATCACAAGACTGTAACATCAAAAATATACAAGACGAAAGATGTAATACCACCCGAGGAACAGTATCGCCATGAAAACTATATGCCTGCAATAATTGACCGCGAGACTTTTAATCAGGCACAAGCACTCCTTGAGAGCAGATTGAAGAATAACGCGCGTTCTAAATTCGGTAATGTTATCCATAGATACTGCGGAATGATAAAATGCGCCGAATGTGGAGCGAGCCTCATTGCTAAAAAGCGAACAGTAGCAGATCACTCATGGGTGGAATATACCTGCAACAGCAATCACCGCTACGGCAACGAGTATTGTAGAGCTCACACTATCCGCGAGGAACAGCTCGACGAGATTATCCACACAGAGCTTGTTCTGCTCAGACAGGAAATACTCGATTCCAGTCAGAAATATGACGAGATAGTCAAGGAGTGGAACAAGAAGAAGCCAAAATACGATAAAATGGTAAAGGAATACACGGAGAAGATAGTCATTCTGAAAACGCAGATAGAAAGCATACTAATGGAGCGTATCAATGACCGTGAACACGCTCCGATGTACAACAGCATGATCGAAAAGCGTGAAGCTGAGATAGCGGAGCTGACTCAGAAAATTGAGGACTGCAAGCGGTTCGACGAGCTCAGCAAGAAGCGTCGGGACGAGCTGCTGTCCACAGCAGAAATGCTGGACGAGGTGCTATTAGAACCGTATATCACCGACGCGAATATGCGACTGCTCGTCCGCAAGGTAATCGTTCACGAAAATGAGGACGGCAGCCTTGATGTAAGCCTTGAATTCAACGGCGACTTCAAGGATACGAGTACAGTGTGCTTTGAAATCAACGATTAATAATAATAGCCGCAGGGACTACCTGCGGCTTATTCTTTATCGGCATACACACGAAATATACCTTCCGTGTCTGATTACCCAGTACCAAGGTAGGAATAGCAAAATTCAAAAGAAAAAAGCCCGAATAATCGGACTTTCTGAATGGTGCGGGTGACAGGACTTGAACCTGCACACCTTACGGCATTAGAACCTAAATCTAACGTGTCTGCCAATTTCACCACACCCGCATATAAAATTTTGCTGTCGATTTTGACTGCCGACAGTGGGCAGTTTTATAGATGCAATGACGTAGCGCAAACGAAATCTAACGTGTCTGCCAATTTCACCACACCCGCATATTAAATTTTGATGTCGATTTTGACTACCGACAGGGGACAGTATTATAAATGCAATGACGCAGCGCAAAGAAAGTATCATAGCTGCAGAAATGCATAGCGCATCTCCGCAGCATAAAAACCTGATACGATCATTATTCCTGAGAAGCAGCGGAATTCTCCCCCTCTGCGTTTTCGGCGGACTTTTCCTGAGGCTCAGCAACATCCGGATCTTCAGCAGTTTTTTCAGTTTCAGCAGCTTTTGCAGCCTCAGCAGCTTCTTCTGCCGCATCCTCTTCTTCCTGCTTTTTGAGAGCAGCCTCTCTTGCCTCAGCTTTTTTCTGAATTTCCTTTTCAGCCTCAGCCTGCTGTCTTTCTCTTTCAGCACGATCACCTGCGGATTCGATATAAATATCCTCATCAGCAAGACTTCCAACGAAATTAAGCTGTTTTACAGGAATTCTCTTCAGTGGAGAATAGATAAACTTGCTGCATGAATAAGAGCAGTCAACAAGACCTCTTTTTTCGCACAGAACCTTATTACCGTCTCTTGCGCGCTTACCGTTCTGACAGTAATCGCACTTTGGAGTCATACCCTTATCGAAATAGTTGCCGCTTTTAAAGAATGAGAGTAAACCCATTAGAAATCACCTCAAATATTAAACTAAAGTATATTATAACACAAAAAAAACAATTTGTCCAGTAAAATTTGAAAAATACATACAAATTGATAGAGATAGCAATATTTGGCAATAAAATAATACCATCAAGCCGTTTGTCCACATTGATCGCAATTAATAATATTGACACCTTATCGTATCTGATGTATAATTTATTAATAAAGGTCAAAACAGCTGGATAATTATTGTCTGAGCAGCTGTTTATACCGATCAGCAACAAAGAAGGTGAAAAAATGGAACACAATAATGAAATGAATAACACATCTGCTGCTGACGAACAGGAAATAAAGCGTTTGAACGCCGAAGCAAAGGTAGAGGCTCTGTTTGCTCAGGCAAGAGCCGCAAAGCACGTCAAGGGGACGGAAAAACATATCCCCTCCCCTGCTATAACGAAGGATAAGCCGAAGTCAGCTGATAAAAAAGCGGAAGAAATTCTTGAACAAGTACGGCATCACAAAAGCACTACGAAATCTGAAAATCCTGACCTATCAGACGTTGTTACAAGCGATTCCCCGCAGACACCCGAAGAAAAAGTTGCAGCAATGTTTGCACAGGCAAGTGCTTCAAATCATCACGGTAAATCAAAGTCATACAACCTCTCTGCCACCGGCACAGAGGTAATGATACTTGAATTCATTTCACTTTTCATATTCTTCATGTGCATGAACTCGCCTATGTTTGAGGCATTTTCGCTTCTGGCAGTAATGATGCCGCCTATCATCGGAATAGCATCAAGAATTCTCAGGCACGGTCTCACACTAAGCGAAGCAGTTTCAAAATGCAAGCTGCACATATTTGTGGCAATCCTGTTTTTTATTATCATATTCCTCACTGTCGTGTGACCCCCCATAAGCGTTATACTATGCTAACCTTCAACTATTGAAACATTATCTATCATATGTTATAATAATATCAGCGGTACACAGGATTTATTCTGTGTTCGGCTTTTTTTAAAATTTGTTTTCGGACAGCAGAGCTGACGCCCTGTTATCGGATGGCATTTATACCGATATACAATTCTGTGTATAATACCGTCCGTATGCAATTACGGACGTTTTTTTGTGTCCGCAGGAGGCAAAATGGATGAAAAAAGAATAGCCGTCGCCGCGATAGTGGTCGATGAGCAGTCAGCAGTCGAAGAAGTCAACAAGGTACTGCATGAATATAGCAGTATTATCATCGGAAGAATGGGTATCCCCTACAAAGAACGCGGAATATCCCTCATCTCAGTTGCACTTGATGCAGCCCCGGATACCATAAGCAGTCTCACTGGCAGGCTCGGACAAATCAGCGGAGTGTCAGTTAAAGCCGCTGTTTCCAAGAAATAATGGAGGTAAGCTATGTACGATATAAAATCACTTAAAGCTGAGGAATTCATCAACGATGAAGAGATACTCGAAACTCTTAAATACGCTGATGAGCATAAAAACGATCACGAACTGATCGACCAGATCCTCGAAAAGGCACGTCCTAAAAAGACAGGCAGAGGCGTTGAATGTGCCGGTCTTACACACCGCGAAGCAAGTGTACTTCTTGCCTGCGATGATCCGGAGACAATCGAAAAGATATACTCCCTTGCAAGAGAGATCAAAGAGGCTTTCTACGGCGACAGAATAGTTATGTTCGCTCCGCTCTACCTCTCAAATTACTGCGTAAATAAGTGCGTATACTGTCCTTATCACCAGCAGAACAAGGATATACCGCGTAAAAAGCTCACTCAGGAAGAGGTCCGCGATGAGGTCATCGCTCTTCAGGATATGGGACATAAGCGTCTTGCTATCGAAGCCGGCGAGGATCCGGTAAACAACCCTATCGAATACATCCTTGACTGCATCAAGACTATCTACTCGATCAAGCATAAAAACGGTGCTATCCGCCGTGTAAATGTAAACATCGCAGCAACAACTGTTGAGAATTACAGAAAGCTGCGCGACGCTGGTATCGGTACTTATATTCTTTTCCAGGAGACCTACCACAAGGCAAGCTATGAGGTGCTTCATCCGGCAGGTCCGAAACACAATTACGCTTACCACACTGAAGCTATGGATCGTGCTATGGAAGGCGGTATCGACGATGTAGGCCTCGGCGTTCTCTTCGGTCTTGACAAGTACCGCTATGAGTTTGCAGGTCTTCTTATGCACGCTGAGCACCTCGAAGCTGTTCACGGCGTAGGACCTCACACTATCAGCGTACCGCGTCTCAGAAGAGCATCCGACATTGACCTCGATTCATTCGATAACGGTATTGATGACGATACATTCGCAAAGATCGTAGCTTGTATCCGTATAGCAGTCCCCTACACCGGCATGATTATCTCTACCCGTGAGAGCGAAGCCTGCCGCGAAAAGGTCATCGGACTTGGCGTTTCGCAGATCTCAGGCGGTTCAAGAACCTCCGTCGGCGGATATGCTGGTTATACACCCGAAGAAAGACCTCACGATACTGAGCAGTTCGACGTTTCAGATCAGCGTTCGCTCGACGAGGTCGTAAAGTGGCTCATGGATCTCGGTTATATTCCTTCATTCTGTACAGCCTGCTACCGCGAAGGACGTACAGGCGACCGCTTTATGGCACTGTGTAAGGTAGGTCAGATACAGAACTGTTGTCATCCAAATGCCCTCATGACTCTTCAGGAATATCTCACTGACTACGCTTCACCTGAAACAAAGGCTGTCGGAGAAGCACTCATTGCCCGTGAAATACAGAATGTTCCGGACGAAAAGCGCCGTCAGCGCGCTATTGAGTACCTCACTGAGATCAAAAACGAAGGCAAACGCGATTTCCGTTTCTAAGCGCGGCAGCGTGACGCTGTCCCCTTCCATGTTGTCGCTTGTTTCACTCGCGCACTTTACAACAAAGCATACTCGCACACGGCTCTTCATATTGGGCTGTGTGCGTTTTATTAATACAAAAATCCCGACAGACCGAAAGATCCGTCGGGATTTATTATATTGCGTATTATAGCCGATTAGCTATTACTTCATAGCCTCTTCAACAGCAACTGCACAAGCAACAGTAGCACCAACCATCGGGTTGTTGCCCATCTTTTTTCGCCTATTTAGCGGCATTTCGGCCACTTTACACGGTGACTGATCACTACCGATAAACCGCTATATTTCCACAAATTCAGCTTCTGATAGACTTCCACAGATTTTGAGTAATTCTTAACCGAACTCAGCTTCGGGTGACAAATGGGTGACAAAGTAAAGGGGCTACAACTGGCTATACTTTGTGGGAAGCGTACTATGTGCTTTTTTACATTATAACATAAAACGGCATGATTTGCAAGAGTTTGATATATTTTATAAAAAAATACCGCCGCTCAGCTCTAAACCTGAACGGCGGATAGTTGATTACTTGAATACATTTTCTAAGTCTTTTTTGCTCTGCTCGGCTTGACTGCGAGTAAGATGATTGTAGATGTTCATTGTTACGTTGATATTTTTATGTCCAAGCCTTTCCTGTACATATTTCAGCGGCAGACCGGCTTCAAGCAGTCTTGTGCAGTGGGTGTGCCTGAGAGAGTGAAAATTGAAGTTTGGACAGAACTCATGAATCACAGTGCTTGTGTGCTGCATAATGCGCGGCTGTATAAAGCAGCCGTTCTCATATACATTTACAAAGTCGATTACTTCGCCTCTGTGGTTATTTATACCCTCCTGATCATTAAAGTACAAGGTGGTATAGTATTCGTCGTAGAACGCTTTGTTCTCAGCCTGCTCCGCTCTGAGCTCGTTTAAGAAATCAACAACAAACTGGTCTATATCGACAACTCTGGAAGAATTATACTTGGGCGGTGTAAGATACCACACCTTCTTCTCATCATGCCATTGGAGCTGCTTGTCGATAGTGATAGTCTTATTATCAAAATCAACGCTGTCCCACGTTACGGCAAAAGCCTCACCCAACCTTAATCCGCAATGATAAGCCAGCATCATAGGTATGTACGGTGAAGAACCTTTAGGGAAGCGCTCAAAAATCTTGTCGATGATGTCATTCTCAATGACGTCCCTTACATATAACGAAGCCTTATAGTTGCTTCGAGAACCTTTAGGAATCTTCACATAAACCATAGGCGAGTTTTTTATGTATTGAAGCGGCTGCACAGCATAATTCAGACTGCTTGAGAGTATACCTTTAACACTTATTATTGTATTCTTGCTGAATCCTTGTGAAACCAGATCATTTATAAGTGACTGTAACTGTTCTGCGGTTATGTTTGTTAACCGGTATTGTCCAATAATAGGTGCTATGTGAAGTCGGATGTGCTTTTGGTAGCTCGCAATAGTTGAGGGCTTCAAGTTAGGGCGGCAGTACATATCAACCCAATAATCCATATAATCGCTCATGGATAATTCCGTCGGAACAAAGACAGTTCCAGAGTTCAGATACTCGTTCATAGCCTTTGTTCCAGCAGTTAGGGCATCTGCCTTGGTACTAAAACCGCCTTTGCTGAAGCGCTTTCGCTTGCCTTTGATTCTTGCGACTTCAAAATAGTATTCCCAATACTTGCCGCGTTTTCGCGTGTTTATCTCCGTCATATTATTTCTCCCTGAAATATGAGGATAGCGCCAAATATAGGCGCTATCCTTACTGTGATTATGGAGTTACGCAGATACTGATATCTTCTCAACATCATGTGGATCAGTAAGGTCATAGCCGTCATAATCATCCAGAAATTTCATCAGCGTTGCGTGTCTGATCTTATACGAGCCGAGTTTCAACGCCGGTAACAGTCCGGTATTTATCAACTGATAAACATATCCTGTGTTAGTGTGCATGATTGTTGCGACTTCCTTAACAGTGTAAAGAATCTTCTGTGGTATCACGCCATTTGAGCCGTGCTCGTTGACGTTCTGTGGGATTGCCTCTGGGGTGGTTGAATTTGAATTGATATTCATAAATATTCTCCTTTCGCTTGACCTATATGGTCATTTAGCGTATAATAATTATATACAGTGCGTCCCGATGGGGAAACACTCGAATTTACTTTAATATACCATAATCGCCTTCGTTGTCGTATTAGTCATATATATCTTCGTACTGCTCATCACAACCTACTCTACCATTCATATCAATTTCGAAGATAGGTTCGGAATAAACAGTAACGTTTGACGGATGACCTGTCAGCTGTCCGTGCTGCTGCATTGCAAGTGCGAGGTTACCAGCATTGCGCTGCTGTGCATATGCGTCTGCGGAAGTCTTTTCAACGAGGGATTTAAGACCTTCAAAATTAGAATTCTTGTTGCCCTTGATACGAAATATGGGACCGGTTGCCACATTGGTATTCGGGTAATCATTAGTGGTTCCACAAGCCGCAGGAACAGACTCATATGTGGTAGTAGGAACATTTGATTCCTGTTCCTTCATTATAGCCGGCAAGGTTGAGGGAACAGCATCAACTGTGAGTATTGACTTAGGCATAGCCTGTGTCTGAGGGGAACAGGATGTATAGTTGTTATTCATATAATTACCTCCGAAATAATTTGGTGTGTCGCAGTCATCGTAATCCCAACTGTTGATAGATTCGATAGTGTCCTCAATGCTGACACTATCGGTGAATGCGGATATTTTCTCAAGGTGAGACTCGGTAATGAACTGAGACTCGTCAAGTTCAAGGAAGTCGAAGCCTACTTCGTTAGAGTAATCAGAGTGGTCAACGAAGTCGTTGGCGCTGGCTGTAATTATCTCAAAGCCATGCTTCTTGAGTATATTGTTAGCCTTCTGCTTTACTCTATTGAGATCAGCAGGACTCTGTGAGAACTTGCGGCCAGTTACAGCATTAACAGCATCAAGTGCAACATGGAAATGCAGATACTTGCTATCTGTGTGACCGGCGATTATCGCCATATTTTCAGGATAAACTGTTGCCACAATCTCTTTGACAACACTGAGTACCTCTAAAGGTGTCTTACTTTCACCGCATGGTGCTAAGGCAAGCACAAAGTGCTCACCCTGCTTGCCATTTGTCTTGTTATGCAAGAGCTTATTTCGCAACATATCTTCAAGAGGATGCTCTTTAGAACATCCCTGTGTTGCCACAAGATTTCCGTTATCGGTCTTTGCAGGATCTGTAATATAATTACATAATCCCTGTAAGTATTCCTTGCTGTCATTACTTCCGTTTATAAACTTGAGCACAGCAGCAAATGCGTTGAGCTTACTCATCTGAATCAGCCTCCTCACTGCTGACATGAATATCTGTCAGCTTTTCAGAGACAGCATTGAGCTGTGTTGAAACATCATTAAGAGCACCTATCAGTGCTTCAAGCGATTCCTTCGGAATACCTCCGTTGTTACGGAAGTATTCGAGGTCAGTGTGAATAAGGAACAAGGCTTTTGCTATCTCTGCACCTTCTGAGAGAAGCACGAGCTTTTCCTTGCCGAATATCAGTGAGCGAATAAAGTCACTCATACTCAAGCCGACTTCATCAGCACATTTTTTGAATTCTGCTTTTTTGTCAAGAGAGCAACGGAATTTGATCTCCGACTCCTTTATATCATTAGCCATAGTAATGGCCTCCTTTCATAGTGTGGGGACGAATGCTAATCCTGTAAGGAGCATTCCCACAAATCTTTCTTATTCCCACACCTCTAGGTGCAGCCGTATGATTATCTACACCCCGGGGCCGGAGCCCCAGGATATAGACTGTGTTTTTATTCATCGGATTCTTCATCAGTTAACTGACTCTCGCCTCCGATGAGAGAGATTCCATGGAAGCCCTGCACACTGTTTCCAGTGCTGTCAGGAGCTCTGCCGTCAATGATAGATGAACTGTAGTTGCGCACCTTATCATAGAACGTGTTGCGTCCTTCCGGTTTTAACGCATTAGCCTTGCAAAAGGCTACATACGTCGCATAAAGTACTACCTTCGATACCTTTCCGTTCTCTGATAACTTGCACTTCTCATCAAGGAAACTCTCAGCACTGTGAATAAGATATCTACGGTGCTTGATGTGTTCCTCGGCGATAGGTGCCATCTTGAAGTCATATTTGTCCTCGATAAGACCTTTCAGGCTGTCCAGAGCAAGACTGAATATGACATCCTTCTCTCTGAGCAGCTTCTCCTCCAGATCAAGGTCTATCTCAGCTTCGGGGATAGTACGATTGAAGATAATATAAACCAATCTGTCGAGGATAGCGTCATCCATGAATGTGAAGTCAATATCGGAATTGCCTGCAAAGACAAAGCTCAGAGTAGCAACAAAGTCTTTCTGCTTCTCGTACTTCTCAGAACCTGTAGTGTACTCACAGCTGATTAGAGACTTGAAGCTCTCCTCGTTTTTGTTAGGCTTGGTGCTGGTTTCTCTGCTGATGTTTACACGCTTGCCTTCGTAGTGAGCTTTTGCTCTCTCGCCAGACATGGTGTGAAACGGTTCGTGAGATACCAGATCTCCACCTATTACGGCCTCAAGGACGTTCAAAATGGTACTTTTACCCGTGCGTCCTATTCCGTAAAAGTCGAAGGCCTTGCGTCCCTTGGTAAGACTGCTGATACAGTAACCGAGTACTCTCATGAGACACTCATACTGCTCCATGCCTACGCTTGTTTCGATATAGTGCTTAAATGTAGGCGCATCTTCCAAGGTGCATTTCGGCTTGTATCTGATGTTGATGAAGTAGTCGAATTTGTAGTCATTGCGGACAGGAACTATTTCCTGCTTCATGATGTCGTATACTCCGTGTGTCAGATTTACAAGCATCTGACCTTTCCAGAATTCCTCCGTCAAATCGACCTGAAGATCTGGAATGTAACAGAGACGTTTAGTAGCTTCTTTGATTTCTTTAAAAGGCACTATTCTCTGCGACTTTTCGTCGAGCGAATTGAATATAAGCGCCTCCTCGTCAGCAGATTTTATCCGCTGATAATGCAACGGCATCTTGATGACCGGTGTTCTATTATCATAAAAAAGCACGCCGCTCTTTATGATTCCAGGAACGATCTCGTCCGCTGCATGCTCAGGGTCAGCTACCTGTATTCTCTGCACATCTTTGAGCCTGTTTGTTATAAGCTTGATTATCAAGTTACTAGCACCTCCTTCGGAGGCAGCATTATATAAAGAAACATTTGAAAACTGCCTCCTGTTGGAAGCACATCCCTCTGCTAATGGGACTTCGGAATGTGCAAGCGGTCCACAGCTGAAAGGTCGTGGACCTTGTAAGCGTGTGTTCACGCATGCGTTCTTGTCGACATCCTTATGATACCACAGCCTCAAAAAGATAACAATAATATTTAATCAATTATCCTTTTATACGTGCTTTGGCACAAATACCCCAGTTTATTCTCACTATGCTTTGTTGTAATTGAATTATTTTTATCAGCATTTTCATAAAAAGATAATTGGATAATTACGTTAGGAGGTACTTATGAAGTATAAAGAATTTATCTCTAAGCTTTATATTAAAGGGGCAGGGAGACAAAAAGTCGAGCTCACAAGGGATTTATTCCTGAGCGCTGTAAATGATACTTCGGTTATAACTGACAATCGCATTTCTAATGAGTCGTACAAAGGATACAACCGGGGTAATTCTATATCTGCGATTGCAACTGATGTGATTGGCGATCTGAACAAAAAGGGAATCAGGAATTTCCTAAAGGATTACTCCAATAGTTATCCAGAGAAGAAGGCTGAGTATGTGCAAATAATATGTAAGAGATTTAAGGATGATATTCCTGATATTACTGCAGAGAACATATGCGAGAAAATCGCTGATTTTTTTATTGACGCGGTTATAAGACCAGTTGCCAAGGAAACCAAACAGGAAGACGCAACTCCTCCCCACCATTTGAATTCAGCACAAGCTCAAGTAAGCGAACCCGCCACTGCTGTCGATGATTCAACAGAACAAGATGACAATTCTCTTCATTATTCCAACCATACAGAAAACTTTTATGACAATCATACCGATAATTATAATGAAAATACAACCAATATCAATGAAACCAGTTTAAGTTCAGTTACAAACAACATTACACTTATCAACGATAACAGAAGCAATACTATTACTATCAATATTTCTGAAAATAACGCTAACGAACTTGCAGAGCTAAAGTCTCTAATCAAATATCTATATTCAAGTTTTTTGAATTTAGATGATGAAGGTTGTGCGCTTTGTATTGGATCCGGATTTCGCACTAGTGAGGAACAAAATGAGCAAGAACAGAATTTTCAAGCTCATAAAGACGCATTTATTAATGAAAGTAAGAATCTACGCCGGTATTATCTTACCTTTCCCGAACTCGTAGAAATATTTGAGAAACTGCTCTCATTGTCGCAAACATTAACATTTAAGTATGAATTCAAAAACAACGAACATAATGAAGTAATATTTGTTGCCGAACCTAAAATAGAAGAATATAAAGAATATATTAAAAAGGTTAGTGGTGCACTCTTTAAGTGATATATGCTTATTACTTAATACCACTTTTACCACTTTTTTCACGCAAAAGTTTTTTCTGAACTGCCCCCCTGTGAAGGGGCAGAAATCGTTTCCTATTATAATGGTATATTCTATTAACCCCCAAGCACTTGATTTATCGCTCGGATAATGGTATAATAATCGCAAAGCACACAGGAGGTGAGAGCGATGAAGTACACTCTTATGCACAAGAACATTGCAGTTGCAGACGTTGAGATAGATGAAGGTCTCGGCGTTATAACAAGCATTGACAATATATCTGCGAAGGAGCATCTGCCTGTAGGAGTAGTTCATCAGCTTCACCACGGCGAGACCGTAGACAGATATGCGCTGAATCACTGGTGGGCAGGACGTTCTATCCCCGCAAGCCGTATGGGAATAACTGATGCTCTTGAAGCTCTGGGCGTATCCTCCACAAAGCAGCTCATCACGAAATGTCTCGGACTCAGCCTTTCCGATCACTATTGGCTCAAACCTTATGACAGCAACATCACATGGGAATCTGTCAACTTCTTTGACAACGACTTCTCCGACGATATAGGCGATGTCCTGTTCGGTACTAATACTAAAGATGCTGGTTTCGACTTCGTATCACCCGATAACACATCCGATGGTAATTTGCAGAAGCGTTGGAAGATCATTGACGGAAAACGCTATCTCCTAAAGTCAGGCTCAAATCCGTATTGTCAGCAGCCGTTTAACGAGGTAATTGCTACTATTATAATGAAAAGGCTCGGTATAGATCATGTACCTTATACCGTTAGCTGGATAGATGATAAGCCTTGCAGCGTTTGCGAAGACTTTGTTACTAAAGATACGGAGCTTGTCAGTGCATGGAGAGTGTTGCAGCTCAGACCGAAGGCTAATCATGAGAACGAGTACCTGCATTATGTAAGCCTGTGCAAAGAGCTTGGCATTGATATTGTACCTGACCTTGACCGTATGATCGTTCTCGATTATATCATTGCCAACGAGGACAGGCACTTTAACAATTTCGGACTTCTCCGCAATGCCAACACTCTTGAATGGATTGGTGCTGCGCCGATATTCGACAGTGGAACGTCCCTATGGTATAACAAGACCGCTTCGAGATTTATTGCCAGCAACATTATCTGCAAGCCGTTCAAAAAGTCTCACGGCGAACAGCTAAAGCTCGTCTCATCGTATGACTGGCTCGACGTCTCAAAGCTTGACGGTATCGAAGACGAGATACTGAATGTGCTGTGCGAGGATAAAGCTGTATGCTATGTTGAAGCTGAACGCGCTAAAGCTATTGCCGCAGAAGTTCGTAAACGTATAGATGCACTTGAAGTTATTTCTGCTGATCATAATTCATACGATATATCATCGAGTGACGGCGATGTTGACGATAACACCGCTGCAAGTTATAATTGATTTCGATATATTTTACGATAAATTTGCTGTAAAACTTGACAACTAATTTTGCGAGATGTATAATATAAGTAGTAAAACTGAAGGGAGATGTTCTTATGCCGAATATAGTTCCAATTTCAGATCTCAGAAATTATTCCTCCGTGTTACAGGACGTTGCGGTCGGCTCCCCTGTATACCTGACTAAAAACGGCAGAGGCTGCTATGCGATTGTCGATATAGCAGAACAAGAGGAATATGAGCGTACCAAAGCAGCTCTCAAATTAATGTGCAAGCTTGACGAGGGTAGAAGATCCGGCGAACAGGAAGGCTGGATATCTTCTGACGATGTAAGAAAACACTTTGGAGCTAAGCGCAAATGAATCAGGTAGTTTATTCACCGAAAGCTTTGGCTGACCTCGACGAGATTTTTGCATATATCTCAGAAAAGCTTGCTAATCCTATTGCAGCTGAAAGCACTGTTAACGGCATACTTGATACTGCTGATGTGCTTAAAGATCATTCAGAGATAGGCAAACCGCTCTATTTTTCTGATGACATTTTCAGCGGTTACCGTTATCTAGTCTATAAGAATTATCTTGTATTCTACCGCAGCAGCAACGATACTGCTTATATTGATCGCGTCCTTTACGGGAAGCGTGATTATATCAGCTTGTTCATCAAGGACTTGACTAATGAGAATGATCAGTAGCACAAAAGCGGAGCGCCTCCTCGGAGGCGCTTTATAATGTTTCAATAGCCCTTAGTCTATTGACATACTCAGAAACTGTGTCATATAAGTCGTTTTGGGTTTTTTGAAATATGTCAGATAAAAATGACACCCTATTGAAAGTAAAGCGGAGCTGATACAGAATTCTGTACCAGCTCCTTCCTATTTATATATACTTTCTTTTGTACTCTTTAAGTCTACGGTAGAAGGTGTTGGCTTGAAGTCCCATCTGTTTCTGGAACTCCACAGCTGTAATATTCCCAGACTGCCACTGCTCATACAGCTGCCCGAACTTGTCCCAGTCAATAGGGATAGGCTGCCGACCTTTGTATTTCCCCTGTGACTTTGCAATAGCGATACCTTCACGCTGACGCTGTAAGGTCTGTTCACGTTCAAGCTCGGAGAGTGCCGCAAATATAGACAGGACGAAACGCCCCTGAGGAGTGTTGGTGTCGATGTTCTCTTTGCTGCTGACAAGAGTAACCTGTTTCCGCTGCAATACATCTATAATGTTAAGCAGATCTCGGGTAGAACGCCCGAGCCTACTTATACTCTCAATGTACAGGGTATCGCCCTCACGGACGTATTCCAGCATAGCTTTCAGTTCGGGACGGTCAGCGTGCTTGCCTGACATTTTTTCAGCGAAGACACGCTCTACCTGATACTGTTTCATCAACGCTTCCTGACGGGCGGTCTCCTGATGTTCCGTCGATACACGGATATACCCAATCTTGCCCATTAACAGATACCTCCGTAACAGCTCTCATACAGACTTTCGCCTGCACCGAACTTGATTTCATTAAGAGCTTCGTGAAGCAAACTCGGCTCCATTAACATTTCCTCGATTTCATCGCAGGTGTAGCCGTACTCAAGCAAAAGCTCAACATCTTCGCTATCAACTCCGTAGCAGCCACAGTATGTGAGAAGTATCTCTTCGTGCATATTGTAATAGGGCGAGTCGTCGAGACCGTACCATGCTCCGTACTTAGAACGATATATCTTAGGTTCAAACTCCGAGCGTGTGATATTACCTTTTCTGTCGATGCAGATGATGTCACCTTCCTCAGTGGAGATTCTTTCGTGTACAAATTTGTGCAGACCTATTCTGCGTAGAGCATTCTTCATGATGCTCTCGGTAGATGCGTATACATACAGCCCGATGTCCTTGAAGTGTAGCAGGCACATCGGGTTACTGCCTTTGATGATATACAAGTTATTGCTTTGGTCGAGTACGGTGAATGTGAAGTTACCCTCTACGGTTTCTGTCATATACTTTAGGCTGTCGAAGTCCAGCTTTTCCTGCTGCTCTATCAGCTGACAAGCGGCGTAGCTATCAGTCTCAATGTGCGTGTCGGGGATAAGCTTGTCTTTCCTCAACTCCTTGTCATTCCACAATACTCCATTATGAGCAAATGCAAATGAAACATCCCCGGCGACGCCGGGGAACGGATGATTGTTATAGTTGTATTTTTCATTTCCCTGAGTAGTCATTCGGGTATGTCCCATAACTGCTCTTGTACCATCCGGCGGATTGAAATGAAGCTTATGAGCAGGCTTAGGTCTCTTGAATATGGTAACCTTACCGTCCTTTATGTAGCTGATACCGGCTGCATCTGTGCCACGTTCCTCTGCGGCATTTGCTAACGCCTGTGTGAGCTTCCGCAAAACTTTGTGAGGGATGATGCCCTGATAGTCGAGAAATCCAAATAAACTGCACATAATTAGCCCTCCTTAAGAAATATATCGATCATAGGTTTCTTTTTTCTTTCAGTGATCTCCTTGAGTTGTTCACTTATCATATCAACGGCGACTGTAGCCGCTAAAAGAGCAGCAACCGCAATAATATCTCCGGCTGAACTTGAGGCTATTTTCTTCAGGATATTTCTCATCATAAATCCTCCTCAGCACTGATGTTTTCGTTGACGTATAACCTGCGTTCTTTGAGATATGTAATAAGCTCAGGAGCTTCTATTGTTCCGACAAACTCAGACCAACTCATCTTAGCAATACCGTCATCGGTCAGGTGAATAGCCAAGTCGCATATCTCATTAACAAGCTCTATTGCAGCAATCAGTGTATTGTACTTGAGGGTACCCCTGAACATTCTGAACTCAATAGTCGCATAATTCATCAGGTTCACCGCAGCATACCTGCCGTTGTTACCCTTCTTAGCCTTATCCAGTATCTCACGCCCGGTCTTCTCATAACCATATCGAGCTGCCCAGCGGTTCATAGAGTACTCAGAGCGGCGGCTGAATCTCAGAAGTTCCGCCCAGTGAGTCTCAACGAAGAAGAGTATGCGACTGATAACCTCGTCCTGCTCTTCGCGGTTATCACCGAAACAGGAACGGTTGACATGGATGTGCAGACCGCAGGTGCTTGTCTGATGTGAACGATAGCCAAGTGATATAGCCTTTCTCATAATATCTTCCCAGCAAAAGTTCTTATGGTAATCAAGACTCATCGGATGTGTAACGATCTCCATACCATCATCGAGCGAACCGTCTCCTTTGATGTAGATGTGCTCGTTATCCCTGTTTGCGATAGCAAGTATCTCGTCAGCATTATCGCTGTCTTTACCGGCTCCGTCTATTTCAAGCTCTACGCCGAAATATCTGGAACTATCGCCGTAGAACAGCGGTTCGGGTTTGTAGCCGTAATCGTGGATACTACGGCTCTTATCAACTTCATCGTGATAGCATTCTGAGCAGTAGTCGTATCCGTCGAGATGATAAGCATCATCCTCATGCAGTAATGCATCGCAGCAGGAACAGCGAGTGTAGTGATTCTCATAACAGTGCTGGCAGAGCGTGGTATTCCAAATCCTTTCATTTATAATTCCTCCGTTCTATCTCGTTTTATAATCTTTCCCAACGCGGAGCGTGAGGCATCCCTGATTTTCCTGATGGATGGCAATGACAAACACCCTGAACTGAAGGGGCGTGATTAGGTGTTCTGCCTTGAACACTGTATGCTGTTTCGCCTTGCTTACCGCACCATTGACATATGGCTCTGTACAGGAATTCTCTTCCCGAAAATGGTTCGTTAAATGTTTCCCATTGAGGTGAATGCGGCATATTAGGTCTGCCGGAAGGATGACACTTACATACTCCTGCTACAAACGGTGGTTGATTGGGCAGCCTCTGCTGAATGCTGTAAACTGTTTTCCCCTGTCTGCCGCACCAGCGGCAGACGGATTTACATAAATATTCCATACTAATTCTCCATATTGGGTCCACATTTTTAAGATGTACAAAAATGGATATCCTTCTTTATGATCGTAATGTTTGATTCTTTAAAGCTCAATCTGAAATATAGAAAGGCTATTTCTCAAACTCTATAATTTCTTAAATATACTTTTATTGTAAATTATCTCTCCTTCGGGAAATGGATGCCTGCTGCTTTTACTGAGTCTACATTCAGGACATGGACTTTTGACACATTTTATGAGACCTAAGTGATAAGGGCAGCTTTTGCATTTTTAAGAATTATCTTTTCAATAGCCATCAAATCCACAACCTCTCTACTAATTGATATAAAAACAGAAAATATGTAATGATACACATCACTTCTCTTGCTGTTTGGCACTATTAGTGTCAGATGTGTCGAAAATATTTGTGTATATCTTATAATTATTATACCCTAAAAGTTGTATTTTGTCAACACTAATAGTTTATTTATTATAAACAAATTTCCGTATAAAATTATAGTTAAAGGCAATAATTTTAAGGGAGTATATGAATAAATGAACGAAATAAACTATAAAGGTATTGGCACTCGCATCCGTAAACAACGTGAACTTTTAGGGTATACAAGAGAGAATCTTGCTGAAAAGCTTGATGTCTCCGTAAAATTCTGCTCGGATATTGAATTAGGCGTAAAAGGAATGTCGATGAATACGCTTATGAATATATCTGAGATACTGTGTCTGAATGTTGATTATATACTCTTTGGAGACAAAAAAGTCAGTGATAACGAGCTGTTTACGGTAGAAGCACTATTCTCACAGTGTCCGGAAAAGTATAGGCATAATCTTGTTACGATAATGAGAACATTCGTTGAATCCGTTAAGTCATAATAAGCAATCCAACAGTTGAAATGCATCGAGTAAAAAATGAAGCCGCCAATCTGGCGGCTTCTGCATATAAAACAACCTTGCACACTATTTGTCACCCACAATGAACTTAGGGTGACAAATGGGTGACAAAATACCTTATCGTCTCCAAAAATAGTAAAATCCTGACAAGTCATAAAACCTGTCAGGATTTCATTTTATAACGTATTATAGCCGATTAGCTATTACTTCATAGCCTCTTCAACAGCAACTGCACAAGCAACTGTTGCACCAACCATCGGGTTGTTGCCCATACCGATAAGTCCCATCATCTCAACGTGAGCAGGAACAGAAGAAGAACCTGCGAACTGAGCATCTGAGTGCATACGTCCGAGAGTATCAGTCATACCGTATGAAGCAGGACCAGCAGCCATATTATCCGGGTGGAGAGTACGTCCTGTACCGCCGCCTGAAGCAACTGAGAAGTACTTCTTGCCAGCGTCAACGCGCTCCTTCTTGTAAGTACCTGCAACAGGATGCTGGAAACGAGTCGGGTTAGTTGAGTTACCTGTGATAGAAACGTCAACGTTTTCCTTCCACATGATAGCAACGCCTTCTCTTACGTCATTAGCGCCGTAGCAGTTAACTTTTGCGCGGAGACCGTCTGAGTAAGCCTTGCGGAATACTTCCTTAACTTCGCCGGTAGCGTAGTCCATTTCAGTTTCAACATATGTGAAGCCGTTGATACGAGCGATGATCTGAGCAGCGTCCTTGCCGAGACCGTTGAGGATAACACGGAGAGGCTTCTGACGAACCTTGTTAGCCTTCTCAGCGATACCGATAGCACCCTCAGCAGCAGCGAATGACTCGTGACCTGCGAGGAATGCGAAGCACTCTGTATCCTCTTCGAGGAGCATCTTGCCGAGGTTACCGTGTCCGAGACCTACCTTACGCTGATCAGCAACTGAACCAGGGATACAGAAAGCCTGAAGACCTTCACCGATAGCAGCAGCAGCGTCAGCAGCTCTTGTGCAGCCCTTCTTGATAGCGATAGCGCAGCCTACTGTGTAAGCCCACTTAGCGTTCTCGAAACAGATAGGCTGAATGCCTTCAACGAGTTTATATATATCAAGACCCTTAGCCTTGCAGACATCAGCGCACTCTTCGATAGAGTTGATGCCATATTCCTTTATAACAGCGAGAATCTGCTTTTCTCTTCTCTCATATGATTCAAATAAAGCCATTGTTATAAGTCCTCCTTATTCTTTTCTTGGATCAACGATCTTAGCAGCGTCAGCAACTCTGCCGTACTGACCCTGAGCCTTCTCAAAAGCAGTATTAGCATCATCGCCAGCCTTGATGAAGTCCATCATCTTGCCGAAGTT